>JAFXAP010000004.1 GCA_017516965.1 Clostridia bacterium
CGGCTTTAAAGGTGATCAATATACCAAATAGTGTAACCCGTATTGGAGCAGAAGCATTCGAAGGTTGCACAAGTCTTATAACAGTGGATATTCCGGATAGTGTTGTTACAATTGGATATGATGCATTCCATGGTTGCTCTCGCTTATCTTCTGTGATTATACGGGGTAATGTTCTCACGGTTGATTTTGCAGCTTTTGCTAATTGTATAAATTTGAGCAATGTATGGTTTAGCGGAACAGAAACCGACAGAAATGGCATCTCTTTTAATGGTGACAACGAAATAATTGAGAATGCTGTCTGGCATTATAATACTTGCAATGAGCACTCATATTCTAAAATTTGTGATACTACTTGTGATGAATGTGAGTGGATAAGACCAAACCCTGTGCCGCACACATACAATAATTCTTGCGATACTTCTTGCAATATATGCAAAGCAACCAGAACGATTACCCATACTTACAGCAACAACTGCGACAAGTCTTGTAATGTTTGCGGTAAAACTCGAACAGTAGGTGCTCATAAGTATTCTAACAATTGTGATACCACCTGTAACTACTGTAGTGCAAAGCGCACGATAAAACATACTTACTCTAACAACTGTGACACCAAGTGTAATGTATGTAGTGCAACCAGAACCATTACTCACACTTATAAAACAACCACCACTAAAGCAACCTTATCGAAAAACGGTAGCATTGTTAAGAAATGTACAGTATGTGGCAAGGTAGCGAGCAATACCGCTATCAAGTATGCAAAGACCTTCAAGTTGTCTACGACAACTTACACCTACAACGGCAAGGTGAAAACGCCCAGCGTTACTGTAAAAGATTCTGCAGGAAAGACACTCAAAAAGAACACCGACTATACGGTGTCCTATGCAAGTGGCAGAAAGAACGTGGGAACTTATAAAGTTACCATTAAAATGATTGGCAAGTACAGTGGTACAAAAACACTGACCTTCAAGATCAACCCTGCCAAGACGACAGTGTCAAAACTTACCGCTGGCAAGAAGAGTATCACAGTAGCGATTACCAAGAAATCCACACAAGTTACCGGATATCAAATTCAGTACTCAACCTCAAAAAAGTTTACCAATGCAAAAACTAAAACCATTTCGAGTTATAAGACTACGAAATATACTTTAAAGAGTTTGAGTGCCAAAAAGACATACTATGTAAGAGTCAGAACCTATAAAACTGTTGGAAAAACCAAGTATTATTCCGGTTGGTCTACTTACAAGTATGTAAAAGCCAAATAACACAGCAAACGGGGCAAGGAGAGAATTCTCCTTGCCCCGTTATTTTTATTAAGTTGTAATTGTGAAATTAACGTCCTTACGGAGTGTCTCCCTTGGTGAGTGCTTTTTTTGCTTATTCTACAGGTGTATAAAAAACATCTATAACTGTTTGAAGCACCGAGTCTTCATTTGGTTCAAATTCAACCCATTGTTCGCCTTGCGTGAGAGTGCCTTCTATAGTTTTATATTCTAATGAATCTCCAAAGTTTTTAGTTAGGCAGTTTTGCGCAAGATAGGTTACTTGGGCAAAGGTTACGTTGGTTTTATAATAGGGAGATAGTGTATTATAAATTTTTCCAAGTTTTGAAAAATCGTTTAAAACGGCATTGCCTGTTTTATTCATAAGGGCTGATAAAAATTGTTTTTGACGCTGCATACGGCGAGCGTTTGCTTCGGTATCATCGCCACGATATTTTATATATGCAGTGGCTTGTTTTCCTTTTAATTGAAGTTTTTGTCCTTTGGTAGCCATTAGTCGTTTCGTTTCTATATTTTCGAGACAAGTAACTTCAATTCCGCCTACAATATTGGTCAATTCTTCAACTCCAACCATTTCCAAAGTAACAAAAGCGTTTATATTTATACCATAAAGCAGTCGTCTTACAGATGTCATAACATTTCGACTGCATTTCTCGGTAGAATTTCCGTAAGCATATGCAAGGCATAGTTGTTCGCGTTTTGAACCAATAAACTGGCCATTATCAGCGTATTGATTAATATCAACCATTGTTTCCCTTGAAATAGGTATAATACAAGCCTTTTTAGTTTTGGTGTCAATAGTCGCTACAAAAATAACGTCGGCATGACCATTATTACCGCTGCCTAAATTTTGATTCAAATCATCACGGTCAATTCCCATTACCAAAATACTTACAATGTTTTTGTTTAAAACATACCTATTGCCATTATATGTTACTACATCTTCGTCCTCTATTGTTACACCGTCAGCAGATACGTGAGTGTCATCCTTGTGAAATTGATGCTTACCAACAGCAGTTATAATAAAAAATGTGCCAACAAGCAGCAATATAATTGCAAGAATAATCGAAATAATAATGATTGCTGTCTTTTTGTTTTTTTTCATTTACAATCACCAATAGTAATTTATTTTAGCAATGATTATTATAACCTCAGCTTTTATTTATGTCAATGCAAAAAAAAGTAGTGGAAATATTAATATATATGTAGTATAATAAAAAAGTTAATGTACAAAGGCGGGGTAGTAAGATGAAAATAATAATTGTGGGCGGCGGAAAAATAGGCGAAACACTAATCGAAAATCTTGAGGGAGAAGGCCACGACATAACAGTTGTTGACCGTGACCAAAAGGTTATAGATGAAATAAGTAACATCTATGATGTTATGTGCGTTTGCGGTAATGCCGTTGATAATGACACATTAAATGAAGCTCAGGTTTCTAACGCTGAGTTGTTAATTGCCGTTACAGATTCCGATGAAATAAATATGCTTATCTGCTTCATTGCCAAAAAGATGGGCGCCGCATACACAGTTGCTCGTGTGCGCAATCCTGAGTTTAATGATAAACGTATGGCGCAGGTAAAGCAGTATCTTGATATATCTCTTACAATAAATCCTGAATTATTGGCGGCATTGGAAATTTTCAATATATTAAAGCTACCCGCAGCATTAAATATAGAAACATTTTCAAGACGCAATTTTTCAATGATAGAGTTATTGCTGAAAGAAGGGTCACACCTTGACGGTATGAGCCTTATTGAACTAAGAAAAAAATATAATTTAAACTTTTTGATTTCTGTTGTAAAACGCGGAGAAGAGGTGTATATTCCTGACGGTAATTTTGTGCTTAAATGTGGTGATCATATATGCCTTACAGCAAACTTTACCGAAATTCAAAAATTGCTTAAATTGCTTGGTATCGCTAAGAAGCAGTCTAAATCAGTTATGATTTTAGGCGCAACTACTACAAGTTTTTATCTTGCAAAAATGCTTTTGCGTTCAGGTTCGGAAGTTACTATTATTGATAAAGATATTGAAAGATGCAACGAGTTTGCAGAAAAGTTACCCGATGCAGTTATCATAAATGGAAATGGCGCCGAACAAGAAGTTTTGTTAGAAGAGGGAATAAGATCGGTTGACGCGTTTGTTTCACTTACCGGTATAGATGAAGAAAACATCCTCATATCTTTCTTTGCTCAGTCACAAAATGTTCCGCGTGTTGTTGCCAAGGTTAATCGCAATGAACTTGCAAATATGGCTGAAAAATTAGGACTTGACTCTATTGTGTCGCAAAAAAAAGCGGTATCTAATGTAATTACAAGATATGCTCGCGCACTTCAGAATTCACTGGGAAGTAATGTTGAAACAATGTATAAATTAATGGACGGCGCGGTAGAAGCGTTGGAATTTAACGTGCAGTCAGATTTTAAGGGTCAGCACATACCTCTTAAAGAAATGAAACTCAAAAAAGATGTGCTTATTGCAGGTATTATTAGAAAAAGAAAGGCATTTGTTCCAACAGGTCTTGATGAGATTATTGCCGGAGATAAAATTGTTGTTATTGCAAAATCCGGTGAGGAAAAAATGAACGATCTTTCCGATATTTTGAGGTAGTCATATGAACAAGAGAATGGTTTTTAGAACAATTGGCAGACTGCTTCAAATAACAGCTTTGCTTTTATTGGTACCGGCTGTCGTTGCAGTTGTTTACGGTGAAACAAAACAGCTGTTAGCATTTGCTGTTACAGCGTTAGGTTCGTTGCTTTTAGGTTTTTTAATATCACTTGTGACCAGAACTAAAAACAGGGTAATATATGCAAAAGACGGTTTTGTAATTACTGCATGCGCTTGGATAATGATGGCTGTGGTAGGCGCTTTACCTTTTGTAATAACCCGTGAAATACCATCCTATGTAGACGCCATTTTTGAAACAGTTAGTGGTTTTACGACTACAGGCGCGTCAATACTTAGCGATGTAGAGTCTATGAGTCGCAGTATGTTATTTTGGCGTAGTTTTACCCATTGGATAGGCGGTATGGGTGTGCTTGTGTTTGTGATGGCTATCATACCAAATTTTACCGACCGTTCAATACACATAATGCGCGCCGAAATGCCCGGTCCAATCATCGGTAAACTTGTGCCGCGCGTTAAGGATACTGCAAAAATATTGTATCTTATTTATATTTTTCTTACTGCTTTACAGGTGTTGCTGTTACGTGTTGGTGGAATGCCGCTGTTTGATAGCCTTGTGCATACATTCGGCACTGCCGGCACAGGCGGTTTTGGTATTAAGGCAGACAGCATTGCTTCATATAATCCATATTGCCAGTGGGTTATTGCTATATTTATGTTGATATTTGGTGTCAATTTTAACATATATTATTTATTGTTACTGCGCCGAATTCGAACGGCACTTAAGAGTAGTGAATTATGGTACTATATATTGATTGTTTTTTCGAGCATAGCTTTAGTTACAATAAATATAATGCCTATTTATAAAAATTTTGCTGTTTCACTTCGTGCTTCGGTGTTTCAGGTAGCATCAATAGTTTCTACTACGGGCTTTGCCACAACCGATTTTAATGTGTGGCCTGGACTTTCAAAGGCAATATTGCTGTTGCTTATGTTTTCAGGTGCTTGCGCAGGTTCGACTGCAGGTGGATTAAAGGTTTCACGCATCGTAATGCTTTTCAAATCTGTTGGAAGAGAACTACGAAGGTTGCTTCATCCTCGTTCGGTTGCTAAAATTCAGTTTGAAGGCAAACCTATAGAAGACTCTACGCTCAATAGCGTATGTATGTATTTTGTGATTTATATGATATGCTTTTTTGCAATGTTTTTGCTTATTGCATTTGAACCATTTGGTTTAGAAACCAATTTTTCAGCGGTAGCTGCATGCTTTAATAACGTAGGTCCAGGTTTTGAGGCTGTCGGTCCAGCATCAAACTATAGTGCATATACTGATTTTTCAAAAATAATTTTATCGTTTGCTATGTTGCTTGGACGACTTGAAATATTCCCAATGATTATTATGCTTTCGCCGCGAACATGGTTAAAGAAATAGGGAGTCGTATGGTATAATTTTCTTGACAAAACACATAAAAAGATATAAAATATAGTGTGTATGTTAAGTTATTTAACAAAATTGTTTTTTATGGAGGAAATTAAAAATGGTTAGTGCCGGTGATTTTAGAAATGGCGTTACTTTTGAAGAGGATGGACAGGTTTTGCAGGTTGTTGAATTTCAACACGTAAAACCGGGTAAGGGTGCTGCTTTTGTAAGAACAAAGACCAAGAATGTTATTACAGGCGCAGTTATTGAAAAATCATATAACCCAACCGCTAAATTCCCAACAGCTTATATTGAGCGTAAAGATATGGAATATTCATATCAGGATGGCGATCTTTACTATTTTATGGATCAGGAAACATATGAACTTGTTCCTATCAACGCATCAGAAATGAGCGATAACTTTAAGTTTGTTAAAGAAAATATGGTATGCAAAATCTTGTCATACAAGGGTAAGGTTTTTGGCGTAGAGCCACCAACATTTGTTGAGCTTACCGTTACCGCTACCGAACCCGGTTTTGCAGGCAACACTGCTACCAACGCTACCAAACCTGCAACAGTTGAAACAGGTTGCGAAATTCGCGTACCTCTCTTTATTAACGAGGGTGAGGTTATTCGTATCGATACTCGTACAGGCGAGTATATGGAACGCGCATAATTTTTTTAACGGAGGAAATACACAATGGATATTTGTGAAAAAATTGCTTATATAAAAGGTCTTGCAGACGGTCTTGAGCTCGACACAAACAGCAAAGAGGGTAAAATTATTGCCGCTATTGTTGATCTTTTGGGCGACATTACCGAAGAAATTTGCGATATTGAAGATGCTTGTGATGATATGAGCGAACAAATCGACGCTGTAGACGAGGACCTTGCTTCTTTAGAAGACGTTGTTTACGGTGATGACGATTGTGATTGCGATTGCTGCGAAGATGATTGCGACTGCTGTGACGATGATGATCTTTACGAGGTTGAATGTCCTTCTTGCAACGATATCATCTATCTTGATATGGAAATGCTCGAACAGGAAAGCATTGATTGCCCCAACTGTGGCACACATTTAGAGTTTGATTTTGACTGTGATTGCGATTGCGATGATGATTGTGACTGTGATTGCTGCGGCGAGGACGCTGAATAATATTTAAATAAAATGCCGTGCCGATTTCGTAACCATACGGAAAGGTGCGGCTTTTTTTAAGGAATTTAAAATGAATAAAACACAAGTTGAATTACAGTATGATATTTGCAAAAAAAATGATACGGCAATACCTGCCATAATTGTTGCCGCAGGTAGCTCTACCAGAATGCAGGGCATAAACAAACAGTTTATGCCTATTTTAGGCGTTCCGGTTATCGCACGCACTTTAATGGCTTTTGAATCTTGCGCCGATATTTCAAAAATTATAATTGTAACTGCAAAAGACAGCATATCTCAGATGCAATTGATTTGCGAAAAATATATGATATCTAAACTTACCGATATTGTCGAAGGCGGAGCCAATAGACATAAATCGGTTATGAATGGTATTGCGCGTCTTGATGTTAGCGATAAAAAAGTTTTAATTCACGACGGTGCTCGTCCCTTTGTTGATGCAGGCACAATAAGCGAAGTGGCAACTTCACTTCAAAATTTTGATGCGGCTCTTTGCGTTTGCAAAATAAACGATACTGTAAAACAACTTTCTGACGATGGTTTTGTTACTGCAACCATTGACCGCAGTCGGCTATATTCAGCGCAAACACCTCAAGGTGTTGACGTAAAAAAATACGTATCAGCTTGTGAAGCGTTAACCGATGTTGAAAGCCTTACTGATGATGCTTCGGTTATGGAAGCGGCAGGGTATAGCGTTAAGGCGATAATTGGCAGTAGTAAAAATATTAAAATTACAACACCCGATGATATTGCTATTGCCGAAAGTCTGGTGAAAGGGGAACGCGAGATATGAGAATAGGTCACGGTTACGATGTTCACCGCTTGGTCTTTGAGCGTAAACTGATTTTAGGCGGAGTGACTATTCCTTATGAAAAAGGTTTGATAGGTCACTCTGATGCCGATGTATTGCTTCACGCTGTAAGCGATGCGCTGTTAGGCGCTGCGGCTCTTGGAGATATAGGAAAACATTTTCCCGATACCGACCCCGCATTTAAAGATGCCGATTCGCGAAAACTTTTGCGTCACGTTGTAAAACTTATAAACGATAAAGGGTACAAAGTTGGTAACGTTGATTGCACAGTTATAGCCCAAAAACCTAAACTAAAAGATTATATCGATACTATGCGTAAAAATATTGCAGATGATTGCGGTGTTGATGTGTCGCAGGTAAATGTAAAGGCCACCACCGAAGAAAACCTCGGTTTTACGGGGGACGGCAGTGGTATTTCTGCGCACGCAGTATGTATAATAGTATAAAATTTTAAATCACCTCATAAAATCTATGGGGTGATTTTGAATGAGAGCATATGTTATTTTTACCAAAAAAGGATTTTTGGTAATGTTATCCTTACTTTTTTGTATGGGTTTTATTTTTAGTGAAATTTATGCTGTAAATAATACCGGTTTTAATGCAAAAAATAATTCCGACAGGGTAGATTTTATTAAGTCTCTGGGTTGCGTTTTATTATCAAATCAACCCGATACCAAAACGGTAACAATACCTGAAGTCTTTTATGACGTTTATAATAACTATAATGATATGCAAAAATCAGCAGGGTATGACCTTTCTTTATATAAGGGTTGCCAAGTAACAATATATACATATCAAATTAATCCCGTGCAAAACAGTGCAGGGGAAAGTGTAGTAAATTTGATGGTGTATAACAATAAAATTATCGGCGGCGATATCTCTTCAACAGCGCTTGGCGGATATATGCTACCTTTAAAACAGGTGATAACTTGAAAAAACAAAGACTTGATAAATTTATTTCTAATCAATTAATTCTTTCAAGAAGTGTTGTACGCACAGGCATTCATCGCGGACAGGCTACCGTTAACGGAACGGTTCAGCGCGATATTGCCTTTGCAGTTGATGCGAGTAATGATGAAATAAGCTACAACGGCGAAAAAATTGGGTTTAAAGAATATGTATATATACTTATGAACAAACCTGCCGGTGTTTTATCGGCCGCAACCGACAAGTCGCGAAAAACTGTGGTTGACCTTGTGCCCGAACACATCAAACGCCAAAATTTAGCGCCGGTTGGCAGATTGGATAAAGACACTACAGGCTTACTGCTTATAACCGATGATGGTGTGTTTGCTCATAATTGCATTTCACCTAAAAAAGCAATATCAAAGTCATATATTGCTACCCTTGACGGCGATATAAATGACGATATAATAACAAGGTTTAAAGAGGGCGTTATTCTTGCCGATGGAACACCTTGTCGCCCGGCAACGCTCCAGCGTATATCACAAAATGTTGCCCGTATAATAATTACCGAAGGTAAGTATCATCAAATTAAAAGAATGTTTGGTACGGTATCTCTTGGGGTAAACGCATTGCACCGCGAAGCAATAGGAAAACTGTATTTGCCTGAAAGTTTAAAAAGCGGCGAATGTATTGAAATGACAAAAGAAGAACTGGAAAGTGCTATTTTGCATAAATAAGTGCAAAAGGTTAGATACTTTTACCAAAAGTGTGAAAAAAACATTGTATGAAATAGTTATAGCATTTAGTAGAAAAGTTTGTTATAATAACAAGGTAAATTAGCAAATTCATTAGGAGGTCCATTTTTATGGCAAGTTTATCTCTACGCAACGTTTACAAAAGATACCCCGGTGGCGTAACCGCGGTAACTGACTTCAACCTTGAAATTAAGGACAAGGAATTCATCGTTTTCGTTGGTCCTTCAGGTTGCGGTAAATCTACAACTCTTCGTATGGTTGCAGGTCTTGAAGAAATTTCAGAGGGTGAAGTTTACATTGGCGATCGTCTTGTAAACGACGTAGCACCAAAAGATCGTGACATTGCGATGGTTTTCCAGAACTACGCACTTTATCCACATATGACAGTTTTTGATAATATGGCATTTGGTCTTAAACTTCGTAAAACACCGAAGGATGAAATCAAGCGCCGTGTTGAAGAAGCTGCTCGCATTCTTGACATAGCTCATCTTCTTGAGCGTAAGCCAAAGGCTTTGTCAGGTGGTCAGCGTCAGCGTGTAGCACTTGGTCGTGCTATTGTTCGTGAACCTAAGGTATTCCTGCTTGACGAACCTCTTTCAAACTTGGACGCTAAACTTCGTGCGCAGATGCGTACCGAAATTTCAAAACTTCATCAGCGTTTGGGTACAACCTTTATCTACGTTACCCATGACCAGACCGAAGCTATGACAATGGCTACCCGTATCGTTGTTATGAAGAGCGGTATTATTCAGCAGGTTGACACCCCACAGAATCTTTACCTCTATCCTTGCAACCTCTTCGTTGCAGGCTTTATCGGTTCACCTCAGATGAACTTTATCGAGGCTAAGATTCTTAAAGAAGGTAACGACTTCTTTGCTGAATTCGGTTCAGAAGATACCAAAACTCGCGCAGGCGTTAAGTTTAAGATTAAGCTTCCTGCAGAAAAGAACAAGAACGATGCTCTCGTTCCTTATATCGATAAAGAAGTTATCATTGGTGTTCGTCCTGAGCACGTTCACAATGAAGAAGACTTACTTGCTGCAAACCCAGACGGTATTGTAGAGGCAGACGTTGAAGTAACCGAACTTATGGGTGCTGAAACCTACCTTTATATGAATTGTGAAGGTCAGACAATCAACGCTCGCGTTGCTCCTACCAACACAGCTCGTCCTGGCGACAAGATCAAGATTGCTCTTGAACCTAGCAAGATTCACATCTTTGATAAGGATACCGAACTTACAATTTGTAACTAAGGTACTCAAATGGCTGCACCGCAACAGCGGTGCAGTTTTTTGTTTAAAATATCAATTTTAAATATAGTTTTATATGCAATATGTAAAAATCGAGATTTTTTTCATTTTTTATGAAAAAAGTCTTGATTTTTTTCTTTTGTGGTACTATAATACATTTAAGTGGTGAAAAGTGTATCAAAAATCCATAAAAGTGTACAAAAGTGGTGAAAGCGAGGTGGCAATTATGCTTTATGGCGGATACGACCATACAATAGATAAAAAGGGCAGAATTGCCATACCTGCAAAACTGCGTGACGCTTTTGGCGAAACATTTATGATTGCCAAGGGTATTTTTGGTAAAAACTGTTTGTGTGTTTATTCAAACGAGCAGTGGGCAGCGCTTGTTGAAAAAATCGGCAATCTGCCATCTGCAAAATCAAGCGTTGTAAAACGTTACCTTTACGAAGGCGCATTTGAGGTAGAGTTTGATTCTCAGGGTAGAATACTTATTCCGCAAGCGCTTCGTGAATTTGCTTCACTTGAAGGTGAAGCGCACATCATTGGTGTTGACACCAATCTCGAAATATGGAATAAAGAACTCTGGCAGAAAGAAAATTCAGACTACACTCCCGAATCTATTGCTGCTATTGTTAACGAACTTGATTTTTAAGCTATGGAATTCAAACATATTTCTGTACTTCTTAACGAGACAATTGATTCATTAAATATTAAACCCGACGGCATATATATTGACGGCACAGCAGGTGGCGCAGGTCACTCAAGTGAGATTGCAAAGCGACTTACAACAGGTCGGCTGATTGCGCTTGACCGCGACCCCGACGCAGTTGCTACTGCAAGTGAGCGTCTAAAAGATTACAACGCAACGGTTGTGCAGTGTAATTTTTCTGAAATGAAGTTAGCCGCCAATGAATTGGGAATTTATAAGGTTGACGGCATTTTGCTTGATTTGGGCGTTTCATCTTATCAGTTAGATAACGGTGACAGAGGTTTTTCTTACAAATATGAAGCACCACTTGATATGCGAATGAGTCAAAGTGGTATAACTGCCGCTGATTTGGTAAACGATTTATCGGTTGATGAACTTACAAAAATCTTTCGTGACTATGCGGAAGAAAAATTTGCCTATAAAATTGCAAATCGAATCGTAAGTGAGCGACAAGAAAAAAGAATAGAAACCACAACACAGCTTGCTGATATCATAGCCTCGTGCTATCCGGCGGCTGCGCGTAGAGACGGCAATCCCGCAAGAAAATGTTTTCAGGCGCTTAGAATTGCTGTAAACGATGAACTCGGAAGTTTAGAACGCGTACTCGATACAGCTTTTGATATGTTAAATCCCGGTGGTGTGCTTTCGATAATAACATTCCATTCACTTGAGGATAGAATTGTTAAACTCCGTTTTAAAAAATACTGCACAGGCTGCACCTGTCCGCCTGATTTTCCCGTTTGTGTTTGCGGTAACAAACCAAAAGGGGAACTAAGGTTCAGAAAGCCTGTTACAGCATCAAAAGAGGAGTTAGAGGTTAACCAACGCAGCAGAAGTGCAAAATTACGCGCAATTGTAAAATTGTAATTTAAGTTTCAAATAAAAGGATGGAGGAAATACGGTGGACAATTTAAAATATTATAACGACAGTCTAGCGTACGATTTTGAGATGTTTATGCCGCGTTCAGCAGAACCGGTTAGAAAAAATAATATTGTTAAATTGCCACAAAGCAAAACACGCACCAGAGCCAAAAAACGCGCAGTAAGACGTGCATCGGCATCGGCCTTTGCAGTTATGGCATCGGTTTTTGTTTTAGCGGCAATGTGCGGAAACATCTTTTTAAGACTTCAAATAAATGAGGTAAACTCAAAAATAAATGATGTAAAATCTGAAATAAATACACTCGAGAGCAAAAAGACCGCGCTTGAGGTTGAACTGGAGCGCGTAATTTCATATTCAAACATCGAGCTTGAAGCCGCTCAGATTGGTATGCAAAAAATGGACAAGGACCAGGTAAAATACATTAGAGTAAATGATAAAAACACTGCAGTAACAAAAAATGGAAAAACTGTAGAAATCCCTTGCGAATAATGTGATTTTTTAATAAAATATATAATATAATGTTAACAATGAATACGAGAGTTGCGGAAAAATCCGACTCTCGTTTTCGAGCATAGTTTGACACTAAGGAGGCGATGAAAAATGTCAGTGAAACCTAATATGCAAATGTTTAAAAGAACGTTTATTGTTATGGTCATTGTAATTTTATCGCTTACTTTAGTTTCTACGGGTAGCCTTGTTAATATAATGATTTTTAAGGGTGAAGAATATCAGGCAAAAGCGTCTGAACAGCAGCTTTATGACAGCTTGATTTCGGCGCCGCGCGGCGATATTTATGATAGCAGTATGAATTTGCTCGCTACAAGTTCGCCTGCGTGGACAGTTTATTTAACACCTAACGGTATAAATAAACTTAGTGATAAAACCGCCGCTGATAACGTGCGTAGGGTTATTGCAGAGGGGCTTTCCTCTTTGCTTGAAATGAAATATGAAGACATATATGAAATGACACAAAAGAATTCATACTACGTTATCGTTAAAAAGAAAATAGAACAAAAAACCGTTGATAAAATTAGACAGTTTATTTTAGATAATAAAGACCTTGAAATTGCAAGCTATATCGGTCTTGATGAAACTACAAAACGTTATTATCCTAATGATACGTTAGCATCAACCGTTTTAGGCTTTGTTGGTGATGACAATCAGGGTCTCGCAGGACTTGAAAGCTATTATGATAACGAACTTACAGGCGTAGCAGGTCGTGTTGTTGCGGCAAAAAATGCCAAGGGAACTGATATGCGTTTTAGCTATGAAAAGGTTGAAGAGGCAAAAAAAGGTAATTCTTTGGTACTCACAATCGACTCTTACGTTCAGTATGTTTGCGAAAAGTATTTAGATATTGCAGTAGAGCAAGAGCAAGTCGAAGAGCGTGGCGCAGTTATTGCAATGAACGTAAACACCGGCGCTATACTTGGTATGGCGGTAAGCGGAGACTTTAATCCAAATCAACCGTTTACTTTATCTGCTGAAGACCAGGCGATAGTTGATTCTATAACCGATGAAAAAGAAAAAAGTGAAAAACGTAGCGAACTTTTAAACCGCCAATGGCGAAACAAAGCGGTTTCTGATACCTATGAACCGGGTTCCGTTTTTAAAATCTTTACGGCATCAGCCGCTTTAGAAGAAGATTTAATAACCCAAAACAGCACTTTTACCTGTAACCACAATTACGTTGTTGCAGGAAACACCTACCATTGTCACGACAAGAAAGGTGGTCACGGCACACAAACCTTAGCTCAGTCAATTTCAAACTCTTGTAACCCCGCTTTTATACAAATTGGACAGTTAATGGGCAGCACAGCCTTTAACAAATATTTTAAAGCGTTTAATCTTATCGGTAAAACAGGCATTGACCTTCCGGGTGAAGCAACACCATATTACCATAAGGAAGAGGATATGGGCCCTACCGAACTTGCATCTTCCTCTTTTGGTCAAACGTTTAATATTACACCTATTCAAATGATTAGTCTTGCGGCAACATCGGTTAACGGCGGTTATGCTGTAAAGCCGCATCTTGTTGAAAAAATAATTGACAGTGATAAAAACGTGGTTGAAAGTTTTTCTAACGAAAACCGCAGGCAAGTTATTTCGGAAACCACCTCCGCCACAATGAGAACAATGCTGGAATATGTAGTACAAAACGGCGCAAAAAACGGTATTGTTGCAGGTTATAGAGTGGGCGGTAAAACAGGTACTTCACAAAAAATGGCTAAAATTTTAGCTACCGGTAATTCACATCTCTATATCGGTTCATATGTAGGTATAGCGCCGATTGATGACCCCGAAATTGCAGTTTTTGTAATGTTAGATGAGCCTACGGGCGCTAACTATTACGGCGGATTAATTTCAGCCCCTGTCGGTTCAAAAATTATGGCAGACGTTTTACCTTATCTTGGTTTTGAACCACAATATACCGAAGAAGAACTTAAAAAGATTTCTGTTTCGGTACCTGATGTAACAGGTGATGAAATAGCAGCAGCAAAAACAAAGATAAACAGCCTCAAATTATCATATAAAGTTATTGGTAACGGCAACAAAGTGGTAAAACAACTACCCGAGGCAGGTAGTTCGGTTTACAACGGCGGTATGGTGATTTTATATGCTGAAGAAAGTGAATCACAAACAGTATCAGTTCCTAATTTGGTTGGGCTTACTGCTGCCGAGGCTAACTCCGCTGCAGCTGATGCGGGCGTAAATATTAAGTTTTCAGGCAATGTATCTTCAAATGAAGTTTTATCATATGCGCAAGATATAAAGGCTGGAGAAAAAGTATCATTAGGACAGATTGTTACAGTATATTTCCGTGATGAAGCCTCAGCCGATATGGCCGAAAGGGAATCAACCGAAGAAGAAAGAACACAAACCAATGCTACCCAACAGTAAAAAAGGAGTAAAAAATGCTATTAAAAGACCTTTTGCCTGACGTTTGCGGCAATTTATCTGACATTGAAATCAAGGGTATAACCAGTGATTCGCGCGAGATAAAGCAGGGCTTTGCCTTTGTTTGTATAAAGGGCGTAACCGATGATGGCCATAAATATGCCAAAAACGCGGCGGCGCAAGGCGCAGTGGTGGTTATAACCGAACAAAAGATGAATGTTGATAACGAAATTGTTGTATCAGACACTCGCGAGACCTATGCCGATATGTGTGCAAAATGGTTTAATAATCCTTCGCGTTCGCTTAAACTTATAGGTGTTACCGGCACAAACGGTAAAACGTCAATAACCTATATGATAAAAGCTATACTTGAATCTGCAGGTCACAAGGTTGGTCTTATAGGAACCATTCAAAATATGATTGGTGACGAGGTAATTGAAACCAAAAATACCACACCGGGTGTTTATGAACTCAACCGTTTGTTTGCCTTGATGAAAGAAAAAGGTTGCGACTACGTGGTTATGGAGGTTTCTTCACACGCGCTTGACCAAAAACGCGTATGCAACCTGTGTTTTGATGTTGCGGTTTTTACCAATCTTACACAAGATCATCTTGATTACCATATCACTATGGAAAACTATTTAGATGCTAAGAAAAAACTGTTTAAAATGTGCAAAACAGCAGTTGTTAATGCTGATGATGAATACTACGAAGAACTAATAAAAGAACTTGATTGCAAAATCGTTTCATATTCTTTGGGTGATAGTTCAACTTATAGTGCTAAAGCTGTGAAATACCTACCTGCCAGTGTAGAATATGAGCTTGTAAGCAATGATATATTAAATCATATCAAATTTAACACAGGTGGTAAATTCAGTGTTTATAATTCAATGTGCGCCGCAATTTGCGCACTGGAACTAGGTTTTCCCATTAACACGGTAGCCACTGCTATTGAATCAATAAAGGGTATCAAGGGCAGGGCAGAGTCGGTTCCTACAGGTCGTGATTTTACTGTAATTATTGACTATGCGCACACTCCTGACGGTCTTAAAAATATTTTAAAAACCTTTAGAGATTGCGAAAAGAACCGTGTTATTGCGCTTTTTGGTTGCGGCGGTGACCGCGATAAAACAAAACGACCCATTATGGGTAAAATAGCGGTAAGATATGCCGACTACGTAATTGTAACAAGTGATAATCCTCGTAGTGAGGACCCTGAAATGATAATAAAAGATATTCTTGAGGGAACTCAAGGTGCGTCAACACCGGTAAAGGTGATTGAAAACCGTGTCGAAGCAATAAAATATGCCGTTTCGATAGCGCTTCCGGGAGACATTATTGTTTTGGCGGGCAAAGGTCACGAAACATATCAGATACTAAATACAGGCACAATACATCTTGATGAGCGTGAAATTGTGTGTGAAGCGCTTGATTTGCTTTAAAATTCAGGATTTTTAAGAGGGGGAAATTATGAAAGATTTTACCGCAGTAATTGTTGCAATTATATCATTTGCAGTAACTTCCTTATTAGGATTTATTGTTATACCATATCTTAGAAAACTTAAGTTTGGGCAAACTATTCTTGAAGAAGGTCCAAAATGGCATAAAGATAAGCAGGGAACACCAACCATGGGCGGCGTTATGATGGTTGCCGGCGTTCTGGTTGCTATGGTTTTAGGGTTTACTTTTTCATTTTTTACAAATGGCGGTTATGCGCTTGAAATGAAAGACCCCAAAAAACTTGCCATATTGTTAGCAGGTATTGTAATGTCCTTGGGTATGTGCGCAATAGGATTTTTTGATGATTATATAAAGGTTGTTAAAAAACAAAATCTTGGACTTACAGCAAAACAAAAAACATTTTTGCAACTGCTTGTTGCCGCCGCATACCTTGCGACACTTGCTATAAACGGAATGAGTGAAACATATATACCATTTATTGGTGAAGTTTCTATTGTTAAAGGCTTTGGTCTGTTGTTTTGGCCTATAGCGCTTATGTTTATTTATGGCTTTACCAATGCGGTTAATCTTACCGACGGTCTTGATGGCTTGGCTTCAAGCGTTACATTGGTTGTTGCTTGTGCTTTTATGTTGGCATCGGCAAGTTTGTCCTCAGATACCAGAAGTTTTGACGCTATAAACAGCCTTTCTGCAGCGCTTGCAGGCTCATGCGCAGGATTTGTGGTATGGAATGCCAAACCTGCCAAGGTGTTTATGGGTGATACCGGTTCAATGTTTTTGGGCGGTATGGTTGTAGCATTATCTTTTGGAATTGAACGTCCGATTTTACTGCTTGTTATGGGTTGCGTTTATTTTATTGAAGCAATTTCAGTAATGTTGCAGGTAGCATATTTTAAATTAACTAAAAAACGTTTGTTTAAAATGGCACCGCTTCATCATCATTTTGAGATGAGTGGTTTTAGTGAACAAAACGTTGTATTGTTATTTTCATTCATAGCATTAATTGGTTGTGTTATTGCATTATTAACCGTAATATTTAATATTTAAATTTACTAGAAAAGGAGGAAGGTAGTAATGGCAAAAGCAAATTCAAAAAAACAAAAAAACGGTGTGTTTCAAACAGGAAAACTCGATATTACCTTCCTATCTCTGATACTTATTTTACTTACTGTAGGTCTTGTTATGCTCTTTTCGGCAAGTTATGCCTATTCACTTGAGTATTACAACAGCAGTTATAAATTTATTGTAAAACAGGCGCTTTTTGCCGGCGGTGGTTTGCTTTTAATGTTCATATTTTCGTGCATTAATTATCATTTCTGGCAAAAAGTAAGTTGGATTGTATTTTTGGGAACGTCACTAATTTTGCTTGTGCTGTTGGTATTACCGCCAATGGTGAGCGGTATGAGTGTAAAGCGGTGGTTTGTTATTGGACCGATTTCATTTCAGCCGTCCGAATTTGCAAAATTTTCGATTATAATACTTTTTTCAACACTTATATCGGCAAATCAAAAACTAATGAAAAACGGTAAGTTTTTGCTTATATTGTTTGGAATTTTAGGTGTTACGTGCGGTCTTGTAGTTTTAGAACCGCATCTTTCTGCTACAATATTAATTGCGGCAATCGGTGTTGTTTTGATTTATGTGGGTGGACTTAGTGGTAAATTAGTAGCGGCAGGTGTTATTTCTGCTGTAGGCGCAGTTGTTGCAGTTATAGTTACCCAATCTACAGGTTTTATCAGCTATGGTGCTGACCGAATTAAGTATTGGCTTGACCCTTGGGCAGATGCCACCGGCGCGGGCTTTCAGACCATTCAGTCATTGTTGGCAATTGGCTCTGGCGGAATACTTGGTAGGGGAATTGGTCAATCACGTCAAAAATATCTATGGGTTCCCGAACCACATAATGACTTTATTTTTTCAATAGTTTGCGAAGAATTGGGTCTTATAGGCGCAATCATTATTATTGGACTTTTTGCACTTCTTGTATGGCGCGGATTTACAATTGCTATGCGCGCAAAAGATAAGTTTGGCTCTATGTTAGCATTAGGTCTTACCTTCCAGGTAGGTCTTCAGGCGCTACTTAATATATGGGTTGTTACAAACACCATTCCTAACACCGGTATCGGTTTGCCATTCTTTAGTTATGGCGGTACATCACTACTTATTTTATTGGCTGAAATGGGTATAGTACTTTCGGTATCGCGTGGTTCAAATGTCGATAAATAATAGGGGAGGCTAGTTTATGCATATTCTTTTTGCAGGTGGTGGTACTGCAGGACATATAAATCCTGCACTGGCTATTGCAAGTTATATAAGAGAAAAACATCCCGATGCTCATATAAGTTATATCGGAACACCCGATAAGTTAGAGTCAAAACTCGTTCCCGAAGCGGGCTATAATTTTAGAACAATTTCTGTTGCAGGCTTTCAACGCTCTTTGTCACTTGAAAGCATTGGTAAAAACATTTCTGCTGTTTGTAAAGCGGTTACGTCTTCAGTAGCAGCAAAGAAAATTTTAAAAGAAATCGAGCCTGATGTTGTTATCGGAACGGGTGGCTATGTAAGTGGTCCCGTGCTTAGACAGGCGGCTAAACTTGGAATAAAAACTGCTATACACGAACAAAACGCGTTCCCAGGTGTAACAACAAAAATGTTGGCCCCTTATGTTGATGAGGTTATGCTTGCTATGCCCGAGGCTCAAAAGTATTTAAAATTAAATAAAAAACCTCATATAACAGGTAATCCTGTAAGAACAGAGCTTTTAAATATGACGCGTGAAAACGCGCGTAAAAAATTGGGCATTGACAATGACAGTGTGCTCATATTGTCTTTTGGTGGTTCTTTGGGCGCGGCAAAAATTAATGAGGCTGTGTCAGGTTTTATTAAGTGGCATAATGGTACCGATAGGTTTTATCATATTCACGGTACAGGTAAGTCAGGTTTTGCTGATTTTAATGCGACACTTAGTGAGATTTCATTATCTGATAAGATTGATGTAAGGGAATACATCAAGGATATGGATGTATGTATGGCGGCAGCAGACCTTATTGTGTGTCGAGCAGGTGCGATTACCCTTAGCGAATTACTTGCTTGCGGCAAACCCGCAATACTTATTCCCTCGCCATACGTTGCTGAAAATCATCAGTTTCATAATGCTATGACGTTAAAACGAATCGGTGCGGCAGAAATAATTGAAGAAAAAGAGTTGACCGCTCAAAAACTTATAGATGTTGTATCACAACTCACCCAAGATAAATCGCGTCTTGCAAAAATGGCTGATGCAGCGCGCAACGGCGCAATAATCGATGCAAATGATAGAATTTATCAAATTGTGATGCGATTATATAACAAAAACTAAGATTATTAGCAAAAAAAATTAAATTGCATAATATGACATTGTAAAAGTTTTCTCTTTGGGAGGATTTATAATGTCAAAATATGTAGTTAACGGTGGTAAAAAATTACGCGGAAAAATTGATATTCAAGGTGCCAAAAACAGCGCATTGCCTATTCTTGCGGCAACTGTACTGTGCCGCGGTACTTGTGTGTTACATAATTGCCCACAGCTTTCTGATGTAAATGCTTCGGTTAATATTTTGAGGCATTTAGGCTGTCAGTGTGAAGTGAACAAAAATACCGTAAAGGTTAACACAAGCACCTTGCATTGCAGTTATATTCCTGATGAGCTTATGCGCGAAATGCGCTCGTCTATAATTTTTTTAGGCGCAATACTTGGCAAATGCGGAAACGCTGTAATAAGCAGCCCCGGTGGCTGTGAACTGGGTCCCAGACCTATTGATTTGCATATATCATCATTAAAGAAGTTAGGCGCTGTTATAAACGAAAGTCACGGCTTAATAGAATTCAGTGCGCCTAACGGACTTTTTGGTACAGAAATTAACCTGTCTTTTGCTAGTGTTGGCGCTACCGAAAACATTATTTTGGCGGCGGTAACCGCAAAGGGTACAACGGTAATTCATAATGCCGCAAAAGAACCCGAAATTTGTGATTTGGCTCAGTTTTTAAATTCATGTGGTGCAAAAATTCAAGGCGCAGGAAATGCCAAAATTAAGATTATTGGTGTTCCTGAACTTAGTGGTTGCACACACGCAGTATTACCCGATAGAATTGTTGCGGCAAGTTATATGTCGGCAGCGGCTATAACGGGTGGAGAAATTTTATTAAACAATGTAGTTCCGTCTCATCTTACAGCAATTAATGCTGTATTTGAAGAATGCGGTTGTTTAATAAAATGCAGTAAAAACAGTATTCATTTTATTGCACCTGAAAAGCTTAACCGTGTTTCTTGTATAAGAACTACAATATATCCCGGTTTTCCCACCGATGCCGGTCCATTAATACTTACTATGCTATGTCGCGCAAAGGGTACATCTATAATGATTGAAAATATTTTTGAAAATCGTTTTCGTTATATAGATGAATTAAAACGCTTTGGCGCAAATGTTAAAACAGAGGGGAAAATAGCCATAATTGAAGGCGTAAAGTCACTTTCTGGAGCGCCCTGTAGATGCACAGATCTAAGAGGCGGCGCGGCATTGGTTGTGGCGGCTTTGGCGGCGCAGGGTAAAAGTGTTATAAGCGATATCTATCACATAAATCGTGGGTATGAAAATTTTGATGAATGTTTGCAAAATTTAGGGGCAGATATAAAAGTTACGTTATAGGAAGTGAATTCAATGCAATCAGAGGTAAATAAACGTCGTGCACAGCGTCAAAAACAAGCGCGAAAAAGACAGCTAAAGGCTGCATTTATTATTTTTATAATTATTGCATTGATTGCGCTTGTTGTTATGTGCTTTACAATATTTTTTAATATTAAACATATAAGCACCTCTGGTAGTAAGATTTACTCTAAAGCGGAGATATATGATGCTGCCGGAATTACAAAAGATGATAATTTGCTGGTAATCAGTGAAAAGGAAATTGAAAATAGAATAAGAAAAAAATTACCTTATGTTGACAGTGTAAAAATCAAACGCAATTTGCCTGATAAAATTATTCTTACAATTACCGATGCTAAGGAATATGCTTACTTTACATCGGGCAAGAGCAACTTTATTTTAAGTGAAAACGGTTATATATTAAAAGAGCAACCCAAAACCCCAAAAAACGTTTTTGAGATTATTACAAGCGGTATTGAGGGTAGTGTTGGTGAAAAAGCTGTTTATAAAAATTCGGCCGAGGAAAAACTTATCGGAGAGTTGATTACGACTTTGCGCCAAAAGCAAGTAAATATTGACAAAATTGATGTGACAAGTATGTTGCAAATTAAAATTTTTGTTGATAATAGGTTTGAAGTTATAATAGGCGACAGTAAATATATAACAGAAAAAATTGCTCATTTATCAAGTATGATTGAAAGTATATCAAACCGAAAAGGTAAGATAGATTTGAGTATGTGGACTCCCCAAAAAAGCCAGGGAAGCTTTGTAGAACAAAAAGAATAAAAAAAGTTACAATTTTGTAAGAAAAAGTATTGAAATTTGTTTTAACATATGATAATATATACATGTATTAATGCGTATTTCTATATTATATAAAGACGGAGGAATTTTAAAATGCCATTCGAAGTAGCAGAAGAGATGGAAAATGTAGTTCAAATTAAGGTTGTCGGTGTAGGCGGCGGCGGCGGTAACGCTGTTAACCGCATGGTTGCTGCAGGTGTTCGCGGTGTTGAATTTATTGCTATCAATACCGATAAAGCAGCCCTTTTCCTTTCAAAAGCCGATCAAAAAATTCAAATTGGTGAAAAATCATCAGCAGGTATGGGTGCAGGTGGTAATCCTGATAACGGCCGTACTGCAGCAGAAGAATCACGCGACGAAATTGCAGCAGCTATTCGCAGCGCGGATATGATATTTATTACCGCAGGTATGGGTGGCGGTACCGGTACAGGTGCAGCTCCTGTTGTTGCAGCAATTGCTAAAGAACTTGGTATTCTTACAGTTGGTATCGTAACTAAGCCCTTTAACTTTGAGGGTAAAAAGCGTATGGCACAGGCTGAGGCAGGTATAGCAGCTCTTGGTGAGCAGGTTGATAGCCTTATTGTTATTCCTAATGAAAGACTTCAGTTTGTATCAGAACAGAAAATTACATTCAAAAATGCGTTCAACATTGCTGATGACGTTCTTCGTCAGGGTGTATCAAGCATTTCTGAACTTATCAACGTTACAGCACTTGTTAACCTTGACTTTGCTGACGTTAAAGCTATTATGGCTGACGCTGGCTATGCTCATATGGGTGTTGGCGTTGCTACAGGTCGTGATAAGGCAGAGCAGGCTGCTCGTATGGCTATTACAAGTCCTCTTATCGAAACCTCTATGGACAACGCTCGCGGTGTTATCATCAGCATTATCGGTTCTGAAGATATCACTCTTGATGAGGTTACACAGGCTTCAACCATTATTTCTGAAATGGCTCATCCCGATGCTACAATCATTTGGGGCGCTCAGATTGATGAAAGCATTGAAGACACTATTCGTGTTACCGTTGTTGCAACCGGTCTTGGCGATGATAAAAAGGCTGAAAAGAGCAACGACCTTGGCATTCTTCTTGGCAACACAAATGATGACGAGGAAGAAGATAACTTCGGTTCAGTTTTGAAATTCTTTGAAAATAACTAATTTCATACATAAAGCCTGACAGTGTAAACTGTCAGGCTTTTTTGTTTTAATGTATAAAAGAAAAACCACCCACATGTGTGAGTGGTTTTGATTTTTAAATACTGTCTTTTGCAACAAATGATTTAACAAAATCATCGTCGGCAACCTCGGGATATGCCTGCCATAGTCTATCAATCTCTTCTGCCTGACCGTCTGATAATACTTCGTTAGGGTTAAGGCAGTGTAGGCTAGTCATAAGACCTTGTTTTTTTAGAACGTAGTGAAGACCGGGAATGCAACCTGCAAAACGGTTTGCTACGTCAAAAACAGCGCCGTTAGCTTCGGTAAGATGTTCGGCAATTGTAAGAAGCGAAGCATCTATTGTGCCGCTTTCACGACACTTACGACAACGTTCAAAAATTTCTACGGCGCGGTTGGTCCATACCGACCATTGACCTAAAAGACCACCTACAAAATATTTAGTTTTGCCATCGTGGTTAAAGGGTGTGAGTAGGTCCATAACTATATGGTCGTCATTACCTGTGTAAAGCGCTACATCATCAGCGCGTTTTGAAAGCATAACGCCTTTTACAAGGTCTTGGGTGCGATAACGGTCAAAACAAGCGCATTTTATTGCTACCACGTTTGGTATATCGGCAAGTTTTGTCCAATATTCTTTTGAAAGTTTACGTCCGCCAACTGCTTCTTGTAAATAAAAACCAATAACAGGCATAACTTTGGCTACTGCGCGTGTGCGCTCCAAGAGCTGTTCTTCACTCCAGTCGTTAAGGCCGCCTGGGCTTAACAGTACAGCATCGAATCCTAATTCTTTGGTTAGTTCAGCTTCGCGGCAAGCCTGCTCGGTACCGCCGCAAACACCCGAAATACGAACTAAAACTTTACCCGTTTCACGTTCAAATTTTTCCATTTCAGCTATAACCGATTCAAGCACAGGACGGAAAAGATTGTGCTCGGGGTCGCGAATTTCAAACTGTGTGCTGTGAACAGCGGCCGCAACACCGCCTGAACCTGCATGCATATAGTAGCGCACCATACGCGCCTGTGTTTTTGCATCAAATTTACGGTTTTCATCAAGGGCAAGTGGAATTGCAGGAATAACCGTACCACTATGTAAAATTTCAAGTGCTTTTTCGTGTCTATTCATTAGTATTTACCGTCTCTTTCTTCAAAATGTGTTGGTTTGCCAAGGCTTTTGCCACCCTGTAACAGCCATTCTGCCTGCCATTTAATAAGTGTATCAAGGCTTACTGTTGGGTAACCAAACATACTAAACATTTTACCTGCGTTGTTAAGATATGCGGTTTCGGCCTCTTCACCTGCAAAGGTTACCTCTTTTTCGAGTAGCTCGGCAAGTTTTTGCGCAGTTACCTTAACACCTGCTGTTTCAGGTCCTGTAACGTTTACAATGTTCATTTCAGGGCTTGTGTGAAGCAAAAGTCTGATAGCGGCCTCATTTGCATCCTTTTGCCAAATGCAGTTAAAACTGGGCATTGCGGCGAGATTGATTGGTGTGCCTGCCAAAATTGATTGAGCAATATCATGTAGTACGCCATATTGCAAATCGATTGCGTAATTAAGACGCATAATGCAAACGCTGGTGCCAAGCGCTTTTGCAGCATATTCAAATGCACGTTCACGGGCAAGACAAGACATTGGGTATTCACCAACAGGCTGTGGTTTTACATCTTCGGTAACGCCACCGCTGCATGTAGCAACCTTTGGATAAAGGTTACCGCTTGAAAATACTACTATTTTAGAACTTGAAAATCTTTTAGCAGTCATACAAGGGAGCCAACTATTCATACCCCAGGTAAGATATTCGCTGCCGTCGGTACCGAACTTTCTACCCGCCATAAAGATGATGTTTTCACAGTCGGGAAGTGATTCAAGCGCTCCGTCTTTAAGCAGGTCGGCGCATATAACCGTAACGCCAACTGATTCTAATTTTGCTATGAGATCTTTATCAGAAAAACGTGAAACGGCATAAACTTTTTTATTAATACCGGCTTTCTTTATTGCTTTTGCGGCAATAGTGCAAATGTCGGGGCCCATTTTACCGCCCGCGCCAAGCACCATAATATCACCGTCTATTTTAGCAATATCGCTGACAAGCGCGTCTGATGGTGTAGTGAGCAGTTCGTTTAGCATCTGGTCGTTCCATTTGATAGTATTCATTTTAATTCTCCTTTGTCATATATGATAAAATTAAATTGATTGTGTGTTGTTTTCTTTCTTCGATTATTTCTTTATCGGTAAGGTCGGTGTGAAAAATTTTTGATAGCGTATATTGGTTTGAAAAATTAGCAAAACAGGTAGTAATCATAGATAAAACAACCTGATATGAGTCAATATCTTTGCTGAAAACACCATTTTTCTTGCCATCTTCTATAGAACTTATAAAATACTGAATAGTATGGCGCTCTATCATAGAACTTTCAAGTCTTTTTAAATTTTCGCCTTTGTTAAGATTTTCCCACATAAGAATATTTACAAAGTTTGGGTTGCTGTAAAGAAAATCAAAATAGGTTGAAATGATTTTTTCTACCAATTCTTTACCAATTAGCTTTTGCTTTTCAAGTTGTACTTCGACCTCTTCCATTTTTGAATAGGTATTTAATAGAACTTGATTGTATAACTCTTGCTTATCACCAAAATAGGCATAAATCATTCGTTTGTTGATATTTGCGGCATTTGCTATTTCATCAACACGAGCACCCCAAAAACCTTTTTGCGCAAACTCATTTTCAGCAGCAGTTAAAATTGCAAGTCTGCTTTTTTGAGGATTTCTTTCTTTCAAGATAAATCCTCCTTCCAGTTGTGGCTTGCAATTTTACACCAAAGTTTTACACCTATTGGCAAGATTTCATTTGGTACATAAAATTTTTCATTATGAAGTGGGGGAGTATCACCAATTCCAAGCCAAAGCATACAGGAAGGCGCATAGTCGCTAAAAAGTGAAAAGTCTTCGCCGGCGAGTGTTGGCGTTACATTATTAGATAGGTCAAAGTTGTTAACAAGTGTTATAACAATTTTTTCATCATTATATACAGGAGGGCAACCGCCATCATAGTCAATTTGCGCGGTTGTGCCATATTTTAATGCAATATCTTGGGCGGCTTGTGACAGCAGTTCTTTTACAGCATTTCTATGCTCTACTGAATAGGTACGGATTGTTCCGTAAATTTCTGACAGGTCGGGTACAATATTATGTAGCGCTCCGCTATGAATACTTCCGCAAAAAATCAAGGCTTCATCATTGGTGGCTGTTTTATTTATATTTGGTAGGGCATTCACCATATCCACGGCTGAAAGCAAAGCGTTATTGCCCTTTTCTTGTTGTGAACAATGTGAACTCTTACCAAAAAACTTAATTTTGAAAAAGTCGCTTGACGCCATTAATGGACCAGACTTTGTCACAGCGCAACCCAGTGGAATTTGTGGCCATACGTGCATAGCAAAACAAGCGATCAGGTTTTCAGGAATAACGCTGTCAATAACCTTTGAAGCGCCGGTTGTGGTCTCTTCTGCAGGTTGGAATAAAAATCGTATGTTATGTTGTAGCTTTTTACCATACAAATTTTCAGCCGCCTCTAAAAGCATAGCGGTGTGTGAGTCGTGACCACATGCGTGCATAACACCGTCGTTTTGCGATGAGTAGGGCAGACCGCTGTCTTCTTCAATAGGTAGTGCGTCAATATCAGCGCGAAAAAGTAACCAGGGTAAACTGGCATCGGATACAAGGTCGGCAAAAACACCTGTGTCACCAACAATGTGTGGTGTGTAACCTATTTCTTTTAGTGCGTTTGCAATATATTCAGATGTTTTAAACTCTTTTTCTGAAAGTTCGGGTATCTGATGCAAGTTTTTATAATGTAGTAATGCGTTTGACAAAACAACACCTCCTAATTAAGTAACTAATCAGTTACTTAGATTTTAACATACATATTTTATAATGTCAAGTACTAAAAAACCAAAGGCTGAGTAGCCTTTGGTTTATGGATTAGATAACATTTATCAAAATAATTGAGGTGGTAATCAAAATCATACCGATTATACTGCGAAGATTTATCTTTTCTTTAAAGAATATTGCCGCCATAACAGCAGAAAGCAGAAGGTTGCTTCCGAATTTTAATGGATATATCAATACAGTATTGTTAATATACGCATTTGTTAACGTGCCAAAATAGGTGTTAAAGTAAAGAAAAACTGCAATTAAGATTAAATAAATCCAAAGTTTTTTAAAAGGAAAGACCTTAATACTTTGTTTTACTGTGCTATTCTTTTTTTTGCAAACGATGGGTAGCGAAACAATTAATAATAATGCTGCAAAAAGAAATGTTATAAGACCAAAAAATGATGTACTGCAGTTAAGGTTTACCATATGCGTGTGATATGCAAAAAACTTTTCACAAAATCCCATAAGACCGTTTGAAAAGGCAACGCACAAGAGTAACAAAATATTTGAAAAAGACAATCTTTTGTTTGTAACGGTGGCATTGTACCCGCACATTACAAGGACTGCTACCATCATAATAAGGATGCCGATATACTGTATTATGGTGATGTTGCCGCCAAAAAATATTGCGCCGCCAAAACAGGGAATAAGTATTCCGCCGGCAGTCAAACACACATCTACAAATAAATATGCGCCGCTTCTTACAGCAAAAAGCCAACTAAGCAGAAATGATGCGTTGGCTAAACCGTTTAAAAATGATATAAACAAAACCATTTTATCAATTTGCACATTATCTCGCGAAAACAATAATAGACAGCCGCCAATTACAACACACAAAATTACTCTTACTGATTGTAAAATTAATCCATCTGTAATGCCATTTATAAATTCGCTTGTTTTTTTACCGCAATATCCCTTTGAAACGCCAATTAAAACAGTAATAAATAAAAATATATAACCTATCATATCAAATTTCTATCCAGCAACGTTTTTCGGCTGACTCCAATATAGAATCAAGTATTTTTTGACTGCGCAAGCCGTCATCAATTGTAGGTAGAATATCATAACTGTCACCCTGTAGCATTTTTATAAATTCTGCTTCTTGAGTGGTAAAGAATTCCTGTGGTACATCTACGGTGTGTATGTTTTCGTTAGCAAGGTCAACCTCGCCATAACAAACATTTAAAACATTTGGGTTATTAAGGTCAAAAGAAACTATACCCTTTGTACCAAAAACATCAAATTTTACAGTGCCTTGATGGCCTATAGCGCAGCGAGAAATAACAAAACTTCCTTTGGCGCCGTTTTCCATATCACAAATAAAGCTGCAATAGTCATCGGTTTCTACGTTAGCAAGTTCTTCACTATCAAGGCGTTTCCTTTGCTTAACGACAATATCGGTAACAGCGCTTACGGCGGTTATTTTTCCTGTAAGAAGCTC
The DNA here is from genome assembly GCA_017516965.1 of Clostridia bacterium. Taxonomy (GTDB): domain Bacteria; phylum Bacillota; class Clostridia; order Oscillospirales; family Acutalibacteraceae; genus UBA737. The sequence goes on from JAFXAP010000004.1 coordinate 28,216, forward strand.
CGCCATATCAATTAAATGCACACCAAGGTCACCTAAAACACCTGTGCCTGCCTTGTCTTTTTCAAAACGCCACTCGAGTCGTCTGCCCTTTATAAATCCGCTGTTTTTTATATATAGAACATCTACGTTAATAACATCGCCAATAAGACCTTTGTCAAGTAACCATTTGGCATATCTTATTGCGGGCATAAATCTATATGTAAAGCTCATCATATTCTTAACAGGATTTTCTTTAAGTGCGCATTTAAGTGGCTCACATTCTGCAAGATTAATAGATAACGGTTTTTCAATATTAACAGGTTTGCCGGCCTTTACTGCCGCGGTTGCAATTGGTACATGCAAATGATTTGGAGTACATATTTCTACAGCATCAACATCAGGTGAATTTATTAAATCATTGTAATCAGTAAAACGTAATTCTTCCGGAATGTAAAGTTTATCGCCTACAGTTTTAAGACGATTTTCATCAATATCGCATATTGCAGTAATTTTGCAGTCCTTTACATCAATAAGTTCGGGAATGTGTCTACCACACGCTATACCGCCAACGCCTATAATGCCAATTCTTTTAATATCCATATTATACTCCTTTTTGCACGAGTTTAATTGTACTATACAATAATAATTATCAAAATACAATAGATGTATCGTCATTTTTGTTGTACTTTTCGCTCAAATTTGTTGCTAAACAAAAAATTATGTGTTAATATGTGTTTGGTGAGATGTATATGGAAAAAATAGAATTTTTAAAGCTTTATGAACTTGATTATAATTTGAGCGATATTTTTGCAATAAATCAATTTTGGAAGGAAAATACTAATTTTAAAATGACCACACCCAGAAGAACAAGCGGTTTATTGTATTTTTGTGGTTGCTCGGCAATATATAGCTTTAATAACACAGAATTAAAGGTGCCAAGAGGTTCATTGGTATATATACCGGAAGGCTCTGTTTATAAAACCAATTTTTTTGAAGTTGATGATAGTATTCCGTCTACAATACTTATAGAATTTAGTTTAGCTTTATCAAATGGCGAACATTTTTGCGTAGCAGAACAGCCTTGTATTTTAAAACAGGAAAGCAATGTGCGTATAAATGAGCTATTTTACGAGGCGGTGAAAAATTACTCATTAGCGGTAATACCGTTATCAAAGGTTAAGTCGGTAGTATATCAATTATTATCGATTTTAAGTCATGCTGAGCGACAGCAAAACATAAATTCACTTGGGTTTAACACCATTGCACAGGGAATAGCGCATTTAGAAAATGATTTAAAAAGCAAAAAAACAATTAAAGAAATAGCCCAGATGTGCAACGTAAGTGAAAGTACGTTCAGAAGGTTGTTCAATCAATATACAGGAAAAAGTCCTGTAGAATATAGAATTGAGCGACGAATTGAGTATGCAAAAAAACTTTTAAATACAAAAACCATGACTATACTTGAGGTGTCAATAGAGACAGGTTTTGATGACCCTGCATATTTTTGCCGTGTTTTTAAAAAGTGTACGGGAGTTACTGCAGGGGAATATCTATCTGCACTAGAAAATAATGATATATAAAAAAATGGGTGTCGCATTGACACCCATTTTTTTGCTGTATGGATTAAATTAGCAACCGCAACCGTTATTGTTGCAACCGCAACCGCAGCCGTTGTCGTTTGTGTTGTTACCGCAGCAGCAGAACAAGAGGATAAGGATGATAATCCAAGTACAACCGCAACCACCAAAGCCATTATTACACATAATCAAGACCTCCTTTTTTGTCTTTCATCACATACTATGCAAAAAAATAAAATGGTGTTACAAATATATTTAAAAAATAATTATTGACTTTTACTGACCTTTGTTTTATAATAAAGTCAAAGAAAGTCAAAAAGGGGATATGTAAATGAAAATCAGTGATTTAATAACTAGTGAAATATTACGTATGCTTAACGAGTCTGAAGAGAATACGGCAGAAATACAACGTAATGATTTTGCAAACCTTATTGGTTGCGCCCCAAGTCAGATAAATTATGTGTTGTCATCACGTTTTACACCTGAACACGGCTACATTATTGAAAGCCGTCGCGGAGGCGGTGGCTATATAAGAATAAGTCGTGTTGTTATGCGTAAATCTACCGCCTTTATGCATATAATTAATTCTATAGGCGATAGAATTGATATGATGAGCGCACGCATTGTTATTGAAAACTGTTTGCAGTCTGAACTTATAGATAAAAATACGGCAAAGGTTATGTATGCGGCTTTATCTAATAATGTTATGCGCAGTGTGCCTGTAATTTTACAAGACAGCTTACGCGCGGCACTGCTTAAAGAAATGCTTTTGGTTCAAATCTGAGAGGACTGATTTTATGCTTTGTGAAATTTGCGGAAAGAATGCGGCAACAACACATATTCGCACGGTTGTTAACGGAGAAATATATGAAAAACACATCTGCTCTTCTTGCGCAGCAAAAGAAGGATATGGCGATATAAAAAGCAACAACCTTTCAGAGTTATTGTCTTCAATGCTGGGGGAAAGTAATTTCCAGTTTAAGAAAAGCGAGGTTACACGATGTAAGTGTTGCGGTTCTAGTTTTTCAGATATTGCCGAGAGTGGTAAATGTGGTTGCGCGGAATGTTATTCGGTGTTTTATGAACAATTATTGCCATATATAAAAAGGGTGCACGGCAGTACCGAGCATATGGGTAAAACGCTTGAAAAAAATACTTGCGAACAAAATAAAGTTCAAGAAAAACTTAACAAACTTCGCGCGCAGTTAAATCAACTTATAAACGAGGAAAAATATGAACAGGCGGCAGTTGTTCGCGATGAAATCAAAAAACTGAAGGAGGGTGCGCTATGAGTTGCTGGTATAACCCCGTAAGTGCCCAGAGTTTTGTAGCTATCAGCACCCGAATAAGACTGGCTAGAAATATAAACGGTATTCCGTTTCCTTCAAAAATGACAGCGGAGCAATTTGAAAAGGTAAATAGTTTAGTTCGCAAGGCTATCGAAGAAAGCGAAGACTCTATTGCAAAAAAATTAAAATACATTTCTATGGATGCTGTTCCTGAAATTGAGCGTTTTGCTATGGTAGAGCGACATATTATCAGCAAAAGATTTGCTTTAAATTATCAAAACAGGGCAATAATTATTTCAGAGGATGAAAGCATTTGCATAATGTTAGGAGAAGAGGATCATATCAGAATTCAGGTACTTGTTAGTGACCTTTGTCTTGAATCCGCCTACCAAACAGCAAATAGCATAGACAAGATTTTGTGCAGTAAGTTAGATATTGCCTTTGACAACCGCATTGGCTTTTTGACCGAGTGCCCAACAAATTTGGGAACGGGTTTACGTGCTTCGGTTATGTTGCATTTGCCCGTTACCGAAAGCAAGGGCGAAATTAGGGGACTTGCTGATTCTATCAGTAAAATAGGTCTTACCGTTCGCGGTATGTACGGTGAAGGAACAAAGGCGCTGGCTTCACTTTATCAGGTGTCTAATCAGGTAACCCTTGGCATTAGTGAAGAAAACGCAATAGATAATCTTAAAATTATTGCCACTCAGCTTATAAAAAAAGAAACCGAATCAAGAGAGCAACTTGACATACTAAAAATAGAGGATCGCGCCATGCGTTCTTATGGAATATTAAAAAACGCCAGAATACTAACAAGCGCCGAACTTTTAACCAGGGCAAGCGATTTGCTTTTGGGCGCTTCGCTGGGCGTTGCAGACTGTTTTGCGCCACCAATGCAAATTATAGTTGAAGGACAGCCATATATGCTTATGAAAAAGTATGGTGAAATGTCGCCCGATTCACGTGATATTGAACGCGCAAATATGGTCAGAAATTTACTTTAAAGGAGATTTTAAAAATTGAAATATAGTTTTAACGGATTTACCGAAAAAGCTAATGAAGCCTTAAATCAGGCAATAAATGGGGCATGTCGAATGGGACACACCTATGTTGGTAGTGAACATTTATTGTTAGGGCTACTTAGAATAGGTAGCGGTGTTGCCGCAAGCGTGCTTAATAAGTTTGACGTCACCGCTGATAAGATAGAAGAGCTTATTGCCCAAAATATAGGTACAGGTACACCAACAAAACTTTCACCCGATTATTTTACACCGCGTGTAAAAAATGTAATTGAAATTGCAATGCGTACTGCGGCAAATATGGGTAAAAAATACATTGGTACCGAGCATATACTTATAGGAATATTGAGTGAAAAAGACAGTTTTGCCATAAGATTTTTAAAAGAACTTGGAACTGATATATCATCAATTACCCAAGACACCTTTGAATTTTCAGGTCTACAGCCTCAGGACGTTGCTGATATAAGCAATAATAAAAATGTTGGCAATAAACAAACAAAATCATCAAAAAGTGAAAACTTAGAAAAATTTGCGCGTGATTTAACTGCCGAAGCGAGAAAGGGCAAGGTTGACCCCGTAATCGGCAGAGAAACCGAGGTCGAGCGCATTATTCAAATACTATGCCGTCGTACAAAAAACAACCCTTGTCTTATTGGTGAACCCGGTGTGGGTAAAACAGCAATTATCGAAGGGTTGGCTCAGCGTATTGTTGATGGCAATGTACCCGATATCTTGCTTGGTAAAAGACTGTTTACCCTTGACCTTACGGGTATGGTAGCAGGTACTAAGTATCGCGGCGATTTTGAAGAGCGTATTAAATCTGTAGTAGATGAAGTTAAAAATGCTGATGATATTATATTGTTTATTGACGAAATTCACACCATCATTGGCGCAGGCTCTGCCGAAGGCTCAACCGATGCGGCAAATATTTTAAAACCATCGCTCGCAAGAGGTGACTTTCAACTTATTGGCGCTACTACCATTAGTGAATATCGCAAAAATATTGAAAAGGATTCCGCGCTCGAACGTCGTTTTCAGACCGTAATGGTTGCCGAACCTAACGAAGATGACGCCATACTGATTCTTAAAGGATTAAAAGATAAATACGAAGCGCATCATAAGGTAGTTATTACCGATGAGGCTATTGAGGCGGCGGTAAAACTTTCTTCAAGATATATTAATGACCGCTTTTTGCCTGATAAGGCAATCGACCTTATTGATGAAGCGGCTTCCCGCGTAAGACTTTCGTCAAGTCAGCCTTCTGATGAATTAAAGCAAACCGAACAACAGCTGTCAGAACTGCAGGCTGAAAAGGAAGATGCAATAAATTCGCAAGAGTTTGAACGCGCGGCAAACCTTCGCGATAAAGAAAAACAACTTAGTAAAAAAATTGCTGATATAAAACAGCAAAACAACGTCCAAAACGCGCACTCTTCAGGTCAGGTAACCGAACAAAACATTGCCGAGATTATATCGCTTTGGACTGGTGTTCCTGTAACACAATTAACACAAGAGGAAAGTGCAAGGCTTTTAAAACTTGAAGACGTTTTGCACCAGCGTCTTATTGGTCAGTCACAGGCAGTAACTGCTGTGTCAAAGGCAATCCGCAGAGGCCGAGTGGGATTAAAAGACCCCAAACGTCCAATAGGTTCTTTCATATTTTTAGGTCCTACAGGTGTCGGTAAAACCGAACTTTGCAAGGCGCTTGCAGAAGCAATGTTTGGTAGTGAAAATATGATGATTCGCCTTGATATGTCCGAGTATATGGAAAAACACACCGTTTCTCGACTTGTGGGTTCCCCTCCGGGATATGTTGGTTTTGATGAGGGCGGTCAGCTTACTGAAAAAGTGCGTCGCAATCCATACTCGGTAGTGCTTTTTGACGAAATAGAAAAAGCCCATCCCGATGTGTTTAATATTTTGCTTCAAATACTTGAAGACGGTGTTTTAACCGACTCACAGGGTAGAAGTGTCGATTTTAAAAACACGGTAATTATTATGACCTCTAATATCGGGGCGCGAATTATAACCGATAAAAAGGTGTCGTTTGGTTTTGGTGATGAAAAGGCGAGTGAGCGAGATGAAAGCAATATTAAGTCCCGTGTATTAGAGCAGTTAAAAGAAGCCTTTCGTCCTGAATTTTTAAATCGTGTTGATGATATTATCGTCTTTAGCAAGTTGACACAAGATGAAATAAAACAGGTCGCAGATAAAATGCTTAATAATTTGAAAAAGCGACTGGAAAATCTTAATATTAAAATTGAATTTACCGACAGCGTTCTTACAGCGCTTGCGCAAAAAGGTTTTGACGCTGTATATGGCGCAAGACCCTTGAGACGTGAAATTCAAAATAGTATTGAAGACAGTCTTAGCGAAAAAATACTTGATTTGTCAATCAAAAACGGTGATAATATCATTTGCAATTTTGAAAATGAGCAGTTCACTTTTACAAAAAAATAAGTTTTTAAGGGAATGGTGTTTGACATCATTCCCTTAATTTTTGCTTAATCTACGCCTTGAAACACGCATGAACAAAGGAATTCTACTCTCAGTAGAATTAAAATTTTACTTAGTGGAGTTAAATTTTGTTTAATAGATAGTATTTTTTATGGTTATCTTATAGAATATTAGCGTTGTGATTTTCGCAATATAACATTTCTTTTATTTTAAAGGAGTATTTTATTTATGCGTGATTATGTAATATTTGTCGATTCGGCATGTGATATTTCGTGCGATTTGTTAAATGAATGGGGTGTGCGCTTTTGTAGCTTGAGCCTTGTGTTCAGTGGCGATACAAAAGAATATTCTGACTACGAGATACCCGCAGCTGAGTTTTATAACAAAATGAGAGACGGCGCGCAGCCTAAAACCTCTGCCGCTAATATGGGTAAGTTTTGCGATGCATTTGAGACAATTGTAAAAGAGGGGTACGATATTTTGTATCTTGGTTTTTCATCGGGTCTTTCAGCAACATGTAACTTTGCTCGTGAAGCTGCAGAAGAGATTATGTCTCAGTATGAAGGCAGTAAGATTATGGTTGTTGACTCGCTTTGCGCTTCTGCAGGTTATGGTTTGCTTGTAAAACTTTTGGTTGACAAGAAAAACGGCGGCGCTTCTATGGAAGAGCTTGCAGACTTTGCAGAAAATACCAAGTTAAAGGTATGCCATTGGTTTACGGTTGATGACCTTAAATATTTAAAGGCAGGCGGACGTATCAGCGCTACCACAGCTCTTGTTGGTGGAATGCTTAACATTAAACCTGTTATGAAGATGGACAATAACGGTAAGCTTATCAGCGTTTCAAAGGTTCGCGGTCGTAAAGCGGCGCTTAAAGCAATCGCAGATTTATATAAAGAAACTGCACTCGATAAAAAAGATGGCGTTGTGTTTATTTCGCACGGTGACTGCATTGACGATGCAAATACTCTTGCACAAATGATTAAAGAAAACAGCGGCGCTACCGTGCAACTTACCACCTACGTAGGTCCGGTAATCGGTTCACACTCAGGTCCCGGAACATTAGCGTTGTTCTTCCTTGCAAATGAAAGATAAATAACAAAATCCTCTGCAAAAGCAGGGGATTTTTTGTATAATTACTTTACAAATTTCTTATTTAGTGATATGATTTATATAAAGATTTGTTGAGGTGATTAAAATGAGAAAATTTCTTGATGTTTGTTATAGTGAAGAAACCAAACAGTTTTTAGATATTTATTTGCCCGAGTGTGAAGAGTTTAAAACCTTTGTTTATTTTCACGGAGGTGGAATTCAGGCAGGCGATAAGTCAGACGTTAAATTCTTTTGCGAGTATTTAGCAAACCGCGGTATTGCGGCGATAAGTGTAAATTACCGTATGTACCCTGAGGCTAAGTACCCTGAATTTATTTTAGACGTTGCCGAGTCGGTAGCTTGGGTGTTTAAAAATATTGGTAATTACGGTAAATCTACAGGTATATACGTTGGCGGTAGTTCGGCAGGCGGCTATATGTCACAACTGCTTTGCTTTAATAAGGAATATCTCGGTCGCCACAACATAAATGTTATGGACGTTGCAGGTTTTGTGCACGATGCAGGTCAGCCTACAGCGCACTTTAACATACTTCAAAAAAGCGGTATTGACGGAAAACGTGTAATCGTTGACGAGACTGCGCCGCTTTACTATGTAGGTATAGATAAAGAATACCCCCCAATGCTTATTATTGTGTCAGATAACGATATGTTTAATCGCTTTGAGCAAACTGAGTTGCTTATGACAACACTAAAGCACTTTGGTCACGGTGACAAGATTACATACAAACTAATGCACGGCAACCATTGCGCCTATGTTGAAGCCGAAACCCAGGACGGCGACGGCGGATTTGGTAAAAATGTTGCAGATTTTATTTTGGCAAATTAAAAAACACTTTAAATTTTCTTTAATATCATATATAATACTTGGAGTGGGTGAAAACCTGCTCCATTTTAATTTTAGGTAGGTGAAAGATATGGCTTTTTGTCCCGAGATTTTATCGCCTGTTGGCAGTCCGGAGTCCTTGGCGGCGGCAGTGCGCAGCGGCGCAGACGCCATTTATATTGGCGCAAAGCAGTTTTCGGCGCGCCGAAATGCTGATAATTTTGATGACAGCGATATAATTGATACTGTGCGTTACTGTCACATTCGTGGGGTAAAGGTATATCTTGCGCTTAATATAATGATAAAGCAGTCAGAACTTGAGTCGGCATTCAACGTGGCTGCTTTGGCATATAAATGCGGTGTGGATGCTATCATTATTTCTGATTTAGGGTTAGCATCGCTGCTACATAAACATATACCCGATTTACAACTGCACGCATCTACTCAAATGACCGTTCATTCACCTGCGTGCTTGCCGCTTCTTAAAAGTTTGGGCTTTAGCCGTGTTGTTGTATCGCGTGAAATGAGCAAACAGGAACTGCAAGAATTTTGCAAAGCGGCAAATGAAATAGGTATTGAGGTAGAGGTGTTTGTTCACGGTGCTCTTTGTATGAGTGTGTCGGGTCAGTGTTTGCTGTCGTCGGTCTTGGGTGCTCGTAGCGGTAATCGAGGTCTTTGCGCAGGACCTTGCCGTTTGCCCTTTAAGGCGATGGGAGGCACGGGTTATGACCTGAGCCTTAAGGACCTATGCCTTTATAAGTATATAAATGAGTTAAAAGAAATGGGTGTGGCTTCGCTTAAAATAGAGGGTAGAATGAAACGCCCCGAATATGTCTCAGCCGCAACAGCCGCTTGTAGACAGGCGGTAGATAACGGATTTATCAACCAAAAACTTTTTAAAACATTGCAAGATGTTTTTTCGCGTTCCGGTTTTACCGACGGTTATTATAGTAGCAAGTTAGGCCGTGATATGTTTGGTATACGCACAAAAGATGACGTTATGGCGGCAGGGGATACATATTCTTATTTACACGAACTTTACCGTGCCGAAAGGCAAAGTGTTAATATTAAAATGAGTGCCGAAATTTTAGCCGATATGCCAATGACACTTTCAGTATCTGACGGCAAAAACACTGTTACTGTAAGTGGCAAATCACCACAAACTGCAAAAACAAGGTCGCTGGAAAAACAAACAGTTATTGACAACCTCACAAAACTTGGCAACACGCCATATTTTTGTGAAGATATATCGGTAAATCTACAAAATGGGCTTTTTGCCGCCGCCTCAACGCTTAATGCTTTGCGCCGCGAGGCAATCGAACAGCTTGACAGCAAGAGGGCGCAGATAACTGTTAATGAATATACTGCGCCACAATTTAATGTTTCTTGTAATTTAAGTGGTAAAAAGCAGTTTATTGCCCGCTTTGCAAACAAAGAGCAAATACCCGAAAACCTTGATAGCATTAAGTCGGTTATTTTACCCTTTGAGTGTGATATGCCGCATATTGACGGGGTGGAGGTTATTGCCGAACTGCCAAGATATATCGGCAACGACAGCGTTATAGAAAAAAGGCTCAAAGTTTTAAAAGAGCAGGGAATCACTACTGCTTATTGCGGTAATTTATCTGCAATTGCTTTGGCAAAAGCGTTAGGCTTTAAGATAATGGGCGCTATAGGTCTTAATGCAGATAACAATGAAACATTAAAGACTTTAAAGCAAATTGGTGTTGACGCGCAGTTATTATCATCCGAAATCTCACTTAACGAGATTAAAAATATAGCCGCTGATATACCCGTTGGAATTTTTGCCTATGGGCGATTACCACTTATGCTTACAAGAAATTGCCCTATAAAAAATGGTAAAACCTGCGCTGAGTGTGATAAAAAAGCAACGCTTTGCGACCGCAAGGGTATAGAATTCCCGGTTATGTGCCGCGCAGGCTATAGCGAACTGCTTAATTCTGCGCCGCTTTATATGGGTGACAGACTAGGGGAGATACCCAATGTGGATTATTTGCTGTTTTACTTTACAAATGAAGCGGTAGACGAGGTTAGTAATATAATTGATATGTACAAATGCGGTGAAAAACCTACAGGGGAATACACCAGAAATTTATATTACCGTGATTTAATTTAATAGCGTTTTTTAGTTACTGTAAAGGAAAATTTAGCCTTTGCAGTAATTTTTTTGAAAAAATTTCAAAAACCGCTTGACATCTACATTTTACGGGTTTATAATATGTAATTACTAATGATGGGGTAGTTTGCGCCTTTTTAACGGATTGGATGAAGTTTTTAAGCCAAAAAACCCGTAATTTATTGGCAGATATTTCTAAAGAAATATCGCAAATTTTAAGTAGGAGTGATTGAAAACCTATGGAGCCAAACAAAATGGTTAAACCTGTCCAGATGGGTAAAAACACTCGTATGACATTCTCTAAAATCAATGAAGTTATTGATATGCCTAACCTCATTGAAATTCAGAAGGATTCATACCATTGGTTCATCACCGAAGGTCTTAAAGAAGTTTTCAAGGATATGTCAGCTATTACTGACTATAGCGGCAACCTTGTTCTCAGCTTTATTGACTATCGTCTTGATGAGCAGCCTAAGTACAGCGTTACCGAGTGTAAGTCACGCGACACAACATATGCCGCGCCGCTTCGTGTAACAGCAAGACTGCTTAACAACGAAACCGGTGAGATTAAAGAAAGCGAAGTTTTCATGGGCGATTTTCCGCTTATGACCGAATCAGGCACCTTTGTTATAAACGGTGCTGAACGCGCTATAGTTTCACAGCTTGTTCGTTCACCAGGTGTGTACTTTGCTAAAAAGGTTGATGAAAAGACCGGTAAAAAGTTGTTTTCATCTACCATTATTCCAAATCGTGGTGCTTGGATTGAGTACGAAACAAGTGTTAACGACGTGCTTTATGTTCGTATAGACAAGAACAGAAAGCTCCCTGTTACCACCTTTGTTCGCGCTTTGGGTATTGGCACTAACGAGCAAATTCGTGAGCTTCTTGGTGAGGACGAGCGTCTTTCTGCAACACTTGAAGTTGACGAAACCAAAACAGTAGAAGAGGCTTTGGTTGAAGTTTATAAAAAGTTAAGACCTAGTGAGCCTGTTACAATTGAGGGCGCAAAGACATATTTAGAGCAGTTGTTCTTTGACCCACGTCGTTATGACCTTTCTCGCGTTGGTCGTTATAAGTACAATAAAAAGTTGGCTATTGGCGCACGTATTCGCGGCAAGGTTGCTGCTCGTCCAATTGTTGATTCAGAGACTGGTGAAATACTTGTTGATGCCGATACAGTAATCAGTCGTGAAATGGCTGAATTGGTAGAGAGCAAGGGCATTATGGAAGCCTACATCAACGTTTTAGATGCAGAGGGTAACAATCGCGAAGTTAAAGTGCTTTCAAACGGCATGGTAAATCTTAGTGATTTTGTAGACTTTACTGCTGAAGAAATGGCTGAACTTGACAACGCAGGCGTTAACGAAAAGGTTTGCCTTTCAGTTCTTAAAGAAATGATGGAAGAAATCAGCGACAAAGAAGAGCTTAAACAGGCTATTATCGACAACGTTGCTGTTCTTATTCCTAATCACATTACACTTGATGATATCTTTGCAAGTGTTAACTATTTCCTTGGTCTTCCCGCTGAAGTGGGTAACGTTGACGATATTGACCACCTTGGCAACCGTCGTATCCGTTCAGTAGGTGAACTTTTGCAGAACCAGTTCCGTATTGGTTTCTCACGTATGGAGCGTGTTGTTCGTGAAAAGATGACATTACAGTCACAAGACCCTGAAAATATTACACCTCAGTCACTTATAAATATTCGTCCTGTTGTAGCGGCTATTAAAGAATTCTTTGGTTCTTCACCGCTGTCACAGTTTATGGACCAAACCAACCCACTTTCTGAGCTTACTCACAAGCGTCGTTTGTCAGCGTTGGGTCCCGGCGGTCTTTCACGTGACCGTGCATCATTTGAAGTGCGTGACGTTCACTATTCACACTATGGTCGTATGTGCCCGATTGAAACACCTGAAGGTCCTAACATCGGTCTTATTTCTTATCTTGCTACCTATGCAAAGATTAACAAATACGGCTTTATTGAGGCTCCTTTCCGTCGCGTAGATAAAACAACAGGTCAGGTACTTGATGAAGTTGTTTATATGACAGCTGACGAAGAAGACGAGTTTGTAGTAGCACAGGCAAACGAACCTTTGGATGAAAACGGTTACTTTGTTAACAAAAAGGTTAACGCCCGTGTTCGTGATAACTATAGTGAAGTTGAGGCTTCACGCGCCGACTTTATGGACGTATCACCTAAGATGGTTGTATCTGTTGCAACTGCAATGATACCATTCCTTGAAAATGATGATACCAACCGTGCGCTCATGGGCTCTAACATGCAGAAGCAGGCAGTTCCGCTTCTTAAACCCGAAAATCCAATTGTTGCTACAGGTATGGAATATAAAGCAGCAGTTGACTCAGGTGTTGTAGTGCTTGCACGTCGCGCAGGTGTTGTAACATACGTTAGCGCTGACACAATTAAAATCCGCGCTAAAAACGGTGAAATTGATGAGTACAACCTCATTAAGTTCTTGCGTTCTAACCACGGTACCTGTATTAACCAGAAGCCTATTGTATCAGTAGGTGACACCGTAGTAGAAAAAGAAGTTATTGCAGACGGTCCTGCTACAAGCAATGGTGAAATTTCACTCGGTCGTAACGCTCTTATCGGCTTTATGACCTGGGAAGGTTACAACTACGAGGACGCTGTACTTTTGAATGAGCGTCTTGTTCGCGAAGATATTTACACCTCAATTCACATTGAAGAGTATGAAATAGAATGTCGCGATACTAAACTTGGACCCGAAGAAATCACACGCGATATTCCAAACGTTGGTGACGATGCGCTTAAAGACCTTGACGAACGCGGTATTATTCGTGTTGGTGCCGAGGTTAAGTCAGGCGATATTCTTGTTGGTAAGGTAACACCTAAGGGTGAAACCGAACTCACCGCAGAAGAGCGACTTCTTCGTGCAATCTTTGGTGAAAAGGCTCGCGAGGTTCGCGACACATCTTTGCGTGTTCCTCACGGCGAATATGGCACAATTGTTGACGTTAAGGTATTTACACGCGAAAATTCATCAGAACTCAGCCCCGGTGTTAACGTGGTAGTTCGTTGCTATATCGCTCAGAAACGTAAGATTTCTGTCGGCGATAAAATGGCAGGTCGTCACGGTAACAAGGGTGTTGTATCACGTATACTTCCTAGTGAAGATATGCCATTCTTACCTGATGGTACTCCACTTGATATAGTTCTTAACCCATTGGGCGTTCCTTCTCGTATGAACATCGGTCAGGTTCTCGAAGTTCATTTGGGTTACGCCGCAAAAGCATTGGGTTGGAACATTGCAACACCTGTATTTGACGGTGCTCACGAGTCAGATATTCGTAAGTGCTTCGAACTTGCAGGTATGTCAGAAGACGGTAAGGTTCAGCTTTATGATGGCCGTACAGGTGAACCGTTTGACAATAAGGTAACTGTTGGTTATATGTATTACCTTAAACTTCACCACTTGGTTGACGATAAGATTCACGCTCGTTCAACCGGTCCATACTCACTTGTAACACAGCAGCCTCTCGGTGGTAAAGCACAGTTTGGTGGTCAGCGTTTCGGTGAAATGGAAGTTTGGGCGCTTGAAGCTTATGGCGCAGCATACACCTTGCAGGAAATTCTTACTGTTAAGTCTGACGACGTTGTTGGTCGTGTTAAGACCTATGAAGCAATCGTTAAGGGTCAAAACGTGCCTAAGGCAGGCGTTCCAGAGTCATTTAAGGTTCTTATTAAAGAACTTCAGTCTTTGGGTCTTGATATACGCGTGCTTGACGGTGAAGGTTTTGAGGTTGACCTTAAACAAACATTTGATGATGACGACGATATCGGTCTTTCAAAGCCTGTTGCTGATGATGAAGCATTTAATGAAGAGTTTGTAAATGACGGTAACTTTGATGGCTTTGGTCTTCAGGACGAAAACGGTGAAGATATTGTTGAAACATCAGAATCTGATGACTTTGATGAGTCAGATGAATAATAACGGAGGGTGAGAGATTATGTCAGAAGAAAAGAATTTATCATTTGAATCTATAAAAATCGGTCTCGCTTCTCCCGAACAAATCAGAAGCTGGTCTTTTGGTGAGGTTACCAAGCCTGAGACCATTAACTACCGTACACTCAAACCCGAAACAGGCGGTCTTTTCTGCGAACGCATTTTTGGACCTACAAAGGATTGGGAATGTCATTGCGGTAAGTATAAAAGAATTCGTTACAAGGGTAAGGTTTGTGAACGTTGTGGCGTTGAGGTAACTCGCGCAAAGGTTCGCCGCGAGAGAATGGGTACCATTGAACTCGCTGCCCCTGTATCACACATCTGGTATTTCAAGACAATTCCCTCACGTATGGGACTTGCTCTTGACGTATCTCCAAAAGCGCTTGAACACGTACTTTACTTTTCACAATACATTGTAACCGACCCAGGTGATACACCACTCGAAAAGAAACAAATTCTTAACGAAAAGCAGTATCACGAAATGCGTGAAAAATATGAAGACGCATTTAAGGCAGGTATGGGCGCTGAAACAATCAAAGAATTGCTTAGCGAAATTGACCTTGACGTAACTTGCGCAGAACTCCGCGAAGAACTTAGTGAAGCAAGTGGTCAAAAACGCACACGTATCTTAAAGCGTCTTGAAGTGCTTGAGGCATTCCGTCAGTCAGGTAATCGCCCTGAATGGATGATTCTTGACGTTATTCCGGTAATTCCACCCGATTTGCGTCCTATGGTACAGCTTGATGGCGGACGTTTTGCTACAAGCGACCTTAATGACCTTTATCGTCGTGTTATTAACCGTAACAACCGCCTTAAACGTCTTTTGGAACTTGGCGCTCCTGAAATCATTGTTCGTAATGAAAAGCGTATGCTTCAAGAGGCTGTTGACGCTCTTATCGACAATGGTCGTCGTGGCAAACCTGTTACAGGACCTAACAACAGAGCGCTTAAGTCACTTTCAGATATGCTTAAGGGTAAACAGGGTCGTTTCCGTCAGAACCTTCTTGGTAAACGTGTTGACTACTCAGGTCGTTCGGTTATCGTTGTAGGACCTGAACTTCAGATGTATCAATGCGGTGTGCCAAAGGAAATGGCGCTTGAGCTCTTTAAACCGTTTATTATGAAACGCTTGGTAGAAACCAAGTCTGTTACTAATATTAAAACTGCACGTAAAATGGTTGAACGCGCTTCAGCAGAGGTTTGGGATGCGCTTGACCTTGTTATCAAAGAACATCCAGTTCTTCTTAACCGTGCGCCAACACTTCACCGCTTGGGTATTCAGGCATTTGAGCCTGTACTTGTAGAGGGTAAGGCACTTAAACTTCACCCACTTGTATGTACAGCTTACAACGCCGACTTTGACGGTGACCAGATGGCTATTCACGTACCACTCTCAGCCGAGGCACAGGCAGAGGCACGTTTCCTTATGCTTGCGGCAAACAACCTTCTTAAACCTGCCGATGGTAAACCTGTTGCAGTTCCTACTCAGGATATGGTTTTGGGTTGTTATTACCTCACACTTGTTAAGGCTGATGAGCCAGGTACTAATAAAGTGTTCCGCGATAAGGACGAAGCCATGATGGCATACAACGATGGTGTTGTTGGTCTTCATGCTCCTATCCGTGTTCGTATGACCAACGCTCAGGGTAAATCTGCGCTTGTTTGGTGTACTGTTGGTTTCCTTATCTTTAATGAATCAATTCCTCAGGATTTAGGTTTTGTTGACCGTTCAAATCCAGATAACGAGTTTGACCTTGAATGGTGCTTTAGCCTTAAAGATGCTACAAAGAAATTTATTGAATCTAATGATGACATCATTCAAAACAAGGTTGGTAAAAAAGCTCTTGGTAAAATTATTGAGCGTTGCATTGATACCCACGGTACAAGTGAGTCATCAATCGTGCTTGATAAGGTAAAGGCTACAGGCTTTAAGTTCTCTACAAAGGGCGCTATCACAGTTGCAGTTATTGACGCTGTTATTCCTCCCGAAAAGAAAGAGATTTTGGCTGAGGCTGAAAAGAAGATTGACACTATTACCAAAAACTACCGTCGCGGTCTTATCAGTGATGATGAACGTAGCCGCCACGTAATTGAAATTTGGAACAACGCTACCGAAGATATTGCCGGCGCTCTTAAGGGCAACCTTGATGAGTTTAACCCAATCTTTATGATGGCTGACTCAGGCGCCCGTGGTTCTATGAGCCAGATTCGTCAGCTTGCAGGTATGCGTGGTCTTATCGCAAATACTGCAGGTAAGGTCATCGAAGTTCCGATTCGTGCTAACTACCGTGAAGGTCTTAACATTTTGGAATACTTCATTTCATCTCGTGGTGCGCGTAAAGGTCTTGCCGATACAGCGCTTCGTACCGCTGACTCGGGTTACCTTACCCGTCGTCTGGTTGACGTTTCACAGGATGTTATTGTTCGTGATATTGACTGCGGTACCGAAGAAGGTCTTGAAGTATTTGATATTAAAGACGGTAACCACTTACTCGAATCACTTGAAGAGCGTCTTGTTGGTCGTTTCTTGCTTGAAAACGCAATTCATCCTGAAACAGGTGAGGTTATTTGTACAAATGACCACATGATGACCAAGGAAGATGCTAAACGTATTGTTGACGCAGGTATTGATCGTATCAAGATTCGTTCAATTCTTACCTGTCACTCTCATCACGGCGTATGTCAGAAGTGTTATGGTGCAAACCTTGCAACCAACAAGCCTGTTACCGTTGGTGAGGCAGTTGGTATAGTTGCAGCTCAGTCTATCGGTGAGCCTGGTACACAGCTTACGATGCGTACCTTCCATACCGGTGGTGTTGCGGGTGGTGACGTTGCCGACGTTACACAGGGTCTTCCACGTGTTGAAGAACTCTTTGAAGCACGTAGACCTAAGGCTTGCGGTCTTATCGCTAAGATTGGCGGTCGTGTTCGCATGGTTGAAGAAAAGCGCAGCAACGTGCTTGTAATCAACAATGAAGAAACAATGGCTGAAGAAAAGGTTGTTATTCCTTACGGTTCACGCGTTCTCGTGAATGACGGCGATTATGTAAAAGCTGGCGACTTGCTTGTTCCCGGTGCTAAATATCCACAAGATATCTTAGAGGCACAGGGTCCGGAAGCAGTTCAGGAATATATTATTGCTGAAATTCAAAACGCTTACCGTACACAAGGTGTTGATATCAACGATAAGCACATTGAAGTTATCGTTCGTCAGATGATGCGCAAACTTCGCATAATTGACGCAGGTTCAACTAAGCTTCTTGCAGGTAGCAGTTATGAATATAAAGAAATTGCCGATGCAAATAAGGCTGTTCAAGCTCGCATTGACGCAGGTGAAGAGGGTCTTACCAAGGCAACATATCAGGCAACATTGCTTGGTATTACCAAGGCATCTCTTGCTACCGAGTCATTTATGTCAGCCGCATCCTTCCAAGAGACCACACGTGTTCTTACCGAAGCCGCAATTAAGGGCAAGGTTGACCCACTCTTTGGTCTTAAAGAAAACGTTATTATCGGTCAGCTCATTCCTGCAGGTACAGGTATGAAGCACCCCGACATTAACCCCGAACCGATTGCAGAGGAAGTAGAAGAAATCGAAACCGACGTAATGGTAGAGGAAGCAGTTGAAACTGTAGAAGCATAATTAAATGCAAAATTAAACACGGACTTATCTAAACGATAAGTCCGTGTTGTTTTAAATGAAACCCCCGCTCAATTAAGAACGGGGGTTAATGTTTTTATAAGATTATTTTATAATCGATTCACCGGTCATTTCGGCAGGTTGGGGGAGGCCGAGAATCTTGAGCATTGATGGAGCAATGTCTGCAAGTCTACCGCCCTCGCGGAGTTCGCAATCGTAACCTACCACACAGAAGGGAACAGGGTTTGTTGTGTGTGGTGTAAATGGATTGCCGTCTTCACCAACCATACAGTCGGCGTTGCCGTGGTCAGCGGTAATAATAACCGCACCGCCCATTTCGCGTGTTGCATCTACAACCTTGCCAACACATTCGTCAACCGCTTCAACAGCGGCTACAGCAGCGTCAAACACACCTGTGTGACCAACCATATCGCAGTTAGCAAAGTTAAGAATAACAGCGTCATACTGACCTGAGCGAATCTTGTCGCACACAGCGTCGCAAACAGGGTATGCGCTCATTTCAGGCTGTAGGTCAAAGGTAGGAACATCGGGTGACTGAATAAGAACTCTGTCTTCGCCATTAAATGTTTTTTCTTCGCCACCGTTAAAGAAGAATGTAACGTGAGCATATTTTTGTGTTTCAGCAATACGAAGCTGTGTCATGCCTTTACTTGCTAAATACTCACCAAGTGTCATTTTGAGTTCTTCAGGTGGGTATGCAACACTTACGTTTGGCATTGTTTCATCATACTGTGTCATACAAACGTAGTTTAGTGGGAAGAAACCATTCTTACGCTCGAATCCGTCAAATTCAGGGTCTACAAATGTTCTTGTAAACTGACGTGCTCGGTCAGGACGGAAGTTGAAAGATACAACGCTATCGTTTGCCTTAATCATACCCTCGTTATCAACAACGGTAGGAACTATAAATTCGTCGGTAACATCGTTTGAGTAAGACTCACTCATAGTGGCAAGAATATCGTTTGTCTCGACACCTTCGCCATAAACCATTGCGGCATATGCTTTTTCTACACGGTCCCAGGCAAAGTCACGGTCCATTGCGTAATATCTACCCATAACGGTAGCAATTTTACCAACGCCGATTTCAAGCATTTTGTCTTGCAAGTCTTTAATAAAGCCGATACCACTTGTGGTGGAAACGTCACGACCGTCCATAAGGCAGTGAACATAAACTTTTTTAAGGTCGTTTTTCTTTGCCATTTCTAAAAGACCGTAAAGGTGTTCGATATGGCTGTGAACACCACCGTCTGAAAGAAGACCGATAAGGTGAAGCGCACTGTCGTTACGTTTGCAGTTTTGGATTGCATTTTTAAGAACTTCTATATCAAAAAACTTGCCTTCGTTAATGTCTTTTGTAATCTTAACAAGCATTTGGTAAACAACGCGACCTGCGCCAATGTTGGTGTGACCAACCTCACTGTTACCCATCTGACCATCGGGTAGACCTACGTCAAGACCTGATGCGCCAATTGTAGTAAAGGGGTTTTGGCTAAAAAACTTATCAAGATTAGGGGTACGGGCGGTAAAAATCGCATTGCCTTCGTTTGTGTTGCGAATGCCAAAACCGTCCATTATGCATAAAACAACGGGTTTTTTCATAAATTTTCTCCTGAATTATTTACTTGCGGCTTTAACGATTACTGAGAAATCCTGTGCTTTAAGTGATGCGCCGCCGATAAGACCGCCGTCAACGTTTACCTTAGCAACCAATTCATCAGCATTAGCAGCGTTCATAGAACCGCCGTACTGAATTGTAACGGTTTCTGCTACATCTGCGCCATAAACTTCAGCAATAGCTGCGCGAACATAACCGTTGCCTTCATCTGCCTGATCAGCAGTAGCGGTAACGCCTGTGCCAATAGCCCAAACAGGCTCATAAGCGATAACAATATTTTTGAGCTGTTCTTTGCTTACGTTTGTAAGAGCCATCTTGGTCTGATATTTAAGAAGAGTTTCGGTATAACCGAGTTCGCGCTGTTCAAGTGTTTCACCAACGCAAACAATTGCTTTAAGACCTGCGTTAACAGCGGCAAGTGTGCGAAGGTTAACAGTCTGGTCGGTTTCACCAAAATACTGTCTGCGCTCACTGTGACCGATTACAACATATTCAACACCGGCAGCCGTAAGCATTTCAGCAGAGATTTCACCTGTGTATGCGCCAGAAGCCTTAAAGTGTACGTTTTCAGCGCCGATTTTAATGTTAGAGCCCTTTGCGGCTTCAATAGCGGCAGCAATATCAATAAAAGGAACGCAAAGAACAACTTCGCAGTCAGCGTCTGCTACAAGAGGTTTCATCTCGTTGATGAGCGCGGTTGTTTCTGCAGGGGTTTTGTTCATTTTCCAGTTGCCGGCAATAATAGCCTGTCTTTTTGCTTTGTTCATAATAATTCTCCTTTTTATTACACAAATGTAGGGGTCGATGCCATTTAAGCATCCGCCCCTACAAATACATTTTTAATTATTTATCGTTAAGTGCGGCAATGCCTGGGAGTTCCTTACCTTCAAGGAATTCAAGACTTGCGCCGCCACCGGTAGAGATGTGTGTCATCTTGTCGCCAAAGCCTAAGATATTAACTGCAGCTGCTGAGTCGCCGCCACCGATAACTGTTACAGCGTCGGTTTCAGCCATTGCCTTAGCTACTGCCATTGTGCCTGCCGCAAGAATTGGGTTTTCAAACACGCCCATAGGTCCGTTCCAAACAACTGTTTTAGCGCCCTTAACTTCGTTAGCGTAAAGTTCAGCAGTTTTTGTACCAATGTCAAGGCTCATCATATCTGCAGGAATCTTGTCAGCATCTACAACCTCAATGTCGATTGGAGCATCGATTGGGTCAGGGAAGCTCTTTGTGATTGTGCAGTCGATAGGAAGAAGGATTTTAACGCCTTTTTCTTCAGCCTTTGCCATCATATCACGGCAGTAGTCAATTTTGGTTTCATCAATAAGTGAAGTGCCAACGCCGTAGCCCTTAGCTGCGAGGAATGTATATGCCATACCGCCGCCGATGATAAGAGTATCAGCCTTGGTAAGAAGATTTTCAATAACAGGGAGTTTGCTGTCAACCTTAGCACCACCGAGAATGGTAACGAAAGGACGAACAGGAGTCTCAACTGCGTTGCCGAGGTATTTAAGCTCTTTACCGATAAGGTAACCAGCAACAGCCTGCTTAACGTGAGATACAACACCAACTGTTGAGCAGTGAGCGCGGTGAGCAGTACCAAATGCATCGTTTACAAAGATATCAGCGAGTGAACCGAGTTCAGCAGAGAAAGCCTCGCCGTTTTTGGTTTCTTCAGCACGGTAACGTGTGTTCTCTAAAAGTACAACGTCGCCGTCTTTCATAGCAGCAACGGCCTTCTTTGCATTTTCGCCTACAACACAGTCATCAGCTGCAAAAACAACCTCTTGACCAAGTTTTTCTGAAAGGCAAGCTGCAACGGGGGCTAGTGAAAGCTCTGGCTTTGGTTCGCCCTTTGGCTTACCAAGATGTGAACAAAGAATAACCTGACCGCCGTCAGCGATAAGTTTCTTAATAGTGGGGAGGGCTGCATTGATTCTGTTTTCATCGGTTATAACGCCGTTTTTGAGCGGAACGTTAAAATCGCAACGAACAAGAACCTTTTGACCTTTTACATTAATGTCGTCAACTGTTTTTTTGTTAAGTGCGTTCATTTTAATACATCCTTTCGAGATTGTTAAAAATTATACAATTATATTTTACCACATTTTTTGAAATTTTCAATATATATTTAATATAAATTTATATATTATCTTCCCATTTGTAATTGTGCAATTGACCAAAATTTTCTAAAGCAGGGTAGTCCCACTGGCGCAAAACCTCGTATACAGCAATTGCTACCGAGTTTGAAAGGTTAAGACTGCGTATTTCACCCTGCATTGGAATGCGAGCGCAAGAGTCAGGATTTTTAAGCAACAACTCTTCGGGCAGACCTTTGCTTTCTTTGCCAAAAAGCAAATAACAATTGTCAGGGTAACTGTGGTCAGAGTGAGTATGTCGACCCTTGGTTGTGAAATAAAAGAAATTACCACCCGCATTTTTTTCAAAAAAGTCTTGCAAATTTTCATAATAGGTAATGTCAAGATATTTCCAATAATCAAGTCCTGCGTGTTTTAGCTTTTTGTCATCGGGGGTAAAGCCCATAGGCTTTACAAGATGCAGTCTAGCTCCCGTTGCGGCACAGGTTCGCGCAACGTTACCCGTGTTTTGAGGTATTTCGGGTTCTACCATTACTATGTTTATTTTTGCCATAAAAATCACCAACCATCATTATATTATTTTTAATAAACACTTGTCAAGTTGTGTTAAGTATTGTATAATGCTTTTTGGTGATTTTATGAGAAAAAACGCAAATATTTTAGCCTATGTAGAAAAATACAAGTACAAATACGGTATATCAAACTTAAGCGATAACGACAAATTGATGAAGTTTTTGTTTGTTGTCGCTTCACTTGCTTGGGTATATGCCTTTTTTATGACTATGCTGTTTATTTTAGGTATGCTTGGTGAATTTAAGTTTGGCGGCTTTGATTTCGAGCTTTACAAAAACAGCTTTTTCTCGGTTGTTATTGGCGCAGTTGTTATGATCGGCGGTGCAGTTTTGCATTGCTTAAAAAAGGAAATTATTGCATCAATTTTGGTAATTGCTTCTCAGCCGATAATGTTACTGGCATATTTCAATTTAATGAAAGATCCTGCAGGTCAGTTAAACTTTTCGTTTTATTGGCGACACGCCATACCTGCGGCTGTGTTGGTTGTGGCTGCTGTTTTAATTATGATTATAGTTATCAACGGAATCGTAAAGGACAACAGGCTTTACAATATGTTGCTTGACGGTATTTATAAACAATATGGCAAACAAAACGGTGAAAAACTAAGTGAAGCCGAGTGGCAGGAATTTTTAAACAGTTATGACCCCGTCAAAGTAAACTCAATTGTTGATGATAACGCGAATAATTAAGTAGTTTAAGGTAATAATATTCCCGAAAGGGAAGTGGATTTATATGTTGCCTGATAATAAAAAATATAGTGAAATGGTAAAAAAGGCATCGCCACCGTCACCCAAATTAAAAGATTTTATTTGGGCTTTTTGTGTGGGCGGTGCCATTTGCGTTTTAGGACAGTTGTTAATAGAACTTTATACAAGTTTGGGAATGGAAGAAACAAAGGTTAAAATGGCGGTTCCCGTAACCTTGATTTTTTTAGCGGCACTGCTTACGGGTATAGGTGTTTTTGATAAAATTGCCAGGCGCGCTGGCGCAGGCACTCTGGTACCTATAACCGGTTTTGCAAATGCGGTGGTCTCACCTGCAATAGAATTTAAAAATGAAGGGTTTATATTAGGGGTTGGCGCAAAGATGTTTACGATTGCAGGACCGGTAATTGTGTACGGCACTATTGCGAGTGTGATTTATGGAATTATTTATTGGATTGTGAAGATGATATGAATGACAAACGGCACCGATGGCTCGGTGCCGCTTAGTATTCATATTAAACTTTTTAAATAATTTCGATAGCCCATAAATTCTTTATCGTTTGGACATACAGATAAAACATAGTTCACCTTTCCCATCAGCTTTAATATGTAACTTTCGACAGTATCGTTTATATTCGTAGATTCCATATGGTTATATACGCCGAATTTTTTACAGTAATAAATAGCTTGGCGAATATCTTTTTTATATTTTCGAGGAATGTTAAGTTTTTTGTTTACTATAATTCCTGTTACAATTTGTTTGTTTGATTTATGCGCAACAATAGTTTTTTTATTGTTTAAAAAGAATCCCATTTTCCTTAATTCAAATCTTACATATTTTATAACTTCATTTGGATTAAAATTACCGGAAAAGGTCATATCATCACAATAACGAGTATATGCGACACCGTGCTTTCCACACCAAGAGCCTACAGCGTTATCAAACTCACACATTATGATATTTGAAATAAAAGGTGATGTTGGTGCTCCCTGAGGAAGAGCATCATTATAGTAGCAAAGCATAGAAAGTAAAATTCGTATATTTTCCGAATATTTTTCTTTTGGAAAAGCTTTCTCTTTTACTGTTGAATATAGAATATTGTTAAAGAAATCGCGTATATCAAGTTTTAGAACAATGTCTTTGTTGATATGCGGAGTGGCGTTTTTAATATTGCTTCCACCATATCTGTATGCCTTAGCATAGGGAGAAATGGTTATTTGTGACAATAGTACATCGGCTATTCTTTTTTGAATGCATTTAAGTGGCATGTCAGGTATTGACAGAACACGATAACCGCCTTGTCTCTTGGAAATCTTAATCGAATGATAATGTCTATGCAAGGAATAACTGATGGAATACAATGTTCTAATATCATACTCTAAATCTTGTTCAATTGAGGAAATTTCTTTATATACAATCATTGGAAATACCCCTACTGTTTTATAAACATGCCAGTTAAACAAAACTTTGTGTATAGGAAATTGTGAAGATGTGTTGCGATGCATATGAAATATGCTTAAACACATCAAGCAATTTACTTGAGTATACGAATATGTAATAGTTTAGTTATGCGATAACGACTCGCTATCGTTTCAACAAGGTTGAATTAACACTAATGTTTAACTGGCATTGTTGAGTATAACACATTGTCCTAATTTTGTAAAGGAATAAACATAGAACTGCTATTTATTATACAAATATAAATACTGCGTCCTAACTTGACCACAAGCAGAAGGGTTTCATCTTAGGCATCGGCGCAAAGATGTTTACGATTGCAGGACCCGTCATCGTTTACGGCACGATAGCGAGTGTGGTTTATGGAATAATCTATTGGCTTACAACACTATTCTAACTAAAAAAGGCTTGACCAAATCGGTCAAGCCTTTTGTGCAGTTTTAATCCCAAAAGTTAAGGCTCAGTTTTTCATCTAAAACAAAAGCCGCAGTCCCCGACCAAGCTTGCAGTAACGAGCCGTCTTCGCACAAGGGAGAAAAATATTCAATAGGCGTATAATTACCTTGGGCAATATTATATTCAAACCAGCTTTCGAGAGCATACTTATATTCCATACCGTACTTACGTTTTGCATAGGCGTATATCGCAGATAGGTAGGGCCAGTTAGCGCCGTTGTGATAATTATAGGGCTGAGTAGATTTGTTGCAGGCTGCATTTGCCCCCACGTAAAAGGGGTAAACCGACATAACACCGAAATCCTTACACCTAACAGCAGGATTGTTTTTACTCTCCAACAAAGCCTCCATATTATTTAACATTCGCACAGCCTTTTCGTCATCGGCAATTCCAAAAATGCAGGCAAACACCGTATCAATAGAGAGATTTCGTTCTGTGTATTGGGGGGTTTTATAGTTTATATAATAGCCCAGACCTTCGTCCCAAAGCTCTCTATTGATGGCTTCTTTTACCTCTTTAAACCGACTCTCATACATCAAAGCATCTGCATCTTTTCCCAATATGGCAGCCATTTTTGATAGGCAGAACAGCGCTCGGGAATACAGGATTTCGTTGTAGGTTACATAGCCGTTGCGATTGACCTCGTCAGCCCAATCTCGCTTGTTATAAAGACCGTCTTTGTAAAGCAGTCCCGTGGAATCGGCAAAGGTAGAAAGCTTTTTAATGGCGGCGGCTGCCTTTTCATATAAGGCCATACCGTCTATTAAAGTGTAAAGGAAGTCTGTATCTTTGGTGTAGTGAATATAGTCATACAGCATCATAGCAAGGAACGAGGGGCTGTCATAGTGGTTACCCCACCATGCGCTGTAGTCTGATTTGACGGCAGATGGACAGTTACCGTCGGGGGAGATTCCTTTAGCCAAAGTAAGAATTTGCTCTCTTACCATATGGGTTTGACCGTTGTACATAGGCAGTACCGTATAATAGGAATCACGATAATATGTGCGCATTGGAAGCAAATATCGGTGTCCTGCCATAAAGCAACGAAAATCACCCTTAACCTTATAGTTTTCAAGTGCGCAGAAATAAGCGCTGTAAAACAAGGCTTTTTCCATTTCACTAAGCCCTTCGGGAACAGAGATGGACGCAAGTTCTTTTATATACTCATTTTGAGCCATAGCGTATTCATTTGTTACGTCAAAGCCGTCGAGCTCTTCAAAGGTCAGATAAACAATAAGTTGATCGGTACCAACAGGAAGGTGCAAATAAACAGCGCTGTTGTCCGGTTCAATGGTGGCATTTCCGTCTGAGTAAATTCGTAATTTTTTTATATTGTCATAGGTACAGCCAACGGTGATATTTGCATCATCCTTACGCTCTAACACCTGATACACCGCAAATACACCGGCGTGAGACCTATCTATAAACAACTCTGAGCTAAGAATTCCAACAGGTGTCTTAATAGACACCGTTTGCTTTCTGCCAAGCATCTGAACGGTCTTTTCACAAAACATATCAATAAACTGATCGTTAATATACCAACTACAAAATCCACTGTTTATATGATTAGCAGTATCGGCTTCGGCGTAGCCAACCACAGATCCGCTACCATTAAAGATTGCACTGATTTTCTCATTGGAAACGTTATATTGAACCTTTTCGTGAAACAAACAGTTGCAAATAATTGCTCCATCGCAGTATGAGTGCTTCATTGCATTCCCTCCCAGAGTTTGTAACTATCGTTAGTATACTATTACAAATACTTTTTTGCAAGTAGAAGATGCTTTTTTTCGAGGTGTATAACAAAAGGCTTGACCAATTGGTCAAGCCTTTTTCCAAAGCCAAAATGCATATGTGCCAGATATAATCATAATAAGCAAAGCGCTTAATAGGTCGGTAAGTTGTGTAGTTGCTTGTCCGAAAATAGCGGCTACAAAATTATTAAAGGGACCGCGCTCCAGCGCAAAGACACTACTGCCGTTAACAAACACGTGACTTGCAATGCAAGGCCACAGACTGCCACCTTTCAAGACAATAATGGTATATAAAAAACCAATAACAATAGCATAGCATATCTGTAGCAGTACACCTATTGTATCTGCAGTGTTTACAAGGTTTACAACGTGTCCTGCGCCAAAGGTTACAGCAGAAACAATTATGGCAGTCCGTAGATTATCTTTTGCCATAGCTTTAAATAAAAAGCCTCGGAATATAATCTCTTCTACATAGCCTCCAACAGCCAAATTAACCGCCATTAACAGCGATACCAAAACAGGTGCCGAAAATGCAACGCCGTTTTTTAAGTTTGTACAAGACATAACTGCAAGAGGAATAAACCAAAGAAACATTTTTTTACTGCCTTTAAAGCAACATAAACCATACTTTTTTGCCAAACCATTTTTTAAAATCCACAATGTTGCGGCTATTGCGAGAAAGACAATGCATATAACCGGTATCAGCATCTGCCAAACTGTTTTTGTTTCAAGGTTATCAAAGCCGCCGCAAAACTGCAAGGCAATATTCATTATAATTACATACAAGGCAATCCAAACCAATGCAAAAGCTACCTCGTTTTTCTTGTAAAGCTTTTTCATTTTGCACACCATCCTTTGCAATATAATTATAGCATTGAGCCGTTATAATGTAAATGTTTTTGTAGCCAAATTAATATAGCAGTTTGCATAAATCGTTTTTTGAACGATATCGATAGTTTTTTAATATTAGCAGTTTCAAATTTTAAATGATAAAATATTAATGAAATAATATTTATGTGGGGTTTGTTTATATGAAAGCACTTGTTAAAAAATATCCGCAAAAAGGTCTCTGGTTTGAGGATGTGGATGAACCACAGGTATCTGATAATGATGTAAAAATTAAAATACATAAAACGGCTATTTGCGGAACAGATTTGCACATTTATAATTGGGATGAATGGTCACAAAAAACAATTGAAACACCACGAGTAATTGGTCATGAATACGTTGGTGAAATTGTTGAGCTTGGCGCCAATGTTAAAAACTGGCGAATAGGTGACATAGTATCGGGTGAGGGACACATTGTTTGCGGCAAATGCAGAAACTGCCTTGCAGGTAACGGACATTTATGTAAAGATACTGTAGGTGTTGGTGTAAACCGTGATGGTGCATTTGCGCAGTACTTGGTTATACCTCAAGAAAATGTACGCCGATGTGAAAAAGATATTCCTGAAGAGATGTATTCTATATTTGATCCGTTTGGCAACGCAGTTCATACCGCGCTTTCTTTTGACCTTACCGGTGAAGATGTCTTGATTACAGGCGCAGGTCCTATAGGAATTATGGCAGCCGCTGTTTGCAAATTTGTTGGTGCGCGTCACGTTGTTATTACCGATATCAATGACGAAAGATTAGAACTTGCAAAAAAACTTGGTATAAAATATACTGTCAATACTGCAAAAACTGATTTGAAATCATTTATGAGTGAAATTGGTATTAAAGAGGGCTTTGACGTAGGACTTGAAATGTCAGGTAGCGAGATTGCATTTAATTCTATGATTGATTGTATGATTCACGGTGGCAGAATTGCACTGCTTGGACTTTTAAAAAGTGATACTAAAATTGATTGGTCAAAGATTATATTTAACGGCCTTATTGTAAAGGGTATTTACGGCAGACAAATGCATGAAACCTGGTATAAAATGTCGGCGATGCTTCAGGGTGGTTTAGATATTTCAAACATAATCACCCATAGACTAGATATCACAGAATATGAAAAAGGTTTTGAAGCAATGAACAGTGGTAAATGCGGCAAGGTTATTCTTGACTGGACAAAATTAGATTAAGGAGAATATATATGAAAACTGCACTTAAATATTTTAAAGAGACCTGTGCAACAATCGAAAAAGAAGGACTCACAAAAAACGAAAAAATTATAACAACACCGCAGGGTGCAAAGGTAAAACTTTCTGACGGAAAACAAGTTATTAATATGTGCGCTAATAACTATTTGGGTTTGGGAAATAATCGTGATGTTATTAACGCTGCTAAAGACAGTTATGACCACTACGGTTATGGTCTTTCTTCTGTTAGATTTATTTGCGGTACACAAGAACTACACAAAGAGTTAGAGGGTAAATTAAGTTCTTTTTTAGGTACTGAAGATACTATTCTATACTCTTCTTGCTTTGATGCTAACGGCGGTTTGTTTGAAACACTTCTTACCGAAGAAGATGCAGTTATAAGTGATGAACTTAATCACGCAAGTATTATCGACGGTGTCAGACTTTGCAAAGCTAAGCGTTTTCGTTATAAAAACAATAATATGGAAGACCTACGCGCAAAACTTGAAGAAGCAAAAGATTGCCGTATTAAGCTTATAGCAACCGACGGTGTATTTTCTATGGATGGTATTGTTGCAAATTTAAAGGCAATTTGCGACCTTGCTGATGAGTATGACGCACTCGTTATGGTAGACGATAGCCACGCAGTTGGTTTTATGGGTGAAACAGGACGTGGCACACCGGAGCATTGTGGTGTAAGCGGTAGAGTAGATATTATTACCGGCACCTTTGGTAAAGCTTTGGGCGGCGCGTCTGGTGGATTTACATCAGGCAGAAGAGAAATAATAGACCTGTTGCGTCAGCGCTCTCGTCCATATCTTTTCTCAAACACATTAGCACCTGCAGTTGCGGCAGGTTCGTTGCAGGTTTTAAAAATGTTAGAAAACGACACCTCTATCAGAGAAAAGTTGTTTAGTAATACAAAGTTGTTTGCTCAAAAAATTAAAGAAATCGGACTAGACGTTATTGATAGCGGTACACCTATTATTCCGGTTATGCTTTATGATGAGCACAAAGCTGTAGAAATGGCTAAGCGTATGATGGATAAGGGTGTATATGTAGTTGCATTTTCGTATCCTGTTGTTCCTCGCGGCAAAGCAAGAATAAGAACTCAGATGTCTGCAGCTTTAAGTGAAGAAGATATAACTTATATTGTAAAATGCTTTAAAGAAGTAAAAGAGGAAATGGGACTTTAATCCATAGTAAAAAGAATATGAACGAAACATCAATAATTTTTATTATGGAACTGATAGGCACTATTGCCTTTGCAATTTCGGGCGCGTTGATTGCGGTTAGGCGCAGTTTAGATTTGTTTGGTGTGGTGCTTGTAGGTTGTATTACCTCGGTTGGTGGAGGAATAATTAGGGATTTGTTTTTGGGCAAATTTCCTCCCAACATATTTTATAATGTTATTGTGTTAATAGTTGCTGCTATAACATCTATTGTTGTTTTTGTTGTGTCATATCTCAATGTCGACAAATTTGAAGTTCTTGAAAAACGTATAGAAAGCATCAATAACTTTTTTGATGCAATAGGTCTTGCGGCGTTTTCGGCTATTGGTACCGAAATGGCATGCACGGCAGGTTTTTCTGATATGGCGGTGTTTTCAATCTCTATGGGATTGATTACCGGAATTGGCGGCGGCATAATGCGTGATATTTTGGTTGACAGCACACCGTATGTTTTAAAAAAGCATATATATGCGTTGGCATCTATTTTTGGTGGGGCTATATATTATTTTATTAGAACAAATGGAAATAAAATTGTTGCACTTATTGTTTCAATACCTATAATAGTAATTATAAGGGTTCTGGCAGCTAAATATCATTGGAAGTTGCCCAAAATTAGTTTTGAAAAATAGTGTGATGAAAGGGTAAAATATGACTATAACACAGTGTAAATATGTTCTTAAAATTGCTGAATGTGGTTCTTTTAACGAAGCGGCAAAGCAATTGTTTATCGCACAATCAAGCCTGTCAGTTAGTGTAAGACAATTAGAACAAGAATTTGATATTAAGATTTTTGAACGTTCGGGTAATGGTGTTTATCTGACCGAAGAAGGCGCTGAATTTGTAAGATATGTCAGACATATAGTAGAACAAAATGACTTTATCGTTAATAGATATACCAATAAAAAATTAAGCAAGCGTTTATATGTTGCTACACAACACTACGATTTTGTTGCAGATATTTTTGGAAAACTGGTTGATGAAACAAAAGAAGATTTCTTTGATTTTTCGTTAACAGAAATGAAAACTTATGATGTTATACATCAGGTTGAAACAGCATATTGCGATATTGGTATAATTGCAATCAGAGCTAATGATATCAGCATTATGAAGCGATACTTGAGCAAGAGAGATTTGTTATTTACACCATTCTTAGAAGCTTTTCCGCATGTGTTTGTCCGCAAAAATCACCCTCTTTCCAATAAGAGTTTAATTACATTAAAGGCTTTGGAAAAATATCCGTATGTTACATACGAGCAAGGGGAGCATAATGTATCATTTTTTGCTGAAGAGATAGTAGATATTCATAGCGATAAACACATAGCAATCAATGATAGAGCAACCCTGATGAATGCGTTGCTTTCGACCAATTGCTACACAGTAGGAACGGGAATAATGCCCTCACAACTTAATGAGGGTAGAATAATAAGCATCCCGCTTGAAAGCGAAGACTATTATACGATAGGGTATATTTTGCGCACTGATAGAAACACATCGGAATTAACAAAAGAATTTATAAAAATGCTAAACTTAACTGCCAAAGATTATATTAGCGAATAATAAAATAATACAAAAAGGCTTGACTAATTTAGTCAAGCCTTTTTGTATACAACGATAGAAAATTTATTGTTTGTTTTCTTTATTTAATCTTGCTTTTGCCTCTTCCACGGTTTCGCCGTCTTTAGTAAGGTAAGCATCTACAAATTTATCTTCAATTTTGGTGTAGCCGCCAACAACACCTTGCTCAATTTTTTTATAACCGTCTACTACACCTTTTTCAATTTTTTTGTAACTACCAGTTACCGCTTTGGCAATTTTTTGGTTTGCCTTTACAATTTTAGATTTAGCCATATCAGTATATTTTCCTCCAATTAAATTAACTCCAAGCAGTAGTACAATACCCCAAACTACCGTTCCTGTAAAAATGTTTAGCAATAAAATTTCTGCTGACTTCATTCCCGGAAAAGAGACAAGCATAGATCTTTGCATTGTGTAAACAGAAACACACGCATCAGACAGTGAAATATTACGAAGAGTCTTTAATACCGGTGAAGCGGAACGCTTTGCTTTTACCATACCAATAATGGAAATGGTGATTTTAGTGAACGTATATGTTGCAATGGTAATCATTACAATTTCGTGAAAAAGTGTTCCTCTGTCTTTAACGGCAGACAGTATATTTACACCCACTATACAAAAAGAAAGAATCACCAGCAAAACACCTGTAATTTTTCGGGCAAAGGATTCGGTGTCATAGTTGCCGTTTGCCCTTCGTTTAACCTGTAACACTGAATATCGGGTTACAGCAAGTACAATATAATATGCGCCTATTGTAATAAACCACCAAGAGTGTGTAACAAAACCCACAATACAGTTACCAAGCGCATAAATAATGTTTATTATAAGGCTTACATAGGGACTTTTTATAATTTTTAAAGTTTTCATTTTATGCCTTTAATCATTGGAATAAGCGCAATTAGCATAATGATGCCAAGCAAACCAACTAAAGTACCCCAAATAATTTGCTCCCACACAAGACACAGGCACATACCAATGCCGAGTATCAATGCGGCAACTATGGCATAAACTGTGCGAAACACATTTTTACCGTTTAACTTTGGCAGTTTTTTGTTCTCCATTTTGCACCATATAAGCGCAGTAACAATGCTAAGAGCAATACCAACACCGCCAAAAATGACGCCTTCGGTAAAAGCGTTCCATTCAGGCAGTAACGCCATACACATACCAAGTGCAAAAAGCATACCGCTTACGGTTCCCATAATGAGTGCAACAAAACTACTCTTTTTCATTTGAAAATCTCCTTTCATTAAACCAACACTTGTGTTTTTATTGCAAATATATTATAATTTTTTTGTAAGGTTCAATCAATCAACAATTAAAAAACAAGTGTTGGAATAATGGAGAATTATTTATGAATGTAAAGAACAACAAGCGGCGCAGAGAGTCGCAAGAAAAAATTGAAAAAGCTTTTATAGAACTGCTACAGAGTCGTGGAATTTCAGATATTACTGTTTCGGAGCTTATAAAAATATCAGGCTTAAACCGTAGTACTTTTTATGCAAATTATATTGATATATATGACCTTGCAGATAAAACAAGAGAAAAACTTGAAAATGATTTCAGCAACCTATTTGCCGATTATGATTATTTTAATGAGCGCACCGGCGCATTAAAGATGTTTAACCATATTAAAGAAAATCAACTTTTTTACAGAACTTACTTTAAGTTGTGTTATGATGATAAGCATTTAGTATCAATATACGATACAAAAAGAGCCGAAAAGGAACATATAGATGATAATATTAAGTATCATATTGAATTTTTCAGAAACGGTTTAAATGCTATTATAAAGCTATGGCTTGCTGGCGGTTGTAAAGAATCACCCGAAGAAATGGCAGAAGTTATCAAGGCGGAATATAGGGGAAGATAATTCTTTCTAAAAAACAAAATGCTTGACAAATTTAGTCAAGCATTTTTAATACGTTATAACAAAATTTCTTTATTAGTACCGTAAAAAATATCTTCTTTGTTTGATATAAGCTTTAAAAACTCTTCAAACTTTACTCGGCAGTCACTTCGATAATCAAATTCGTAAGAGTGCCCCATAATGCAGAAAATTTGTGGTGTATCGGGATTTAGGTCAATAAATTTATGACCTAAATCCATAAGCACATCAAAATCAAGATGATAAACAGTTGGGTTATAGCGGTATAAATTTTCTTGCGCATTAAAGTCGTGCGTAAAGGTAATTGTTCGGCTGTATTTAACACCAGTATTGTTTTTAATAATTTGTGCAACACGGTCATCGTTATTAACACCGCCACCGGGATATGCCATACCAACAACCTCGTAGCCCACAAGCTCAGACAAATTCAGTCTGTCTTGCTCTACCTGGCGAATAACCTCTGCATCTTCAAGCGGTGGCAGATGCGGGTGAGTAAGCGTGTGCACTGCTACCTCATGACCTTCATATACACCTTTTACGTCATCAGGGTGTACTTTATAGTGCGCTATGCGTTTGTTTTCACGAATAAGCATACCTTTTTTGCCCAAAAGCTCAGAATTTATATTAAAAGTACCCTTTAAGTTATATTTATTTAAGAGTTCTATGAATTCAATATCTTGGGTTACGGCATCATCATAGCTAAAGGTAATTGCCTTTAGTTTTCCGCTGTCTTTAAAGTTCATATTACCACCACCGTTTATTTGTAGCTACAGTATATCATAACATAATTCTTATTGCAAGTTGATTTGCGGTGCGATATAATATTTAAAAGAGAGGGTGAGGGCATGTATAAAACCGCAAACGACCACTATAAACAAAAATTTGGTTGCAAGGTTTATAAGTTATCGCTTGATGGCGGTTTTACCTGTCCTAACCGTGACGGTACACTTGGCACAGGCGGGTGTATATTTTGCTCGGCTTTGGGTAGCGGTGAATTTGCCACTAAAGGAAACGATATAACCGAGCAACTAGAAAGAGCAAAGCAGAGGGTAGAGAGTAAAAACAAAGGTGGTAAATACATTGCATATTTTCAGTCTTTTACCAACACCTATGCGCCGATTGAAAAATTAAAAAGCATATATTATGAAGCGATTAAGCCTGATTATATCGTGGGTTTGTCAATCGGTACACGCCCCGATTGTCTGGGGAATGACGTAATATCACTTTTAAAAGAAATAAATAAAATTAAACCCGTAAGCGTTGAACTTGGACTTCAGACGACAAATGATGATACTGCCAAATACATACGCCGTGGCTATAAAACTGAGATTTATTTTGATGCGGTAAAAAGCCTTAAAGAAGCAGGTGTTGAGGTAGTAACACATATAATCTTAGGTTTGCCAAACGAAACCAAAAAAGATATGTTAAAAACTACGTGCGATGTAATATCTGCCGGTAGTGATGGTGTTAAATTCCATTTGTTACACGTGCTAAAAAATACCGATTTAGAAAAGGAATATTTAAGCGGCAAGTTCGAGTGTTTAACACTTGAACAGTATGCCGGAATATTAAAGCAGTGTATTGCGGTTTTACCACCTGATATAGTTGTTCACCGCATAACAGGAGACGGCGCAAAAAAAGACTTAATTGCGCCACTGTGGTCGGCTGATAAAAAGATGGTTCTAAATTTTCTTAATAGATATTTAAACGGGGGTTAAAAAATGAAAAAAGCTAAAAATATATTTTTACTGGCAGGTATTTGTATTTATGTTTTAAAAACATTAGTAGATATTGGTATTAGAATTTTTTACATATTTTTAGGCGTTCCTCAGCTGAAACACTTTGTTGAAATTTTATTTTTATTTTTCCCAATTATTATTTATATGACATTGCCAACAATTTTACTTGCTTTAAATGTTAAGAATAAATATAAAAAATCTTTTTCAATAACAGTGAGTATTTGTAGTGCATTTTCGTCCGTTTTGGTCGCTTTTCTTTTTAGTCCTGTTTTAGGAAATTTTATTATGTTTAGATTGGGACTAATAGATTGGATTTATTTGATTGGCGCATTTTTCCCAAATTATGGCATAGTTAGTTTGATAAGTTTTATTTTAATAACAATTGGCTCAATATTGTCGTGTAAAAAGTCATAACTAAAAACTCCCTCTGGTGAGGGAGTTTGTTTGCTATATAAATATTTTTCCGTTTTCTTGCTTTAACTCGGTAATCACAGGGCGCTCTAATGTAGCTGTGTTTGGTTTGTGCATTATAAAATATTGCTTGTTGTCAAATGCTTTAAATATCATACCGTGTCCACCGTCAACTGCTGAAAGCGGTGTGTCACAGACTGTCCAAGTGCCATTTATATCACCATTATCGCTTTTAGATACAAGCGCAGTATAACCGTCTTTATTAAAAGAAGACCAAACAGCTAAAAGCTCGTTGTTTTTATTACAATATAAAAATGGTCCGTCAGTAACATAACCTGTGATATTTCTACCAACAACTGCATTTACATCGCTATAATCTTTTGCGCTCCAAAGTACACGCGGTTCACTTACAGCGTGTGTAAGGTCTGGTGATAATTGCATTTCACACACAGTACCATTTTCAATTTGTACCCATTCATGACAAAAAACAACGTGAGGCTTACCTTGGTTATCAACGTAAAAAGTTCCGTCAAGACATTCCCAGTCAGGTGGGGTAATAGGCTTTTCGGCAAGTGGTATAAACTGCCCGTTTGGCGTATCACTTACAAGAATTTGGGTGCCACGGCAAATGTTTGGTGCTTTAAATGAAGCAAACATATAAAATTTACCCATATAATAATGTACCTCTGGAGCCCAAGCATCGGTTGTGGCCCAGAAGTTATCAGTTATTTCAAAAACACTTTTGGGTTCGCTCCAGTTTTTAAGGTCAGCGCTTTCGTAAACATCAAATCCCGTTTGAACGCCAACTCTTGAACCGTATAAATAGTATTTTTTTTGAAATGATAAAATAAAGGGATCCCTTATGTTTATTTCGTTAAGCTTCATAAAATCACCATACACATTTTAGTATAAAATCATTGAAAAATCAATATAGATATGTTAAAATTTTGCTGTGATAAGAAAGGGTGCTTTAGTTGTGAAAAAAGGTATTTTTATAACAACTCCTAAAATGGATGATAAATTTTATTTTTTAGAGAAAAATGAGTTTGGTAGGCTCCATAATACTCGAGAAAATGATATAGCGTCTCAAGGCGGTCTGCTTACAGTTATGAAGCAGTTTAACACTAAAGATAATATAAAATCAGCTGTTTTGCGCATAACCTCACTCGGTAATTTTGAGGCACTTGTTAATGGCAGACGTGTAGGCCGTGACGGCGTTTTTGATGAATTAGCACCCCTTTGGACAGACTATAGACACCGTGTTTTTGAATACCAATATGATATATTACCTTATCTTAAAAGCAAGGGAAAAAATACATTTGCCGCCCGTGTTTCATCTGGTTGGTGGTCGGGTCGTATATCGGTTAATTATTATGGTTACAAAAAAACTGCCATTTGCGCCGAAATAGAGATTACCTATAATGATGGCACAGTGAAAATTATTGCAACCGATGAAAGTTGGAATACAGCAGTTGCAGGTCCTGTGCTTTACGCTGATATCTGGAACGGCGAACTTTTTGATGCAACAATACCCGACCCGTGTGTGTACCCTAAGAGTATTGATTGGACACCTGCCGAAAAATTTACCGATTACACTTGTGAAATAACCGATTTTGAGGGTGAATATGTACGAGTAAATGAATATATTGCACCCAAAAGCGCCATAGTTTATAGCGGTATAAAAAATAACAATACCGATTTTGGTGAAATAAATGTAATTAAAAAGGCAACAGGTGATAATTGTGAGCGATTTACGCTAAAGTCAGGGCAAACATTGCTTCTAGATTTCGGCAATAATATTGTTGGTAGACCAGCACTTGCAATTAAGGCGTTAGACGGCACAAATGTAAAATGCCTTTTTGCCGAAATGCTTAATGATTCGGGTGATAAAGAGCGCGGAAACGATGGGCCCAAGGGAAGTCTTTATATAGCCAATTATCGTTCAGCGCTATCGCGTTTTAATTATGTTGCAGCATCCGGGAAAATGCGTAGGCGACTTAATATAATTAAGCCAATTCACACCTTTTATGGCTTTAGATATATGGAACTTACAGCCGATAAAGATATAGTTGTAGAATGCATTACCGCAGAGGTTTTAACCTCTAATTTAAAACCACTTGGTTCTTTTGAATGCTCTGATTCAAAGGTGAATAAGCTTTATCAAAACATAGTTCGCGGTATGAAGGGGAACTATATCGGTGTACCTACCGACTGTCCACAACGTGATGAGCGTTATGGTTGGACAGGCGATACCCAGGTCTTTTGCGGCGCAGCCTCGTATATTGCTGACACCTATAAATTTTTAAGCAAATATTTAGGTGATATGCGTGATTCTCAAAAGCAAAGAGATGGCGCTTATGCAGATATTTGCCCTGCCGTTTTTGAAAAAGGTTTTTGCGGTACAGCCGCTTGGGGTGACGCCGGCATTATAATACCTTACAAACTATGGCTTATGTATGGCGATGATACCGTAGTGCATAAAAACTATGATGCAATGGAAGCATATATGAACTATATTGATAAAAAGCACGGTCTTGATGGCGCGCATGCAGGCTATGGCGATTGGTTAAGTTATGAGGCTACTGATAAATGGTACGTTTCAATATGTTATCACTATAATAACGCAGTCTTAATGCAAAAGTTTTCTAAGCACTTAGGCAAAACCGATAGGGAAGAATACTATAAAGCGCTGGCTCAAAAAATTCTCCATCACTATTTTGATAAATATGTTGTAAATGGTGAAATAACCGAAACGAGTCAGACGGCATACCTGTTACCCCTTGCGTTTGATATGTTTGAAGGTGAAATGCGAGATAAAACTATAAAAAATCTTGAAAACAAGATAATTCAAAATAACTGCACTTTATCGACAGGTTTTGTAGGAACAGGTGTAATTTGTCAAACGCTTGCAAAGGTAGGACTAAATGATTTAGCATACAGTTTGCTTTTACAAGAGGCTGACCCATCCTGGCTTTATAGCATTAATCAGGGCGCCACTACCATATGGGAGCGATGGAATTCTTACACACTTAAAAACGGTTTTGGCGATGTTGGAATGAACTCATTTAATCACTACGCCTACGGCGCCGTAGCAGAGTGGATGTTCAGCTCAATGGCAGGTATAAAACCCGACCCTGAAATCAAGGGATTTGATAAACATTTTATATTATCGCCTATACCGGATACCCAAAAGCGTATTACAAGTGCAAAGGCAAAATACCGTGATATTTTAAGCGAATGGAAATATAAAGACGGCGAATTGATATATCATTTTATAATCCCCAATGGTTCGGCAAGTGTTGAAATTCCATTTGCTCAGTCAAGAAAGAGCGTTGAAATTAACGGCACTGTTTACAAAGCGGAAGATTTACGCGCCAATATAACAGATGGTAAAATTATCTTTGAATTAGTGGCAGGAGAGTATGTGGTTAAATAAATGAGCGATATACCAAAATATTACAAAACAAATCTTATTGATATTGAAAACTGTAAAAAAGCAGTTAACAAAGCAAAGGTTGTTACCCTCTGCCATTCG
The DNA here is from genome assembly GCA_017516965.1 of Clostridia bacterium. Taxonomy (GTDB): domain Bacteria; phylum Bacillota; class Clostridia; order Oscillospirales; family Acutalibacteraceae; genus UBA737. The sequence goes on from JAFXAP010000004.1 coordinate 67,358, forward strand.
GCAGGGGGTAGACCGGTTTATATGTTTTGCTATGGAAAACAAAATGTTTTTCGACGCACTGCAAATTTAAGTTCTGCGTTGGGCGGTCATAATAAGGGCTGTTTTGCTGATAAAACATCGATGGATTACATACCAACCCTTTTGCTTGTGGGCTGTGTTCACGGCGGCGAGTTTGAGGGAACAGCTGCGCTACTTAACTTGATAAACATTATTGAAACGGGTTATGATCTTGCAAAAACAAAATTCTTAGAGTTAAAATCACTTTGTGAAAAAGTGAATCTTTTAATAATTCCGTGCATAAATCCTGACGGACGTTCACATATACCGTTTGATAGTTTTATAGGTAAAAGTTTTACTGAACTCAGATACTATAATCAAGGCACATGGGCAGATGGTACTCTTTGTGGTTGGCCTGAGTGCAAATTGCGACATCCTATAAAAGATTATGTTGATTATTTAGGCGGCTATTTTAACGATGATGGCATTAATTTAATGCACGATGATTTTTTTGGAAAAAAAGCAGATGAAACACAGGCTCTTTTTTCGGTTTGTGAGCAATATGTTCCTGATTTTACGGTCTTGCTTCACGGAGGCACCAATACAAAAAATTGTGTATTAGGACCTGCTTACGCACCCGCTCAAATAAAGAAAAGAGTGTCACAACTTGACGAATTATTAAAATCAGCCTGTGCTGAGCAAAATCTTGAATATTATGTAGCACACAAAGACAGTGATTATGGTGAAAAAAAGGAAATACCTGTTTCGTTTAATTTGCCGTCAGCTCTGACGCAGTTATGTGGAGAGCCTTGTGTTACTTATGAAAGTAATCAAGGACTTACTGATTGCCCTAACGGAAAAGGGTATAGCTATGATGAAATTTATTCTCATCATTTGATTTTGTTTAAAACGCTTATAGAGTATCTCACACAAAAACGACCCGTTTAATACGGGTTGATTTTGTTTTTTGATATTAAAACAATGATAATGTCGAAAAAAGATTTTGTAACATTGACTTATATGTTTTTAAGTGATATAATACTCGTGACTATGTGGTGATGAAATAGGGGGATTAAATGTCTATTAAAAACACTGCTGTATCTAAAAAAGCATTTAAACATAAATTTTATCTGATTGCAAAAAGAATATTTGATATTATTTCTTCCGTTTTTGCTTTATTACTGCTTTCTCCAGTAATATTAATTATACTGTTAGTAAAGTTTTTTGAGGATTTTCATAATCCAATATATGTTACTAAACGTGTCGGTAAAGATGGAAAACTATTTCCTTTTATTAAGGTTCGCACTATGCGTCCTGATGCCGATAAGCATAAAGATGCGATGATTGCAAAAGGGCTTAATGAGGCAGACGGACCCGTCTTTAAAATTAAAAATGATCCTCGCATTACACCTGTAGGCAAGTTTTTGCGCAAGTGGTCATTGGACGAGTTGTTACAGTTTATAAACATCCTTTTAGGCCATATGAGTGTGGTTGGTCCAAGACCGCCGCTTCCTAAAGAGGTTAAGCATTATAAAAAGCGACATATGCGACGACTTGAGGTTAAAGGTGGACTGCTTTGCTATTGGCAAATTCAACCCGACAGGCACTCAATCAAGTTTGAAGATTGGGTAAAATTGGATGTTCAGTATATTGAAAATCAAAGTTTTGCTACAGATATGAAGATTATATTTAAAGGCGCATATATGATCTTTTCCGGCAAAAGCGGAGATTAATGCGTGGGGAATCGAAACCATTACGGTTTCTCTCTGCGCCTTTTACCGTCTTGCTCGTGCTCATTTTTGTAAGGCTGACGTATTACAAGTGATGAGAAAAGAAAAAACGGAAAAATTTATTTTGTCAGGCGTGGTGTGTTTTACTCTCCACGCATTAAGAAAGAAGAGGTATTATGTTCGTTTTAGATGAAAATGTAGATTTACTTAGTTATAGTAAAAAACCTAATAGAGAACCTAATAAGAGTCATGCCAAGAAGTCTGATAGGAAAAAGAAGATTATTGTTTTGGTATCGGTGATTTTGGCATTGGCAATAGTGCTTATGACCAGCGGAATAATTTATATCAATTCGTTGCTCAACAATGCCACAAAGGTTGATTTAGACGCTGATGATCTTGGTGTTACCGAAAACATTTTTAATAACAGAGATGTTATTAATATCGCTTTGTTTGGTATTGATACCCGCACCGACAGCACAAAGGGCAGAAGCGATGCGGTTATGATTGTTTCGGTTGATAAAAAACACAACAAGATAAAACTGTCTTCAATCGCCCGTGATTCATATGTTAATATTGAAGGTAAGGGTAAAGATAAGTTGACCCACGCCTATGCTTATGGTGGAGCGCAACTCGCAGTTAAGACTATAAATCAAAACTTTGATATGAATATCACAGATTATGTTTCGGTGAATTTCTTTGGTATAGTAAGTATTATTGACGAAATTGGCGGCGTTACCATTGATGTAGATAGCGCTGAAATGGCAGTAATGAACAAAGAATACGTTACCGAGCTTAACAGAATAGGCATACCTTGTGACGCTATCACTAAAACCGGTTTACAGCGTCTTACAGGCGCTCAGGCGCTCGCATATATGCGTAACCGTTACACAGGCGGTGACCTTAGCAGAACCGACCGTCAGCAAGAGGTGATTTCAGCCTTGTTTGGCGAGGTTAAAAATATTAATATTACCAAATATCCTTCAATTGTTAAAATGGGACTTTCTCACGTAGAAACCACATTAACCAATACTGAAATTTTATCTTTGGCAGTTCACGTGGTTACTAACTCATCTTCTATTGACAGACTTTCACTACCAACTAAGGAGTGTAATCCACAAAGCGGTAAGAATGCTTATATTAACGGTGTTTGGTATTACATTTATGACCTTGATGTAGCAAAGCAAGAGCTGCAAGATTTCATTAAAGAAACCGGCAAATATGCCGCTAGTGAACAGGAAAAATAAGATGGATATCAAAATTCTTATTGCAATGCATAAACCATATACTGCTCCAAAAGATAGTATATATCTGCCTTTGCATGTAGGAAAATACGGAAAAAGTGATATTGGCTTGGTTGGCGACGATAGCGGAGATAATATTTCTGCCAAAAACCCTTACTTTTGTGAACTTACGGGTGTTTACTGGGCTTGGAAAAATCTGACGAGTGATTATATTGGTCTTTGTCATTATCGCAGACATTTTACCCTTTCTAAAAAACACCCTAAAGAGACACAAAAAAAGTTTGAGATATTGCTAACAGGTCAGGAAACTGAAAATCTACTCAAAGAAAACGATATCATTTTGCCTAAGTCAAGAAAATATTATATTGAAACGCTTTATAATCATTATGCGCACACACTTCATGTTGAACCGCTTGATGAAACAGAAAAAATTATTACGGAAAAATGTCCGCAATATCTTGCTGAGTTTAAAAAACTTCACAAACGCACAAGCGCTCATATGTTTAATATGTTTATAATGAAAAAAGAGCATTTTAATGCTTATTGCGAGTGGCTGTTTGATATTTTGTTTGAACTTGAAAAAAGATGTGACCCTGCGCAGTATGATGCATTTCATGCGCGATACCCGGGTCGCATATCAGAACTGTTATTAGACGTGTGGATTAACACAAACGGTCTATCCTACAAAGAGATACCTTTTATTGAAATGGAAAATGTTAACCTTTTTAAAAAGGTAATATCTTTTCTTGTTGCTAAATTCACGGGTAAGAAATACGATAAAAGTTTTTAGGAGAAATTGATGAAGCAATATGATTATTTAATCGTTGGCGCCGGACTTTTTGGCGCGGTGTTTGCTCATGAGGCCCTAACCAAAGGAAAAAAATGCCTTGTTATAGATAAACGTGATCATATCGCAGGAAACATCTATACCAAGCAAGAGCGCGGCATTCAGGTGCATCAGTACGGAGCGCATATTTTTCATACCAGCATTAAAGAGGTTTGGGAATATGTAAATCGTTTTGCTGAATTTAATCGTTATACCAATTGCCCGGTTGCGCGTTATAAAGATGAACTTTATAATTTGCCTTTTAATATGAATACCTTTAATAAACTTTGGGGCGTGGTTACTCCAAAAGAGGCTTTAGACAAAATTGAAGAAGAGAAGTCAGAGGCGGGAATTACTACCCCTCGAAACCTTGAAGAGCAGGCAATTTCGCTTGTAGGTAGGTCAATCTATGAAAAGTTGGTTAAGGGCTATACCGAAAAACAGTGGGGCAAACCCGCTACCGAGCTCCCCAGCTTTATCATTAAAAGATTGCCGGTCAGATTTGTTTATGACAACAACTATTTTAACGATCTTTATCAAGGTATTCCCATTGGTGGTTATACCGCAATGGTAGAAAAAATGCTAACCGGTATAGATGTTCGTTTAAATTGTGATTACTTTGAACACAAAGACGAATTAGATGCTTTAGCAGATAAGATTGTCTTTACCGGACCAATTGATAGATTTTATAATTATTGTTTTGGTGAATTGGAATATCGTTCTTTACGATTTGAGACCGAAACATATAATTGTGCAAACTACCAGGGTAATGCTGTGGTAAACTATACTGAGTATGAAATTCCATATACACGTATAATTGAACATAAGCATTTTGAGTTTGGCGAATCTCTTGGCGCTGTAGCGCAAGGCGAAGCGGCAGAATATACCGTTGTTACCCGTGAATATCCTGATGAATGGGAGCAAGGAAAAGAAGCGTATTATACCGTTAATGATGACCGCAACACAGCTTTATATGCTAAGTATAAAGAACTCGCAGATAGCGAAGAAAACGTCTTTTTTGGCGGCAGACTTGGTCAATATCGTTATTATGATATGGATAAGGTTATTTTAGCCGCACTACAAATGGCAGAAAAAATATTATAACTAAAATTTAAACAAGGACATTGCGTTAAGCAATGTCCTTTATCATTAGCGGTTATTTTTGCGTTTTTGTCAAATACTAAATAAAAGCGAGGTTGGTATTATGGCAAAAAGAATAGGAAAAAGAACAATAATTTTTGATAACAAGCCGTATATAATTGGCTATGGTTCAGTGGTTGGCAAAAAAGAGTTTGAAGGACCGCTTGGGCACGAATTTGACGCGCACGATGATGACAGTCGTTTTGGTAAAGACAGTTATGAAAAGGCTGAAAGCAGTCTGCAAAAAATTGCACTCGAAACAGCTATGCGAAAGGCAAATGTTAATGAGAATGACATTAATATGATTTTTGCAGGTGATTTGCTAAATCAGTGCATTGGCTCATATTTTGGACTTAGAGAAAAAGGCATACCACTAATTGGACTTTATGGCGCGTGCTCTACAATGACTTTAGGGCTTTCTTTAGCCTCAATAATGATTGATAGCGGCGCTGCTGATACTGCGGCAGCAATTACATCATCACATTTTTGTTCAGCCGAGCGACAATACCGTTTTCCGCTTGAATATGGCGCAGTAAGACCACAAACTGCACAATGGACTGTAACAGGTTCGGGCGCTACAATTTTATCGCATAAAGAGTGCAAAGGAAAACCATATATAAATGCTGTGTGTTTTGGCGAAATAACCGATTTAGGCGTAATCGATGCCAATAATATGGGTGCCGCAATGGCGCCGTCGGCCGCATCAACCATAAAGCACTTTTTGAAAGATACCAAAACTACCCTTCACGATTATGACCTTATAATGACTGGGGATTTGGGTAAGGTTGGCAGTGATTTGCTTTATGAACTACTCGAAAGCGAGGGTATTGACATTCGTTGCCGTCACAGTGACTGTGGTCTCATTATTTTTGACCGTGAAAAGCAGGATGTTCATTCTGGTGGCTCAGGTTGTGGCTGTAGCGCGGCGGTGCTTAATTCGTTTGTAATGCACCGTTTTGAATCGGGTGATTTTAATAACATTCTTTTTATGTCAACAGGCGCATTAATGTCGCCAACGTCTTCAATGCAGGGCGAGACCATACCGGGAATATCGCACCTTGTAAATATTAAAATATAAAAAATTTGACATTTAAAGTCAAAAATATTATAATAATTAAAAAATAAAACCCTATCTTACAAGATGGGGTTTTGAAATTTAAAAGGAGGTTGTATTATGGACGAAAGATTGTTAGAACTTGAAGAACAAATCTTTGAACTTATAGAGAATCGTAGATTTGTGCAACTTAAAAATGTGCTTTCGGAAATGCAACCTGCCGATATCGCAGAAATTTTTGATGAGGCAAAGGACAAAGATATTCCTGTTTTGTTCCGCATTTTACCAAAGGAACTTGCCGCCGAGGTTTTTGTTGAATTTGATACCGATAGACAAGAGTTGTTATTAAACGCTTTTAGTGATAGTGAATTGCGTGAAGTGTTAGATGAACTTTTTATGGATGATGCTGCAGATATTGTTGACGAAATGCCTGCAACGGTTGCAAAGCGTATTCTGAAAAACACCGATGCTAACACCAGACGTATGATAAATCAACTACTTGCGTACCCTGACGATAGCGCCGGTAGTATTATGACTACCGAGTATATTGATTTAAAGCGAACAATGACGGTTGATGAAGCGTTTGACAAGATACGACGCGTAGGTCTTAACACCGAAACTATATATACTTGTTATGTTATTGGTAGTCGCCGTAAGCTTTTTGGTACAATTTCACTCAGAGATTTATTGCTTAGTGGTAAAGATGAAATTGTAGGCGATTTGATGGATGAAAACGTTGTGTATGCCAACACTCTTGATGATAAAGAAGAGGTTGCCGCAATGTTTGACCGCTATGATATGTTGGCTTTGCCTGTTGTTGATAAGGAGCACAGGCTTGTTGGTATTATCACGGTTGACGATGCTATCGACGTTATTCAGGAAGAGGCTTCCGAAGATATTGAAAAGATGGCGGCTATTTTGCCAAGCGAAAAAAGTTATCTTAAAACAGGTGTATTTGAAACCTTTAAGGCGCGAATTCCTTGGCTATTATTACTTATGATTTCTGCTACATTTACCGGAGCTATTATATCAAGTTTTGAAGCAAGGTTAGCGCAATGCATAGCGCTTGTCGCTTTTATACCAATGCTTATGGGTACGGGCGGTAACTCAGGTAGCCAGACGTCTGTTTCGGTGATACGAGCGCTTTCACTCGGCGATATCGAGTTTAGAGACATTTTACGTGTTATTTGGAAAGAGCTTCGTGTGGCAGTAATTGTCGGTATAGTTTTAGGAATTATAAACTTTATTAAACTTTATTTTGTTGACTACTTATGGCTTAAGACCTTTGATACAGGTGCAGAACTTGCTGAAATGGCAACAATATGCGTAACGCTGATTTTAGTAATAATTGTTGCAAAAATTCTTGGCGCCGTGCTACCCATTGTGGCAAAAAGGCTGGGATTTGACCCCGCTGTTATGGCAAGCCCACTTGTAACCACAATTCTTGATGCGGTATCGCTTTTGATATATTTTGGTATCGCGGCAGTTTTGGTGCTTGGTTAATAAAAGCAAAACCCCTTTGTGTTTTTCACAAAGGGGTTAATTTTATTGTTTTGCAACAATTTTACGCATAACAATTTTTTTGATTTCGCTTATTGGAATTATAACAATTGCCAGAATGAAACTGAAAACAAACTGCAATAATTCAAGTTTTGTTAACTCAAACAAAGCGCCTGCAGGTGTTAATACTAAGAAAATTGATATTATTAACACTAAGACAGAGGAAAAATTCATAAACTTGTTTGATTTGAAATTAGCCTTTAATAATGATTGTTGGGTCTTCATATTAAATGAATGGAAAACCTGAAGCATTACAAGTGTTGCAAAAGCCATTGTTGAACCTGCAGTCTTACCGCCTATAGCATAGGCTATAAGGGTTAGAACTGCTATAATTAATGAATCACTTACAATGTTTAAAATCGCATTACGGCTAAATAAATGACCTGTAAGCGTTAAAGGCTTTTTGTGCATAACATTAGGTTCTGAATTTTCAATAGTAAGCGAAATAACAGATGTGCAGTCAGTAAGAAGATTAATCCAAAGCAGTTGTACTGCCACAAGTGGTGGAGTGCCAAAAATTATCATGCCAAATATAAATGTAGCAATTTCACCGAAATTACAAGCAAGCAGGTATGAAATTGCTTTTTTTACATTATCAAAAAGCGCGCGACTTTCACGTATGGCACGTATAATCGACATAAACTTTTTATCTTTGATAATTACATCGGCATTACCAACAGCAACATCAGCGCCATATTTACCAACAGTGCAACCAATATCTGCGGCAGAAAGGGCTTCGGCGTCTTCAAAACCGTTTCCCGTAACGGCAACAATTTTACCACTGCGTTGCCAAGCATTTATAATTCTAACCTTATCATCAGGGGTTATACGCGCATAAACTGTATATTTTTCTATGTTGTATGTCAGTTCTTCGTCTGACAATTTTTCGAGCTGTTCGCCACTAATTGCCTGATTATCATCGGTTAAAATACCTATTCTTCGCGCAATTGCCTTTGCGGTAGAGATATTATCACCGGTAATCATAATTGTTTTAATACCGGCGATATTACAGGTGTTGACCGCTTCTACAGTATCGGACTGCGGTGGGTCATTTAGGCAAATGAGTCCTACAAAGGTAAGATTTGACTCAATTTCATCAGCATTGGGGTTAGATGGAATTTCATCAAGAGGTTTAAGCGCTATGCAAATAACTCGATATGATTTTTCGGTTAAGGAGTTATAAAGCTCTAAAAGCTTATCCTTTTCGGCAATGTTGCAATTTGGTATCACATTTTCGGGCGCGCCCTTTACAATTGCAACCGGTTTACCACTTATCATATTAATGCTTGTCATAGTTTTGCGAACACTGTCAAACGGTATTGCAGACAAGCGGGGGAATAGGTTACCAACCTCTTCACGTGAAAGTGATAAATATTTTATGCAGGCATTTTCAATTGAGATTTCGGTTGAGTCATTCTCGAGCATCGAGCAGGCAGTTGCCAATTGTAAAACGCCAGCCGTTTTTTCAGAAAGAACATTATCAGACAAATCGGTTAATTGCTCACCATCAAAAATGCAACTTAGTTCCATATTATTTTTGGTAAGAATACCTGTTTTATCAACGCAAATTACTTCAGTTTTACCAAGCAATTCAAGCGCCTTGGTGTTTTTGATGATAATATTATCATCAATCATTCGCTTAATACCCAACGCAATAACAATTGTTGAAATAGCCGGTAAACTTTCGGGCATTGCGCTAATTCCCAACGCTACTGCATTTAAAAGTGTGGTAACCGAATCAAGCGCAAAGTTGTTTGTGTCAAAATTCAGTATTATACCAATAAAAAAAGCCACAATACAAAGCACCAATACAATAATGTTAATTAGCTTACCGCTGTGTTCAAGCGTTGTGGTTATAGGTAAAGTTTCTGAATTGGTCTGACGTATAATATCTGCTTGTTTTCCAATTTCGGTATTAAGTCCTGTTTCGACAACAACAGCCAAAGCAGTACCGTGTACAACGCTGCAACCTGCAAAAACCATATTAGGTCTTGCTGTGGCAGCAGTGATATCTTCAACAGTTACATTGGCAAATTTTTCTACAGGAACAACCTCGCCTGAAAGTATGGCTTCACTACACCTAAAGCCATCAGCCTCAATTATTCTGGCATCAGCAGTTATATAGTCGCCTTCACTTAATCTAATAATATCACCGGGCACCAACATTTCAGATGGAATTTGCTTTTCATTTCCGTCTCTTATAACGGTAACCATCGGGTTAGCGGCTTCTTTAATTTCGTCAAGTGCTTCATCACATTTGTGAAGGTGTACAGCGCTTATAAACGCGTTTAGCAAAACAATTGCAATAATTAACAAAGAAAAGTAAAAATTACCATTTCCCGCAATAATATCAATAGCAAAAAATGCAATTGATACGGCAATTAAAAAGTAAACGACTTTGCTTTTAAGTTGAGATAAAAAGCGAGAAAAAAGACTAATTTGATTTGTTGTTGCAGTTGAGTTTTTTCCGTATGTTTCAAGGCGCTCAAGAGCTACAGCGTTAGCAAGTCCGTTTTCTTTGGTTACTGATAACTGTTTTAATACCTCAACAGTTTCAGAACTGTGCCAAATCATTTAATCAACTCCATTTATTAAGGTTTAAAAATAACGCAGTTATTAGTCGTTATAAATTGGGAATTGTGCGCAAAGAGCTTGTACTTCGTTGATAATACGTTCTTTATTAGCATCAAAGTCGGTGATAATATCTTTAATCCAGTTTGCTATGCGAAGCATTTCATTTTCTTTAAATCCACGAGCAGTTACCGCAGGTGTACCTATACGCAAACCACTTGTAACAAATGGACTGTTAGGATCGTTTGGAATGGTGTTTTTGTTAGCGGTGATGTGAACCTCATCAAGGCGGTGTTCAAGTTCTTTACCGGTAATACCAAAGTTAGTAAGTTTTAAAAGCATAAGATGGTTGTCGGTGCCGCCCGAAACAAGTTCGATACCGCTTTTTTGTAGCGCTTCGGCTAAAACAGCAGCATTTTTAACAATTTGGGTTTGATATTCTTTGAACTCATCGGTAAGCGCTTCACCAAGGGCTACAGCCTTTGCGGCAATAATGTGCATAAGTGGGCCACCTTGAGTGCCGGGGAATACAGCTTTGTCAATCTGCTTTGCAAGTTCTTCACGGCATAAAATCATACCACCGCGAGGACCGCGAAGGGTTTTGTGTGTAGTGGTGGTAACAACATCAGCATAGGGAACAGGGGACGGATGAAGTCCAGCCGCTACAAGACCTGCAATGTGAGCCATATCTACCATAAGATATGCGCCAACCTCGTCAGCAATTTCACGGAACTTTTTAAAATCAATTGTTCTTGAATATGCGCTGGCACCTGCAAGAATCATTTTTGGTTTGCATTCAAGCGCTAACTTGCGAACATTTTCATAGTCGATAGTTTCGGTTGTATCATCAACACCGTAAGGAACAATGTTAAAATATTTACCTGAAATATTAACAGGTGAACCGTGCGATAGATGACCACCTTGCTGAAGATTCATACCCATTACGGTATCGCCAGGTTCAAGAAGTGCAAAGAAAACAGCCAAGTTTGCATTTGCGCCGCTATGAGGCTGAACATTTGCGTGTTCTGCGCCAAAAAGTTTTTTAGCACGTTCGCGAGCAATGTCCTCTACAACGTCAACGCATTGACAGCCGCCATAATATCTTTTGGTGGGGTAACCTTCAGCATATTTGTTGGTAAGCACTCCGCCTGCGGCTAAGAGTACTGCCTTTGATACAATGTTTTCTGAGGCAATAAGTTCAATATTGCCTTGTTGACGGTTAAGTTCCGCGTCACATGCGGCAAAAACTTCACTGTCATAGTCTTTTAACTGGTCAAAAAAGTTCATTTTCATTCTCCTTAATTTTAGTGCTATATTACACCATTATATTCTTTAATATAATAACACTATTGCGTTTGTTTGTCAATTGAAAAGGGGGGGTTAAAAGGAATAAATTTACAGCATAATAAAAACGCAAATCGCATAAAAAAAGCGATCTGCGTTTAATTGTGTCGAAAATCAAAGTACTTTGCTTAAAAATTCTTGAAGTCTTGGACATTTTGGATTTCCAAAAATTTCTTCAGGTGTGCCTTCCTCAGCGATTACACCTTCGTCAATAAATATAACCCTGTCAGCAACCTCACGGGCAAATCCCATTTCGTGAGTAACAATTGCCATTGTCATACCGCTTGCGGCAAGGTCTTTTATAACACCCAAAACCTCACCAACCATTTCGGGATCAAGTGCGCTTGTTGGTTCGTCAAAGAGCATCACCTCAGGGTCCATACAAAGCGCGCGAACAATTGCAACACGTTGCTTTTGACCGCCCGAAAGCTGAGATGGGTATGCACTTGCGCGGTCTGCAAGACCAACTTTTGTAAGCAGTTCCATCGCCTTGGCTTCTGCATCTTCCTTGCTCATTTTAAGCAATTTTATAGGAGCAATGGTCATATTTTTAAGTATGGTCATATGTGGGAATAAATTAAACTGTTGAAAAACCATACCCATTTTTTGACGGTGTAGATTTATATTTGTTTTAGGGTCGGTAATATTAATATCGTTGAAGAATATACTACCGTCGGTAGGATGCTCAAGCAGGTTAAGGCAACGTAAAAATGTTGACTTACCGGAACCCGAAGCGCCGATTATAACTACAACCTCGCCACGTTTAATTTCTGAATTTATGCCTTTTAAAACTTCGATATTTCCAAAGTTTTTAACTAAATTTTCAACCTTGATTAAAGTTTCGTTAGTGGTCACTCTTACGTAGCCTCCTTTCAAAAATACTGAGCAATCTTGTGAGCAAAATAACAATCACAAGATATATTATTGCAAGGCTTATATAAGGAACATATGCCTGATATGTTTTGCTGATAATGTTCTGGGTTTGTTTTGTAACGTCACGAAGCGCTATTACAGATACGAGTGATGTATCTTTAAGCAAAGTAATCATCTCGTTACCGAGAGCCGGTAAAATGTTTTTAACAGCTTGTGGAATAATAATGTGCCACATTGTTTGCACATAGTTAAATCCAAGGCTACGACCTGCTTCGGTTTGTCCAATATTTATGGACATAAGTCCGGAACGAACAATCTCAGCAACGTAAGCGCCGGAATTGATACCTAAAGTGATTATACCGCAAATAACGGTAGCAAAGTCGGTTTTTGGCACCATTATTACAAATCCCATAACAAGCAGTTGAACCATCATTGGTGTGCCGCGGATTATTGTTAGGTAAAGTTTACAAATACTGTTAATAATAGTTAATATCAAAGGTGGTTTTTTGTTTGTGTAATTATCGTGCGCAGTACGTATAATCGCTATAAACAAACCAATAATTACGCCTAATATAAGCGCGCCAATGGTAACAATAAATGTAATTTTAAGACCGTCTATAAAAAATTTCCAACGGTCTTGATAGATAAATGTCTGATATAGTTGAAAAATTAAATTTTGAAACCATTCAGGACAGGACTGCACCCACTGTGGAGCATTGGCAATCCAGTTAGTAAAACTAAAAACTGTCATTAAAGCACCAGCCTTTTATGTATTAATACGCTAAAAAAGGGCGACATCGTAAAATGCCGCTCCTTTTAAAGTTTGGAATTTTGTGTTTAATTATTCAGCAGGGATGTACTTATTGATTATGTTATCAATTGTGCCATCTGCCTTGAGCTCTGCCATTGCTTTGTTAATTTTTTCAAGAAGTTCGGTATTTTCTTTAGCAACTGCTATAGCGTAGTCTTCAACAGCATATTCTGTATCAAGAATTTTGAGACCTTCATTTGCAGCAACAAAGCTCTTTGCAGGTTCGTTATCGATGATTACACAATCAACCTGGCCATTTTGTAAAGCCATAACTGCTTCAACGCCTGTTTTGTACTGCTTAACATTTTCCTGACCGTAGTCATCTGTGCAATAGATATCGCCTGTAGTACCTGCCTGAACACCGATTGTCTTGCCTTCAAGATCATCAGCAGTAGCTATGTCAGAACCTTCTTTAACAATGATTGCCTGAATACCGGTAGCATATGTATCTGAGAAGTTAACTGATAATTTACGTTCTTCGTTAACTGTAAGACCAGCAAGAACAACGTCGATTGAGCCGCCAGCGCAAGCAGTAATGAGAGAGTCGAAATCCATATCTTTGATTTCAAGTTCCATGTTAAGCTTATCAGCAATTGCCTTTGCGATTTCAGCATCGATACCAACGATTGTACCGTTGTCATCAACATATTCGTATGGAGGGAAAGCTGCATTTGTACCCATTACGAGTTTTGCTTTTGCATCAGCACCTGAGTTAGTGTCTTTTGCGCCGCAACCTGCAAAGCAGAAGAGCATAGCAAGCGCCAAAACTACCGCAAAAATTTTCTTAAAGTTTTTCATTTTTGTTACCTCATTTCAAAAATTTAAATATAAATTACAAAATATGTAATTTGTTGATGGGATGATTTTAGCACATTATGCATTCGTTGTCAAGCAAAATGCATAAATATTTTTAAAAAAATGAATGTTTTAATAAAATATGCAAAAAATAATGCATATTCGCCTTGATTCAAGGTCGAATATGCATATTTTAATAAAAACTGTGCAAAGCAAAATCTTGTTCCGCTTTAATAAGTTTTATAACGCTCTCTATGTTTTGGTATACAACATCAAGTTCTGCCTTATTTTCTTTTGCAGATAACTGACCAATATAAATGGTTATTTTATCTAAAAAACCGTGATTTACAAAAAGCGCCATCTTTTCTTTTTGTTCTTGCCATATGCTCTCTAGTTTTGAAGAAGATATTTCATTGTTTTGATATTTTTTAATATTTTCAAGGGTAAGGTCGCAGTTTTGATTTACATATATATTGGCAACAAAGCAGATGGTAATTATAAACACCAAAATAATGGCGGCAGGTATAAGCCTTTTCATATTATACTTCCGCCTTTCTTTATTATTGTGTGATTTCCTTCACGGTCAAGAGTCATTAAAAATATATCTTTGTGCGAAGCGCATTTGTGTTTTAGTATTTTGTTTAAATTTTGAGGGGTTACCTCAAGTGAACGCAAAGATTCATAAATGATTTTTCCGTCACTTATTACAGGTAGGGGAAGGCTTTCATCTTGTAATGTCAGATTTATATCTTTTACCGATACAGTCTGAGCATCTTTTTTTAGCAATACGCTTAAATTTCCGTTAACCTCTAAAACAGCAAATGCCACATCCTCTATGTTAAAAACATCTTGTCCGCGAAGTTGTTCGATAAGGTCAATCACTGTCATACGCACATTTCGCATAGCGTGTTGGTCAATAACCCCGTTTTTTATAATTACTACCGATTGACCGTTTAAAAGTCTGCGCATAGAAAAACTCTTCATAGCCAGTATAGAAATTATTATTTCAAGAAAAACTAAGACAAATATGGCAGCAAGGCCTATAAACATAGGTTGTTCGGTATCTTGAAGCGGTATTGCCGCAATCTCTGATATAAGTAGCGTTATCACCAGTTCGTTAGGTTGCATATCACCAATTTGCCTTTTGCCCATAAGCCTGATAGCGAGCGTTACTGTTATATATAGTATTATTGTTCTCATCACTGTAGAAATCATATAAATCACCGCTGTTATTATTTGCAATTTTTCTTGCATTATAATTACAATGATGATATAATCAAAATAGAATATTATGCCAAAAAGGGAGATGTATGTCGTGAGCAGTACTGCTACAAACAATAGGTCCTTTTTTTCTGATTTTAAACGTTTTATGCCACTGCTAAAAAATCTTGTTTCAAAAGATTTCAAAATAAAATACCGCCGTTCTGTTTTAGGTGTTGCTTGGAGTGTGCTTAACCCACTGCTTACAATGATTGTACTTACAAAGGTATTTGAAATGCTTTTAAGAGATAGTGTTCCGGATTTTGCTACTTACTACATTGTGGGTTCGGCTTTGTGGAATTTCTTTTCAGAAGCAACGTCCTGTTCACTTAGTTCAATTCTTACTTCGGGCGCTTTGATACGAAAAGTGTATATACCCAAATATATATTCCCACTTGAAAAGTGCGTATTTGCGTTGATTAACTTTGTGTTTTCATTTGCAGCGGCAATTGTTGTAGCATTGATTCAAAATCACACTTTAATTAGTTGGAGAACGCTGTTGTTTCCAATACCGGTTTTGTATTGCTTTATTTTTGTGTGTGGCCTAAGCCTGTTTTTAAGCGCTGTTACGGTATATTTTCGCGATGTGCAACATCTATACGGCGTTTTGCTTACAATGTGGGTATATCTTACACCAATGCTTTATCCTATAAGTCTTTTAGACGGTTTCCCACTAATCCAAAAGGTTGTAATGCTTAATCCAATGACACACTATGTTGAATTTTTCAGAGATGTTGTAATGCGCAACACATTTCCAAGTCTTAAAGAAAACTTGTTGTGCATTGCAGTGTCGCTTATATCACTTGGTCTTGGGGCTTTGGTGTTTAAAAAGGCAGAGGGTAAATTTATTCTCCATTTGTAATTAAGGGGTGTATCAATTGATTAACAATGAAAACGCGGTTGAACTTCGCGATATAGAAATGCACTTTAATATGAGCAGCGAAAAACTGCAAAGTCTTAAAGAATATTTTTTGAAATTTATGAAGCGCCAACTTCACTTTGAAGATTTTGTTGCTGTTGACAAGGTTTCTTTTGATATCAAAAAAGGCGATGTTTTTGGTATTGTTGGTCTTAATGGTTGCGGTAAATCTACCACGCTTAAGATAATATCCGGTATTTTAAAGCCAACAAAGGGTAGCGTTGAAACACAGGGCGTTATTGCGCCGCTGATTGAACTGGGCGCAGGTTTTGATATGGAACTTACAGCGCGAGAAAACATCTACCTTAACGGTTCGGTTTTGGGCTACTCTAAAAAGTTTATGGACGAAAAATTTGACGATATTGTTGAATTTTCAGAAATGCGTGATTTTTTAGACGTACCTATGAAAAACTACTCTTCAGGTATGGTGGCGCGAATTGGCTTTGCGATTGCTACCGTAACTACTCCTGATATATTGATTGTTGATGAGATTTTGGCAGTTGGTGACTTTTTATTCCAACAAAAATGTGAAGAGCGTATAAACAAAATGATGCAGGATGATACAACTGTTATTATTGTGTCACATTCTATCGAACAAATCGAAAGACTTTGTAAGCATTGCGTATGGCTTGAAAAGGGCAGAGTTAAGATGATTGGTGAAACAGCCGAGGTTTGCAACGCATACAAAAACAGTAAGAGAGAGTAAATTAGGTAGGAGAAAAGTTTTGAAAGCTTTTATAAAATCAATTATTCCAACTTGTGTTTTAAATTTTATACGTAAAGTTTTAAATCGTTTGCGTCACAAAAAGACGTCAGCAAACTATGACACTTGGATAAAAAACAGTGCATCACGCATTAAAGAATGTAGCAAACTTGATTATGAGCCTGTTATCAGCATACTTGTTCCTCTTTATAATACCGATAAGGCTTTGCTTTGTGAAATGATTGAGTCTTGCATTAACCAGACTTATAAAAATATTGAGCTTTGTCTTGCCGATGCAAGTGATGATGAGCACGGTTATGTTTATGAAGTTGCAAAGCGTTATGCCGATAAAGACAGTCGCATAAAACTTGAAAAACTTAAAGAAAACTTAGGAATTTCGGGTAACACCAACCAATGTCGCAAGATGGCATCGGGTGAATATATTGCCTTACTTGACCACGATGATTTGCTTATTGAACACGCGATTTACTCTATGGCAAAGGCCATTAACGAGTATAATCCTGATGTTATATACAGCGATGAAGACCATATAAGAAACGGGAAACGTATAACCCCGTTTTTTAAACCTGATTTTAACCGAGATTTGCTGTATTCGCAGATGTATATATGTCATTTGCTTTGCTTTAAGGCTAAACTTTTTGACAAGGTTGGCGGTTTGGATGATCGGTTCAGCGGAAGTCAGGATTATGACCTTATGCTGAAGCTCACTGAACAAACCGATAATATATATCACATTCACGATATTCTTTATTCGTGGCGTGAGGTGGCTACGTCAACATCGGTTAACCCCGATTCGAAGCCATACGCTCACGATGCGGGTAAGGGCGCGCTTGACGCGCATCTTAAACGTCGTTATGGTGATATTGCCCACGCTGAAGATAGCGATTATCTTTTTGTGTTTGATGCGCGATTTGACACGCTTAAACACAATCCGTTGGTATCAATTATTATACCAACCAAGGACCATACCGATTTATTAGAAAAATGTGTTCAAAGCATTTTGCAAAAATCTACCTATAAGAATTATGAAATCATTATTCTTGATAACAACTCAGAACAGCAGGAAAGCTTTAAGGCCTTTAAACGCCTAACCGCTCAAGATTCAAGAGTAAGAGTAATTGATGCATTTTTTGAATTTAACTGGTCAAAACTTAATAATTTTGGTATCAGCAACAGTAATGGTGAAGTGTATATATTCCTTAATAATGATACCGAAATTATTACACCTGATTGGATTGAGCGTCTTGCAGAAAACGCTTTGCGTGAAGATATAGGCGTTGTTGGCGGTTTGCTTTTGTTTGAAGATAACACAATTCAGCATGCGGGCGTTGTTGTTGGAATGGGTGGCTGGGCCGATCACGTTTATGCCGGTATGAGTAAGATACACGCCGCTGATAAGTTTGTGTCACCGATGGTAAATCGAAATGTTTTGGCGGTTACCGGCGCTTGTATGGCAATTGCTAAGAAAACAATTGATAAAATTGGTTTGTTCGATGAAAGTTTCATTGTTTGTGGAAGTGACGTTGAAATATGTCTTCGCGCATACGAGAGCGGTCTTAACGTTTTATATAACTCGCGTGTAAAACTTTATCATTATGAATCAAAATCACGCGATGCTTCAAAAATACCGCAGATAGATTTTGTAAGATCTGAAGAAACCTATAGGGAGTATCTTGCAAAAGGCGATCCTTTTTATAATAAAAATTTGGATCTTAACAGCAAAATTCCGAGCATAAAAGCTTGATGAAGGAGATAATATGTCTATTATTCTTTTATTAAAAAAAGTTTATAGAAAACTCAGGTCTGTAGCAACATTTGATGCTACCATACCTGAAATTACACCAATGAATTCGCGCTTTCAAAAAGAGCTTGGTGATGAGCTCCGTCTTAACATTATTGTTCCAACACTTAACCCCGCGCATGTTTTTGGCGGAATAACAACGGCAATCCATTTTTATGAAAGCCTTGCTGACCAATTGGGCATAAAACGCAGAATGATAGTAACCGATGAAGAAACAGCACCTGAGTATTTGGGTAAATACAAGGGTTATAGTATGGTAGATTGCTCAGATAATGCTGTTTTTGATAGACAGGTTGTGCCTTTCTCTAACCGTAATGGTAAATCTATACCTGTTGGTAAAAATGATATTTTTGTATGTACCGGTTGGTGGACTGCATACAATGCAAAGGAAATTGTTAACTGCATAAAGGAAAATGCGGGTGAGGCTAAACCGCTTGTTTATCTTGTTCAGGACTATGAACCTTACTTTTACCCCTGGTCTTCTCGTAGCGCTCTTGCTGAAAGCACATATCATATGGATGTTCCCACTATTGCGGTGTTTAACAGTTGTGAACTCAGAGATTATTTTAAACTTCACAACTATTCTTTTTATAAGGAATACTCTTTTGACCCTGTGCTTAACGCCTCTTTAAAAAAAGAATTACTTAAGAGTCCACCTGTAAAAAAGGAAAAAAAGATTATTGTTTACGGTCGTCCTTCGGTTGTGCGCAACTGTTTTGAAATAGTTGTTGACTCGCTTCGCCGTTGGGGTAAACTTGTTAATGACGCTTCCGAGTGGCAGCTTATTTCGGCAGGGGAAAAACATCAGGATTTAAGAATTACCGACACTTGTGTGTTGCGTTCTTGCGGAAAACTTACCATAGAAGAATATGCCAAGATGATGGGTTCTTGCTATGCCGGTATTTCACTTATGGTGTCGCCGCATCCGAGTTATCCGCCGCTTGAAATGTCGACCTTTGGTGTAAAGACAATAACCAACACCTATGAAAATAAAGATATGGCATCGTTTAACGGCAATATGATTTCTTTGTCAGATATGACACCTGAAAACATTGCTAAAAAATTAGCAGAAATCACAAATTCATTTGATGAAAGTAATTTTACTTTAGAAACTGATACCGATTATTTTAAAAATGAATTATCACTCGATTCAATATGCTTAGGAATTAAAGAAAACTTAGGTTTATAAAAATGTATTTAAAGGGCCACAGGCGAATGTGGCTCTTTAATTTACAAAAAGATTGACAAAAAAATAACAATAAAATTTACCAAAATAAATTATTTGTAAAAAATATTGTCTATTTTTTAACAATCCTATTGACAATACATATCATATACTATATAATAGAGGTCAAATTCGGGAAAATTAGTCCCAATATGGAGGTTTTTATATTATGGCAAGAGTTTATAATTTTAGTGCAGGTCCTTCAATGTTACCGGAAGAGGTACTTAAGACCGCCGCTGATGAAATGTTAGAGTTTGGCGCAACCGGTCAATCGGTTATGGAAATGTCACACCGCTCAAAAGAGTATCAGGCAATATTTGATGAGGCAGAGGCTAATCTTCGTGAGATAATGAACATTCCTGATAATTATAAGGTGTTATTCTTGCAGGGTGGCGCTTCAACTCAGTTTGCAATGATTCCGCTTAACCTTATGAATAAGAATAAAAAAGCCGACTTTATTATTACAGGTCAATGGGCAAACAAAGCTTATAAAGAGGCTGCCCGTTATGGCGAGGCACGTGTGGTAGCTTCAAGCGCTGATAAGACATATTCTTATATTCCTAAGACTACTGCTGCTGATTTTGACCCTGAGGCTGACTTTGTTCACATTTGTATGAACAACACGATTTACGGTACAAAATATAATGAATTGCCACAAACAGGCGATGTTCCGCTTATTGCTGATATTTCAAGCTGTATTCTTTCAGAACCGATTGATGTAACAAAGTTTGGTATGCTTTATGCCGGCGCTCAAAAAAATGTTGCGCCTGCTGGTGTTACAATCGTTATTATTCGTGAAGACCTTATTGGCAACGCTATGGACATTACCCCAACAATGCTTAACTATGTAACACACGCTGACAACGGTTCAATGTTTAACACACCGCCTTGTTATGCTATTTATATTGCAGGTCTTACTTTCAAATGGATTAAGAAAATGGGCGGACTTGAAGCCCTTCGCGAAATGAACGTTAAAAAGGCTAAAGTGCTTTATGATTTTCTTGATAACAGTAAAATGTTTAAGGGTACAGTTGTTGCAGAGGACCGTTCACTTATGAACGTACCCTTTGTCACAGGCAATGATGAGCTTGATGCTAAATTTGTAGCTGAGGCAAAGAAGGCGGGCTTTGTAAACATTAAAGGACACCGTAGCGTAGGCGGTATGCGTGCATCTATTTATAACGCAATGCCAATTGAAGGTGTTGAAAAACTCGTAGAGTTTATGAAAAAATTTGAAGAGGAGAACGCATAATGTATAAGATTAAAACCTATAACAAAATTTCTAAAATTGGTCTTCAGGTTTTTGATGACAAATACACAGTAGGCGATGAGGTTGAAAATGCTGACGGCGCTATAGTGCGTTCTGCTGCTTTGCATGATACTGAATTCCCCGCAAGTCTTAAGGCTATTGCGCGCGCAGGCGCCGGTACAAACAACATTCCAATCGACCGTTGCAGTGAGCAAGGTATTGTTGTTTTTAACACCCCGGGTGCTAACGCTAACGCTGTTAAAGAATTGGTACTTGCAGGTATGCTAATATCTTCACGTCGTGTTATTCCTGCAATTGAGTGGGCAAAAACCCTCAAGGGCGAGGGCGACGCTGTTGGTAAACTTGTTGAAAAAGGCAAGAGCGCATTTGCTGGTCCTGAACTTAAGGGTAAAACCTTGGGTATTATTGGTCTTGGCGCAATAGGTGTTATGGTTGCCAATGCTGCTAACCACCTCGGTATGACAGTTT
Organism: Clostridia bacterium; assembly: GCA_017516965.1. Lineage (GTDB taxonomy): Bacteria > Bacillota > Clostridia > Oscillospirales > Acutalibacteraceae > UBA737. Next base: position 88,967 of record JAFXAP010000004.1, read on the forward strand.
ATGGTTATGACCCATATCTATCTGTAAATTCTGCTTGGAACCTTACACATAATGCGGTTCACATTTACGATATTAACGAAATTTATAAAAAGTGTGACTACATCAGTGTTCACGTTCCACTAACCGATAATACTAAAAATATGATTAACGCCGATGCAATAGCTATGATGAAAGATGGCGTACGTATCCTTAACTTCTCACGCGCAGGTCTTGTAAATTCTGACGATATGCTCAAAGCGCTTGAAAACGGCAAGGTTGCGGCATATGTAACCGACTTCCCAACCGAAGAAATGCTTTGTGTTGACGGTGTTATTGCAATTCCTCACTTGGGTGCGTCAACCCCCGAATCTGAAGATAACTGCGCTGATATGGCTGCTAAACAGCTTATCGACTACATTGAAAACGGTAACATTGTTAACTCGGTTAACATGCCTGCAATCACAATGCCAAGAAGCGGTAATCATCGTGTGTGTGTTATCCATAAAAATATTCCCAATATGCTTACTGCAATTACAGGTATTGTTGCAGAAAATAATGTTAACATAGAAAATATGCTTAATAAATCACGCGGTGATTATGCATATACAATGATTGATGTCAGCGTTGATGATACTGCCGCTGTTGAAGAAAGAATTGCGGCTATTGACGGTGTAATAAGAGTAAGAGTTATTTAATTGCCTGTTAAACTAAAAAAAGAACTCCAACAGGAGTTCTTTTTTTTGTTTGCAACTGTAAGTTGCATAAATTGCAACTTGAAAATGATTGATGTTTTATATTAAGTATGCTATATTTTAAAACGGAGGCGATAATATGGCTATAAGTAATATGATAAACAAATTAAGAACGCGAGCAAATTTGTCACAAGAACAGTTTGCCGAACTTTTTGGTGTTTCGCGCCAGTCGGTACAAAAGTGGGAAAGCGGTAGTTCGCTACCTGAACTTGATAAACTTATAAAAATTGCAAAGCATTTCGATGTAACAATTGACTCTTTGGTTTTTGACAGTGATACCCGCATTACTGAGGAATTAAAGGGTACTAAAGAACTTAAACCCAAGTATGAAAATTTGCATACCTGGGAGGCTTATTATACAAATCTTGATACTGAGTACAGACAATCGGTCGAAGAGGGTTTAGACATTTCACAGTACGAAGAACTTTTTAAAACGGTTGCAATGCTACCTCGTAATGATACAAAGAAAAAACTCGCTGATATTTTGTTTGAAGTAGTGCGTGACGCAAAAATTGTTGAGGGTTATAAATATAATGAACCATCAACACTTGAAGAAATTAAAAAACTTAGAAAAGACAACTACGAGTTGCCAAACGTTAACAAATCACAACTTGAAAGTAAAGTTCACGGCGCGTGGATGGGTAGGGTTTGCGGTTGTTTGCTTGGTAAAACGGTAGAGGGTATCAGAACGGATGAGTTAATACCTGTTTTAAAAAAATCAAACAACTTTCCTATGCATAGATACATAGTTCGTGATGACATTGATTTCAAAATGGTCGAAGATTATAGATTCCGTTTTGAAAAACGTCCCTTTGCTGACGAAATGGATGGTATGCCGGTTGACGATGACACCAACTACGTTGTGTTAGCGCAAAAGCTTATAGAAAAATACGGTAAAGATTTTACCGATTATGATATGTCAAGAACTTGGTTAGACCTTCAGCCAAAGGATGCATATTGCACCGCAGAACGTGTTGCATTCTGCAATTTTGTAAAGGGTTATGAGCCACCACAATCAGCGATTTATAAAAACCCGTATCGCGAGTGGATTGGCGCGCAAATAAGAGGTGACTATTTTGGTTATATTGCACCGGGCAACCCTGAGTTTGCGGCTGAAATGGCTTTTCGTGATGCGTCTATTTCACATGTTAAAAATGGTATTTATGGTGAAATGTTTGTGGCAGCAATGTTGGCAACTGCCGCAATTACAAATGATATAAAACAAATAATTTTAGGTGGCCTTGCTCAAATTCCAAGCACATCAAGATTGTATGAGGCAATAAGTGATGTAATGGCTGGCTTTGAAAAAGGCGTATCGCAAAAAGAATGTTTTGATGATATTCATAACCGTTATGATGAATACACTGCGCACGGTTGGTGCCATACTATATCTAATGCTATGATAGTTGCGGCATCTTTGCTATATGGTGGCGGTGATTTTGGCAAGTCGATTTGTATGGCGGTAGAAACAGGCTTTGATACCGACTGCAACGGCGCTACGGTTGGTTCAATTCTGGGTATGGCAAACGGCATCAGTTCTATAGATGATGTTTGGAAAAAGCCAATTAACAACAAACTGCACACCTCTATTTTTGGTGTTGGTACCATAAATATTACCGATGCGGTAGAGCTTACTATGAAGCATATAAATTTGTGAGGCATATTTTATGAAAATATTTAATCTTGGTTCATTAAATATTGATTATGTATATTCGGTAGAGCACATTGTAACCCCTAAAGAAACTCTGGCTTCTTCCACTATGCAAAAATTTGCAGGTGGTAAGGGGCTAAATCAGTCGGTTGCATTGTCACGCGCAGGATGTCAGGTAATTCACGGTGGAATTATTGGTAACGATGGCGTATTTTTAAAGGATGTTTTGCAAAAAGAAAAGGTTGACACTACCTATATTAAAACATTAGAAGCGCCTACGGGTCACGCAATAATTCAGGTAGATAACTTTGGTCAAAACAGTATTTTGCTGTATGCCGGCACTAATTTTTGTGTTGACAGTGAATACATTGAGCAGTTTTTAAGTGCCGCGCAACAAGATGATATTTTGCTTTTACAAAATGAAACAAGCGCTCTTGAGTATGCTTTTGAAATTGCGCAAAGCAAAAAAATGCAAATTGCATTTAACCCGTCACCTTATTCAGCCGAATTAAAAAAACTACCGTTACAGTATGTTAAATGGTGGTTTTGTAACGAGGTAGAAGCAAAAGAGCTATTTGGTAGTGATGATGCCAAAACTATTGCTAAGGCTTTTGTTAAAGAATTTCCAAACAGCAATCTTATACTCACATTAGGTGAAAAGGGTAGTGTGTTTATTAATAAAGACTGTTTTATAAAACAGTCGGCATATAAAACCGACGTGATAGATACCACTGCCGCAGGTGACACATTTACAGGTTATTTTTTAAGCGCTGTATCGCAAAATCAAACTATAAAGGATGCAATGAAAATTGCATCGAAAGCCTCTTCAATTACCGTTTCGCGAAAAGGTGCATCGCCCTCAATACCGTATATTGACGAGTTGATATAAAATAAAAAAACAGGTTCAGATTGGCTGAACCTGTTTTCTATTTTATAACAAATTTTTTCTAAGTTCTTCATTTGTAAGGGGAGAAAGGTCGCAAGGAGCTATATCAAAAACAGTTTTGCAACCGTAATCACCACGATTATAAAGTTTGTTAACCGCTCTGGCATAGGCTACCAGTACATTTGCAGTAAACTCAGGGTTTGAATCAAGCTTTAGGCTATATTCAATAACGTGACTATTTTCGTGGTTAATACCTGTTTTACCTGTTCTTATAACAAATCCGCCGTGCGGTATTCCTGCGTGGTCACGCATAAGTTCCTCTTCACTGATAAAGTGAACTATTGTGTCATAGTCGGCAAAGTAGTTAGGCATTGTTTTTATTTCATTTTCAATACGGTCTTTATCGGCGCCGTCTTCTAAAACAACAAAACATTCACGCAGGTGTTTTTGACGTGTTGTAAGTTCGGGTTCACTGCCACTTCTTACAGCGGTAAGCGCTTCGTCAATTGGCACGGTGTATTGTTTTGCATTTTTTACACCATCAATACGCCTAATAGCATCAGAGTGGCCTTGGCTTACGCCCTTGCCCCAAAAGGTATAATCCTTACCGTCAGGTAATACTGCCGAAGCATAAAGACGGTTTATTGAAAACATACCAGGGTCCCAACCGCCTGAAATAAGTGCGGTATGGTTTGTTGCTTTGGCAAGAGTATTAACATTTTCAAAATGCTCGGGAATTTTAGCATGGGTATCAAAACTGTCAACAACGTTAAAGTTTTTGGCAAGTTCGGGTGTCATTTGTGGTAAATCGGTAGCAGAACCGCCACAGATGATTACAACATCAATGTCATCCTTATATTCCATTATATCATCTACGTGATAAACGTTAGCGCCACTAATAGTTTTAACAGCTTCGGGTGCGCGACGGGTAAAGACACCAAAAAGTTCGGCATCTGACGAATTTATAACAGCGCATTCAACACCTCGACCTAAATTACCATAACCGTAAATTGCAATATTCATAAAAGAAACCTTCTTAATTAAAATTTAATGCCCGCGTTTTTCATATCGCTAAGCAAACGCTTTTCATTTGCGTCTTCCATAGGGGTAAGGGGAAGACGAAGGTAGTTATCACAATAACCCATAGCTGCCATTGCCGCTTTTACAGGGATTGGATTAACCTCGCAGAAAAGTGAATCTATAAGCGGAAGATATTTAAGCTGCATTTCACGTGACAGTTCAACATCACCTGTGAGATATGCGTGGCACATTTGTGAAGTTTCGCGTGGTAAAAGGTTTGAAAGAACCGAAATAACACCTTTGCCACCAAGTGACATTACAGGAACAATCTGGTCATCGTTGCCTGAATATATATCAAGTTCATCACCACAAAGACGGGAAATTGCCGCCACCTGAGAGATATCGCCGCTTGCTTCTTTTATTGCAACAATGTTTGGGTGCTTTGCAAGAACAGCGCAGGTTTCAGGTTTTAAATTACAACCGGTTCTGCTTGGTACGTTGTAAAGAATGCAAGGTTTTGTACTGGCATCTGCAACGGCGGTAAAAGATTTTATAAGACCGTTTTGTGTAGCCTTGTTATAGTAAGGTGTTACAAGAAGCATTGCGTCGGCGCCAACCTCACAAGCATATTTTGTAAGGCTAATTGCATATGCAATATCGTTTGAACCGGTTCCCGCAATAACAGGAACACGACCTGCTACTGTGTCAACGCAAAATTTTATTGCATCTTTATGTTCTTGGTCGGTAAGTGTTGAACCTTCGCCCGTGGTTCCTGCAACGACAATTGCATCAATACCTTCGTTAATTTGCCACTCTATTAGTTTACGAAAAGAATCAAAGTCTATACCTTGCTCGTTAAGTGGTGTAATAATGGCAGTAGCTGCCCCTAAGAAAATTGTGTTTTTCATAAAAAAAGATCCCCCTGAAATTAGAAAAGATAGCGGCAAAATGCACTGCTATCTTCCGAAAAATCAAATATAAAGATACACATTTTCGAATGAATAGCACTCCGCATTTTATGCGACAACAAGACAGATATTATCTGAATTGCCAGTCAGGATGTACGCCACAACACCTGCTTCGGCATTTGCCCCTTTCGCGTACGGTTTTGGCAACCATTGTTTGTACGCTACTCTTGACTAAATGCGCCTCTATCATTGTGAGTTAGTATAACATAATAAATCTTTATTGTCAACAAAAAAACAAAAATATGCATATATTCATAAAAAATGAATATTTTTCGCCTTTTTACCTTGAAAAATGTAGTGTTATATAGTATAATATACGGGTATAATTTTGACTATTTTAAAGGTTGGTGCAATATGACCCGTAAGCAAGCTAGAGAGGAAGCATTTATTTTAATTTTCGAAAAAGAGTTTAATGATGACGCGTTGCAAGACATACTCACTTTAGCCGAAGAGGTGCGTGATATCAAGGCTGATGATTATGTTAAAAACGTATTTTTCGGAGTTTTTGAAAATATTCATACTATAGATGAAAAAATATCACAAAACGCAGTCGGTTGGAGCATTAACCGCATTACTAAAACTGCGCTTGCAATACTTCGACTTGCAATATATGAAATTGAATTTTATGACGAAATACCCGTTTCAGTTTCAATAAATGAAGCGGTTGAACTTGCAAAAAAATATGCAACCAAAGAAGATGCTTCTTTTATTAACGGTATTCTTTCAACAATAGCTAAATCACAAGAAAATGCTTAATACAATTACAGTATCTCAACTTAACGCATATGTTAAGGCTCTGGTTGAAAACGACCCAAGACTTTCATATATAAGCGTAAGCGGTGAGATTTCTAATTTTAAAAACCATTTTTCAAGTGGACATTGGTACTTTACTTTAAAAGATCAAAACGCTTCAATAAGATGCGTTATGTTTAGAAGTTCAGCTTCTCGCGTTAACTTTTCGGTAGAAGACGGTCTTGCAGTAACCTTAAAAGGCAAAGTTTCACTTTATGAAAAGGATGGGCAATATCAGTTTTATGCTGAAGAGATGCATCCTGTTGGTGAAGGGGACTTAGCACTTCAATTTAAACAGGTAAAAGAAAAGTTAGAGCGTGAAGGTCTTTTTGACCCACAAAGTAAGCGCCCACTTAATAAATATCCAAAAAAAATTGCGGTTATTACTTCAAACACGGGTGCCGCAGTCAAAGATATTTTAAATATCACATCAAGTCGTTACCCTATGTGTGAAATTGTTATGTGTCCGGTGCTTGTTCAGGGCGATATGGCAGCGCAAGATATGATAAGTACACTTGATAAGGTTTATGGCTTTGATGATATTGACACCATAATCATTGGTCGTGGCGGCGGAAGTGCCGAAGATTTGCACTGCTTTAACGATGAAATGCTTGCTCGCAAAATTTATGAGTCGCCGTTTCCTGTAATTTCGGCGGTGGGTCACGAAACCGACTTTACAATCTGTGATTTTGTTGCTGATGTGCGCGCTTCGACTCCGTCACATGCCGCTGAACTTGCAACACCTGACCAAAAAGAACTAAAAAGTAAAATTTTTAACCTTAACAATTCACTTAAGATAAGAGTTTTGTATAATCTTAATTTGTATGAAACAAGGCTTAGTTCTTTGCAAAAGGTTATAAATGTTTCAAATGTCGAAAATTTGATTGCTAAAAGACAAATTGAATTAGACCGCTTGGCTGATAGAATTTCATATTCAGTGAACACTAAAATGCAAAGCAGTACAAATTTGTTATCAAATATTGTTACCCGTATTGATGCGCTTAGTCCTTTGAAGGTTATGGCAAGAGGTTTTTCGGTTGTAACAAAGGGTAATAAATGTATAACAAGTACCTCAGAACTCAATTCGGGTGACAGCATATCAGTACGGTTAAAAGACGGCGATGCAGAATGCATTGTTGAAAATATAAATTTTAAACAGGGGTAAACTTATGCTTTCAAAAGATTTTGATTTTGAAAAATCAATTAAAGAGTTAGAAAATATAGCAAACAGTCTCGAAAATGAGCAAATTTCTCTTGACGAGTCTATTGCGCTTTTTGAAAAGGGTGTTAAACTCTCAAAAGACTGCTCTGAATATCTTGAAAATGCTAAACAAAAAATTGTAATGTTGGCACAAAAGGAGAGCGAAGATAATGATTGATGCATTGCTTAAGGATTATCAAGCAAAACTTGATTCAAGATTTGATATCATTCTTTCGGAAAACGGTCAACTTTATGATGAAGTAATTTCAGCATGTCGTTATTCGGTTATAAACGGTGGCAAACGCATTAGACCTGTGTTGTTACTTGAGTTTTATAAATTATGTAACGGCGACGATGACTGCGCTTACAACTTTGCTTGTGCGCTTGAAATGATTCACTCATATTCATTGGTGCATGACGACTTACCTTGTATGGACAATGACGATATGCGCCGAGGTAAACCCACTTGTCACAAAGCTTTTGGTGAAAGCACAGCGCTTCTTTGCGGAGATGCATTACTAACCGAAGCTTTTTTGGTAGCATCTAAGACAATGGGTATTCCGTCGGAAAGAGTAGTAAAAGCTATGGCTCATCTTGCATCATCGGCAGGTGTTGCGGGAATGATAGGTGGGCAGGTTATTGATATGGCCGATAACACCGATTCAGATGATGATGTGTTGTTTGAAATGTATCGACTTAAAACAGGAGCATTACTAAAAACTGCTTGCGCTATCGGTTGCATACTTGCAGGTGCAGACGACAAACTGGTTGAAGTAGCCGAAATGTTTGGCGAAAAACTTGGCGTTGCTTTTCAGATTATCGATGATATTCTTGATGGTACAAGTGATACAAAAACACTTGGAAAAACTGCAGGTAGTGATGAAAAAAACAATAAAGATACTATTGTTGTACGCTTAGGTGTCGAATACTGTCGAGAACTTGCAAAAAAATATACCGATGAAGCCTATGAATGTTTAGAAAAATTCGATGGCGATTGTTCGGTGCTTAAAAATTTGGCGACGTATTTGCTTGAACGAAATTATTAATTTTTCGTTTTGTATGAAGGAAGTTTGAATTTTGGAATATAAAGTTTTAAATAGCATAAAATCACCGGACGATGTAAAAAAACTTAGCAATGATGATACCAACGTTTTGTGTGATGAAATACGTAATAAAATAATTGATGTCGTTTCAAAAAATGGTGGTCACTTGGCTTCAAGCTTGGGTACTGTCGAACTTACTGTTGCATTACACAGGGTTTTTTCTTCTCCTAAAGATGCTATAATTTTTGATGTTGGGCATCAGTCATATGCTCACAAATTACTTACAGGTAGATTAGATAGATTTGATACGCTTCGTCAAGAGGGCGGTATATCAGGCTTTATGCGACCTGATGAAAGCGAACACGACCCATTTGTAACGGGGCATAGCAGCAATTCGATTTCAGCGGCATACGGTATTTCTAAGGCTAAAACCCTTACAGGTACAGGTGGTAAGGCTATTGCCGTAATTGGTGACGGCGCTATGACGGGCGGTATGGCATATGAAGCGCTTAACAATGCCGGCGCTAAAAAGGGTAATTTTATTGTAGTGATTAATGACAATAAAATGTCTATTTCACGCAATGTTGGCGCTATGCCACGAGCTTTTACAAAAATGCGCAACCAAAGCGGTTATCATAAATTAAAATTTATAATCAGCAATATACTTTTAAAAATACCGCTGATTGGTAAACCGTTGCACAATTTTATTTACCTCATTAAAGAATCTTTAAAAAGTTTAGTTTATAAAAACAACTTTTTTGCAGGTCTTGGTTTTAACTATTTAGGTCCTGTCAATGGACATGATGTTAAGGCAATGGAGCAACTGCTTAATATTGCTAAAAGTTATAACAGACCCACAATTGTTCACGTGGTAACCACTAAGGGCAAAGGATATTTACACGCTGAGAATAAACCGAAAGATTATCACGGCGTTTCATCTTTTGATGTTGAAAAGGGCAAAGACAAATCTAAGATGAAAACTTATTCAGACGTTGTAGGTGAAACGTTGTGCCAACTTGCAACAAAAAATAAAAAAGTGTGTGCAATTACTGCCGCTATGACCGAGGGTACCGGTCTTAATGTTTTTGCCGCAAAATACAGACCTAGATTTTTTGATGTTGGTATTGCCGAGCAACATGCGGTAACCTTTGCTGCAGGGTTAGCTACCGGTGGTATGGTGCCTTATTTTGCCGTGTATTCTACCTTTTTGCAACGTGGCTATGATCAGGTGTTACACGATGCGGCTATTGCCAATGTTCCTATAAAATTGCTTGTTGATCGTGCAGGTATAGTTGGTGATGACGGGGAGAGTCATCAGGGTGTTTTTGATGTGGCATATTTATCAACAATACCAAATGTTAATATTTATTCACCGTGTTATTATGATGAGTTAAAAAGGAGTATTATTGATACTGCCAATAAAAAAGAACTGAGCGTTATACGCTACCCGCGTGGTGTTGAAAACAAGAATTTTGATGGCGAAATTTCTGGTGATTATACAGTTTTGTCACAAAACAGCAAAAAGGTAATTGTAACCTATGGCAGAATTTTTGCCAATGCTGTTGAGGCTCAAAAATCACTTGATAATGTTGATTTAATAAAACTTAACAAAATTTATCCTATTGCTAATGAGCTTGTTGAACTGTTGCTTAAATACGATGAGATTTATTTCTTTGAAGAGGGAATATTATCGGGTGGTATTGGCGAACATATTGCCGCTCAACTTTACAAAAAAGATTTCAAAGGTAAATACAATGTTAATGCTATCAATAATGAATTCATAGGTGCTTCAACAATAGAGTCAGCGCTCAAAAAATATCATCTTGATAGCGAATCAATGATAGAAATTGTAGGTAAATAATGGAAAAAGAAAGATTGGATTGCGCGCTTGTAAGCCGTGGCTTTGTTGAAAGTCGTGAAAAAGCCAAGGCAATAATTATGTCAGGTATTGTTTATGTTAATAATCAAAAATCTGATAAAGCAGGTGTAAATATTAAACCTGATGATATTATCGAAGTCAGGGGAGAAACACTCAAATATGTTAGCCGTGGCGGACTAAAGCTTGAAAAGGCAATGAAAAGTTTTAATATTTCGCTTACCGACTGCATTTGCGCCGACATAGGCGCTTCTACAGGTGGATTTACCGATTGTATGCTTCAAAATGGCGCAAAAAAGGTTTATTCAATAGATGTTGGTTACGGTCAGCTTGCGTGGAAACTTCGTACAGACAGTCGTGTAATAAATCTTGAACGCACAAATTTCAGATATGTTACAAACGAACAGGTTCCGGACCCACTAGATTTTGCATCGGTTGATGTATCGTTTATATCGTTGTCGCTGATAATTCCTGTAATGCGCACCTTGTTGCGTGACGGTGGTCAAGCAGTTTGCCTTATAAAACCGCAGTTTGAAGCAGGAAAAGAAAACGTTGGTAAAAAAGGCGTTGTACGCGATAAATCGGTGCATATTGCCGTAATTGAAAAGATTATAAACATAATAAGTGAAAATAAATTTTCGCTTTTAGGACTTGATTTTTCACCAATAAAGGGTCCCGAAGGTAATATTGAGTACTTATGTTACATTCAAAAAGACGATAATCCGACAACTGCTGATTATAGCGCTACTGATGTTGTTGAGGCGTCGTATAATGCTTTAAAGGAGGGTGTGCAGTGATTGTTGCAGTAATACCTAATCTCGATAAACGCGGTTCATCTGAAACGGTTGAAAGGATGGCAACATTTTTTAAAGAGCATAATATCAAGGCCTATCTGCCCGATGATATCTGTTGCGCAGGATATGAACACGCTTCTTATGATGAACTATATAAGATAGCCGATGTTATTGTAACAATCGGTGGCGATGGCACAATTATTCGTTTTGCAAAACGCGCAGCGCTTGACGGTAAACCTGTTTTGGGAATAAATGCAGGCAGAGTAGGTTATCTTGCAAATATTGAGCAAAATGAATATAATTTGCTTTCAAAACTCAGCACCGGAGAATATACAATTGAAGAGCGTATGATGCTTAATATAACTATTAAAGAAAATGGTAATGTTATTGGCGAATATGAGGCGCTTAACGATGCAGTAATCAGCAGTGGTTACCTTTCACGAATAATTGATGTCACTGCATCGGTTGATGGTGGCGATGTTGTAACCTATCATGCAGATGGTCTTATAGCCGCAACTCCAACCGGCTCTACCGCTTATTCTATGTCGGCAGGTGGACCTGTGATTGACCCTACAATGAAATGTGTGTGCCTTACACCAATTTGTTCACACTCATTGGCGGCTAAACCAATACTTATTGGCGCTGAAAAAATGATTAAACTCAAAGCCTTTTCAAAAAAACGCACCGATATTTGTTTATCAATCGACGGAAGAAAGGTAGCAAATATTAAACCCTTTACCGAAATTTATATAACAAAGTCTAAAAATTCAGTTAAACTTGTGCGAATAAGTGATCGCTCTTTTTATAAAACGTTATCGCTTAAATTTCACGATGCAAGGAGCAGTAAATAAAAAATGAAAAGAAGAAGACAACAAAAAATTCTTGAAATAATTTCTAATAATATTGTTTTGACACAAGACGATATTCAAAACCTGTTACTTGCCGCAGGTTTTAAGGTTACACAGTCAACTGTATCGCGTGATATTAAAGAACTCCGCCTAATTAAAGGTCACGATTCTGCAGGCAATTATCGCTATGTAAGCAGTGAACTTCGTGACAATGATAAGCAGTCTTTTGCGCATTATCGTGAGATTTTTTCACGCTATATAATTAATGTTGATTATGCGCTTAACGATGTTGTTATCAAATGTGTGGCAGGTATGGCTTCAAGTGTTTGCGTAGCGCTGGACGCTATGTATAGCGAAACAATGCTTGGTACCATTGCAGGTGATGACACTGTATTTATAGTTACACGCAGTGAAGCTCAGGCAGGACAACTTACAACCGAATTAAAGAAAATGATGTAAGGTATTATTATGATAAAATCTTTGCACATAGAAAACATTGCTGTTATTGAAAAAACAGATATTGATTTTAAAGACGGATTTAACGTGCTTACGGGTGAAACCGGCGCCGGTAAGTCGATTATTATTGATGCAATAAATGCAGTGCTTGGTGAACGCACGTCAAAAGATTTAATTAGAGCAGGTTGTGAAAAGGCTGTTGTTTCGGCGCTTTTTTGTGATTTGTCGGTTGAGGCTAAAACTCAACTGGAAGATAACGGATTTGAGGTTGATGACGGCGGTAATCTGCTTATAACGCGTACAATGACTTTAAATGGTGGCTCAATTAAAATCAATGGCAGACCTGCTACAGCCACTGTTCTTAAAGAAATTGCAAAAAATCTTATCAATATTCACGGACAGCATGATAATCAAAAACTTTTAAACCCAGATAATTATTACATATATCTTGACTTAATTGCCGAAAACCGAGCAATCCTTGATGAATATTACAGAGAGTTTAAGCACTTTAATGCAGTCAGACGCGAGCTAAATTCACAAGAAACCGATGAGGGTGAAAAACAACGTAGAATAGATATTTTACAGTATCAAATAAAAGAACTTGAAGATGCTGATATAAACATTGGTGAGTTGGCAGAAATAAAACGCAAACTAACCATAGCAGAAAACTATGAAAAAACCCTTTCATCACTCAGTGACGCGCAGTTCTGTCTTGGTGGCGGCGAAAATGCTGACGGCGCAATTTCTTTGGTGCGTAACGCACAAAAATATATTGACTCAGCTAAAAATGATGAACTTTCGTCTATATCAGAAAAGTTATCACAACTGCTTGGTGAACTTCAGGGCGTAGATGCCGATATACGCGCTTTTACCGATTCTGATGAATATCGCGATTTAGATGCCGAAAAGTTGCGTGAAAGGCTTGACACGTTACACCGCCTTATGTTAAAATACGGCGACGACGAACAAAAAATGCTTGATTTTCTTCAACGTGCAAGAGCTGAACTTGATAAAATTGTTTGCTCTGATAAGCGTATTGAAGAACTTTCGGCAGAACTTGACGATTCAACCGAACGTCTTGTGTCACTTGGTGAAAAACTTACAAATTCACGTGTTTTGGCGGCTGAAGTTTTTTCACATAACGTAAGTGATGTGCTATATCAGTTAGATATGCCAAATGTTGAGTTTGTGGTAAAGGTTAACCGTTCAAAATATACCCGTCATGGTTGTGATGAGGTAGAGTTTTTGATTAGCGCTAATGCAGGGGAGAGTGTAAAACCGCTTCATAAGATTGCATCAGGCGGTGAACTTTCACGAACAATGCTCGCAATTAAGAGCGTTCTTGCTGACAAAGACGATGTTGACACACTTATTTTTGACGAAATTGACACAGGTATCAGCGGACGCGCCGCTGATAAGGTCGGTTTGCAACTAGGTAAGGTATCTGATAATCGACAGGTTATTTGTGTAACACATTTGGCTCAGATTGCTGCATATGCTGACAATCATTTGCTTATTGAAAAAAATGTTGCAAATGACAGAACATATACAAGTGTTTTATCGCTTGATTATGAGCAACAAATTGGTGAGATTGCACGAATTATGTCGGGCACTGATATAACTGAAAATTTATACAATTCCGCAAAGGAATTGCTTGATAGGAGTAAAAAATAAAATGGGTATTTATGAAGAACTTATAGCCCGCGGACTTATTGCGCAGGTTACAGACGAAAAAGAAATCAGAGAAATGGTAAACAACGGTAAAGCAACCTTTTACATTGGCTTTGACCCTACAGCAGACAGTTTGCACGTTGGTCATTTTATGGCGCTTTGTCTTATGAAGCGCTTGCAAATGGCAGGTAATAAGCCGGTTGTTCTTATCGGTGGAGGTACTGCATATATTGGTGACCCTTCGGGTAGAACCGATATGCGTAGTATGATGACTGCCGAGACCATTCAGCATAACTGCGACTGCTTTAAAAAGCAGATGGAGCGTTTTATTGAATTCGGTGAAGATAAGGCTATTATGGTTAATAATGCTGATTGGCTTTTAGGTCTTAACTATATCGATATGCTTCGCGAAGTTGGCGCGCATTTCTCGGTTAACAATATGCTTCGTGCGCGTTGTTATGAACAGCGTATGGAAAAGGGACTCTCTTTTCTTGAATTTAACTATATGATAATGCAGTCATATGACTTTTATCATTTGTTTAATGAGTATGGCTGTAATATGCAGTTTGGTGGCGATGACCAGTGGTCAAATATGCTTGGCGGTACCGAACTTATTCGTAAAAAACTTGGCAAAGATGCCCACGCAATGACCATTACCTTGCTTCTTAACTCAGAGGGTAAAAAGATGGGTAAAACCGTTGGTGGCGCTGTTTGGCTTGACCCTGATAAAACTTCACCATATGACTTCTATCAATACTGGCGTAACGTTGGTGATGCAGATGTTCTTAAATGCATTCGTATGCTTACCTTCTTGCCGCTTGAGCAGATTGATGAAATGGATTCTTGGGAAGGCAGTCAGCTTAACACCGCTAAAGAAATTCTTGCTTTTGAACTTACAAAACTTGTTCACGGTGAAGAAGAGGCAAACAAAGCTCAAGAGACTGCTCGCGCTGTATTTGCGGGTGCCGGTTCACACGAGAATATGCCAACAGTTACCCTTGGCGCTGATGACTTTGTTGACGGTAAAATCGGTCTACTTTCGGTTATGGTTAAGGGTGGTATGGCTTCATCTAACGGCGAAGCGCGTCGTCTTGTAACTCAGGGTGGCGTATCGGTTGACGACCAAAAGGCAACAAACCCATCACAATCCTTCACACCCGATGATTTTAAGAATGGCATTATTGTTAAAAAGGGTAAAAAGGTTATCATTAAATTTGTGGTAGAATAATGGGACTTTTTAAAAAGAAAAATAAAAATGACCAACTGCTTAAAACCTTTGATGGTCGCGAGGTAAAATATGTAACCCTGCGTGTTCCTCACGACGATGGAACGGTTACCTATGATATTATTGGCAAAATGGGTAGAATAGCAGTTGTAGGAGATAATATACGTATAATATGTGGCGAGATTGACGTCTTTACTTGTGCTGTTAGCGACTCAAAGTATTATTTGCTTATGAGCGGTGACGGAGTAACGATAGAAGGGCAAAACCAGGTAACCGGTAAATATGACGTTGTAACTGCATACTACACATATTATCGCAAATAAAACGCTAAAAAAGAACACTCGATTAAGAGTCGTACCGTTAAGGCTAGTTTTAAGATTTACAAACAAAAACTGTCGCCCGCCGATTTTTCGGCGGGCGATTTCTTTATATATTGCAACAATTACATAAATGGTATATAATAATTTATTAAGAGGTGTTTGAAATGTGGAAATATTTGTTAGAATCAAGTTTATATAAAATTGAAATCACCGGTGGCAGTGTTAGAATCATAGACAAAGACACAAACTCACTAAAAAAAGAATTTAAGGGTTATACATATCTATATACGGGTGCCCTTCACCCTAATGAATTTGAATTCTTCGCGTTAGAAAACGGAAAGCATTTCTATGTCTATTCTTTAGAAAACTTAGAATTAAAACGAAGAATTACTTTGCCTCGAGGTTATGACTCTATCGATGTATGCGGTTTTTATTCTGAAGACGGTAATATAATAAACATACCGGCAGAACGATATGTATATGATGATAAAGAGCAAGAATTAGGGCATTACGAATACATTATTTGTAAGTACTCTTCTATTGATTATACGTTGGTTGAAAAAATGGATATTCCTGACAAACATCCGTATCTTTGGGATGATATTAAGAAATGGATTGATGAAAATAATATTTAATTTCTCACTTTGCACTGCATAACGGGCTTATAATAATTGTGAGCTGGGTTAAGGGTCTTAGGTTTTCCTAAAAAGTTACATTTGGGCGCCAAAATATCCTGCTTATTATGGTATGAGACAAAAAATTAAAAGCTGTGTAGAAAAATTCTACACAGCTTTTTTACCGTCCTTTATAGTACGACTCTTAACGACTGTTCATTTAATTTAATTAGAAATTCAAAATGCTTCCCATATCATATAAACCGGCAGGTTTTCCAACAATAAACTTTGCTGCTTTTACTGCTCCCGCTGCAAAGACTTCTTTTGACTGAGCAGCGTGAGATAGGGTAATTACCTCATCATGACCTGCAAATATAACGTCGTGCTCGCCAACAATTGTGCCGCCGCGAATAGCGTGTATGCCAATTTCATTTTTTGAGCGTTTCTGACGTTTTGAGTGTCGGTCATATTCGTATGTATATTGGTCGTTAAAAACCTGATTTACAGCATTTGCAAGCATCAGAGCGGTGCCTGACGGCGCATCAATCTTTTGGTTATGATGCTTTTCTATGATTTCAATATCAAAATTACTGCCTAAAATCTTTGCGGCGCTTTTTGCAAGACTGCATAGCAGATTTACACCAAGAGACATATTTGCTGTGAAGAAAACAGGAATTTTATCAGCGGTAGATTTAATCTTTGCAATTTGTTCTGTGCTATAGCCTGTAGTTGCAAGAATAACAGGAACATTATTTTTTACAGCAAATGTCAACAGACTGTCAAGTACTGAAATGTGCGAGAAATCAATAATAACGTCAGGAATAATCTTCACATCGTCAAAAGAGTTGTAAATTGGAAAATCGCAAAGCATTTCAGCGCGGTCAACACCTGCAACGATTTTAAGTTCGTCGTCTTCAGTAACACAACGGGCTACTGCGTTACCCATTTTACCGCAAGCGCCAGAAAGTAAAATATTAATCATTTATGTTTCACATCCGTATAAGTTCTTTTAAATTAAAAAGCCACATTCAGAAAGTTTTGCTTTAAGCAACTGCTTATTAGCCTCACTAGTAGGATAAAGTGGCATTCTGCAAGGGCCAACGTCAAGTCCTAACATATTCATTGCTTCTTTTACAGGAATAGGATTTACATCACAAAACATAGCATTCATAAGTCCTATATGTTTTAAATGAAGCTCGGTAGAGGCTTGAGTGTAGCCATTAAGATAAAGTTCGCAAATATCGTGCATAACTTTAGGAGCAATATTAGAAAGCACCGATATAACGCCAATTCCACCAATTGACATAATTGGAACTGTCTGATCGTCGTTGCCTGAATAAATATCTAAATTATCACCGCACAAATATTTTATTTCAGCGATAAGTGATAAATCTCCACTTGCTTCCTTGGTGGCGACAATGTTCTTGTGCTTGCTGAGTTCTTTGTAGGTTTCAGGCTTTATGTTGACACCTGTGCGCGAAGGAACATTATAAAGGATGATAGGTTTGCTTACTCTATCAGCAATATAGTTATAATGCGCTACAAGACCTGCTTGTGAAGTTTTGTTATAGTATGGTGTAACCATTAAAAAAGCATCTGCGCCGACACTTGCGGCATCTTCACAAAGCTCTACCGAATATACGGTGTCATTACTTCCGGTACCTGCAATAATCGGTACTCGACCGTTTGCGGCTTTAACCGATTCTTCAATAACGCGTAGATGCTCATCATAACGCAGGGTTGATTTTTCGCCGGTTGTACCACAAATTACAAGCGCGTCGATGCCGCCATCTATTTGTTCATTTACAAGTGTTTTTAAACGTCCAAAATTTACGCTACCATCAGCGTTCATAGGGGTAACCAATGCAGTTGCAGCACCTGTGAAAATTCTTTTTTTCATATAAAAAACACCTCGTTAAAAATATATTGATTT
This sequence comes from Clostridia bacterium, assembly GCA_017516965.1. Classification (GTDB taxonomy): domain Bacteria; phylum Bacillota; class Clostridia; order Oscillospirales; family Acutalibacteraceae; genus UBA737. The sequence continues at coordinate 106,996 of JAFXAP010000004.1, forward strand.
GTTGTTAGTCCATATAACCTTTAGCGGCAAGTAGTTCTGCAAGTAGCACAGCGCCGCCTGCGGCGCCACGCAATGTGTTGTGTGAAAGACAAACAAACTTATAGTCATACTGGCTGTCTTCACGCAAACGACCAACCGAAACTGCCATACCGCCTTCAAGGTCGCGGTGAATCTTTGTTTGTGGCATATTATCTTCGGTAAAGTAGTTAAGGAATTGCTTTGGTGCGTGGGGAAGTTTCAGTTCTTGAGGAACGCCTGAAAAACTTTCCCATACTTTAAGTATTTCATCTTTACTGGGTTTGTTTTTAAAGCTAACAAATACAGCCGCCATATGTCCGTCAGATACAGGAACACGTAAACATTGCGCAGTAAATTTAGGTGAGTCGGCAAGTTTGATTTCGCCGTCTTCTACTTTACCCCAAATTTTAAGCGGTTCTTTTTCACTTTTTTCTTCTTCGCCACCGATAAATGGAATAACGTTATCAACCATTTCAGGCCAACGTTCAAATGTTTTGCCGGCGCCTGAAATTGCCTGATATGTACAAACAAGGCATTTTTCTACACCAAATTCCTTATCGAGTGGAAAAAGTGCGGGTACATAACTTTGGAGTGAACAGTTTGATTTTACTGCTACAAAGCCACGTTTGGTACCAAGACGCTTACGTTGTGCCGCAATTACATCGAGATGTTCTGGGTTAAGTTCGGGTATAACCATTGGAACATCGGCTGTAAATCGGTGAGCCGAGTTGTTTGATACAACGGGACATTCGTGCTTTGCATACATTTCTTCAAAAGCCTTAATCTCATCCTTTTTCATATCAACGGCGCAAAATACAAAATCAACCTTAGAAACAATGGTGTCTATATCGGCTACTGCGTCGTAAACCATCATATCTTTTAACTTTTCAGGCATTGGCGAGGTCATAGCCCAACGATTGCCAACGGCTTGCGAGTAAGTTTTACCAGCGCTTCTTGGACTTGCAGCAAGGCAAGTTACATTAAACCAAGGGTGATCTGCAAGTAGCAGAGCAAAACGTTGACCTACCATACCGGTAGCGCCTATAATGCCTACATTATAATTTTTCATTTTAGGGTCCTCCTGAGAAAAACAAAACTTTCTATTGATATTGACAAAGTTTTGCAATATAATATTATTTAATTATAATATCACTATGGTTGATATTTGTCAAATCAAAATATATATGTAAAAATAGAAAGTTATTGGTAAAATTATATGAAAAAAAGTGATTTTTATTACGATTTACCCGAAGAACTTATTGCGCAGACACCGATTTTTCCGCGTGATTCTTCAAGAATGTTGCGCCTTGGCAGGACTTCGGGCGAGGTTTATCACGACACTTTTAGTTCTTTGCCCGAATTTTTGCATGAGGGCGATTGCTTGGTGCTTAACAATACACGTGTACTCCCAGCGCGACTTTATGGTACTGCGTGTGATACGGGCGCTGTGGTTGAATTTGTGTTGCTTAAGCAGCGTGACCTTTATACCTGGGAATGTCTTGCGGGTCCCGGAAAAAAGGCAAAGGTAGACCGTGAATTTGTTTTTAGCGATGAGCTTTCTGCTGTTGTGCGTGATGTGCTGCCGGATGGTAATCGTGTTATTGAGTTTAAGTGCGAGGGCGAATTTTTTGCAACACTTGATAAGGTAGGTCAAATGCCTTTACCGCCTTATATTAAGGAAAAACTTTCTGACCGTGAGCGTTATCAAACGGTTTATTCAAAAGAACTAGGCTCTGCTGCGGCGCCAACTGCAGGTTTGCATTTTACACCGGAATTGCTCGAAAAAATTAAAGCTAAGGGTGTAAAGGTTGTTTATGTTACTTTACACGTTGGCCTTGGTACATTCAGACCTGTCAAGGTGGATGATATTACCGACCATAAAATGCATACAGAACATTACTATATGTCAAAGGAAACAGCCGATGCCATCAATCAGACCAAAGGAAACGGCGGTAGGGTAATATGTGTGGGTACTACCAGTTGCCGCACTGTAGAAAGCGTTGCCCAAAAGTATGGAAAGATGTGTGAGTGCAGTGATGATACGGGAATTTTTATTTATCCTGGTTATACTTTTAAGTGTATGGATGCTCTCGTAACTAACTTTCATCTACCCGAAAGCACACTTATAATGTTGGTTTCCGCCTTTGCAGGATACGAAAACACAATGAATGCCTACAAAATCGCAGTAGAAGAAAAGTATAGATTTTTTAGTTTTGGTGACGCGATGTTTATTTTATGAGGAGTTTTTATGTATAAATTATTAAAACAAGAAAATGGCGCACGTCGTGGCGAATTTGTTACAAATCGCGGTACGGTACAAACACCTGCTTTTATGAACGTCGCAACAGCAGGCGCCATAAAGGGAGCCGTATCTGCCGAAGATTTAAAGCAAATTGGTTGTCAGGTGATGCTTAGTAATACATACCATTTGCATGTGCGACCCGGTGATGAAGTTGTGCGTGATTGCGGAGGTCTTCACAAATTTACTACTTGGGATGGTCCTATTCTTACCGATAGCGGCGGTTTTCAGGTTTTTTCTTTGGCGGCTCTTCGCCATATTGAAGAAGAGGGCGTAACATTTGCAAGCCACGTTGACGGTAAACGTATTTTTATGGGCCCTGAAGAGAGTATGCAAATTCAGTCAAATCTTGGTTCAACCATAGCAATGGCATTTGACGAGTGCGTTGAAAATCCAGCTGAATATAGCTATTCAAAAGCTTCTTGTGAGCGTACAACAAGATGGCTTAAACGTTGCAAAACAAAAATGCAAGAGCTAAATTCGCGTGAGAGCACAATCAATCGCGAACAAATGCTTTTTGGTATAAATCAAGGTTGCACCTTTAATGATTTGCGTATAAACCATATGAAAGAAATAGCCGAACTGGATTTAGACGGCTATGCTATTGGTGGTCTTGCTGTTGGCGAGACGGCTGAGGTTATGTACGACGTTATTGAACACGTAACCCCACATATGCCACAAAATAAAATAAGATATCTAATGGGCGTTGGCACACCGCTTAATATTCTTAATGCTGTAGAGCGTGGTGTGGATCTTTTTGACTGCGTAATGCCTAGCAGAAATGCGCGTCACGGACATTTGTTTACTTCAAAAGGAATTATTAATATCAACAATAAAAAGTATGAATACGATATGACTCCTATTGATGAAAACTGTGGTTGTCCTGTGTGTCAGCGGTATAGCAAAGCATATATTCGCCATCTGCTTAAAAGCACAGAAATGTTATCTCAGCGACTACTTGTAATCCATAACCTATGGTTTTATAATCACTTTATGGAAGATATACGTAAGGCAATTGATGAAGGCCGATTTGCTCAGTTTAAAGCAGAGCAAGAGAAAATTTTGGGTAAACGTATTTAATGTGTGTTTTGTAAAATTATTCTTGCATTTATTCGCCTTATTATGTATAATACATTTTGTTAATATTTTTGGAGGTTAAATAATTATGAATTTTACTCAGTTTGTTTTAGACGCTGCTGCTACAGGTCAAGCTGGTGCCGCAACTAACGGAGGTGGCTTGGGTAGTTTGCTCGCAACTGCATTACCACTTGTTCTTATGATCGGCGCTATGTATCTTTTTATCATCCGTCCTCAGAAAAAGAAGGAAAAAGAAGAAAAGAAAATGCGTGAAAACTTGCAGATTGGCGATGAAATTCTTACAATCGGTGGAATTTATGGTCGCGTAATTTCTTTAAAAGAAGATTCAATTGTTATTGAGTCAAAGAGTGACCACAGCAAACTTACAATCGCTCGTTGGGCAATGCAACAGAACCTTACCGTTCACGATGATGCTCCCAGCAAATAATTAGGTATAAAAATCCCTTCGTTTAAATAAAATTTAACGGAGGGATTTTTTATGTCTGCTGATTTTTCTAAAAAAAACGTTAATAAAAAAAGCGCCTATTTATTAGGTGGTATAATAGGACTTATTATTTCACTACTGTCAATGCTTGCCTTTGCGGCAATTTTGCTTATTTTTAATATTGACAGGTCTTATGCCGCGCCATTTGCCACAATCAGCGTAGGTCTTGGTAGTTTTTTTGCAAGTAAAGTTACTGCTAAAAAAATAGGAGATAAGGGTTATGTTATAGGCCTTATAATAGGTGTTATTGTTTTTGTCTTAATAACAGTTTTTTCACTTTTATTTGGTAACGGTTTAACACTAAACACATTGTTTCATTTTATAATAATTATGCTCTCATCACTTGCCGGTGGAATATTGGGGGTAAACAGTGATAAGCAAAAAAAATATATATAAAAATTATTTAGACACTTTTTAAAATAAAGTGTCTTTTTTGTTATGCCCTTGCTTTTTATATAAAACATATTAATCAGATTAACCGTGTAATATCATTTTATAAAAACTTTACATAAATATTTTTTATGGTATAATGATTTTGAAAATATCGTTTGTGAGGTAGTTTATGATAAAATATGCAACCATAGGCACCAGTTTTATAGCAGAGCAGTTTGTAACTGGGGCTAACGCTACGGGAAAATTAGAGCTTGCGGCGGTTTATTCGCGTAAATATGATACAGGTACTGCATTTGCTAAAAAATTTAACTGTGATAAAATTTACACCTCATTAGATGATTTGGCAAATGATTGTGAAATTGATGCCGTATACGTAGCGTCACCTAATGTGTTTCACGCTAAGCAGAGTGAACTGCTTTTAAATGCGGGTAAGCACGTTATTTGCGAAAAGTCGATTACCACATCTGCTAGTGAATATAAACGTCTTAAAACACTCGCAGACGGTAAGGGACTAATTTATCTTGAAGCAATAATTCCTATCTATAACCCAAGCCGTGAGCGCATTAAAACAGCGCTTAAAGAAATAGGTGATATCGCTATGGCAAAGATTGATTATTGTCAGCGTTCTTCGCGTTATGACCGCTTTATTAGCGGTGAACACGTCAACATTTTTGATATGTCGCTACACGCGGGCACACTTATGGATTTGGGTGTTTACTGTGTCTATGCGGCGGTAGATTTGTTTGGTACGCCTAATAACATTAAGGCATCGGCATCTTTTTTAAAGGGTGGTGCTGACGGCAGTGGCGTAGCCATTTTTGAATATGACAATTTTTCTGCCTGCCTTACATACAGCAAAACAGGGCAAAGCGTTGCCCCTACCGAAATTGTGGGGGACAGTGGTTCGGTTATAATGGAAACTGCTGTTTATTATCAAGACGCTTATCTTATAAAAAATGGAGAAAAAACACCCCTTTATGATAATGTTATAAAAGAAACCCTTATGGGCTGTGAAGCAGAGGCTTTTTGCGATTTTATTAGTGGCGCGCGACTTGGAGAATATAGGCAAAACAGCGAAATTTGTTTTAACGTACACTCGTGTATGGACATTATAAAGCAAAAGGCAAATATTACTTATAAATAACAAAAAAGGATGTTCGCTTGAACATCCTTTTTTACTGTTAAAGTATCGCAAGTATATCTTGCTTTGGTCGGTAACCAACAATACGTGATACTTCTTTTCCGTCTTTAAACACAATAAGTGTTGGAATGCTGGCTACGTTATATTTTATAGCAATAGAAGCATCGTTATCAACGTTTACTTTACCCACGGTAATGTCGGTGCGCTCGGCGGCAATTTCTTCAACAATGGGGGCAATCATCTGACAAGGACCGCACCAATCGGCATAAAAATCTACAAGAGTGGTGCTGGCTGCAATTTCACTTTCAAAATTTTGACTGTTTAACTTTTTTAACATAAATTTACCTCTCAATCCTTTGATTTATAGTATAGCATACAATGGCAATACCCCTCAAAATTGGGGTCCGCAATCTGCGCCTTAAACTCATCACAAATGCATTTAAATTCGGGCAGTTTTGGTATTCTGCAAGGGCAATAGCCATCTTTTGCTTTTAATCCTTGTTTTATACGCTCTACAACTTCTTTGTTTTCATTAAGCCTTACTGCCATTTTTACCACTTCCTTTTTATATTATTATAAACTATATAAAACCATTTTTCTATAAAATAATGTTTATAATTATTTGATTTTTATAGCGCAATAGAATCTATTTCTTTAAGCTCTTGCTCAGTAAAGGTGAGATTTTCGGTCATTTTAAGATTTTCGGTTATCTGATCCGGTTTTGATGCGCCGATTAGAACGCTTGTTATTCCCTTATGTGCATATATCCACGAAAGCGCCATTTGTGCAAGGGTTTGACCTCGACGCTCGGCTATATCGTTTAACTTGCTTATTTTATCAAGCATTTCTATCGAGAGCGCGCGTTCATTTAAAAATCTACCGTCGGTCTTAACTCGACTATCTTCAGGAATACCTTTTAGATATCGGTTGCTAAGCAGTCCTTGAGCTAAGGGGCTAAAAATTATCATACCCTTTTTGCTTTCGATTGCCTGGTCTAAAATACCGTTTTTCTCAATTGTTCTGTCAAGAATTGAATATCTATTTTGATTTATAACAAACGGGCAGTGAAGCTCGTTTAAAATTTCAACCGCTTTTTTCATTGTTTCACCATCGTAGTTAGAAAGCCCCACATACAGCGCCTTACCGCTTTTTACAATGCTGTCAAGCGCCCACATTGTTTCATACAAGGGAGTGTCAGGGTCCATTCGGTGATGATAAAAAACATCAACGTAGTCAAGCCCCATACGTTTAAGACTTTGGTCAATACTTGCAGTCAAATACTTTTTACTGCCAAAGTCACCATAGGGACCGGGCCACATATAGTAACCCGCTTTGGTGCTTATAATCATCTGGTCGCGATACTGCTTCATATGATTTGCAAGAATTTTACCAAAATTAGTTTCTGCGGCGCCAGCAGGTGGGCCGTAGTTGTTTGCAAGGTCAAAATGAGTAATACCGTTATCAAATGCGGTAAAGCACATCTGACACATATTATCAAAGTCGGCGTTATCGCCAAAATTATGCCAAAGACCAAGTGATACGGCAGGGAGCTTTAGTCCGCTTTCGCCGCACTTACGGTATGGTGTTGTATCGTATCTTTTATCATTTGCAGTATATTTCATAATTTTCTCCCTTTCTTTACACGGTGGAGTCTGTAAACTTATTATATCTTATATACGTGTACGCGTCAATCTAAAATAAGTTGCAAATTAAAACTTGACATATAGTTTTGTATCATTGCTTTTTTACTTAAAACCAACTATAATTTAATTGTACTGCAACCTTTTTATAGTTTAAAAAGTATTATAGGTGAAAGGGAGTGTATGAAATGAAGAGAATTATTTTAGTTTTTATTTCTTTGGTGCTAATGTTTGCCCTTTGTGCGTGTAATTCCACCGAGGGTAATTTGTCTGTAGCCTCAAGCAATCATACACATCAAGTAGCGCTAAAAGAACAAACGGTTTCTAACCCCGTTGCAGGTTACTGTGGCAACACACAAACAACTATATATTTTGACAATGATAAAAGCTATAAGTTTTGGGGTGGCGAGTCGGTTACAATGACCGATATTCTTATAAACCTTAACTATGAAAAAAGCAAACTTTGTAAATGCTTACCCGAATATACGGTTGATACCGAGTTTGGCACAGGTTATGGCATAAATATTACCGAAGGTTATGCGCGTTGCGATAAGGGTCAGGCAGACCTTACGCAAGAACAGGTTGATAAGTTAAAAGATATAATCCTCTGGGCAAAAGATAAAGTTTAATGTGAGGTGTTTTTATGAAAAATAAATTATACAACATATTAATTATAGCAGTGCTTGTGGTTGCCATTCTTTTAACGCTCTCAGCGTGTTCGTTACAAAAAAATAAGCTTTATGATATCAATCGTGAACCATATACAAATAATTCTATAAAGTTTGTTACAGAGAAAGAAAAATATTCTGCTGATGACACCGTTATTCGATATAGCGTAACAAATATCAGTGATGAAGAAAGCGGTATTAATTCAGATAGTAACTGTTTTGAACTGCACAAATTAGTTGACGGCAAGTGGAAACGCGTAGGAACAAAAATTGACCATTTTTGGACCGATGCAGCGCTGATATTAATGCCAAATCAAACCGAAACACGTGAAATAAAACTTGATGATTATTTTCATTTGCCTTTAGAGAACGGCAAATATAGAATTGCAGTAGAAGGTCTTGTTTCAAACACGTTTGAAATATCTTGATAATAAACAAAAACAGCCTATTATTATGTCATAGGCTGTTTTGATATTTATATTAATTATTTATGCCGTATGTATTGGTTAGCGGGTCTTTAAATAGCGGTATTTGTGGTGTGGCAAAGGTGAACACCACAAACAACACACCAATTAAGCATATTGTCAAAAAAGCAAACCACGGCCTTTTACAGCGCAAATTATTTTTATAAAATAGCCACGTTTCTATAAGGAATGCTACCGCCGCTGAGATGAAAAATATGGTTATATTAAGCCAATCGGGTGATTTACCAAACACACCATTATAGGTGTAAAAAAGCACAGGAATCATAATAAGACCTGTTAAAATTCCAATAAATTTAATGCACCAATAGTTTTCATACTCTTTAAAATATCTGCTTTGCACTAGTGCAAAAATAAGCAAAGGAAAATATAGCAGTTTCATATGTTCCCAGGTTGATTCATTAACGCCTGAAAATGCTGCTGTCAGCAGGCTCTTGTTTGTCCAGTCATATAAAAAGTGCAATATAGTGCCGCCAAGTGAAGACAAAGCAAACCCCGAAAACTGCCAAAGCAAAAGATTTTGTTTCATAACATACCGCCTGTAATAATAGTATTAAATTTTATGCGGTGATTTATTTTTTAATACAAAGAAAACAAAATTAATATTTATGAAAGCTTAAATATGATATAATATTTATAGAAAATACTGTGAGGTTTTTAGCAAAGATTTCGTGTAATAATTGAAAGGGCAAAACAAGGCGCCTTTTCAGAAAGGAGAAGCGCATGGACAACGGTGCAAGTAGCTACCGCCGTTTCCGCGAAGATGGTGATGAAAGCGGCTTAGTAGAAATCATAAGGGATTACAAAGACGGCCTTATTCTTTATCTTAACAGTTTTGTCGGTAACATACATACAGCCGAAGAACTCGCCGAAGATTCCTTTGTGCTTCTGGGTATAAAAAAGCCAAAAGATAAGGGTAAGGGATCGTTTAAAACCTGGCTTTACACAATCGGACGGAATGTGGCAATTGATTATTTAAGACGAAATTCTAAACGAGTTAATATATCTATAGATGATTGTACCGAGCTTGTTAGTGAGGAACAAGGTCTTGAACTTGCTTACATTAAAGAAGAAAGAAAAATTACAGTTCACCGCGCACTCGGTAAACTCAAATCAGAATATAGACAGGTGCTGTGGCTTATTTATTTTGAAGATTTTAATACAAAACAAACGGCAGCTGTAATGAAAAAAAGTGTGCATAGCATTGAAACCCTTGTGTATCGCGCCAGGAAGGCGCTTAAATCACAACTTGAATTGGAGGGCTTCGTTTATGAAGAACTATAACGAAATGGCAAATGATGTTCTCCGTAGAATAGGAGAGCACGAAATAAAGCAAAGAAACAGGAGAAAAGTTATGAAAAAAGTAATAATACCTACTTTTTGTTTTTGCCTTGTGGCACTTTTGGGTATCAGCTTGTGGCAGGTGGATTTTTTTGCTAAAAAACCATCAACCCAATTAGATAATTCATCCGTAATCGGCGAACAGGATTTAGTTGATAATAAGGATGGCTCTGGCGAAAACAATGACACAGACGGTGACTTTAGTCCAAACGGACTAGAGGCACCGCCCAGTGATTCTGACAACTCTGCAACTTCAGAAAATAGTGATACTACAAACAGTAATGGTGTGATTGACGTTATTGGAATGGTTAAGTATGGTGGCACAAATTACGTGCAATGCAGTACGTCCGTAAAAGCTTACACCCCCGATAAATACTTGGGTGAAGCATCCGATTTTGAAGGCACTTACAAAACGTTTTTTAGCGATGTTTCGGGTGGGCTTTATATGACAAAGGAAGACCCTGACGTTTTAATGGTTGAGTTAAAAAACAGTGAATATACCGACTATGTAATTTTAAAAAAAGAGCAAGGTTAAAAAATACGGTAGGTGTAAAAGCCTACCGCATTTTTTATAAGTATTTATTAATAAAACAATGCCAAAATAATATTGCATCAAAATATAAGGAGCAAGCATATGTGCACAGCAATAAGCTTTAAAAGTAACGATCATTATTTTGGCAGAAATTTAGACCTTGAATATTCTTATAATGAAACGGTCACCATCACACCGCGAAATTATGTCTTTCGGTTTCGCAAAATAGAAAAGGTAGAAAGTCATTTTGCTATGATTGGTATGGCTTATATTGCTGACGGTTATCCGCTGTATTATGATGCGACTAATGAAATGGGGCTTAGCATTGCCGCGCTTAATTTCCCTAAAAATGCCCATTACAAACCCTTTCGTGAAGGGAAAGATAATATCACACCGTTTGAACTAATACCTTGGATTTTGTGTAGGTGCGCTACTGTAAACGAGGCAGAAAAACTGCTAAAACGAATAAATATTTTAAATGAAAATTTTAGTGAGCAGTTGCCACTATCACCACTGCACTGGATTATATCTGACAAAGAGCGCTCTATTACGCTTGAATCGGTAAAATCGGGTATAAATATTTATGATAACCCTGTTGGTGTGCTTACCAATAATCCAACCTTTGATTATCAGCTTTTTAATCTTAATAATTATATTTCACTTTCTAATGATGCGGCGCAAAACAAGTTTGCACAAAATAATGATTTTAAATTAGAGCAATATTCTCGCGGTATGGGCGCTATGGGTTTACCGGGGGATTTCTCATCAATGTCAAGGTTTGTAAGGGCTACGTTTGTAAAATTTAATTCGGTATTGGGCAAGAGTGAAGAAGAAAACGTAGGTCAGTTTTTCCATATATTAAAAACGGTTGAAATGCCACGCGGATGCGTTAAGGCAGGGGAAGATAATTACGCTATTACAATATATTCCTCTTGCTGTAATACCGAACGAGGAATTTACTATTACACCACCTATGGCAACAGCCAAATTAATGCCGTGGATATGCATAAAGAAAATTTGAACAGCAACACATTAATAGCCTATCCACTAAAAAAGCAACAATTAATTATGTACCAAAACTAAAATAAAAAAGACTGTATAAGAACTAAAACTTATATGTAATATTTTGGTAAAATTTATAATTTGTTAATTTTAAATTCATTTTTTTATGCTATATTATCGATATATAAAATTGAAAGGTCTTGAAAAAATGAAGAAGATATTTGCGTGTGTTTTGTGTTTGCTTTTGCTACTTACAGGTTGTGGTGATTCAAATAAAAAGCCAGAGTTTGACGGTGTTAAAATTAACTTCTCAGACAAAAAAATCACAGTAGATGGTAGTAAAATTACAAATGATAATACTGCTTCAGTTTATAGCGCAAATGATATTGTCTTTTATCCGGAGGGTAAAGATTTTACCTATGGCGAAGGTACCAAAGATGATGAGCATTCACAAAGTGAGGCTGATGCACATACCGTAGTACATATTACAAAACCAGGTACATATGTGTTAAGCGGTAAGCTTTCAAGTGGGCAAATAGCCGTTGACCTTGGTGACGATGCTAAAAGTGACCCAAACGCTGTGGTAACGCTTGTTTTAAACAATGCCGATATCACTTGTACTGTAGCACCTGCAGTGATATTTTATAACGTTTATGAATGTGGTGATAAAACTGAAGAAAACGCAACCAAAGACGTCGATACATCAAAAGCAGGCGCAAACGTAATAATTGCCGACGGTAGCGTAAACAATGTAACAGGCTCATATGTTGCGCGTATTTATGACCCTGAAACCGTACAGCTAAATGACGATAAAACTGAGGTTAGTGACGCTGACAAGCTACACAAGTATGATGCCGCTTTTTATTCAAAGAGAACAATGAATGTAAGCGGTGGAGAAAAGGGTGATGGCATCCTTAACATAAATGCTCAAAATGAAGGCTTAGACAGTGAACTGCACCTTACCATAAACGGTGGTGTTATAAACATTACATCAGGTAATGATGGTATTAATACCAATGAAGACAACGTTTCGGTAACTACTGTAAACGGTGGCGCGCTTAATATTTTCTGCAATGGTAAAACAGGTGAGGGCGACGGAATAGACTCTAATGGTTGGCTTGTTATAAATGGTGGTATTATAACCGCACAGGCGTGCGCTACAAGTGGTGACGCAGGCATTGACTCTGACAAAGGTATCTATATAAACGGAGGCAAGGTGATTGCGTCAGGTAATATGCTTGATAGAATTTCAGACGGCGAACAAACCTACGCAGTTTTTAATTTTGCAACCCGTCAAGTTGGAGATAGCACATATACCCTTAAAAATAAAGAAGGTAATGCGGTGGGTGAATATGCACCAACCAATGACTTTACCTATCTCTTGATAGCGGGAGATGAACTTAAAGAGGGGGATTACACCTTCTGGCAGGGCGATACTCAGCTCGCGGCAATGAGTGGCGGTAATATGGGTGAACATCCACAAATGCAGGATGGCACAACTCAGCCACCGCAAATGCCTGATGGCGAGAATTTTGACCCAAATCAAAAGCCACAAGGTGAAAGACCTGAATTACCAAACGGAGAAATGCCACAAGGCGAAAGACCTGAATTACCAAACGGAGAAAAGCCACAGGGTGAAAGACCTGGTTTTCACGGTGGTATGGGCAATGGAGGTATGGTAGGTGGAGAATCTTTAACCACTTTTACCATATCAAAAGGTGAAAATCAATTTGCAAACGTTGGTCCTGCGCCTACAACACAAACAGAAGAATAAAATTTTACCGAGCAGACTTTTCTGCTCGGTTTTTGTATTTGTTGAAAAGTTATTGTTAGTGTGATATAATTATTTTATAAATATGAAATTTTAAAAGGAGTTAACTTATATGTGGTCTTGGTGGTTTATATTTGCTTGTGATTTACTAATACCCGTTATGATGCTGGGCTTTGGCAAAATAATGCGCAAGCACGCGCCAAAAGATATAAACTATATATTCGGTTACAGAACAACCCGTTCTATGAAAAACGATGACACCTGGAAATTTGCGTACGAATATTGCGGCCGCCTTTGGTGTAAGATAGGTATTATAATGCTTATTCCCACAGTGATTGTACATATTCCTTTTTATAACAGCAATGAAAACACAATCGGAATGGTGGCAACTATAGTTATGACAATTCAAGTTATCGTTTTAATTGCATCAATCTTTCCAACGGAAATAGCGCTTAAAAAGAATTTTAATGATGATGGAACGAGAAAATAAAATTTTTATGGAGGAGATATTATGCCGGCTTTTATAGTTACGTTAATTATAGGGGTTGTATGCATTGTTCTTGGTGTTATAAATATGCGTGGTAACATATCATCAATCCATTCATATCATAGACAACGTGTCTCAGAAGAAGATAGAATCCCTTTTGGAAAAGGTGTAGGTCTTGGTACCGTTATTATAGGTATTGCTATTATTATGTTTAGTGTTTTATCTACCTTAACACTTTATACCGATAACAAAGTTTTCATTTTTGTGGGAGATGTTATTTTAATAGCAGGTATTATTATCGGGCTTATATTGAGTTTTCGAGCAATGATTAAATACAATAAGGGAATATTTTAATCTAACGGAGGGATTTAGTAATGGCTAAAGATAAAAGATTTGAAAAGGTTTATTCTCAGAGTATGGGCGCTATTGAAATTTGGGTCGATAAAGAAACAGGTGTTAACTACCTTTACCGTCAAAGCGGTTATTCGGGTGGAATGACAGTATTACTTGACAAAGACGGCAAGCCGGTTATCAGCTCGGTGGTAGAATAAAAAAGGATTAGTGAACTGATATGATTAATCAATCGGAAAATGAATGGTCGTGTCTTTCACCACAAGAAAAGAAACGTCAGTTATTTTTAAGGCAGAAAAAACTGCTTGACACCTTTCTTGAAAAGGGTGCAATTACAGAAGCGCAGTACAACAAAAGTCTTGGTGATTTACGCGAACTTATGGGAATGCACGGGGTAGAATGATTTATATTAAAAAGGGGTGGCTCTAAAAAGCCACCCCTAATTTTGTATGCTTAAAACAAAGTAAAAAGAGAGATTATCTTAATTTTTTTAATTTTAATGTGTTTGCTATCACAATAAGTTGCATTCCTTTTTCTAACGGAAGCGCAGGGTCGACAGTTGTGGTTATTTTGTCACCGTTTCTTAAAGCAACTACGTTAATAGAATATTTTTTGCGAAGACTTAGTTCTATCAGAGTTTTTCCAATCCATTCGTCGCGCACGTCGATTTCTACCATAGAGACATCGTCAGAAAGCTCTATCATTTCTGAAAAACCCGATGTAAGTAGAGTCTTTGCAAGTCGGGTTCCCGATTCTTTTTCGGGAAAAACTACTCTATCGGCGCCCACCCTTGTTAAAATCTTTTGATGCATTTCATTACCGCATTTTACAATAACGTTTTTAACGCCTGACTCTTTGCAAAGTGTTAATGCCATAACACTTGCCTCAAGATTACTTGCCATAGCGATAATAACAACATCAACATTTGATATACCAAGTCTTTTAATTGCTTCAGGCTCAGTAATATCAGCGCATTTGCAAACAGGAATAGTTTCAATAGCATTATTGACAGTGTTTTGGTTGATATCAACAGCCAAAACCTCAGCGCCACTTGCAACAAGCTCTTGCGCAACTGCTTTGCCATATCTTCCAAGTCCTAATACTGCATAGGTTTTGTTAATACTCATAATTAAAAATCCCTTCTTAACCCACACTGATTTCTTCAATGGGGTTTCTTACTATGTTTTGATTGTCTTTTCTTCGTTTAAATGCAACGGCGAGTGAAATGGGTCCCACACGACCAAGGTACATTGTTACAATGATAATGATTTTACCAATACTGTTAAGTGATGTGGTAAGATTTCTTGTAAGGCCTACTGTTGCTGTAGCGCTAACAGTTTCGTAAACAACATCTAATGTGCTGGCATCTGTTACGGCAGAGAGTAAAACTGTCGAAGTGAACATAATAATAAAAGACATACATGTGACAGCAACAGCTTTGCTAACAGCTTGTTTTGTGAGATGTCGACCAAATAATTCGGTATCTTCTTTATTGCGGATAGATGCAATTGCTGACGCTATAAGTACAGTAAATGTAACCGTTTTAATTCCTCCGGCTGTACCAACAGGCGAACCGCCTATAAACATTAACAGCAGACAAACTACAGAAGAGGCGTTTGTAAGATGCTCTTGCGAAACTGTAGCAAAACCGGCAGTTCTTGTTGTAACCGACTGAAACAAGGAAACTTCGATTTTTTGAAGCACAGTATAGTCTTTCATCGTTTGCGGATTATTATATTCGAATACAAAAATCAATGCCGCGCCAAAGAAAATCAGAAACAAAGTTGCAGTAATGGCAATTTTACTGTGCAAGGTAAGATCTCTAAAAAAATTTATTTTTTTTGCCCGTGACAGTTTTATAACTCTAAGTACATCCCACCAAACGATATAACCGATACCGCCTATTATAATCAGTGCGGATGTAACAATATTGATTATAGGATTAAGCGCATAATCACAAAGGCTGTTTTCAGCAATTATATCAATTCCGGCATTACAAAAGGCGGAAACAGAGGTAAAAACTGATATCCATATTCCTTGTGCGCCAAAACGCGGTATAAACACTGTCATATAAAGCAACGCGCCGATACCTTCTATAATAAATGTTCCAAAGACAACCTTTTTAACAAAGCGAATAAGCCCCGAAAGAGAATTTAAATTAAAAGCGTCTTGCAGCAGTAGTCGGTCGCCAATGCCCATCTTTTTATGTAGTAGTATCATCAGTCCCGACATAATGGTTATTACGCCAAGGCCGCCAATTTGAATAAGTAGCAGGATTACAACCTGACCAAAAACACTCCAAGCCGAAACAGTTGGGGTTACCACCAAGCCTGTAACACAGGTAGAGGTTGTCGCTGTAAATAAAGCATCAATAAAGGGTGTGAATTTCCCGTTAGCAGAGCTTATCGGAAGTGAAAGCAATATCGCGCCTGACAATATCGCTATTAAAAAACTTAACAATATAATATGTGTTGTCGATATTCTAATTCGTTGGTTTTTCATAATTTAATATGCACCTTTAATTTATTGTTAAAAACAAAAAGGAACCAAAATCCTCTGCAGACAGCTGGTTCCAAAATTATCACTTTATTTTTTATAATTATATCATATACTAATTTTTAAGTCAAGATTTATATTAAAACGGCAAATAAGCAAAGAATGGGCAAAGGGTTTGAATAAAATTTTAAAACCTAAAACACGTAAATACCGCACTTTATAGCAATGCTGGGTAAGAGCGTGCATATGTGTTCCCAAACGGCTATATTTTCTTTATATTGGCTACATATAGCACTATTTAGCACTTTCCACTCGGATTTAGATACTCTTTAGCACTCTTTACCCCACTGTCTCCACCTACTCCAGAGCTGTCTGTGGGACAAACTGTGGTCAAAAAAATCCTCCCCGAAAGCGATGCTTCGCATCACTTCGGGGAGTTCTTGTTTGTTGCATTTTAACTTAGGAAAAGAGAATTGTCAAGTTATATTTAAAAATTAATCCAACATGATTTTTCATCACTTATACCTAAACCAGCAAGAGCGGCAAGATGTTTTGTCATTTCATATTTTTCTTCTTTATTTTCACCGTATTCATAACAACAGGTTACCGTTTCAATTTCAGACCATGTTTCCTTAATTATATTGGTGCGAAGAGCGTTGCTTAAGACTTTTTTATTGCGCCAAGCCTTAAAAACATACCAATGCAAGTCTACATTACCACATTTCAATATTATGGCCTTTTTAACACCACCATCAGCAATAATTAAAAATTCACATTTAGTACTACCTATTTTATCTCTACCTAGAGTTTGACTGTATGTTAATTCTCTAACTGTTTTTTTAATATAATAAATATTTTCCTTTATATGTGTGCACCTATCCAAATTTAAACTGCGTAATACATGACTTAATGTTTCGTTTCGCATTGCATTCACCTCATAATATTTCATAGGTTATTACAATATTAACACAAATTTTTTATTCTTTCAACATTACAACCCATATCAAAATTTGATATGCAGTAAACAAAGAAATACAACCGTCCGATTTTTCGGGCGGTTGTGTGCTTTATATTTTCATTTTCATCAGTCCGTGCTTATTGCAGTAAATATACAAATACCCACTGCCGCGAAGTTGGAATCTTGTCTCGGCGTTGCCTTCAGGATAGAGCTTTACAAACTGAACTCTGTCCGTTGTAAGATAGGCAATAAACGAAATAAAATGTGTCTTTGTCATATTGTGATTTACAGTAATAAAATGCTCGTCTTCAACCTTTTCTATGGTGATTTCGTGTGCCTCGTCAATGTCTTCTGCTTCGAGTGGTGGCAGTTTGATACCGCAGCAACTAATAACCGCATCGCCCATAGCTCGTATAACATTATTACACACAGGGCAAACGTAAAATTTTGATCGCAAAACGTTGGAAGAAATATTTTTATTGATAACCGTATCTCCCGACATAAGCTCCATAACCGATACACCGAGAGCATAACTCAGCGGTTCTATCAAAGATATATCGGGAAGACCTTTTCCAGTCTCCCATTTTGAAACAGCCTTACTGCTAACACCAATCTTTTCTGCAAGTTCGCTTTGTGTTAAGTTTTTATTTTCACGCAGTCGTTTAATAACTGCACCTGTAATATAAGTATTCATACCAATTCTCCTTTGTTTTAAGTATAATGGATAACCGATAAAACCTCAACCTACTTTGCGTTGAATTGCATATCAAAATTTGATATGCAGTAAAGGAGAATTAAGGGATTGAGAAAAATCACACAAAATGGTATAATAAATATATAATCTAAAACCAAGGAGGACACACAAATGAAAACCATTATTATAGGCGGTGTTGCAGGTGGTGCAACTGCGGCGGCGCGGCTCCGCAGACTGGATGAAAAAGCGGAAATCATTATTTTAGAGCGTGGCGAATATGTGTCCTTTGCCAACTGCGGTCTGCCGTATTATATCGGCGGTGTCATCACTGACCGCGAAGATTTGACTCTACAAACGCCCGAAAGCTTTAAGGCACGTTTTAATATTGATGTAAGAGTTTTAAACGAGGCGGTTAAGATTAGCCCCGATACCAAAACTGTTACCGTCAAAAATCTTCGCACAGGCGAAACCTATGAAGAAATCTATGATAACCTTATTTTGTCTATGGGCGCCGAGCCGATAAGACCAAACATTGACGGCGCTGACGGTAGCAATGTTTTGACACTTCGTAACATTCCCGATACCTTAAAAATTAAAAAGTATATTAATACCGCAAAACCACGCTCGGCTGTGGTGATCGGCGGCGGATATATTGGTGTTGAGATGGCGGAAAATTTAGCACAGGCAGGGCTAAAGGTTGCAATAGTAGAACTTGCCGACCATTTGATAGCACCTCTTGATTTTGATATGGCGGCAGACGTTCACCGCTATATCAAATCCAAAGGAATTTATCTGCGCCTTAATAACGGTGTAAAGTCTATAAACGGAAATACTGTCATCTTGCAAAACGGTGAGATCACCGCCGATATGATAATAATGTCTGTCGGTGTCCGTCCCGAGACGTCTATCGCAAAAGACTGTGGAATAGAACTCAACCAACGCGGAAGCATTATTGTAAACAACAAAATGCAGACCAATATACCGAATATTTATGCTGTCGGTGATGCAGTTGAGGTTGAGGATTTTATAACAAAAAAACCTGCCTTTATTCCTCTTGCAGGGCCTGCCAACAAGCAAGGCAGAATTGCGGCGGATAATATTGCGGGATACGAGAGCGTTTATACAGGAACGCAAGGTTCGGCAGTTTTAAAACTCTTTGATATGACGGTTGCTACCACAGGTCTTAATGAAAAGTCGGCTACTGCGGCAGGCATTGATTACGATAAGACCTACACCTATTCGGCATCTCATGCGACATATTATCCGGGGGCGGCACAGATGTCAATAAAAGCGCTTTGGGATAAGAAAACGCTTAAAATAATCGGTGCGCAGATCGTCGGTTTTGACGGCGTGGACAAGCGTATGGACGTGCTTGCCACCGCTATTCGTTTCGGTGCTAAAATTACCGACCTTACCACCCTTGAACTTTGCTATGCACCGCCTTTCGGAAGTGCGAAAGACCCCGTAAATATGTTAGGCTTCGTTGCCGAAAATATCGTCAGCGGAAAGTTAAAACAGTTCTTCTGGCACGATGTTGAAAATCTTGCTCGTGACGGCAGTGTTTTCTTGCTCGACACTCGTACACCGTTTGAGGTGATGCAAGGCAAAATAGACGGATTTGTGAATATCCCGCTTGATGAACTGCGTGAGCGTATTGACGAAATTCCGAAAGACAAACCCGTATATGTTCATTGTCATTCGGGGCTTCGTTCCTATCTTGCTTGTCGTATTCTTATAGGCAACGGGTACGACTGCTATAACCTTGCAGGCGGATGGCGGCTCTATGAATCGGTCATAAACGAGCGCACCGTCCCTGAATACTCTTGTAAAGACTGTAAATAAATATGGTTATAA
>JAFXAP010000005.1 GCA_017516965.1 Clostridia bacterium
TGATGGCAAAAGTGCCTTGCAGATTAAGAACTGGCTTGAAGAAAACGGCATAAAAACCTTTTACGGTAAAAGTGTTTGGCAAACAACGTCAATTCTAGCCATATTGCAGAATGAAAAGTACTGCGGCGACGTTATGTATCAAAAGACTTATTGTGTGGATTGCTTAACCAAAAAGAAAAAGGTCAACAACGGTCAAAAGACAAAATACTTGGTGGTTAACGATCATCCTGCCATTATTCCGCATGATATATTCAAAGCGGCGATGGCAGAATTCGCTCGCCGTAATGCTTTACGCAGTAAATCGGACAATACCATTTCCTGCCGAGGAAGATACAGTGCAAAGTATGTATTAAGTGAACTGCTCATTTGCGAGGAATGCGGCAGTCATTTCCGCCGTAAAACCAACAAGAAAAAGGATGGTGTTCATCACTATTGGCGTTGCATCAGCCGACTGGACCATAAGGATAAATATTGTGATTTTTCAAAAGGTCTTGAGGAGAAAAACCTGCAAGCTGCTATTTGCCGTGCAATCTCCCGAGTGCTGCAGGGGAGAGAAGACGGGTACGAGCTTTTGAAAAGTAAACTTATTTATGCTACTTCGGATGTAAATACCGATGAACTGTATCTGGTCGAAAAGGGAATCTACGATGAGCAGATTCGCATTGAAGAGCTTGCCGACCTGGCAATTCAGTCAAAATTCAATAAGGATAAGTATACTGAAGCCATCGCCGACTGTTCCCAAAGGATAATAGACCTTCGGGAAAGACGTGATATGCTTATGACACAAATAAAGTGTAACGAAAAAGCCAGGGAAGAACTTGAACGGATTGAAAATTACACAAAACAGTTGAAACCGGTAATGACCGAATTTGATGATGCCATTATTCACCGAATTGTTAATTCGATTCAGGTGACTAAGGATCTGAATTTGCGAATATTTATAAAAGGTGGGGCAGAGATAGTCGAGCCTTTGTTTCCGCCTGAGGAAGAGTCGGCATAAATTTCAAAAAATAATGTAAAATGAAATAACTTTCTGCATTTTTTTATTGCGGAAAGTTATTTTTTATGGTATAATCAATTTGTAAAGAAAAACTGGGCAAAACCCAGTAAAATCAAGGGTTTCTGACCAGTTCTTTTTCGAACAGGAGAGACAAAAATCCCGAATGCGAAAGCGTTCGGGATTTTTACTTATTACCTCTTCACTCTTCACTTTTCACTAAAATTTCGTGAACGGGATTTTTGGTAAGTAAGAAGTAATAGTGAATAGTGAAGAGGTATTGCGGCTTTGCCGCTTTTATGCTATAATAAACCCAAGGCGGTGATGATTTGAAAAATTTAAAAAAATTGTTTTTTATAGTTGTCATAGTTACTATACTTGCTTCTTCATTTGTACAACCTGCTTTTGCTAATGCGCCAGAGCCTGCTGACCATTTGACGGTTGTTTTATCAAATCTCCCAGATGATGCAGTGTATGTAGATTTGTTGGTCAAAATTAATCAAGATGATCCCAATTTTGTGGATTTTCAATCCAATAATTATTCGGACTCTGTTTCAAAATCAAGTGAAATAGTTAGTTATTCAGACGGCTGTTTTTATAGTTTTACGTTTCATTATAAAAATTCAAAATCAAACATAAAAATTGAACATTATTATGCCGATTTATATTATGTTGATTTTTGTAATGGCTTAAACTATCAGGATTATCTTACTCAATACGAAAGTTTGCGCAATCATTATAGAGATGTTAAAGTTGCTCTACTGGATAAGGATTTTAATATTATTGTTGTTTCAGAATCGATACAATTGCCAAAAGAGAATAATGCGTTTGTTTTCGATGGAGAAATATGTTTTGATTTCAATACCAACAGTTTGGATTACGATACACGAATTAATCCATATTTCGTAGTATTCGGCGGTTTCTTTTCAATATTGATAATGCTGATGTCTATTGGAACTGAAACTGTTATATCTCTTTTGTTTGGATTTAGAGGACGACAAACTTTAACAGTACTTATTGTAAATATATGTTCGCAGATAATAATGCGATTGTTATATTTGGTGTTACCCTTTACGTATTTAATCGAAACTATTATTCTTGAAGTTTGTGTTTATACTGCTGAATTTTTCATTTATAAGAAATATTTCAAGGGTACAAGTGTGATTAAGCTGGTTGGGTATACTTTAACGGCAAATACTTTGAGTTTGTTGTTAGGGATTTTTCTTGATTGTTATATTTTGATCTAAAATCATAGTTTTGAGTAAAATCCTCGGTTTTCACCCAGTTCTTTTTCGGACACGAATGACAAACGAAAATCCGTTCTCATAGGTTTTTAAAGAGTAATTCTTTTAAAAATATATATTCAAGCGATGAGATTATACAATACAAATAAGAGAATCGCAAAAAGGTCGATTTAAGAAAGAGGCAATTTATGATTGAAATATTAAGAAATCCCGATGATATAAAAATTTACTGTGAAGAATCTGAAATAAAGGACGCTTCGGTTAATTTTGAAATCAATGACAGGAAACTATTTGTATATATTACAGCTCAAAAGGAGAAACCCCGTTTCATATGCTTGCGTTGGAACTTTGCCGTAACCGATTATACAAGAATAATGGGAGACAAGTGGGAACGCTCTTACGGAGATATGGAATGGCACTCCTTAAACGGCGAAGTATTTATGCCTTGGTATTTTTTGGCGAATAGCGCTTCTGAAACAGTGGGTTGCGGAGTTATGACTGGAGCTAACAGCTTTGTAAGCTTTCAGTGTGACGCGTACGGCTGTACCGCATGGCTTGATGTGCGCTGCGGAGGAACGGGTGTCGAACTAAATGGCAGAACTTTGCTTGCCGGTGTAATTGTGTGTGAGCATTATAAGGATATGCCTGCATTTCAGGCGGCAAGAGAATTTTGCCGTGTAATGTGCGAAAACCCGAGACTTCCCAAAGAGCCGGTTTACGGAAGCAATAACTGGTACTATGCGTACGGTAAAAGCAGTCGGGAAGATATTTTAAAGGATGCAGACATAATAGCAAAGCTTGCAGGAAATAACGCCAATAAGCCGTTTATGGTCATAGATGACGGCTGGTCGGTTAATTCGTGTGCGGGACCGTGGATACCGAATGAAAAATACGGCGATATGTCGGAAATAGCGTCTGAGTTTAAAAAACGCGGCGTTCGTCCGGGATTGTGGTTCAGACCTTTGCATGATAAAGATATTGAGGAACAGCATCCCGAATGGAGAATAAAAAAGCTTAAAAATGACAGCAATGACCCGAAATTCAAGAAAACCGATGAAGGATGGCTCGGTTATCTTGACCCGACTATGCCGGAGGTTCAGAAGTATGTAAGAGCTACAACAAGAAAAATCAAAAAATGGGGCTTTGAGCTTATAAAGCATGATTTTTCAAACTTTGATATGTTTGGAGTTTGGGGAAGCTCGCTTAACGGCAAAATAACGGTCAGCGACGGATGGACATTTAACGATAAAACCAAAACAAGCGCTGAAATTGTCTTGGATTTTTATCGGCTTATTCGTGAAGAAGCGGGAGATATGATTATTATTGGCTGTAATACGGTCTCGCATCTGTCGGCGGGAATTTTTGAACTTTGCAGAATCGGTGATGATACAAGCGGTCGAATATGGAGCAGAACAAGAGCATACGGGATTAACACTCTTGCCTTCAGGCTTTGTCAGAATGATACATTTTATAAGGTTGATGCCGATTGTGTGGGGATAATTAAGGACAAAATTGATTGGAAATTAAACCGTCAATGGCTTGATTTACTTTCAAAAAGCGGTAGTCCGCTCTTTGTTTCCGTACAGCCCGAGGCAATTACTGATGAAATTAAAGAAGACTTAATAAACGCGTTTAAGATAAATTCTGTCCAAAATGATGTTGCACAGCCGCTTGACTGGCTCTACAATAACCAACCGCGAAGTTGGCTTATCAACAATGTGAAAACTGATTATGATTTTATTATGGATTCATATCCCGAGCTTTTAAACGCAAAAACACAGCCCGTATAATACGGAAGCTGCGGCGTTTAGCTAAGGGGACGGAGCCGAGAGAATCGTCCCCTCGTCTCTCATATTTTGCATTTTGCTGTATTTTTGGTGGCGTTGTCCACATTGTGATACCTTTTTTTGGAAACTGCTGTGGTTTTCAAAATATTGTCCACATTGTGGTAATGAGTTGGAATAATCCTCGGTTTTTGCCGGTTCTTTTTCGGACACGAATGACAGAAAATAAAGCACTTCGTCACGAAGTGCTTTATTTTTATCCAATCCGAAGGATTGGTATGTAATCGCCGATAGGCGTATGTAGTCAGTTCGCCTTGCGAACTGTATGTTATCAAAGCGTAAGCTTTGTATGTTTCTTCCTTCGGATTGATTATATACCACCTGCGGTGGATTACATTCCGCAACAAGTTGCGGATTACATGCAATGCTTCGCATTGATTTATTTTCGCTTTTATGCTATAATACACCCAAGGCGGTGATGATATGGTTAAAAAGATCTTTTCTATAATTACATTCGTTTTTTCTATTCTTATTTTTGTCGCATTAGCGGTGTTAACATTTGATATGGTAAAGGAATACAAATACATCAATAGTTTACCAAGCACAAGCGGGTCTGATTATTTAGGTTTTCTGTTTTACAGAATGTTTTATTGTGTTACTGCTTTGCCGGGCATTGTAAGTTCTGCTGTATCTTCCAAGATTTCATCAAACAAGGCAATGAAAATCATATCCATTGTTTTATTAACCATATTTATTACTATATTTGCAGTTTTCGGCATTGCCTGGTTAAATTTAATTTAAAATTCTCTGTTTTTAGGCATATTTTATTCGTGCCACTAAGTTCAAAACTCCCAAAAAATCCTTGTTCTTCGGAACGAGGATTTTTTTATCCAAGCCGACAGGCTTGGTATATCATCACGACGTAGTCGTGTATATCATTGCCGCACAAGTGCGGCGTATATCATCACACCTTTAGGTGTGCATTTCTGTCGGCTTGATGATATACAACTTCTTACGAAGTTGATGATATGCAATTCCTTACGGAATTGATGATATACAATGCTTCGCATTGATTTGTTCCCGCTTTTATGCTATAATACACCTAAAGGTCGGTGATGAAATGTTTGCATTTTTTAAAAAAAAGAAAATTGACACTACAAAAATTGTTGATGAAATTGAAAGCACCGTATTTCAATGGGCAAAGCAATATGATTTCAAAAAATATGGTCGAACATTTAACCGCATTGTTGATAAAGATATTGTGCAAGTGATAAATTTTCAAAACGGATGTCCCGAAAAGGAAGTATATGGTGTATTATGGATAAATCTCGGAATACGCGTTCCAGAGTGTGCTGATTTTCCAAACGAACAGAAAAAGTATTATAAGGAATATGAGTGCAATATCCGTTGTAGATTAGACGAATATATAGATAAAAGAGATAATCCCTACAACTTAAAAGAAAACCCTCAAAAAATAGCAAGTGATATTATTGAAAAATTAAGCGAAATAATACTTCCTATATTTGATGTTCTTTCTTCAAGGGGAAATATTATTAAAGAACTCAAAAACTATCCTGAATTTAATTCGCTTAGAAACCATCTTGCTGATAAAGATATTGACACAATCAAAGCAAATTTGAATTTAAGATAAAGAACTAATCACCTAGACTCGAACTAACGACTTAAAATTGAAATATAAGCGTTCGTCTTTTATTTTTGGAATGATGTTTGCCTTCGGAAAATGATGTCGCTGTCGCTAATGAACTGGCAAACATCGCATCATTGCGAGAGCAACGAGCAACATCATATTTGCGAAGCAAATGCATCATATCGCCGCAGGCGATGCATCATTCCATCTTGCCCCTCCACCGCTTTTATGCTATAATACATTCAAGGCGGTGATGTTATGAAATCGATTCTTGACAGTATTTTGTTAGAAAGTGCAAAATATATTGATGACGGTTCGGTTGCGTGTTATATACCTGAACTTGCAAAGGCTGATAAAAAAGAACTTGGTATTTGCGTTATAACCAATGAAGGCAAACAATTCTTTTCAGGGGATGCCGATAAATTCTTTACAATGCAAAGTATTATTAAGCCGCTTATACTATTGCTTACTTTGATGGATAATGGTATAGACCGTGTTCGCTATCTTGTGGGTGTTGAAGCTACAGGAAAACCCTTTGATACCTTTAATTACAGTGATCAGGCATTAAATGCAGAACATATTAATCCGATGGTTAATGCCGGTGCTATTGCTTTATGCACCTTGATAAAGGGTGAAAATTACGATGAAAAATTTCAACGGTTATTAGAACTTGTGAGAAAGGTTTCGTGCAATCCCGATTTACAGGTTGATGAACAGGTGTATTTATCCGAGAAAGCTACAGGCAATAAGAACCGCGCACTTGCATATATGTTAAAGGCTTACGGATTAGTAAACGATAATGTTGAAGAGATGCTGGATTGTTACTTCAAGGCTTGTTCTATAAAGGTAACCGCTATGGATCTTGCACAAATTGCACTTGTCTTCGCAAATGGTGGAATTGAGCCTAAAACAAATAAACGCTTGTTTGATAAAAAGTATTCACAGTATATTAATGCTGTACTTATGACCTGCGGTATGTATGACGGTTCGGGTGAGTTTGCTCTTAACGTTGGAGTGCCCGCAAAAAGCGGTGTCGGCGGCGGTATTATGGCTGTTGTACCAAATAGAATGGGCATTGGCATTTACTCTCCGGCTTTAGATAAAAAAGGAAACAGCATTGCAGGAATTAAGGCATTAGAATTATTAAGCAAGAATTTAGAGCTTAGTATTTTTTAGCAATTAAAATTAACGAGAAAAATTCGGTTTTCACCATACATATTTTCTTTATTATTGGAGATAAAAAATGAAAAAATTATTGCCGGTTGTTTTAATCTTTGTTTTACTGTTTTCAGCAGCCACTTTCGGTTCTGTTACCGTTTCGGCTAATGCCACAAGCGGTACTACGGGCGAGTGTTATTGGTCACTTGACGGCACTGTGCTTACTGTCAGCGGTAATGGTGATATGGGCGACTCGGGTTATGCCGAGTGGGGAGAGGCTATTACCAAAGTTGTTATTGAAGATGGCGTTACAAGTATAGGCGATAAGGCATTTAGCTGGTGCGCAAATCTTACAAGCGTTACAATTCCCGACAGCGTTACAAGCATAGGAAATGCTGCATTTTATCAGTGCATAAATCTTGCTAGTCTGACTGTCCCCGGCAGTGTTACAAGCATTGCGGATGACGCGTTTAATGAGGCTAACCAGATTGTAATACATAGCTACAAAAATTCACAAGCAGAGCAGTACGCTATAGACAAGGCTATTGCTTATAGCGTGTTAGACGGCACCGATGAAGAAAATATTATAAGCGATAAAATACGCAAATATAATTGGTCGGTTGACAAGAGAACGGGTGTGTTATCAATCAGCGGCAGCGGAGATTTGATTGATTTTGTAGGTATAGACCCACCCTGGTATGACTATAGAATATACATTACTTCAATAAAGCTACCTACCACTATAAATAAAATCGGCAATTTTTCTTTTAAAGGGCTTTATAAAGTAAAAACTCTGACCATACCTAATAGCGTTACCAATATTGGCGATAACGCTTTCAGCGGTTGCGCAAATCTTACAAAAATTAATTTTGGCAAGGGTGTTAAACGCATAGGAAACTCTGCTTTTAGCAGTTGCACAAACCTTACAAAAATTACTTTACCTGACTGCATTACAAGTATAGATGACGCGGCATTCAGCAGTTGCATAAACCTTAAAAGCGTTACCCTGCCAAACGGCATTACAAGCATAAGTAATAGGTTGTTTGATTTTTGCACAAACCTTACTGATATTACCATACCCGACAGCGTTAAAAGTATAGGAGCTTATGCATTTAAATATTGCACAAACCTTAAAGAAATTACATTACCTTACAATGTTTCAAAGGTTAATTATTGGGCATTTTATGCGTGCAATTCGCTTGAAAAAGTTGTGTTTTTTAATAAAGATTGTAACTTTGATTTAAATTGCGGTCTTAATTATAACCATATACTTTATGGTTTTAAAAATTCTCCCGCGAGGGCTTTTGCTGAGCAAATTGGTGCAGAATATATTGATATTATGACCATTCATTCGCATAAATTTGACAATGGTGTAATCTCGAAAAAAGCAACCTGCAAAGTGGCTGGAGTTAAGACTTTTACCTGTAAAGTGTGTAAAACTACAAAAACAACCAGCATTAAAAAACTTACCAAACACACCTACAACACAAAAACTACCAAGGCAACGCTCACCAAGAATGGTAGTATCGTTAAGAAGTGTACCGTTTGTGGTAAGGTGGCAAGTAAAACTGCTATCAAATACGCAAAGACCTTCAAGTTGTCGACGACAAATTACACCTACAACGGTAAGACAAAAACACCAAGTGTTACCGTAAAAGATTCTGCAGGCAAACTGCTTAAAAAGAATGTTGACTACACCTTAAGTTATTCCAGCGGCAGAAAAAGCATTGGTAATTACAAGGTGAAAATTAAAATGATTGGTAAGTACTCCGGTACAAAAACCCTTAGTTTTAAGATTAGACCTGCAACACCTAAGGTTAAATCTGCAAAGATTTCTAACGGCATTAAGGTCAGCTGGAACAAGGTCAAAGGCGCTAAAGGCTATTATGTATTTAGAAGAAAATATACCAAAGGTAAATGGAGCGGCTGGGGTAAGATTGCGACAAGCAAAAATATTTATTATAAAGATAAGTCAGCTAAAAAGGGCGTATATTATCAATACACAACCAGAGCTTATTACAAAACATATCTTAGTAGTTATGTAAAAAGTAATACTGTAAAAAGATAAAAAAGGGGTTTTTGTTATGGTTAAACACATAATTTTATGGAAATTAAAGCCCGAACATAACAACACATCGGTTAAAGAGGGCATAAAAACAGGGCTTGAAGGTTTGCTTGGTAAAATTCCCGGTCTTGTTGAAATTAAGGTGCAAATTTGCGGACTTGCATCATCAAATGCAGACGTTATGCTCTATTCTGTCTTTAATGATGAGAACGCTTTAAATGAATATTCTGTGCACCCTGAACACGTCTATGTTGCCAACAATTTTGTAAGGCCCTTTACCGAGACCAGAATGTGTTTGGATTTTGAGGTTTAAAAATTTTAAAAATACAGGTCGTGAGACCTGTATTTTTTTGCCTATAAATTAAAGAATTATTTACTTACACCTTGTAAAAATAATAATGAGGTGTATTTGGTATGAACTCAATATGGAACAGCGCGCAAAAATTAAAATTTGACGAGATGGGGGCAGATATTAAAACCGACGTTTTAATTATTGGCGGCGGTATGTGCGGTATTTTGTGCGCCTATATGCTAAATGACGCAGGGGTCGATTGCGTTTTGGTAGAGGCGAGCGAAATATGCTCGGGCACAACGGGTAAAACCACCGCAAAAATTACCCTTCAGCACGGACTTATATATAGCAAAATAATCGATAAATACGGCACAGATGCGGCACAACTTTATTACCACAGTCAAAGGTCTGCTTTTGACAAAATGTGCGCGCTTGCAAGCAAAATTGATGATGATTTTAATTGGTGTGATTCGTTTGTTTATTCACTAAACGATAGGACAGTTATTGAAAGGGAAATAGGCGCAATGCAAAAAATCGGTTGCGACGCCACCTTTACCCGAAAAACTGAACTACCATTTGATATTGCTGGGGCAGTAAAGGTAAAAAATCAGGCTCAGTTTCATCCGATAAAGTTTATAAATGCCATTGCAAGCAATTTAAAAATTTACGAAAACACAAAGGTGCTTGAATTCGGTGGTAATTACGTTAAAACAAATCGTGGGAAAATTTATGCTAAAAAAATTATTGTTGCAACTCATTTTCCGCTATTTAATAAGCACGGCGCATATTTTGCCAAAATGTATCAACACCGCTCATACGTTTTAGCGCTTAAAAATGCGCAAAAAATTAGTGGTATGTATGTTGATGAGGACAAAAAGGGCTTATCTTTTCGAGGTTATAATAATCTACTATTGCTTGGCGGTGGCAGTCATCGCACAGGCAAAAAGGGTGGCAACTGGCAGGAACTTAAAATAGTGGCAGATAAATATTACCCCCACGCGCACGAGGTTGCCAAATGGGCAACGCAAGACTGCATGACACTTGACGATATGCCATATATCGGCCGATATTCAAAAACCACTCCTAATTTATATGTAGCAACGGGTTTTAACAAATGGGGTATGACGTCGTCAATGCTGTCGGCTATGATGCTAAGAGATATGATATGTGAAAGAGAAAATGAATATACAAAGCTTTACTCGCCGTCAAGAAGTGTACTGCATATGCAACTTGCGATAAATTTATTTGAAACAACAAAAAATTTATTCACCTTTACAAAACCCAGATGTCCGCATCTTGGATGCGCTTTAAAATACAACAAGCAAGAGCGCTCTTGGGACTGTCCTTGCCACGGGTCCAGGTTTGATAGCGACGGTAAACTGCTTGATAACCCTGCCACTGATGATATTGTGCTTGACTAAAAAAGCCATAAATTTATCTTTTCACAAGGGTATTATTATGTTATAATACCAATAGGTGATTTAATTGAATTTTGTTGCAAAAACTTTTGACGAGCTTTCAAAACGCGAACTTTATGAGATTTTAAGGGCGCGTTCACAAATTTTTATAGTGCAGCAGGGTATGCGCTGTCAGGATTTAGACGGCACAGATTTTGACGCCACTCATTATTACCTTGAGCAAGACGGGTGCGTTGTGGCATATCTGCGAGCTTTTTATACCGATAAGGCTACCATTCGCATTGGCAGGGTGCTGTCGGTAACGCACGGAATAGGTCTTGGAAAGGCTGTTATGCAAAAGGCAATAGCCCACATAAAGCAGAATATGAAATGCAAAAAAATATGCCTTGATTCGCAAACTCACGCCATAGCGTTTTATGAAAAATTTGGTTTTAAGGTGGTATCAGACCAATTTTTAGAAGAGGGCGTAATGCACGTAAAAATGGAACTTGAAATTTGATTTTAAATATATAACACTCCTTTTGGGCATACTAAGTCCGAAAGGATGTGTTTTTTTGGTAGAACAAGATACAATTAAACTACTTCGCGAGTGCGATGCAGGTATAAAAATGGGTGTAAAATCTATTGATGACGTTTATAAGTACGTCACCTCGCACGAAATGCGAAACTGTCTTAACGCTTGCAAAGATGAGCACGATGAGCTTGATAAAGAACTGCAAGAACTTTTGGGTAAATATCACGATGAGGGCAAAGACCCTAACCCCGTGGCAAAGGGTATGTCTTGGATGAAGACCACAGTAAAACTAGGTGTTGACAATTCCGACAATACAATTGCCGACCTTATGACCGACGGCTGTGATATGGGTATAAAATCTTTAAACCGATATCTTAACCAGTATGAAGCGGCGGACGAAGTGTCAAAAGATATTTGCAAACGACTCATAAAGTTAGAAGAAAAATTGCGCACACAAATGCAGGAGTTTTTGTGATGCATAAAAAAGGAACAGGAAAAAATTTTTCCTGTTCCTTTTCACATTTTATACCAAAACATAATAAAATATAAATAAGATTGAAAATTTTTACATTATATGATATAATCTTAAAACATTATATTTTATTAAGGGTATGAATTATGATTTGTGATAACATTTTAGAGGCAATGGGCAACACGCCTATTATACGTTTGCACCATATGACAGGTCCTGACGATGCAGAAATTCTTGTAAAGTTTGAGGGGCTTAACGTTGGCGGCTCTGTAAAAACAAGAACTGCTTATAATATGATTCTTGACGCCGAGCAAAAGGGTCTGCTTAATAAAGACACCATTATTGTAGAACCAACAAGCGGTAACCAGGGCATTGGTCTTGCGCTTGTGGGCGCTGTAAAAGGGTATAAGGTAAAGATAATTATGCCTGACTCAGTTAGCGAAGAGCGCCGAAAGCTTGTTCGCCACTATGGCGCCGAGGTTATTTTGGTGCACGACGCGGGTAACATTGGTCTTTGCATTGAAGAGTGTTTACAGTTAGCGCTTAAAATGAAGGCTGAAAATCCCAATGTGTTTGTACCACAACAGTTTGAGAATCCTGCCAACCCCGACATTCAGCGTCGCGGCACTGCAAAAGAGATTTTAGAGCAGGTGGGCGGTTCTATACACGGTTTCTGTTCGGGCATTGGCACCGGCGGCACAATAACCGGCATTGGCGAAGTTCTAAAAGACGCTAACCCCGATATAAAAATTTGGGCGGTAGAGCCTGAAAATGCCGCAATTCTTTCGGGTGGTTCAATTGGTACTCACTTGCAAATGGGTATCGGTGACGGCGTTATTCCCGAAATACTTAACCAAAACATATTTGACGGCGTTTGCATTGTAAAGGATGAAGAGGCAATTCAGGCGTCTAAAGACCTGGCGTCAAAAGAGGGTATTATGTGCGGTATAAGCAGTGGCACAAACGTTGCCGCCGCTATGCGAATGGCGCGACTTCTTGGCAAGGGTAAAACCGTGGTAACCGTTTTGCCCGATACTGCCGAAAGATATTTTTCAACCCCACTTTTTGATGAATAAATAAAAACAGCAAGGCTTTAAGTCCTTGCTGTTTTTGCTTTTAATTGTCTTTAAAAACCTTTTTTATAGCCTCTAAATAACCGTAACCGTTCACGTTATCGGGAAGTAGATAGCTTGACTCGGTCCATTCGTTCCAGCTGTTTACGGTTATAAGTGAAACACCTGTCTTATCGGCAAAGTCTTTAGCCGCAACCAACGCTTTTTCAAAGTTTTCGGGGGTGTTGTTTTTGCAAACGCCCCAGCTAAAATCTTTAAAACGGGGGTTGTTGTCCCAACCGATTGAAACGTGGGGGAAATAGGGCACGTCATAAATCTCTGCTACCTGCTCCCACTCTTTTTGAACGTCGGGCAAAAGGTCAAGATAATCGCGGTCAACATTTGTAAAGTGAACAAATTGATAGTGGGTAAGCGAATTAAAGCCCAACTCAGACATAAGCTCGTTGGTGGTTTCTATAGTGCCGCCGTCAACACCCGAGATGTTTTCACTCTTGCCGTTCCAACGCACAAACTGAAAATGTACGCCGTCAAGCCCTGCAGCCTTTGTCTCTTGGTCGAGCCACATAATAGCTTCACGTGTTTTTTCGATACTGCCAAAACCCTTTACAAAGTTTTTTAGCGCATAAATGCTGATAACGGGTTTGTTATCAATTTTATAATAGTTTTCACACTTAAAATATTGGTCAATCCAACGGCGGCCAATTTTGTAAAACTGCTCCATTGTAACGTCGCCGCGCCAAATGGTATCCCACAATTTACCTGCGTTTCTGCGGTCCCAGGTATAGTTTGCATCGTGATTTGCCCACATAATGTAAAACTTCATATCTTTGCAGTTTTTTGCCTTTAAAAATCCGTCATTTAAGCAGTTTTCTAAAAATGGGCGGTCGTCATACCAATACCAGTCATAGATAAACACATTTACGCCGTGCGATAGCGCCAAATCAATTTGTTGCTCCATAACCTTGGGGTCGGCTTCATTCTGAAAACCTAAAAGCGGTTTGCGTTTCCAAACGTAACCGTTTTCTTTTACTTCGCCGTAAGCGTCTCTTACAGTTTGCCACTCGCCAATGTCCTCTGGCCAAAAGATTTTGGTTCGGGGTTCGTCCCCTGTGTATGCCGGCCAAATGTAAGCCGCTATGTCATATTTTTGCATAAAAACACCCCATTTGATTTGATGAGTTAATTTATATATTTATGATACAATATGGCGAAGTAAATTTCAAGAATTAAGTGATTGAAACGCAATGTTTTTTAAATTAATTTGCAGCCGACCGTTCTTTTCAAGTCTCTCCATCTAAAATACAAAAGTAAAAAAAGCATACCATAAAGGTATGCTCTTTTACTTGGTGGGAGATGGTGGATTCGAACCACCGAAGGCTTAGCCAGCAGATTTACAGTCTGTCCCCTTTGGCCACTCGGGAAATCTCCCATATTCTATTTATGCACGTTGGAGCTGGTGGACGGACTCGAACCCCCGACCTGCTGATTACAAATCAGCTGCTCTACCAACTGAGCTACACCAGCATTTTTTCGTGCTTGAATAATATACCACACTTGAAAGGTATTGTCAAGCAAAATTTTTAAAAAAATAATAAAGTTATTGTTGACAATTAAATTTGTTTGTGTTAAAATGGCTTTTGCACACGGAGAGGTATCGAAGCGGTCATAACGAGGCGGTCTTGAAAACCGTTTGGCGCAAGCCACAAGGGTTCGAATCCCTTCCTCTCCGCCATTTTTTTACCTATTTTTAAATTTATATATAAATAGAACGTAAGCATTTGGAGTAGTACTCAAGTGGTGACGAGGCGCCCCTGCTAAGGGCGTAGGTCGGGCAACCGGCGCGAGAGTTCAAGTCTCTCCTACTCCGCCAGTTTAAGAAGCATATCCTTTTGGGTATGCTTTTTGCTTTTGTATTTTAGATGGAGAGACTTGAAAAGAACGGTCGGCATTTGCCGATTTTAAATGTCCGGTGGACATTTAAAAAGTTTGGGTGCGTGTCGGCGGCGTTGACGCCGAGCAAGTCTCTCCTACTCCGCCAAGTAAAAAAGCATACCATAAAGGTATGCTTTTTTGCTTTTGTTAGGGAGATTTAAGAAGTATGTAACTTGTTGACATCTCAACAAGTTTGTGATATACTTTCACTTGTTGATATTTCAACAAGTGTTTTTTTGGGGGAACAAAATGCAACAAAGATTTGAAACGTTTACGGTTTTGATTAACAGAATCAGTCGTAATATTAGAAAGATTAAGAATAAAGAAATGGCAGAGTATAATCTAAGAAGCGCTCATATTTCTTGTCTTTATTATCTATACACCAATAAAGGTGCGACGGCTACCGACCTTTGTGAGCGTTGTGAAGAAGACAAGGCGACCATTTCACGCGCTATAGAGTATCTTGAAAACAATGAATATTTAATTTGCGAGTCAAAAAGTGCTAAACGCTATAAAAGTCAGCTTGTACTTACCGAAAAGGGAAAGACAGTAGCCAAGAAAATTGCAGATAAAATTAACGGCGTTTTAGATACAACCAGTATAGGGCTTTCCGAGGAGGAAAGGGTGGCGTTTTACCGCAGCCTTTCTATTATCAGCCAAAGCCTTGACAATATATCAAAAAACATTGATTAGATTTGAGGTAAAAAAATGAGACGTTTATGGGAAAAGGAATATACTCTTAGAGCCAGTGATTTTGATAAATATAACCGCATTAAGCCTTCCGCAGTTCTGGAACTGTTTCAAGACGCGGCAGGTCAGCACGCTATAGAAATAGGCGTAGGATTTGATGATTTAATTAAACGCTCATACCTATGGGTGCTTACCCGTATTAAGTTTAAAATTATATCGAACCCAAAAAGTTACCAAAAGGTTGTTATAAAAACCTGGCCGCTTGAACCAAACAGACTAAACTACCGCAGAGAATATTGCATTGAAAATGAAAATGGTGACAGGCTGATTATTGGTAGTTCTGAATGGGTTATTATGCACAGCGAAAAACGACGTTTAATTTCTGATAAGGACCTATACCCATTTACAGACGGCTTTTATACCGATATCATGTTTGAAGGTAAACTTTGCAAAATACACGATTTTGAGACGACAAATGAACCGCGTGTTGTTAATGCAGGATTTAGTGAACTTGATGCGAACAATCACGTAAACAATACAAAGTATGCAAGTTATGTGTTAGATACTGTCCCCCCGTCAGAAAATGATATATTAGACACTTTTCAAATTGACTACCGCAAGGAAGTATTAGAGGGGACCAGACTTCATATTTATCATACAAAAGAAGAAAACGGAACAATTGCAAAGGGTATAAGTGATGGCGGCGATACAATGTTTGCCTGCAAAATAGTGTATAGGTAGGTCCAGGCGCTGTGGTTGTTGCTTTTTTCAAAAAATAAATATTGTGGGGGTATATATGCAAGAGATAAAAAACAATGTTGCTAAAAAAACGTGTCTTTTGACGCGTTTTTTATGTAAAAACAAGATTTTTTATGTTCAAATGTTAATTGTTTTGACTTTTTATTATATTTAATATATAATGACCTTGGCTTATTATAATTATTGATTATATTACATATAAACTAGTCAAGGGGGCGGTGTTATTTCAAAGTCGCTGCTAATTGAAAAGGAAATTCCCGATATTTTGTCGGATAACGACAAAAATCATATAGAACTTGCAAAAAAAATGATACTGCTTTCGACACTTTCGTGTTTTGTATATTCTTGGGTGGCGCGAGCTGCAATTGTTGTATCGGTTTTAACCTTTTTCTTTTTACCCGTTATAAGAAGAAAGGTTTTTTCACGAAAAAGTTCATATCTTGTATTGGCGTTTTCGGTTTTGGGTTTTATTGTTTCACTTTGTTATTTTAATATTTACGGCATCGCGTCATACCCTATGTTTTTTGCAATAGTTTGTTTTTGCGCTGTCACAAGGGCAATAGCCAATAGAGAATTTTTTGAAAAAATACTCGACACAATGTGCATAGGCGGTTGCATTGCGACTGGCATTTCGGTTATAGAAAAGATTTTATATATTCCTAATTTTTCAATACGTGTACAGGCGGGTTTTCCAAACCCTAATTTTTTGGGCGCGGCGCTTATGATGGTTGTTTTTGTTTGCATTTATAAGGTGGCAAACAAGGCGGAAAAGGTTTGGTTTTACTGCTCGGTGGCAGTTTTTAATGCGGTTGGAATTCTTTTGTGCGGCAGTATGAGTCTTTGGGTAGTTATGGCAATAGGCGCAATTATTTTGTTTGTGCTTAACAAAAATACAAAAATGCTGATAGCGTTGCTTAGCGCAATTGCGCTTGTGTTTTTGGCGCTGTTTTTCATTCCGCAAATTTTTACCCGACTTGATGAGGTATCACTTACTACGCAAAACCGTGTGAATATATGGTCTTTTGCAATAGAGAATATAAAGACCGCTCCAATTTTTGGCAGAGGATTTTTTGCTTATAAACATCTTTACAATCAGGTTGTATCAGCAAGACCTGAGATTATGCAGGTGTCACTGGCGCACAATTTGTTGCTTGATAGTGTGCTTTGCCACGGTGTAGTTGGCACTGGTATTCTTGCTGCATATCTGGGTATTTATTTTAAAGAGCTTATATCTTGCCGTAAAGCGCTTAATTTAAATAAAAAAAGCCTGACACTTAATAGTTTTATAATTGCAGTGTGTATTGCAATAGCCTGTTACGGTTTTATTGATACTACGTTTGTTTGGGTGCAAAGCGGCGGAATATTATTGCTTTTGGCAATGGCCGGTCTTGGTGCCGATGAAAAAGAAATAAAAGCATAGAAAAATCGGGTTTTTAAACCCGATTTTTTTAGTTTGTTAATTTACTTTAAAATGGAGTTGTGATATAATACTTTTAAAAGGTTGGTGGGTTTATGGAATTTATGTATTCTTATACCCAACCCAAATAATATAATTTAGGTGAAAATTATGTATGACGAATTAACCCCTGTTGATATAAAAAAGATGCAGGATGAGCTTGAATATCGAATTACAGTATTGCGCCCCAAAATTTTGGAAGAGGTAAAGTTTACGCGCAGTTTTGGCGATTTGTCTGAAAATTTTGAGTACCACGCCGCAAAACGTGAGCGCGGTAAAAATGAAAGCCGTATAAGATATTTGCGCAATATGATAAAAACCGCCGTAATCATTGACACTAAAAGTGATGACGATGCGGTGGGACTTTTTGATACGGTTACCTATTATGTAGAAGAGGATGAGTGTGAAGAAACGGTAAGACTGGCAACGTCATTAAGACGCGACCCGTTTCAAAGCATTATCAGCAAAGAGTCACCGCTTGGTAGCGCCATAATGGGTAAAAAAGTGGGCGACAGGGTAGAGGTTAAGGTAAGCCCTGATTACAGTTATTATATAGTTGTTCGCGAAATTAAAAAAGGCACCGACGACGATAGTTTAGAAATAAGGAAATATTAAAAAATAAACGGACGTGTCACATCCGTTTATTTTTTTAATACAATATATTTTACAACTGCTAAGCACTCACGCAACACACCGGGTATTAGGTATGATAATGTGGTGTTTGAGTGAGAGTGGGTAGCAGTTATACCTGCTCTTTTGGCGCAAAGTGATGCCCTTAAAATATGATATTCATTAGTGATAAAGCAGGCGGTATAATCAAGTTCAAGACGAGTGTCTAAAATGTTTTTTGAATATATAAAGTTTTCATATGTGCTGGTGGCTTTATCTTCTTTTATAATAACAAGCGGATTTACCCCTTTTTCTATAAGGTATGTTTTCATCGCCTCGGCTTCAGATATGTCCTCTTGCAAACCTTGACCTCCGCTTACCACAATGAGTGCATCGGGATTTTTTTGGTGGTATTTTACCGCCACGTCTAATCGGTGTTTTAACGTTCGACTGGGGGTTTTGCCGTGAATTGCGGCGCCCAAAACAACTACTGCATCCTCTTTGTATGTTGTGTTATCGGTTTTGCCGTATATTATTAAAAAGCAAGAAAACAAAATTGCTACAGAGATTATAGCAACAAATATAATACGAAGCCAGTGTGAAAATCTTTCAAACAAAACGGCGGTTAAAATTATAAATGCACCCAAGCACAAGGTTAAAATATTACCTATATTAAAGTTTGACACTAAACAAATTAGCGCTCCGTTTAAAAAGATGATAGCGCCAAGCGCTCCAAAAACACTTTTTAATACTATTTTCATATAATCACCAGGGTTATTATATCACCTAAATAAATACGTAACAAGGTATTTAATCATAACTTAATAAAAAATTAAAACACCCAATTTTAAAAATTGGGTGTTAACTTTATCTTTTTACAAAATATTCTTCATACCACACAAGGAATGTGTAAATGGTCCAAACCTTGCGCCAGTTGTCCGAATTGCCGCCGATATAGTCATTAAATATATCGTTAATTTCCTGCAGGTTAAAAAACTTTTCGGCAATATCGCTGTTAAACAGCCTTATTACATCGCAGTTGTAACGCTTGTCCGCCATCCACATTCTGATTGGCACTACAAAGCCGAGCTTCTTACGAAAGGCGATTTCTTCGGGTAACACCTTTGCAGCCGCGGTGCGAAGGGCAAGTTTATTTTGCTCGTCGGTTACCTTGTAGTGTGATGGCATACGGGACGCGATGTCAAAAATTCGCATATCGGTAAGCGGCATACGCACTTCAAGCCCTGCGGCGCGACTCATTTTGTCAACGTTAAGGTAAATATCACCCTCAAGCCATACCTGAATATCTACGTCCGACATTTTAGATAGTGGGTCAAGCCCCTCGTTTTCGGTGTAGATATCTTTTACCAAGTCAATGGGTTCAAAATTATCATAATACTTTTTAAGTATTTTGCGTTTTTCTTCTTCTTTCATAATATTGGTGTTACCAACATAAAAGGTTTTAAGATTTTCACCATAGCGCTCGGCATTGCGGTACATATTATATCCGCCAAAAAATTCATCGGCGCCTTCACCCGAATAGCAAATGCCTGTGCCCTTTGAAGTAGCGATGCAACCTAGTGCAAATGCAACGGCAGAAGCGTCACCCAAAGGTTGCTCCATATTATACATAACGTAAGGCACAATCTGGAAATACTCTTCTGGTGTTATAAGGCAACGATTAAATTTGCGATTTAAAATATCGGCAGTCTCGCGGGCAAGTCCCGATTCGTCAAGTCGGCTGTCATCATAACCACAGCTGTTGGCATAGGGCGCGTCTGACACCGCTAAAACATAGGATGAATCCACACCGCCAGATAGAAAAGACTCGACATATTCCTCGTCAGTTTTAACTTCACCCATAACGTTTGCTAAGGTAGAGTGAATTTCATCAGCCCACTCGTCAAGGGTTTTTGTGTTATCGGGGTTAAATGTTGGTCTAAAATAACGGGTAATTTTAATTTCACCGTCTTTAAAGGTCATATATCTACCGGGAAGCAGTTTTTTAACCCCTGTAAAGAAGGTCTCTTCACCTGTGGTGTAGGTCATGGTAAGGTATATCTGAAGCATCTTTTGGTTTAGTTCTTTATGGAAACCTTCTTGCGACATAATCTCGCGTATAGTGGTGCCAAAAAGCAGTTTGCCGTCATCGGTAAGGTAATAATAAAACGGTTTTGTACCAAACTGGTCGCGCAAACAAAAGAGGGTGTTGGTGTCGGTATCATACAAAGCGAAGCTGAACATACCATAGATATGATTAGCCATATCTCCGCCCCATTTTTTATAGGCAGAGATGATGATTTCTTCTTCTTTTTTTGCGCGTGGTAAATTGACGTCAATACCCAGTGTATCACAAAGAGACTTGTGATTTCTTATGTGACCGCTATATGTTTTTAAAACTATCATTTACTAAGACTCCTAATTGGTCTGATTTTATAACTTATGACAACTATTTTATCACATTTTTTTACACAATTCAACAAATAGTTAACCTACTTTTTAAAATGACTTGTAAAAATTTTTATAAAGGTATTATGTTCTAAAAATTAACAAATATATATCATATGTAATTCTTGACTTAAAAGATATTTATTGATATAATTAACAAGAAATTTTCGCTGGAGTAGCGCAGTTGGTAGCGCAACTGATTCGTAATCAGTAGGTCGTGGGTTCAAGTCCCATCTTCAGCTCCAGAAAAATAGAAGACACGCTTACGTGTCTTCTATTTTTCAACTAAATCCGTCCTTGCGAACGGGATAAATCCATCTTCGATGGGTGAAATCACTTTGTGGTGAAATCCGACTCCGTCGGGTTATGGGACGTATTTAATTTCACCGAAACCATAAGGTTTCGATTTCACCAAAGGCGTAGCCGTTGATTTCACCGTGCGTAGCACGATTTCACTTTACTTGAAATATTATACTATTTATGATATAATTATTTATAGAAATGAGGTGGTTACTATGGCTGAAAGTAAACTTGCAGTTGCTTCTATGGATTTTGCTGTGAAAATTTTAAAACTGTGTGATGGTATCAAAGGTCATTATTCTATTGTCAATCAACTTGAAAGGTCGGCTACGAGTATTGGTGCAAATATTCGCGAAGCGAATTATGCCCATAGTAAACCTGATTTTGTTTCTAAATTACAGATATCGCTTAAAGAGTGTTATGAAACAGAATATTGGCTTGAACTTATGCTTAAAGCAGACATTTTAAGTGGTGACATTGCGAAAGTATTGTTGCACGATTGCGGCTCCATTCGTAGAATGCTTGTTTCATCTATTAACACTATAAAAAATAAGGAGTAATTTTGTGCAAAAATTAAATGTTGCTTTAATCAATAATGTTCAATATTGTAAATTTCCTAAAGGGATTAACAATATAGAAGAATTCATTAAGTATCTTAACGAAAACTATCATTCCTTTGTTGAATTAGAGTTTTTAATTGAAGAGGGTTGCGTTGCCCCGTTCTATATTGAAGAAGGTTTAAAAACCGAAAAACAATATTGCAACCCCTCTAATATTCGTAATATAAAAGAATCGGAAGTATTTATTCTACGTAGATGGGAATATAAAGAAAAACTCGAAAAAGTCATTGCGGAGAAATGTGTTCATTGTGTAAACTATTCTGAAGATGCGTGTGAGCAAGATCTTAAATCTCATATTGAGCATATTGATTTAAATGGCGAATGTTATGGATATGAAAAGAAAAAGTAAATAAAATCAGGTTTTTAGACCGGTTTCAAAAAGAAAAGTCACACTACAGTGTGGCTTTTTCTTTTTGTTCTATTGACTTTTTTCTGCTCTCTTTTCACTCTTCTCTTAAACCGTGTGACTTTTCCAGATAAAAGATAAGAGAGAAGAGATAAAAGAAAAGGTGTGGCTTCGCCACGAATTATAAAACAGTGCTTCGCATTGATTTATTATCGCTTTTATGTTATAATACACCCAAGATATTGATGATATAAAATCTTACATCAAACTTGTTTTTGCTAGATAAAACTACTGAATACAATTAAAAAACTAACCTACCAAAAGTTGATTTTCCCCACTCAACCAATGGTATGTGTATTTTTAAAAAACTGAGCGCTATAATGCAAATGAAGGGAGGCAAGGTATGGATCAGGTAAAAATCGGAAAATTTATTGCCGAGTGTAGAAAAAATGTAAATTTAACACAAATGCAGTTGGCAGAACGCTTGAACATAACTGACAGAGCAGTATCAAAGTGGGAAAGGGGCAAGGCAATGCCCGACACCTCGATAATGCTTGAACTGTGCGACATTCTTTGCATTAGTGTAAATGATTTATTAAGTGGGGAGAAAATTAATATGGAAAACAATAATCAAAAAAATGAACAACTTTTGCTTAATATGGCGAAAGAAATAGAGAAGAAAAACAAAATAATTTGGAATGCAATGTGGACGATTATGACAGTGAGTATCATTGGATTGATCGGAGGTCTCGCGATCATTAAGTTTTTTGTGCCCGAGGGTCCTTGGATGCTCGTTGCAATACTTACGCTCTGCTTGGTCTTTCTGATACCGTGCTTCTACGCATTAAAGCTTGAAGTAAGCGTTGGCGCTTACAAGTGCAAAAATTGTGGTTACGAGATTGTGCCTACCTATAAGCAAGCACTTAATGCGATGCACAGAGGAACTACCCGTTATTTAAAGTGCCCTAAATGCAACAAACGCACCTGGTGCAAAAAAGTATTAAACAAATAAAATTACAATTTTTTGGTCTGCTTAATAGGAATATTAAAGACACCCTACGATTTTTACAGTCATAGGGTGTCTTGTGTTTTTTACATATGAGTATAAAGAATTTCGGCTGTACCTATAAGGCGTGATTTAAGCCCTGCGGGTAAAAATACGCTGTCGCCTTTTTTAAGTTTTAGCATACCGCCGGTATAAGATAGGGTAATCTCGCCGTTTAAAATAAGCAGTGATATAAAACTTTCATCATCATAAATACCTACGTTGCCGTCAAGATTTATAAGCTCGGTATGAAAATATTCACAGGCGGCAAGTTCTCTTACCGTGCCAAAAGGATAAAGGGTAACATCACCAACGGCGCCATAAGGCTTTGTTGGGCGGGAGGTTTTTGTAACCTCAACCGCTTGTTTAATATGAAGCTGACGCGGTTTGCCGTCGGCACCCAGGCGACCATAGTCTGACACGCGATAGGTGGTGTTAGAATTTTGCTGAACCTCGGCAATTAAAATACCCTTGCCAATGGCGTGCATTGTGCCCGCTTCTATAAAGAAAACGTCACCTTTTTTAACGGGTACATAGTTGCAAACGGGGGAAAGGTTGTTGCTGTTGATGCGCTCTAAAAATTCGCCCTGTGAAATGTCTTGGTTAAAACCGTATATAAGCTTTGCGCCCTCATCACAGTCAACCACATACCACATTTCCGTTTTTCCGTATTCGCCTTCGTTTGCGAGGGCATATTCATCATTTGGGTGAACCTGAACCGACAACCTGTCCTTTGCGTCGATGAGTTTTATAAGAATTGGGAAATATGTAAAATCAGCGGCTTTTTTGCCAAGCGCTTCTTTTCCTAACAAATCAAGAGTTTCTTTAAGCGTAAGACCTGCATATTTTCCGTTTCGCACGATACTGTCACCGTCTTTATGGCAAGAAAGCATCCACGCTTCTGCGGCTTTTTCGCTTTCGGTTTCAAACTGAAATTCGTCAATAAGTCTTCTTCCGCCCCATAGGTAATCTTTTAGCGGCGCTTTAAGTAGTAAAGGATACATATATTAAACCTCCTATACAGTTTTCACACATATATTATATCATTATATTTTCGCTCAATCAAGTGTCGATTAAAAAATATGTTGAAAAAAGGTATTAAAGATAAAATGAAGTATGGCGAATATGGAAAAAAGCCCTCATTTTTTGCAAAAAAAACAAAAAAATTTTAAACTTTTGTTTTACATAAATGTTTTATTCACTTTATGTTTGCATAAAGTTTAATTCAACTTTTTCACCGAGTTTTCCACCGAAAAACAGTTAAAAAATGGCATTAAACCGCGATTTTGCCACAAAAACTGTTAATTATTTGGTGGATAAGTTGAAAAACTTTTTAGGTTGTTATAGTTTACATAATGCTAAAAAATGCAATATTTTCCATAAAAACTGTAACCATTTTGTAACTTGATTTTTTTAAAGCTTTACCCTTATCAAAGTAAAATATATAAAAGTGCCAAAAAAAGCCACTTATCGTGGCAATCTTTTGATAAAACCATAATTAAACCCAAAATAATAAGTTCATCATCAGAGTTTAACAAATTAAAATTTTTTAGTAAATTTTTACTGTTGTTAAAGGGTGCAGACGAGGAATTTTGATGCTTTAAATCAGCATTTTCAGTGGCTCTCCTATTCATTTGATAAAGCTCGTCTATGGCTTTATCTTTTGCCGCTTTGAAATTATGCATATCGTTCAATAATTATGCACCTCTTAAAAATCAAAGATTCCGCTGTCCTTTAAAAGTGGTAACAAATCTATAAGCTTTAACAGCTTTACAGCTGTATCAACCTTTTCGCGTCTTGGGGGACTCAGGTGGGGCTTTAGCGCTAGTAAAAGCCGAGAGCGGTCATCATCGCGGTTGGATTTTAATTTTGACATAACCGACATAATTTTGCCTATTTGCGAAGGGTCGATGTCAATATCGTCAAAAATCGAGCCGACATCATTTTCGGGTGGCGAGGGGGCTGTTTGGTTTCCTAAAAAATTTTCCGCCATCTCACGCACGCGGTTTAAACTGTCGGGGTCGTTAAGTAAATCGGCAAGGGTTTTGCTTATGTCATCCATTATGCTTTCCGCCTAAAAATTTCATCAAATTTTTTGCCGTATCGCTATTTAAAATTTGTTTTAATTTATCTTGGTCGGCAAGCACTTCTTCTATTTTTTTTCGATCCGA
Organism: Clostridia bacterium; assembly: GCA_017516965.1. Lineage (GTDB taxonomy): Bacteria > Bacillota > Clostridia > Oscillospirales > Acutalibacteraceae > UBA737. Next base: position 25,042 of record JAFXAP010000005.1, read on the forward strand.
TTCGTTAAGATTTTTCAAAACGGCATTTGTGTCACCGCGGCGGGCGGCGTCAAGAGTTTGCTTATCAATTTTATCAAAATTATTATTCATTTGATTTCCCTCCTGAAATTATGTATAATAGGTACTGTATTTATATGTTATGTTAAAGCGTGGTGTAATTATGCGGGTAGTGGTAATTTCGGATTCACACGGTCACGGCGCCGTGGTAGATAAAATAATCAGACGTGAAAAGTTAGCACAAGCAGTTATCTTTCTGGGTGATGTTACCACAGATATAGAAGATTTTGTTTATGAATACAGTGACAAAAAGTTTTATATAGTAAGCGGTAACTGTGACCTATGGTCAAACTACCCTTACAGTATGGTGGCTGATGTAGGTCGGCTTAAAATATTTTTAACCCACGGTCATACCCTTGGGGTAAAGGCAGGACTTGGCGGACTAATTACCGCCGCAAAGCAATCAGGGTGCAAAATTGCCCTGTACGGTCATACACATATCTCCAATATAAGATATGAAGATGGCTTGTATATTGTTAATCCCGGTTCTTGTGCGCGTTCACGCGACGGTGGAAACAGCTACGCTGTGATAGATATCCGCGAAAACGGAATATTGCCAAGTATTATAAGAATATAAAAAGGAACTAACCTGGCTTCAGGTTAGTTCCTTTTAAGCTTTATAACTATTTTACTTTAGAAAAGTTACCAAAGGTGTTGCCGACGTTTTCTACAAAAGAGAAGGTGTCGTCATATTTTTTTAATATATCTTGGAAATCTACAATTTGATGTTTGTTTACAACGCATATAAGCACTTCTTTTTCTTGCTTTTGATATGCTCCCACCGCCGCCATTTTTGTTGCGCCGTGGTGTAACGTGCTTAAAACATCAGCGCTTATTTCGTCTGCGTGGGTTGTGATAACGGTGAATTTATACGCTTGCTTAGAACCCTGTATAATTACGTTGCCTAAAAATGTAGATATAAAGCAATAAATAATGCAAAGACAAACAGGTTTGTAGTCATAACTTAGTCCGCTTCCGCTGACACTTGGTTTTGCATATACAAAGAAAGAAATTATTGCAACAATGGCGTTAAGAGTGAGTGTTATCCAAAAGAAGTTGAGATATGGCTTTTTAATACTTATGTATTTTGAAACAATATCGGTACCGCCTGTAGAAGCGTTGTGCCTTGCGCAAATTCCGTAAACCAAGCCGCCTAACACACCGCTGATTATTACGGGGTATATGGTGTCGTGACCGCCGGCGTCATATTGAAAACCTGAAAAATTTAGTTGTTGCAGTCCTAAATAAACAAAGGAATAAACCAAACAAAACAGCAAGGATTTTTTTGCAAAGTCGCGGTTTACAAAGAAGTAGGCAAGCAAACATAACGGAACGTTTATTATAAGTGACATATAACCGATACTGAATCCCGTTTTATACTGTATCATAGTTGCAATACCATTAATTCCCGCGGGGGCAAAATTGTTTTTTACAATAAACAGTTGATAGGTAAATGCAAGTAAAATAGCCGCCAAAAATACAAATAGATAGGATGTAAAATCTTTAATTTTTTTCATATGACATCACCCAAGGTTATTTTAACACAATAAATTTTTTTTGCAACAAAAAAAGGCGAGATTTTCTCGCCTTTTTTAAATTACTCTTTATTTGATTCCTCAATAACCTTCTGAGCTATGTTTGCCGGTACGGTTTCGTATCTTGCAAATTCCATACTAAAGGTGGCTGTGCCTTGGGTAAGAGAACGCATTGCGGTTGAGAAATCAGACATTTCAGCGGTTGGAACTTCACCGATAATTTCCTGCATTTTGTTTTGCGCAGGGTTCATGCCGATGATTCTGCCGCGTCGTTTGTTGATGTCACCGATAACGTCACCAAGCATTTCATCGGGCACTAAAACTTTGAGTGTGCTGATAGGCTCAAGCAGTACGGGACTTGCGTTTGAAATACCCTCTTTAAATGCGATAGATGCTGCCATTTTAAATGCCATTTCTGAAGAGTCAACAGGGTGGTAAGAACCGTCAACCAAGGTTGCCTTGATACCAACCATTGGGTAACCTGCAAGTACGCCCTTGAGTGTTGAATCACGAAGCCCCTTTTCAACTGCGGGGAAGAAGTTCTTAGGAACGGCGCCGCCGAATACCTTTTCTTCAAATACGAGTTCTGCGCTGTCGCAAGGCTCAAATTCGATCCAAACGTCACCAAACTGTCCGTGACCACCGGATTGTTTCTTGTGTCTGCCTTGCGCCTTAACTGCTTTTTGAATTGTTTCGCGATATGCAATCTTCGGTTTTTGCAGAATCACGTCACAACCAAATTTAGATTTAAGTTTTGAAACAACTATATCGGTATGTTGTTCACCGAGTGTACTCATAACAAGTTCACGGGTTTCGGTATCATTTACAACCTTGAGTGTGGGATCTTCTTCCATAATTCTGTTAAGACCTGAGCTTATTTTTTCTTCGTCGCCCTTCTTAGCAGGGTAGATTGCGGTCTTAAGGTTTGGAAGTGGGAAATCAATTGCGGCAACAGCCACAGTACCTGTAGCGGACAGGGTATCGCCTGTGATGGTATCGCCAAGTTTTGATACCGAGCCGATATCACCTGCAGAGATTTCGGTTGCGTCTTCTTGCTTTCCGCCTTTAAGCCACATTACTTTAGAAAGACGTTCCTCTTCGCCGGTGCGGTTGTTTTTAAGTTTCATATCACCGGTAATTTTACCCGAGATAACCTTAAAGTATGAAAGCTTACCAACAAATGGGTCAGCAATGGTTTTGAATACGAATAATGCATTTTCTTTAGCTGCGTCAAGTGTTACTTTTACGCCGCTTTCCAAAGTATAAGTACTGTCTTCGGCAGAGGGGAAAACTTCTGCAATGCTGTCGGCAAAAAGCCCTATAGCGTCACCTGTAAGTTGAACACCGCAATATACGGGGCAAATGTCACCGCTTGCAATACCTGTTTTAAGACCTAAGGTGATTTCTTCAGCAGTAAGCTCTTCGCCACCAAAATATTTTTCCATAAGTTCTTCGTCGGTAGAAGCAACGGCTTCGATAAGCATTTCACGCATACCGTTAACCTCGGTGCTGTCGGGCATATCACATTCGGTAAGTTTAATTCCGTCAGCGGTATATGCTTTATTGGCAACGAGATCCACATAGCATTTTACAACATCATCTTCTATGTAAGGCACTGTAACGGGGCAGATGACCGCGCCGTAGTTTGCAACAAGCGCTGAAATTACACGGTAGAAGTGCGCGTGTGTAGAGTTGAGTTTACCAATAAAGAAACCAACTGCCTTACCTGCTGCGCGAGCCTTTTCAAAAGATTGTTTGGCACCCACGGTAAGACCTGATTTACCCGAAATAGTAACAATAACATTGTCGGCTGCTGCCAACGCTTCGCTAACTCCACCCGCAAAGTCAAAAAGTCCGGGAGCGTCGATAAGGTTTAACTTAACATCGCCCTTTTCTAGAGCATAGACTGAGGTAGAAACCGAGCAGCCGCGTTTCTTTTCTTCTGCATCAAAATCGAAAACCGAGGTACCTTCTGAAGTGTTACCTATTCGCTCAACTGCTCCTGCGTAAAAAAGTACGCTGCTGGCAAGTGTGGATTTACCAGAGTTGCCGTGGCCTAAAAAGGCGATGTTTTTAATTTTGTCAGCTGAATAGTTTTTCATAAGTGTATCCTCCTTGTGAATTATATACAAATAATTCTATTTACCGATTAAGTATAACATATATATTTGTCAATTACAACTAAAAATTTTAAAAAATTTAATATCTTTTGTTTAAAAGTCACAAACTGTACTTTTTTGTAACTTTTTAAGCTTAAATGTTACAAAATTGAAAACATTTGTAACCAAATTGTTCCTTAATTTTTCTATCTTTTTTATATATAATAAATTGCAGTCAAACGAAAGGAGTTGTAAGCGATGAAAAAGATTTTGAGTCTTGTTTTGTGTGTTGTTATGTTAGCGGTTTGCGCGTCGCTTATCGCTCCCATGATTTCTGACGGCTCACAGGTTGCGGCAGCTACAAACGTTGCTGTGCAGAAAAATCCAAACGAAGCACGTTTTCTTAATATGCTTAATCACAATTTTGTTTATAATGATGATTTTAGCGACGTTGATACCATTGTTAACAATTCATCACTTGCGCTTCTTGATTTGCGCGATGAAAATAATGAGGATTTTATAAAAGAAGCATTTGTTAAGGGCTTTGTAAAAGATATGTATGGTATTGATGTTGTTGATATGTCAAATCTTAATGCCGAGTTTCCAAAGCTTGAAGGTTTTCTTTATGTAATTCCTCGTGGTTATACAAGTTATGAGCACGATATAGTATCGATAAGTGAAAATGAAGACGGAAGCTTTACCGTTGTAAGCGAGGTAACATCTAACTCGCACGATGGAGCGCCTAAGACTCAGAAGGCTGTATCATTATTTGTAGAGAACGACGAATCAGCATTTGGATACAATATGATTTACTGCAACATAGTTGCAAACAGTACCGATATTTAATGATTTTACGGGCAAATTAAGTTTGTCCGTAATTTTTTTATTTTTTTAAAAATTTTTCTTGACAAATTGCTTTATAGAATATATAATACTTTGGCACGGCAAAAAACCGAGATAGACGGCTGTATAGCTCAGTTGGCTAGAGCACACGGTTCATACCCGTGGTGTCATTGGTTCAAATCCAATTACAGCCACCAATTCGGCCCGTTGGTCAAGAGGCCTAAGACACCGCCCTTTCACGGCGGTAACACGAGTTCGAATCTCGTACGGGTCACCAAAACAAAAAAGAACACCTTAGAGGGTGTTCTTTTTGTTTTCCCGTACGAGATTCGAAAAGCACGGTCGGTGATAACCGATTTTAAATGTCCGGTGGACATTTAAAAAGTGCGGGTGCGTGTCGGCGGCGTTGACCGCCGAGCGAATCGGGAGTAAGCAAAGATGAGACTAAATAAA
>JAFXAP010000006.1 GCA_017516965.1 Clostridia bacterium
CACCCATGCGGGTAACCCTTATTTTATCGACCTTGATATTTTGGTAGAGGATGGTCTTTTAGAACAGTCGGAAATTGATGCGCTGTTTTGGGGCGATAGCCCTTGCCTTGTTGATTATGGTGCGCTGTATGAAAACCGCTATACCCTTTTGCAAAAAGTGTGTGAACGCGGATGGGATAGGGATTTTGAACGGATTGAAGCCTTTAAGAAAGAAAATGAATACTGGCTTTTAGATTATGCGCTTTTCATGGCGCTAAAAAGACATTTTAATATGCTTTCGTGGCTTGACTGGCCTGACGAAGATATACGTCTTAGAAAGCCTGATTCAATAAAATTTTATACTGAAAAGTTGGCAGATGATATCCACTTGTTCATTTATATACAGTTTCTTTTCTTTGAACAATGGAATGCACTTCGTAAATATGCTCACGAGCATTCGGTTGGAATTATAGGTGATTTACCTATTTATGTTGCACTTGATTCGGTTGATGTTTGGGCTTCACCCGAATGCTTTCAGTTGGATGAAAAGGGCTTTCCTACCGAGGTTGCGGGAGTACCGCCCGACCAATTCACAGCCGATGGTCAGCTGTGGGGGAATCCGCTTTATGCTTATGATGTTATGCAGCAAAACGGCTATGAATGGTGGATAAAGCGTATCGAAGGTGCGGCAAAGCTTTATGATGTTGTTCGCATTGACCATTTCCGCGGTTTTGAAAGTTTTTGGGCAGTACCATATGGAGAGAAAAATGCGATAAATGGCCATTGGGTAAAGGGACCTGGTATGTCACTTATATCCACTCTTAAAAACCGCTTCCCAAGCATAAGCTTTATTGCTGAGGATTTGGGGTATCCATCACAAGAGGTAGTACAGCTTTTAAAGGATTCTGAATTTCCCGGTATGAAGGTGTTGGAATTTGCATTTGGCGCTAATGAAGACAGCGTTTACCTTCCACACGCTTATAATAAAAACTGTGTTTGTTATACAGGCACTCACGATAATGACACCATAAAGGGTTGGCTTTCACAATTAACCCCCAGTGATTTAAAAAAGGCCGAGGATTATCTTGGTCTTAATGAACACGAAGGGTATGTTTGGGGAACTATCCGTGGCGGTATGAGTAGTGTGGCGCGACTTTTTGTGGCGCAAATGCAGGATTATCTCGAGCTTTCTAACGAGGCAAGAATCAATATTCCAGGCACACAAGAGGGTAATTGGCGATGGAGAATGCTATCTGACCAAATTCCACATGGTTTGAGCGATAAGATAGCTCATATAACTAAACTTTATAATCGATGAATTATATTATAATATCCCCTCACACTAAAATGTGTGAGGGGATATTGTTATACCATTGTAATTTGTTTTTCTATTATTGTGGTTTCCTTTTTCTTTTTCAATCAAAGGTTCGATTTGCTTCAAGACTTAAACTGATAAAACCTATTGAATTTAGCAAAGCCGAATATGAAAAACAACTTACTTTGTGTTTATATGAGAATTATCCTAGACTAAGATTTCATATTATGAAGGCAAATGAAATTAATGAGAAGTATTATAAAGACTATCCAGAGTTTCGTATTCGCTTTCAGCCTAATTTTACTTGGTCGGATGACGGGCTTGATTGGCGCAGGTAACAACCCAAGGCTCAAATGACAGTTGCTTGCGCAGTTGCAGTTAACGAAGCACTTAATAAATAATACACAATGCATAATTCATAATGCATAATTAAAGGACTTGAGGAATTTCTCAAGTCCTTTTTCATATAAGCAGAACAACCATTTACAAATATCTTTCGCTACCCAAAAACTAAAAAGGGAGCGGTTATTAACCGCTCCCAAATTTTTATGGCATAAACATAATAACTATTTTGATTTTTGTTTTACGCTCTTAAATCTATTATATATTTTTTGCCTTTAAGTTTAAATTCTAATTTTAAAGGTTTTTCGGTATCATCTTTGATTTGTTCGGAAACATCAATACAAGTTTTACATTTTATTTCTTTGCTTAATGGCGGTAATACATCACCGTTTGCAACATAAGCATTTACATCATATGAATAAAAATATGAATCTCCGAATGATGCTTCATATTTGTATTCATCATCATAAACTACTTTAAATATATCTTTAGGAATAGTAATTTCTGATGATCCAACATTTTTAACTGTATAATGGATTATGAAATGAATCAGTCCATCTTTGCTATTTGAGAAAGATACAATTGTATTAGGATCCCAACCATACGTGAATTCGGTGCCAGTAATAGTAACTTCATAGTCGCCGATGGTTACAGTTTCGTTTAATTTTAAACTTTTAGTTCCTAAATTACAACCACAAAGACTGGAAATTACTGTAAGTACTAATAATAAAGATAATAATTTTTTCATTTTTATTTTCCTTTCAAAAAAAGTTTTTATTACTAATATAATTAATTTAAAAAATTTAAAAAATTTGAACCTCCCTTAAAACAAAAAAGTGTGTGCAACCGAAGTCACACACACCGAAAAATGCGACCTCGTTTTGCTACCACACAAAAACTTTTAACACTCACACAAGAAATGCCAAAATGGAAGTGCGCATTTTTACCAAAATAAAAAATGCCACTCCTTGCGTGAGTAAAATATTAAGTTTTCGTGTGGTATGGCTTTATTATAGCACCACCGTAAATAAATAGCAATATAAAATTAAGGCTTGAGGTAAAATCCTCAAGCCTTTTGCTATGCTTATTTATGAAAATCAAATTTTGTGCCGCGGCGAACAGCTTCTACTGCCTGCATAACTTCGAGCGCTTCGCTCTCTTTAATGGGGTAGTCGGCGCCGTTCCTATAGCTTTCGTACATATAGTCCCAAATAACTGTAAGGTCTTCGGCTGGGGCTTTGTATTCTTTTTCTAACCAATCTATCTGCGTTGCAGAAGCGTATGTACCGCTTGCGCCGAATGCGGCACCTGGGGTGTCGGGGCTTGATACAACGGGAGGAATTTCTTGTTCGGGGTTTATGTAGCGCATTTTAATGTTGCTGTCGGTGCATATCATAGAGCCACGGTCACCGTATACGCTGAAAATTCTACCACCATTTAGCGCCATACCACCGCTAATGCACATATTTACGGTTCTGCCTGCTTCGGCTTCAAAGTGAATTATAACGTGGTCTTCACAGTTGCCGCCTGCAGTTACCTGCTTGAGCTCGCCTGTGATGTTTTTGACAGGGGAGCCGAGCAAACGCAGGGAGTGGTCGATGATGTGGGGTCCCCAGTTGAGTAACTGACCGCCACCAAACTCGCTTATGGTCTGCCAGTCGTCACGGTGTTGGAAAGAGCCCTGTGAAATGTTGATTTCGTACACGTTACCGAGCACACCTGATTCTATAGCGTTTTTAACTTCGGTGAAAACGCTTTCAAATCGACGGTTGTGACGGATGAATATTTTGCGGCCTTCCGCCTTAGCGGTTGCAAATAAATCTTCGGCTTGGCTTAGTGTCAAACCGATGGGTTTTTCCATAAGCAGATCCTTGCCGCTTTTCAGCACCTTAATACCGTGTTCAAAGTGGTCGCAAGAACGGGTTGCTATACAAACGATCTCAGCATCGCTGTCGCTAAGAAGCTCGTCAATATTGCTGTAACCCTTGCAGCCGTATTTTTCTACCATTTTTTCTACTCTTTCGGGGAGTAGGTCACAAGCGGCAACGTACTTAAACTTATCTTCTTTGCCGGCAAGTTCGTTTGTGTGCATACCCCAGCCGGCTCTACCGATACCAACAAGAGCAAGTTTGATTGGATTAGACATAATATTTCCTCCTATATACCGCAGTCTTTAAGATAATCGCGGCTTAATTTTAAATCAATGCGTGGGTCTTGAAGGTGGGTGTCGTGCTCGACCATAACCCAACCGTTATAACCCTTTTTAACCAGCGTTTCGGCAACTTTACGAGGGATGTCGCCCATAACACCGCCGCCGAGTTCACAAAAACGAAGTCTGCTTGACCAAACGGTAGCGTCGGCATCCTTTATAACGTAGTCCTTAAAGTGAACTGTTGCAAGGCGGTCAAAATATTTTTCAATTATATAAAGCGGGTCGCCGCCTGCGCCGTGATGATGACCGATATCAAAAACAATGTAGCAATCGGGGCAACGACGCAAAAACTCTTCTAACTGTTCTTGTGTTTCAACAGGGGTACCCAAGTGATTGTGAATAGCAACCTTTACGCCGTATTGACGGGCGAGTTCTGCCTGATGGTTGGCGTGACGACAAAAGGTGTCAAAATCTGTAGCGGTTGATTGCACCCAGATATATTCTTTTTGAAGCCCTGCAGAAAAGGTGAGTGTGTCAGCGGCATTACTGCCACGGCAGGTGGCAAAGCCCATACCCATTTTGCGAGCGAGGGCGTTATATTCTAAGGCGCGGTCGGCAGTTGCGGCTTCAAGACGCTCGATACCGTCAAAACCTAATTCCTTAAGCATTGAAAGGCGCCATTCGTAATCGTGCATATTACCATACCATACATTAAGACCGTAATCGGCAATTCCTACTTTAATCATAGTGAGTCTCCTTAAAAAATAATACAGCTAAGCATAAAGCTTAACTGTATTATATTATAGTAATTTTATTTTTTCAAGTCATTTATGTATTCTTCTACATCAATAACCGTACCTGTTTTGCGGGCATGATCTGCCGCAAAGGTGACAAGGTGGTTGTAGCAAGATTCCTGAATGGTGGGCACAGAATTTCCTGTGTAATCGTCGGTCATATATTTGTAAAGCGTTACTATGATACCGGAATCGCCACCACCGTGGCCACCAACAATACCATCGGTGCCTGAGCTTGGTATCTCTTCGGTTTCTTTGGAAACGATATCATATACCTTTATAGGTGTATCGCCCTTAAGAGCGGCACGTATTTCGCCCTTGGTACCGTAGATGTTAATGTATCTGCCACCTGTGTTAAATGCGTTCATTGTAAAGGTTACGGTGATATCATCTTCAAAGAGCATATTAACTGTTTGATGGTCAACAACGTCATTGTCACAATGGAAAACACATTTGCCGTAGTTAGATTCCATAAGTGACTTTTTAACGTCTTCATCGGAGGATTTAACTAATTTTGTAGCGGCGCTGCGGAACCAGTTGCTGTCATTTTCAAGATAAAGTTTAACAGCGTTATATATACAAGTGTCACCTACAGGGCAACCTTCAATACAACGCTCGGGTGCGCCTTCGGGAGCGTTTTCACGGGTGAAGTAACTAAGTGAGCCAAAAGATTGAACCTTTTTGCACTTTTTACCAAGAAGCCACTGTAAGATATCAATATCGTGGCAAGACTTTTGCAAAAGCATCACAGAGCTACGCTCTGAGTTACCCCAGTTACCACGTACAAAACTGTGCGACTGGTGAACAAACTCAACACATTCCTCGTGGTTTATTGACATAACCTTGCCAATGCGACCTGAGTCGATAATTTCTTTGAGTTTAATAAAGAGTGGAGTGTAGCGCAAAACTGTGCATATTACAACCTTAACACCCTTTTCATTTGCGCGGTTGGTAAGCGCAATACACTCTTCAGGGGTAGGAGTGATTGGCTTTTCGAGAAGTAGGTCATAACCTAAATCAATTGCCATCATAGCAGGTTCATAGTGGTCACGGTCCATAGTAGCTATAAGAGCAATATCAGCAATCTTGCCAAGAGCTAAAAGCGGTTTGTAATCGGTGAAGCACATATTGTCCGGAAGCTTGTGTATTTCCTGTATGCGTTCTCTGCGACTGTCTCGTGGTTCGGCTACAGCGACAACCTCGAATTGCTCGGGCATAGCAGCCATAACATCGGTGTATGTGCCGCCACGGTTACCGGCGCCTATTAAGATAACTTTTAACTTTTTCATAACAGTACTCCTTGACATTTGTAAAGTTTTAGTTTATATTGTCAGTATAAACGGTCTAAAAGCATAAATCAATATAAATTTAGGCAAAAATATATGATTTTGGTTCAAAAAATGGTGATATAATGGCTTGGCAATCATATGAAGTTAAAGAACAGGTAAAAATTGAAAGATTATATAGCCTTTTTAAGAGGCATTATGATAAAGGTCATCACTTTTTGGGTGAAATGCATGACTTTTGGGAAGCGGTATATGTAATAGAAGGCGAAGTTATAATATCGGCTGATGAAAACGTGCATAACTTTAAAAGCGGTGACATTATTTTTCACAAACCACTTGAACTTCATAAGTTTAACGTGGTTGGTGACGACGGCGCAACACTGCTGATATTTTCGTTTGATATGGCGGGTGAGCTGTGTAAAAAAATGGAGCGCAGAGCAAGTCACCTTGATAAATATGGACGTTTGATTATTAAATCCTTTTTAGAATTTTTGGAGTCAGAGCAAGAAAAACGCACGCAAACAAAAGCGGATATTACTTATACTGATTTTCATTCGATTTATTCACAAGATGATATTTTTTTGCAAACGGTATCACTCTATATATGCAATATTATTCTTTCTCTTGCAAGTAAAGCAAGTACACTCACAAAAACCAAGACACACGAGACCGAACTGTTCAGACGAGCGCTTATTGTAATGAATGAGCGTATAGCGGAACAACTTTCGGTAAGGGAGTTAGCGGACTCACTTAATATTAGTGAGTCAAGTTTGAAAAGGCTTTTTGATAAATATGCGGGTATGAGTGTGCATAAATATTTTTTGACCCTTAAAATTAAGACTGCCACTATTATGCTAAAAGGCGGTATGGGGGTAAGCGAGGTATCGGATGCATTGGGATTTAGCTCGCAAGGGTATTTTTCGGCTACATATAAAAGGGAAACAGGCAATAATCCATCTCAAATTTAAAAAAGACTTGAGGAATAAAATTTTCCTCAAGTCTTTAAATTTATTTAAATATTATAAGTAGTATAACCGATAGGGCAAATAGCATAAGTTCTGCAGCAGAGGTAATGTATATAGCCCTGAACAGTTTTTTGTAAATGGGGGTTTTGGCGCGTATTGAAAGTATCAAGAACAGCACCAAAGCGGCAAGCGGAACAAGACCAAAGATTATGCACAAAAGGAGTGTTCCAAAAACGTTAAAGAGTTCACCCGAGAAAATAAGGTCGATAATATCGCTATTGTTTCCGGTTTGTTCATCAAATTTTGCAATCAAATCGGCATCGGTTACCTTGTAACCAATAACACTTTGAAGGTCTTTGTAATACTTGTTTGCTTTTGTTATCTTGTTTTGATGATAATCAACATAGTAGTATTCATCTTCAAAGATTACCAAAGCGCCTTTTTGAACGTAGAAACTTTCGTCCTGACTGTAGACATTTACGTTATACTCATCTAATGAATAAAACGCTGTATTGTTAATGTTGGTTGCTTCACTTGAAAGCGCAGCTGCGGTCAAGGGGATTTTTACATAGTCAGGGTAATCGAAATTTACTACATACTGCGAAGCCGAGGTTGAAATATTGTTGTGTTCGGAAAGAAGTGTTTCTTTGATAAAAGAGCAACGAAGATAACTATCATCTGAGTGGTAGATGTTGGCCGTAATGATGCTATCTTTTTCACTGATATCATAATCGATATAATCGACACCACTTAGGTAGGAGCAGTTGTTGTCGGTGGTTGTGTTGGTAATATCCCATTCGGTTACCGATGCATCGAAACGCACGTAGGTAATATCTTTATAAACAAGGCTTTGATGGTCGGATGAAATGATTATATCGTTATCTTGTACTTCGAAGGGTACTGAAAATTCCTCAATAGGTAATGATGCCGCCAAAACGTTTGAGGTAAAACAGGGGACAACTAAAATGATTGCTATAATTAAAGAAAATATTCTTTTTTTCATTTTTATTACCCCCTTAACTTAAGTTTAACTTGCGGTCGAGCATAAAATACTCGAGCAAATAGAGCAAAAGGCTTACAATGGCTAAAAACACTATAATGCAAAGAACTACTATAAAAATAGTGGGTTTTACCATAGTTTTTTGCAGAGATATGAGTTTTTCGATAAGGGCAATGCCACCAAAAAGGTAGGCAAACTCTAAAACGCCTGACATTATGGTGGAGGTACCGTAATAAATACCGATTGCTGTAATAAGCTTTGCCTTTTTGGCAATTACCGAAGCTACTGTTATGCAACAAAAGGTAAACAGTACAGAAACAATAGTTACGAGTATGAAGAAAACAAATATTTCGAGTATGAAACCAACGTCAAATATATCGAACTTATAGGTTTTGTCGATGGTGATTTCTTCATAAGGTAGGTTTATTGTTGAGATGGCGGTAAAAATGAGAACTTCAACCAACAAAGCCAAAGTGCTAACCGCAGAAGCGATGGTAGCAGATATGAGTTTTGAATTGAGCAGTTGACTGCGTTTTACAGGTAGTGTAAAGGTGAGATAGCCTTCGTCAGTAAAGAAGTTTTTGTAAAAACGAACGTAGATAAGAATGTGGCTTATCAGCGGTAAAGCCACCATAGCAATAATGGCTAAGAAAACTGAAAATCTTAAAAATATGGCTATGTATACCGGTAAATCATATTGCGGTGAATTGATTATTAAATTGCATCCTCCACCTATGAGTGTGGCTACAAAAGAAGCCAGAGCCGCAATCCACCAGTATTTCATCATTGATTTTAAATCGTATTTTAAAAGTTTTTTTAGCATCTGAATACCTCCCTAAACAGCATATCGAGTGATTTGCCGTTTTCAATTCGCGCTTGTTCGGCATTACCTGAAGCAAGAATTTGACCGCCGAAGGACAAAAATACATAATCATCAAGCACCTGCTCGACATCGGTGATAAGATGTGTTGTGATAATGATTGTAGCCTCGGGGTTGTAGTTGCTTACAATGGTGCTTAAAATATATTCGCGCGCCGCGGGGTCGACACCTGCGATTGGTTCATCAAGCAAATAGAGTTTTGCGTCGCGAGACATAACCAAAATGAGTTGAACCTTTTCTTTAGTACCTTTTGAAAGGGATTTTAATTTGTCCTTAGGATTTATGTTAAGGTCATAAAGTAGTTTGAAGGCGCGTTCGGCATTAAAGTCGGAATAAAATTCTTCAAAGTACATTATAAGTTCTTCGACCCTCATCCAAGAATTAAAGTAGGTTCGCTCGGGAAGGTATGAAATGATGGCGTTGCTGTGCTCACCAATGGGGTTGCCATCAACCAAAATCTCGCCGCTATCGGGTTGTAAAAGACCAGAGATGAGTTTGATTAAGGTGGATTTACCGCAACCGTTAGGTCCTAAAAGCCCCACGATTTTACCTGCAGGAATTTGTAGATTAAGATTGTTAAGAACCTTTGTGCCTTTTTTGTAAGACTTGGTTAAGTTTTTACACTCTAGTATGTTCAAGTTAATTCCTCCCTTAACATTGTAATGATTTCATCATTTGAAAGTCCTAAATTACGGGTGCTTTTTACAAAACTTTTTATTGTTTGTTCTGCAGTTTTTTTGCGACAGCTTTCAATAATATCTGTGTTATCGGTAACGTATCGCCCGATAGTTCCCTTAGAGACAATTAGCCCCTCTTTTTCGAGTTCTGAAAAAGCGTGTTGAACGGTGTTGGGATTAACTGCCGCTTCGATTGCAAGTTGACGCACGGAGGGGATTTGTTCACCGCTTTTGTATTCGCCTGATAATACCGACAGGGTAATACGTTCGGCAATTTGCAAATAGATGAGTTTATCGGAAGTAAAACTCCAAGCCATAGCAAGACTCCTTTCTTGTATTACTGTGATAGTACAATAATACAATGTTTTGGTTTATGTGTCAAGTATAGTTACAAAAGTGTAATATATGTAACAAAAAAGAACGAGGTTAAACTCGTTCTTTTTTTGCGTTTTTTATTAGTTTAAAAATATCTTTTGTATTATAAAGACCCTGATATCTTGCTATAAGAAAACTTACAATTACTAATGGCGCTATAAAGGTTAAGTATTTAAAACCAAACATTTCGCCGCAAAGCAAAACTGTGGCAAAGGGGCACTTGGTGGCGCTGACAAAAAGGACTGCCATACCAACTGCGGCGCCCACGCCAATGGGTAAACCGAGTAAGAGTGATAGCGCGCCGCCGAGGGTTGCGCCGATAAATAGTGTGGGGATTATTTCGCCACCCTTGTAGCCTACTGATACACAAATGACGGTAAAAAGCAATTTTAAAGCAAAGGCTTCGTATTTAACCGAGCCTTCAAATACCTGGGTTATGATGTTAACACCGCCGCCGTTGTAATCCTGATTGCCGATTAAAAGTGTTAAAATCACAATTATTATACCACCGACGGCTATGCGTAAAAATTCGTTTTTAAATATTTTTTTAGCAAAAGTTTTGCCGAGGCTTAATCCCTTGCAAAAGGTGAATGCAACCAAAATACCTGCAAGAGATATTACGCATATCTTTAATAAAAAAGAAAGGGAAAACTGTGGCGCGTTACCGATAATGAATCTTTCGGGGTGTATTTGTAACAGTTGCGCTACAATGAAAGACGTAACACTAGAGACTAACACCGGTAGCGCAGCCGCAAGGCAAAGGCGTGTCGTTATAACTTCGAGCACAAAAACACAAGCGGCAATTGGAGTGCCGAAAACGGCGGAAAATAATGCCGCCATACCGCACATAACGGTTATGTGACGGGAGGTTTCATCTAATTTGAAGATGTGCGATAGGGTATTTGCAACGCCGCCGCCGATTTGAAGCGCGGCACCCTCACGACCTGATGATGAACCAAAAAGGTGAGAAATGCAACTACCCAGAAAAATTGCAGGGGTAAGACCTAAGGGGAGATTTTGCTCGGTGCGGACACAGTCAAAAACATTTGTGGTACCGATGTTTTTGACGCGACATAGTTTATAAATGCTAACCGAAAGCAAACCGCCAAGTGGCAGTAGAAATAAAATCCAGTTGTGTTGCGCGCGTATATCGGTTACAAAACCTACCGATTTTGAAAAAGCGGCGCCAACAAGACCGCAAATAGCGCCTGATAATATAGCGAGTAGCAGCCATAAGGCATATTTTTTAATAATTTTCAAAATTATGCCTTCTTTCTAAATCTTTTAACTAACATAATTACAAAGTGAAGCGCCAGACCTATTATTATTGCGACTACCAAATCAAATACAACGGTAAGCACAAAGGTGAGAACCATTATAATAATATCGGTAACGTTTTTTTGTTTTATTATTTTTACAAAACTGTGCCATTCACTCATATTATAGGCTACTATAAATAGTATTGCGGCAATGGTAGGCATAGGTATTAGTTTTGCGCAGGGCATTAAAAACATCACAACCAGTAACAAAACAATTGCAAGCGCGATTGAAAGCGGTAGGGCAATGATTGCAACAATTATACCTGCTATGATATCATTTAACAGTTGACTTTTGGTGTAGGTTTTAAGTGTTTCAAAAAATTTTGGTTTTAAATAAAAATCTCTCATAATAATCCCCTTAATCAAACCACAGCATTATATCATATTAAAATTAAAAAGTCCATTGTTAAACTTAATAAAAAGCGGTTGTAATTTGAAAGGTGGGTTTGTTGACTTTTTGAAGAGTTTATGCTAAAATGCAAGGGATTTTTACGGTGTGAGCATTATATTTTAAAAATTAACAAAGGGTGGTGGTAATATGATTTGTTCTTTGTCTGTTGTAGACGTGTATGTTGCTACAATTCCAAAGCAGATAGATTTTACCCCACTTTACCCTGTTGAGCGCCAGCAGGAAATAGATACTGTAAAAAATGAAAAAACAAAGCGCCAAAAATGGTGCTCTTGGAAGTTGTTGGAATATGCTATGGAGCGCTCATTTGGAATAAAGATGAGTGAATGCTCTTTTTTAAAAAGTGATAACGGCAAGTGGGGTAGTGACGCTTTTGAGTTTTCACTGTCGCATTGTGATGGCGCGGTAGCGGTAGCGGTGGCAAAAAAGAGCATTGGCGTTGACATTGAAAAAAAGCGCTCGTTTAAGTATGAAAAATTATTTGATAAAATACTTAACGAAAATGAAAAAGCAGTTTATTTAAAAAAGGATGAGTGTGAGCGCCAAGATTTTTTACTTGAAAAATGGACAGCCAAAGAAAGTTTGTTTAAATGCGGTGGCGGCAAAACTTTTTTACCTCGTGAACACGACACGCTGGGTGGTAACGTTTTTACAAAAAGATTGACTTTAGACACAGATGATTATGTGCTTTCTGTGGCTACTGATACACCAAAAGACATACGCGTGTATAGTGATTTGGATGTTTTTAAAAAATAAAAAAGACAGTCAATAGAGGCACCCTCCGTAAGGAAGGTGCCTCAGTTATATTCGCCAAAGGCGAGTTATATTGCTTCGCAGTTATATTATACTACGCATAGTTATATTGCCCTTCGGGCAGTTTTAAGGGCGGATATAATATCACGAAAACCGATAGGTTTTCATATCACTCTTTAGAAATATCTCGCCTTTGGCGAGGTATTCTAAAGAATATCACTGTGAGACCTGTCTCACAATATCACTTATTATTCTTATCTTTGAGATAGGTTAATTTTAAAGTATGTAACCCACTATGACACTTTCTACAGATAAGTGTCAATTTTTATATAAAAAGAAAGTAGGGAGAACACTTCTTTACGAAGTGTCTCCCTACGACTGTCTTTTTTATTATAGTTTTGAGAGTAGTTGATTTATGTTGTGGTCAGAATATTCGATTTCACCGGAATAAAGTCGGGCGATTTCGAGAAGTTCTTGCATGGTATTTGAGGTGTTAATAGACTTTATAACTTTGTAGATAAGCACCGCAAACAAAACGCGTTCTTTTAGCTTGTCGTCATATTGGCAATCGGTGAAATGCCTGAAAATAAGATATACAAGTAGTTGCTCATAGGCGGTGTCAAGCGAAGTATCAGGCGCATTGGATTCGATGCCGTTTTTTATTCTTAGCAGGTAGTTGTCCCAAGCGGTATCTAATTTTTCAAGACCTTGGAAAACCGTATACCAGTCTACACCTGAAGGTAGTTTAGCATCAATGAGGTTTAGCATATTGTTTATGCGCTCATCAATGGGTTGAGTTCGATCTTGTAAAATATTAAAGAGTTTTTCTCTGAAATTTATGAGGGGTATTTGTTTTATGTTATTTGGTAAGTTAAGTTTAGTTTTTTCTTTGTTTGTCAGTATGATTTGTGCCGCTGCTTCGCAGGTAAGACCCAGACCGATCTCGGTAAAATCCTCATAAAAATTGCGAAAACGTGGGTGGTCGCTACAAATTTGACATAGCATATCTTCACCAAGGTTTGTAATTATGTCGCAGAGTCCGTTATTGTTTAAAAAAGGGCAACGCTCGTTTGCCGCTAATTTAAAGTGTGGCGCATCGATAAGGCTTATATTAGATTTTAGCCTTGAGGCGAACTCACCCTCTAGATTATTGTATTTTTTTAAGGTTGTGTCATCGATATCAATCTCCCAACCGATGCAACAGGAATGGTGGCAACGGTCGGAAATGCATTTGAATTTATTATAATAATCGGGTGTTATTGTTAGCATAAAAATGTCCTTTGTGGTGTTTTTTATGAATATAACATAAATTACACTAACAGTCAACTTGCACCTAATTTGTTGTTTATAAATTATAATGAAAAATATTTTAAATTTGTGTTGACTTAATTGACAAGTTTCAAAAGTGAAGAATGAAAAGTGAAGAGTTAATAGTGAAAAAGTAAAATCGACAAACCTCTGTTGAGATTTGTCGATTTTGGCAGGGGTAGAAGGACTCGAACCCTCACAAACGGTTTTGGAGACCGGTGTGCTACCATTGACACCATACCCCTATAAATAAATGGTGGACCAACAGGGACTCGAACCCCGGACCAACCGGTTATGAGCCGGTTGCTCTAACCAACTGAGCTATTGGTCCACATACAGCCGTCAGTTGACAGCAAAAATTATTATACATTTATTTTTTTATTTTGTCAACATAAATTTTAAATATTTTTATGGCGAAAAAAATTGAATTGGTTCGTTTCAAATTCACTCTATTAAACATCATCAAATGTCCTAAAATAATCAAAAAATGTCTTGAATATGATAAATTTTGTTTTTTATAATGGGTATAAAGGAGATGATTTTATGCGAAGATTTGATTTAAATGGCATTTGGCATCTTGAGGGTGGAGAATATTCCTGCAACGGTACAATTCCCGGTTCGGTTTATTCTTTTTTGCTTGATAATAAACTCATAGATGACCCGTATTATCGTGATAATGAACTAAAATGTGTTGGCATAATGGACAACGAGTTTGAGTTTTCACGCAAATTTGACTATACAACTGACGGTAATACAGTTTTGCTTTGTTGTGATGGTCTTGACACTCTTTGTGATATATATGTAAACGGTAAACACATAGCTTATACCGATAATATGCACCGCAGTTATGAATTTGATATAACTGATGTGCTTAAAGACGGCGAAAATGAAATTAAGATTGCTTTTCATCCCGCTGACGCTTATATAAAAGAAAAAGAGGAAAAACAACCTACATTTTATGCAAAAGAGGCAATGGCGGGTTTTGGTAACATACGCAAAGCGCACTGTATGTTTGGTTGGGATTGGGGCCCCAGACTTCCTGACGCGGGTATATGGAAAGATATTTATCTGCTAAAAAAAGACAGTGCCAGAATAAGCGACATCTATATAACACAGCGTCATACTGACGGACGTGTTTTTGTGACACCAAAGGTTAGCGTTGATGGTGATGCTGATGTGAAAATCAGTTGCACATCACCAGATGGGCAGAGCTTTGAGCTTGTGGCAAATTGTGAAAATGAAATTGACAACCCACAACTATGGATGCCAAGAGGTCTTGGCGAACAGCCACTTTATACAATAAAGGTTGACCTTTTAGAAAATGGTGCGGTTGTAGATAGCAGCAGCCGTCGCATAGGACTTAGAACCATAAAACTTATTCGCGAAAAAGATAAGTGGGGCGAGTCTTTTTGCCACGAGGTTAACGGCGTTCGTTTTTTTGCAATGGGCGCTGACTATGTACCCGAAGATAATATTTTATCGCGACTTAGCGAGGAACGCACACGTGATCTTATAACACAGTGTTGTCGTTGCAACTTTAACTGTCTGCGCGTATGGGGCGGTGGTTTTTACCCACACGATTATTTCTTTGATATTTGTGATGAGATGGGTATTACGGTTTTTGTTGACCTTATGTTTGCATGCTCTAGTATGAACCCCGATGACGCAATGATGGAAAACATTAAAATAGAAGCCGAACAGAACCTTGCAAGACTTCGCCATCATCCGTCTATTGTTATTATAAGCGGTAACAATGAAATTGAACTTTGGTGCACCTGGCAAGCTGTAAAATACCCACGATACCTAGAGATATTTGAGGATGTTTTAGCCGACGTAGCCAATCGCATTTGCCCTGATATTCCATACGTTCCGTCTTCACCATCATCAATCGGTCACTTTATGGACCCACAAAATGAGAATTTTGGCGATTGTCATTATTATGATGTTTGGTGCGGTAAACCAATTACCGAATATCGCACAAAGCATTGGCGCTATATGAGCGAGTTTGGTGTGCAGTCATACCCAGGTGAAAAGACTGTGAATTCGTACACATTACCCGAAGACCGAAATGTTTTTTCACGTGTTATGGAGATGCATCAGCGTTCTATTCCTGCAAATAAGTTTTTGATGCAGTATTTGTCTGAAAACTTTAAATACCCCAACAGCCTACCTGCTTTTATTTATGCGACACAGCTATTCCAAGCGGAAGCAATTAAATATTGCGTGGAGCATTTGCGACGTCATAGAGGCAGATGTATGGGTGCGCTTTATTGGCAGCTTAATGACATTTGGCCTGTTGCATCTTGGGCAAGTATTGACTCTTGTGGCAGATATAAGGCACTGCAGTATTATTCAAAGCGTTTTTATGAACCTGTGCTTATCTCTTGCCGAGAGGTAGGAGAAAACGACGTTCGCCCATTTATTAATACCGAGCGTAACATTGAACTTGTAACCACAGCCCAGCTTACGGTAACTAACGATACGTTAAATGACGTAAGCGGTACTGTTAATTGGGAGCTTCGCGACAGCAAAGCGAACGTGATTAAAAGCGGTGAGCAAGAACTTACCGTACCGGCGCTTTCATACGTAACGCTTGATAATATGGACTTTAACAAAACTGACCCATATACAACCTATATCAGTTATTCTTATACAGTTGATGCACAGGTTATATCAAGCGGTACAACACTTTTTGCGGCGCACAAACGTTTTGATTTTGAAGACCCGAATTTACGTTATGAAATTAACGGTGATGAAATTACGGTTTATGCCGATACATATGTTAAAGCGGTTGAAATCGACTCGCTTGACAGCGATTTTATTTTAAGTGACAACTACTTTGATATGAATGCAGGTAGCAAAACTGTAAAGATAGTTGAGGGAACACCTAAGACTATAAGACTAAGAAGTGTGTATGATATAAAATAAATTATAAGGGAGGCATTGTGCCTCCCTTTGTTTTGTGATATAATTATAAAAAATTTTTATGAGGTATTAAAATGATAAAAATACTTTTTGTGTGTCATGGCAATATTTGCAGGAGTCCTATGGCTGAATTTTTGATGAAAGAATTGGTGCGTGAAAACGGTTTGGAAAACGATTTTTACATAGAGTCGGCGGCGACCTCTACCGAAGAGATAGGTAATGGGGTTTACCCACCTGTAAGACGTATTTTAGCGGCACGTGGTATTAACTGTTCGACTAAACACGCCCGTCAGATGACACGCGCGGATTATGATAGATTTGATTATATAGTTTGTATGGACGGCAAAAACTTGCGCAATATGGGTTATATAGCAACCGATACACAGGGTAAATACAGCCGATTGCTTGATTTTACCGAGAGTCCGCACGATGTGGCTGACCCTTGGTATAGCGGTGATTTTGAAACCACCGAGCGAGAGGTACAAGGGGGTTGCAAGGCGTTGCTTGAATATATACTTAACAAACAAAACGGATGCTGAGAATAGCATCCGTTTTGTTTGGTTATTTTTCAAATCCTAAGAGTATTCCGTCCTTTTCGGCATAGAAGCTGCAAAGACCGCCGCAACTATAGATTTCGATATCGATTTCTTTAAACTTTTGCACAAGAACTTGACGCAGTTGTTGTGCGAATTGAGGGTTTTGGCAATGGGCAATTCGCACCTTGCCGCCGCAGAAACCTTCTTCTTGCATATGGTTTATAACACAAAGGAATGCTTTTTGCTCACCACGCGGTTTATCGAGTGGTTGAAGGTCGCCTTTGCTACTGGCTTTTCCGACAACCCTTATTCCGAGTAGTCCTGCCGCTTTAGCGGCTATGTGGCTTACTCTGCCATTGTTGGCAAGGTTTTTCATAGACTCTAACACAAAAATAAGACCTGTTTTATTTTGGTATAAATCTATTTCTTTGCAAATGTCTTCGTAGGTAAGCCCCAGCAAAATAAGTTCTCTGATTTTTTCGATTATAAGCTTCATTTCGGGTCCTGTTGAAAGAGAGTTTATAACAAAAACCTTGCGGTCGGGATGTTGCTCTTCATATAGCTGTTTTGCAACACAAGCGGCGTTGTAGCTTCCCGAAAGGGTACCTGTTATGGTTATACAAAAAATGAATTGCGAATCACCAAAGGCCTGTAGCCACTCGTTTGTATTGGGACAGGATGAAGAGGATTTGCCCCTGTATTTTAAAAGGTCATTTACCATACTTCCTACATCAAGATTTCCATCATCGACATATTCTGTATAATCGGTTACGATTTTAAGGGGGGTTACCTCGAAAGGTATGTCGTTTAGCTTGAACATATCAGATGAAGAGTCGGTCACAATTTTAAAACTCATAAAATTTTCTCCTTTTTTAAAAACTGTTACGATTATATGTTTTAGGTGTTTTAAAAGCAATCTATTATAAGTTTTTGCTACTCTACTAAGTAAAAAATCAATTCTACTGATAAAAGAATTGCCAAAATATGCAAAAAATATTGCCTTTATTTGTGATTTGAGGTATAATATTATGATAGATATATATAGGCGGTGAGAAGTATTATGAATATTAATGTGGGCGATGTTGTACAAATGAAAAAAAGTCATCCGTGCGGTAGCAATACCTTTACGGTAAAACGAATTGGTATGGACTTTAAGCTTTGTTGTAACGGATGCGGTCACGAGGTAATGCTTCCGAGAAAGGCTGCCGAAAAAAGTGTTAAAAAGATAATAAGTTCTAATGGAGAGAATATTTAATGTTTGAAAAATTGTCTGCGGTAGAAAACCGCTATGAGCAAATAGGCGTAGAGCTTACACGCCCTGATGTTGCAAGTGATAATGCCACCTTTACACGTCTTATGAAAGAGCATAGCGAACTGACTCCTTTAGTGGAGAAATATCGTGAATACTCAGCGGCAGTAAAGGCTGAAAGCGAAGCGCTCGAAATGTTGGATGCGGGCGGTCTTGATAAAGATTTTAAAGAGCTGGTTGAAGAAGAATTAAGAGAGGCTAAAGAAAAGATTGCCACAACCAGTGACGAACTTAAAATTTTGCTTTTGCCAAAAGACCCCAATGACGAAAAGAACGTTATTGTTGAAATACGCGGTGGTGCCGGCGGTGAAGAGGCGGCGCTTTTTGCGGCTTCACTTTTCAGAATGTATTCTATGTATGCTGAAAGCAAATGCTGGCAGGTAGATATCACCAACGCTAACGAAACTGAGCTTGGCGGTTATAAAGAAATAAGCTTTATGATAGAGGGAACAGGTGCCTATTCGCGCTTTAAATATGAAAGCGGTGTTCACCGTGTTCAGCGTGTACCCGATACCGAAACACAGGGACGAATTCACACGTCAACCGTAACGGTGGCAGTGTTGCCTGAGGCGGATGAAGTGGAATTTGACCTTAACCCTGCTGACCTTAAGATTGATACCTTCCGTTCTTCAGGTGCCGGTGGTCAACACATAAACAAGACATCATCGGCAATTCGTGTAACGCATATTCCTACAGGTGTGGTAGTTGAGTGTCAGGATGAACGCAGTCAGTTTAAGAATAAAGAAAAGGCGCTTAAAGTGCTAAGAGCGCGTCTTTATGATGCCGAAAAGGAAAAGGCTGATGCAGCCATTGCATCTGATAGAAAAGCGCAGGTTGGTACGGGCGACCGCAGTGAGCGAATTCGCACCTATAACTATCCGCAAGGTCGCGTAACCGACCATAGAATTGGTCTTACACTTTATAAGATTGATAGCATTTTAAACGGTGATATTGATGAGATTGTAGACGGTCTTACCACATATTATCGCGCTGAGGCATTAAAGGCACAGGAGAATTCTTAAATGAAGACTTTAAAGTTGGATGCTGTAGATAATTATGATTTTGCTGTAAAAACTGCATCCGAAATACTTAAAAACGGCGGGATTGTTGCCGTTCCTACCGAAACGGTTTATGGACTTGCGGCTTCGGCTTATAGCGATGATGCCATAAAGGCAGTTTTTACCGCTAAAGGCAGACCACAAGATAATCCGCTTATAGTGCATATATCAAGCCTTGATATGTTGCGTGATATAGCACGTGACATACCCGATGTGGCATATGAGTGTGCGAAAGCCTTTTGGCCGGGACCCTTTACAATGGTGTTGCCAAAGGGTGAAAAAATAGCAAAGAGTGTGTCTGGCGGACTTGAAACTGTAGCGGTAAGATTTCCAAGTGAAAAGACGATATGCGATATTATATCGACAAGTGGTATTCCACTTGCGGCGCCGAGCGCTAACACATCAGGCAGACCCAGTCCTACTACGGCTGAGCACGTTATTGATGACCTTAAGGGTAAAATTGACGCTGTGGTTATGGGAAAAGATTGCACGGTGGGTGTTGAGTCGACTGTTGTGTCGCTTGTAGGGGAGAAGCCACGTCTTTTAAGACCGGGAGCTGTAACGGTTGAGCAACTACGTAAGGTTTTACCCGAACTTGTGATTGATGACGCAGTGCTTGAGCAGTTAAAGGATGGCGAAACGGCGGCATCGCCCGGTATGAAATATAAGCATTATGCGCCTAAAACCGATGCGTTTTTGGTAGAGGGATGTAGTAACAGTTTTGTGAATTTTGTGAATTCAAAGGATGGTTGCGCCGCAATTTGCTTTAGTGAGGAGTATTATAGCATTAATGTTCCTAAAATTTGCTATGGTTCAAAGCGGGACGAAAGCAGTCTTGCTCAAAAGGTGTTTTCGGTGTTAAGAGATATTGATTCTTTTGATGTGAAAGAGGTTTATATTCACGCACCAAGCAAAGATGGAGTGGGTCTGGCAGTTTATAACAGACTTATTCGCGCATGTGGATTTAAGGTGATAAGGTTATGAGTTTTGTAATTGGTCTTACAGGTCCTACGGGAGCGGGTAAAAGCAGTGTGACAAATACAGCCGAGAAAATAGGATTTAAGGTTGTTGATTGTGACCAACTTGCGCGTGTTGCAGTGCAAAAGGGTAGTGATGGACTCAGCGCTGTGGTGAGCGTGTTTGGCGCAGACATTTTAAATGATGACGGTACACTTAATCGCGCATCACTTGCTAAAAAAGCATTTGCTGATGAGAGCAGTACCGAACTTTTGAATAAAACACTTTTACCGTATATTACCTGTCTTGTGCAAAAAGAAATAACAGAAGATTTAGTAATGCTTGATGCGCCAACCCTTTTTGAAAGCGGGGCTGACAGCCTTTGTGATGAAATTGTGGTTATTTTGGCAAGTCAAAAAATTCGCTTGTCGCGAATTATGGAACGCGATAAGATTGATGAAGAATCGGCGCTTATTCGTATAAAAGCGGGAAAAGATGATAATTTTTATATTGAAAGAACCAATAATATAATATATAACGATTGCGAACAATCGGTTCTTGAATTGAAATTTGAAAAACTTTTAACTAAATTATTGGAGGAAAAACAAGGTGTCTGATAAGATTAAAGAACTTAAGGAAAAATTGTTTTACGAGAAAAAGAACGGTCTTTTGAAGGTTGATGAGGCGACTATAGATAATATGCAAAGCTATTGCGAAGGCTATAAAGCATATCTTGATGCCGCTAAAACCGAGCGTGAAGCAGTAAAAACTGCGATTGATTTAGCTAAGGGAAAGGGATTTGTTCCTTTTGAGATTGGCAAAAAATATAATGCGGGAGATAAGGTTTATTTTAACAACAGAGGTAAGACGGTTGCATTTGCGGTAATTGGTAAACAAAATGCCGATATGGGTGTAAACATTACTGCGGCGCACGTTGATTCGCCGCGTCTTGACCTTAAACCAAACCCACTTTATGAAGAACTTGAGTTGGCGCTTTTTAAGACACATTATTATGGCGGTATAAAGAAGTACCAGTGGACTGCTTTGCCGTTAGCGTTACACGGTGTGTTTGCCAAAAAAGACGGTAGTGTTATTGAAGTTAATATTGGTGAAGATGACAGCGACCCTAAGTTCGTTATTAACGATTTGTTGCCACATCTTGCGCGTGAGCAAAACAAGCGTACCTTATCTGACGGTATTCGCGGTGAGGAGCTTAACGTGCTTGTAGGCAGTATGCCGTTTAAGAGTGACGAGGGAAGCGAACTTGTAAAACTTAATATTTTGAAATTGCTTAATGAAAAATACGGCATTACAGAGGAAGATTTTCTTTCGGCAGAACTTGAGCTTGTGCCTGCGGCAAAGGCTAGTGATATTGGTTTTGACCGCAGTCTTGTGGGCGCTTACGGTCAGGATGACCGAGTTTGCGCATACCCTGCGCTCACCGCTGTTTTAGAGGTTGAAGCGCCTGAAAAAACCGCGATTGCTATTCTTGCTGATAAGGAAGAAACCGGTTCTGACGGCAACACAGGTTTGAATTCGGACTTTTTGTCACATGTTGTTCACGATATTTGTGTGATGCAAGGTTGTGACGAGACTGTAGCGCTTCGCAATTCAAAATGTTTGTCGGCTGATGTTAATGCAGGTACCGACCCGACATTCCAGGACGTTATGGAACGCAGAAATGCAAGTTTTCTTAACTATGGCGTTGTGGTTACAAAATATACAGGCGGTGGCGGAAAGGGTAGCACCTCGGATGCATCGGCTGAATATGTTGCCGAAATAAGATCAATGTTAGATAATGCGGGTATTATTTGGCAAACGGGTGAACTTGGAAAGGTTGACGCAGGTGGCGGCGGAACGGTTGCTATGTATGTGGCAAACCTTGGCGTTGATGTGATTGACCTTGGTGTGCCTGTGCTTTCGATGCACGCACCGTATGAGACAACAGCTAAACTTGACGTTTATATGTGCTACCGCGCTATGTATGAATTTATGAAATAATAAAAATTTAACCCCGTAGGCTAAATGCCTGCGGGGTTGTATGTTTTAGGTTGCATCAGTTGCAAATTGTGGGTTGCTTGACTGAAATATAATCAGATGGTATAATTTTTATCAGATAATTATAGAAAGAGGAGCACTAATGAAAAAACTTTTGAATATTGATGAATTATCGCTTGACCAAAAACTTGGTATGTTGATGTGCGCGAGATATTTTCACCCAAATGATAAGGAAGATTTGGAGTATACATTAGAACTGATTAAAAATCATTCTCTTGGATGTGTTCAGGTGCCTCTGTCACAGCTTTATGTTATGGAAAGGGTTTTGGAGGTTGCAGATTACCCGATTATAATCATTACCGATATGGAAATGGGTTACCCCAACGGCAAATTGCCTAAAATTCCTCTTATGGCGCTTGCGGCATGTGATAATGATGAGTATTACCGAGCTTTTGCGCGAGGAACAATTTATGAGGCTAAACGTGACGGCTATAACAGTATGTGGGGACCTGTTTTAGATGTTTTGCAGTCGGATGGTCCTTGCAGTGTTCACAGGCATTTTTCTGATGACCCGATGCGCGTTGGAAGGGCGGCTGAGCTTATAGCGGGTGTATGCGCAGAAAATAAATTTTTAACCTGTGGTAAGCATTACCCCGGTGGTGATAAGGTTGTAATTGATTTGCATATGACGAATACGCCATCTGACGTACCGCAAGAAACTATTGAAAATTTTGACCTTGTGCCATATAAATATTTAATGGAAAAAGGTTTGCTGCCATCGATTATGACAAGTCACCGAGTGTTAAGCGGCATTGACCCTGAGCGCCCTGCGAGTCTTTCTAAAAAGGTGAATGACATTATTAGAAAAGATGGGTTTGATGGGCTTTGCTTTACTGATTCTATGGCGATGATGGCAATCTTGCAAGAGTGGGGCGAAGAAAATATTTTGGGTATGGCGGTTGAGGCAGGAAATGATATTGTGCTACCTAATTACCGCAGTACCAACAAGCAATCGTTTGAGCTTTTAAAGAAAAATTATCTTGATGGCGCATTTAGTGAACAGCGTCTTGATGAGGCGGTACGCAGAGTGTTGGCAGTGCAGCAAATGCTTGGCAGCGCACCGAGTGATTGTGGATTTACGGACAAAGACCGCCAAGCACTTGATAACGTAGCCAAAGACTGCATTACCGCAATAACCGATGACGGTGTAACTGCGGCGCTTGACCATGACAGTAAAAAGTTGTTTGTTATTGTTACCGAAAATTCACACAAAGAAATTGCAGGAGAGGTTACATTTGGCAAATGGTATAATCCAAATAAAATTGCCGATAAGATAAGAGAAGAATTTCCCGATTCTGATATTGAATTTTTACCAGAGTTTCCATCGGCTAACGATAATGAGCGTGTGTTGCTTGCCGCTACAAAACATAGTGAGGTTGTATTTATAACATATTGCGCTACGGGACCGTACCTTGGAACCGATTGTATGACACGTCGTGTGGAATATATGATTAACACACTTGTTATGTCGGGTAAAGTGTCGGCTGTTTTGCATTTTGGTAATCCGTTTGCCGTAAAACCCTTACAGCACACACCGCGTCGATTGTTTGGGTATATGATGCCCGAATCGCAAATTTACGCTATCGACGTGCTTGCAGGTAAACTGCAAGCTAAGGGTAGGCTACCTTTTAATATTGATTTTGATTAATAATAAAACCTGACCGCTGTATTGTTAGCGGTCAGGTTTTATTATTATTGGTTTTGCATAAATTTGATTACCAACTTTATGTTTTCTTGTAATTGGGATTTGTATTCGGGGTATTTGCCGGCTAGTTGTTTAAAATATGCGACATAAGGTCCTGTTTGTTCGTTGTCAAAGTAATCCTTAATTTTTGCAGCACGTTCTTCATCGGTTAACGTGAAATTGTCGTTTAATATATTGTGTTCGGTAGCAAAGACGTGACGAATTTTGCCTACGACCTCGTGCCATTTTTGAACATCGGGTGGTAATTCTTTTTCTTTGCCAAGGTCGTACCCTTGAAACTCAAGGAAACATTTTGCCATATAGTATTGGCCGCGGTCGGTTGGGTGAACGCGATCGGGATTGTAAATGACTTCGGTTTGCATAAGACGGGTGAAATAGTCGTGATAATCACAAATGGGGTAACCCTTTAATTTGGCAAACTCACGCACGAAATTGGCATAGCCTAACAGTAATGCGCTGCCGCCACGCAAGACTTCTTCATCGCTTTGCATATATTCGGCATAGGGTGTTTGGGTGCAAAGGGTGATGCTTACTCCCATTTTTTCAAGCTTGTTACAAAGTTTGCTTAAATTTGATTTGTAGTTTTCAAATGCATCTTTGATTGTTTGGTATTTTTCTTTTCCTTCAAAGGGAAGAGCCCAACGCGCAGAATCGTTTATACCAATCATAATTACAGCGTGGGTAGGGTTGTAGGGGAGTATGTCTTCATCGAAGCAGTTAAGCGTTGTGGTTAGTGTGCCGCCTGAAATACCGCAGTTATAAAACTCAACCTTGTCATTTGGAAAATGTTCACGGTAATATGTAACAATATGAGCTAAAAACATATTGTTGTGGGTGATGCTGTCACCTATAAACACAACGCGGGCACCTGCGGGGAATTTATTCATAACATAACACATCCTTTACTTATATTTTAATTATATTGATATTTTGTGATAAATCAAGATGAAAGGCTTTGTTTTTTAGGAAAATTAAAATGTGCATATGTTAAGAAAAGTGTATAGGGGTGTTTTGAAAGAATATGATGAAAAATGATGGAAGTTGTGTAAAAACAAATTAAATTTAAAAGACAGCCTTTGCTAAAATGAAATAGCAAAGGCTGTCTTGTTTTTATGACGATAATGCAATATGAAAGAAAGGCTTTGCGTCGTTAGTGAATTTCAAAGATAGCAGAATAATCAACGCGTAGAATTTCTTTAATTAAAATGATTTCGTCAGGGTAGAGGTGGCGTTGTCCGACTTCGATTTTTGCAAGTGCGCTTCGGGTGATATCACAACCGTTAAGTTGAAGTTTTGCTACGAGTTGTTCTTGCGTGAGATTTGCTTTTTTTCGCAGTTTGCGAATGTTTGAGCCGACTATTTTTTCGATTTCGTAATTCAGAACCACCCCTCCTTGCACTTATTTAGGAACATTTTCTTGACTTTATTATAATTATTCTTTATAATATATTTGCACTTATATAGGTGCAAATGCAAAAAAGGAGAAAATAAAATGAAAAGAGTTAAGAGACTAAGTGCATTTTTATTATGTTTGATTGTTATTTTATCAATAACAACATTAAACATACCTGTATTGGCAGCGTCAAACCCTTACCCTTCTTCTCAAACCATTTCTGGAGTAACAACCGTACCTTGCACACGATATGCTTGGCAACAAGTATACGATAGGCTAGGAATTGCTCTGCCAAATTGGGGAAATGCTATTAATTGGCTTGATAAAGCAGCTAATAATGGATATAGTACAGGAAGTGTTGCACAAGTAAATTCTATTGCTGTGTGGCGATCTTCGGCGCACTCCTATGGTCATGTTTCGTTTGTAACAGCTGTAAATGGCAATTCTATGACTATAAACGAAGGTGGAATGACTATTGATAACAAACCTGCTAACGGAACAGGCATTATAACAGGAGCAAGTGCAAGTAGTGTTGTGGGAACGAAGAAGAATTCGTATTCCAGTTGTACACTTTTAGGTTTTATATATTTAACAAAGGCAGATAGCGGTTCATCGCCAGTAACAACAGTTACTATTAAAAATACTGGTGTAGATAATATTACAAGTTCAAATGCGTTTCTTAAAAGCGTGATTAATAAACCTAAATCATACGCTGTTCAACGTGTCGGTGTTAAAATTCGTCGAGAGGGAAAAACATACACTGAAGAATGGAAATTTCACAAGCAAGATGCTGCGAAAGCCTGGACGGATTATGCTGAGGTAGAGCTTACGTGGAATCTAAGTAGTGAATGTGGATATTCGTTAATACATGCAACCAAATATTATTATAAAATGTATGCGGTAATTAATGGTACTGAATATTGGAGTGATGAAAACTCCTTTACAACTGCTGGATCGCATTCTTATAGTAATGCTTGTGATACTTCTTGTAATACTTGCGGTGTAACCCGAAAAGTTAGCCATAATTTTGCAAGTGCGACTTGTGAATCACCAAAAAAATGTAAAGTTTGTGGGGAAATTAGCGGTAGTGCATTAGGTCATACGTATACCAACGGTTGCGATGTTGACTGTAATCGTTGCGGTGATATACGATTAATTGCTCATAGTTATATAGATGCTACATGTACTAAAGCAGCAACTTGTAAAGTGTGCGGTTGTACCTATGGTAAATCATTAGGTCACTCTTACAAAACCACAACCACAAAAGCAACACTTTCAAAAAATGGTAGCATAGTTAAAAAATGTACTGTATGCGGAAAAGTTGCAAGCAAGAGTACAATTAAGTATGCCAAAACATTTAAACTTTCTGCCACAAGTTATACATATAACGGTAAGGTTAAAACACCTATAGTGACCGTTAAAGATTCTGCAGGTAATAAACTCAAGAAAAATGTTGATTATACATTGTCTTCTTCAAGCGGTAGGAAAAACGTTGGTACTTATAAAGTAACCATCAAGATGAAGGGCAAGTACTCAGGTACTAAGACACTCACCTTCAAGATTAACCCTGCAAAGACCAATGTATCTAAACTTACCGCAGGTAAAAAGAGTATTACAGTAAATATCTCTAAAAAATCTACACAGGTAAGCGGTTACCAGGTTCAGTACTCTACAAGCAAGAAGTTTACAAGCGCTAAAACAAAGACAATTTCAAGTTATAAAACAACGAAATATACTTTAAAGAGTCTTAGCGCTAAAAAGACATACTACGTAAGAGTAAGAACCTACAAAACAGTAAATGGTAAAAAGTACTACTCAGGTTGGTCAACTTACAAATATATTAAAACTAAATAACGTTAAAAGGGCAGATGCTAAAAAGTATCTGCTCTTTTATTTACTTATAATAATTTTTGTGATATACTAATAAAAAAGTTTGTTTTGTGAGGTGAGCAGATGGACAAGTTTGTTTTGCATAGTGATTATAAACCTACGGGGGATCAGCCCGAGGCGATAGAAAGGTTAGTAGATGGTTTAAACAGTGGTGACCGTGAGCAAGTGTTACTTGGTGTTACGGGCAGTGGTAAAACCTTTACTATGGCTAATATTATAGAGCGTGTAAACCGACCGACGCTTGTTCTCGCTCACAACAAAACTCTTGCCGCACAACTTTGTACTGAGTTTAAGGAATTTTTTCCTGAGAATGCGGTGGAATATTTTGTTTCCTATTACGATTATTATCAACCCGAAGCGTATATACCGGGTACTGATACCTATATCGAAAAGGACAGCGCTATAAATGATGAGATTGACAAACTGCGTCACAGCGCTACGTGCGCGTTGTCGGAAAGGCGAGACGTTATAATTGTGGCGAGTGTTTCGTGTATATATTCGCTTGGTAACCCGATTGATTACCGCAATATGGTTATTTCGCTTCGCACGGGTATGGAAAAGAGCCGTGACGAGCTTATTCACAAACTGGTGGATTTGCAGTATGAACGAAACGATATAAACTTTGTGCGAAACAAGTTTAGGGTGCGTGGTGATACGGTAGAGGTGTACCCTGCATATTCATACGGTAATGCGCTGCGCATAGAATTTTTTGGCGATGAGATTGACCGCATTAGTGAGATTAACACGGTAACGGGCGAGGTAAAGCAGTTTTTGTTGCATACGGCAATTTACCCTGCGTCTCACTATATTGTGCCACAGGACAAGTTAGAGGACGCGCTACAAGACCTTAAAAACGAGATGGAGGAGCGCGTGGCGTTCTTTCAGGAAAACGGAAAACTTATTGAAGCGCAAAGAATTCGTCAACGCACCGAATATGACATTGAAATGCTAAGAGAAATTGGCGTTTGTAAGGGGATTGAAAACTATTCGAGAGTGCTTTCACGTAGAGCGCCAGGCAGTACACCGTCGACATTGCTTGATTATTTCCCCGACGATTTTTTGTTGTTTGTAGATGAGTCGCACGTTACACTACCACAGGTTCGCGGTATGTTTGGCGGTGACAGGGGAAGAAAAGATAACCTTATTGAATACGGTTTTCGTTTGCCGTCGGCATATGATAACCGACCGCTTAATTTTGAGGAGTTTTACTCACATATAAATCAGGCGATATTTGTGTCGGCAACGCCCGGTGAATTTGAAAAAGAACACGCGGCGCAAACGGTAGAACAGGTGATAAGACCTACAGGACTGCTTGACCCGTTGGTTACTGTAAAGCCGAGTGAAGGGCAGATAGATGATATCGTGTCGCAGATAAATGAGCGCACAGCCAAGGGCGAGCGTGTGCTTATAACAACACTTACCAAAAAACAAGCCGAGGACCTTACCGAATATCTTACCAATCTTGATATTAAGGTAAGATATATGCACTATGATATTGACACCATAGAGCGTATGGAAATTATAAGGGACTTGCGACTTGGTGAATTTGACGTGCTTGTTGGTATAAATTTGCTTCGAGAAGGTCTCGACATACCTGAAGTATCGCTTGTGGCTATACTTGACGCTGACAAGGAAGGATTTTTGCGTAGTGAGACTTCGCTTGTGCAGACAATTGGCCGAGCTGCGAGAAATGCAAACGGTGAGGTTATAATGTATGCCGACAGCGTTACGCGCTCTATGGAAAATGCCATTCGCGAGACTGAACGCAGACGGGGTATACAACAGGCGTATAACGAGGCGCACGGTATTGTGCCAAAGACCATTGTTAAAGACGTGCGAGACATTATTGAAATTGGTACTAAAGTCGAGGGTGAAAAGAGCGATAGTAGGCTTTCACGTGCTGAAAAAGAGGCGCTTATTAAGCGACTTACGGCTGAGATGCGTCAGGCGGCAAAAATTCTTGAATTTGAACACGCGGCATACCTGCGTGACAGGATTGAAAAACTTAGAAAAAACGGATGATTTTATCATCCGTTTTTTTAATTGAAAATTGAAAATGTAAAGTTTAAAATTTTGGTGTGCTTCGCACAAATTAAAAATTATCTTGCTTTAATAAGACAAACATTATATAATAAAAACAATAAATATTTTAAGGAGATATTGCTATGAGCTTTATTAACGACGATTTTATTTTGACCAATGAAACGGCAAAAAGACTTTATCACGAATATGCTGAAAAGATGCCGATTATTGACTATCACTGCCATATAAATCCAAAAGAGATTTATGAAAATAAGAAGTTTAAAAACATTACCGAAATCTGGCTTGGTGGCGACCACTATAAATGGCGTTTGATTCGCAGTAACGGTGTGCCTGAAAACGAGATTACGGGTGATGCTGACGATTATACTAAGTTTTTACGCTTTGCCGAGATGTTACCACGCGCTATTGGTAACCCAATGTATCATTGGAACCATCTTGAACTTAAGCGCTATTTTGACTATGACGGCATTTTGAGTGCAAAGACTGCCGAGGAAGTTTGGAATCTTTGTAACGAAAAGTTGCAGAGCGATGATATGTCGGCTTGTAGCATTATTAAAAAGTCTAACGTTAAGATGATTGGCACAACAGATGACCCGATAGACACACTTGAGTGGCACAAAAAGATTAAGGATGAGGGTGTGTGTGACGCGCTTGTGCTTCCATCATACCGCCCTGACAAAGCGGTTAACATTGATAAGGCAGGTTTTGCAGATTACATAAAGGCGCTTGGCAAGGCCGCAGATATGGAAATTAACTGTGTTGCTGATGTAAAGGCGGCGCTTATCAAGAGATTAGAATTCTTCTGTGAGATGGGTTGTAAGGCTACCGACCACGGTCTTGACTATGTACCGTTTGCAGTTGGTACCGAAGAAGAAATTGACGCCGCATTTAAGGCAGTAATGAATGGTGAGGCAATTACTGCGCAACAGGCTGATATGTATAAAACCGCTATACTTGTATGCCTTGGTAAAGAGTATGCAAAACGCGGTATAGTAATGCAGATTCACTATAGTGTTCAGCGTAATACTAATACGGCTATGTTTAATAAGATTGGCGCAGACACAGGTTTTGACACAATTTCAACACGTCCTTGCAGCGAGGCGCTTACTGCGCTTCTTAACGCGCTTGCAATAGATGATTTACTGCCTAAGACAATTATCTATTCACTTAATCCACACGATAATGAAATGATTGATACCGTTATTGGTGCATTCCAGGGCACCGAGGCTGCAGGTAAGATTCAGCACGGTTCAGCTTGGTGGTTTAGCGATACCAAATCAGGTATGGAAACACAGCTTAAATCTCTTGCTAACTTATCACTGCTTGGTAATTTTGTTGGTATGCTTACCGACTCGCGCAGTTTTCTCTCTTATACACGTCATGAATATTTTAGAAGAATACTTTGTAACGTGCTTGGCACCTGGGTAGAAAACGGTGAATACCCAGCAGATATGGAGACCTTGGGTCAGATAGTAGAAGACATCTGCTATAACAATGCTGCCCGTTATTTTGGAATAGAATAAAAAATTTAAACTCCTCTTGGAAATTCCAAGAGGAGTTAGTTTTATATAAGTGTGCTTGTAAAACCGACTGCCTTGCCGAGTATGCGAATGTCGTTTAGCTGTTTGCCGGTATATACAAACGGTTGATATTTTGAATTACAAGCGACTAAAGTTATTGTATTGTCAGAGATATAGACACGCTTGAGTGTTGCCTCATCATCGATAAGTACTGCCGCGATTTCGCCGTTTTCGACGGTGGGCTGTTGGCGGATGTAGACGATATCGCCATTGTAGATGCGCGCGTCTATCATACTGTCACCCTTGCAACGAAGCGCAAAGTCGGCATTGATGTCCTCAGGTACTGTAACCTCACCGTCAAGGTTTTCACTTGCCAAAACGGGAGTGCCGCAGGCAATAGTGCCAACCAAGGGGATGCGATTCATTTTGGGGAAGGTGATTATGTTATCATAAGAAGTATAATCATCATCAATAAAAGAAGATGGGGGAACACTGAAAATTTCGGAGAGTTTTTTAATGGTTTCTCGCTTTAAATTTTTAACGGTGCCACATTCCCACTTTTGCACGGCGGCGCGCTGAACGCCAAGCAAAGCCCCTAATTCTTCCTGTGAATAACCGCGTTCGGTGCGGAGTTTTTTTATATATGAGCCTATATTCATAATATCAAATCCTTTCTGCAACAATTGTATCTTAAAACGAGCAAAAAGTCAAGAAAAATTTAAAAAAGTAGAAAAAATAGATACAAAACTCTTGACAATTATGGAAAAAGGTGGTAACATTTATGTATCGTAAAAAGATACAACGTAGAAAATATTGTAAGAAAGGGTGAGATATATATTTTTTTACTACGACTGTATCTTGCAAAGATACAAAAAGGAGAAGAATTATGAATTGTTTTGTTTTAGAGGGAATAGCGCTGTATGTTTTTTTGATAGCAGTGGTTCTGCTTTTGATAATCTCGTTATTATGTATGACAAAATTACTGATGGCAAGTAAGCGGAATTTTGCACTTGTTAATTTACTTATAAATGAGAAACATAAGGTGAAAAACCTGGCAAGAGAAAACTTTATATTAAAAATTAAGTGTGGTGAATTTGAATTTGATGAAGAAAAATAGCAGGTTTTTTTGCAATAACTGTAAAAGATTTTTTTGTGAACCGAAGAGATATGAGGAGCGACATAACCTTGATGCGCCACCTTATGAAGTAATTTTTGTATGTTCAAAGTGTGGTAGTGGTGATTTTTGTGAGTTTGAAACTGATATTTCAAAATTTGAGGTGGTAGAAGGATTGCTGCGTGTGACGGCTTTTATTAACAGGTATGTTGAAAATTTAAAGAATTTGTATGGCATAAATTTAAAAAATGAGGAATTGGACGAAGCGTCAGGTCTGATTAATGAAATGATTTGTGAAATGTTTGATTATATGGACATAGATGTGAAAAAGAAATTATTTAAGATAAGAACAAAAAATGATGTAGAACAAATTTTGGTGCGCTTGAGAGGTTAAAAATATGAAAAGTGTAAGAAAATGCATTTGTGGTGAAACCAGCGAAAAGCACGGATTGTGTGAAGAATGCCTTTATTTATTAAGGGCAAAAAGAAGCAAAAACATAAATATAGTAGAAAAGTTCAGAGCCGATTATAACGATAGACACGGTACATATAAAACATATGGGCAGTTTGTTATGCTACTTGATTTGATAGATAGGAGGAGAAAACTTGACGATAGAAGAAAAAAAGCAGTTGTTAAAAAGGTACGGGGAAATAGATGACCGTATCGAACAGTTAAGACGAGCTAAAGAAAATAGTAAGCTTTGTGAAAAGTATCATAATGTGAATTTTAATGAGGAAATAAAGACAGGTCGTGTAAAAGGATCGATTGTTGAAGTTACGGTGGAGAAAAGAGAGGAAGATTGGGACAAGCTTATAAGGGAAGAAATGGAAGTGTTATATGATTTGAGAATTAGGATTGAAAGGGCTATAAATTCGATTGAAGATATGATGCAACAAAGACTATTGAGGCTTTTGTATTTAGGAGAAATTGATGAATATGGAGACCGTACAAGATATAGTTTTTTGGAAATATCTCGAATATTGTGTTACAGCGAAAGACAGATTTACAGAATATATAAAAAAGCACTTATTAACTTACCTGATTTAATTTGAGGGATGTCAGTGAATGTCAGTAAAAGGCATGATAGTATATCAGCGTGGCAAAAAGTATTTTTAAATCAGTAAAAAAAGCGCACAAAGTCACGTGTGCTTTTTAATTTTGAGGAGGTGTTAAAAATGGAAAACACAACAAAAGACGAATTCAACATAAGCAGCAAGATGAAGCGTTGCGCTGAGGCGCTTATAAGCCCTGAATTTGATGGGAATATAAGCAAACTTTGTGATGAGCAGGGAATTGCGCGTTCCACCTTTTATAGATGGTATGATAAAAAAGAATTCAGACATTATGTAAATTTTTTGATTAACAGATATACCGAAACGGAACTTTTTGCTATTTGGAAGTCGATAATTGAGACGGCTAAAAAGGGTAGTCCGCAGGCACTTAAATTGTTTTTTGATTTAAAAAGTTTGCAGAGTAAAAACAAAGAGTCGGCAGGGGTAGTTTTTATATCGGGTGAGGATAAAATTGAAAACTGATGTTTGTTATTTGCCTAGTATTGTAGGAAAAGGATACAGGGATTTTTGGTATGATAAAAATCGATATCGAGTGGTAAAAGGTGGCAAAGGAAGCAAAAAAAGTACGACTACGGCACTTAATTTAATTTACAGGCTTATGAAGTATAAAGATAGTAATTTGCTTGTTGTGCGCGCAGTTTTTAACACGCATCGAGATAGCACCTTTGCGCAACTTAGATGGGCGCAACAGAAATTAGGTGTTGCGCACTTGTGGCAAAATACAGTGTCCCCTATGGAAATGATATATAAACCCACAGGGCAAAGAATATTATTCAGGGGATTTGACGACGTTTTAAAATTAGCGTCTACTACAGTGCCGGATGGTTATTTGTGCTGGGTATGGATTGAAGAAGCTTTTGAGATAGGCAGTGAAAATGACTTTGAAAAACTTGACCTTTCGGTGCCACGCGGAAATGTGCCGAAGCATTTGTTTAAGCAAACAACCTTAACCTTTAATCCGTGGAGTGAAAGCCACTGGTTGAAGAAAAGATTTTTTGATAAAGAAACAAAGGATGCAAGCGTTTATTCGACAAATTACTTATGTAATGAGTTTTTAGATGATACCGATCGCAAGGTGTTTGAAAGGATGAAGGAAACGAATTATAGGCGATATGCGGTGGCGGGACTAGGTGAATGGGGAGTTGCTGATGGGCTTGTGTATGATAATTTTTCAAAATTGGATTTTGAGTTTGATGACAAGGGTAATTTGGTGTGCAATGAAGATATTACTGATGCTTGGAAATTAAGACATTTTTTTGGGCTTGATTATGGCTATACGAATGACCCCACGGCATTTATTGCGTTTGCAGTGTGTCCGATAAAAAAACACATTTACATATATGATGAGCATTACCAAACGAGGATGCTTAACTGTGATATTGCTGAAATGATAAAGAAAAAGGGATTTGCAAAAGAAAGAATCCGAGCAGACTGCGCAGAACCGAAATCAAACGAGGATTTGCGTAGAATGGGAATATCAAGAATAATGCCGAGCGTTAAGGGAAAAGATTCAATTCTTAACGGAATTGCGCAAATACAGGAATATAAAATTTTTATACATCCGCGTTGTAAAAACACATTTAGTGAAATTAGTAGCTATTGTTGGAAAAAAGATGAGAAAGAAAATGGAGTTAATATGCCAGAAGATCAGAATAATCATTTGATGGACGCTATGCGCTATGCTTTTTATGACGTTAAGTATTTTAGACCACAAGACCCAAATGCACCCAAAAGAAAACCTGCCAGTGAAGAAATTTACAGACGTAAGCATGGGCTTAATTTACAGGATATAGGTTTTAGATAAAGGAGAAAAATAGTGGATTTTACGAATTTTTATATGATGTTTTTTTGTGTTATAGCACTTGTTTTGATGGTTTTTGCAGTGTTTATGATTGGATTTTTAATAGGATATAAAACCGAGGATATGCGCATAAAAACAAAAAAATACAATGTAGATAATAAGACCTCAAATGAAAATAAAAATGAGGAAAAGGCAAAAAAGGATTGGAAAAGATTTTTAGAATATGACGGTAGTATGCCGTATGAAAAACTATAGAAATTATTACCTTTACCATAGGTATTAAGAATAAAGGAGAATAAAAAATGGACGAGAATTACAACGTTCAAGAGGCGGATTTTGAGGATACCATACCTGAAAATGCGACCGAAGAAAATGAGGACATAGGAAACGAAGAGGAAGGCATTGTTACACCAGACGATGATGAACTCGCGGAAGAAAATGTTGTGCGAGAAGAAGAGATAGGAACACATAAATCTTCTTCAGAAAAAAAGGATGTATCGGAGCCGTTTGTTTCGGTACAGTATAATCACAAGAATAGAGATTTCACAAAAGACGAAGCAATTAAATATATTCAAAAAGGTATGCATACCGAGAATTTAAGGGCGAAGCTGGAGTATTTGGCACAAAGTCAAGGCGTTGATATTAATACGCTGGTAGATAGAATGGTGTCAGGTCACGAAATGCTATATAAAGATCACCTTGAAAGGTTATACGGCAAAGATAGCCCCGATGTTGATGTTGGTATGCAGATATATAAACAAAAGCAGTCGGATGAGTATAAGAAAATTATGTCTGAGAGCCAAGAAGAAAATGAGCAACAAGCAAGATATGAGAATTTAAACTTACGACTTGCCGATGAATATATGGCTTTAAAGAATGAAATGCCGGATGCTCCCGAATATAGTGATTTACCCGATTCGGTGATTATTGAAGCTGCAAAGGGCAATAGGGATTTGTTCTCTGCATATTTGTGTTATTTATATAAAGAAAGAAAAAAGGTTGAAGCTGCTCAAAAAACACAAGTGGCAGCAAGTATGGCGAGTTCGGGCAAGATGGCTGTAGATAGAGGAAATGAAATGACATCTTCAGACAGGAACTTTTTGCTTGGACTTTGGAGTAAATAAAGAAAGAAAAGGAAGGTATTTAAATTATGGCAAATGTATTTGAACATGCAAATAGGTATGTAAACGAACTTGACAAGATGATTGTTCAGGAATCAAAGGTAGGCTTTATGGCCGATGGCAAATTTAAGACAAAGTTTAAGGGCGCAAAGATTGTTAATATTCCACAGATTGATTTTGATGGTCTTGGCTCTTATTCACGAGAAGGTGGTTACTCTAAGGGTGGCACAAACTTTAACTATAAGTCTTATGAACTTACAAAGGAGCGTAGCAAGCAGCTGGTTATTGATGCGCAGGATGCTGATGAAACCGGTATTTCTTCACTTGCGGGTAAAATTGTAGGTGAATATACACGCACAAAGGTGAACCCTGAAATTGACGCTTACGTAATGTCTAAGCTTTGCGGCATTGCACAGCAAAAGGGTAATACTGAAACTTATGTTGCTGATAAAGCAGTTGAACTTATGCTTGAGTGTATAAATAAAGCTGAAGCGGCAAGCGGTTATACAAATGAACAGATGGTAGCGTTTGTTGACCCTGTTATGTATGCGGCGCTTATGACAAGCGATAAGCTTCAGCATAGCATTACTGTGAGTGAGTTTGAACAGGGCGCGATTGACCTTAAGGTTAAGTGCATTAATGGATGCGCCATTATTCCTGTAGCGGCTGATAGAATGAGAACAGAATATAACTTTACCGAAACCGGATTCGAAGCGAATGCAGACGCAGGTTTTATTAAGGCGATTGTTCTTCCTAAATCAGCGGCATCACTTGTAAAGAAGGTTGATAAGGTAGATATTTATACACCTGATATGGTTCAGGATATGGATGCATATAAGATTAACTTTAGACTTTATTATGATTGCTTTGTTATGGAGAATAAGAAGAATCTTATTTTTGCAATTTGCGGTGAATAACGCATATAAGAATATAGTAGGAGATGGCTGCCAAGCGGCAGCCATCTTATTTTTTGGAGGTAGTCATTAGTGATTAAACTTGGAACAAAATCAATTTGGTCGGAGTATGAGGCGGGTCAGCAATATAAAAATGGAATTGGTGACAAAGGAATACACGACCAGTCAAGAATTAACGAGAGATTCTTTGTAGGCGACCAGTGGCACGGTGTGAACGCAGGAAATGAAAAGCCGCTTACAAGACGAAATATAATTAAAAGAATAGGCGAATATAAAATGGCGACCATTGGCAGCGCGCCTATAGCCGTGAATTACAGCGCTGAAGGTGTGTCTGACACTTTGGATGTTGGTGCACGAGATGAGGTAAGACGCCAGTTGTTAGAGGGTAACACACCTGTTGGCAAACCAAACGATGCCGAGGTTTCGGTGGTTATGAGCGCGC
Source organism: Clostridia bacterium (assembly GCA_017516965.1). Classification (GTDB taxonomy): domain Bacteria; phylum Bacillota; class Clostridia; order Oscillospirales; family Acutalibacteraceae; genus UBA737. Next base: position 37,415 of record JAFXAP010000006.1, read on the forward strand.
TTACCGATTACTTTAAAATTACGGCTGAAAGACTAAAATACGACGATAAAAAAGACCAGTTGCTTAGAAATGCATATATTTCAGGAACCGGTATTTTATATACATATTGGGACAGTTCTATTCGCACGGGACTGTATGCGGACGAGGGCAGAACGACCGCAATAAAAGGCGATATTGCCTGTGAGGTTTTAGATATAGAAAATGTGGTGTTTGGGGACCCCAACAATGAAGATGTTGAAAGTCAGCCATACATTATAATCGCGAGACGTTTAGATGTTGAAGCGGTGAGACGCGAGGCGGAAAAATATGGTCAGGTGACAGAATATATAGTGCCTGATGATGCTAACGAATATTATCAGAATGCGGGTGATAGAGGTGAGCAGGAGCCAAGTGACTCAAGACGAGTAACGGTTATTACAAAACTATATAAAAAATATGATAAGGACGGTAACGCAACTGTTTGGGGTAAGACGGTTACCGAAAAGGCAGTAATAAGACCTGAATGGAATTTACTTATACACAGATATCCTATAGCAAAATTTGTTTGGGAGCGTCGTCGCAGTTGCGCTTATGGTGATAGTGAAATCACCTATCAGATACCTAATCAAATTGCACTTAATCAAGCACATTCGATATCGGTTTGGGCTATGCAAAATACCGGTATGCCCAAGACAATTATAAACGGTGATCTTGTACCGGACGGTATTACAAACGACCCTGCTGAAGTGGTTAAAATTTATGGTAACGCAGAAGATATGGTAAGCGCAATACGATATGTGGCTCCGCCAAATTATGGCGCTGCATTTATTGATTTTACCGATGCATTTGCTAGAAATGTACTCGCCGACAGCGGCGCAAACGATATGGCGCTTGGTAATTTCAGACCAGACAATGCTATGGCGATCGTTCAGGCACGTGAGGCTGCTATTGCGCCAATGCAAATGTATCAAAACCGTTTTTATAGCGCTAACGAAGATGTGGCGCGTATATGGGCAGACTTTTGGATTACAATGTATGGAAAGCGTTCAATTAAGGTTAATGATGATGGTATTGCAAGATACATGGTGTTTGATGCTGAGCGTTATAAAGATTTGGTTATTGTGGCAAAAATCGATGTTGGCGCGGCTACTCTTTGGAGTGAGGCGGTGTCGATATCTAATCTTGGTAATTTGTTATCTGCACAGCTTATTACTTTTACGGAGTATCTTGAAAGAATTCCAAAAGGACTTATTCCGGATGTTACAGGACTTATAAATTCAAGAAAGCAACAGCAAGAGCAGGAGGCAAAACCTGATATATCGCCAGATAATATAAGTAATGAGGAAGTACTGGAATATATCAAGAATAATAGACCTGAAATTTATGAGAGATTGATGGCATTATCACCAGAAGAACAACAAAAGGCATTGGCGATGATGAGAGAAGAAAATTTGAACACTACAGGACAAAACATACAATTTGGAGAAGGTGATGGAATATGAAGGCAAATGAACTATTAAACAGCGCGCTGAAGGTATTGGGTTATAGTGATGCTGACGGTAATGTTGAGTTGACACAACGAATCAGAAACAGCGCTATTGTAAATGTGAATTTAGTATATAGTGAATTGTGGAGAATTTTTAATACTGATGAATTTAAACCGATTAGATCACTTGGTGAAGAAATACACTTGACCGAAAGGGCATTGTCTGAAGCATTTATATATGGCCTTGCTATGCACATAGCACGAAGCGAAAATGATGGAGATCAGCAACAGTATTTTGCGCACCTTTATAATGCGAAGCGAGCGGGGCTGACGCAGTATGGTTTGGTTAAAAATGTACTGCCGCACCCTAATTGATGCGCATAGTATTTTTTTAAAAATGAACGTGAAAAAATTGATATAGAAAGGGTAAGATATGAAGCATATAAGAATAAATAGCAAACCTCATCGCGAAGTAAATATTCCATCGCTTGCAGGTGGGCTAAATTTGAGAGATGGCATTACAAATGTTAATGATAATCAGCTTACCGATTGCGTTAATATGTGGTTTAAAAACGGGAAACTAAGAACAAGACCATCCTTTGATACCGATAAGACAATGACTGCAACAATTAGTAAACTTAATGATGAATATATTATGGGAATTAAAGTACATTCCAATATAAAAAAGGATGAATTCACTCTTGTAAGCGCATATAAATATTCAGGTGTAAAGGGTAATGGTTCAAATTGGTCTATGCATATAAATTTCTGGTGGCAAGACAAAACATCATTTACCGATGCGGGTACTGCGGAAATTAGCATTCCTGAATTTACTTGGAAAAACAAACAATCATTGATAAAAAAGGCAAAAAGCTGTTCGTATTTTTTAACTATGAATGATGGTGTAGTGTATTTATATATATCAAACGGAAAAGAATTTAAAATAAGTAAACTGGATTGTAATGAAGAGGATTCAAACTGGGAAAATGTAGAGAGTAGTGAAATGTATGTTCCAACCGTTTATGCGCACTGTCATAGGACAGGTTTGTCTAGTTTTACCGGTACACAGTTTGAAGGCTTTAACCTTATAGGTAACAGCTATAAGATGATATATTCGGCTTACAATGAGGCAGATAATGACAAAACGCATCCAATGAGATATAAGCTGGGGCAAAGTTTGCCCGAAAGCGGTGTTATCAAGGTGTCTATTACATGTTGTATTGAAGATGACGACGAAGGAAAAAGCAAGGTTATAACAACTGAACATAAAATAGAATATGGAAAATCAAAGTATGACAAATTTAAAAACGGGGAAGTTGTTATAGAAACCTTTAAAGATGGAAACATACCGGAAGATGGACTGAGGTTGTTTATAAAATATGGCTATGTAGGCTTCATTATGGCATCGGATGATGATACTAATGAAGACGAGGTGCTTATGGCTGTTAGACTTGATACCGATAAAAAGAAACAAACATACGCTTGTAGTGAAGATAATATTGTTATAACGGCTCCACATAAGGTTAAAACGAGCGATATGAAAAAAGTTTTTTGTATGACGAGAAATATTTGGTTTGGTAATGCTGCTAATGGTATAAATGGTGGCTCAAGATTGTTTTTATGTGGTAATACAGTAGAAAAAGAAAAGTCGCTTGTTGTGTGGTCGAGTCTTAACAATCCATTGTATTTTAGTGAAAACAATTATGCTTATGTTGGAGACAAAACACAGGCGGTAACATCATTTGGTAAGCAGGGTGAAAACCTTGTTATTTTTAAAGAGAGTTCTACCTATTATTCGTATTATGAAGTGAACAATAACATTGTGGCAGACAGTCTTATAAATCAAACGGTTGTTGATTATGAAGCAAACAGCGTATTTTTTCCAATGATTCAGTTAAATGGAAGTATTGGTTGTGATTGCCCGGACACTGTACAATTATGTCGTAACAGACTTGTATGGGCTAATAGTGACGGTAATGTGTATGCGCTGTATTCAAACAATCAATATAGCGAAAGAACAATTTATAAAATATCTGACATGGTATACCCTGAACTTTCTACAAAAGATTTAATTAACGCGGTGTCGAGTGATTTTGAAGGGCATTATTTATTGTGTGTAGAAAATAGAATTTACGCTATGGATTATAATAGCTACGGTTATCAGTATGCAGCGTCTTTTAGCAAAACTGAAGATAGTAATTTACAAATACCTTGGTATATCTGGGAGTATGATTTTAATAATGAATGTCAATTTTTCTCGATGGGAAACAGTTTATCTGTTGGTGAATTTATTCCTACCGCTACGGGTAGTAAAATAGTTTTTTCTGTTCTTAATAGTAAAAAGAATGATGGTAAAGATAAATATTTAATTTATGATTCAACTACAAAAAATTTTAATATTACTGAAAAGAAAATAAAATCTTTATGTACAACAAAACTTTTTGATTTTTGGTCAACGGGAAGTTTAAAAAATGTTGATAGAGTGTGTTTGGGACTTGGTAATAGTGGTGATGCACCAATACAGGTAGGATTTATTACCGAAGTTGGTAATACAAGTGAAACGGTGACGTTTTGTAATGTGGATACAAATGAACGCGATGTAGCCTTTGTGGAGGTTAAAAATTTTTATCCTACATTAAGGGCTGTAAGAATATTTGGAGTAAAAATTGAGTGTGAAGGATCACTTGTTGTGGATGGAATTTTGTTGAGATATAGAGTGTTAGGGGGAGTTAAATAATGGCGAAATCAAATTATGATAAAATACGCGAGAAACTTGATGCAGATACAAAAAAGGTAAAATCATTAAAACTTTCTGATTATGAAAAATCAGCAAAAAAGAGTATTACATCAGAAAAGAATGCGGAGCAAAAAAGCATAAATGATGGATATAATTCTACAAAGAAAAATACAAAGGCGGTTTACAATAAGAATATATCTGATACAAAAATTGCATATGAAAGCGGATATCAGAAAAACGCGGTTCAGAAACTTATAAATGAAAAGAAAATCGCCGAAACGAATGCGAGTTTAGGTCTTACCGATTCGGGTCTTAACCGTACACAACAGACGGCGGCGCAATTGAGTTATGCTAATCAAAAGGGCGCTTTAGACATAGAACGCCAAAAGGCTATAGATAATTTAACGCTGGGTTTATCGGCTGCTTTATCGGATATTGAAAATAATAGAAATAATGATATTTTGGCTTCAAATCAAAAGTGGAACGATAAAGCACGCTCTATAGCTCAAACTAATTATAACAATGATTTGGCAGCGTATAATAATAGAATAGCATCGGCGTACGAGCAACTAGGAGAAATAGATAAGTTAAAAATTGTAGCAGATTCACAAAGTAATGCTGGTGCGAAAACCGGGAGCAAGACAGATACGAAATCACAAAGTAATGCGAATACTATCACACAAAGTAATGCTAATGTGAAGCCTAAAAATAATACCAATGCTAAGCCACAAAATAATGTGGTTTCGCCCCAAACAAACAACAGTAATAGAAAGTACATAATACAAACCTCGGGTGGTTTGTTGTCGCGCGACTATTACGGAACACTTAAAGATAATAATGTAGATGTAATTGATAATGGCAACGGAACATTTACGTATGTAGATAATAACTCCGGAAATAAAACTACACTTATGAGTGGGATTAATCCTTATACAGGAACAAAAAATAAAGATGTGAATTACGGTGCTTTTTCAAATGGTTATCAGCCTAATAATATTGATGGTGTGAAATTAAAAAAGGTTGATGATGTGGAAATATCAGTTAAAGGATGTCCACAGAGTGTTTTTTATGCTAATGGTGTTTATTACGTCTGGGATGGCGAAAACAACGAGTATCATATGTTGAGTAGAATACAAGTATATAAATTAGGTCTAAGCAGCTAGTTTAATGTTAAGTGAGGTGTTTTTGTGTTTGAGTATGAAATTATAAAAAAAAGAAACGGCGCAGATGAAAACAAAAAAACAAACTTTTCTTTTGAAATTACAAAAGGGAAAAATCAAAACACTAATAAGAGTAATGAAACTGACTTTTCGTTTGAAATTACAAAAAAAAGGGCTAAGGCGGTTCAGGATGATAATCAGTCGGTTGATTATAGTAATTTTACATCGTTTTTTGAAATGGAGAATGGTAAGCTGCCAACTTTTGATACCGTTGTGCGTAGAATGGGATATGAAAATGTTGGTGACTATGAGGAATATAGTAAGAAGAATCCCGAACTGTTTGAGGCTATGGGAGGAGTTAAATATGATCCTGTAAATGCGCCTGTAAAAACTCCCAGTGTAAGTAAAGTGGCGGCTAATAATGTTGTTAAACGTTTTAAAAATACCGATGTTAAGGCTGTGGGGGAAATTTTTAAAACGCTTGCTATTGGTGAGTGGCAGGATGCTGATACTATGAAAGGGTATACAGAAAAAGTAAATCAATATGTAAATGATTTTGTAGCGCTTGATAGTATGGGATATTTTAATTATTTGCCTACAGAAGAGAGAAAAGGGTATGTTGAAGAACTAAGAAGTATTAAAAAATATGCAAATAATTTAAAAGAAGTTTTTTCGGGGTATGATGATTCGGATAGTTATAAGGATGCAGTAATACAGGCAAAAAATCAGGCGATAATGTATGAAAAAATGGAAAATGAAGATCTTGATGTATTACGAAAACAAATAAATGAGTGGAAAAATCAATATAGAGCCGCAAAGAAAGAATACGACGAGTGGGATGTGCCTATTGTTGGAACACTTGATAAATACACTACGGAAAGAACGGGTGTTATAACTTACTATAATAATCGCGAAGCACAAAGACTTGCTGAAATAGCAAGAGATAAAACCATTAAGCAAAAGTATGGCTATTCTCCTGATGAATTCAAGGATATGATTGTTGAGAAAGAGGCATACTATAATAAAGCAAAATATATCCAAGATGGTATTAAAATTAAAAATGATGCAAGAAATGATGGAAATTATGATAAATGGTCGCAAGAAGGTGCAACATTTTCTCCTAATGACTTTGGCAAGATAACCATTGATGTAACAGAAAGAATAGGGCATATATCATCTTCTTCCATAGATAAATATCGTGCGGCAGCAATAGCTTTAAGTGATTGGCAAAGCGGTGAAACAACAAAGTTTTCAAACAGTGTGACAAATGGAGAAAGTTTAACCTCTAAATATAGACTAATGAACAAAGATGAGTTTAAAGATTTTGCATATTGGCGAAAATATGACAAAGAAAATGGAACTAAATTTGCATATGACTATATTGATTCTGTTGAAGAAACCCTTAATATTCGTGAAGGACAGGCTATTGGTGAGGAATACAAGGACAAACATGCTTTGTTAAAAATAATGTATGGTGTAGAGGCAGGTTTTGACCAATTTGCATCGGGTGTTAGTAATGCATTTAACTTTACCGATGAATATATTCCAACAACCTCTACACAGTATGCATCACAAATTATAAGAGATGATTTGTGGGATGCAGGTCCTAATTTGCCTGAATGGCTTGGAGGAACTTCATTAGGGCAAGCTGCGTTTGATTTTGTAACGACAACAACAAATATGGTACCATCATTGGCGGTGGGTGGTATGTCTGAACTTTTACTTCCGGGATCAGGTACATATGTAACTGCGGGACTTATGGGATTGTCGGCATCGGGTAATGCATACCAACAAATGCTTAATGAAGGATATAATAAAACGCAGTCTCGAACATATGCAACTCTTGTTGGGTTGTCTGAAGCATCATTGAGTGCGCTTTTAAGCGGTATGATTGGTGGTAAAGCAAGCGAAAAAGCCATCGAAAATGTTATTAAGGGAATAGACAAAGGCTTTTTGAGGTTTGCAGTTAGATGGGGTATGAGTGCTGCATCGGAAATTCCCGAAGAATCATTGCAAACACTTATTGAGCCAATTTTACAAAACATAGCATTAGGTTATGAGAAAAATAAACTCGAAGATACTGATTGGAGTCAGGTTGCTTATGATGGTTTGCTTGGTGGTATATCAGGTTTAGGCCTTGGTGGTGTAACATCTGCAGTAAGCACGGGTGTAGAGCAACACACTTGGAACAAGGCAGGTAAAAATGTTAGAGCCAATGAGACAATTCAAAATGTTCTTGACATTGCACAATTATCACCACAAGAGTCTGATGCATATGCGACATATACAAGGTATGCAAACAATGGCATTAATGCCGAGAACATTACCGACACACAAATTGGTAGACTATATGACGAGTTAAACACCTATGCCAAAGGTGTGTTGAACAACAAGAGGTCGCCAGTAGATGCAAAAGCGAATGCTACAAAAGTTTTAAGTGAACTTTCCAAAGCTGATGAAAAAAGCACGGTTGACAAGGATACTATCGCAAAGTTTGAAAGAAGTGTAGCATATGAAGGTGCTTTGCACGAAAGTGTTGATGCCTTAATAGAAAGTGGGCTTGAGAGCGGCGAAAACACCAAGAGCCACAAACTTGCCATTGAACTACAAAACAAGATTCGTAATGGCAAGGAAGTCACCACACAAGAAATAGTTAAATTGCAGGAAGCCAACGAGAAGGCATTTGTCGATGAGGCGCAAATTGAATTAAAAAACCGAGCGCAACATTATGAAAAAAATCAAGCAGAACTTTTTGTAAATATCTATGATAAAAATGTCAACGGAGATATAGAGGCTTATCAAAACTCGTTTAACCTTGTTTCAGAACTTGTAGAAAACAGTTTTTCTCTAGATTATATTTTGGAGCGCAGGGGTGCGCTTACCACAGAACAGGTGAAATCAATATACAATGAAAAAGTTTTAAATAGTAAGATTGCCTTTGCTAAAGAACTTGAATCTTTGAGGGCAGAACATAAGAGCGCATCATTTGTAAGTGGTTCGGTTGATATGTCGGTTATAGATTTTGGGAATTCGATAGAGGGTGAGGTTAGAACACCTAATGGTAATAAAATAAATTGGAATATGCTTGATACGAATCAACAAGCTGCTATAACCGGTGTGAGCAAATTTGCAAAAGATATGGGCATGGAAGTGGTTTGGATTTCTGATGGTATAGAGCGCGGAATAAACGGGGCATTTGAGGTCAATGGTAATAGAATGCTAATTGACGTTTATGCAGGAAAAAATAAGGTTTTGAACTTAAATATGCGTGATGCCATTATTCCTACAGTATCTCACGAATTGGTGCATTGGGCAAAAGAGAAATCGCCTAAAATATATCGCAAGCTTGATGCATTTGTATTTGAGAGCTTGGCAAGGGTAGGAATAGATGAAGAAACAGCGCTTGGCAAAAGAAGGCGCGAAATGGAAAAGACTCACCCTGGAGTTGTCTACACCGATGCTGAAGTTAGAGAAGAGGTTATCGCCAGAGCATGTGAGGATATGCTGGCAAACACTGAAACATTTAGAGAGTGTTTGGGAACTATGACCGAAAGTGAAAAGAGAACACTTTTGGACAAAGTCAGAGAAATTATTAAAAACATTAAAGAATGGGTAGATACATTCTTAAAAGAACAAAAATCTGATTCTGCTGAAGCAAAGGCAACTCGTAAAGATATGACTCGCTTTCTTGAGCAGGTGGAAATATTTGAGGCAATGGTACTAGATGCGACTTTAAACAATCAAGCATTGCATCAAAAAAGCAAAACAACAGAAAAAAACACCACCGAAAAGGGTGGTGTGAAGTATAGTTTAGTTGGTAGAACGGTTGATGATATAGGGATTTATAAAACAAATTATCCTGAAGGTACCCCGAAGTCTATTAAACAAAATGATTTGATATCGCTTATCCAAAATATCTGGAGCAACAATCCAATAAATCTAAAAATTATTGAAGATGGGACTGTAAAAGAAATTAAAGCAAAGTTTAATCCTGAATTAAGTGGAAGGTCAGATTTATCTAAAATTGTTTTTGGAAATCGAAAAGGGAATGGCTCTGAGAGAAGAATGACACTTGATTTGTCAAGTGATTTATATCAAATTGCAGCGGATTCAAGATATTTATATAGTAAGGATGCAATACCAAAACCAAATAACCATGCCCATGATGGAGTGATAAAGTATCATTATTTTATTACAAATCTTGTCTATGAAGATAATGAAAATAACTATACTTCATGTCATATGAATATTGATGTAAAACAAAATTCGGATGGTAATTGGTTTTATTCATTCGCGATAGAAAAAGGAAGTGTTCCGCAGACTTTACTTGCTGCGGTAACCGAAAACTCGGCAACACTCCCTATAAATAGTATATCACAAACTTCTAAAAAAAGTCAAGAAAAGTGGTCTGAGAGAAATACTAATTTCTTTTCTCGTGCTCAGGAAAAGCACACCTCAACAAACCAGTTAGGTAGAGAAGCAGAAAAAAACACCACCGATAAGGGCGGTGTTAAGTTTATGGTACGTGATAAGGTTCCTACTGGTTTTAACCCTGATGGCAAATCTTTGAGGGAACAATTAAAAGAGGCCTATAATACTGCAATTTCAAAAGAAAGAAGATACGTATATATAGGCGAGTTTACTAAGGAATTTATTGATAAACTAAAAAATCACATTAGTATAAAGAATTATCCTATAGTTATGAATTATAGAGATGCTTATATTTCAATGCAAAGTAAAGAAAACGGAAAATATCAAGGTCAGGGTATTAACTATCATAATCTTGGTATAGAAGGCCTGGAATCCGCTTTATTGTCTTTTGAAAGTCCTGAATACGTAATACTCTCCAAGGCCAAAAATAGAATTGAATTGGTGCTTGAGGGTAGAGATTATAAAAACAGACAAATATTTTCAATAGTTGAGGTGAATACATCAGCCCAACACAGTAGAAAAAACTTGTCCGCTCATGTCGTTAATTCGGTTTATGGAAAAAGCAATTTAAATAATCTTCTTGTAAATGCCGAAAATGAACAACGAATTATCTATAACAAAAATGAAGAGCAACCGCAAGTTATGCCTCAAGTACAATACGAGAGGGATATTAACGATTACTCTTCTAAAAACAGTATATCACAAGCTCCACAAAAAAATCAAGAAAAACCGTCTGATATAGATACTGACATCTTTTTTGGTATTAAGGAAAAGTATACCTCAATAAACCAGTTAGGTAGAGAAGCACAAAAAAACACCACCGATGAGGGTGGTGTTAAGTTTATGGTACGAGATAAGGTTCCTACTGATTTTAATTCTGATGAGTTACAAAAGACTATGTATGCGGATAGGGATATAATTGGTAAAAGTGGCACTAATTATGGAAAAGGTGTTTATCTTGACTCTGATAAACTTGCCAAGTTAGGTGAAGAAGAACGAATTGACGAGGTAAAAAAACATATAGAAAACCTTGGCGGTGTTCCATTTACTGCATTTGATAACGAGGGCAACGAAGTTAAAATAAAAATCGCTCCCAAAACAAAGTATATAAATGAAAATGGAAAACCTGCTCGCGCGAATAGGCATTTAACTAATTTTCTTGACAGTCAAGTAAAACAAAAGTCACTTATGTTAATTGACAAAGTTATATTGACAGCAAGATTTCAAGGTGAAGAAAATGCCGAACATCCACATGGTTGGTTAGATAATTATGGCAAAAATAAATGGGAAATTTGGACTACATATATTCAAGATGAAGAAAAAACCATTTGGGAGGCAAAATTAAAAATTGCCAATTCTACGAATGGTGAAAAAATCTTGTATGATGTTTATCCAATAGAAATGGTGGAGCAGGTCGGAACAATGACCACATCTACCACCAATGACAATATATCACAAGATGTTGATGAAAGTCAAGAAAAACTGTTTGATAGAGGTACTGATATCTTTTTTGGTATTAAGGAAAAGCAAATTCCAATAAACCGGTTAGGTAGAGATGCAGAAAAAAACACCACTGATGATAGAGTAGGTAGTGTAACACAAAACATTGTTGATATCAATGTAAACAGCAGTAAACAAATTAATGGAATTGATACAAATGAATTTATAAAAGGTTTGCGTGAGAAAGAAAATAAGTCTAAACAAGACGAGGGTTTACAATCGAGCGCAGATGGTTTTATTGACAATGCAAATGATACAAATTATAATGATAGCAGTATAGAAGAGGGTGAAAGATCTAATGGTAAAAACACCGAGTTATTGGAAAGAGGAACAGTATCAGCCGTTAATAGAGGAGACGACCTA
>JAFXAP010000007.1 GCA_017516965.1 Clostridia bacterium
AGTTAAGATGATTGGCAACTACAGCGGTACTAAGTATCTTTACTTCAAGATTAACCCTGCAAAACTTGGTTCATGCAAGTTGTCAGCAACAACCTATACCTATAGCGGTAAGAATAAGACACCTACAGTAACAGTTAAGAACGCTGCAGGTACAAAGCTAACAAAGAACACTCATTACACATTAAGTGTTGCAAGCAGCCGCTATAAAGTAGGTACTTATAAAGTAACCGTTAAGGGTAAAGGCAACTACACAGGTACAAAGACTCTTAGTTTCAAGATTCTCCCTGTAAAGACAACTGTATCTAAGCTTACCGCAGGTAAGAAGAGCATCACAGTAAACATTACAAAGAAATCTACACAGGTAACAGGTTACCAGATTCAGTACTCTACAAGCAAGAAGTTTACAAGCGCTAAGACAAAGACAATTTCAAGCTACAAGACAACTAAGTATACCTTGAAGAGCCTCAGCGCTAAGAAGACATACTACGTAAGAGTAAGAACCTATAAGACAGTAGGCGATAAGAGGTACTACTCAGGTTGGTCAACTATAAAATCAGTAAAAACTAAATAAAACGAAAACGGCAAGGAAAAATCCTTGCCGTTTTTTGATTTATATATATTATTTTATAAACTTAAATTGTGCCGCGTCATAGTCTGCCGCGTTGTAGTTTTCAATATGCTTTATAATTTCTTGTGGATTGTCTGAAACAAACAACAAATCCATATTTGTATTTGGCATAAAAGATTTGTCTATTGCATTATTAAGCATATCAATCAGTGAGTTATAATAACCGTTTGTGTTAAATATTGCAATCGGCTTTTTGTGAACGCCCAGTTGACGCAGGGTATAAATTTCAAAAAACTCGTCAAAGGTACCAATACCACCTGGGGTGATTATAAACGCGTCAGACATTTCTTCAAGCAGTTGTTTTCGCTCACGCATAGTTTCGGTGTAAATCATTTCACTGCACTCGGTAAAAAGCGCGCCGTCAACATTAAAAAAAGATGGGCAAATACCGATTATTTCACCGTTTTTGCTGTGCGCTCCGCGAGCCACCGCGCCCATAAGCCCTGCGGCGCCACCACCAAATACAACCGAATGGTTGCCGTCTGCAATTACCTGACCTAAAAGCTCACCCGCGTCTAAAAAAGTTTTGTCTATGGCGTTAGATGATGCGCCGTATATACATAGTTTCATATAATTACCTCGTCATTTAAAATAGCGCTTATAAGCGTTTCGCCTTGATACTCTAGTCTTAGTGAAAAGAAGGAGAAAGCGGGGTCTTCTATAAGCTTTAAAAAGATTTTATCGCCTTCCCATAAAGGAAGATTATAAACTTCTTTTTTATCTATCCATTCAAGCACACCCTCGTCACACTCTTTAATTTCACCGCTAAAATCGCTACAGGTAAAAACGTGCATATATTCACAGCCCCACTTGTCAGAAACAAAGGTGACAATTCCGCGATAATTACATTTGCCGAGTGTAAGCCCCGTTTCTTCAAAAGCTTCACGGCGGTTGCACTGTTCGGGGCTTTCCCCAAATTCAAATTTTCCGCCAATGCCTACCCATTTATCTTGATTAAGGTCGTTTTTCTTTTTTATGCGGTGAAGCATTAAATATTTACCGTCTTTTTCAATGTGGCAAAGGGTGGTGTTTTTCATTATTCATCCTCTTTTTGTATCAGTTCTGGCATTACATAGCCGTTAAGGAAGAAGGTACCTTCATCTTTATTTTCAGTATCAAAAATATTGTTGTACTGAATTTTTTCATATTCGCTAAGTAGTTGAGAATATGGGCTGCTACTGCTCCACTTGTAGTGTGTACCGGTTGAATCAATGTAGCCTACGGTATCAATTACAGGTAAGGTTTCTGACAGTTTTAGCAAATATTTGTTATATTCGGTGAGTTTGACGTCCGCGATATCTAAAACATACGAAGACAAATAGTTTGCGCTTAGCATATCAATTTCTTTTTCTTCAATGTCGTAGTTTGCCCAAATGTAAAATGGCGTTATATGACGTTTTTGCTCAAGTTCAGTTGGTAGATTGTTAAGGCTTTTAACCCCTAAAAGCGAAGCGATAAAACCTGTTTCAATATTAGGCTGATGGTCGCCAAACATACATATTACGGTTGGCTCTTTAACTTGTGAAAAGTATTCGACAAGGTCCTTAAAAGCATCGTCACTAGCCTTTACAAGAGAAAGATATTTGTTTGCTTTGTTGTAATAGTTTTGTGTTGAGGTAATTTTAATGCACTCATCAAAATTAGATGCGCTGGTTGAATAACCGCCGTGGTTTTGCATAGTAACGTTAAATGCGAAATACGGCTTTGATTTATCACGGTTTTCAAAATTATCAATTATTACGTCATAATTATAACTGTCACTCACATACTGACGTATAAGCATATGCTCTCTGTCAGGGTAGTAACTGGTTATAAGGTTTTGCAAATAGTCGGCATTACTACCATTTTTTGAATAGTCGTAAAATATAGAACGGTCAATTAAATTTTCTAAAAAATCAAAAGAATTAAAGCCCAGATTTTTATAAACAGGAACTCTGTCCCAACCGGTTGAATAATAGGGGTGGAACGCCCAGGAAGAATAACCCTGACCCTCAAGGGTTGACACAAGAGAAGCCAGTGGGTTTTTAACATAAAGCATATACGCGTTACTGCCCGAAGGCAAAAACGCGGTTGAATGACCTGTTAAAAATTCAAACTCGGTGTTAGATGTACCTGCGCCGATTACGGGAACGTATAGATTACCTTTTACTGTGTTTTCGGTAAGGCTACGCATAAAGGGCATATAGTCCTGGTTGGTAGAAAAATCACCCAAAACCTTTAGGTCTGAGAGTGATTCATTCATAATGCAGATAATGTTAGGCTCGTTGCCGGTAGGTTTTATTGGCTCAGGGTCTTTTTGTTCACCGATTGTGCTTGAAACAAAACCCTCAACATCATCGGAATTATAGCCGCCCGGTTCACTCATAAACATATATTTTGTGTTGCAGAAAAAACTAAAAACAAAACCGTAGTTACGGTAGCCTCTGTTTTGGTTCCAAAAGTCAGGTTTATAACCGGCATCTGCAAAAATTGAGGTGAAATAAAACGCGCAAACAATACAGGTAAAAAACGTGCCCATAAAGGTGCGAGATGTGATTTTGGTTATAATACTATATTTTGGAGTTTTAATTTTTATTGCCAAAACCACAATAAAGATAAACAAAAGCGTACCAATAATTATAGTATGGGTGGGGGTAAAGTTATAGGTGTTGGCAACATTTGCCGCAGTTGTTATGCTAAAAAAGTCCATAGGAATAAAGGGTGTCCCACGGAATTGACATATATAACAATGCGCAAGTCCTAAGCCGTAACATAAAACATTTACAACAAGTAAAGATGCCCTAAAACTGCCACATACAGCGAACACAAAAAATTGGAAAATTAAAATGGTCACATAATTAGCAAAAAAACCGACATATGTCATATCGTATATAAAAATATTGTTAAGACATTCGGTCATAGTCATAGTAACCATAGGCATCAGTAAAAAAAGAACAAAATGCCAAACCTTGTTAAAAGCGGTTAGTTTTGTTTTTATGCTATAAGCAATGTAAAAGCCAATAAAAACGGAACCAAAAATTGCAAAGATAAGCATAAACCATTTTGAAAAATGCACAAGCCTTGTGAATTGCGCGTTAAAAAACACAACCGTAAGCAGTAAAACCGAGCCCACGGAAGCGCCCACAATTTTTGATTTTTTTGTGCTTGTAATTTCAAAATTGTCAGCAAAAAAATGCAAAATAATATTTAATACTTTTAAAACTTGGTTAAAGAAGCCTTTAACAGCTTTTAAAGCAGAGTTCATTTAAAGCATTTTCCTTTCAATAAAACGTTCCTTTATGTTACTAAATAAATTTAAAAACAATTGGTCACAATTAAAAATATTATACCACCTAAATTATGAAAAAACAAGATGTAATATATTAAGATATATTAAATATACAATATGCAAAAAACAAACGCCTGACTTAATATCAGGCGTTTGTTAAAATTATTTTTTTAGTTTTTCGAGTATTTCATCGTTTTGACATATGATATGACCGATTCCATAAATCGGGAAGAAAACACATGCTGCCAAAAGCGTGAAAATAATTATTACTGCAAACATTAAAACTATTGACAAAAAGCTTTTAGAAAACAGTAAAAATGCTACAATAAATCCCATCAGTATGATACCGGATGCCAGTATAAAAGAGATTGCTTTTATTACAAGACTAAGGTTTTCAAAAAGATATTTGGTATAGGTACCAATAGGATCCCTTTTTGCTTTTAGTTCTTCTGAAGCAGAACTTATATCTTCCATCTCGGAAATAGGATTTTGATTGTTTTCAGTCATAGGATAGCCTCCTTGAAATTAAATGCATTCAACACCGATTGTAAGTTTTTCACCATTAATATCCCACTCTTTGCTGTAGCCGGTTATATTGATTGTTTCTTGCTTATCAGATGCTTCAATAGAGTCAGCCAGGGTGTCACCCGCAATATCTTTTGACAGTTTTGACACAATATCGATAACGCGTTTGCTACCAAACATAGTAACTGAAATATGGTCGGTTACGTTAAAGTTTGCTTCTTTACGCATTGTTTGAATCTTGCTGACAATCTCACGCACAAAGCCTTCTTCGATAAGCTCGTCGGTAAGTGTGGTATCAAGCGCTACAGTAATTCCGTGGTCACTTACGGTAAAGAAACCTTCTTTTTGTTTTGCTTCAATAAGCAAATCTTCTACGCCGAGTGTTACATCTCCTGATGCAAGATTTAGTGTGATAGCGCCGTTTGCATCAAGCTCTGCCTTTGCAGCGTTGCCGTCAAGTTCGGTAAGCGCTGTGCGGATTTCGCCAAGTTGTCTGCCGTATTTTGGACCAACAGTTTTAAGCTGTGGTTTAAAGCTGTATGATACAAGATTGTCAACTTCATTTGTAAAATCAACTGATTTAATATTAAGTTCATCCTTAATAATATCAGCAAAGAAATTATCAAGCGGAGTATCGCACTTAACGTACATAGTGCTTAGTGGCTGACGGTTCTTTATTGCAGAGCCGTTACGTGCGCTTCGGCCAAGAACAACAATTTCGAGTACGCTGTCCATATTTTCCTCAAGATTCACATCAATTGCGTTTTCATCAACCTCGGGGAAATCGCAAAGGTGAATGCTTTCAGGCGCAGTTTTATCAACGTTGCAAACAAGGTTCTGATAAATGCTTTCTGCCATAAACGGAATCATAGGAGCCGCTGCTTTTGCAGTTGTTACAAGCGCGTTGTAAAGAACCAGGTAAGCCGTTTCTTTATCGGCGGTCATACCTTGTACCCAATAACGTTCACGACCGCGGCGAACGTACCAGTTACTCATTTCGTCAACAAATTCCTGCAAAGCGCGTGCTGCTTCAGGTATGCGGTAGTTTGCAAGGTTGTCGTCAACTGCCTTAACCATTGAGTTAAGCTTTGAAATAAGCCATTTATCCATAACGGTGAGGTTATCGGGGTTAAGGGTGTGCTTTGTTGGGTCAAATTTATCAATATTAGCATAAAGCACATAGAAAGCATAGGTGTTCCAGAGTGTGCCCATAAATTTGCGTTGACCTTCAACAACGGCTTTACCGTGGAAACGGTTAGGAAGCCAGGGAGCAGAGTTGGTATAGAAATACCAACGAATAGCGTCAGCGCCGTAACTTTCGAGCGCGTCAAACGGGTCAACCGCATTACCCTTTGATTTAGACATCTTTTGTCCGTTTTCATCTTGAACGTGACCGAGAACAATTACGTTTTTATAAGGCGCCTTGTTGAAGATGAGTGTTGAGATTGCCATAAGAGAATAGAACCAACCACGAGTCTGGTCAACCGCTTCGGATATAAAGTCAGCAGGGAACTGTGATTCAAACAGGTCCTTGTTTTCAAACGGATAGTGGTGTTGCGCAAAGGGCATAGCACCTGAGTCAAACCAACAGTCAATAACCTCGGGTACGCGGTGCATAGCCTTGCCGCAGTGAGGACACTTGATGGTAACTTCATCAATATATGGTCTGTGAAGTTCAATGTCATCAGGGCAATTGTCAGACATAGATTTAAGTTCTTCTATACTGCCGATTGAGTGCATATGACCGCATTCGCAGGTCCAGATATTAAGTGGTGTACCCCAGTATCTGTTACGTGAAATACCCCAGTCCTGAACGTTTTTAAGCCAGTCGCCAAAACGACCCTTACCAATGCTTTCAGGAATCCAGTTAACTGTATCGTTGTTAGCGATAAGGTCGTCTTTTACAGCAGTCATCTTGATAAACCAAGACTCACGAGCGTAATAAATAAGTGGTGTATCACAACGCCAACAGTGTGGGTAGTCATGCTCAAACTTTGGCGCATCAAATAGCAGTCCCATTTTTTCAAGGTCAACAAGCACGAGAGGGTCAGCCTTTTTAACAAAGGTGCCGGCATAGGGTGTTTCGGCAGTAAGATTACCCTGACCGTCAACAAACTGAACAAATGGAAGGTCGTATTTTCTACCAACCTTTGCGTCGTCCTCACCAAATGCAGGCGCGATATGAACAATACCCGTACCATCGGTCATTGTAACATAGCTGTCGCAGGTAATGTAGTGACCCTTTTTGTTTTGCTTTTCACAAGTTGGTTTTACAAAGTCAAATAAGGGTTCATATTCTTTATATTCAAGTTCTATGCCCTTGTAGCTTTCAAGAACTTCATAAGCAGGGGCATCTTCGGTAGCGAGTTTGCCAAGCACCTTGTCAAGAAGCGCCTCTGCCATATAGTATGTGTAACCGTCGGCAGCTTTTACACGACAATATATTTCGTCAGGGTTAACGCAAAGCGCCACGTTTGAAGGCAGTGTCCAAGGGGTAGTGGTCCAAGCAAGAAAGTATGCATCCTCACCAACAACCTTAAAGCGAACAACTGCGCTGCGCTCTTTAACGTTTTTATAACCCTGAGCTACTTCGTGAGAAGAAAGCGGAGTTCCGCAACGTGGGCAGTAAGGTACAATCTTAAAGCCTTTGTAAAGTAAGCCTTTATCAAAAATTTGCTTTAGTGCCCACCATTCTGACTCTATGAAGTTGTTGTCATAGGTAACATAGGGGTTATCCATATCAGCCCAAAAGCCAACAGTTTTTGAGAAATCTTCCCACATTCCCTTATATTTCCATACGCTTTCTTTACAGTGACCTATAAATGGGTCAAGACCGTATTCTTCGATTTGTTCTTTACCGTCAAGGCCTAAAAGCTTTTCAACCTCAAGCTCAACGGGAAGACCGTGAGTATCCCAACCGGCTTTACGGGGCACCATACAACCCTTCATTGTCTGGTAACGTGGAATCATATCTTTAATAACACGGGTAAGAACGTGACCGATATGTGGCTTACCGTTAGCAGTAGGAGGACCATCATAAAACACATAAGGCTTACCTTTAGCCTTTGTTTCAATACTCTTTTCAAAAATTTTGTTTTCATCCCAAAACTGCTTAATTTTCTTTTCTTGCTCCACAAAATTAAGATTTGGAGAGATACTGTCGTACATAATAACAATCCTTTCAAAAAATAAAATCCCCGTCCTAAATAGGACGAGGATGAAAAAATACACCTTGTTTAACCACCTATTTGAACGGACCAATATCCGCACTCCCTATAACGGTGGAGATAACCGTCTTACGCTATTGGTTTAAAAAACTTTCACGCAGAAGCTCAGAAGTGATATTCACGCGTTTTCATATCGCTGACCTTACACCGTCGTCAACTCGCTTAAGATATGTTAGTAAAACACGCTACTGTCTTCGTCACAGCCTATACCGAGGATAATATTAACACAAAGTTTCAAAAAAATCAATAGTTAACTGTTTAAAAATAATATTATAGATAAAAATATTAAGTAAGGAAGTGGTAAAATGATAAAAAAGAAATCTGTTGTTAAAATTGTTTCTTTTATGGCGGCGGCATTGGTGTTGGTTACGGGTTATGCAATAAAACAAAAAGGTAAAAGTAACTATTATCTTAATATGATAAAAAATCAATACACAAGTTCCTTTGAACAGCTTAACAGCAGTATAAACAATATAAGTATGGCAATGCAAAAGGTGGTTTATGTAACATCAGCTAAAAAGATGAACTCACTTGCGGCAAAAATATTCAGCGAAGCTGAACTTGCTAAAGCGGCGCTGTCGGAGTTGCCAATCGGTCAAAACGATACATCTACTATATACCGATTTTTATCTCAGGTAGGAAATTACGTATTATCGGTTGCAAAAAATATTACTACTACAAATGCTGTATCCCAAAAGCAACGTGAAGAACTTAAAACACTTAGCCAAACTGCCAATACGGTAAGTCAGGTTATAAATGATACAGGTATAGAAAGCAACAACCCTGAGCAATGGGCGCAGTCGGTAGAAAATAAATTAAATGATGTAATTGACGAGTCGCAACTTGCAGCTTCGCTTACCGAACTTGAAGAGAATTTATCTGATTATCCAACCCTTATATATGACGGCCCCTATTCAGACCACATTTTGCAAAAGCAACCGCTTATGACAGCAAATCAAAGAGAAATTTCTAAGAACGAGGCGCTCAAAATTGCAGAAAAATATGTAGGGGAAAATAATAACCTTAAGTTTTCAGAAATGCAAAACGGAAAAATAGAGACATTTCGTTTTACCGATAACAGCACAAATATCGCAATAAGTAAATTTGGCGGTTATGTTGTTTATATGCGTAAAAACCGAGAAATAAAGGAAACCGATTTGTCATATGAGCAGATGATTTCATCGGCAGAAAAGTATTTGCAAAGTATGAAAATAAAAAATATGAAGGCTACTTATTTTTATACCGATGATGGAGTTTGTGTTATAAACTTTGCTTATCTTGACGGTCAGACAATTTGTTATACCGATTTAATTAAAGTTGGTGTTGCGACCGATACCGGTGAAATAATGCTTTTGGAAACAACCGGCTATCTTACAAATCATACGTCGCGCGCATTTCATTCGCCACAAAAGACTCTTGAAGAGGCTAAAGCGAAATTAAGCAGTGAGCTTGAAATAAAAGGACATTCAATAGCGCTTATACCAACCGATGCAGGCGGTGAGGTTAGGTGTTATGAATTTTTGTGCAACGGACAAAACGGTTTGGAGATTTTGGTGTATATAAACCTGCAAACATTAGAGGAAGAACAACTCTATATACTGCTTAAAAGTGATGGGGGAACGCTGGTAAAATAAAACGAGGTTTTTTGACCTCGTTTTATTTTGCAGTTATATGGGTTACGATAATAAACTCGAATAAAAAATATTTAATATTGTTTTACAAAAAAGTGTTCTTGTCTCATTTGATGAATTATGATATAATTAAAATGTTATGGTCGGGGGGGTAGAGTTTATGCCGTTAGTTGAAAAGATAAAACATATTTATGAACCAAATCCTTTAGCTTGCGGGCAGGCGGTGCTTTCGATGTTGTCGGGGGTTTCTGTGCAAGAGATTTTTAAACTTGTAAACACCGAAAAAGAGACCACACTTAAAGATATGAAGATGGCACTAGATGCGCTTAAAATTCCATATAAAGAAAACAGGGTAGAGGTAAAAGTAAAGTCACAATTGCCACGTGTTGCAGTGCTTAGTCTTGAAACACCTAAGTGTTGGCATTGGTCGCTTTACTTTGACGGCAAATTTTATGATCCTGAATATGGCGTGTGTGATGATTTTCCACCCAGCAATCGTCGGTATTATTGGGAAATAATATGTTGACAATACTACACAAAAATATTAAAATAGTAATAATAAAATAAAGGTTTTGGTGATGGCTATGGTAAAGGTTTCTCCATCGGTGTTAACCGCCGATTTTTTAACACTTTCTGACAGTATTAAAAAGTTAGAAGATGCAGGGGTTGATATGTTGCACCTTGACGTAATGGACGGTATTTTTGTACCCAATATTTCTTTTGGCAACCCTGTTATAAAATCAATCAAGGCACACACAAGTCTTCCGCTTGACGTGCATCTTATGATTGACAGACCTCACAGATACATAGAAGAATTTGCAAAATATGCCGATTTGCTCGGTTTTCATTATGAAGCAGGTTCTGATAATGCCGAACTTCTTAAAAAGATACGTGAGCTTGGTTGCAAATCTTGCATTACAATAAAACCGGCAACCGCCGCAGAAGAGATTTTCTCACTCTTGCCACTTTGTGATATGGTGCTTGTAATGTCGGTAGAGCCAGGGTTTGGCGGTCAAAAGTTTATGCCGCAAGCACTCGATAAAATTGCCGCTATAAAGGCAGAATGTGAACGTCAAGGTCTTAAAATTGATATCGAGGTTGACGGTGGTATAAATGCCGAAACAGCGCCTTTGGCAATAAATGCCGGCGCAAACGTGCTTGTTGCGGGTAATTTTCTATTTTCTGCCGATGATATGGGAGCAAAAGTAAAAGAAATAAAATCACTTTAATAGTACGACAGGTTTTGTCGGGAGGTTTATAATGGATTATATGTTTTTAAAAAGCGGTACCGATGTGCGCGGTATTGCATCTGATTTAGGCGGTAAAGCAGTAGAACTTACCGACAAGGCAGTTTACGATATTTCGGCAGCCTTTGCAGTTTGGTGTGTAAACAAATTCTCAAAACCTGCAAGTGAGCTAAAAATCGCGCTTGGTCACGATTCCAGAATTACAGCCGATAGAATAAGTAATCAGGTTAAAGCGGCGCTCACTAATGCGGGCGTTACTGTAATTGATTGCTCATATGCATCTACTCCTGCAATGTTTATGACCACTGTTGATTTACATACCGATGCGGCAGTTCAGATTACTGCAAGTCACCATCCTTTTGACAGAAACGGTCTTAAGTTCTTTATAGGCACAGGTGGTCTTGAGGGTAGCGATATTTCTGAAATTTTGACACTTGCTTCAAATGAAGAGGAGTTAATATGTGAAAAAGCGGGCAAGGTAGAGCAATATGATTATATGAAAGATTATGCCGAGCGACTTCGCAAAATGATTATAGGTGAAGTCCGCAAGGGTGAAAAACCGCTTGAAGGCTATCATATTGTGGTTGATGCGGGTAACGGCGTCGGCGGTTTTTATGCCAACGAGGTATTGGCCCCCTTGGGCGCCGATATTAGCGGTAGCCAGTTTTTAGACCCCGACGGTATGTTTCCAAATCATATACCAAATCCCGAAAATAAAGAGGCAATTGAGAGTATATGCGACGCGGTTAAAAAGAGTAATGCTGATTTTGGCGTTATTTTTGATACCGACGTTGACCGCGCGGGTTGCGTTGACTCTGACGGAAATGAAATTAACCGTAATCGCCTTATAGCCATAGCGGCATATATCGCTTTGGGCGGCAAACGCGGTGGTACAATTGTTACCGATTCGGTTACCTCTGACGGTCTTAAAAAATATATACAGCAAGACTTGGGTGGCGTGCATTATCGTTATCGTCGTGGGTATAAAAACGTAATAAATAAGGCGATAGAGTTGTGTGAGCAGGGAATAGATTGTCCACTCGCTATTGAAACATCGGGTCACGCGGCGCTACGCGAAAATTACTTTCTTGACGATGGCGCATATCTTGCAACTAAAATTATAATTGAACTTGCAAAGGGTACTGATATAAAGCAACTGCTCTCTACTATGGAAATGCCAAGTGAAGAGGCAGAGTACCGTTTTAATATTCTTGAAAAAGATTTTCGCGCCTATGGCGAAAAGGTGATTTGCGATTTAGAGCAGTTTGCGGCAGAACATAAAGACTACATCATCGCCGATGACAATCGTGAGGGAATTCGCGTGTCAACGCCTGAAGGTTGGTTTTTATTGCGCCTTAGCGTACACGACCCTGTTATGCCTATGAACTTTGAAAGCAACAAGGCAGGCGGAATTGACATTATGAAGCAACAGCTTAAAGCATTTTTTGAAAAATTTGCAAAGCTTGAAATGCCAAAAGATTTTTAACTGAGGAGTTAATATGAGAAAAATATTTTCTATATTATCAGCGATTGTATTAGTGATATCATTATTTGCATTTGGTGCATTTAATTTTAATGTCAGCGCTAATGCTGATACTCTAACCAGCGGTTACTTTACATATGTGCTAAATGATAACGAGGCTGTTATTACAGACTTTAATGAATTGATAGGCGGTAAAATAACCATACCGCCGACACTTGATGGCTATTCTGTTACAAAAATTGAAGATAAAGCCTTTTTTGAATGTAAAAGAATATCAGAAATTATTGTTCCTGATAGTGTTACAAGCATTGGCAACGGCGCTTTTGCCGATTGTAAGAATCTAAAAAGCATCACATTGCCTGATGGTATTACAACCATAAATATGGGTTTGTTTTCCGAGTGTGCAAAACTTGACAGCGTTATTATACCGGACACCGTTAAAACAATTGGCGAAATGGCTTTTTTAGGATGTGAAGATCTTAGTAAAATAGTTATTCCGCAAGGCGTAATTTCTATTGGTGCCGCAGCTTTTTCTGAATGTCCGTCATTAGAAAAGATATCTATTCCCAACAGTGTGCAATCTATAGGGGAGAGCGCATTCAGTTATTGTATTGGTCTTAATAATGTTGAAATCGGTAGTGGAATTAACACCATATCAAAGCAAATGTTTTATGGTTGTAAAGGTATTACCGATATAGTTATACCAAGCAATATAAAAACAGTTGGTAATAGCGCTTTTGATGGTTGCAGCAACCTTACTTCAATTCAGTTATCAAAAAGTGTCGCAACTATTAAATCATATGCTTTTGACAATTGTAACAAGCTCAGTCGCGTCGGTTACACAGGAAATAATACCGACAAAATTAGTTTGTCAATTGAACTTTGTAACGACGCGTTAAATGATGCAAACTGGATTTACGGTATATGTGAGCCTAAAGCGCACAACTATAATGGCGATTGCATTTCGGGCTGTAGCGTTTGTGGCTGGACTTATAGTAAGCACATATATGATTATGTGTGCGATGCTTTTTGCAATATTTGTAACAACAGTCGTACTGTTACTCACGATTATGCAGAGGCCACCTGTAAAGTTCCAATGACCTGTAAGATTTGCGGCATTACAAGTGGAAGTAAAAAAGCGCATACTTTCAAAGAGGTATTAACAAAAGCAACCACATCAAAGAACGGTAAAATAGAAAACAAGTGTACAGTATGTGGCGATGTTGAAAGCACAACCACAATCAAGTACGCAAAAACATTCTCACTCTCATCAACCAGCTATACCTATGACGGTAAGACCA
>JAFXAP010000008.1 GCA_017516965.1 Clostridia bacterium
GGCACCACAAGCGGCACCGCATTTTTATTTACAACAGGACATGGCATCGTTTTTGAGCCATTATGGCTCAGTGTTTTTTTGATTGAGCCAAATATTGAAATTTTGGCTCAGACTGTATCCGCTTTTTTGCAAAACAAAAAAGCCGTCACATAGACAGCACAAATAGCGGGAGGACATTTCAACCTCTCGCACAGTTTGTACTGAAACTATGTAACGGCTTAAAAATAAGCTCTGATTGTCCGTATGTTTCCCGACCAAGTATTCGGACGGATACTTTTCAGGTCGGTACAGTGATTTCCGGCTCACTATAGGCACTAACAAAAATGTGTTTCAGTTTGTATTAAGTTTTAGAGTAAATACATTGTTTACCAATTTAAGATTATACAAAACATTTGTTTACTTGTCAATGATTTTTTAAAAAATGTGACGCAGTATTCATATACCGGTATATCAACTTTTATGTTAAGAAAATTTGATATTCGGCAGCTGCTACTGAATTATATTGTAGGTAGAACTCCAAAAACCGCCGGGGAAAAATCCCCGACGGCAAGCTGTTATGGTTGCTTATTTAATTTTAACTGACTTTACTGCGCTCCATGCAGAGTAAACTGTTCCTGATGCAGTCTTCTTGTATGCACGAACCTTAAAATAATACTTCTTGCCGCTCTTAAGCTTTGTCTTTGAGCCCTTGACAACATTAGTCTTGTAGGATGCTACCTTCTTGAAGCCGCTGTCCTTCTTGGTTGAGTAGTAAACCTGATAGCCGCTTTCACCGCTTACATTTGACCATGTGTAGCTTGCCTTGCCCTTAGTTGTTGTGAGCTTTGTGATTGAAGGAGTCTTGCACTTTGTTGCAGTTTCAAATACGTCTGAATAGCTGCCCCAGATTGTGCCGTCGTCCTTTGTATAGGCTCTTACCTTATACTTATAGGCTGTGCCCTCTTTGAGCTTACTTATCTTCATGCTTGTTGAGGTTGTTGACTTGTAATAATCGTACTTCTTGGTCTTTGAGTTGTACTTATATACTCTGTAGCCGTCAGCACCTGTTACCTTGCTCCACTTGAGTGTGATTGTGGTTGTGGTCTGTGTTGCAGTTATCTTGCTTGTTGCCTTAGGTGCAATTGTGAAGTAGAGTCTCTTTGTGCCCTCATACTTGCCCTTGAAGGTAATCTTTACTGTATACTCACCGGGGTACTTTCTTCCGCTTTCATAGGATACTGTATAGTCGGTATCCTTCTTAAGTGTATTGCCCTTATAATCCTTAACGGTTACTGAAGGTGTTTTTGTCTTTCCGTTATAGGTGTAAGCAGTGGTTGAAAGAGTGAAGGTCTTCGGGTAGTAAACGGTTGTTGTCTTTGACACATTACCGCATACTGAACACTTATTTTCTACCTTACCGTTCTTGGAAAGTGTTGCTTTTGTGGTTATGTTCTTATAGGTATGTGCCTTCTTTGCAACTGTCTTCTGTGCTACGGTTACAGTGCCGCAGACGGAGCACTTCTTACCCTCGGTAAGACCTGTCTTTGTGCAGGTAGCAGCCTTAGCGGTGCCGATGGCTACTGCGGTGTGCTTTCCTGTTGCGGGGATCTCGGCGTAGGTCGTGTAGTCGCAGCGCGTGCAGGTGTCGTACGCCGCCCAGCCGATCTCGGTGCAGGTCGCGGCCTTCGCGTCGTGATGCACGAGGTCGTGGCCGAGCGCGTCGACCGTCTTCTTCTCGCGGCTCAGTTCCGCTTTACAGACGGAGCAGTAGACGACCTCGTCATAGGAGCCCTTCTCGATGCAGGTCGGCGCGACTTCATTCTCCTTCACCGCCGCGGCGGGCGTATGGCCGTTCGCCGCGGGATAGACCGTCTTGGTCTGCTGCGCAAAGGCCGGATTCGTAAAGGTCGCGGTGTATTTCGTCTCGCCTGCCGCGGTGCAGGTCGACGCCGTCACGACCGTCGCGGTCGCGTTTACGGTCTCGCTCTCGATATGGTTGTCTTCATTCTTGCAGACACGCTCGGCGGTGACCGTCGCGTTGTCTTCGCTCCAGGTGTATGTCGGCTCATTCCAGTCGTGACCGAAGTAGCAGTTGTAGTCCACGAAGATGTCAACTGCGGGACGCTCCGCCAGATCGTCGGAGATCGTCAGTTCGCCGGACGCGATCTTGGCGAGCATTGCGCGGTAGTCCGCCTCGGTAAAGTTCTCATTGAACTGCGTCGACGGCGCAAGCGCGACATTGTTCTCGGCAGGATCGCCGGACACGATGCCGAGGGTGTCCGTCCCGCCGGTGAAGGTGCCGTTCGCGATCTTGTTGAGCTGCGCGGTGACCGTCGCGCCCAGGCCCTTCATTGCGGAGGTCAGCGTCAGACCTTCGCCGAATTCCCCATCCACCGCAGGCGCCTGGTCGACGTCCACGCCGATGAACTTGCCGCCTGCCTTCGCGGCCGCCGCAGCAGCGCTGGCATAGATGCCGCCGCCGCAGGCGAAGACGACTTCCGTTCCGTTCGCGAACCAGTTGTCGACATAGGCTTCCACGCTGTTATCGGGGAAGAACTGCTCGCAGTAGGCGTAATCCAGACGGATATCGTCCACGCAGCCGAGCGCCTTTGCCGCGTCGTTCGCGCCCTGGACAAAGCCGTAGCCGTACTTCGTCACGGCCGGGATCGCCATACCGCCGAGGAAGGCGAGTTTGCGGTAGCCCAGCGCGACCGCGGCGTAGCCGGCCAGATAGCCGGACTGCTCGGAGGCGTAGGTCGCAGCAAAGAGATTGTCGGGAATGACATAGTTTTCGTCGCCGGTCGCCATTTCCAGATCACTCAGGCCGGCGTCGAGCAGGATGAAGTTGACGTCCGGGCAGGCCTTGGCGAGCGTTGCCGCGGGACCTGCACACATAAAGCCGACCATCACGATGGTGTCAAAGCCGTCGCTGATCGCCTGCGCCGCCTCCATCAGGTAGTCAAATTCATCGTCACCGGGCGCCGTGTATGTCCAGTAGGCAGTACCGTTCGCCGCGCACCATGCGGCAGCCGCTTCGCAGGCAGCCTGATTGAAGCTGCCGTCTCCCGCGCCGCCGGGATCGGTCACAACACCGACGGAGCCGGCAGGCGGAATTCCACTGCCGTCAAAGATGACGCGATACCAGTCTCTCGGGTATTCGCCGTCCATAATGTCAAGCTGCAGCGTATAGGACGTACCCTCGATCGCGGTGCGGCCCCAGGTGCTGAACAGGCCCGTGTCGGCGATACCGACGCGATTGATCCCTGCGTTCTCGTCCCAGGTGAATGTCAGGCTCTCGGTCTCATAGGGCACGCGGATGCGCATCCGGTTTTGGAAAACGACGTAGTTTTCGGCGTCCACGCCAGCGGGGACCTGCACGTCGCCTTCGGCGTACCATTCTACCTCGATCATCACCGGGCATTCCTCGGTGCGCTGCAAACTCTCAAGCGCCATCTGCCCTTCGTCAAAGCAGAACATTATCTCGATATTATAATCGTTTGCCGGGGTATAGGTGAGAATGCCGTCCTCATAGGTCCAGCCTTCTTTGAGGACCGTGCCGTTCTGGAAGACCGGTTCTTCGACCCATTCAAAATGCTCGTCGACGTAACGGGCGATGACCGCGACGAAGCCGGTCGGCTCCTTGTCGACAAGTTCGAGAACGCCCTCAAGCTCCCACTTTTCAAAGTCCGCGCAGACGGAGGTGTCCATCAGAAGATGGATCGGCAGGATCTCCCCGTCGGGTGCGAAGTTTATCCGGAAATCCCAACCGTCGGGCTGGTAGTGGTCGACGTCCGCCGTCGGGATTTCGTCGCCGACGGTGGCGAAGACGCTGCCCTGGCCCCAGTCGTAGTAGGTCATTGCAAAGTCTTCCTTGGCGACCCAATCATAGTTTACGAAGTTGAATTCCAGATTGTATCTGGTCTCCGGATCGCCCCAGTCATTGAGTTGATTGAGCATAAGGGTGTAGGTGTCTCCCTCGGGTTCGACGGTACTCCAGTTGCTCTCGTCCGCGTCCTCCAGACCCATAACGCGCAGTTCCCGCAGATCTCCCTCCCAAGTGAAGATCAGGGTCTCGGCCTCGAACGGAACGCGGATGCGCATTCTGTCGTCCTGGACGAGCATATCCTCTGCGGGAACGTCGTCCACCAGCTGCACGGGTCCGCCGTCGCGCCAGAAGAGTTCGACGAGTACCGGCGCTTCCTCGGTGCTGTTGAAGCTGTAGAATTCACGGTCGGACTCGCGCCACCAGAAGTTCAGCCGGATGTTGAAGTTATTCGCGGGAACGTAGGTCAG
Organism: Clostridia bacterium; assembly: GCA_017516965.1. Taxonomy (GTDB): domain Bacteria; phylum Bacillota; class Clostridia; order Oscillospirales; family Acutalibacteraceae; genus UBA737. Next base: position 4,273 of record JAFXAP010000008.1, read on the forward strand.
GACGCCGTCCTCATACGTCCAGTCGTCGCGGAAAACCTCGCCGTTCTCGAAGACCGTACCCTCGAAATACTCTCCGTTCGCGTCGATATAACTCGCTTCGACGCAGACAAGGTCGTTGCCGTCACGGTCGTGGAGCTGGAAGACGCCGTTGTCCCATTCCTCCCAGTCGATGCCCTTCGTGGGCTCCAGGAGGAGACGGATCGCCTCGCCGGGGGTGAAGACGTAGCCGTCGTTATTCGCGGCGGCATAGCATTCTTCAATCTCGTCGGGCTGGTTCTCGCCCAGCGCGTAGAAGACGCTGCCGTTCCACTGGTCATAGGCGAGGAAGAGCGTGCTGTCCTGTCCCATCCAGTTGTAGTCCGGGAACTGGAACTGGATGCTGTAGCGGTCTCTGGGATCGCCCCATTCGTTGGTCTGATCGAGCGCCAGCGTATAGCTGTCGCCCTCGGGCGGGAAGTAAGCCCAGGAGTCGTTCTCGCCGAGGCCGTCCACGCCGATCTCTTCCAGCGGGCCTTCCCAGGTGAAGGTCAGGCTTTCGGTCTCCCACGGCACGCGGATGCGCATTCTGTCGTCCTGCGCGAAGTAGTCTTCCTCCGCAACGCCGGCAGGCGCGGGGATAGAGCCGGAGCCCCACCAGTTGACGTCGATCACGACGGGTTTTTCTTCCGTACCGCCGAACTGGTCGAACTGATAATCCCGTTCTCTCCACCAGACGTGCAGTTCAAAGTTGCTGTGGTCGTACGGCGTAAAGGTCAGGACGCCGTCTTCGAAGGTGAATCCGTCTGTGAGGACGGCGCCGTCTTCAACGATCGTGCCGTCATACCAGTTGCCGTCGGGCAGGTAGCCCACATACCGGATATAGACGCCCTCGGCCTCGTCGCGCGGCTCAAAGATCAGTTCTTCGCGCTCGTTCCAGGCGTCCCAGTCGATACCCTGCGTGGTATCGAGCAGCAGATGGATCGGCTCAAGCGTGCCATTGGGGATAAAGTCGAACGCGTTCTCCCATGCATCGAACAGATAGTTCGCAGGATCGGCAGTCGGCGTTTCTTCCCCGACCGAGGCGAACAGGCTGCCCGTCCACTGGTCATACCAAACGCAGAAGCGGCCGTCCGCGCCCAAATCGTTTTCCGCAAACTCAAAATTCACGTGATACCAGTCGCGGCCGGGGCGGAGCGTCAGCGTCCATTCGGTGCCTTCAGGCCACTCGATCTCGCCCCAATCGCCCTCAGCGCCGATGCCGTCGGCGCTGATCCGCTCCATGCGGAAGCTCTCCTTCCAGGAGAACGTCAGGCTTTCGGTGCTTGCGGGTACACGGATCTTGATCCCGTTGCCGAACGGCTCATAGGTGCAATTCTCCGGATCGATCCCTGCCGGGAGCTGCAGCTGCCGGTATCCCCTGCCGCCGCCGTTGACGTCGATCATCACGGGGTTATCCTTGGTCGGTCCGAAGGTATGGAAGATGTGTTCTCCATAGGTCCAGGTGACGTGCAGCTCCAGGAAGCCGACGATCCCGACGTTCCACGTCAGCAGACCGCCGGAGAAGCTGACGTCGTCGCTCTGAAGTTCCCCTCTCTCAACGATCCATTTGTCGATCGTTTCACCGTTTTTCTTCTCATAGCGCGCCCGGACGGAAATCACGCGGCCGTTCACCTCATCGGATGCCATGAGGCAGTCCTTCTCTCCGTCCCAGCCGTATTTGACGGTGGGATCGATCAGGAAGGTCAGCTTCCCGGTCGAGGTGGAACAGTCAATGTCGTCGTACGCGCGAAGACGGTATTCCTCGCTCGCGGTCGGCACCGCGCCGTCCGCGGCATAGAAGACCGTGCCGAAATTCTCCCGATAGTCCGCGTGGATGCGGATCGTCGGTGCTTCGTCCGCGCCGGATACCGCAGCCACCGGAAGCAGCGTCGCGAGCATCGCAAGCGCGAGCAGGATGGACAAAAGGCGCTTTTTCATTCTGATACTCCCTTTCCTTCGTATTTTTGGTTCCTACAAATCCATACTACCACAGTCTGCGAGAAAATGCAACAGCAAAAGCAAGGGTCAATGCCAAAACATGTATTATTTTTTTCATAATAAGAACATTATAGCATAAAATTATGATTTTTTTACACTATTCTAAAACATTATAACGGCGGAAAGCAAAAACTTCCTGCCGTTCAGTTTCTATGACACAAGCTGTTTGTTGACAGAATATCAGACTTTTTTGAGTGTTGCGCAAAAACTATCATAGAGAAGGGCGTACAAACAAAAAAGGAGGTTGCGCATAAAATGTGTGCGCAACCTCCCAAGACATAAACATTTAACAATTAGAAAAACGAAAAAAGGGGCAGACCCTGCGAAATAAAAGAGTGAAATGCTTTTCCTCACTTTCGATAAAGAGCACCCGCTCCCCCTTCGGCCCGTCAAAGTTATAACGGAAGCAGGAAAAGGGTATAATAGTGAAGCTGTCAAAGAGATTACGGCTTTTTACCGTCTGCAAAAATCATCACCGCCTTTAAGAAATACTTTCACCTTTTAAATTATACAATTTTTAAGCAACGAAGTCACCCTACAAATGTAGGGTCTTTAAGTAAAAAAAAAAGACCCTGTTTTTGTGCAGGGTGCATAAAATATACTTGATTTTATTCCATTTCTACCATTTTTTCAAAATGAAATTTTTCGCCCTCAGTACCGTTAAGCAAAACTTCTCCGCTGATATGCGTTAAAAACATTTCATTGGTATCTGTGCATCCCCAGTCAAAAATGCGTTGAGCTCATACTTTTCAGTATTATCTGATTCGCTTCTGTCAAAGCTGTCGGGACCGCCATACATAACGATATTGATTGTATCGCTGTCTTCCTTATACCAGTTATGCTGAAGGCAAAATTTCTTGCTTAAAAAATCTTCTCCGACAAAGAAATAATTTCATACCATATAAACCAAAAATTGCTGCAGCTAACCACAATATATTGTATGATTTTTTTAGATTTTGCTCTGTGTTCGATAGAAATTTTCAGAATGACCATGGGTATTATCCAAAAAAATTAACGAACAAAAGGCATTTTTAATGCTAAAAGCTAAGCACGACCTACATTTCCGTAAGTCGTGCTTTATGCTATCAAATTTAATTTAACTGTAAATCAATTCACTGCATACAATCTCCCTTGCCCGTTGCTGAATATTACCTATCCTCTGAACCCATTCAAACTGGTCTTGTTCCTTTAATTCTTCTGTAACACCTTCTGCCTTTTTCATTTGCTCAATCAGAAGGTCGTACATTTCATTTGCCTGTTTTTCTATCTCTGCACAGTGCTGATACAGCTTACCTTCCGCAAGTAGCACAGAAAACACTACTTTCTTGTTATTGGAAAGGTAATCTTTGTAAAGCATACCCCATTTGCCGAGAACGATATTTTCTTCAGGAACTTTAATATCTGGCAAATAAAAGTCTCCATGAAGACTGTAACGGATACCTGTTTGTTCGTTTGTATAGTCCTTTTTGAGTTCCATAATCACATCATCCTTTCCTATTTTCCACAAAAGTATCGTATGCGAACCTTGCTCCGAGCCTGAATCCGACCATAAAGCTATCTGCACAGCAAACACTTGTAAAAGCAGTGCAAGAGCTTGTATAATCCGCAAACAAATCTTTCAATTCGTCGGCAAGTTTTTCATTAAGACATTCTTCCTTTTTAGTTAGTTGACTTAGTTTCTTTTTCATCTCTGCTGTAAGCTCGGATGAACATTCCTGCGGCTCAATGTTTCCATAATAAAACTGTTCAATAAAGTTAAACATATACTTTTACCTCGTTTGATTATTTTATTTGCGAGGAATTTTGTAAACAGCGTATATGGTTGTTTTCTTGAATATCCTTAAGTGAAGTAATCCCCCTGCAAGGTGTAGCTGATACCTGTTCTTTCGTCTGTGAAATGCTGTTTCATTGTGTTGTCCTCCTTGTAATTTTATCTTGAGCGTTCATCACGCCGTTTACCTTTGTTTGCTCTTGCTTGTTCAAGCAGATTATCAATTTGCCTGCTGCCGAATACCTTTCGGAGCAGTTTATAATCACGCAGATCTTCACGGAGATATTCGTTTTCATTCTCCAAAGCCGCCACCCGATTTTTCAATCTCTCGTTGCTACTCGCAAGTGAGTGGTTGGCGGTTCGCCACCGTTCAAAATCGGTTCTCGCTTCAAAATACCGACTCAGAGTTTTAATAACGAGTGCCTTTAATCGCTTTATCAACGGATCGACAAACTTGGTTTTATAGCTCCGTGCCGACATCATTGCCGCAGGTTCGGGCAACTGATATTCAGGCTCGTTTTCAAAATTTTGTGAGATAGTCGTGATGACCTTTGCACTCTCGGTGAGGTTTTCAATCTGCTTTTCGAGGATATTTGCTTCATCGGTTTTCTCTTTGACAACCGCATCCAACTCCGCTAATTCTCTCTGACGTTCCTGCAATTTATAATCAAGGACATCGAGGTGCGGGCGTTCCATTCCTTTGTGTTCCCACTCAATTCCGTGCCGTTCCATAATGGCGGCGAGTTGTTCTTTTTCGGCTTGTATCCACCTTGCCCACTCGCTGTCCTTCTTGTGAACACCGACAAATCCTTGTGCCTTTAACGCTTGCTTGAGGGATACTCTTGTTTCAAGTCCACGCTTACCGTCGGTCTTGATGAAGGGCACAAAGTCAATGTGCAAGTGGGGTGTTGCTTCATCCAAATGCAGATGCGCCGAGAACACTCTGAGGTTGGGATTACGCTCGGCAAAGCCTTTCATATACTCGTCAAGTGTCTCGGTGGCGAGCTTTCCGGTGTCGCTATCGACGGCGGTATTCTCCCAATCACCAATCTGCATTATGATTTCGTGGAACGGTTTTTCCTGCTTTCCAAAGCGTATTTTTTCGTAATAATCATCTATCATACGGTCGGCTCTCGTTTGCTTGGCGTTGTATTTTTCGAGTGCTTCATCAAACAATTCGTGGTAGACATCACGGATGTTTTCATCACAGTAGGCAATGTTTTGATGCGACCTTTCGGGATCAACGTTGCCTGCGTGAAAGGTACGATTGTTGTGTCTGAGCGAGCCTTTTCCGACCATTCCGCTTATCGTTCTTTTCAAATAATCACTTCCTTTTTCCTTCGCCGCCGTGCGGCGGGTTTTGTTACTTTTGTCAAAAGTAACGCAAAAGCACTTTCGACAGCCTTCGTCTATCAAAAGGTGCCATTGCGCTCTCCGAGGGGGTTATGGGGCGTTGCCCCGTTGTCTGCGGACAACACCCCAGCAGAGCCGCCCTTTGTAAAGGGCACCCTGCACCCCGCCTAAACTTTCCCGTGTCGGTCTGTGACGATGGTGACGATGTTTTTGCTACCGCCAATAACACCGTCACGACCGACACGCATCGTCACGCCTCTGCAAGGTGTAGGCGCACCTTGCGGCCATCGTGACAGCGTTTGTTCTCGTAGCAGATGCCGTACTCATTGAACAAACGCCCTGCATTGATATTCAGCTTCATCGACAGAGCGTTGGCTTTCATATCAATACCAAGCACCACGACAAGCTCCGTTGGTGAACCGCACCACTCGGCATTGTCTGCGGTGATAAACGCCGCTACCTTTTCAAGCAACGGTTCGGGCGGCTCTTTCCAAAGTTCCGTTTCCACTCGCTCCAATTCCCATAACAGAGTTTCGGTATTACGGACAAGGTGTAGCTTTTGGTCGGGTTGATCTCTGCCCGATACCTCAAGGGTGGCGTTGTTGCTTGTGCGCTTTTCCTTTTGCAAAATGAAGCCGCCGTCTGCTGCACCGAGCAGAGCCGTCGTACCGGAGATCATATCGAACTTATCATCGGCATTTTGCTTTCGGGTATGGTGAACGATTAAAACGCAAATGCTGTAACGGTCGGTGAATTTCTTGATACGGTTAATGATTTCATAGTCATTGGCGTAATTGTAATTATCACCGCCGACCTCACGCACCTTTTGAAGCGTATCTATGATTATGAGTTTGGTGTCGGGGTGTTCGGTAACAAACCCCTGCAACTGTTCATCAAGTCCTTTGCCGATCTGACTTGCCGAAACAGAGAAGTGCAGATTGTCGGCACTTTCCGTTCCGAACATTCGATACAAGCGTTCCTGCAGGCGGCGGTAATCATCTTCAAGGGCGAGGTATAATGCCGTTCCTTTTCGGACGTTATAGTTCCACAGCGGCGTTCCCGTGCTAACGTGATACGCCAACTGCGCCATCAGAAAACTTTTACCGAGCTTGGGTGCGCCTGCAAAGATATACGTTCCCGGATAGAGCAAGCCGTCAATCAGCGGCGACTTGCTTTGGTAAACGGTGTCGTACAATTCGGTCATTGATACGGTTTTGAGGTAGGACGGGTCCATCATCCTAATCATTTCACGCTGAATTTCCTCAAAACTCTTGAAATTTCCATCTTCGGTGGTTATAATATTTGCAGTAGATTTTTGAGAAGGCTGCTCCGTATCTGCGCCAACAGATACATTCGGGGCAGTCTTTTCCGTTATATTGGTCATTCAGATCCCTCCTTTAATCCATACAAGGTTTTGTTGATTTGGTCGATGACTTCAAGCAAGTCACCGCTGACGTTGCCGCCGCTTTCGATACGCTTCAGTTCATCAAGCACGGCGGCGAGTTCCACTTTGAGTGCCTTATACACTCTCGGATTACCCTCCACGATAATTTCACGGTCGGTACACTTTCGATAGCAGTATTCTTGCTTTGTGAGTCCCGACAGCGCCACGATACGGTTTATCGTTTCGTGTTCTTCCGGTGATACTCGAAACCCTACGGTGATACATCTGAAACGGTCGTGTTTGTCTAAATTCTTAGCTGACATTTTGTGTTGGCTCCTTTCGGAAATTATTGAGCTTGTCTGCCATATCTGTCTGTGTGGACGGGAACAGATGAGCATAGTTATAAGTGATATTGATACTTTCGTGTCCTACACGGTCGGCAATCGCCACCGCCGAATATCCCATTTCAATTAAGAGGGAAATGTGGCTGTGTCGCAGATCGTGGATGCGAATACGCTTAACCCCTGCTTCATCTGCACCCCTTGTCATTTCACGGTGCAGATAATTCTTTGTGATATTAAACACTCGGTCGTTCTTTTGCAGACCGTAGATCTTAGCAAGGTACTCCTTGATTTCCTCGATAAGAAAATCAGGCATCTTTATCACACGGTTGCTTTTCAGCGTTTTCGGCTCGGTAATAACATCCCTGCCGTCAATGCGCTGATAGGACTTATTGATTGTGACCGTACCACGCTCAAAATCGAAGTCGCCGGCGGTCAAGGCTAATAATTCACCCTCACGGATACCGCACCAATACAGCATTTCAAATGCGTAATAGGATACGGGTTTGTCCATCACCGCAAAGGCAAATTTCTGATATTCCTCTTGTGTCCAAAAGAGCATTTCACGACTTCTCGCCTTACCCATATTACCGACCTTAGCGGCGGGATTCTCTTTCAAGCCATAGAACTTAACGGCGTGATTGAAAATGGCGCTGAGCTGATTGTGGAGCGTTTTAAGGTACACGGGAGAGTATTTCTTGCCGTTTTTATCACATCCTTTAATCATTTCATTCTGCCAAGCAATAATATCTCTCGGCTGAATATCGCTGATTTTGCGCTTGCCGAAGTATGGCAGGATCTTCGTGCGGATAATATGCTCTTTGGTCTGCCAAGTGTTTTCTTTAATGCGGTTCTTCATATCCACCGTATAGGTTTCAATAAAGCTCGCAAAGGTCATACTGAGGTCTGCCTGAGTTTTGTTCAAAAACTCACGTTCCCAAGCAAGTGCTTCTCGCTTGGTCGGGAAACCTCGCTTCGTGCTTTGCTTACGATCTCCCTTCCAATCGGTTACTCGGTAGTAAACCATCCAAGTATTTGTTTTTTCATCTTTATAAACAGCCATTTTTATCACTTCCTTTCCTTAACTTTGGCTGCATCATAGCAAGTTTTGTCTAAAAAGAATTGTTTGTTGACTTTCCCCGCCATTGTGAAAAATCCTTGTTCTTGCAGTTCAGCGTTCATTTTCCGAATCACCTTATAGGCGAATGATTTGGAAATCTTGAGAGCCTTTGCAACATCGTCTGCGGTCATATAATAATCTTCAAACATTGCTGCACCTCCTTTCTTAGTTTTTATTGCTGTGTTTGGATTTGCCGTTCTCCCCAAGTGTCGTTCCTGCCCCCTGCTTTTCAGCGGCGTTTTCTCGCTCGCTTCCTTTCGGAAGGTCTTGGCAAAGTATCCCACTTGGACGGTCGTTTAGTTGTTGCAACTTAACTGTATTTGTTTAAGTTATCTTCATTATACTAAACATATTACGTTAAGTCAAGTGGTTTTTGAGAAAATATTAAACTATTTTGTTTATATTATCTTGACATAACTTAAACATTTGTGTTATACTCAATGCAAAGCACATAAGTAAGGAGTGAAATTACTATGGCAATTGGTGAAAGAATAAGATTTTTTCGTAACTTAAAAGGTATGACACAAAAGTTTCTCGGTGTAAAAGTCGGCTTTCCGGAGAAAACCGCTGACATCCGCTTAGCTCAATATGAGTCCGGCACAAGAACACCCAAATCAGATTTAACCGAAGCTCTTGCCGATGCTTTGGGTGTTTCTACTATGGCATTGAATGTTCCTGATATTGATACAGATCTCGGCTTTATGCATACGCTCTTTGCGTTAGAGGACATTTACGGCTTGAAGATTGACAAGCTCGATGACGAGGTTTGTATCCGCCTTGATAAAAACAGAGGAACCTCCTATATTTCTTTGTTTGAGCGTTTTACCGCTTGGCAGAAAGAAGCAGAGAAGTATCGCAACGGTGAAATCAGCAAAGAGGAATATGATCATTGGCGTTATACATATCCCGAAGTAGAGGTACAGCGTACAAGGGAAGCTCTTGATGCACTGCGAGAAACAAAAGCGGGTGATAACAATGACTGAGAAAGAAAAATACGCCTTAGAATGGAATAATAGTGCTCAGTATTTTTACGATCATAACAGCTATAAGCATTTAGTTGCGCATATAAGTAAATTCAAAACGGTTTTAGAAATTGGTTGTGGCACAGGTCAAAGTACGCTCGCATTACTTGAGGCAGGTCATAGTGTAATTGCAATTGACCAAAATGCGTTCTGTATAGAAAAAGCAAAGCAGCTAATAAAAGCATCCGGTTATTCAGTAATAGAAAACATTGGTGATTTGGCTCCTAAAACAGTCTGTTTCATTGAGAGCGATATTACGAACCCAAGTTTTGAACGAGATGTACTTCCCAATATCTTTCCTGATGTTGTGATCTGTTGGAATATTGGTTCATACTGGGACAAAGCAAAAATAAATGATGCTGTTCCCAAAATGATAGAATACGGTCTATCTCGGGAACAAATCGCAGAGAACACCGAATCCTCTTACGGTGAGTTGATGTTTTGGCGCACTTGCGTTATAGCAAAGGTTAAGCAATGTGCTGTTCATCTTGTAGATAGAGGTATGCAAAAAATCACAAAGTTTAATGACCCATATTATTCATTCCTAAAGAGAGAACTTGGTTTTAGCAAAATCAAATATGCGAACATGAAAGCTACCACCCTTTCAAAGGGCGGAAGACAACTCATCTCAAATGGACAGGTAAATACACAGAACGAAATGCCAATCATTTTCATCTCCATATTGATGACATAACAAAAAAGAGCTAACAGACTTTGTAACAAAAATCTGTTAGCTCTTTATTTTTGAATAATCTGAAATTGTTGTCAAAACGTTGTCACGAGGCTTTTTGAAACCTCAAAAAACCAGTGTTTATGCGGGTTTTCAGCGTTTTTGGTATTATTCCCACTCGATAGTGCCGATTGGCTTTGGAGTGAGGTCAAAAAGCACACGGTTAATGCCCTCTACCTCGTGGGTGATTCTGTAGGTGATTTTATGAAGAATGTCATAGGGTATTTCTTCAATGGTAGCGGTCATTGCGTCTTTGGTATTTATTGCGCGGATGATTGCAGGCCAACCTTCGTAGCGGCTTTCATCCTTAACGCCAACGCTCTTTATATCGGGTACTGCAATAAAATACTGCCATACCTTTTCTGCGAGTCCGCAGTTGTCAAACTCTTCGCGTAAGATTGCATCTGCTTCGCGAAGGGCGTGAAGTCTGTCACGGGTAATAGCGCCAAGACAACGAACACCAAGGCCGGGACCCGGGAATGGTTGACGATAAACCATAGCGTGTGGAAGGCCCAATGCCTCACCAACAACACGAACCTCGTCTTTAAAGAGGAGTTTTATAGGCTCTACCAATTCAAACTGTAAATCCTCAGGCAAACCACCAACGTTGTGGTGAGATTTTACTGCCTTTTTGCCTTCGGCTGCCTTAATGCTTTCAAGTATATCGGGGTAGATTGTGCCCTGAGCGAGATATGAAACGCCCTCAAGCTTACGCGCTTCATCGGCAAAAACGTTTATAAACTCAGCGCCAATAATCTTTCTTTTCTTTTCAGGCTCTGACACACCTGCCAAAAGGTCAAGAAAACGGTCGGTAGCATCAACGTAAATAAGATTGGCATCAAGCTCTTTACCAAACATTTGGATAACGGCTTCGCTTTCGCCTTTGCGCATAAGTCCGTGATTTACGTGAACGCAAACAAGCTGTTTGCCAATAGCCTTTATAAGCAATGCCGCTACAACCGAGCTGTCAACACCGCCCGAAAGCGCCAAAAGCACCTTTTTGTCGCCTACCTGTGCGCGAATTTCGGCAATTTGTTCTTCAATGAATTTTTGTGCAAGTTCTATGGTAGTAATTCTTTCCATAGATTCCGGTCTTAAGTTTGTACTCATATATTTCAATTTCCTTTCTATTGTGTAAATCAATAATTTGAAAGAAAATTGTTCACAGTGTTGTTTTGTGCTGTGGACAATTTTACTCAAACTTAGTTTGTGTAGTTATCAAAATAGCCTTGCACCAAAACAACAGGAGTACCCTTATCACCTGAGCCACTGGTAAGGTCGCAAAGCGAACCGATAAGGTCGGTAAGCTGACGTGGTGTTGTGCCTTGAGCCGCCATATTACCAACAAGACTACTGCCGTCTTTTGCCTTAATGCTCGCTGAAATAGCCGCTTTAAGTTCTTCACCGCTTAAATCTTTAAAGTCATTATCTGCAAGATATTTAAGTTTGAGTTCGTTTGGTGTGCCGATAAGACCGTCAGTAAACGCAGGAGAAACAACCGGATCGGCAAGTTCCCAAATTTTACCCTGTGGGTCTTTAAATGCGCCGTCACCATAAACCATAACCTCAACGTGCTTTCCTGTGCGCTTTAGCACACGTGACTGAACGTCAAGAACCAAGTCTTTGCACTCTTTTGGGAAAAGTTTTATGCTTTCTTCGGTAGACTTGTTAGAACCCAAAAGACCATACTTTTCATTGTAACCGCTACCATTAATAGACTTGTTTAAAATATCATCAAGTCCGCAAACAATTTTAGCGCCTGCCGCTTTAAGTAAACGTTTTGTACGTGCGCGGGTGTGAATATCACATGTAAGCACGCAATCGGTATATTCAAGGATTGCTTTAGGCTGATTTGCAAATATAATTTCAACCTCGGCACCCATTTCTTTAATAAGGTTGCCGTAATATTCAACATAGTCAACGCCTGTAAATTCAAGCTTTTGAACTCCAAACACCTCGCGGTAACGCTCAAGTGTTAAAACGTCACTATAAGGGTTAATGCCTGCAGCATCAATTAAATCATAGGTTGCAAGTGAGTTACCAACTTCATCAGAAGGATAACTAAGCATAAGAACAATCTTTTTTGCACCCTTTGCAATACCCTTAAGGCAAATTGCAAAACGGTTACGTGACAAAATTGGGAAAATTACACCGATAGTCTCATCGCCAAACTTTGCCTTAACGTCGGCAGCTATATCTTGGATAGTAGCATAGTTGCCTTGTGAACGGGCTACAATTGATTCGGTCATAGAAATAACGTCGCGGTCACGAAGCTCAAAGCCCTCAATTTCCGCCGCCTCTATAACACTGTCTGCCACGATTTTTGCAAGGTCATCGCCCTCACGAATAATGGGGCAACGAATACCTCTTGATATTGTTCCTACTCTGCGTTCTTTTTTCTCCATTTTTAACATATCCTTTCTTTTTGGTGTCGGGCTAAATCACGCAAAAAAAGCTACTGACACCTTAACAGAGTAATTATACTCTACTATATCACCTTTTTCAAGATTTTTTTATTGAGACGACATATTTTTTATTGAAAATGATTTGATATGATGATAATATTACATTATAGTAAATATTGTAAGCATCTCGCGGACGTCGCTGTATATCTTGGGAGCGCTTTCTATCGGTAGCGGATTTTTGCCCTTGCCTACCTCTACGGTAAATGCAGGGCGAAGATACTCTTCAATAAACCAGTCTTTAAATCCGCCACCCGTTGCAATAGACAGCGGCACGTCAAGCGCATAATCGCTGGTTGTTGCCATTATTTCTGCCATACGTTTTGCAGTTTTATCTTCATAACCGTTATAGCTCCAATATATTACCTCGCCTTGCGAATGAAGCGCCATTGCGTGATGTATGTTATAATTTTTGCACAAACTTACCATAGCCTGTGTTTCGGGTTCGCTGTTTGGCGAGTAACCTCCAAAGCGTGTAGCCGCAGGACCAAATATGCCCGATTTTCTTTCAAGCGCGTTAAGTTTTTTCCATCCGGCATCAAAATTGTGGTTGATATCAACACCGCGTAAATTTGCATTAAAATGCCTGAAATCACCACGACACATTTTATAGATTTCGCCTGCCGCCTTACCGCAACCGAGCGCCCCTTTTATAGATATTTCGCACCCGTCGGGGTTTACACGCGGCACGAAAATCACACCGCGATTGCCCAAGGCTTTTTTAATATTTATGCCGCTAAGTGAACAACACTTTCGATAAGCATGAGCATATTCCTCTAAAAACATAAGCAAAATATTGCTTGTTATGTGCTCACTTCCGTGAAAAGCGGCGGCAAACAGCACATATTCTTTACATTCACCTAATTTTACAGCCGTTATATTTCGCCCCGCGCAACTTTTCCCTATGCAAAACTGCTGTAAACAGTCATTTCTGCAACACAGCGCATCAATTATTTTTTGTATGTCGGTATAATCATATTCAACCGATTTAACTATTTTTTGCAACGCTATCACCCTTAAAAACTCAATTTTGAATACTATAACTATTATATTAAAGGTGGCTTTAAATAATGAATTTAGAAGAAAAGCAAATTAGTTTTGACTACAAATTTAAAGGTAGAATAATCTCTTTACGCCAAGATAATGCATTACTGCCAAACGGCAATACCGCCACACGCGAAGTGGTAGAACACCCGGGTGGAGTATGCGTTGCCGCGCTTACCGATAATGACGAACTGCTTTTTGTAAAGCAGTGGCGATATCCTTATATGGAAGAAACGCTTGAAATCCCCGCGGGAAAACGCGATCGACAGGACGAGGACCCCTTGGAATGCGGCAAAAGAGAATTGATGGAAGAAACAGGCGCTGTCGCACAAAACTATGTTGACCTGTGTCCGCTGTACCCATCTCCCGGCTATTTAAACGAGGTTATATATTGTTATCTTGCAACAGGTCTTACCTTTGGTAAACAAAACCCAGATGAAGACGAGTTTTTAGACCTGCTTCGCATACCGCTTGAGAAAGCTGTAGAAATGGTGCTAAACGGTGAAATTAAAGATGCAAAAACTCAAATTGCCGTACTTAAAGTTAAGGTGCTTAAAGACAGCGGTAAAATTTGATTGACAAATTTAAAAAAAGTTATATAATAAACTTAAAATATTTCAGAGTAGACAGCATGGCGTTAAGTGTTGCGTGAACGGGGAGTTGTCACGCAGACGAAGGATTTACCCGCGGTTTTGCTGTCGCATCCCGCTGACAAATAATAGCCGCGTTATATAAAATGGCCTCCTATTATCAGTTAGTTAGGATGATAGGAGGTTTTTATTATGCAAAGCAAAAAACAGCAATTATTCAAAATTATTTTAACGGCATTGCTTATAGCGCTTAATCTCGTTTTAGAACGAATTTTGCCAAGCTATAAAATCTGGAATCAAGACATTAGTTTTGGGTTTCTGGCAATAGCTTTTGCCGCCGCATTTTTAGGCACTCCATATGCCGCAATAGTCGCAGGTGCGGGTGATTTAATCGGCTCGCTGTTATTTCCGTTCGGCGCATATTTTCCCGGATTTACACTCACAAACTGCATTTACGGTATTATTCTTGCGGAGTTTATCTATAAAAATGCCACACCGCTTAAAATTTTAATTTGTGTTATTTTAAACAAGGTTGCTTGTTCACTAATACTTAACACCCTTTGGATTTCACTCATGTATCGCGGCGGTGTAGATGCGTTTTTTGTGGTATTGGTTCCGCGTTTGGTGGGAACCGCAATTATCGCAGTAATAGAATTTGTTGTGCTACTGCTTTTGTTTTCAGATAAAAGCCACGCGCGTAAACTGCTTGATAAGAATTTGAAAAAATTTATATAAATACATAAAACGTAAATTTTAAAGCACTCACTTCAATTTAGTGAGTGCTTTTTGTTATTTTACAATTTTTACCTTTGCGCCGTTGCCTATGCCTGCGGCGTTAGCATCATCGGTATCTATATGCATTTCAAGACGGAAATCCTTATGTACGCGTACCTGAACGTCATAAAACTTTGTGCGACGCTCACCGCTTACCTCTACGTCAACATACTGCCCGTCTGAAAGGCCAAATGCGGCGCCCTCGTCGGTGCTCATATGAATATGACGGTTGGCAATTATGCAACCCTCTTTAAGAGTTACAACACCTTTAGGTCCAATAATTGTTACAGGTGCCGAACCTGCAATATCGCCCGATTCCCTTACAGGTGGTTTAACCTTGAGTGTAAAAGAATCTGTACGGGAAATTTCTACCTGAGAAGCCTTACGAACAGGACCCAATACTCGAACATTTTCAATAGGACGAAGCGACGGACCCACGATTGTAAGTGTTTCTTTACAAGCAAACTGACCAGGCTGTGACAAATCTTTTATGGGGGTCAGCTCATAGCCTTTGCCAAAAAGTGTTTCTAAATCTTGGGTAGATAAATGTATGTGGCGGTTTGAAACACCCACAGGCACAGTATCATTACTGCCGCTTGAACTTTCGCCACCAAGACCCGCCATTACGCGAGAAACAATTTCGGCAACAATTTTATCATCATAAGCCATTTTTATGACCTCTTTTCTGCGATTTAAATAATACGGAAGCTTTCAGCCATTACGCAACGACGTTGACGTGTAAAACTGCGCGCAGAGGTTATACCCTCGCCTGTAGGACCTGCAATTGTAAATGTTGCATGACCCTCGCCACCAAAGCCGATACCTGCATAAGAGGGTGCATTTTTAACAAAGATTGTGGTTTCAACTTCCCTAGCAAAGCGAGAAAGGTTGTCAACATTTTTAGAGTGCATATGCGCTGTGTGGCGGTTACCGTGCTCTGCCTTAACTGCCAAGTCAATTGCCTCGTCAATATTGCTTACACGAACAATTGGAAGTATTGGCATCATAAGTTCTTCCTGAACAAATGGATGGTTAAAGTCGGTTTCACAAATAATGCAACGAATATCATCACTTACTGTAATACCAAGTTTTGAAAGGATTACCTTAGCATCACGACCAACACAGTCACGGTTTACAATCTTGCGAACGTTACCTTTTTTGTCGGTTTTGTCTACAAGAACTATATCAGCAAGGCGAGCTGCCTGTGAGCTGTCTATCATATAAGCGCCGTTTTTAAGCATTACAGATATAAGCTCGTCAGCAATATTTTTAAAAGCAAATACCTCTTTTTCGGCAATGCAAGGAAGGTTGTTATCAAATGTGCAGCCGTCAATTATATCTTTGCCTGCCTTACCGATATCAGCAGTATCATCAACAATAACAGGTGGGTTACCCGCGCCTGCGCCAATTGCCTTTTTACCAGAAGAAAGCACAGCCTTTACAACACCCGGACCACCTGTGCAAACAAGCAGACGAATAAGTGGGTGTGACTGCATAATTGCGGCAGATTCAAGGGTTGGTTTTTTCATAGAGCAAACCAAAATCTCGGGGCCGCCCATTGCTTTACTTGCGCGGTTCACAAGGTCAACCGCATAGTTTGAGGTAGCAATTGCATTAGGATGTGGGTTAAACACAACGCCGTTACCTGCGGCAATCATACCAATGCTGTTGCATATTACAGTTTCACTTGGATTGGTACTTGGAGTGATAGCACCAACAACGCCAAATGGAGCCATTTCAACAAGTGTAAGACCATAGTCGCCCGTTTTGGCAGCAGAAATAATATCTTCTGTGCCGGGTGTTTTGTCGGCAACAAGCATATGCTTTGCAGTCTTATGATCTACCCTACCCATGCCTGTTTCTTTAACGCCGATTTCTGCCATTATGTGTGCTTCTGCACGTGTAAGACGGCGGATTTCGGTAATAAGCTGTTCACGCTTTTCTACCGACATAGCGCGTACTGCCTTATAAGCCACCTGCGCTGCGGCGATAGCATCGTTCATATCGTCAAATACACCTACAAACTTTTTACCGGCATACTGTGTGCTGTCAAAACTAGCCGTAGGAGCGGCTGTTACTTTATTTAATACCTGACTTACAACCTCACGAATTTCGGCTTCGGTAAGATTTCTTGCCATATATAATCACTCCTTGAGATACTCTTAAAATCAATATATCAGTTCAATGTTTTTTGTTTTTAAATATTCTTGCCAGTTTGCACTGGGCTCTGCATCGGTTGCAATAATGTCTACATCGGTAATATCGCTAACCTTGATAAGTGAAATTTTATCAAACTTACTTGAGTCAACCACTAAAATCTTTGTTTCAGCCGAATCAAATAATGCCTGTTTCATTTCAGAATCTTTTTCATTTGAATCGGTAATACCACGGCTGATATCTATACCCTTTGAAGAGCAGATTGCATAGTCAACGTGGAAGGCTCTGATTGCCTTTTCAGCCGACGGACCCACAAGCGATAATGAACCGCGCTTTAACTTGCCACCGGTTGAAAAAACATTCCAATCGTCTTTGTCAGAAAGTTCAATAAGAGCTTCGACCGAGTTGGTGATAAGTGTAATGTTTTTTAAATTTTTTATATAGTTAAGCACCATAAGCGCGGTTGAACTTGCATCCATCATAATGCAATCACCGTCGTGAAACAATTGGCTTACTTTTTCAGCAATTTTTTGTTTTTCCTGAACATTTGCTTTTTTTCTTACGCTATGCGGTAAATCGGTGCTAAAGTTTTGAACAAGCACAGCTCCACCATAGCTTTTTTTAACAAGGCCTTCCTTGTCAAGTTTTTCCAAGTCACGGCGTATAGTTTCTTCGGTAACGTCAAATTCGGCGCTGAGCTCTGAAACTATAACCTTGCCATCTAAATATAGTTTGGAAAGAATTGCATTACGTCGTTCTATTCCGAGCATTTAAACAGTTCTCTCTTTCTTAAAAATTAAATTATACTGCTCCACATTTTTTCATCAGGATGTGGAATAACTGCGCTGTCAAGGAACATACCCTGTTCTCCTGCGCCCTGTTTTGCGCGTTCAATAGCCGCATCAACCGCAGCAATTTCACCGGTAAGCAAAAGATAAGATTTACCGCACATACCACGTGAAAGGCGAAGTTCTATAAGCTCTACAAGAGATGTCTTAGCGGCAATATCGGCCGCAACTATTGCAGCGCATGATGAAAATGTTTCAAGCACACCCAAGGCATTTGGACTGCCTATATCGGTTGTACCATAAAGCGCTGTAAAGATACTTTCGTGAGGATTACCAAGCACAAATTTATCTATCAGCATATCGGGCATTTTAGCCGCTGCCGCATCAACTGACGCGCGGACAGCGCTAAGTTCTCCCGAGATGAGTACCATATATTTACCCGGGCATACTGTGGTGGCCTCTATAATTTCAACCTCGGCGGTTTTTACCATTATATCTGCCGCGCGCATACCCGAAGATACGGTTTTGTATTCTACCATTGCAAGTGCTTTTTTCATTATTTACACCTATTGTTTTTCAATTATTATTGCAGTTTTACCTATTGCGGTAACCTTACCGTTTACCGGAGAGTGTAGCGCAACGCTTAGTCCGTTACCCGCTTTAGCTATCAACTGCTTTTCACAAACTTCATCACCTTTTTTTACCACAGGTACACTTGGCGCACCTACGTGTTGGCTAAGAAGCATTGTCACCTTTTTAAATTTGGGAACTGCCTCTATTATTGGGGCAGGTTTATTATACTTTTTAAGACCTATACGACTTGTAAGTCTTGCCATAGGAACCTGACGAAGCGGACGGTTTGGATTTATAGCCAAATTGTCTTTTTGAGCCTGAGGTTTTACACCCGCCTTACGAAGTTCGGTCTTACAAGCTGCAAGCAACATACGCGGTGATAAATTTTGCACGCAAGAATATTGCTCACAAAGTCCGCAACCCGAACAATACAGAGCGTTTATATACGGCTCGGCATCGTTTGTGATACTGTTTGATGCAACGCGCATAAACTCTGACGGGTTAATTGGATGACCTAAAAGATTGCGCGAACAAAGGCTTGTGCAATAACTGCATTGGCAGCACGCCGCCATAGCGCGTTTCATATCTATAAAGGTCTTTGATTGTCGTCTTCTTATAAGTGAATGTTCACGTGGTAACACAAGCACCGCATTGGTGGTTTTGGTTACTATGTTGGCTTTTGAACCAAGTGAACCCATCATAGGACCGCCAATTATAAAAGCAGGGTCAGGCGTTGTAATATTACCTGCAAGCGCAAGTATTTCACCTACCGTGACACCAAGAGGTACTCTTACAGTAACGGGATTTTCCACCTCGCCTGCTATTGTAACGTATTTACGGGTAACCGGTCTACCGTTCATAGCGCGGTAAAGATTGTAAACCGTTTCAACGTTAAGTACCATAACACCTACCGACAGCGGTATATCACCTGGGGGTACTATTCTACCTGTTACCTCATAGGTCAGTATAATTTCATCGCCTATGGGATAAACATCATCAAGATGACAAATTTCTATATTGGAAAAAAACTCTATAAAGGGAGCGATTGCCTCGGTTGTCTCGTGATAAGACTTTTTAAGCGCAACGCAAACCCTTTTAGCGTTTACTGTTTTCGAGATTAAATCAAGGGCTTCAAAAATTTCCTGTGGGTGTGTTTCGAGCACCTGACGGTGCAATTTAAGCAAAGGCTCACACTCGGCACAGTTAAGAATAACGGTATCGGCCGTTTTGCTCAGCTTTGCATAGGTTGGAAAACCTGCGCCACCGGCACCAACTATTCCGTTTTCTTGCAAGATGCCCTGAAGGTCTTTTAAATTCATTTATTATAACTCCGGCAAGCCTATTCCGTTATCTACAATACCAACAATAGCGGCGTCCACAGGTGCTGTCTGCATATCGCAACCTATTCTTGCGGCAGAGCCTGTTGCTACAAGCACTATTTCACCAATACCTGCGCCCACATTATCTATTGCTACAAATTTAGCATTGGGGTCTCCTAATTTTTCGATTGGTTCAACAACCATAAACTTAGAACCCACTAATTTTTCATTTTTACGGGTAGAAACTATAGTTCCTACTACTTTTCCAACTAACATTTGTTGTTACAATCCCTTCTGATTGATTAAGTTTTGCCCTAAGGCTTTGGGGAAGAGAAGAGTTTCTCTTCCCCTAAAAATTAAAATTACTTCAATGAGGGAAGAATTTTTTCTACATCGCCGTGAGGTCTTGGGATTACGTGTGTTGCGATAACTTCGCCCAAAGAACCAGCCGATGAAGAACCAGCTTCTACAGCAGCCTTAACAGCGCCAACGTCGCCGCGTACCATTACAGATACGAGACCTGAACCGATCTTTTCTGTGCCGATAAGCTCTACGTTTGCAGCCTTTACCATTGCGTCTGCAGCTTCAATTGCAGCTACAAGACCGCGGGTTTCTACCATACCTAATGCTTCAAGTGCCATTTTTGTTTCCTCCTGATAAAGATTTTATTTTAAATAAAATTTAAAAACGAAATTATTTAAGTGTGGGAAGAATTTTCTCCACATCGTTGTGAGGTCTTGGAATTACGTGTGTTGCGATAACCTCACCTAAAGAACCTGCCGAAGAAGAACCAGCTTCTACAGCGGCTTTAACAGCGCCAACGTCGCCGCGTACCATTACAGATACGAGACCTGAACCAATCTTTTCTGTGCCGATAAGTTCTACGTTTGCAGCCTTTACCATTGCGTCTGCAGCTTCAATTGCAGCTACGAGACCGCGGGTTTCTACCATACCTAATGCTTCAAGTGCCATGCGTGTTACCTCCTTTACCTTAGGTTCAGTTTCTACCTTGGCGGCCGTCGGCTTTTTAGCCGCAGCCGATTTGGTAGTTGTTGTTTTTTTAGTAGTAGCAGATTTACTGCTAGAAGTTTTAGAAGTAGCCATTATTTAGTTCCTTCTTTCTTTTTTATGCGAGATGCGCTAAGTTTAAGCAGACGCACAACCTCTTCATGAGGGCTTGGAATAACAGCATGTGAAACAGGTTTTTTAATTGCATTTGCCACAGCATTATCTACTGCGGCGCTTACGGCAGAAACCTGACCTTCAACCACAACCGTTACAAGTCGCCCACCAAGCTTACGCTCCCAGGTTACAAACTCTACATCTGCTGATTTACACATTATATCAAGGCAATCAACAGCTGCTGTTACGCCTGAAACCTCTATAAGTCCTATAGACTTCATAAGTAATTACCTCTTAAAATCTTAAGATTAGAATTTAGGGAGAATTTTTTCTACATCTGCGTGTGGTCTTGGGATTACGTGTACTGCTACAAGTTCACCAAGACGTGAAGCGTTAGCTGAACCAGCTTCTACAGCAGCTTTAACAGCGCCAA
Organism: Clostridia bacterium; assembly: GCA_017516965.1. Lineage (GTDB taxonomy): Bacteria > Bacillota > Clostridia > Oscillospirales > Acutalibacteraceae > UBA737. The sequence continues at coordinate 25,272 of JAFXAP010000008.1, forward strand.
CATCACCACGTACCATTACAGATACGAGACCTGAACCGATTTTTTCGGTGCCGATGAGTGTTACTTCTGCAGCCTTTACCATTGCATCAGCAGCTTCAATAGCAGCTGTAAGACCGCGGGTTTCTACCATACCAAGTGCTTCTTTCATTTTTGTATCCTCCAAAATTGTTTTGATTTTTAGTTAAATTAGTTTTTATCAAAAGCGTTTAGCTTTAACATAGGTTCTGTATCTTCTTCGGTTCTGGTTATAATGTGACTTGCAACAACGCCTGTCACATTTTGAGCCGCCTGTTTTGCCGCTTCCATTGCAGCCTCTACTGCATCTACCGAACCGCGAAACTTAATTGCTACAATTAGTGGAACCTCTAATTCGTCGGCGTTACCAGGCTTGTTTTTATCAAAATTTTCAACCGTTACGTCAGCCGCTTTGCAACCTGCATCGCACGCAACGAACGCGGCAACAAGCCCATACACCTCTAAAATACCTGTAGCCTTACCCATAGATACTCTCCTTACTTGTTAACGATGGCAATCTTAAGGCCTTCCATTTTAAGATTGGTCTTAAATGCTTCGTCGATTTGTTCGAGAGGATATTTGTGGGTGATAAGTTTTTCCATAGGAAGACCGATTCCCTTTGCTCTTTTCAGAAAATCAAATGTGGTTGCATAATCGCGAAGGGTATATACCCAAGAACCAACAGTTGTAATTTCTTTTGAGCAAATATCAAAGTGCGGATTGATTGTAGCGTCACCGCCGTTGATAAAGAAACCAAGTTCACAAAGTCCGCCGCCATTGCGAATAAACTTGTAAATATTGCTGTGCGCTACGGGTGAACCTGTGCATTGGAATGCAAAGTCAGCAAGATAACCGCCGAATGCATCTTTAACGCCATCTGCCAAAGCCTCAATGCCTTTGTGATTTTTAAAGTTAACCACAGCATTTGCGCCCATTTCTTTTGCAAAGTTAAGGCGTTTATCCTCGCCGTCAACAGCTACTATATTTTCAATACCCATTGTACGAAGAACTGCAATACAAATAAGACCGATTGGTCCGCAACCCTGTACTACAACACGGCTGTTAAATCTTAAAATGCCTGTTGTTTTTGCGCGCTCTACTGCGTGAATAAGTACTGCGCAGGGTTCGATAAGTATTCTTGAATCGAGATCCAAATCACTTACGTTAAATACGGTAGAACCACCGCGAACCAAAATGTAATCACTGAACCAACCATTCAGATGAACATTATCATCGGGGAGAAGTCCATAAACATCAGCGCCGCCAACGTTTTGTTTGTTAAGGTCGTACATTGTGATATCAGGATTATCCTTAAATATCATACAGGTAACAACCTTGTCGCCAAGCTTTAGTGGTTTGCCGGCTGAGTCAACCTTTACATTTTTACCCATCTTAACTATTTCGCCTGTACCCTCATGACCGAGCGCTACAGGAATAAGACCAAATGGGTCACGTTTATATTCGTGAGCATCAGTGCCGCAAACGCCACAGCCTTCAACCCGAACCAAAATATCATCATCACCAACTGTAGGCATTGGATATTCCTTGATTTCGAATTTTTCAAGTCCTGTGAGCATTGCAACGTGCGCTGTAGCAGGAACTGCGCCTGAAGCTGCAGGAGCAACAGCAGTGTTGCCGTTCATGCTATCAAGAACCTGACGCACTATTTGCTCTATATTGGAAGAATTTATATCCATTATAAATACTGTCCTTTCTCAAAAATTTCTTTGCCGTAAGCCGCGAGTGCGCTATCCTGCTCCTCGCTGCCACCGCTTACACCAAGACCGCCTATTATTTCGCCCTGTGCATTTTTTAGCGGTTCACCGCCGCCGAAAATTACAATTTTACCACCGTTGGTAAATTGTATTCCGTAAAGCGAACCACCGGGAAGGGCAAGAGGTTTTAGTGCGCTTGTAGACATTTTAAGTGAAACCACTGTAAATGCCTTTTGCACCGCTATGTCGAAGCTAGCTATGTACGAATCATCCATACACTCTGCCAAAACAGGATGCCCTGCTTTATTTGACACAGCCACAACCGCTTTAACACCCATTTCTCTTGCCTTTGCTTTAACCTTTTCAGCAAGCGAAAGCGCAATGTCAAGCGTCATATCTTGCGGTGCTTTTATCTGTTTTACTATCTTTTCAACGATAGTCTGCAGAGCCTGTTCATTCATAATTATTTACCAAGCTGTTCTAAAACACGCTTTGTAATTTCAGCAACCATGTCGCCGTCACCCTTACCGCAGGTGCAGTTGCCACCGCAACCGTGACAGCTGGGTTTGCCCTCTTTAGCATTTGGGCAAAGGTCTGCAGGATGCTTACCCTTAAGACCAAACTGTCTGCGGATTTCATAGAGACGCTGTACCTGTGATTCAGAGAGCTCCTTAGGACCGCCAAGCTGTTTTGAGATATAAAGAAGTTTTGCATAGAATTCTACTGATTCCATTTTGTGATATGCGTTAAGAAGTGAATCAGAGAATGTAAGTGCGCCGTGATTTTCAAGAAGCACTGCATCAAATGACTGCAAATACTTTGAAACTGCATCAGGAATTTCTTCGGTAGAAGGTGTTCCGTATTCAGCAATCGGCACGCAACCAAGAGCGATTACAGCTTCAGGCATAATTGGCTGAGTAAGCGGAATGCCTGCGATAGCAAAACCTGTTGCATACATAGGATGAGCATGAACAACTGAATTTACATCAGGACGCTCTTTATATACACGCATGTGCATTTTGATTTCAGATGAAGGTTTGAAGCCTTTGTTAGCCTGAAGAACCTTACCGTTACGGTCAACCTTACAAATATATTCGGGTGTCATAAAGCCCTTACTAACACCTGTAGGTGTGCAAAGGAATTCGTTGTCGTTAAGTTTTACCGAAATGTTACCGTCATTAGCCGCAACCATTCCTCTGTCATAAATACGCTTACCGATGTCGCATATTTGTTTTTTGATTTCATACTCATTTACCATAATAATTTCTCCTTATTTTGAAAATTTGATTTTATTACATTATAATAATACCACACGAATGCAGTAAAGTCAACATAAAAAAGACCATTTTTTTGGTTTTTTGCATTATTTTTCTTGTTTTTTGTGGTTTTTAAGGTGTTCCAACACTTGATTTATGCCTTTTCCGGTTTTGGAATCGACTTTATACACCGTTTGGCACCCCGAAAGTCTTAACCAACTCTCTGCACGCGAGGGGTCTGCTTTATCGCATTTGGTAACAATACCTATTACCTCGCGATTCACCATACAGGTAATGTTGGGTGGAAATAACGAATACTGTTCATCAGCCGCTATAAGCAACGCCACGATGTCGGCTTCATACGCATAAAGACAAAGTGCTGCGCCAAGGTCGTGATTTTCAGCATATTCTCCCGGTGTGTCAATCAAAAAATCACCATAATCTATGTACTGTGTTTTTTGATAGTGTGTCTTTTCACCTTTTAGCGCTTGTGTAAGTGTGGTTTTACCAACACCGCTACGCCCCATAAGTATAAGTTTTTTCATTAGGTTTTTGTCACTTCACAAACTGAAAAACCAAGTTTATTCTCAACATAATCGGTTATAGCAAGCAGTGATGCTTCAACCTCAGACACAGTACCTGTTAGGATTACCGTACCGCTAAAGCGGTCAACAAACCCAAGCTCTGCGCCCGACGCCTTAATTGCGATATCACCCGCTATGATTGCCGTTTCGCTGGGCGATACTGTGATAATACCAATTGCGCCTTTATGGTTAGCGGCAGGGTCTAATCCCAATTTTTTATAAAGTATATCGTCGGGATTTGCAATTATATGCGCCAAGGTTATCTGTTTACCCGGGACAAGCTCTTGAATAATACGAGCTTTATCGTTATCAAACTGCATAATCAACCTCCTATTTGTGCTTTAAGGCCAAATTGCTCGGCGGTTTGTTTAAGCACTTCCATTAATTCATTGGTGGGGGATTTTATATCGCCCATTGTGTATTCGCGACCAAGACCCGTGTATTTATCGCGTCCCATACTGTGATATGGCAGTAAATGTATCTCATCAACACGAGAAAGACTTGACGCAAATGCGGCAATCTCAGCAATTTCGGCAACCGTATCATTAAAGGTAGGTATAACCGGTACCCGAATTATAAGTTTTTTTGCCTTTTCGGCAATCAGTTTTGCATTTTCAAGAATTCGCTCGTTTGACTGAGAAGTGAATTCCTTGTGCTTGTCTGGGTTTATGTGCTTAATATCCATAAGCACGGTATCAAGATAGGGTAAAAATCTTTCTATCACATCGCGGTTTGCAAAACCTGTTGTTTCAATGGCTGTGTTTATGCCGTTTTCCTTACAGGATTTAAGCAATGCTACCGCAAAATCGGGTTGCAACAGGCTTTCGCCACCCGAAAGGGTGATTCCTCCGCCCGAACGATTATAGTAAGGTCTGTCTTGCAAAACCTCAGCAAGAACCTCACCCACCGTAACGTCACGTCCCATTGTTTTGGGTTTTCCGTTTTGCATCATAGTTTCAATTTCATATGATTGCGACTCAGGATTGCAACACCAACGGCAACGAAGGGCACAGCCTTTTAAAAAGACTATTGTGCGAATACCAGGACCATCGTGGGTAGAAAACCGCTGTATATCGAAGATTCTTCCCCTTACAGCGAGGTTATCCATATTTTAGAAACCTCCCTGCTCGGTACGACTGATAATATCATCCTGAAGCGAGCGTGAAAGGGTTGTAAATAGTGCGCTGTAACCCGCAACACGAACCACGAGTGATTTATATTTTTCGGGGTTCTTTTGCGCATCGCGAAGTGTTTCGCGACTTACAACGTTAAACTGCATATGCATACCCTTTTGATCAAAGAAGCCGCGTACCAAAGCCACAAAACTTTCAAGTCCGCTGGGACCTGCCAATGCGCTTGGGTGGAACTTCATATTAAACAGCGTTCCGTTAGAAGCGATAAAGTGGTCAAGTTTTGCTACCGAGTTTGCCGATGCGGTAGGACCCTTTGTATCTCTACCTGCAGCAGGACCAACACCGTCAGCAATTGGCGTGTATGCCGCTCTGCCGTCCGGGGTAGCTCCCGTTTGAGCGCCCAAAGGCACGTTTGCCGACACAGGATAAAGCCCCGCTTGGAACATACCGCCACGTGGGTTTTTATAATTTTCGAGCGGTTTTGTATATGTATAGGCGACGTCGCGCGCAAATGCATCAACATCGGGCAGGTCATTACCGTACTTAGGTAATTCCTGTATTTGTTCAAGTATGGCGCCATAACGTTTTTTATCTTCATCTGATGCAGGGTTTTTAGAAACTGCAAGGTAGATGGTTTTGATATCTTCCTCGGTAAGCGTCTTACCGTCAGCCACCAACTTTTCTGCAACCGTTTTGGTAAGCTTTTCAGCAGTGGCCGCATCCATATCAAGACCGAAGTTATTGTCAAGCGCGGCTTTAAGCTCACAAAGTTTTAAAACCTTTTTATCGTAAACAAGTGTTTTAACAGCCAAAAGCGCATCGGTCATATTTGCTATGCCAAATCCTTGAGGACCTGTAAAGTTATAAACTGCGCCGCCTTCTTGCAAGCTCTTGCCACGACCAATACAGTCTTCAATCATACAAGATTGGAACGGAAGCGGACAACGACGCGCGTGCGCCATATCGATAGCGTTATCGGCATTTACAAGCAGTTTTATAAAGTAGTTCATCTGCGCTTTGTAAGCGTCATAGAATTTATCAAACGTGGTAAATTCGTGAAGCTCACCTGTGCGAAGACCTACCTGAACACCTTTGTCAACACCGTTTGAGAAAACAAGCTCAAGCGGACGGCACATATTAAAGAATGCCGCATCGTGCCAACCATCTGTTTTAGCAGGCGCCTGTGGCTCAACACAACCGATTATGTTATAATTTCTGGCATCTTCAAGCGTAACTCCACGGCTCATAAGAGACGGAATAATAACCTCATCGTTGTAATATGCCGGAAGACCTACACCGGTTCTTGTTACCTCGGCTGCGCGAAGCAAAAACTCGTGAGGGCTACCGTTCCAGACGCGAACCGAGAAGGAAGGCATCGGAAGCATTACGTGTAGCGTTGCATTTATACACATAAACGAAACATCGTTTGTAGCATCATTTCCGTATTTGTCCTGACCGCCTGCAATAAGGTTTTGGAAAAGACTATAGCCTGCAAAGCCTTCGGCTGAAGCCGCATCACGAACTTTGTTAAGGTCGTTAAGTTTTACCCAAATGCAGTCAACAAGTTCCTGAGCAAATTCACGTGTGATTTTTCCTGAATTTAAATCCTTTTCAAGATAAGGATTCATATATTGATCAAATCTACCCGGCGAAATCGAATGACCGCTTGATTCAACCTGTAAAAGCATCTGCACAAACCAGAAGGATTGACAAGCCTCATAAAAGCTTTCGGCGCCGTATCGCGGTACTCTCGCGCAGTTTGCCGCAATTTTCAAAAGTTCTTCACGGCGAGTGGGGTTGCTCTCATTTGCCGCCATATCTTTTGCAAGTGTAGCATAGCGGTCGGCATAGTTTATAACGGCGTCACAGCTGATTATTACAGCCTGTAAAAAGGCGCTGCGAGAAGCATAATCGGCATCTGCCACGTCAAGAGCGTTTAGAGCATCATTTGCCTCGGCAATAATGCCTTTATAACCCTTTTCAAGTACCTTGCCGTAATCTACGGTAAAGTGACCTATACCATTATAAAAATAGTTACCAACGGTAAATATATTATGTTCTATAGCGCTTAGTGCTTCAGGCGACATAAAGGCAGTTGCAAGTTCGCTGGTAGTTTTACCTTTCCAATAAGGGTAAACCTCGCGCAACTTTTCCTTTGTTTCTTCCGAAATATAAAAAGGGTCTGCGCTTCGGGTTGCGACTGTATCGAACTCAGCCTCTAACCATTCATAAGAATATTCGGGAAATACCTGACAGCCGCGGGGCGCTTTTGAATTGCTACCTACGATTAACTCTTCAGGACGTATTGTAATGGGCAAATGCTCAAGTATATGAGCAAAAGCCTTTGCCCTGCGCAAAACTATCGGTTGTCCTTCGGTTTGCTTATAGCTTTCGGTTATAAGCACGGCGCGGTCGGCTTCTATCTCAGGCATCTTTGCATAAAGGTGCTCAATAAGTCGATCTATTCGCGGTGATTTTTCAATATTTTTTGTATATGTGTATGGCATAGACAATACCTCACTTTAATAATTACCTATATTTTACATCAAAACCACACCATTGTCAATAGCAAAACCACCAAAAACAAGAAAAACACAACAAAAACAAAGATTTTTTCACCTTTTTGCCTTTATTTTATCAAAAAATAATGTAATTTTTTTAAAACAAAGAAAATAAAAGCCCTCTTTTAGAGGACTTTACAGATATTTGTGAAGCAGCACCGATATGCGCCAACTATATTTATTTATTATATATATTTAATATTATTCACCTTTATATTTCCTACGTGTTGCAAGTCCACCGCGAATATGCCGTTCACGTTTGTTTTTTTGCAACACCGTATCAACCTGACGGTAAAGTTCACGATTTATATTAAAAAGCCGTTCGGTTACGTCTTTATGTACGGTGGACTTACTTATTTTAAAAACCTTTGCCGTGGCGCGCACAGTGGCGCCGGTATCTATTATGTACTCCCCCAAAACAACCGCTCTATCATCTGAAAAATCTCTCATACAACTACCACCTTAAATGGACTTAGTTAATTGTATGAGCGGTAATGTTTTTTTATTCTCTTTATATTTTTGCTGTTGTTTTTAAAATAGTGTTCATAAAATTAAAAAAGTTTGACACAGCGTTTATTTATACCACCGACACCTGGTGGCTGTTTAACCACGTGTTAGACGTTATATTTTCCTCTGCAGTTAAGGTTTTGCGTGAAGAAATACCCGATAATGCTGACACCGAGGAAAAGATTTTTTCTTTGCTTTTTGCCGCGCTTGAACCTCATCTTAAATAAAAAAAACCGCACAGCTGTGCGGCTTTTTTCATATTATTTCGAGCAATTTTAAAAGACTTGGTATTTGCGCTTCAAAATTAACGCCGTATTTCATTTCCGGGTATTCCTCTTTAGTAAGTTTAATACAACCTGCCGTAAACTTAGCGGCTATAAGCGCCGATTCGCTGAGAGATTTGTCCTTTAATATACCACAGGTAAGTGTGCTTGTAAAAACATCTCCCGTTCCGTGATATGCAGCATCTACAAGCGGAGTAAATACATACTCAATATTTTCACCCTCAAGACAGGCAACACCAATTTCGCCCTCTTTAAAACAAACACCCGTAAGAACAATTTTGCCACTTGCGAATTCGCGAAGTTTCATAATTAAAGTTTCAATATATTCTTTGCTGTGAGGCGACGCCATATAAGGCATATCAGTCATAAATGCCGCTTCGGTAATATTTGGTGTAATTATATCGGCTTTGGCGCAGAGACGCACCATTTCTTTCGGAAAGTTTTCAGGAAACCCTGCATAAAGTTTGCCGTGGTCCGCCATAACGGGATCCACTATAAGAAGAGTCTTATCATTACCAAAAGTATCTACCGCATCACACACAAGATCAATTTGTTCAACCGAGCCGAGATATCCTGTATAAACCGCATCAAAGGTTATGCCCTCTTTTTTCCAATGACTTGCCACAGGCATAATGTCGTCAGTAAGGTCGCGGAAGGTGTAACCCGAAAAACCACCCGTATGTGTAGAAAGCACTGCCGTGGGTATGCCGGCGCATTCTATGCCTGCCGCCGAAATTATTGGAAGCGCTACAGTAAGTGAACACTTACCAAAGCAAGATATATCGTGAATGGCTGCTACTCTTTTTTGCATAATAATCACCCCTTGTATTTTTACATATTGGAGTATATAATAGTTTTGGTGATATTAAAATAGTCAGAATAGGAGTTTTTTATAAGACCAGATGAAGTATGTAATAGACAAACAGAAAGGCAAAGCGTATTTGCAAATTTATGAGCAAATAAAAAGCGATGTGATAGAAGGTATATATAAGTATAACACAAAGTTGCCGTCAAAGCGACTTCTCGCTGAAGAAATCGGTGTAAGTGTTATAACTGTAGAACACGCCTATTCTCTCCTCTTTGAAGAGGGATATATAGATGCGCGCGAGCGTAGTGGTTACTTTGTTTGCTACAATCCTGATAACACGTTCCCCTCCAACCCGCATACGTCTGTTTTATCTCATGCACACACTACCGACCATAGCAGCGATTTTCCCTTTTCGCCATATGCAAAGACCGTCCGCAAAGTTTTAAGTACTTATGGCAAAGAGATATTTGTTTCAAGTGATAGTAGCGGAAGTATTGAACTCAAGGCGGCAATCCGGGATTATTTAAAACGGAGTCGCGGAATAAATGTCAAAAGCGAACAAATAGTTATTGGTGCAGGCAGTGAATACCTTTATGGACTAATCGTACAAATGCTTGGCAAAAACCGTATTTATGCGCTCGAAGACCCGTCATATCCAAAAATCGCAAAAGTATACCGCGCCAACGGAGTAAAAACTCTTTTTCTCCCGCTTTTCACAGATGGTATATCAAGTGAACACCTTAAGAAAACACCTGCTACCGTACTGCACATAACCCCATACCGCAGCTACCCTAGTTACGTAAGCGCTAACGCATCCAAAAAAAACGAATATATCCAATGGGCAAAAACCCATAATGGCATAATCGTGGAAGATGATTTTGAATCTGAGTTTACGCTACTCAAAAAAGCAGAGGAAACAGTCTTTTCGCTATCAAGCGGCAATAATGTTATATATGTAAATACATTTACAAAAACGATATCTCCTGCTTTAAGAATAGCATATATGCTTTTGCCCGAAGATATGGTCGATCTTTATCAAAAAACAATTGGTTTTTATACCTGCAGTGTGCCATATTTTAATCAGTTAGTGTTGGCTGAACTTATAGCAAATGGAGATTTTGAACGTCACATAAACCGAGTAAGACGAAAAAGAAGGCGTGGTTTTTAGACCACGCCTTTATATTTTATTTTCCTAATTCTCGATTTCTTTTATATGCTGCTTTTATGCAGCTGCAAACAATGTTTTCAAAGTCGCTGTTTTTAAGAACCGTTACGCCCTCTATAGTGCTTCCACCCTTGGAACAAACGGCATCGGTCAGTTCTTCGGGTGTTTTATCTGATGTAAGCAACATTTGCGCCGCACCTGCCATAGTGGCAGCCGCGAATTCTATAGCCTGGGATTTTGACAAACCGCACTGTTCTCCGCCCTTTGCTATAGCAGAAGCAAAGGTGTACATAAAAGCAGGTCCACAACCCGAAACGCTACAACCCGCATCCATAAGGCCTTCATCTATCAAATAAAGTTTTCCGCTATATTGCATATCTTTTACAAAATCATTAACAACATCTTGCGCTACATCATTTGCGCAATAAAGCACAACGCCTTTACCCACGCTTACCGGTGTGTTTGGCATAATGCGAATAACAGGCATCTCTCCCGCCATTTCCTTTATTTTGGCAGTAGTAAGTCCCGCCGCCATAGAAATAAGTGTTGGCTTTTTATCTGCCAAAACATCCTTTATGCCGTCAAGCATTTGTGCCATTACCTGTGGCTTTACGCCAAGAAAAATTCTATCGCACTCTGCGGCGATAGTTTTGTTATCGCCTACTGTGAGTCTCAATTCATTTGCGAGTTCAACAGCTTTTTCATTGTCAAAATCGGCAATCATTATATCTTTTGTAGTTTTTGCCGCCGCGCGAATAAGAGCGCCGCCCATATTGCCGCAACCAATAAATCCGTATTTCATATTATCACCTATCTTATGTGACCGTTACCGTTAATTATATATTTATAAGTGGTGAGCTCTTGTAATCCCATTGGACCACGTGCGTGAAGTTTTTGGGTAGATATTCCCATTTCACAACCCAATCCAAACTCGCCACCATCGGTAAATCGGGTTGAAGCGTTTACATATACTGCCGCGCTGTCAACACCGCTCGTAAATTTGGAAATAGCATTGTCATCATTTGAAACTATTGCTTCGCTATGACCTGATGAGTGTGCCAGTATATGCTCTACCGCTTGGTCTACGCCATCAACACATTTTACAGCGAGTATATAATCCAAAAATTCGGTGTCGAAATCCGTTTCGACTGCAGGTGTTCCCTTAATAACGCCTGCCGCCTTGCTGTCAAGACGAAGTTCAACCGGAATTTGTCCATTCTGTTTTCTGTCACTTACTAGCTTATTATAAACCAAGGGTAAAATTTCATCTTTAATTTTCTCGTCAACAAGCAAAACCTCCGCCGCATTGCAAACACTTGGTCGACTTGTTTTTGCATTGTTTATAATGTTTACTGCCATATCAATATCGGCTGTTTTTTCTACATATATATGGCATATACCCGTACCAGTCTGAATGCAGGGTACGGTAGCATTATTTATGCAAGCGTTAATAAGTCCGGCGCCGCCGCGGGGAATTAGCATATCAACATAACCGTTGGCTTTCATTAAAGCATTTGCGCTCTCGCGGGTTGTATCGGTTACAAGGTTTATAGCATTTTCATTAACACCTGACACGCGCAGTCCCTCGCGCAAAGCGGAAACAATAGCGTGTGCCGAATTAAATGCTTCTTTACCTCCGCGAAGCACACAAACATTACCGCTTTTAAGTGATAATGCTGCAGCATCGCTTGTAACATTTGGTCGGCTTTCGTATATAATGGCAATAACACCAACAGGTACCGACACACGTGTTATCTTAAGACCATCTTCACGGATATATTCTTTAAGCGTATGTCCTATAGGGTCGGGTAATTTTGCAACGTCGCGTATGCCGTCTGCCATCGCTTCAATGCGCGCCTCGTTTAGCATAAGACGGTCTATCATAACGTCGCTAATTTTACCTCGCGCATTATCGCAGTCTATTCTATTTGCATCAAGAATCTTTGCGGTGTTGGCAATTAATGCATCTGCCATCCTTAAAAGAGCGTTATTTTTTTGCTCGGTAGTGAGTAGCGCTACACTCTGTTTTGCTGTGCGCGCTGCAGTTAGTAATTCAATCATTTTATACATTCCTTGAAAATTTAGTGCCTACGGATTTGCCCTCTACAATATCGTATAGATTTGTAGGAACGGCACCGTTTGTAATTATCATATCGCAACCGCACGCCATACAAATTTTTGCAGCCTCAATTTTTGTAACCATACCGCCTGTGCCAAGCGCACTACCCTTGCCCCCTGCAAGTGCGATTATGCTGTCATCAATTTTCTCGACGCTACTTATCAGTTTGGCGTCCTTGTTTTTATGTGGGTCATCAGTGTAAAGACCGTCAATATCAGAAAACAGCACAAGCGTGTCTGCGCCTACGCTTTCAGCAACTATTGCTGCTAAAGTGTCGTTATCACCAATGACAATCTCTTCAGTGGCGACTGTATCATTTTCATTTATAATAGGTATAGCGCCCAATTCTAAAAGTCTGTTTAGCGTATTACTGAAATTCTGATGTCTTTCTTCATTTTTAAGGTCAGCGCCTGTCATAAGTAGTTGGGCTACTGTGTGATTATATTCAGAAAACAACTTATCGTATGTATACATAAGCTCACACTGTCCCACAGCGGCGGCGGCCTGTTTGGTAGGAATATCGGCAGGTTTTTGCTTTAACGATAATTTACCAACACCCATACCTATAGCACCCGACGACACCATAATAACCTCGTCGCCTGCGTTTTTAATATCACTTATAACCTTACATATCTCTTCCACGCGGCGAATATTAAGATGTCCCGTGCTATGAGCCAATGTACTGGTTCCTAATTTTACTACTATACGCATAAGATTTCTCCACTAAATGTATTTATTAAATGTATTTTAAGTTATATTATACATTTGTAAGCAAAAAAAATAAAGACTTTTTTTAAAAAAATACTTGACACGGTCAATTTATCGTGTTAAAATGTGAAAAAATTAAAAAAGGCTATGACGAAGACGGCTTAAAATTTGCGTTTTCAGAGAACTGTCGGTTGGTGCAAGACAGTAACAAGAGTTTTAAAATGCCCATCACTTCCGAGCCGAAGGCCCGAACGGTTAAAGACCTAGTAGATACCTTCCGTGACTGCTGCGTAAAGGCATAGGAATTGTTAGATTCCGAGAGTGGTAACCTTTAAAGGTTGCAATTTGAGTGGTACCGCGAGTGTTTATTATCACCCGTCTCAAAGTTTTGAGACGGGTGTTTTTTATTTAAAATTTGTGCAGAAATGCACCGCAGAAAAGGAGATTGATAACTATGCAAACCAACACCGCAAAAGAACAGTTAAGAGAGATTGCCGCGCGAATTAAGGAGATGCGCGAAATTATGGGTTGGTCTATTGCCATTATGGCAGAAAAAACCGAAGTAAGCGAACAACAATATATAGAATATGAAAATGCAAATATAGATTTCCCCTTTACTTTTATACACAAATGCGCCCAAGCATTTGATGTAGAAATGACACAGCTTTTAGAGGGTCATTCCGCAAAGCTTTCAAGTTATACCGTAACACGTAAAGGCGGCGGTCAAAAAACCGCTAAGGAAGATGGCATTGATATCACCAATTTGGCGCCAAAATTCAAAGATAAAATTGCAGAGCCATACTACGTAAGATATGAATATTCAGCTTCACAGCAAAATAAGCCGATTCATCTTACAAAACACTCCGGTCAGGAGTTTGACTTTATCTTGAGCGGCTCGCTTAAGGTTCAAATTGGCGAACACACCGAAATTTTGCACGAGGGTGACAGCATCTACTATAACAGTTCTACCCCACATGGTATGATTGCCATCGACGGTAAAGACTGTGTATTTTGCGCAGTTGTTCTCCCCGGCGAAGACACACAGGAAGACGTTGTAAGAAAGAGTATTGCTTCTGCTAAAAAATCTGAAGAACTTGTTTGCGAAAAGTTTGTTGAAACTGTCGAGGATGAAGACGGTTCACTCAAAGACATCAAGTTTAAAAATACCGAAACATTTAACTTTGGTTTTGATATAGTTGACGGCATTGCCGATAAATACCCCGAAAAACTTGCAATGCTTCACCTCGATAAAAACAAAACAGAGCGTCGCTTTACATTTAAAGATATCAAACGCGCTTCAAACCAGGTCGCTAACTATTTTACCTCTTTGGGCATCAAACGTGGCGACAAGGTAATGCTTGTTCTTAAACGTCATTATCAGTTTTGGTTCTGTATGACCGCGCTTCATAAGCTTGGTGCTGTTGCAATTCCTGCTACAAATCAGCTTAAAGACCACGACTTTGAATACCGCTATAAAGCTGCAGGCGTTAAAGCGCTTGTTTGCACCGCTGACGGCGATACCGCTGAAATTGCCGAAAGAGCCGCCAAAAACTGCGACTGCATAGAGCAACTTATTATGGTTGGCGGCAGTCGCGACGGTTGGCACGATTTTGACAGCGAATATAAACTTTACTCAGGAAAATTCGATCGACCTAAAGATGCATCTGCCGGTAACGAAGCCGCGCTTATGTTCTTTACATCAGGCACTACCGGAAATCCAAAGATGGCAGCCCACGCGCACACATATGCCTTAGGTCACTTTGTAACTGCTAAATACTGGCACTGTTGTGAACGCGACGGCTTACACCTTACAATCTCTGACACCGGCTGGGGCAAATCACTTTGGGGCAAACTTTACGGACAATGGCTTTGTGAAGGCGCAGTATTCGTATATGATTTTGACCGATTTGATGCGGCAGACATCCTGCCGATGTTCGCAAATTACGGTATCACAACCTTCTGCGCGCCTCCTACAATGCTTCGTATGCTTATAAAAGAAGACCTTTCTAATTACGATCTTTCTTCAATCCACCATATGACAACCGCAGGTGAAGCGCTTAACCCCGAAGTGTTCAAGCAGTTTGAAAAGGCAACAGGGCTTCAGATTATGGAGGGCTTTGGTCAGACCGAAACCACACTTACCATTGCAAACCTTCGTGGCACTACACCAAAGATTGGCGCTATGGGTAAGGCGTCTCCCCAGTACGATGTTGATATAGTAGACCCTGACGGCAATCCGGTTGCTGACGGTGAGGTTGGCGAAATTGTTGTTCGCACCAAAGACGGCGTGCCTTGCGGTCTATTTAAAGAGTATTATCTTGATGACGAAAAAACTGCTGAAGCTTGGTACGACGGTATGTATCACACAGGCGATACC
This sequence comes from Clostridia bacterium, assembly GCA_017516965.1. Lineage (GTDB taxonomy): Bacteria > Bacillota > Clostridia > Oscillospirales > Acutalibacteraceae > UBA737. The sequence goes on from JAFXAP010000008.1 coordinate 40,504, forward strand.
GCTTGGCGTGATGAAGACGGTTATTTCTGGTACGTAAGTCGTATCGATGACGTTATCAAATCATCGGGTTATCGTATCGGACCTTTTGAAATTGAAAGCGTTATTATGGAACTCCCATACGTTCTTGAGTGCGGTGTTTCTGCCGCTCCTGACGAGGTAAGAGGTCAGATAGTAAAAGCAAGCGTTGTGCTTACAAAGGGTACCGAGCCTACCGAAGAACTCAAAAAAGAGATACAGCAGTATGTTAAAACCCATACTGCACCTTATAAGTATCCCCGTCTGGTAGTTTTCCGTGATGAACTGCCCAAGACCATCAGCGGAAAAATTCAACGTAACAAACTTTGATCCTTCAATTTTAAATATTGACAAAATATTTAAGTTGTGATATACTATCATAAATTTAAAAAGACTTTGACGAAGAGGGCAAAAACCAATGGTCCTTTGCAGAGAGATAACGGTTGGTGAAAGTTATCAGGGATGGGCTTTTGTTTGTAGCTTCCGAGTCGGGAGAAAGAAAGTCGTATGACAAGTAGAATCTCCTCGTGATTGCTGCGTAAAGGCATAGGAATTGTCAGATTCCGAGAGTGGCAACCTTTAAAGGTTGCAATTTGAGTGGTACCGCGGGTGACTGATTAGCAGCGCTCGTCTCAAAGTCATAACTTTGGGGCGAGTGCTTTTTAAGTCCCGAAAGGAAGGTTTTGTAAATTATGGAACAAATTACCGCGCTTGATTACAAAATTCAGGAAATGGCCAGCCGTATTAAAGAGCTTCGTGAACTCGAAGGGCTTACCACGGCTCAGATGGCAGTTAAAACCGACGTCAGCGAAACAGAATATATCGAATGCGAATCGGGCAAGAGTGATCTTAACTTTGCATTTATCTATCGTTGCGCATTGGCGCTTAACGTAAATGTTACCGATATTATCGAGGGTTACAGCCCTAAACTTGCGTCATACACCGTAACCAGAGCAGGCAGTGGTCAAAAGGTATCACAGGCTCACGGTATGACCTATTATAACCTTGCATATGCATTCCGTGACAGAATTGCCGAGCCGCTTTTTGTTCACAGCGTTTATGATGAAAGCGCACAGCAAAAAGATATAGAGCTTACCACCCACGCAGGTCAGGAATGTGACCTTGTTATTGAGGGTAACCTTATGGTTCAGGTTGGGGAGCACCGCGAGGTATTAGGACCCGGAGACAGCATATACTTTGACAGTGACACACCTCACGGTATGATTGCCGTAAACGGGAAGGACTGTAAGTTCTACGCTATCGTTCTTAACCCAACAGGTGAAGAAATTCCCGAACTTACTACTGCTAAAAAGATTGAAGATCGCCGTATTTCAGAACGTGATAAAAAAGACCGCATCTATCGCAATTATATTGATACGGTTAAAAATGAAAACGGCACTCCTACATCTATTACATTTAAAAACACCGAAAAGTTCAACTTTGCGTTTGACTTGGTTGACGCGCTTGCCGAGCGTGAACCCGAAAAACTTGCTATGATGCACGTTTCACGCGACAAGACCGAACGCCGCTTTACCTTTAAAGATATGAAAAAAGCCTCCAACCAGGTTGCAAACTATTTCAAATCTATGGGTATTAAAAAAGGCGACCGCGTAATGTTGGTGCTTAAACGTCATTACCAGTTCTGGTTCTGTATGTTGGCTCTTAACAAACTTGGCGCAATTGCAATTCCTGCAACAAATCAGTTATTGGTTCACGATTTTGAGTATCGTTTTAATGCGGCAGGCGTTAGCGCTGTTGTTTGCACCGCTGACGGTGACACCGCCGAGCAGGTAGACATTGCAGCCGAAAAGTGCGGAACACTTAAGCACAAGCTTATTGTTAACGGCACCCGTGACGGCTGGCGCAGTTTTGACGAAGAGTACACCCTCTTTAGCACCAAGTTTGAGCGTACCGAGGATTCGCCTTGCGGTGATGATTTAATGCTTATGTTCTTTACTTCGGGTACTACAGGTTATCCAAAGATTGCCGCTCATAATCATAAGTATCCTTTGGGCCACTTCCACACAGCAAAATACTGGCACAACGTTGACCCTGACGGACTTCACTTTACCATATCTGACACAGGTTGGGCAAAGGCAATGTGGGGCAAACTTTACGGTCAGTGGTTATGCGAAGCCGCAACATTTGTTTATGACTTTGACCGTTTTGATGCGGCAGATATCTTGCCGATGTTTGCAAAGTACAAAATAACAACATTCTGCGCGCCGCCTACAATGCTTCGAATGATGATAAAGCAAGATATTTCAAAATACGATTTTTCTTCTGTTCAGCATATGACAACCGCAGGCGAAGCGCTTAACCCCGAAGTTTACCGCCAGTTTGAAAAAGCTACCGGACTTCAGATAATCGAAGGCTTTGGTCAGACCGAAAGCACCATGATTATAGGTAATATGGTTGGCGCTTCTCATAAGATTGGTTCTATGGGTAAACCTGCGCCAATTTACGACGTACATATTGTTGACCCTGACGGTCGTGATGTTCCCGACGGTGAAACAGGTGAAATTGTTGTAAATGTTGCAAATGGCGCGCCTTGCGGACTCTTTACAGGCTACTACAACGACAAAGAAAGGACCGACGAGGTTTGGTACGACGGTTACTATCACACAGGCGATACCGCTTGGCGTGATGAAGATGGATTTTACTGGTATGTTGGTCGTGTTGATGACGTTATTAAGTCGTCAGGCTACCGCATCGGACCGTTTGAGATTGAAAACGTTATTATGGAACTTCCCTACGTTCTTGAATGTGGTGTTTCCGCCGCTCCCGATGAGGTTCGCGGTCAGGTTGTAAAGGCAAGTATTGTACTTGTTGACGGCACTGAAGGCACCGAAGAACTTAAAAAAGAAATTCAGGATTACGTTAAAAAGCATACCGCACCATATAAGTATCCTCGTATTGTTGTGTTCCGTGACAGTTTACCAAAAACTGTTAGCGGTAAAATACAAAGAAATAAACTTTAAAACTCAGTGATATATAATGAATAACTTTAAACGACTTACACTGCTTTGTGGGCATTACGGCAGCGGAAAAACAAATGTTGCCGTAAATCTTGCATTTTATTTAAAAAAGCAGTATAATAACTTGGTTGTGGCTGACCTTGATATAGTAAACCCATATTTTCGTACCAAGGACAGCATCAAAGACTTTAATGAACGTGGTATAGAGCTTATTTGCTCGGAATATGCCAACACAAATGTTGATATTCCTGCGCTTCCTGCCGATATGTACCGTCTTACAACCGATAAAAATCTTACCGCTATTATAGATGTTGGCGGTGATGACCGCGGCGCTTATGCGTTAGGTCGTCTGGTTCCCGAAATCAAGAGTGAAAATAATTTTGATATGCTTATGGTTATAAACGGGTACCGCCCCCTCACCCCCGATGCTCAGTCTACTATTCAAGTTATGCGTGAGATTGAAACGGCTTGCGGTCTTAAGTTCACAGGTCTTGTAAACAACTCAAACATCGGCGCAGAAACTACTGCGCAAAACGTTATAAATTCTATTGGCTATGCAGGTGAAGTATCACAAGCGTCAGGATTACCAATTGTTATGACCACCGTAAAGGCAGACCTTTATGATGAGCTTAAAGATAAAATTGATAATCTCTTACCTATGACACTTCAAACAAAACCAGTTTAATTACTTAATTAAAGGAGTTAATGAATATGGCAAAACTAACCTTTAAAACCGACAAGTGCAAAGGCTGCGGACTGTGTGTTGACGCGTGCCCTAAAGGTCTTATTAAACTTGCCAGTGACAAAATCAATCAAAAGGGCTATCACCCTGCAGAAATTACCGACGAATCAGCTTGCGTTGGTTGCGCTGCTTGTGCTATGATGTGCCCCGACTGCATTATCAAGGTAGAAAGGTAAGTGAACAAAATGGCAGATAAAATTTTGATGAAAGGTAACGAAGCTATTGCCGAAGCCGCTATAAAGGCAGGCTGTATGCACTACTTTGGTTACCCTATCACACCTCAGACTGAGGTTGCAGCATATATGGCAAAAAGAATGCCAAAAATCGGCGGATGCTTTTTGCAGGCTGAAAGTGAAGTTGCCGCTATCAATATGGTTTACGGTGTAGCTTCTACCGGTAAGCGCGTTATGACATCATCTTCATCCCCTGGTATATCACTTAAGAGCGAGGGTCTTTCTTACCTTGCAGGTTCTGACCTTCCTGCTCTTATCGTAAACGTACAGCGTGGCGGTCCCGGTCTTGGTGGTATTCAGCCAAGTCAGGCTGACTATTTCCAGGCTACAAAGGGTGGCGGTCACGGTGACTTTAAGATGATAGTTCTCGCCCCCTCTTCTGTTCAGGAGATGGCTGACCTTACAGTAAAGGGCTTTGACCTTGCTGATAAATACCGTATGCCCACTATGCTTTTGGCTGACGGTACAATGGGTCAGATGATGGAACCCGTTTCTCTTGATTACGAGATAACATCTACCGTAGATAAACCCTGGGCTACTACAGGTACCAAAATGGAACGCGAACATAACATTGTTACTTCTCTCTTCCTTAAACCCGACGAACTTGAGGATCTTGTTATTGAACGTTATGAACGTTATAAGGTTGTTGAAGAAAACGAAGTAATGTATGAAGAATATATGATGGACGACGCCGAAATTTGTATTGCCGCTTTCGGTATTGCAGCCCGTGTTGCTAAAAACGCAATTAACGAAGCAAGAAAGCAGGGCATTAAGGTTGGTCTTATTCGTCCAATTACATTATGGCCTTTCCCTGTAGCTCCTTTCAAAAAAGCGGCTAATCAGGTTAAAGAAATTATTTCAGTAGAACTTTCTATGGGTCAGATGATTGAAGACGTACGCTTGGCAAGTGAATGCAAAGTGCCTGTTACACTTTGCAACCGCACAGGTGGTATGATTCCTTCACCCGAGCAGGTTCTTGAAGCAATAAACAAAGCAAACGGAGGTGCAAAATAATGGCAGTAGTATTTGATAAACCACATGCTCTTACAGACGTTCCTATGCATTATTGCCCAGGTTGCACCCACGGTATTGTTCACCGTCTTGTTGCCGAGGTAATTGATGAACTCGGTATTGAGGGTAAGACTATCGGTATTGCTCCTGTTGGTTGTTCTGTATTTGCTTATAACTACTTTGGTTGCGATATGATCGAGGCGGCTCACGGTCGCGCTCCCGCAGTTGCAACAGGCGTTAAGCGTTCAGACCCTGAAAATCACGTTGTGTTTACATATCAGGGCGACGGTGACCTGGCATCTATTGGTATGGCAGAAACCGTTCACGCAGCAGCAAGAAATGAAAACATTACAATTATATTTATAAACAACGCAATCTACGGCATGACAGGCGGTCAGATGGCGCCCACATCACTTCCGGGTCAGGTTACTCAGACTTCGCCTTATGGTCGTGACACCGATCATTGTGGCTTCCCCATCAAAGTATGCGAAATGCTTTCAGAACTTGAAGGTCCTGAATATTTAGAGCGTGTAACAGTTAGCAACGTTAAAAATATACGCAATGCTAAAAAGGCTATCAAAAAGGCTTTCCAAAACCAGATTGACGGCAAGGGCTTTTCTCTTGTAGAGGTTGTTTCAACCTGTCCTACCAACTGGGGTATGACACCACAAAATGCACTCAAGTGGCTTGAAGAAAATATGCTTCCATACTATCCACTTGGTTGTTATAAAGACCGCAGCGCAAAGGAGGAAACAAAATAATGACTAATCAAATTTTGCTTTCCGGCTTTGGCGGACAGGGTATTTTGTTTACAGGTAAGTTTTTAGCATACAAAGGTCTCTTGGCTGACAAAAATGTTAGTTGGCTTCCTTCTTACGGACCTGAAATGCGCGGCGGTACCGCAAGCTGCAGCGTAATCATCAGCGACGAAGAGGTTGGTTCACCTATCATTTCACAGCCCGATGTGCTTATCGCTATGAACCTGCCTTCATTTGAAAAGTTTGAGCCAACTGTAAAACCGGGTGGTATTATTATTGCTGACTCAAGTCTTATAGAAGCCAAATCTGCGCGTACCGACATTGACGTTTACTACATTCCTGCAACTAAACTTGCAAGTGAAATGGGCAAACAGTCACTTGCCAATATGATAATCTTGGGCAAACTGCTTAAGGTTATGGGTGACTTTGATGAAGAAAACATCAAAGCGGTGCTTTCAAAGGTTATTCCACCTAAAAAGGCAGATATGCTTGACATTAACTTAAAAGCTATGAAAATAGGTGCTGAAAACTAATCACCCATTAGTTTAAGGAGGAAATTCATATGGATATTAAATTTGTTAAGGCTGACACCTTAAAAGAAAAACCCGACAGTTCCACCTTAGGTTTTGGTAAAATCTTTACCGACTATATGTTTATGATGGACTATTCACGCGAAGAGGGTTGGCACGATGCTCGCATTGTTCCTTTTGCCCCCATCGCTTTGCATCCGGCTTCAACCGTGCTTCATTACGGTTCTGAAATTTTTGAAGGTCTTAAAGCATACCGCCGCAAAGACGGCACCGTTCAACTTTTCAGACCTATGGAAAACATTCGCCGTATGAACACATCGGCAGAAAGACTTTGTCTGCCTACCATTCCTGAGGATTTAGCATTCCAGGTTCTTACCGAGTTTGTTAAGGTTGAGCAAGACTGGACGCCTGCCGCCGACGGCACTTCACTTTACCTCCGTCCATTTATGTTTGGTAATGATGAAACCTTGGGCGTGCATGCTGTTCACAACGCAACCTACGTTATAATCGCTTCACCTGTTGGCAGCTATTATAAAGAGGGCATCAACCCTGTTAAGATTATGATTGAAGATGAAGACGTTCGCGCTGTACGCGGTGGTACAGGTTATGCTAAATGCGGTGGTAACTACGCTGCAAGTAACCGCGCCGGTGAACGCGCTGAGCAAAAGGGTTACTCACAGGTTTTATGGCTTGACGGTGTTGAGCGCAAATATATTGAAGAAGTTGGCGCTATGAACGTTATGTTCAAAATCGGCGACGAAATTGTAACACCAATGCTCTCCGGCTCAATTCTTCCCGGTATTACACGTAAATCTTGCCTTGAGGTTTTACGTCAAAAGGGTTACAAGGTTAGCGAGAGACTCTTAAGCATTGACGAACTATCCGAAGCTATGCAAAACGGTACCCTCAAAGAAGCTTGGGGTTGCGGTACAGCAGCAGTTATCTCTCCAATTGGTGAGCTTTGCTACAAAGACACCAAGTACGCTGTAAATAATGGCGAAATCGGCGAAGTGACTCAAATGCTTTACGACACCCTTACAGGTATTCAGTGGGGAAAAATCGAAGATACTTATAATTGGACTTATAAATTATAAAAATTTAAGCAGTCGACAAAAGTCGGCTGCTTTTTATTTTAACTTTGCATATACTTATAGTTTTTATAACAAAAATCAAAAATTTCTTTTTTTGCCGCGCCAAAGGACTTATCCTTGTGATACACAAGATAGGAATTTCGGGTAAACTCATAATCCAAAACTGTGATTTTGCGTAGTCCACCATTATTAAGTTGTCGCGAAAGCAGGGATTCGGGCATAATAGTAACACCTAAATTTTGCACAGCGGCAGATATTAGCGCTTGGTTACTTATGGATTCCATAACCGGCTTCACAACTATATTTTCAAGAGCAAAAATATTATCTAAAAAGTCGCGAGATACACTTTCATCTTCACGAAGCAAGAGATCGTAACGACATAATTCTTTAAGGGTTACTGTATCCGGCATATTGTATTTTTTACCGCAAACAGCTATAAACGTGTTGCAATCAACAAGACGGGACTTAATGTTCTGATCTGAAGGCTTTCCCTGAATAAAGGCAAAATCAAGCGCGCCGCTTAAAATTTTATTCTCTATTATAGATGTTTGATTAATAGAAACCTGAAAATCTACATCCGGAAATCTTTCTTTAAGATTTCTTAAAAGCCAGGGCAGTTTTTGCTTACCTATAGTAAGAGATGAACCAATTTTTAAAAGCGGTTTTTTAGAAGAGTTGAGCGCCTGTTCTTCAAACTCATCAAAAGCTGATAAAACCTCCTGTGCTTTTATAAGCAAACCTTTTCCCTCATCTGTTAAAAGCAATCGTTTATTTATGCGTTCAAATAATTTTACATTATAGTTTTTCTCTATTTCGGCAATAGTATTACTGACGGCAGGTTGCGCAATAAAAAGTTCTTCTGCCGCTCTTGTCATACTTTGATGTTTGCATACGCATGTAAAAACTTTTAAATGTCGTATTGTCATATCAAACTCCTCTGCAATATTCATAACCAAATTTATATGAATTTTATAATATTATACTATTTTACTTATTAAAAGTCAATCGTTATAATTAACCTTGTAAAAATAAAAAGGAGGAAAATTATGTTATCTTCAGGAGAAATTATGCCGTTAATAGAGAGCCTTATCTGGCTGTTGGCAGGTGTCGGCGTGTTCATAGTAGGTATGAATTTTATGGGCGACGCTTTAGAAAAGAGCGCAGGCTCGGGTATGAAACGTCTACTTGAAAAAATTAGCAACAACCGTTTTTCCGGTGTTGGTATAGGAGCCGGTGTAACGGCGATTATTCAAAGTTCGTCAGCAACATCGGTAATGGTTATCGGTCTTGTAAATGCAGGTGTTATGACACTTATGCAAGCAACACCGATTATTATGGGTGCCAATATAGGTACCACCATCACAGGTGTACTTGTAGCCCTTAAAAACGATTATTTTAATATGGCGATGTATCTACTTGCCTTCGCAGGCGTGATGATGGGCTTTTTCAAAAAGGAAAAGATAAAAATTGCGGGTAGTCTTTGTTGTGGTTTGGGACTTATTTTTGTTGGTCTTGAAGTTATGAGCAGTGAACAAGCTTTTGGAAATGAGCTTGTCGAAGTAATGTTTACCGATATTTTCCAAAGAATAGATTTCCCACTACTTTTAATCTTGGTAGGTGCTATATTTACCGCCCTTATTCAAAGTTCTTCCGCTGCTACCGGCGTTGTAATTACGATGGTTGGTGCGGGTATACTTCCGCTTGATATGGCGTTATTTATCGTGCTTGGTTCCAATATAGGTACCTGTGTAACCGCATTACTAGCCTCTGTTGGCGCCAATGCAAATTCAAAGCGTGTAGCGCTTATTCACTTTACATTTAATACAATCGGAACTGTTATTTTTACAACGATAATCTGGATATTTAAAGAACCTGTGGTAAATCTTTTGGTTTCACTCTTCCCGGGGGATGACCAGATGTCACTTCAGATGAGAGTTTCTGCTTTCCACGTCATTTTTAACACCACTACCACCTGTATACTACTCCCGTTTGTAAAGCATTTGGTTAAATATTCTTGCCTGATTATCAAAGACAAAAATGAAACAGATGACAATCTTTCACTTAAATATGTTGACGACCGTCTGTTAACTACACCGCCCGTTGCGCTTATGCAGGTAAAAAGAGAGATTGAATATATGCTTAGTCTTGTAGAAAAAAACACAAAACTTTCTTTTACCGCTATCGACAGTAACTCTACCGAGCATAGTGAAACAATCCGAAAAAATGAAGAAATTATAGACTTTACTAACCGTGCCCTAACCCAATTCTTGATTAAACTGTCAGCTAATGTGGAAGAAAGCGATGAAAAAACAATAGGCGCATATTTCCACGTTTTGAACGACCTTGAGCGTATTGGCGATAACGCAGAAAACTTCCACGAGATTGGTGTGGAAATGCTTAATAAGAATATTGTATTTTCTGATAAAGCACGTGGCGACATTACCGAAATGCGTGAAAATGTATTAAAAATGTTCGCCCTCTCCAAGGACGCCTTTGAAAAACTCAACAAAGATGAATTGTCCGAGTTAACCACCTTAGAAGAAGGCGTAGATAGTATGAAAAAACAGCTTATTGCAAATCACTTTATGCGTCTTGCAGAGGGTAATTGCAGCGCCGATGTAAGCCCGTATTATTCATCTATTATATCAGGTTTAGAGCGTGTTGCCGACCATCTTGTAAATATAGGCTTTAGCATTGTTAATCCTACAGGTTCTCAAAAAATTGACGCACCTCTTTCTATCTAATTAAATGAGTCAGTTTGGTAAAAAACAGTCGCAAACGCGACTGTTTTTTGTTGAATTTTTTAAATCATTATGCTATACTTGCCTTAACAACTATGTAAAACGCGTTTATCTTGAACTTAAGCATAGGGTTGAAGAACAGGGTTATCCCGAAGCTGACGAACTATTACTCGATATTTTTAATTTTATTACAAAAGATTTGCTTTAATTTAAAACCTAGTGTTTTTTAAAGGAGACAATTATGAAAATTATGATTATGGGTGACTTTTGCCCTACCGAATGTACGAACGAGCTATTTAAAGCAAAGGATATAAAAACCCTTTTTGCCGACACAGTATCGCTGTTTGAGGGTAATGATGTCAACTTTGTAAATATGGAAGGTGCGCTCACTGAAAGTGATGGCGGCATTGAAAAATTTGGCCCTTGTCTTAAAGGTACACCTGTTGCCGCCGAGGTCATGAAAGAAGTTGGAATTAACCTTGTAGGCCTTTCTAACAACCATATTTTTGACTACGGTATTAAGGGCTACAAAGATACCGTTGCCGCTTTAGATAAACAGGGCATTGCATATACTGGTTTTGGCGAAAATTATGAGGACTCTCGTAAAAACTATTATTTTGAAAAAAATGGCGAAAAAGTGGCCTTTGTTTGTGTTTGCGAACACGAATATACATACGCACTCGAAGATCGTATGGGCTCTCGCCCCTACGACTGCTATGATACTATTGCCGACGTGCGCGAGGCAAAGGCAAATGCCGACAAGGTAATCGTTATTTACCACGGCGGTAAAGAAAACTGCCGCTATCCTTCCCCTCGTATGCGTAAACTTACCCACGCGCTCGTGGACGCAGGTGCTGACCTTGTTACCTGTCAGCACAGCCACTGTATTGGTTGTAGCGAATACTACAAGGGTGCGTTTATTTGCTATGGTCAGGGAAATTTCAACTTTGTAAAGCCACTTCGCGACTACTACCCGCATTGGCCGCTTGAAATTGTTATCCGTTACGACACTGCAACCGGCGAAATAGAGCGTATCCCTGTAAATATAAATGATGATGTTAATGGCATTGAACTTTCAAAGGGCGAAACAAAGCAAGCCATTATTGATACTATGAAAGAACTCGACCAAAGCATAATCGACGGCAGTTATAAACAAAAGTACATAGATTACTGCGAAAGTGTGCGCGAGGCTTATCACGGCTTTATAGGTCGCGCATATTCAGAAAATGCAACCGAGCGCGACAACAAGGTGTTTGGTCACTATATTGACTGCGAAGCCCACCTTGATATGTTGCTACAGCTTAACAAAACTGCCAATCACACGAATGAAAAATAGTTTAATAAGTTTACCATTTGATTTAAGAGGTGGTTTAATATGAAAAAAACCTTTAAATACATTGCTGTTGTATTATCGCTGTTTATTTGTGTAGTACTTTCGGGTTGCAATAGTAACGATTTATCAGATATCAGCTCATTACCAAGTTATGAGATTTTTAATACCGCAAATTTAGATAATCTTTCTTTCACACCGGTAGAGATTGCGCAGGTTCCGCCATCACAGGATGCCGTTTTTTCAGCCAAAGACGGAAATGTGTTTTTAATTGTTAAGTTTGATGTCAAAAATAATTCCGAAGAAGAAGCGATAATTTCTAGTTTGGGAATGTTTACCGCCTATGTTGACGGTGAAAAATTCGATTTATCAATAAAGGCATATGCCGCTTTAAATAATGTTGTTCAGCTTGACGGTTCCATTGCCCCAAGTGAAACCAAAACCGGTCATTTTATTATTGAGGCTCCTAAAGAATGGCAAGAACTTAAATTGATTATCAAATCAAGCGTTTTATCAACCAACCGTGCGCTTTTTACCTTTTACCAACAAACATAAACAACGTAAATTTTTATCATACTGACGGGTTTAATAACCCGTCAGTTATTTTTAAACTTTAACTCTTGACAAGCGTTTTTCATTATGATATAATACGAGCAAATATTTTTTAAATGCTTTGAAGGAATTATTTCTTTACTTCCCTTCTTTTCAGAGAGCTGTCGGTTGGTGCAAGACAGTAAGAATATTTAAAGAAAGCCTCATTCCTGAGCAGAGTGGCTGAACGGAGCCAAAGCATTCGGACTTGAACCAGCCTTAAAGGGTGGTTTTTAGGCGGATTTAGGCTCAAGTAAGTCGCTACGGTTTGTCCCGTTACAAGACACAAGGCTTGTTGGAGCTTTGACTGAGCGGTTGCATTTTTGCAACAACCAGGGTGGTACCGCGAAAATTTTAACTTTTCGTCCCTGAAGTAAGGTTTTATTTAACTTTGCTTCGGGTTTTTTTATTTTTATAACGCGTCGACCAACACGGCGAAGGCTTAGGTAGCCGAAAGGAGTTTTATTATGAAACAAATCAAAATTGCAGACGCAACTCTCTGCCGAGAAAACAATCACTTTAGTTTTAAAGAAAAGATTGAAATCGCAAGACAACTCGAAAACCTTAATGTTGACATTATCGAGTTTCCCCAAATTATTAATGCCAAAGCAGATATCTTGCTTATTAAAACAATTTCATCTTTTGTAAAAAACAGCGCAATTTCGGTAGCTGCAGGTGTTGGTGCTGACAGCGTTGAAAATGCCATCAGCGCTCTTGGCAACGCTAAAATGGCGCAGATAAGAATTGAACTTCCCGTGTCTGCCGTTGGTATGGAATATACCTGCCACAAAAAACCTGACAAGATTTTAGCGCACATTGAAAACTGTGTTAAAACTGCAAAGTCGGCAGTAGATAATGTAGAATTTTGCGCTATTGATGCAACACGCGCAGAAACCGATTTCCTTAAAACAGCAATTGATACCGCAATAAACGCAGGCGCCACAAGCATATCAGTTTGCGACAGCGCCGCAAATATGTTGCCTGATGATTTTGCCGCGTTTGCAAAAAGTGTTGTTGATATGTGCGCAGTGCCGGTTGGCGTTAAGTGCGACAATAAAAACGGTCTTGCAATAGCACAGGCCATTCTTGCTGTAAAGCAAGGTGTAACAACTGTTAAAACTGCTGTTGACGGCACAACCGTTCCGCTTGACATTTTTGCTGATATGATTAAAAATTGCGGCAACGATTATGGCTTTACTTCAAGCATTAAAACAACCGAACTTCACCGCATTGTAAAACAAATTCGTTGGGCAAGTGGCAACACACAAAACAACGCCGTAATTAAAACCAGCGAAGACAGTGGTGTTCATCTTGACAAAAATGATGATATTGACGCTGTATCGGCTGCCGCTGCAAAACTTGGCTACGACCTTTCCGAAGAAGATAAGGCAAAGGTTTTTGAAGAATTTCAGCGCGTTGCCGCTAAAAAGAATGTTGGCTATAAAGAACTCGAAGCAATTATCGCAAGTGTTGCTTTGCAGGTTCCTGCAACATACAGTCTTGTAAATTATGTTATAAACACAGGTAATATCATTCCTGCATCGGCGCAAATCACCATTAAAAAGGGTGACGAGCAGATTCAGGGCATTTGCATAGGCGACGGCCCTATTGATGCCGCTTTTTTGGCTGTTGAACAAATTATAGGTCATCACTACGAACTTGATGATTTCCAGATTCAGTCAGTAACCGAGGGCAAAGAGGCTATGGGTTCAGCCCTTGTAAAGCTTAGAAACAATGGTAAGCTTTATTCAGGAAACGGTATTTCTACCGACATTATCAGCGCAAGTGTCCGCGCATATATTAACGCCGTAAACAAAATAGTTTACGAGGAGGCAAACTAATATGAAATTATCTTTTTCAACAAAGGGTTGGCACAACAACTCTTTTGACGAATTTTGTGATATAGCGGTCGATTTAGGATTTGGCGGCATAGAGCTTCACAACGTGAATAACCGCCTTTTTACCGACAAGGACGGCGCTTTTCACGACTATACTGCCGCCGCTACAGCGCGTAGACTTTATGAAAAGAAGTTAAGCATTCCTTGCATAGATGTTCTTTGTGATATTGGTGCCGCTTCTAAAGCAGATACCGCTATGGATGAGTTTTTAAAATGCGTTAATATTGCATCAAATCTTAACATACCTGCAATACGCGTAAAGGCTGAAAAGGCAGTTGACAGTGATAACGCAAAACAAACCGTTATCGCCTTTATTAACAAGGCTTTACCGATTGCCACTGCAAAAAATATTGCTATCTTAATTGAGACATCAGGTCTTTTTTGCAAAACTGCCGAGCTTCGCGACGTATTAGACCAATTTGCCTGCGATAGTTTAGCGGCTCTTTGGAATATGTCTGCAGCTTACTTTGAAGGTGGCGAAAGCGCCGAAGAAATTATTAAAAACTTGGGCGCTTACATTAAACATGTTCATATCAACGATGCTGAAAAAACTGCCGACGGCGTAGAATTTTGCCTTATCGGCGAGGGTGAATTGCCAATTGGCGATATGATGCTCGCGCTCCGCTCAGTAAACTATGACGGTTTTGTTTCTCTTGTTTGGGACCCTACCTGGTGTTTAGAACTTGATGATATGGAAATTATATTCTCACAGTACGTGGGTTATATGAAGCAATACGGCGATACTTCCCGCAATGAGCGTACATTTTACTACAATAAAAGTCATACCGGTAAATTTGTTTGGAAAAAGGATTTGCTTATTGACCTTACTTTTTCCGAGGTTTTGGACACTATGGTTGAGTGTTTCCCCGACCAGTATGCCTTTAAATACACCACACTTGATTATACACGTACCTATTCAGAATTCCGCGACGACGTAGACACCTTTGCGCGTTCTTTAATCTCTATGGGTGTAAAGGCAGGTACACACGTTGCCGTTTGGGCATCAAACGTTCCACAGTGGTATATAGCTTTCTGGGCAACCGTTAAAATCGGCGCTGTTTTAGTTACTGTTAACACTGCATACAAAATTCACGAGATTGAATATTTGCTTAAACAGTCTGATACCCACACGCTTATTATGACCGAAGGTTCAAAAGACACCCATTACGGTCAAATTATTGCAGAACTTTGTCCCGAACTTGAAAATACAAAACTTGGCTCTCCGCTTCACAGTCGCAGACTGCCGTTTCTTCGCAATGTAATTACCGTAGGTTACTCACAAAAGGGTTGTATGACCTGGAGTGATGCAATTGATCGCGCTGTTCAGGTTCCTGTGAGCGAGGTTTACCGTATGGCTGCCGCCGTCGATAAAGACGACGTTTGCAATATGCAGTACACATCGGGTACTACAGGTTTTCCAAAAGGCGTTATGCTTACGCACTATAACGTAGTAAACAACGGTAAATATATCGGCGACCATATGGATTTATCAACCGCTGACCGCATGATGATTCAGGTACCTATGTTCCATTGTTTTGGTATGGTGCTTTCTATGACATCTTCTATGACTCACGGCGCTACTATGTATCCTCTGCCCTATTTCTCACCAAAACCTGCGCTTAGCTGTGTGCACAACGAACACATCACAGCATTTAACGGCGTACCCACAATGTTTATCGCTATGATGCAGCACGAGGACTTCCCAAAAACCGATTTTTCATATGTTCGCACAGGTATTATGGCTGGCGCAAACTGCCCTGCTGACCTTATGAAAAAGGCAACAGAGGTTATGAATATGAAGGAAATCGTTTCGGTTTACGGTCAAACCGAGGCAAGTCCGGGTTGCACAATGAGCAGTTACTACGATTCACTTGAGGTTCGTACCGAGACTGTCGGCAGCGCTTTTGCTAACGTTGAGTGTAAAATTGTTGACCCCGAAACCGGCGAGGATTGTCCCGACGGCGCAAACGGCGAGTTTGTAGCTCGCGGTTATAACATAATGAAGGGTTACTACAAAATGCCACAGGCTACTGCCTCTACCATTGATGCTGACGGCTGGCTCCACACAGGCGACCTTGCCTGTCGCACTCCTGACGGCAACTACAACATAACAGGCAGACTTAAAGATATGATTATTCGTGGCGGTGAAAACATTTACCCCAAAGAAATCGAAGAATTTATCTATACCTGTGACAAGGTTAAAGACGTTCAGGTTATCGGTGTTCCCGACAAACGCTACGGCGAAGAGATTATGGCTTGTATCATCTTAAAAGACGGTGAGACAATGACCGAGACGCAAATGAAGCAATATATTGCCGACCATATGGCTCGTCACAAGGTTCCCCGTTATATTGAGTTTGTAAAATCATTCCCAATGAATGCCGCCGGTAAAATACTCAAATACAAGATGCGTGAGGACGCCGCAAAGCGTTTAGGTCTTGAGGAGTAAGCGGCTATGAAGATTGGCAAATTTACCGTTATCGATTCACACTGCCATATTTACCCTACAAAAATTGCAAAACCTGCCGTAGAAAGTACCGGCAGGTTTTACGATATGACAGCGCTCGGTGACGGCACTGTAAATTCTTTACTCGCTATCGGCGAAAGGGCGGGAATTGACCGATTTGTTGTTCAATCGGTCGCAACAACACCCCACCAGGTTCAAAGTATCAATAAATTCATCGCAGATGAGGTTTCCACTTTCCCCAATAAACTTATAGGCCTTGGTACAATGCACCCCGACAGCCTTGATTTAAAGGGTGATTTAGAGCATATTAAAGAACTTGGTCTTCACGGGGTAAAATTGCACCCCGATATTCAAAAATTCAAAATAGATGATTACCGTCTACTTAAAATATATGAACTTTGTGAAAAAGAAAATATGCCCATTTTAATGCACACGGGCGATTATAGGTTTGATTTTTCTAACCCTAACCGATTAGTGCCTATTTTAGATATTTATAAAAATCTTACAATAATAGGCGCACACCTAGGCGGTTGGTCGGTATGGGATGAAGCGGTTGAAAAGCTATCGGGGTATAAAAACTTCTATGTTGACTCTTCGTCAAGCCTTTATGAATTACCAATAGACCACGCTACCGAAATCATACGCACTTACGGCGCAGACCGCGTACTGTTTGGTTCAGATTTTCCTGTCTTTTCTCCCGATATAGAGCTTGAACGCTTTATGGCATTACCCCTTACCGAAAAAGAGCGCAGAATGATACTTAGCGAAAATGTTTTAAAGCTGTATAACATAAAATAATAAAAGCTCGGACAAAAGTCCGAGCTTTTTAAATTACTCTAAAATGTAAATTTCAACGTCTCTTCTACCGAATGCTACGCAAGCTGCCTGACTTGACATAAACAGGTCAACGTTGTTAGGGCGTGAATAGATAAATCCGCCTGTATCAGCTGCTACAGCATAGCCGTAAACATAAGCGCCATCGCTTGATTTGATATACATTTTTGTACCATAAGGTATAACATTTGGGTTTACTGCAATATGACCCGGCTGTGGAGATACACCTGTTGAACATTTGTTACCTGTATAGGTGTAGGCTGTTGCCTGAACAGTCATATGCTTTTTATAATTAACAGGGTTGCCGTTTGCATCAAGTTCTACTGCGTTAGCCGGTTTTAATGTAGAAACCGAGTTAACCTTTTCACTTGTTGTAACAGCAGGTACTTTTGTACCAATTGTTTTTGTACCGTCAACTGCTTCGCTGAGGGTTATGCAACTATCTACAACCTTTTCAACAGTTACACCGTTTACTACCTTTGCAGTATAGTTAATCTGTTTTTCTCCGTTTTTACCTTCTACAAGAGTTGTAGCGCCCTTTTTCATAGAAGAAGAATAAACTGTTTTTATGTTACAAGGAATTTCTTCGGTATAACTGCCTGTAATGTAATCAACATTTGTATAATCAATATATGTCGATTCGCTGATTACAGTCTCAAGAGAAGGTTCAACCATATCATATTTATCTACAGAGAAACCTGCTTTTTTCAAGATATCAGATACTGTAGACTTTACAGTGTCTACCTCTATTGTCTTTTTGCCTGTTGTAATATATACAGGAAAAGTTTCTGTTAAAGAAATATTGGTGATACCACCCATTGCATTTACACTTAAAACTTTATATTGATTTGAATTGAAACCTGCAAGATTTACAACCGACTCAACATTATTTGTAAGTGTACGTACCTTATGTGTCTTTTCACCGTCTGTTACGGTAAATGTATTTACAGTACCAAAAAGCAAGGTTGCTGCGCAGATAGAAGCAATCAAAAGCATTGCCATTAGCGGTATACGCATACGCATAAGTTTTGTGAAACTGAAACCGCTTTTGTTCGATCTAAGCATCTAACGACTCCTTTTTTAATATGTTTCAACATTTTTAATTGCCAGCTTTTTACGCCGACGGTTGTTAGTATACCCCTTTTTTTTAACTATGTCAAACATATTAAAAGAGGCTTTTTTGTGCAAAACGCACAAAAAAATGCCATTTTTAAAAGGTTACAAAGTTGTAACCTTTGTTTTTTTGCCGTTTTATGTCAAAAAATGTCAAAAGAATTGTCAAACCTTCCAAAATTGCCAATTAAAGCTTTTTATGCCACTCATCAAGATATGGTATATTTCATAAAATTTATTCATACAATATATATTCATATATAAAAAACAGCCCCACCCTATTGGATGGGACCGTTAAACTTAGGTGTTATTATTCTTCAATATTCTTCTTTTTACGAGAAAGAACAATGTTTGTAATAATACCAAGAATAAGAGCGCAAGCGATGGTTGTGATTTTAACTTCGCCAATTGATAATGCCATACCGCCTATACCGGGAATAAGTATAGCCGCAGTTGTAAAGAGATTCGCATTATCTTCAAGGTCAACCTTTTGAACCATCTTAAGACCGCTTACAGCAATAAATCCGTAAAGGGTTATACATACGCCGCCCATTACGCAACCTGGTATTGAATCAAGGAACGCAACAAATGGTGAAATAAATGAAATAAGCATTGCTATGATAGCGGTAGTTGTAATGGTTGCAACCGATGCATTCTTTGTGATGGCAACGCAGCCAACAGACTCACCATAGGTTGTATTTGGGCAACCACCAAAAATAGCGCCTACCATTGAACCAACGCCATCACCAAGAAGTGTTCTATGAAGACCCGGTTTTTCAAGAAGGTCTTTTTCAATGATTGATGACAAGTTCTTATGGTCAGCAATGTGCTCTGCAAATACAACAAATGCAACAGGAATATATGCTACCGCAATTGTAGCAACATATGACCAATCAAAGTCCTTTACACCCTTGAGTGCGGTAAGGAAAGTAAATTCAGGAACAGCAACAAAGGTCTTTAGTGTAACGCCTTCAGCAACAAGTGCTTTAAATGGCGCAAAATCAATTACCATTAAATCGGCATTTTTAGTATAAATACCAATTACGGTAAACACAAGCGCTACTGCGTAACCTGCAAGAATACCAATAATAAACGGTATAAGTTTAACCATCTTTTTACCGTATGTTGAGCAAATTACTACTACAAAAAATGTAACAATCGCGCAAACAAATGAAATCCAGATAGGTGTTGTCATAACAAATGCTGAACCGTCTTCGGTTTTTGGACCATATGAGAACACGTCGTTAATAGCGGCGCCTGCAAGTGACAAACCAATAAGCGCAACTGTTGGTCCTATAACTGCAGCAGGCATAAGCTTGTTAATCCAATTAACGCCTACAAACTTAACCACTATAGCAATAACAACATAAACAAGACCTGCAAAAATTGCGCCGAGGATAAGGCCAAGGAAACCTAACTGCATCGAGGTAGCGCCAGCAAAAGCTGCGCACATAGAACCTATAAAAGCAAAGGATGAACCCAAAAATACAGGGCTTTTGAATTTAGTAAACAACTGGTAAACAATTGTACCGATACCTGCGCCAAAAAGCGCAGCAGATGCTGTCATACCATTGCCCACTATTGCAGGAACAGCGATTGTAGCCGCCATAATTGCGAGAAGCTGCTGGAATGCAAAGACAAGCATTTGTAAAAACTTAGGCTTGTCCTCTACATTGTAGATCATTTTCATTTTAAAAATCCCCTTTCTATTGTGGTTTTGATTTAACAAAACACTATATGTATGATACCACATTGTAAACCATTTGTAAAGATTAAATTATAATAAAAAACAGACTTTCTAAAACCGCTTGTGAAAGTCTGTTTTTTTCTTTATTTTCTTGCGATACCGCTGTTTATTGCCGCTTTTGCTACGGCTTTAGCTACTGTTGGCGCTATTCTTTTGTCAAATGCTTTTGGCAAAATATAATCGGAGGACAGTTCCTCTTCGCTTACCAAAGACGCTATTGCGTGCGACGCGGCAGTTAGCATTTCTTTGTTTATGTCACTTGCTCTTGTGTCTAATGCGCCGCGGAATATGCCGGGGAAAGCCAACACATTATTTATTTGATTAGCAAAGTCAGATCTACCTGTGCCCACAACAGCGGCGCCGCCCGCTATTGCCTCGTGTGGCATAATCTCGGGCACAGGATTTGCCATTGGAAAGACTATTGCGCCTTTATTCATTGTAGCAATCATTTCGCGTGTCACAATATTGGGCGCGGACACCCCAATAAATACGTCGGCATCTTTAAGTGCGTCTGCAAGACTACCCTTTTGGCAATTAGGATTGGTCTTTTTAGCAAGCAGGCTATGCGCCGCGCTTAAATTTGGCATACCGTCATATATAGCGCCAAACCTATCGCACATTATAAGATTTTTAACACCCATATCAAGCAGGTGCTCTCCTATTGCAGTACCTGCGGCACCCGCGCCGTTTATAACGCATTTAATATCGGTTATATTTTTATTAACCACTTTAAGCGCATTAATAAGCGCCGCGGCAACCACCACAGCTGTACCGTGTTGATCATCGTGGAAAACAGGAATATCACACACTTCTTTAAGACGGCGCTCTATTTCAAAGCATCGAGGCGCTGCAATATCTTCAAGATTTATTCCGCCAAAAGAACCCGATAGCAGATAAATTGTTCTTACAATTTCATCAACGTCTTGCGACTTTATACAAAGGGGAAAAGCATCTACATCGGCAAATTCTTTAAAAAGCACGCACTTGCCCTCCATTACAGGCATACCGGCTTCTGCGCCTATATCACCAAGTCCCAAAACAGCGCTGCCATCGGTTATAACCGCAACAAGATTACTACGACGGGTTAGCTCGTAAGATTTATTGATATCTTCCTTTATTTTAAGGCAAGGCTCTGCTACACCCGGAGTATATGCAAGAGAAAGCGCCTTACTGTCGGCAACAGGCGTACGCGACACAACCTCAATCTTACCTTGCCACTCATAATGTTTTTTTAATGATTCTTGCTTTATATCCATAATTTACTCCAAATAAATTATTTTTTCTGCTTTGTAATTGCTCGCATAAACGGTACTGCCAACAGCGGAAACACCGCCGCTACAAGTATGCCGATTTTCATACTTAATTGCTCTGTACTAATGGAAAGCTGTGTTGCAAACTGTGATACGGCAGATACGGTCATTGCCTTATCGGTAACCATACCCAACAGCTGTGGTCCAATCGCGGCGCCCAGGTCACCGCCTGCTGCCATCATTGCAAATATAAAAACACCGCCCGATTTAAAACGTTCAGATGATACCAATATGCTTCCGGGCCATAGCATCGATACACAAAAACCGGTAAAAGCGCACGCAATAATTCCTATTGCGGCAATATTTGTAAAAGCCGCAGTTATGTAACACAGAAATGCGCCTAGTGAACCCAAAACCAAAACTTTGCCAATGTTTTTGCCCCTTACCGAATAAAGCGTACGACCAAGACCCAAGCACACTGCAAAAAGTGACATACCCAACAAATCGCCCCATACCTTTGGTATTGCTAACGCTTGTTCAAGATAGGCAGAGCACCACTGTGTCATAGTGACCTCAGCCGCGCCGCCAAAGAATATGGCGATAACGCAAAGCCACAAGGTTTTGTTTTTCAAAAAGTTAAGTACGCCCGAGGCTTTTTCAGGTGTTGCTATCTTGGGCATTGCCGTTGAAGAAAACAAAACGATAGAGGTTATTGGCACTAACGTAAACAACAACGCAAGCCATTGCCAGTTTTTTGTGCCAAGGGTTAATAGGAATAATGTGCCTACTATTATAACACCTACAATTCCCCACGCATATGTAGAGTGAAGACGGCTAAGTTCACGGTCGGGGTCATCAGAAGGAATTGACAGAATTACAGGGTTTGCCAAAACCTCGTTAAAACCGCTTGACGCCGAAAAAATCACCGTGCCTATTAAAAGCCCCACATATACGTAATTTGGAAACGCAAACGGAAAAACCGCATAGATTAAAAGCCCTATTGTTACAAGCACAGGTATTAACCGCACTGTTTTTTCAACATTAAATTTATGTGGAAAAAATGATAAAAGCAAATCAACACCCAGTTGTGTTAAAAAGTTTATTAACACAAGTACTCCTAACTTTGTATAGGAAATACCGTAAAGCGTTCTGAATGTCACAAACAAAAGCGGTGACAAGCAGGCTACTACCGACATTGAAAGGTTGGCGGTGTATGCCGCCCATTTAAGAATATTATATTTTATTTTCATCAGTCAACCATCCCCAAAAGTTTTTGCGCATTTTTGTGTGTAATTTTATCTATAGCGCAAGCATCAAGTTCTAATGCATCCAGCAGTCTTTTTTCCATATCAGGAGTGTGCCACGGAGTATCTGTGCCAAAAAGCATTCTATCAGGAGTGTGAAGTGTCATAATCTTTTGGGCATAATATTTTGGCATCATTGAATAACCAAAAGATACATCAAAATAGATATCTTTACCGCAAAGATGCTTTATTACGTCCTCATTGCAGTTTATGCCTCCCCAATGAGCCGCAACAACGGGAGATGAA
Source organism: Clostridia bacterium (assembly GCA_017516965.1). Lineage (GTDB taxonomy): Bacteria > Bacillota > Clostridia > Oscillospirales > Acutalibacteraceae > UBA737. The sequence continues at coordinate 63,383 of JAFXAP010000008.1, forward strand.
AACCACTCAAGCGCGCGTGACATTTTTTCGGGGGTAGCGCCGTAGGGAGGCGCAAAGCCATAGTCAAATCCTGCGTGAAAAACGGTTATTAACCCCAGTTCTGAAATTTTTCTGTAAAGCGGTTTTAGTCTCTGGTCATCAACGTTAAAGCCTTGATAATCAGGATGCAGTTTAACGCCTTTTAGTCCCAGTTCCTTTATTCTTTCTAATTCTTCTATTGCATCTTCACTAAACGGAAACACACTGCCAAAGGCAAATATGTCTTTACCTGTATTAATTGAAGCGGCAAAATCGTTAACACTCTTTTGCTGATGCGCATTAGTAGCAATATTAAGCACTACCGACACATCAACTCCGCCCGCTTTCATCGACTTTTTAAGGCCTGATACTGTTCCGTCGGTGTAAGGGGTTAGCCCACCCGACGTAAAACTCAATTTTTCTATAGCCTTAGGTGCTATTTTATCTGGAAAACAGTGTGTATGAAAATCTATAAGCATTAAAAAACCTTCTTTTAAGCCAAAGTATTTAACCTTGGTTAAGTGATAATTTTATTATCACCTGTAATAAATACAAAATTCGGTGCGGCGCAAAATCCGCCACACCGAATTCTAATTAATGTGCCTTACGCCATTCGTCAGCCTTTTCTGCTGACATTCTCTTAATGTTTTCAGTAGGATAGATTGAGTCCTCGCCACCATTTACATAAAGAAAATATTTGCCGCCTTCGGTTACATAAAGGCTTTCTTCATAACCATCAGTATCGCCGAATGCGCCGTATGTATGTTTTTTAATAAGCGCTGCAGTTTCGGTATCATATTCTACCTTGCAAATAATCTTTTTCATAGCTTTTCTCCTTTATTTTTTTCGTATATATTATATATGCTTGTCCTCAAAATTTCAACCAGATTTTGCATTTTCGTCACTTTGCATATCTATCGCCAAATTTCAACACTTTTATTATAGGATAAATAAATACAATTCCCAAAATCAGATTGCCCGTGCCGTGAATAGCATCAAAATAAAAACCTGCAGCTATCCAGGCAAGTGTTCCCTTTAGGTCAAGTCCAAAAAAGATTGCCTGCATTGGTGAATAAAGCACACCAAACAAAAATCCGTGCAAAGCGCAAAATAATATATACAAAACGTGTTTTACCTTTTCGGACAGTTTTTTTGGTATTAGCATAATAGCGCCCCAAAGCACAGTCCATATATATAAATAAGGTACCCACCAAACAGAAAAGCCGCCAATTATTCCCTGAATAATTACATAGGTATAAATCGGAAACAATGCATATGTTCGATAAATTGCAGTAGTTACAACAATAAGTACACCCACAAAATGAACATTAGGAAGCCATTCCATAGCAAAATCGCCCACACACATAAGCGCGGCAAGCATCGCTAAGATTACAATATCTTTTAGCTTTATTTTCATTTTTCTGCCTTCAATGCGTAGGTATCACCGTCTGTAATGCCGGTAGTGTCAACACCGGTTAAAGCATATTCGCCATTTATATAAAATGCCCAATACATTCCGTCGGTGTTAAAATCAAGCGTTTCGCCATCTACAGTCTTAATATACAAACCGTAGTCACCGTTTTCGCCTGCGATAAGTTGCTGTTTTAAAAGCGCCTCACCGACAGTAGTTTCATTTGTGTAAATTTCAAACACAGTCTCTTTACCGTCTTTATGGGTAACGGTAAGTTCAAATTTTGTGTCACCCTCGCCAAGTTTGGTAGGTTGAGTTTGTGTAGTGTTTACTACCGTGCTGTTTGTCTTGTTGTCGTCACAAGCCGTCATACATAGTGCTATAGCCGCAATAAGCACAATGCAAACTGCCAACGACAAAACTTTTAAAATTTTTGTCTTTTTCATAATTTGCATTCTCCTAAAATAATTTATTGTTTCTCCTTTTTTATTGGCGCTCGCAATTTTTAAAAAGGCATTTATCTAAAAAATATTCCGACTGCGGTACGGTCTTTTTTCACCTTCTCAAGATATACTCAATGGCTTGTCCTGCTTTACGGCAAAGCAGTAGAAAAAAGACACCTTTTTGCACCTCACGGCGACGGGCTCGCACAGGATTTTCACCTGTTTCCTTTTCAGATAAAATCATTTTAACCTATCTTAATAAAAATTTCAATATTTAAGTAGTTTACTTTTAATATATGTTATGTTAAAATATGCCAAGAATGAGGATGTAGAATATGAAGAATTTAAAGACAAAAATTAAATATTGGTTAAAGTCTGCCATAGAGTTTATACTTAATCCCCGTTTGCTTTTGTGCTGTGGCATCGCGTGGTTAATTACAAATGGTTGGGTATATATCACATCTGTCTTTGCGGCCTGGCTTAAGATTGATTGGTTGGGCGCTATATCGGCGGCATATCTTACTGCGCTTTGGTTACCCTTTACCCCCGAAAAGATAATCACCCTTATTATTGCAATTTTTTTATTAAGGTTGTTTTTTCCAAACGACAAAAAAACACTTAAAAGATTATATGATATGAGAGACTCCATAAAAGCTACCGGCAAAAAAATCAAACTTAAACATAAAGCAAAAAAAGACCTTCGGAACAAATAGTTCCAAAGGTCTTTTTAAATTTATTTGCGTTTACTGAATATTTTATTAAGCACCATTGTGATAATAATAATTAAACCTATAACAATAAATATTGCAATCATACCTGAAAGCATATATTTAAGATTGTAGACAAAAGCCATTGGACTAAAGGTGCTGAATATGCTAAGCAAATTATTAAACATAAAACATTACCTCCCGATTACATAAAGAAGCTAAGTATAAGGCCGCCTGCTATAACCGAAGCAATCTGACCTGAAACATTCACGCCGATAGACTGCATAAGCAAATAATTTTGAGGGTCTTCTTTAAGTCCCATTTTGTGAACAACGCGTCCTGACATCGGGAATGCCGAAATACCTGCCGCGCCAATCATTGGATTGATTTTCTTGTCTTTTGGCAAGAAAAGGTTGATAAGTTTTGCAAACAAAACGCCACCTGCGGTATCGAAAATGAAAGCGAAAAGTCCAAGTCCTAAAATCAACAAGGTGTTGATGTTAAGGAATTTAGAAGCCTCCATCTGAACGGCAATTGTAATACCAAGGAATATGGTAATAAGGTTTGCAAGTACTTTTTGCGCTGTTTCTGAAAGTGAATTAAGCACACCGCATTCACGGATAAGGTTACCAAACATAAGGAAACCTATAAGTGAAACAGATTCAGGCGCTACAACACCAGCAACAATTGTTATAACTATGGGGAATAGGATTTTTGTAAGACGCGAAACTTCTTTTGGTTGATACGGCATTTTGATGAGGCGTTCTTTTTTGGTTGTGAGAAGCTTGATAACAGGGGGTTGAATAATTGGTACCAACGCCATATAAGAATATGCCGCAACCATTATAGCACCTGTAATTTTGCTGTCTGCGCCTAAAAGTTTGTTGGCAACAACAATCGCTGTAGGACCGTCTGCCGCGCCGATAATACCGATAGATGCAGCTTCCGGCGTGGTAAAAAACATAGATGCCAAGCAGAAGGTAAAGAATATACCAAACTGTGCAGCTGCGCCAAAAATCATAAGCTTCGGATTGGTGAGAAGCGGACCAAAGTCAATCATCGCGCCTATACCGATAAACAGAATGAGCGGAAACAATTCGTTGGCTATACCTGCTTCAAAAAGTGTGCTTAACGCGCCCTCAACAATAAGCTCGCCTGTTTCAGTAAAACGTGATATCGCACCGGATGAAGGGATGTTAACCAAAATTGTACCAAAACCCATCGGCAACAAGAGTGTGGGTTCCATATCGTGACGAATAGCAAGATAAATAAGCAAGCCGCCAATTACCCACATTACAAGAAATCTCCAACCGCCCGCTGCGGCAAAAGCCGAAAGGTTTTCAACAAGGAAGCTGAGTTCTTCAAAGGTGTTTACTAAAAAATCCATTTTCGTATCCTCTCTTATCCATAAAAATTAACAAGACCTTTACTGCGCCAAACCAACACAGTAAAAGTCTTGTTTCAAAACAAATTATTGCTTTGGGCACATTCCGGAATTTCTTCGTGATGACGAAATGCACCGCAGTTTGCACTGCTTACTACTCCCTTTTACTAAATCTTATTTTATTTATAATTTAAAAAATGTCAAGGTTTTTATTATTGCTATTATTTTTGCGAAAATTTATTCTTGGTCTGTATCATCATCTTCAGAAGCTTCATCAAATAAATTATCGCTGTCGGCTATTGATAAAAACTCATCATCGTAATAACGTTTTTTGTTTGATGCAACTATTACTATAATAACCACTATAGCAATTATAATCAAAACTGCAGCCAGTAAAATAAATATTATTGTTGTGGCTTCCGGTTTACCGTTTAACCCAAGCCACGACGAAGAGGTTGTTCCATCACCCTGAGAGTCAACCGGCAGGCTGTTAATTTCTTTTATAGCCTGGTCAAACATAAACGCTCTTTGCATTGTTGCTTCTACGCTGTCAAAGCAGTAATATGCCGAGTTGCCGTCAACATAACATTTTACAATGTAAAAATCTTTTAATTCCTCGTTTATAAAACCATATGTATCAAGTTCAATACCATCGATTAATCTGTCAGATTCAACATAACCTTCGGGCAGACCGCTTTGAATATCAAATGGCTCTATGATATACATTTTACCGCCTGCATTTATACAGTTGACGCGTGTAAATTTATCTTCGCCTTCGCGGGTATAAAATGCGCCGTTTTCTCCACTTTCATCGACAAGCCAAAACAGCTGATATTTACCATTTTGATCATTTAAAACAACAATTTCTTTTCCCCTGCGTTCTGCCTTACCAAGTTCAAAACCCTTAGGAACGGTAATTTCGTCTTCATCATTGACAATGGTATAATCTTTACCGTCGATTGTTACAAGAAGCGGATTGGCATTACGAGCCGCCTCTTCAGCGTCTTTGGTTTCCTGTTCGGTCATACGTTTTACGTTTACAGTATATGACTTTTTTGAGCCGTCAGCTGCAGTAACTGTAAGTGTACGACTGTTGTCACCTACATTTAAGTTTAAGGTTCCTCCGCCTATATATGTTGCGCCGCCATCAGCAACCGAGCCTGTTATGGTAATTTTTGTAACATCATATTTAACCGTTACATTATAGCTTGTGGTATTAGCATTAAAGGCGGGAGATAATGAGCCGTTGCTTAACTTTATAGAAGCAAGGTTTGCATTTGATGAAGGCTTTGGTTTAGTAACCTTTACTGCCGCAGATGTAGAAGCCGGGAATTCTTTTTCACCGTCACTTCCGTTAACAGAAATCGATACATTAGAATTTCCTGCCGCTACCGCTGTAAAGTTTAATGTATAAGAGCCCTTTTTAGAACCGTTTGAAAAATTGTCATCAATGAACTTTATGTTTCCGTTGCCATTTTGCACGTCACTTGCGCTAACACCTGAAACACTGTCAAGACGCAACACACTCGAATTGTAATCTACGTTTACCTCTACTGCAAAAAGTCCTTTGTCAGCGGTGTAATTAACAGGTATTTGTACCGATTGACCAATCTCATAATTGCCGCCTCTGGTTGTAGCGCTTGCGGCACTTACCTTCATAACAAACAATGACATTATAACACCTAAAGACAGTGTTAAAGAAAATATGGATTTTATTATTCTTTTCATTTTATGCTCCTTTAAATTGTTGTATCATAAAATTTAATCAATTGTTTTAACTCCAAGCAAATGTCTTTTTATAGCAGCCAAATCGATTATGCTGACATTACCGTCATCATTAACATCAGCCGCTTTCAAAGCATCGCCCTTTAGTTTTTTTACTTCTAACATATGTCTTTTAAGCGCTGCCAAATCAACAATGCTTATTTTATCGTCGCCGTTTATGTCACCTTTTTTAATTACGGGCTCTGGCTTGGGTTCCGGTTCGGGTTTTGATGTTGTTGACTCACTGCTTGAATTATCGCCCGAACTGTTATCTGAACTGTCGGTCGAGTTGTCTTCTGAACTGTCAGCTGAATTATCGTTAGAATTATTGCCCGAAGAGTTGTCCTTTAATGTGGGCGCAGGATTTGGGGTATCACCCATTTTTTCAAAAACAGGTATTTCAAAAATTGCTGTTTTGTTTTCATCCCCAAGAAACGCTTTACTGATTTTTTGGGAGTCAGCAATTGAACCGTATATCGACTCGGCAAATTGATGCTCAGAATACGGCTCTACCACATAGTTGTAATTTTTATAGTAATATGTATCCTGTCCAACTTCTATATAACCTTCGGCATATAGTTTTGCGCCGCCAACAATCGCCTTTTCACGAGAGGTCCAACCCTGTTCTTTAGCATATTTTAACGCGTTGCCTATAACGTCGTCACCCGTTGCATTCCAGTTGTAAAAGTTATATACACCTTTATACTGTTTAGTAACCTTTTTATTTGTCTTTGGATCTATGTATGTGTGTGTATATTTTTTACCGGATGTAACTGTACTACCATTTACACCTACTTCTACTATTATTGCCGCTGCAAGCACATACGGACTAACACCGGATTCTTTTGCCGCCAACATTATGTCATCAATATATGCGTCTTTGTCAATTTTAGAATCTTTGTCCTTATCGTACCCTTTTTCTAAAAACGTTCCTGCTACAACCGTACGCAACCCTTCTTTATCTTGAAGTTTTTTATCATATGGCTGCTGTAAAAACGCAAAAATATAAGAATCATCAAGATAATTTCTGGGGTCTACAAAATAGGCTATAGCCGAGCGTGAAGCATATGTCCAACCGGAATATTTTTCAACATATCTTTTGGTCGAAGAATTATATGCGCGTTTGTCTCGCCACTCTTTGCCGCCATAGGTAAGTTCAACCAATTTTTTATTTGCTGCACAATTAGTCGCTGCCGGGTTAAACTGTAAATCAACCGCATCCTTAAGACTTAAATCTATTTTGTTTGCAACAAATTTCCAATTAGGAAACTTAGCGTGAAGTGTTCGCAAATCATCGTGATAGCTCTCGGGAAAATCTTTAAGAGTTTTTTCAAAAGCTTTATCGAGTTTATATTCGGGCTTTAGCATAACAAACGTGTTGTATACATAACCCGTTTTTTTGAAAGAATCACCAAATTTTATCTTATACCATTTATCGCCGTCACCGTCTTCTGCTTCGCCAACCACTAAAACACTTGTTTCGTCGACAAGTTCGGCTATTTTTTCAGATTTGTTTTTATCTTTCTTTTTTGCCTCGTGACCGGTAGTACCCGCCAAAGAATATATAAGCGCTACATCAGGCGGAAGAACGCGGATTTCACCCTCGATAGGATAAATTGTATCTGTTGTAGCTTTTGCCGGTATTGTTGTAACACAGCCTATACATATTGCTAAACTTAGCATTACACACAAAATTCTATTAAACTTATGCACTTTTTTCACCAACTTCTAAAGCATATTCAAACCCATTATAACAAAACATATTATATAGTTTATGTATGTTTATGTCAACTGAAAAATAAAGGAAAGAAATTAACAAATGTTAATTTCTTTCCTTTTTGAAAGTTTTATATATTATTTAATTTTTCTTGCTTCTATATAAAATCGTTTATCATCAGCGTGACCCATTGAAAAGGTTTTTCGCGGTAATGAACCGTCAAAATTAACGGCTACAAAAAGTTCGTTTTTCTGCATTCCGTCAAAAATAAAGCCAATAGCATTCTCGCGTGAAGCTAACTTTTTAAGTGATTCTTCTCCGTGTATGTAATCAACCTCTGCTTCAGGGTGGTTTTTAACATAGTCATCTAAAAATCCTTGTAGTGTGCCCACTGCTAATTTTGCAGTTGCACCCACAACGATTTCTTTTGTAGTGTCACCGTAAACACAGGTGAATTTCTGACTACCTTTGCCTAACGTTTCAACAAACTCGTTAATCAACTCTTCGGGATTAACGCCAAATACCACACGGTAGATGGGCTCAAACTCAAGCGCCTTATCGTGAATATTAACGATTTCCGCAAGGGCATACCGTGAGTTTTCGGTTTTGTTCTGATTATAACATTCCTTTGCTGTTGCAAGTGAATGGTTGCCGTCACCCACGCAAAACAAAAAGCCGTCATTTTGCCTTTTTAAATTTTCAAGCAGACTCAGTACCGTTTTCTTTGCGTCATCGTTTAAAAAATAACCCTTTATACTTCCGGCATTACACATAAGTGTAAAATCATATGCAATTTTAAAGTCTGATTTATTTGCTTCAAGATATTTAAAAATTTTATCCTCTATATCGTCAAACAAAAGCATAACGTGTGGCATTTCAAGCGGCGCATTTTTTCGTATTTCTACACGCGGAGGTATTCTTGACAAAACAGTTTGTTCTGTCGCCCTGATTTCAGCGTTGGTACCTGTGTGATAATCATAACTTTCAAGGTCAATTTTACCAACTATGCCGCGGCGCAGTTTGCCGTCGGACTGTATGCGCTCAACATAAATAAGGCTATCTTTATATTCATTAAAAATACCACTGTCGATATATGACTGCATATTTTTATTTATATTTTCAATCAATTGACTGTTGTCTTCTGACAAATAAACCTCGGGTAAAACAATGTTAAGGGCCGATGGTTTATCTGCCGCGCACTCCTTTACCTTTTCCCAATATTCAGGCTCTGATGTGTATTGGTCACAGGCAACCACTGCCCAAGACTCAAAATCAGTTTTAGGCAGTAAAATATCTGCCGCAGAAAAAGAATGATTATATTTCATATTTTCCCTCTCTAATAATAAGAAAATTCAATTGCTTCTATATGATCTTCTGCAGTATCAACATAAACAGTAATTCTACTTCTGCGGTCTTTTTCGTTTAAAAACCACTCAAGATAATACTTATTTTCACTCACACAATAAAAATGTGACGGAGAACCTAACGCTTCAATCGTATCATTTATAGAAGAGATATTGCTGATACCATTTACCCAAAATTGCCCATATTGTGACTTTGAATTTAAAACTTCATTTTCTTTTAAAACAAACTTAACAATAGGACATTTTTTTAGTGACACAGACTTTTTCTTTGCATTATAGAATACGGCTGTGATTTTTTTGCCATAGTCATTGACAAAATCAGCGGTAATTTTTTTACCTGCCAAAATTTGAGAATCTTCACCATATTCGCCCGATTCCACAAGCACCCAGCCGTCCTTTGTAATCTCTTTATAAGAAGACGGAACTTTTATTGAACTGCCAACATAGGTGATTTTATATTCAAAATCTGAACCCAGGTAAATATCAGAGTAATTTTCCTCATCGTAAAGACTTATATCTAAATAGGTAGGCATTACCTCGTCATCTGACTTGATTTCAGGTATTTTTGTGGGTTTCTTTTTATCGTCTTCTTTTGTTGAGCTAACCGTTGAAGAATTTCCGTAATTATCATCGAATTTTTCACATCCTGCCAAACAAAAAAGAAAGATAAAGCATAATAACAAACTTAATAATTTTTTCATTATCTGCCTCCTACAATAAAGAAATGTCTTTTAAAACTGCATTTTTAAGTTCTTTGGCGCAAGAAAATTTTTGCTCCGGTCTTACAAAATGCAACAGTTCAAGTCGCATCTGCTTACCGTAGATATCGCCTGAAAAATCCTTTATAAACGTTTCACACCCTATCATATCGGTTTGATATGTAGGACGTATTCCAACATTTGTAATTGATTTGTATTTTTTATCATCAATTGTTACGCACGAAATATATACGCCGTATTTTGGGGTTACCAAGTCTTTTGGGAAATATTGGTTTGCCGTGGGAAAGCCTAATTTTCTACCCCGCGCATCACCGTGCTCTACAGGCGCACAAAACGAAAAACCGCCATAAATTTGCGATGAGGCCTTTTTCATTTCGCCCTCACGAATAAGATTGCGAATATTGGTAGCAGAAACCACCTCGCCATCTTTTTTTACTGCCTCGACGCATATAAATTCTATGTTGTTTTTTTGGCAAAACTGCATAAGCATCTTAGCATTACCCATAGCGCCACGACCAAATTGATAGTTAAACCCACACACAATACGGTCAGGATTGTATTTTTCTTTTAAAAGTTCAAGATATTCTTGCGCGCTAATATTTTTTACCGTATTGAAATCTTGCATAACAACGCGGTCTATACCAAGTTCTTTTAGGCGTTGCCTACGTTCAAGCGGTAAAATAAGAAGTTCAGCACTACCTGTTGCGGTATTTTTAGGTGGTATATCAAATGTCACTACTGTGCTGTAAAAGCCCTGCGCTTCTTTAATTACAGCGCGATGACCCTCATGTAAACCGTCAAAGGTTCCAAGCACAATTGCAGTTTTCATTTTTTACACCTACCTATCTACTAAACATTCAATTTTTAAAAGGTTTTGTTGAGTTTCTGCGACACCTAAACCTATAAATTTATCTTTAAAATAAACACGATAAATTTCACCATCACGGAAAACATCATATTTAATTCTATCAAGACTCAGTTGTCCACCGTTGCAAAATCGGGTTGCTTGTTTTTCACTTATTTCTATTTTTGGCATATACTCTACAACCAAATCGCACGGCAAAATATGCTCCCTTATATTTTCAGGTGTAAGGTCGTCTAAACAAACGCACTTATCAAGAGTGAACCCTGCAGTTTTTGTGCGTGTAAGACTTGTAAGCGTAGCGCCGCAGCCTAAAACTTCGCCTATATCACGGCAAAGCGAACGAATATAGGTGCCTTTTGAAACGACAGTATCAATATCAAACTCGAAATCCGAATTAATTTCAGATGTTTGCTTGATACTGTAAACCTCTATTTCACGCGGTGGTATATCTACAACCTCTCCCTTGCGAGCAAGGTCATACATACGAACTCCGTTTTGTTTTATTGCGCTAAACATTGGAGGTGTTTGCATCTGCTTGCCGTTAAATTGCGATAAAGCACCTTTAATGTCAAGTTTTTTTACATCTACCTTACTTTGTGATATAACGTTTCCCGTGATATCACAGCTATCGGTGCTAAGCCCTAACTTTATTGTTGCCTGATAACCCTTATCAGCTTCAATAAGATATTGCGATAAAACTGTGGCTCTGCCTATAAGTATGGGCAGCACCCCCGTCGCCATAGGGTCGAGAGTTCCTGTGTGCCCCACGCGTTTTTCACCCGTTAAACGTTTTATTCGGGCTACTGCGCCAAACGAGGTTATGCCTTTGGGCTTATTCAGTAACAAAAGACCCAGCATTTGTTTCCTCCATATTTTGTTTTATAGCAGCTAAAATTTTAGTTTTAACCTCATCTAAACTTCCACAAAGACTCGCGCCTGCAGCATTTTTATGACCGCCGCCACCAAGTGCTTGACAAATTTGTGACGCATTAAGCGGAGCATAGGTGCGCAAAGATGCCTTGTATGTGTGGTCTCCGGTTTGCTTTATTGTGACACCCGCAAGAACGCCCTCTACACAACGCGAAATGTTGGTAAGTCCCTCTAAGTCCGTGCCGCTGCAACCTGTTTTTTCCTGCATATCGGCAGTTATTGTAATCATCATACACTTATCATCAAAATGATATTCAGCAGTATCAAGCACCATTCTTTCGAGGGTAAGTAATTTTTTGCTCTTGGTGTCAAACATTACTTTATTTATGTCATCGGCCTCAATGTTATAATCATATAATTTTGCGGCTATTATATGTGTTTTTGCAGTAACACAAGAATATTTAAAACAACCTGTATCGGTAGAGATGCCTGTGTAAAGAGCTTTCGCAATAGTGTCGTTGAATTTTATTTTTAAAGCACATAACAATTCATATATTATTTCACACGTTGCCGAAGCATCAGCGTCAAGGTAAAGCGCTTTAGAATAACGCACGTTTGATATGTGATGATCAATACAAAGGTCAACTATATTACCGAATTCTTGCTCTAATGCGCCAAGCAAACGCTTGTCCGCCACGTCAACTGCAACCACAACCGTATCTTTGGCATTTACGTGGTCGGTTTCACACAAAAAATAACCATATTTACTGGGTATCACCTCAGGGCAAATAACCTCGGCAGATTTGCCAAGTTGCTTTAAGCCATAATAAAGCGCATAGCCGGCGCCCAAGGTATCGCCATCTGGCGAAGCGTGGGTAAGTATGACATAGTTATTATGTTTTTTTAAGAATTTTACAGTATCTTTAAAAGTAAAATCAATGCAATTGTTCACTCTTTGTCACATCCTTTCGCTACTATTTTAATGTGTTATTATTTATCAAATGATTCTATGATTTTTGAAATGTGAGCGCTGTTTTCAATGGAATTATCAGCAATAAAACGAAGTTCAGGCACCTTGCGAAGCTTAAGTCTGGCGCCAAGTTCGCGACGGATATAGCCCGCCGCGCTCTTGTTTAACGCCTTTACCGATTCTTCGGTTTTTTCACTGCCCTCTATCGCGCTTACATACACGGTTGCATAGGACATATCTCCCGTGACATCAAGCTTAACAATACTTAACATTTTGCTGACTCTTGGGTCTTTTACCTCACGTAAAAGTTCGGAAAGACAAAGTCTAATATCGCTTGTTACACGATTAATTTTAAATCCAGCCATTAGTCTTTATATTCCTCCATAATAAAGGCTTCAAATACGTCGCCCTCTTTAATATCGGCAAATTTTTCAAGACCTATACCACATTCGTAACCCTGAGCCACTTCCTTTACGTCATCTTTAAAACGACGAAGTGACTTGATAGCGTCTTCGCTTATAACTATACCGTCACGCACAACACGTATCTGACAGGCGCGTGTAACCTTGCCGTTTGTAACGTGGCAACCGGCGATTGTACCGACATTTGAAATCTTATAGGTATCACGAACCTCAACTGTACCAAGTATAACCTCGCGGAACTTAGGCGCCAACATACCCTTCATAGCGGCTTCAATTTCCTCAATTGCTTCGTAAATAACACGATAGGTACGAACATCTACACCGTCACGCTCGGCAGTTGCCTTTGCAACAGCATCGGGACGAACGTTAAATCCTACGATAATTGCGCCAGAAGCCTGAGCAAGCATAACGTCGGATTCGTTGATTGCGCCAACACCGCCGTGAATAACACTTACCTTAACCTCATCATTAGAAAGCTTCTGCAAACTATCTTTAACCGCTTCTACGCTACCTTGAACGTCAGCTTTTACAATGATATTAAGTTCTTTCAAATCGCCTTCACTCAACTGGTTAAACAGGTTATCGAGTGTAACCTTTTCCTTAGCGCTGAACATCTCATTTTTAATCTTTTCTTTACGCTGTTCAACAAGTTCGCGAGCAAGACGCTCATCTGATACGGCGTCAAAGCCATCACCTGCATCAGGTGTTTCGGCAAGACCGGTTATTTCAACAGGAACTGACGGACCTGCGCTCTTTACAACCTTGCCGTTTTCGTCGGTCATAAGTCTTACACGACCAACAGATGTGCCTGCAACAATTATGTCGCCTGCATTAAGGGTACCGTTTTGAACAAGAAGCGTTGCAACAGGACCGCGGCCCTTGTCAAGACGCGCCTCGATAACAACACCCTTTGCGCGACGGTCAGGATTAGCTTTAAGCTCAAGCATTTCTGCTACAAGCAATACGTTTTCAAGCAAATTATCAATACCTTTATGTGTTTTTGCAGAAACGGGAACGCATATAATATCGCCACCCCATTCTTCAGGAACGAGTGAGTGCTCGGTAAGCTGTTGCATAATTCTATCAGGATTTGCCTCGGGTTTATCCATTTTGTTAATGGCAACAATTATCTGAACCTCTGCGGCCTTTGCGTGATTTATAGCTTCAATGGTCTGAGGCATAATACCGTCATCAGCGGCAACAACCAATATTGCGATATCGGTAGCCATAGCGCCACGCTGACGCATAGCGGTAAACGCTGCGTGTCCCGGAGTATCAAGGAATGTGATGTCCTGACCTTTGCACTTAACACGATAAGCGCCTATGTGCTGTGTAATACCACCTGCTTCTGTATTTGTAACGGCTGTATCACGAATTGCATCAAGCAAGGATGTTTTACCATGGTCAACGTGACCCATAACAACTACTACAGGGCTACGTGGCTTGAGGTCTTCTGCAGCGTCTTCGGTTACGTCCATAATCTTTTCTTCGATTGTAACTACAACCTGACGTTCAATCTTTGCGCCCATTTCGGTAACAACGATTTCGGCAGTATCATAGTCTATAACCTGATTAACGGTAGCCATCATACCGAGTTTAAGAAGTTCTTTAATAACTTCGGCGGCAGTCTTTTTCATAGCGGCAGCAAGTTCGCCTACTGTGATTTCATCACCAACAGTTACGGTGATAGGTGTTTTCTTGATGCGTTCAAGCTGCATACGACGCAATTTGTCAGCCTCGGTCTCGCGCTTAGCATTCTGAGGACGGCGATAGTCCTGAGACTTTTGTTTAATCTTTTGTTTGCGAGAATAATTGTCACGCATTGAGTTAGCAGGCGCAATATTTTCGTACTTTTCGTTATATTTTTCAATATTAACGTTTGATGTACGCATATCAACGTTGCGAAGCTGAGCAGGACCGCGATTTGGCGCTTCGCCACCCTTTTTCTCTTTTTTGGGTGGAGCAACAAGCGGACCGTCATAGGGCTTGGTTTCTTTCTTTTCTGCCTTTTTGGGTTCTTCTTTTTTAGGTTGCTCTTTTTTAGCCTCTTTCTTAGGATCATCCTTTTTAACCTGAGGCTTTTCTTCAACCTTAGGCTCAACCTTTTTAGTTTCGGGCTTTTTATCGACAGCCTTTTTAGGCTCTGACTTCTTTGGCTCTTCCTTTTTCTCGGGCGCTTTGCCCTCAGCGGCTGCGGCGGCAGCCTTTAACTGCTCAAGAATTGCCATTTGCTCGGCAAGTTTTCTATCTTTTTCATCCTGTTTTTTCTTTGCTGCTGCAGCGCGGATTTCGGCGCCGGTAGCAAAATAAGCATCAAAACTTTTTACCGCATTTTTCTTTGTAAGCGCATCAAACACCATAGCAATCTCGTTTTCGATAAGCACGGTTGAAGATTTTTTCTCTTCACCGGTAAGCTCGGTTACAAGTGCTATTAGTTCCTTTGAAGGCATATTAAAATCTTTAGCTAAATCGCTAATCTTATATCTACTTATCATTTAAGTTCCTCCCAACACATATAGCTGATATCAAACCTTGTGAAAATGAACCATCGTTAACCGATATTATTCCACATCTGCGTCCTACCGCATGCGACAGCGTTTCCATATCGCATTCATTTAAAACTATGACTTTAGTTTTAAACTTTTCACCAAAAAACAAAACTTCTTTTTGACTTTTGGGCGATACGTCGTTTGCTACCAACAAAAGTTTACTCTTTTTTTGGCAAAGTGCCGTGCGTACTGCATCGAATCCATAAGACAGTTTACCCGCCTTTGATGCAAAACCCAACAGGGTTAACACCTTATTCATTGTCAGCATCTCGCTCCTTTGCCAATCGTGAGTATATCTCACGGTCTATCGGAATAGAAAAGGTGTGCGACAATGCATTGATTTTTTCTGCTTTTTTTAGACAGTCACCGCTTTTACAAATATATGCGCCGCGACCCGAAACTTTATTGGTTTTATCTATAAGAATTTCACCACTTGGTGTTTTTACAATTCTGTCAAGCTCGGCCTTAGGCTTCATTTCACGACAACCGATACACATTCTAAGTGGAATCTTTTTTGTTGCCACAACCAATTCTCCTTTTCTTAATTATTCACCAAAAAATCCGCTTTCGGGATGAATGTCTATTTTCCAGCCTGTAAGCTTTGCAGCAAGGCGAACGTTTTGACCCTTGTTACCGATAGCGAGAGATAGCTGTGATTCGGGAACACGAACAACACAAACCTTTGGATCTGCGCTCTGGATTGTTACCGAAACAACCTTTGCAGGTGAGAGCGCTTCGCTGATAAATTCTACGGGGTCTTCACTGTATTTAACAATATCAATTTTTTCGCCGGCAAGTTCTTCAACAATGTTGTTGACACGCGCACCGCGTTGACCGATACAAGCGCCGATAGCGTCGATTTCTGAATTTTCAGACCAAACTGCCATTTTGGTACGTGCGCCTGCCTGACGAGAGATTGATTTAATTTCGATTGTACCGTCAAAAATTTCGGGAACCTCGGTTTCAAAAAGACGTTTTACAAGACCTGGATGTGTACGTGAAAGCATTATGCGCGGTCCACGTTCGGTTTCTTTAACGTCTACAACATAAACCTTTATGTGCTGACCTTCAAAAATTTCCTCATCGGGAACCTGTTCAGCGCGTGGCAAAACTGCCTCGTTATGACCGATTTCAACAACGGCATTACCGGTTTTAGGGTCAACGCGCTTAACAAGAGCTGTTACAACCTCGCGATTGTGGCTTTGGAACTCTGCGAGTGCCTGACCGCGTTCTGCCTCTTTTACACCCTGACGGAAATTGTTTTTAGAATTTTGAGCTACAATTCTACCAAACTTTTTAGGATCAAGTTTGATATCAACAAAACCGTTTTCAACCGATTTTGGATCTATTGCCATAGCCTCTTCGCGAGTGATTTGTGTGTATGGATTTTCAATCTCATCTACAATTTCTTTACGCGCAGTAACCGAGAAAATCTCGTTTTCTGTATCAATAATACAAGAAACTATATCATTACCGCCGTAATCTTTACGAGCCGCTACTGTGATTGCCTCTGAAATTTTGTCGGCAATAAACTCACAGGGAATACCTCTTTCCTGTTCCATAAGTTTAAGAGCTTCAAAAAACTCTTTGTTACTTTTCTTTTCCTTTGCTGTCATTTTTACCCTTGCCATTTTGTAATTACCTCTATCCTTATTTTATTTTTAATATGTTTCAAATATATATGCCTTTGAGAAGCTTCCCTTTTCAAAGGTTATTTCCTTTTGGTCGGTTACAAGTGTTATATTACCGTCATATCGGCTTAGCACACCTGTAAATTCTTTTTTTCCGTCAATCGCTTTGAATAGCTTTACGGTTATTTCTTTACCGATAGCATATTCAAAATGATGCGCACGGCTTAGTTCTCGGTCAATACCGGGTGAGCAAACCTCTAAATAATATGAGCAATCAATTGGGTCAGCCTCATCAATTACAGGGTCGATAGCGTGAGACACATCGGTGCAATCGTTAATGCTGATGCCCTCAGGTTTGTCAATAAAAACGCGCAGATAATGCGATGCGCCCTCTTTGACAAAACGAACGTCCCAAAGGCTTACGCCGCACGATTCTACGGTCGGCTTTACAAGCTCATAAACCCTTTCGGCTACACTTGCCATTAGTCATTCCTCCACAACAAAAATGAGCGGACTTGCGTCCACTCACCTTTCTAAAATTATTTGCTATACATATTATAACACAAAACAAAATAAAATCAAGTGTTTTTTATTTGCTGAGTGCAAAATATAAAATTACAGCTATACCCAAAACTATGCGGTATATACCAAATGCCTTAAAGTCGTGCTTTTTGATGTATGACACCAAGAACTTGATTGCAAGAATAGATATAACAAATGATACAGCACAGCCAATAAGCATAATTAAAATTTCAGATGTTTCAAGTGTAAAACCATCAAGGAAAAACTTTAAAAGCTTTATAGCGCTTGCGCCAAACATTGCAGGGATTCCTAAAAAGAAGGAAAACTCTGCCGCAACAGTACGTGACGTGCCAAGCAGTGATGCGCCAAGTATTGTAGAGCCACTGCGTGAAGTACCGGGTACTAACGATAAACACTGAATAAGGCCTATGTATAAAGCTGTTAAATACGGCAACTTGTTAAGATCTGTTATGGCTTCTTTCTTTTTAAGGTTTTCTATGATTATAAAGAGCACACCATAAACTATAAGCGCAGTAGCCACAACATACGCCCTCATATCGCCTGTGAGCATTTCATCTATCTGGTCGTCAAATGCAAGTCCGATTATAGCCGCAGGAACACTTGCAATACATATTTTTACCCAGAGCAGTATTTTGTCAAGATAAACGTATTTATTGCAAAGTTTTTTTAAAGCGATCACCTTTCCTTCTTCCTTCAAAAAAGGTTCAACCTGTGTTTTTTTAGAGTGAAACGGCCACAATTTACTCCAAAACAGTATAACTACTGCCAGTATTGCGCCGAGCTGTATAACTACTAAAAATATATCCATAAACTCGTCGCGGACATTTAGTTTCATAAACTCATCAACCAAAATCATATGTCCCGTACTGCTTATGGGTAACCACTCGGTAACACCTTCAACAATACCTAAAATAATCGTTTTAATTATTTCAAAAAAATTAGGCATAGCTACCTCCATCCATATTCATTATTAAACTTGCAGGGCAACACCGCCCTGCAAGTTTTTGTTATTTTTTACCAACAAGTTCTTTGTAAAGACCTATATACGCGCCGGCAGATGCGCCCCAACTGTTGTTGCAGTTCATACCGCGTTTACGCAATATATCCCAACCTTGCTTGTCGCTATAACCACCAAGCGCGCGCCATACGGCATCCTGCATTTCGTGGGCATTAAAGTTTTTAAAGGTAAATCCGTTACCCTCACCATCGCCGCTGTCACGAATTGTGTCGTTAAGACCGCCTGTTTCACGAACAATGGGAACTGTGCCGTAACGAAGCGCCACCATTTGCGCAAGACCGCAAGGCTCACTTTTACTTGGCATCAAGAAAATGTCTGCGCCTGCATAAATGCGGTGAGCAAGTGTCGCGTCAAATCCGATTTTTAACCCTACTTTATCGGGATATTTTTCAGCCATTTCATAGAAAAAGCTTTCAAACTCATATTCACCTGAACCTAAGATAACAAACTGAACGTCGGCCTGTAAAATTTCTTCAAATACGTGCTTTACAAGGTCAAGACCTTTGTGTTTTACAAGTCGGGTAACAATGCCCACAAGCGGTGTGTCAGCCTTTTGGGGCAGTCCCATTTGTTTTTGAAGTTCTGATTTGTTAAAGGCTTTGATATCTAAACTGTTTACATCAAAATTCTTAAATATCATCGGGTCGGTTTCGGGATTATAAACATCATAGTCTATACCGTTTACTATACCCGTAAGCTTATAGGTAAACTGTTTTAAGATATTATCTAATCCGTGAGAATAATAGGGCTCTAATATCTCACGTGCATAGGTCGGAGACACGGTAGTAACCTTGTCAGCGCACTGTATAGCGCCCTTCATAAGATTAACACAGCCGTCATATTCTACAAGACTTTCGCGACCGGGAAGAAGTCCCAACAGGTCGTTATAAAGTTCCATTCCGTATTTACCCTGATACTGAATATTGTGAATAGTAAACACAGTTTTTATATCGCTGTAAAGCGGGTCGGCTTTATAGTACTCGTTAAGATATACAGGCACCATAGCAGTTTGCCAATCGTTACAGTGAATTATATCGGGTTTGAAATCGATATACGGCAAAATTTCAAGCACCGCGCGTGAGAAAAATGCAAAACGCTCGGCATCATCATAATGACCGTAAAGCATATCACGCTTGAAGTAGTATTCGTTATCTAACAGATAATATATAACTCCGTCTAAATGCGCTTCAAATATGCCGCAATATTGACGGCGCCACGAAACAGGCACTGTAATACTGCCGACAAACGTCATTTTTTCACGAAGCTCGGGTTTTATAGTGCTGTAAAGTGGCATAACAACACGGCAACCAACGAGTCGGCGGCGAAGCGCCTTAGGAAGCGCGCCCGAAACGTCGGCAAGACCTCCTGACATAGCAAAGGGCAGAGCCTCGCTTGTTGCAAATAATATTTTCATAAAGTTCTCCTAATTTTATAACGTCTTATTATAGTGTCTGATTTTTTTCTACAAAAAATGCCTTATCTTCGGTTCCTTTTACAACCATACCTGCGCTCACAGATGCGTTTTTGTCTGAAACAACATTGTCAAGTACGGCATCTTTGTTAACCGTTACACCCTGCATAAGAATACTGTTTTCTACAACTGCGCCCTTTTCTACCTTTACGCCTCTAAAGAGCACAGAATTTTTAACAGTACCTTCTATAACACATCCCTCAGCCACCAACGAGTTGGTAACGCTTGACTGTGTGCCATATCGAGTGGGCATATCATCACGGGTTTTTGTGTAGATCGGGCGCTCTTGATTAAACAAATCTTTGCGAATTTCAGGTTTAAGCAGTTCAAAGTTTGCGCGTCGATAAGCTTTTGGGCAATCCATTATTGCCGCATAACCTGTGTGCTCATAAGCCATAACCTTTAATGTGTCAAGATTTGCCGAAATAATGTCGTCGTTAATGGTGTCGCCACCTGTTTCATAAGAATTTTTAACAATTTCAATTAACTTTTCACGGTTAAATACATACACACCCATACTGCGACAATCTTCAGCAGCAATCTTTTTTGGGAAACCTGTAAGCACAACTCTACCGTCTTTGTTAATATCAAGAGCCATTGTATTATCAGAATTGGTAATTTCAAGACCCTTGCGACAAACAATTGTAATGTCTGCTTGTGTGGCAATATGCTTTTTAATTACTTCACGAATATTTATGTTTGCCACGGTTCTGGCATCATAAACCACGATATACTTTGAATTACAACGCACCATAAAATCCATAGCGCCGTAAAGCGCTTCAACGTGGTTTTGATAAAGACGAACACGTCTTACATTAAAAGGAGGCAAAATTCTAATGCCGCCGCTTTTGCGGTCAAGATCCCAATGCATACCGCTGCCAAGGTGATCCATAAGTGAACGGTATTTTTCTTTTGTAATAATACCAACATTTGAAACACCGGCATTAACAAGGTTAGAAAGACAAAAGTCTATAAGACGATATCTACCGCCAAACGGAACCGATGCAATTGATCTTTTTTGTGTAAGTTTTTCTATTGCTTCGTCATGAGCATTTGCAAAAACAATTCCTGATACACTTGATGAAATCATTACGCTTCCTCCTTTACGTCTTCGGTTATCATTTCCTTAGCACCGACCATAGCGCCGCGTCCTACAGTAACTCCGCTACCGATTACGGTAATTCCAAAATCATCAGCCGATACTTCGGTCGGGTCTTTACCGATTACGGCATTTTCTTCTACAACTACATCTTCAGCAATTATAGAATACTTAACCTTTGCGCCACGTTTTATAACTGCGCCCGGCATAATAAGTGAATAATCTACTTCTGCGCCCTCTTCTACGGTTACGTTTTCAAAAAGTATTGAATAGTCAAGCTTACCGCAAACCTCACAACCGTCGGTTACAAGCGAATGCTCTACCTTGGCAGTATCTGAAATGTACTGCGGTGGCAAAGCTACCGTGCGAGAATAAATTCTCCAATCTTTATCAGAAAGATTCAAATCAATTTTTGGGTTGAGCAGGTCAAGGTTTGCCTCCCAAAGCGAGTCAACCGTACCAACGTCTTTCCAATAATCGCTGAAGCGGTAAACCATCATAAGTTCACCGTTACTGAGCATTAGCGGAATAACATTTTTACCAAAATCATTATCTGACTCGGGGTTGTCATTGTCTTCGGTAAGATATTTTTTGAGTTTTTCCCAGGTGAACACATATATACCCATCGATGCCAACTGGCTCTTTGGATTCTTTGGTTTTTCCTCAAACTCATAGATACTACCGTCATCGTTGGTGTTCATAATGCCAAAACGTGACGCCTCTTCCAAAGACACCTCTAAAACCGATATGGTACAAGCTGCGCCTGTTTTTTCGTGTTGTTCTATCATCTTTGAATAATCCATTTTATAGATATGGTCACCCGAAAGAATGAGAACATACTCTGGGTTATAACGCTCAATAAACTCAAGATTTTGATATATCGCATTGGCGGTACCCTTGTACCAATCTCCGCCCTTTTGACCCTGATATGGCGGCAAAATATGAACACCGCCGTTTAAACGGTCCAAATCCCAAGGCTTACCTGAGCCCACATAGTCATTAAGTTCAAGTGGCTTGTACTGTGTAAGAATACCAACAGTATCTATACCGGAATTCGTGCAGTTTGAAAGCGGAAAATCAATAATTCTGTACTTACCGCCATATGGAACTGCAGGTTTAGCAATTTTACCTGTAAGCACACCCAATCGGCTACCCTGTCCACCGGCAAGAAGCATTGCAACACATTTTTTCTTAATCACAAAAACATCTCCTTTTTTATTTACCCTTTAATAAGTTTATTTTTTTGATGTGGTTTTTCTTTTTTTAGGTACTTTATAATATGTTACCGAAAGTCCAGGTATGTCAAGCTCTATAGAATTTTCATAGCCGTGCATAGAAATATTTTTACTGGTGTAAAAATCTTCTACCCCACCTGAGCCACCGTACTTTTCATCGGTTGAACTAAATACTTTTTTATACTTACCCGCTACAGGAACACCTATGCGGTAATCGTGCCTGTCAACCGGTACAAAATTGCAAACGCATATAATTTCATCGCCCGATTTATTTATTCTTCTGAATGAAATTATACTTTGCGTATAATCGTCGTTAGATATCCAGTCAAATCCTTCCCAGGAATAATCAATCTCCCAGAACTGACTGTTTTTAAGATAAAATTTATTCAGGTCCTTTACATATTCGTGCATTTGTTTATGCGCGTCATAATCAAGCAGTAACCAATCAAGCGGCGCGTCATATTTCCACTCAATAAACTGACCAAATTCCTGTCCCATAAACAACAGTTTTTTGCCTGGGTGCGCCATCATATAAGCATAGAAAGCGCGCAGGTTATCAAATTTATCTTTATATTCGCCCGGCATCTTATTTATAAGTGAACATTTACCGTGAACCACTTCGTCGTGTGAAATAGGTAACACAAAATTTTCACTGAAAGCATAAAAGAAAGAGAATGTCAGGCAATCGTGATTATGCTTTCTGAAAAACGGGTCAAGTGACATATAACGAAGCATATCGTTCATCCAACCCATATTCCACTTAAAGTTAAACCCAAGTCCGCCATCACTTGCGGGTTTGGTAACCATTGGCCAAGCGGTTGATTCTTCGGCAATCATCATAACATTTGGATTTGCACGGAATGCCGCCGAGTTAACCTGACGCAAAAGTTCAATAGCCTCTAAATGCTCTCTTCCACCGTAGCTGTTAGGCAACCACTCGCCACCGTTACGACCATAGTCAAGATATAGCATAGATGCCACCGCGTCAACACGCAGGCCGTCTATGTGATATTCTTTAAGCCAGAACACCGCACTTGATATAAGAAAATTCATTACCTGAACCTTGCCGTAATCAAAAACACAGGTTCCCCACTCTTTGTGCTCACCTTTGCGGTCATCCGCATATTCATAACACGGAGTGCCATCAAATCGGTAAAGACCAAATTCATCTTTTGGGAAGTGGGCCGGAACCCAGTCAAGAATTACTCCTATGCCTGCAGCGTGCATTATATCTACAAACTTTTTAAAGTCGGCAGGTGTTCCAAAACGGGATGTTGGAGCAAAATAGCCCGTTACCTGATATCCCCACGAGCCTTCAAAGGGATGCTCGGTAAGCGGCATCAATTCTATGTGGGTATAACCCATCTTCTTAACGTATTTTGAAATTTCTTTTGCCGCAGTAACGTAATCATAGGTATTTCCGTCTTCAAAACGTTGCCACGAGCCTAAGTGCACCTCGTATATATTTACAGGCGCCTCCATTATGTTTTGAGCGTTTTGTTTTTGTTTCCATTCATCATCTTGCCACTCGTAACCGTCGTCAGCATAAATCTTAGACGCGTTTGCAGGAGCGGTTTCAAAATGTCGGGCATATGGGTCGCTTTTTAGCGTAACCTTTCCATCAGGCGCTGTTATGGCATATTTATAAACATCAAAGTTTCTCATTCCAACGATTTGCGTCTGCCAGATTCCGTCTGCTATTTTTTGCATAGGATTACTGCCCTGTGACCAACCGTTAAAATCACCCACCACGCTCACAGCCTGAGCGCCTGGCGCCCATACGCGAAACGTAGCCGTATCGCCTGATAAAAATGAACCTAAATACTCATAAGCATCATTTTTTATAGAAGAATTAAATCCGTAATCAAAGTCCCTCATTTTTACATCCTTTCTATAAATTTGCATACTATTACGAATTTATTATATCAAACAACATTATTATTTTCAATAGTTTTTGTTAAAAAATAGTGAATGGATTGGTCTGATTTTTGCATTTTTTGTGCAAATTATACAAAAATCCATCTTTTTTCTACATAAATCACATCTTTAAATTATTCTTTTTCTTTTTTCACTCAAATATTCGGGTGGTTCGGTGCTTACCAAAATAGTTTCAGGCCCTATGACATTTATTTCTTCCCAAGGAATAATTATGTCTTCTTCCCGACCAAAAAGCCCAAAAACGCGAAAGCGTCCAAAGATAACAATTGCAGTCAGTTTTCCGTTTTCGGTATCTAATTGAACATCTGAAACAAAGCCCAAGACATATCCGTCTTTTACACAAACTACCTGCTTGTTTTTAAGTTCGTCAATTCTGCATAACATAATATCACCACATAAATATATATGCCTAAAACACCTAAGTTTAAAACCCCGTTGTCTTGATATTTAATTTATATTATGCTATAATTTGTTTTAATAATCAGAAGGAGGATTATATGTTACAGCAAAATATCAACCCCAAAAAAGTTTTTGAATTTTTTGAACAATTATCAGCAATCCCAAGAGGCTCGGGCAATATGGACGCCGTAGCCCTTTTTTGCGAAAACTTTGCTAAAGAACATAAACTTAAATATATCCGTGACAATGCAAATAATGTGGTTATATACAAAGACGGAAGCGAGGGCTACCAAAATAGCAGACCCATAATTTTACAAGGGCATCTTGATATGGTTTGTCAAAAAACGCCTGAATGTAATATTGACTTTGAAAAAGACGGTCTCCAATTATATGTTGACGGCGATTTTTTAAAGGCGCGTGGCACCACCCTTGGCGCCGATAACGGCATTGCCGTTGCTATGATACTTGCCATTCTTGAAAGCAATGACATTTCTCACCCGCCAATCGAAGCTGTCTTTACCACCAATGAAGAGGTTGGAATGATTGGCGCCCTTGCTCTTGACAAGAGCGTTTTAAAAGGAAATCAAATGATAAACCTTGACTCTGAAACCGAAGATTTAGTAACGGTGTCTTGTGCGGGAGGTAGTGATTTTAAGGCAATAATTCCTGTTGAAACAATCAAAAGACAGGGCACAAAAATCACTCTTTCAATCAAAGGACTGCGAGGCGGTCACTCCGGTGTAGAGATAAATAAACAAAGGGTAAATGCCGATATATTAGCCGGCAGAATTTTAAATCATCTACAAAAAGATATCGGTTTTGATATCATTTCAGTAAGCGGCGGTGATAAGCCAAACGCTATACCAAACAGCTTTACAGCCGAGCTTTGCGTAGCTGACTGCGATGCTTTTTGCAAAGCCGCGCAAGATTATATAGAAATTGTTAAAAATGAAATAAGTGACAGAGAAAAGGATTTTGCCACAAAAGTTACCGTCTGCGATAGCGGTGAATTTAACGTTTTTAGCAAAGATATTAAAGACAAGATTATATACACTCTGTTATGCGTTTCAAACGGTGTTTGCGAAATGAGCGCTACAATAGACGGTCTTGTTGAAACATCTCTTAATTTAGGCATTTTACAAAGCGACAGCAACAAGGTTGTCTTGCACTTTGCTTTGCGTAGCAACAAGCGAACATCTCTTGCATTTTTAGAGGAAAAACTGGCAACATTTTTTGCCAATCAAGACATCCCTTATGAGACTTTCGGTCACTATCCCCCTTGGGAATACCGCGAAAACTCTCCGCTAAGGGACCTTTACTGCGATGCATATTTCAAAAAAAATAATAAGCACCCTCGCATCAAGGCGATACACGCAGGTCTTGAATGCGGTGTCTTTGCAGGAGGCATTGACGATTTTGACTGCATATCAATCGGTCCTGAAATGTATGATGTGCATACCGTTCGTGAAAGACTGAGTATTTCTTCAACCGAAAATCTCTATAATTTGTTGATTGACGTTTTAAAAAAATTAAAATAATATTGTCTTTTATGCTTTAATGTGGTAAAATATATTGAATTTTCAAAAAAAGGAGATATTATGGATAACAAAAATGAATTCAAGCCGTATATAGCGGCTGAAAAAATCACTCCCGAACTTACCGTTACATCTATTATTATGGGTGTGCTTTTGGCGGTAGTTTTCGGCGCGGCAAACGCATATCTGGGACTTCGCGTTGGTATGACCGTTTCGGCTTCAATTCCCGCGGCGGTTATCGCAATGGGCGTCATCAGAATCCTTTTGCGCCGCAACTCAATTCTTGAAAGCAACTTAGTTCAAACAATTGGCTCTGCCGGTGAATCCTTGGCGGCGGGCGCAATCTTTACACTTCCCGCGCTTTTCTTGTGGGCGGCAGAAAAACCCGAAGAATTCGCAAAACCCGACATTATCGAGATTACCCTTATAGCGCTTATTGGTGGTTTGCTTGGCGTATTCTTTATGATTCCGCTTCGTAACGCGCTTATTGTAAAAGAGCACGGCACACTCCCTTATCCCGAAGGTACTGCTTGCGCAGAGGTTCTCTTAGCGGGTGAAAACGGCGGTTCAAGCGCATCAACCGTGTTTGCAGGTATGGGCTTTGCGGCACTCTTTAAATTTATAATTGACGGTTTAAAGGTGGTAGCGGGTGAAGTTTCTTTCCGTGTCAAAGGTTTTGCCGGTGAAATAGGCACACAAATCTACCCTGCCGTAATGAGTGTTGGCTATATTTGTGGCGCGCGTATATCATCATATATGTTTGCAGGCGGTGTGCTTAGCTGGTTGGTGCTTATACCTATGGCTGTTCTTTTTGGCGGCGACGCTATTCTCTACCCTGCAGAAGTTCCCATCAGTCAGCTTTTTGCCAATGGCGGCGCAAGCGCTATTTGGAGCAATTATATTCGATACATCGGCGCAGGCGCGCTTGCCGCAGGCGGTATAATAAGCCTTATTAAATCATTACCGCTTATCATTAAAACCTTTACAGGCGCTATAAAAAATATGGCTGGCGCAGGTGCCGCAGGCAGCGAACGTACTGCTCGCGACATCAACATTAAAATAGTTCTTGTAGCAATTTTAATACTTACTATTCTTATCTGGTTAATTCCTGCTATTCCGGTTTCACTGCTTGGCGCATTTATTATTGTTGTTTTCGGCTTCTTCTTTGCAACCGTTTCTTCACGAATGGTAGGACTTGTTGGCAGCAGTAACAACCCCGTTTCAGGTATGGCTATTGCAACTCTGCTTATCGCAACGCTTATTCTTAAATTTACAGGCGCAACAGGCGCCGCAGGTATGACAAGCGCAATTGCAATCGGCTCTGTAATTTGTATTGTTTCTGCCATTGCGGGCGACACCTCTCAAGACCTTAAAACAGGTTATATCTTAGGCGCTACACCACGCAAACAGCAAATAGGTGAAGTAATCGGCGTTGTTGCAGCGGCTCTCGCTATTGGCGGCACACTTTATTTGCTTGATTCCGCTTGGGGCTTTGGTTCTGATGAACTTGGCGCTCCTCAGGCAACACTTATGAAACTTATTGTCGAGGGCGTTATGGGTGGCAATTTGCCTTGGGGCCTTGTGTTCACAGGTGTGTTTATTGCCGTTGCTGTTGAACTTGTGGGTATACCTGTTCTTCCATTTGCAATTGGTGTTTATCTACCGGTTCAGCTTAATGCTTGCATTATGATAGGCGGCGTTATTCGTTTAATTTTTGATAAGTTAAAGAGCAAAAACAAAGACGATATCGTTAACGACGGTATACTCTTTAGCTCAGGCATGATTGCGGGCGAAGGTCTTGTTGGCATAGCATTAGCGCTTGTAGCTGTATTGGGCGTTGCCAATATAATCGACTTTTCAGGCAAAATCCCTGAATGGCTTTACACCTACGGCGGACTAGCGCTCTTTGCAGTAATTATTTTAACATTCTTAAAATTCACCGTTTGGAAAAAGCGTGATAAATCATAATGAAAAAAGACAATCAAAACTATCTTGAAAAAATCCCTTGCTATAAATCGGGGCTTTGCTGGTCGCAGGACGAGGACGGCATCGTCACCTTAGAGATGGAAAACCGTGGCGTTGCCAATCGCATTGCGCAAAAGCTTTTAAAAAAGCCAAAAGTTAGTTTTATTCACCTTGAAGAGTTTGGCAGTTTTATATGGCTCTCGATTGACGGCAAACGTGATATACTCGCTATTGGCGAACTTGTTCGTGAAAAGTTTGGCGAAAAGGCTGAGCCGCTTTACGAGCGTTTGGCGCAATATATCAAAACGCTTCACAGCAACGGATTTATTTCATTTAATTAACAATTAAAGAGCAAGAGGGTTACTCTTGCTCTTTTTGTTTTGTAGTGATATAATATCTATATCATTTTTTTGGAGAGATTTTTCTTATGCGAAGCTGTGGAATACTGATGCCCATATTTTCTTTGCCGTCGCCTTACGGTATTGGCACATTAGGGCAATCAGCCTATGAGTTTATTGACTTTTTAAAACTTGCCGGGCAAACCTATTGGCAAATTTTGCCCGTTAATCCTACATCGTTTGGTGATTCGCCATATCAGTCATTTTCTTCATTTGCGGGCAACCCCTATTTTATTGACCTCGATATACTTATAAAAGACGGGCTTTTGTTAAAACGCGAGGTTGCGGACTGTGATTTTGGTGACAACAATCAAAAAATTGATTACGAAAAGATTTATCATAACCGCTACCCTCTTTTAAAACTTGCTTTTAACCGTTTTAAAGCCAATGACAGCTATACCACATTCGAAGTGCAAAACGCTCACTGGCTTAATGATTACGCGCTTTTTATGGCGATTAAAGAGAATTTTGGTGGCGCATCTTGGCAAGAATGGAGCGCGCCTTACAAAAAGCGTGATGCCGAAACGCTAAAAAAAGCAGAGAAAGAACTTAAAGATGAAATTGCCTTTCACAAGTTTTTGCAATATGAGTTTTACATTCAGTGGGTAAAACTTAAAGAATATGCCAATAAAAACGGCATTAAAATTATTGGCGACATACCCATTTACGTGGCTTTTGACTCGGCAGACGTTTGGAGCAACCCTGGGCAGTTTCAGTTAGATGATGACTACATACCCCGCGTGGTCGCAGGTGTTCCACCCGATGCTTTTAGCGATGATGGTCAGCTTTGGGGCAACCCGCTTTATGATTGGGACTATATGAAAAACACGGGCTACGCTTGGTGGAAGCGTTATCTTGCCAGTGCGCTCAGTCGTTATGACGTGGTGCGTATTGACCATTTTCGCGGGTTTGAATCATATTTTGCAATACCCTATGGTGATAAGACTGCCCGTGGCGGAAAATGGATAAAAGGTCCCGACACCGATTTGTTTGATGCGTTAAAGGCAGAGTTTGGCGAAGATTTACCAATCATAGCCGAAGATTTAGGCGTTATAACCCCTGCTGTACGCAAAATGCTTGACGCCACCGCCTTTCCAGGTATGAAGGTGTTGCAGTTTGCATTTAGCGGAGAGAGTGACAACAGTTTTTTACCCCATAACATCATTAAAAATTGCGTTATCTACACAGGCACCCACGATAACGACACCATTATGGGTTGGCTCTGTAATACCGATAAAACGCTTGTAAAACAGGCTAAGGACTATTTTAACTACCAATCAGACAACGGTTTTAACTGGGCAATGATTAAAGCGGCTATGTCCACAGTAGCCGACACCTGCATTATACCAATGGCAGATTTACTGGGACTTGACTCTGTTGGCAGAATTAACACCCCCTCTACTCTGGGTGACAACTGGAGTTGGCGAATAGAAGCAGGGTGCATAAATGACTGGCTTGCAAATATCTTGAAAGAAAATACTGTGCTTTATGGCAGGTTGCCTTCTCCCGAGGGAGAAGGCTGCGGTTCCTAATTTTCAATTTTCAATTTTCAATTAACAAAAAAGACTCCCGAAGGAGTCTTTTTTTGTTTTAGTTATAACCGAAGTGGTTATTGTTGTTAAACGCTTGTGTTTCAGGAGTAACTATGTCACGGAAACCGTCTTCCTGATATACACGAACATAGTCAATTTCAAATGACTTAAGACCTGCACAAGTAAGAAGGTCAGTAAACTGAAGAGCTGAACCGTTTGATACAGTATTCTCATTTGCTGAATAGTACTTATTATCAAACAAGATGTACATATACTGGTTAAATACCTTAGCATCACTGTAGATACCTGCATTTGAACCAATAGCGCCGTTAGCTTCAGTTTTCTTGTCGCCATCCTTAAATGCAGCGTAATCGCTCATACCTGAAGCAATCGGAACGGTGCTCATAAGAGAGCCGTCTGCATTATAGATATAAAGTGTTGCTTCAAAGCCTGTACCGTTTGTGTTCCAGCTAAAGCCGTAACGACGAGTCTGGGTAAGATTGTCGTGAGCGGTTTGATTGAAACTACCGGTATTATAGTAGTACTTACCAAGTCTTTGAAGTGTTGGTGAGCCAAAGTCATACTTGGTTGAACCAATGTTGTGTATCCAGCTACCTGCTGTTGAAGTAGTCTTGAATGCACTGTTTGTGATGTTACCTACAACCTGGTAGTTATCCCAGTCTGCAATACAGAGTCTGTCATCGCTTGTGTCAGCTGTGTCCTGATTATCAACACCGTTATTCCACCACTTATGAATAGTAGTGTTAAGGAAGTACATATTAACAGCAGTTGTACTGTTCTTATATACACTAGAATAACTTGAATGGTAGGTACCACCTAAGTTAATACCCCAGTCACTATCACCTGTAGCAGAGTAATGACGGTCAGAGTGCTGCATAACCTCCATCATATCTATTTCATAGATAGCAGAAGGAATCTGATACTTATAGGTGTTAAGATTGCTTTCGTCCCACTGGTTGCTTACGCCGTCCCAATTTTGGTTAAGCTTGTAAACCTTACCGTAGAGTGAGTTGTCATAACCGTGATTGGTTGCTGACTGTGATGGACGACCCATTAGCCACCAAGCAGGGAATGCGTGACCGTCAGCAGGGATCTGACCCTGGAACTCAATATAGCCTTGCTTATAAAGCATGCCGCGATCGGTAACAATCTTACCGCTTGCGAAGTACTTGTCAGAACCGTCAGCGTCAATTGCATTAACACCATCCCGATAATAACCATTAAATTCACCCGGTGTTACATCAAGAGCAACAGAACCAACAACATCATTGTATGATACGTTGCCGCCAAGACTGCTGTCGTGACCACGTTTCATAGAGAGTCTACCGTTTGTTACGGTAATAACCTTATGGAGATCCTTAACAGGAGCAATTTCTTGGTTGTTATAAGAACCGTCGGTACCGTTCTGGCCTTCTGTCTGCTGGGTATTATGTGTCCAGTTGTATGTGTCAATGGTGTCGCCTTCAAACTCGTCACCCCAAGCGTAGTAGAGTGTCTTGTTTGTGTCGGGTGTACCATCAAAGTTAGTGTCAAGCATAACTGTAACAGGTTTCTTTTCATCAGAAAGCACGGTTGAGCCAACGGTATAAACCACGTCGCCCTGAACCTTTGAGTTTTGTGTAAAGTTAATAGCTGCCTGTTCAACTGCGGTAAAGTTTTTACCCTTGAGCCATACAACCTTGTTAGCAGAATCATATGTTACTTCGTAAGTGTTGTCTGCCATACTGCTTTCAGCGGCATAACCCACAACGTCACCTACGATAATGTCAAACTCGCCGTCCGGGTTACCGGTTGTGTCGCCTGCATGGACATAAACCTTGCTTGCGTCGCTGTTTGCACCTGTTACTGTGCCCTTAGATGTGCTTACGTGCTTTTCAACGTCAACACCAGGGAAGAGTGATTCAAGATAAAGCTCTACCTTACGGGCTGCATCGTAGTTATCATTTTCGCCGTAGTAAATGTCAAATTTACCTGCTTCTACGTTAGAGAAGAAGCTGTCGGTAATCTGTTCGCCGTATGAACCAACAGCTGAACGCTGAAGCACTGCAAGGTCGGCAATGTTAATGCTACCGTTGCGGCTTACGTCACCGTTAATGTTAGCGTAAGCTGATTTTTTGAGAAGCTTGTTTCTGAGTGCTGTAAGGTCGCTTGCGCCATAACCGTCAGCCTTACCGTCACCGGCAATGTCAAGGTCGTTTGCGTGGCTGTTAAGGCCCATAAGTCTTGGCATACTGCCTTCACTACCACCCTTGTACCAAACGCCTGCGGTAAGTGTCATTGTGCTAAGGTCTGCCTGACCGTCAACATAGTCACCGTAAAGTGTAGCGCTTTCATCAACATAGAGATATTTACCGTCTGCTGTGATGAAGTAAAGTGTGTTAAATGTGCCTGCTACGTTACCCATAATGTGCCAGCCGCCGTTTGGCATACCTGTTGTGCAGTTTTCAGCAGAACAACCTGTAACGGTTGAACCTGCCTGCTGGTCACCAACAATAATACCTGCAGCAGTGCTTGATACTACTGCTGAATCACGAACGTGAAGGTTCTTAACCACACCGCCTGAAGCGAGTACAGGGATAAGACCTGCCGCCTCGCCGTCACCGGCAGAAAGACCTGTAATAACGTGACCGTTACCGTCTAACTCACCGCCGAATGGTGTATAGGTGTAGTAAATACCACCTACTGCTCTTTCTTCCTGGTTAATCCAAGCGCCGCCTGAAAGGTCGATATCTTTGTCAATACGATAGTAAAGTCTGTCGTAAAGGTTCATACCGCCTGTTGCGATTGCACGAGCAAGCTGTTCTGCGGTTTCAATAATGTATGGATTTTCTTCTGTACCCGCACCTTTAAGTAAGTAGGTGTATGGGTTGCCGCCATATTTGTATGGGCCAAAGCCTGCATAGTTGTTCTGGCCTTTACCGATAATTTCAACATAAGAACCAACAAGCTCTTCTGCTTTGTTAATTGTTGGCATTGGAATTGTACGGCCATCAACAGTTACGAGTGACCATTCTGCCCAAGAAAGTTTAGGCATATCAAACATTTCGTATGCATCTTTTGTAGCAATACGTGTAATGTCTGAAAGCTTGTCATACTTATTTGGGTATGCGGTAGTAATTCCATTAAGAGGCATATCGCTATAGCTGTTATAGAAGTATACCTCAAAACCGCCATTTTTGTCATAACGGTTATAGAATACCTCTTTACCGCTAACGTAAACTTCGTTTACTGCGGGTGCGCCTAATGATACGCAACCTGAAAGGGTAAAGTTGTTAGCGCTGCTTGCACCGCTATAAATACCGCCCATCATATCAATGGTAGCCTCAGAGCCTGCGCCTATAGCACGTTCACAAGAAGTACCATCATATAAACAGTTAGAAATAGTAATGTTTTCAGGAGTGCTTTGTGTAGAAACAATACCTGCAGGACCGGGAGAGTGGTCATAACAACCTGAAGTGTCGGTTCTTGCGGTAAGGGTTATAGCACGAGTAGTAGCAATGTAAGAATTCCTTACACTGATGTTAGAAACTTTAATACGGGTTGAGTCATTTGTGTACGTACCCAAGTTTGTGGTAAGCAAAGCGCTGTTACCCGTACCACTTGCATAGCAAGCGTCAAAGTTAATGTTCTTAACTGTTGAAGAACCGTCAAGCTTGTAAACAAGACCCTGACCGGTAGATGAGTACATACCGTAAATGGTAACGCCGTTACCGTCAAGATGGCCTACAAAGCTCTTGCCGGGTTTCCAATCCTTTGCAGTGCCTGCAGCAACCATTGCCTTAGCGCCTGCAAGTGTTTCGTTGCCGTAAACGTTGTTAAGGTAGAATGCCTCAATACCGTCAGCAACCTTGTAGTAATATGGAGTATAAACAGGAGCGTAAACAGTGGTTGAGCCCTGTTTATATATTCTATCTGTTTGTGTACCACCTGCTACGCTTTCAGCAGTTTCAACTGCCAAGTCGCCGCTTGTTGAAGTGGTATATGTTACTGTAGAAAGAGCGCGATAAAGCTGGTCAGCAGTTTCAATGATGAATGGGTCTTCTTGTGTACCTGTACCGCCTGCAAAGCCTGCGTCGGCTGTACCTGTCCAGAAAGAAATACCGCTTTCTTCACCGGGTTTTACGAATGTTGGGTACTGACCCTCTGCGCCCGGTTTCCAAACACTAAACCAAGCAAGGTTCATATTACCAACTGCAGCACTACCCTGCATTTGAGCAGGTGTGAGCTGGAATACA
Organism: Clostridia bacterium; assembly: GCA_017516965.1. Classification (GTDB taxonomy): domain Bacteria; phylum Bacillota; class Clostridia; order Oscillospirales; family Acutalibacteraceae; genus UBA737. The sequence goes on from JAFXAP010000008.1 coordinate 97,606, forward strand.
ACACTGCTAAAGTCTTGTATATAATATGCCCAGCCGGTATTATAGTTAATTTGAATCTGACCGGTTGCCTGGTCGGTATAAACGTTTTTAAAGTGAGATGAGCCACCTGTGTGCTGAACATCGTTACCGGTGTAAACAGATGTTGAGTATGGTGTAATACCTATTACAATACAGTCACTAACCATAACTGCGTTTGAGCCTGCGCCACCTACTACACCACCGTGACAGGTACGTATAGTGCTTGATGCTTCGTCGCCCTCTGCGCCTGAAACAAAGTTAGCTTCGTCAAGGTTTACATAGCAGTTTTTAACGTTGTAAGCAACGTTTACGTAGATGGTGTCTACCATATCGCCGTCGCCGTTACCGTCAACGCCCTTTTCTGACTCTTTCCAAGAAGGAGCACTGTTTGCCCAACCGATTACGCCACCTATAGCTGTAGCCCAGCCGGTGCCTGTAAGTTCAAGATAAGAATCGGTTACAGAGCAGTTTTCAACTGTTACTGTGCACATACTGTCAGCTGCGTGGTAACCAATGATACCGCCTACCGCATTTGTAGCAGTAAAATGAGCCTTGTTAACGTGAATGTTTTTAATGGTTACTTCACCCTTTGTGCAAGAGAAAAGACCTGCGTAGGTGCTAATTTGACCCTCGTTGTGGTTGGTCCAAGCGCCGTAAACTGTAGCACCGTTACCGTCAAAGTGACCCTGGAAACCGGGTGTACCACCTGAGTGGTTTTTACCGGCACCCATAACTGTGGAAAGATTGTCAGCCAAAGTGCCATCTATATCAAGATTATTGTTTGCAAGGTTAAAGCCGGCAAGACCGTCAGCAACCTTGTAATATTTACCTATAGTATCATTGCCTGATGCTTTACAAAGATAAACAAGCTCTTCGGCAGAGTCGATTATAATAGCGTTGTCCCAGTCGGCACCTGTTTCGCCATTATCAGCAAGCTTGTTGTCGTACCACTTGCTTGTACTGCCGAGGTCGTTGATAAGATAATCACCAAATTCGAGAAGGTCGATTGTGCCTTCTTCAATGGTAGTTGCACCGGCGGATATGCTAACGCCGATGTTAGCGGTAAAGAGTGTACCAAGAAGCATAACGAGTGATAACGTGATACTTAAAACTCTTTTAGCGCTTTTGTTTATGCCAATTTTCATAATTAACCTCTCTTTTCGTTTAGGTTTTGGTTGTGCTGAATTGTTGAAATTCATCAACAATTCAGCCAAACAAAATCCTTTAATTTATTAGGTAATCTGTTTTCTACGAATTATTCTTCGTCGATAAAGCCGTCGCCGGCCCAGATATCATCGTCGCCCCAACCGGGTTCACTTGTAACGATAATATCATTAAGTTTTAAATCGTAGATTTCTATTTCTGCTTTTTTAAACATAATTAAATCTCTCCTTTATAATACTTTCGTTACTGTTCGCCGTAACGGGCCTGAATTGCCTGTGCGTAGAACAAAAGCGCTTTAGTAGCTTCTACGCGGGTTGTGTAGTAATCGCTTGGTGTTACCTTGCTTGCATTTTCAAACTGAACACCAAGACCTTCAACGCTGAATGAACCAAAGTCTTTCCAAGCGCCGCCGTTGTAGCTTGCCTCTACCTTGATTGGAGAAGCGAGAGCCTCTACAGGAATGCTTTCTGCCTTGAAGGTGTGGTATCTACCGTTTTTCTCGGTATTTGTCCAACCGTTTACGTTTTTGATATCTTCGCCTGTGTAAGCAGGAACTGAAATTTCTTCGCTTGTCTTGAGCGCGCCGTTTTCGGTATAGGTAAATCTTACCTTAATCTTGTCACGGTTTGTTCTGTAATCGCCAAGGAATGCGAATGCGAATGACATATATGGGTTAGCCTTAAGGCTAAGAGCTGTCTGATATACACCAAAGCTCATAGTGCCGTTTGCGTGATATTCTACACCGTTACCCAATGTGTCAGGTGTTGTAAATGTGATGCCATTAAGAGCAGTCTTGAATGCTGAAGGCATATCGCCTGCTTCCTTGAAGCCTGGGAAGTCGCCAGTAGCGCCAACGTACCAAACGGTATCACCAATTGGAGCAGCGTTAAGGGTTTCAACAATTGATGTTGCTGCGCTACCCTTTGCCTCATCAGGAGTAATTGCCTTAATCTGAGCGTCTTCGTATGTGAATTCACCGTTTGAGAATGTTATTGTGCCTGATACGCCGTTGGTATAAACACCGCTAACGCAGTTTTGGCCATTTCTTCTATAACTTCTGCCAGAAGCTGTATTCAAAACGTCACAGTCAAGAACGATAGAGTTGCGAACAGTGTTGCAGTAGAAGCCTGAGTTTTCAACAAAGCTTGGAAGCTCGGCAGGCTTTAACTTGGTTGTTTCAACGTCGTTGTTGCCTACGCCTGTAAGCGCCATTTTAACACCGGCGCCGTATGTTGCGTCGTTGCCGTAAACCAAGCAGTTGTCAATCATTATAATATCGTTAGAGAAACCGCCTGCTATCACACCTGAACGCTCCCAAGATGTGCAAGCGTTGTACATATAGTTGTTAGCAACTGTACAGCCGTTAACCCAAACTACACCTTCTTGTTTTGCGCCGTAGCTAGAACTGTTAGCAACAGGAGCTATAGCTGCAACCTGATAGCTGGTAGAGCTTGATGTAAGGTAAGAATTCTGAACGCCAATGTTCTGAATTACAGCGCCTGCATCTATTGATGAGAATAGACCTGCGTTATTAGTAGAGGTTTGATACAAACCGTAAACCATAGCGCCGTTACCGTCAAAGTGACCACAGAAGGATGAACCTTCCCATCCGTAGTTAGGCCACTTGAGCATATTAGCGGCATTCTCTTCAAAGTAATCCTTTGTATCGGCGGCAGAGCCGAGCGCCATAATATCTGATGCGTATTCTGGCCTTTGCATTACGAATGCGCTGATGCCGTCAGCAACCTTGAAATACTTATCGACTGTAATTGTTGCAGCATTATCTACCAATTTATCTTTTACCATATATGCAAATTCAGCAGCTGTGCTGATGATATATGGATTTTCTTTTGTACCGCTACCACTTGCAAAACCTGCTGCAACTGTACCATCCCAAGTAGCAACAACGCCGGAAGCGGGAGCTTCGTAGTCTTTGCTAATAAAGGTTGGGTAGCCGTTTGTTGTTGTCCAAACGTTGTTCCAGTCAAGTGAAGGCATATTTGCCTTAGCGTTTACGCCTGTAAGCTGTTCTTCGGTAAGTGGAATAACCTTGCCTGTGAAGTTGCGGTTTGTTAATGTACCGCCAAGGTAAACACCTGTAACAGGAACATCACTTGTTGTATAAACGTTTGTAAAGTGGCTTTCAAGACCTGAGTGCTGAACAGCGTTGTTGTCGGTGCTTATACTTGTTGCATAAGGCTTAATACCAATAACAATACAGTGGTTTACATCAAGTGCGTTTGAACCCATATGGCCTACTACACCACCGTGAGATACCTGCTGACCTGCTGCGGGGATACCCTCGTTTAGTGAAACAAAGTTATCTTCATCAAGGTTTACATAGCAGTTTTTAACTATTACCTTGTTGTTTACGTAAAGTGTTTCGGTTGTGTTACCGTCGCCATCTTCATCATTTGTGTCTTTATAGCTTGATGGGCAATCAACTCTACCAACTACAGCAGCTACACCCATGCCGTAACCTGTTTTTGTAACTTCAAAATAAGAATCAGTTACAGAACAGTTTTCGATAGTAAGGGTTGTGTTGTTAGTATTAGTGCCTTCACCTTTATAGTAACCAATAATACCAGCTGCTGCAGCTGTTGCAGTAAAGTGAGCCTTGTTAACGTTAATGTTTTTAATGGTTACGTCGCCCTGTGTGCAAGAGAAAAGACCTGAGTAAGCGGAAACTTGACCTTCGTTATGGTTAGTCCAAGCGCCGTAAACTGTAGCGCCGTTACCATCAAAGTGGCCCTGGAAACCTGGTGTGCCGCCTGAGTGGTTTTTACCGGAACCCTTAACAACGTCAAGGTTGGTTTTTCCGCTTGCTAATGATTTTCCGGCTAATGTGCCGTTTATATCAAGTTTGTCGGTTGAAAGGTTGAAGCCTGCGATACCGTCGGCTACCTTGTAGTATTTGCCGTCAGTATCATTGCCTGATGCTTTGCAAAGGTAAACAAGCTCTTCGGCAGAATCGATGATGATTGCATCATCCCAAGATGTACCTGTTTCGCCGTTGTCGGCAAGCTTATTGTCATACCACTTACTTGTACTGCCGAGGTCATTAACAAGATAATCGCCGAATTCGAGCAGGTCAACAGTGCCTGCGCTGTAGTCATTAGTTGTTTCGTTGAGGGCTGCCTTAGCGGTTTCGCCATAGTTGATAAGCGCTGCAGAAACCTTCTTGTCAGCGGTTGCATAGTCGCCCTCAAGAACTGCCTTTGCGTTGTCAACAAGGGCAACAGGCTGTGTCAGTCCCCATTCAACGCCTGCGCCGCCTTCTACTACGAGAGTAGGCATCCAAACTTTTTCAATTAAGCGTGCAGGGATGTTTGGAAGTGTAAACATCAATGCGCCGTCACCAAGCTCATCAGAGTAGCTTGATTCTTCACTTTCAAGTTTATAGAACTCGGTAGCGTCATATGTACCAACGTAAAGTGTTGCATCTATACCCTCAAACTGTGGAACAAAATGGAGGTTAAAGTCAAATGTACCGTCGTCGTTATATGTTACGCTTGAACCGTAAAGTCTGTGAGCTGCGGTTGAAGTCTCATTTACGCCGAGTGTTGTAAAGGTAGCAAGTGTTGGAAGCTTGCCATAAGCGCCACAGTACCAATCGGTACCCCAGGTAAGGTCTGGCATATTGGTCTGTGCCTCGCCACCTGTGATTTCAGAAGCGTTAATTTTGGTAATGTATGGTGTAGTAGTATTTACATAGAAATACTGAAGAAGGGTTTTACCGTTTTTATCGGTAGCAGTCTCTACATCAGCATCGGTATAACAATTCTGGTAACCCCTAAGGTCGTTAAAGCGAGAACCATAACCTTGTGGTAAATCGAATGGGTTAAAGCCCAAGAAGATACTGTTGCGAGTCATGTTGTAATAACGTGGGTCTGTTTCAGCGCCGTCATCTACTACTACAAGACCTTCAGGAATTGCGGGAGCACTGCTTACAAGAACGCTGTTTGCAGCAGAAGAGTAAAGTGGCATTGGTACGCCGGCGCCATATGTAGCATCATTGCCGTAAACAAGTGCATTATCAACATACATAATATCACTTGATGCGCCAAACATTACGCCTGAACGGTCGTGTGACGTAGAGTTGTCATACATATAGTTGTTAGCGATTTCAACATTCTTTGCCCAGATAAAGCCAGTTGCAGACTTGCCATAGGTAGGTCCGTTAGTAACAGCACCAAGAGCACCGCACTGGTAGTTAGCGCCACTGGACTGGCTTACCATATATGAATTTTTGATTGCAAGGTTGTGGAACTCTGCCCCTGCATCTATATTTGAGAAAAGACCTGCGTTATTAGATGATATCTGATAGATACCATAAACTGTAGCGCCGTTAAAGTCGATTTTGCCGCAGAAGGTTGAACCTTCCCAACCGTAGTAGAGCCACTGCTTCATATTTGAAGCGTTTGCTTCAAAGTAAGCCTTGGTTGCTGCGGCAGAGTCGAGCGCCTTAATTTCACTACCGTAAGCATAAGGCTGCATTACGATGCTCTTAATGCCGTCGGCAATCTTATAGTACTTGCCGTCGGTGATTGCATAGTTATCACGAGTCTGACCGCCAATGTAAGCGAGTTCAGCTACTGTGCTGATGATGTAAGGATCAGCCTTAGTACCGCCACCTTGTGTAGGAGCAGTTTTGGTGTTTGCGCCGTCCCAGTAGATTGTATCAAACTTTTCGCCTGGGAGTGCTAAACGTGGGTATGCGTCGGCACCGTCCATAACCCAGGTTGTGCCCCAGTCAAGATTTGGCATTGCAACTACTGCTGCAGAGCCCTTAAGCTGTGCATCGCTAAGTGGGAACACTTTGCCTTCAAAACTTTGTGGAGCAGCAACTGCACCGTTACCACCAATAACAACGTCTTTAATTGCAACGTTACTTGTGGTATAAACGTTTGCAAAATGAGATGGAAGACCTGAGTGCTGAACATCGTTAAAGCTTGTGCTTTCGCTCATTGCGTAAGGCTTAATACCTATAACAACACAGTCGCTAACAGAAAGTGCATTTGAACCCAAAACACCTGCTACACCACCGTGACAAACGCGTTCGCCTTCGGATTCTACACCGTCTTCACCAGAAGAAACAAAGTTTTCTTCGTTAAGATTTACATAGCAGTTTTTAACGATATAAGGACAGTCTTGATAAATTGTATCTACCATATCGCCGTCGCCATTATAGTCTTTTTGGTCGTTTGCTTCTCTCTTTGCAGGGGCGCTTGCGCCATAACCTAATATAGCGCCTATACTGGTACCCCAACCTGTACCCTGTGTTTCAAGATAAGAATCGGTTACAGAGCAGTTCTCAATAGTTACTGTGCGCTTTTCATCAGCTGCATGGTAACCAATGATGCCGCCTACTGCACTTGTAGCAGTAAAGTGAGCCATTTTAACGTGGATGTTTTTGATGGTTACTTCGCCCTTTGTGCAAGAGAAAAGACCTGCGTAATTTGAAACATTGCCCTCGGTGTGGTTGGTCCAAGCGCCGTAAACTGTAGCGCCATTACCGTCGAAGTGACCCTGGAAACCGGGTGTGCCACCAGCGTGGTTTTTACCACTACCCTTGATTATGTCAATGTTGTCAGCTAAAGTGCCGTCAATATCAATGGCACTTGTTGCAAGGTTAAAGCCTGCGATACCGTCAGCAACCTTGTAGTATTTACCTGCAGTGTCATTGCCTGATGCTTTACAAAGGTAAACAAATTCTTCTGCAGAGTCGATTATAATTGCGTTGTCCCAATCGGCACCTGTTTCGCCGTTGTCGGCAACGTTGCTGTCAAAATATTTGCTGGAACTACCATTGGCAATAAGGTCATCACTGAATTCAAGAAGGTCGACTGTGCCTTGGCTTTGAGCGTCGCCGCCGCCTAACTTTTCAGCGGTAGGAACGAGCTGTTTGCCAAAGGTTTCGCCGCAAATTGTACATACTGAGCTTTCGTAAACCGAGTAGTTGTTAGCGGTATCAACCTCGATAGGATCACCTATAACAGAAATAACGTGCTCACATTCTGTTGAGATTGTTGCTACTGCTGAACCACTTTCTACATAGTATTCAGAGTCGTTGTATGCAAGTTCAACCTCATCAAGAGTTACAAGATAGTTCTTACCCTTAGTAGCTGTTCCCTTAGAAAAGCCGAGGGTTAACTCAAATGTGAGGGTGTTTTTTGCACTGTCAGCATCGAAGACAATATAATCGCCTTCAATATTTACATTCACACCGCCTGCTTCTACGCCCTTGATTGTTAAGTAGTCAGAAGCATCCTTGCCATTTTCTACAAAGGCAAAGGAACCCGCAACAAAGCCGTTTGGAAGGCTTCCGGGAGCTGTGAATGTTACGTCAATGGTAGCCTCTGACAAGTCATCGCTTAACTCTGCTGCGCCAAAGCTGTAGCAAGCGTCAGCCGCGCCGACTGTCATAAGACAACCAAAGACTGTGGTTGCGCAAATTGCAAGAGTTAAAACTATTGCTAACAATTTGCTTGAAAGTCTTTTTCTCATGATCTCTCATTCTCCTTTTTGGTGCTGTGCACCGTAATTTTCTGCAACCGTGCAGATGGGGAAAATATGGTGTGCCGTAAATTCGCCGCTTTCACTACTATATATAGTAGTGTGTAGTATATGCATACAACAAGGGGCAAACCCCGGCAAATATACTATTTTATAATATAGCAAAACATTCATTTTGTCAATATGTTTTATTAAAAGTTTTTGAGTTTTTTTGATTTATTTATTAAAAATACACAAACACGCGTAAGTAAACGCTTACATAAAAAACAAAAATAAGGAACGGTATTCGTTCCTTATTTTTGTAATGCTTTTAATTGCCTTATATCGTTGCCGATAAACTTTTTGGCGGTGTATTTTATAAGGCGGGAGGCGACACGCGGGGTATATTTGTTTGCGAGCTCACCCATAGAAAGATTGGTGTTTATAATGGTGGGCTTACCCCCAAGGTCGCGCGTATTGATAATGTTATATAAAAGACTTTGTATATAAGGTGACACAAACTCACCACCCAGGTCATCAATAACCAATAGGTCACAATTTATTGCCGCGTTGTACTTTGTGTTGGTGTGGCGCTCAAAATGTTCGGTCTCCATATCGGAAAACAAATTATAAGCCGCGCCATAGATAACGTCAAACCCTCCGTTTAAAAGTTCATATGTAATGCTTAGCGTTAAGTGTGTTTTGCCAAGGCCCGTATCACCCATAAAGAGCAGACTCTCACTGGTTTTTGGGTTAAAGTTTATAACGTACTCACGGCAAAGTTTTAAAATTGAGGTCATACGCTTGCGCGGATTGGCGCCGTCAATATCTTCATTTTTATAATAGTTTAAATCAAAGTTTTCAAAGCGACAGCTGTCTAATGGCAACGACGATGATAAATCATTTAACCTTATCTTTTTGGCCGCGTTGTGAATACAGTCGCAAATTTTACCGTTTATGTAACCTGTGTCCTGACATGCGTCACAATCATAGACAATATCGCCAATACTTGCCGACTTTAAAATAACATCACGCGCGGCAGAGAGTTCGGTCATTTCGTCTTGCAGTTTTTTAAGCGATTTTGTATCGCCCGAAATTGCAATGGTTGCAATCTGGGCGCCAAGAAAAGAAAGACGTGAATTTATTTTTGCAAAATCGGGATTAGAGTCTTTAAGATTTTGCATTGCCACGTCAAAGGTTGCCTTTTTATATCTTAAAACCTGCTTTTGCTTTTCAAAAGCGAGGTTATAGCTTTGTTCACGTGTCATAAGAACAATTTCCTTTCAAGTTGAAACTTTAAAACTAATCATTATTGAGCATTTTTTCAAACAGGTCAAGGTCGTAGCCTGCATAGTTGCTCTTGCCCTGCGGTTTTGAACTTTGTTTTTTTGCGTTTATTTGCTCGGGAGATGTAATGCCGTCTTTGTGCCAGGATTCGATAATTTTTGCAACATAGGCAAAGGACAGTTTGGTTTTTGAATCTATGCAAGCGTCGTAAGCCGCCTTTAACAAGTCGGCGCTTATTTTCCACTCGTTTACCCAAAGGTTTGAAAGTTCTAACTCTTTGGTGCTCGGTTTTCGCCTTTCGATACCGAAGGCACTTTGCACAACGCTCCAGGCGAGATTTTGTTTTGCGCTTTCTGTAATAAGGCGCTCGGCGTCTATTACCGTTTCAACTCCTGCGCTAAGCCAAGATGCCGCGGTACGCTTTACAAAAGAAAGATTACACTTACCCTCGCGCACGGCATATTGCAACAGCAGTAATATAACCGACGAGTCCATACCGTAATCGTCATAAAGAGATACGAGCAACTGACTTTCATTTTGCTTTAAATTTCTGCCAAACTTAAGTTGTGCTTCACGAAGCAGGAACATTAACTGCTTGTCCTCAAGTCCGCGCTTTATAACGTCGGCACGTGAAGGCAGGGTGGAATTTATTGTAACTTTTTTTGCCTCTTCATTTTTTTCGGCTTCGCCTACAAGTATGTCGCGCTGTTGCCAGAAAAGAAGCGCATCCTCTACCTCGGCTATTGGAAGCGACAATGCATCTGATATCTTTTGAGGTTCAATTCCGTCAGATATGTTTCGCATAAAAAAGAGCAAAACCTTAAGTTGAGTATGGGTGGCTATTTTAAGATATTTGTCCGCAACAACACTCGGCAACGCAAAGGTGTTACCAAAGACTGCAGGATTGATTGTGAATTTCATTTTATAGCCCCCTTTTTAATAATGTATATATATTATATATGTATAATTTATTTTTGTAAAGGATAAAAATACAGCCTTTCGGCAGATTACATACCGCAACGCAAGTTGCGGATTACATTCACGCTGTCGCGTGATTACATACCAATCCTATAGGATTGGATAAAAAACAGCCTAATGCAATGCATTAGGCTGTTTTTTGTGTCGGCATCTACTTATTTTCCCAGGCAGCTGCCCGCCAAGTATCTTCAGCGCAAGTGAGCTTAACTTCTGTGTTCGGTATGGGAACAGGTGGACCCTCACCGCAATCAACACCGACTATTTTGTGCCGCCCTTCTCAAGCGGCAAAAGTGATTATACAACAGTCACTTTAATTTGTCAAGCACTTTTTTTAAAAAATTTAAAAAATATTTTTAAGCAACTTTTTGTGCGACTCGAATAGCTCTTGTGGCTCGCAGAATGCCGTGCGATAAACCTCTATAACAGCGTCGCCGGTATAGCCGCAATCAGCCGCCTCGCATAAAAACTTTTTAAAATCAAAGTTGCCGTCAAGCGGCAACATACAATCAAAACGGGAATTGTTGTCACTTAAATGAAGGTGTTTAATCTTAGAACCTAACGCGCGCAAAACGTCATAGGGTGAATAGCCGCCACGAATGCTTTGTTTAACATCAAGACAAAAATTCACCGCGTCTCCTAAATAGTTTGACATATCTTTAAGCGCTTCAAGACTTCCCGCGCGAAAGTTTACCACGTTTTCTTGAAGCAGTGTTGCACCCTCTCGGCTCACAACCTCTGACACCTTTGCAAAACGATCAAAGTAGCCGTGGTTATCCATTGTTCCGTTTGGCTTACCGCCGTGCATAATAACATATTTGGCATTAAGTTCTGCGGCAATTTCACCATAGCGCTTGTAGGCGTCCATCCCCTCGTTAAAACGACGGTCATAGTTTGAAAAGAGCATAAACGATTCAGCGAGTGACATTGTGGGGTGTATGCTTGAAAGCTCTACGCCGTATTGGTCTTTTATCTCGCGGAGTTGTTTTATAAATGATGGCTCTAATTCGCAGTTGGCATTAAAAAATATTTCGCTTAAGTTTATACCGTTTGACGCAATAAGCCTAAAGGATTCTTCGGTATACATAGGATACAGACAAGAACTTGATATGCCTATTTTCATAATTGGTCCTCCGGTGTTACAAATATAGTTTTATTTGTGGTGTAAATTACCATTCCCGCCTTAGCGCCGTTTGGTTTTTTAACATATTTTATGGGCGTGTAATCAACAGGCACATTAGAAGACGTAGCCGCTTTAGAGTTTTTAGCGGCAAGACTTGCGGCCTGCTTTATAGTTTCATCACTTAGCTCCTGCCCACCGCAAAACACAACAACGTGTGACCCGTGAATGTTTTTGGTGTGAAACCACATATCGCCTTTAGAGGCGAGCGTGCAGGTTATATAATCGTTTTGCAGATTGTTTTTACCAACGAGTATTTTATAACCCTCTTGTGAAGTGTATTCGTCAAACTGCGACTGCGTTTTTTTGCGGGGTTGCCTTTTTGCTGTTTGTTTTACATACCCACTAAGAGATAGTTCTTCTCTTATTTCGGCGATATCAGAAAGTGTTTTGCATCTTGACAGACTTTCGCTTACCGACTCAAGATATTCTATCTCGCGAACGTCATTTTCAATAAGCGCGCCCAACGAGGTAACTGCCGCGCAACTCTTTTTATAATCTTTAAAATATTTTGTAGCGTTTTGGCTCGGCGAAAGAGCAGGGTCAAGCGGTATCTCAATCATAGACAGGTTTTCGTCATAATAATTTTGAACTCGCGCTACAACACTACCCGGCTTAATGGCGTAAAGGTTTGCCTTAATAAGCTCGCCTTTTATTCGCAGGTCCTCGCGATCGCGATTGTCATTAAGTTCTTTTTGGCGCACAGCCATTCTGCGATTGGCGCGCGCAATAAGATTTGACAAAAGTTTTGTTATATCGGAAGACGCTTTGTGAATTCGCGCCGCATTTTCACGCTCGAAATAAAAGAAATCTAAAAGTTGGGATGGAGTTTTAAACTGCTTTTCGCTATAAAGACCTCCGTACTGTTTGATTGGCATATAGCAAAAGTCTGTTGGTGTACCGTCAGAATTTAAAAGCATAACAAACTCACCGTAGTTTATATTTTGCTTTAGTATTTGCAAAACACTTACTATATTATCATAGACGTTTTCACCTGCAAGGTTTGCAAGTTCACGGCAAACAAGCGGCGACACGCCTTCAAGCGTTTGCAAAAACGCCTGTGACAACTCTTGTGTTTTTTGGTTTAAAATCTTGTTTGCAACAAAATCCAAATCAGCAGTCAGTATATTGATTTTGTTTTGCGAATCGGGATATTTATATGTTGCGCCCGATAAGATAAGGCGGTCGCTTTTTTCGATATCACTGCGGTGAACTGCATCATAAATTTTTCCGTCGTCAGCTACTAAAATAATATTACTGCTGTTTCCTATAAGTTCGCAAACAATTTTTGGAGAAATGCGGTCACCCATTTCATTTGTGGTATCAAACGTAAACTCTATTACACGCTCAAGCCCCTTTTGTTCAATATTTGTAAGACGCGCCGAAGAAAAAATCTTGCGGGCAAGCATACAAAACATTGGCGGGGTGTCGGGGTTATCATATTTTTGTTCGGTAAAATGCACACGCGCAGTACCCGATGCGGCGCTTAACACCAAGCGCTTTACAAAACCTTTTTTGCGCAAAGTAAGCACCAGCACATCACGTGCCGGCTGATAGATTTTGTCTACGTGACTGTCAATCGCCTGTTGTAATTCGTTTGTCACGGTATGTAAAAATCCGCCGTCAAAAGCCATTTTACCCTCCTAAAATATTTTTTAGTTTTTCACTTAAATTTAAGTAATGTTTATATTCGGTTTGCTTGTGAGCAACGCCCGATAAATCAATCGCGCACTTTTGCGCTATACGGTATTGCTTTTCGATATATGCGCACGCATCATCACTATCATTTTTTAATAATCCGATTACCGCCTTAACATCATCAATATCATAAGGTTGCCCCTTAAAACGCGCGCACATTACCGAATAAATTTTTCCGTTTTCAGCAATCGCCTTTTCGCGCTCTATTGTAAAGCCGTTTTTAGCTAAAAATAAACGCAATTCTTTTGCAGCGGTGGTAGGTTGCAAAATAAGGCTTACCGTATGGTCTTTTAAAAATGAGGCGCGGTTTATTATTCCGCTTATAACCTCACCGCCCATACCTGCTATTATTACTGTATCGGCATCCGCGCGACTAATTTGCGCCAAACCGTCGCACAAGACAAGTCTTACGCCATCGACACCCAGTCGTTTTAAATTTGTCTTTGCGCTTTCAAGCGGCTTTTGGTTTATGTCGGTCGCGCACACCGAGCGACACCTGCCCGACAAAAACAAAAACGCGGGCAGATAGCCGTGGTCAGTGCCCACATCACAAACGCTACTGCCCTCGTTTACAAATTGCGCTATAAGCGATAGTCTTTTACTTAGCTCTAACATTATTTGTCAGCAAAATATGCATTAAGTTTTGCCACCAGCGCATCAACGTCTGCGCCGTGAACAGCGCATGCCTGCTCTATAGACTCGCCACGAGAAGCAGGACAGCCAAGGCAGTGCATACCAATTTCAAAAAAGTATTGCGCAGCGCCTGTATCTATATCGAGAACGTCGCCTACTATCATATCTTTTGTAATTTTCATTTTATTTACTTCCTTTCAAATTTAAAATAGTTTTGGGTTTTTATCTAAATCACTTCTTGTGTGATTAAAGAGTTTTCGGTTATCAAGCGCCCACACACGAGCGGAAAAATCATTTGGTGACGCTGCCGCTACGGCTTCACGCATTTCAAAAATACGCGCATCCATAAGGTCAAGTTCCGATAGCACTTCGGCTTCTATAAACATAGGTCTTACCACCGCTCCGAATTCGGGCTCACCGTGATGAGAGAGTATCATATGCTGAAGAAGTACCGACACTCTGCGCTCAACACCCAAGCGCTCAGCATATTTATCAATCTTGGTAGCGCCCATAGATATATGACCTAAAAGATTACCCTCTATTGTGTAACCATCGGCAACACCTGCATCATTTACATCAAACTCATCTATCTTTGATATATCGTGAAGTATTGCCCCCGCAAGTAAAAGCTCACGGTCTATAAACGGGTAAACGTTACACACGCCCTCACAAAGTCTCACAATTGACAGCGTGTGCATAAGCAGTCCTCCGCGAAGCGCGTGATGAAGCTTAAATGCCGCAGGCCAAAAGAGCAGATTTTCGCGATTGTCGGAAAGCATGGTGGTAACCAGTAGCTTTAAATTATTATCAGCAAAAGAGTTTGCGATATTCATAAGCTCGTCATACATTTGCTCTGAGCTATAACCGCTTGTGCGGACAAAGTCTTCAATATGAACGTTGTCAGAATCGATTGTGGGGCGTATTCTTTCTATTCTTAACTGGTCAGCGCCGTTATACTGCGAGATTGTGCCACGGATTTTTACAAGGTCGTTTGCCTTGTATTCGCCGTGTTCAGCCACATTATAGCGCCAAAGTTTTCCGTTTATCTCGCCTGTGCTGTCGCCAAGTGTAAAATCAAGATAGGTGTCACCCTTTGACGAGGTTTTTACTTCAACATTTTTAACAAGGCAATAGCCGTCTACTCGTCCGGTGTTATCAACGGGTGTAAAATTCATAAAAACAATCCTTTAAGTTTATTTTATTGACCTGTAAAATCGTGGTCATAGGTTATTACACAAACGTAGGTTTTGTCTGCTTCCTGCGCTTTTTGACAAATTATGTCGTTAAGTTCTTTTTCACCAAGCTTTAATTCCGACGGAATAACAACGTCAAAAATAAGATTTGTACGTGTATTGGAAGCGGGTGTCATTCTGAAATCGTGAAGAGATAGGTTTTCGTCAATGCTTTTAATAATCTGTACCATTGATTGACGCGCTTTTGCAATTGATTCATCATCGGTGTCAATCGGGTCCATATGTATAACAAGGTTAACTCCAAGCTTTTCGCACACAAGCTTTTCGCACAAATCAATTTTTTCGTGGCAGGCAACAATGTCGGCATTGTGTGGCACCTCTACGTGAACCGATGCAAACTGACGACCAGGGCCGTAATTATGCACAATAAGGTCGTGTATGCCGTAAAACTCGTCAAAGCTTAAAATGGTATCATTTATATCTTTTATAAGTTGTTTTTCGGGTGGTCCGCCCAAAATTTCATCAAGCGTATCCTTTGCCGAGGAAAAGCCCGACCAAAGAATAAACAGCGCCACGCCTATTGCCATTATAGCGTCAAGGTTAAATGGCAAAGCCACAAATTTACTGATTACAGCCGCTACTAAAATCGCAGTAGTTGCAATGCAGTCGTTAAGGCTGTCTTTTGCCGTAGCGATAAGCGCCGCGGAATCAATGGTCTTGCCAATTTTACGGTTAAAAAGATAAAGCCAACACTTTGTAACAATTGAAATTATAAGAATAATTATTGATACCAACTCAAATTGCGGCATTGGCACCTTATCACGTAAAGCAAAGACGGAATCTTTAAGCAGTTCAAAACCGACAAGCAATA
Organism: Clostridia bacterium; assembly: GCA_017516965.1. Lineage (GTDB taxonomy): Bacteria > Bacillota > Clostridia > Oscillospirales > Acutalibacteraceae > UBA737. Next base: position 113,120 of record JAFXAP010000008.1, read on the forward strand.
TCAAAAACGATATAATAAATGCCGAGATATATTCCATTCTGCCGTGGCCAAACGGGTGGTCGCGGTCGGCAGGCTTATTAGCCAATTTAAAACCGATAAGCGTCACAACCGATGACCCTGCGTCAGCGAGGTTATTAAAACCGTCTGCGGTAACCGATAGTACTCCGCCTATAATACCGATAACAATTTTTAAAGCGCTAAGCAATATGTTGGCGCAAATGCCAACAACACTACCCAAATTTCCGTAACGGGCGCGTGTGTCAGATGACTTTGTATTGGTATGGTTTTTAACAAAAAGTTTTATAAGCAGCGACGTCATTAAAGATTTGCTCCTTTGCTGTCATCGTCATCAGTAGATAAATAAGAGTCTATAAAATTTTTGTAATCAAGATTAGGGTCTGCTTCCTCTTGAGGTTTATTTGCATTTTCAACCTCTACGTTTTTTACCTTTAAATCGTGTTTAGCGGGTTTTTTGCGTGACTTTGCAGTTGCTTTTTCTATCAAGTAGTTAATAAACCAAATAACCACTGTCAACACAGGAGTTACGCTTGACAACAAAATGCAAATTGTGCGTACTGCTTCGCCTGCCATATTATTATCTATTAAATAACCGCCGGCTATGTTTATTACCTTTGTTGCATTACCAAAAGATATCGCGCTAACAAAAAGTAATATGCCAAGAATAACTATCGCAATAATATAAAGGCGTTTAATTTTTGCTGAAAATGTTAATTTTTCGGTTGACTTTTTGTGCGTCAAAATATTCAGCGCTATTCTTGCTGCTAACAATAATACAGACAATACAAGAGCAAAAATGTCTAAGGAATTAAGCACAAAAAACATTATTGCACAATATATTACTGCGCTTATTGCAAGTTCTACAACGTAATCATTATATATCCACTTAAAATATTTTGATAATAGGTACTCGTTGTTATGTAACATTTGCAATTGGCGGTAAAGCGAGCATACTGCACTTGCAGCCAAAAGTAGCATTGCAGCAAAGGTAATATATGTCATTCAAAAAACTCCTTACAAAGATTGTTTATTTATAAAACTGATTTGTATACAAATTCATTATATTATATCATTTTATTTTATATATTACAATAGAATTTTTTTACGGTAAGTGGCAAAAATATTTTTGGGTGATGCCATATGAAAATTAAAAGTTATTTAAAACCTACCTTTATGGGTATAGCGATAGGTATTGTCAACGGTGTATTTGGCGCAGGGGGCGGTATGATTGCGGTGCCGCTGCTTAAACAAAACGGACTTGACCAAAAAAGCGCCCACGCAAATGCCGTTGCAGTTATATTGCCAATTACCACAATAAGCGCAATCTTGTATCTGATAAAAGGTAGTGTAGGTTTTGCTGACAGCCTTATGTATATTCCAACGGGACTTCTCGGCTCACTTATTGCAACCTTTGCCTTACAAAAATTTTCAAACAAGCTTTTGCAAAAAATATTTAGCATTTTTATGATTTACGCAGGTGTTCGCCTGCTGATTAAGTGAATATAGCCGCCCTTTTAGCAGGGCTTTTTTCGGGAATTATAGGCGGTATGGGGCTTGGCGGCGGCGCGGTGCTTATAATTTATCTTACCGTTTTCAAGGATATGGAGCAGTTAAAGGCGCAGGGCATAAATCTGTTGTTTTTTATACCCATCGCAACACTTGCAGTCATTATTTATGCTTTTAAAAAACAAATTAAATGGCGCACAACCTTGCCACTTGCCGCAGGCGGTGTTTTAGGTGCTGTGGGTGGATTCTTTCTTACGAGTTTTATCGGCGGCAATTTTACCGCAAAAATGTTTGGCGCTTTTTTAATACTTTTAGGACTTAAAGAATTATTTTTTAAAAATAAAACTAAATCTTGAAAAGGCTTTACACCTATGCTATAATAAAAACGAATAAATGTTCGGCGAGGTGTTTTTATATGGAAAAAGCTCCCCTTACCGCAAAGCAAGAGGCGGTTTATAACTTCCTTGTTAAAAAAATGCAGAACGGTATTCCTCCCAGCGTACGCGAAATTTGTACCGCTACGGGTATTAAGTCAACCTCTACGGTGCATGCAATTCTTAACACGCTGGAAGAACACGGTTATATTTCACGCGATGCTAAATATTCACGCGCTATTCACCTTGAAAATAATTTTGACGCTTCAATGGTACCGCTTGTTGGTAGGGTTACTGCGGGTCAACCTATTCTGGCGGTTGAGCAGATAGAAGACTACATCCCCTATCCCACCAAAGATGCCGAAGGTCTTTTTGCTCTGAAGGTGGTGGGTTTTAGTATGCGTGACGCAGGAATACTACCCGGCGATATTGTAATTGCAGACAAAAACGCGCCGTGCCGAAGTGGCGATATAATTATCGGCATGGATAATGATGAAGCCACCGTAAAACGACTGCTTATAAAGGGCGACCAGGTAATATTTATGCCCGAAAATCCCGACTTTTCACCCATATACCCCGAAAAACCAATGGTGCTTGGCAAAGTGGTGGGTAGTTTCAGAAAGTATTAAGAGGCGCGCTATGAAACAAGTAGAAATTTTTACCGACGGCGCGTGTTCAGGCAATCCGGGACCTGGTGGTTGGGGCGCTGTGCTACGCTATAACGGACGAGAGAAAGAACTCTCGGGCGGAGAACGCGACACCACCAACAACCGTATGGAACTCACCGCAGTTATTGAGGCTTTAAATTGTTTAAAGGAACCTTGCCGTGTCACCCTTACAACCGATTCAAAATATGTATCGGACGGCATTGGCAAGGGCTGGGCTGAATCTTGGCAAAAAAACGGTTGGCGCAAAGCGGACAAAAAGCCCGCGCTCAACCCTGATTTATGGGAAAAACTTTTAGAACTGCTTAAAGTTCACGAGGTTACAATAAACTGGGTAAAGGGCCATGCAGGTCACCCCGAAAATGAACGTTGCGACCAATTGGCAGTTGCTTTTTATAAAAATTTATAAACTAAAAGAGTGAGGACGCATCCTCACTCTTTTCTTAATTTACATTGTTTTGTAAATATCTTTTATTGCAGTTGCATTTGCAAGTCCATCGCTAAATGCAGTAGCGCTTCCTGCGGACACGGCAATTTTTAAGCAATTTTCATAATCTTTATCTGCTAAATATTGCGCCAAAAATGCCGCTACTGCGCTGTCGCCTGCGCCTACCGCGCTTATTACATCACCTTTGGGCGCAGTTTCAGTATGGCTTTTACCATTTTCATCTAAAAGCACAGCGCCCATATCGGCCATAGATACCATGACGTTCTCAGCGCCCTGGGACTGCAATTTTTGGGCATATAAAAGAGCAGTTTTAAAGTCGGTTATTTGTGTGTCAAAAATTTCACCGAGTTCGTGATGGTTTGGTTTTATTAAAAAAGGTTTATATTTAAGGGTATCAAGCAACAACTGCTTTTCGGCATCCACAACAAAGTTTATTCCCTTTTCTTTTAGTCTTTGGATTATAACTTCGTATATATTTTGTGACAAACTCTTTGGCACACTGCCCGAAAGCACCAAAAAATCTCCCTTTTGCAAATTATCTAACTTGCAAAAAAGCTCTTCGAGATTTTCTTGTGAAACATCGGGGCCTGTGGCATTTATATCGGTATCGTTTAGTTTTACATTTATGCGTGTATTACCCGACACCTTTACAAAATCACAGTCAATATTGCTTTGCTTTAAATGGTTTTCAAGCGCCTCACCAGTAAAACCGCCAACAAAACCCAATGCGGTAGATTTTACACCAAGTTCTTTTAGCACAAGAGATACGTTAATTCCCTTACCGCCAAAACGTATTTGCTCACCTTTGGTTCGGTTTACTGCACCTAATTTTAAATCATCTACTACAATATAATAATCTATCGCAGGATTAAAGGTTAGTGTGTATATCATTTAACTATTTTACCTTCTCCTTAATCTTACCGTAAAATTCTTGTTGTAGTCTCGGAACAACGGTATCCTTTTTTACATTAGCAATTATTTCGGCAAGGTCATCTACTGCCGCCAAAATTGCCACTTCTCCCTTTTCTTTTGTTGCGGCACTGGGCTCACCCGTAACATTCTTAGGCCATTTATCATACCACCAAAGACCTGTGTAAACCCTACTGCCCAACTCTGCCAACTCACATTTTGGCATAATTCTTTCGGGAACTTTTTGATATTCCAGTTTAACACTATCGGGAGTAACCGCCATCACCAAGCTCGTTTCGCGTTCATCGGCGTGACCGCCTCTTTCGGTATCCCAAATATCCAGGTTTGCAAAGCGACCGTCGCCATAAGCAAAACAACTATAAAGAGTATAATCTACCTCGCGGTCAAGTTGTGACATTGCAAAATACTGCAAAAAGTTTGTGTTTCCACCGTGTCCGCTAACAATAAGGATTTTCTTAAATCCGTTACTTGCTATCTGATCAAGTAGCTGTTCTAACATATTGCAAAGAAGATCAGTTTTAAAATTTATTGCTCCCGTAAAACAAGCTGCCTCGTGAACCTGTCCAAACCAATATGTAGGAAATACAACACATTTTTCTTTTTGTGCTGCGCGCACACATATATCATGACACACAAGACCGTCCGTACCAAACGGTAAGTGGTCACCGTGTCGCTCAAGGCAACCTATCGGCAAAATGCAAAGTTCCTCTTTCTTTGCGAGTTTTTCAAAATCGGGTGGCGTTAAATAATCCCATCTTACTTCCATGTTAAAAACCTCACTTCGTATTAAACCAAACTGCCATTTTACTCTCGTTTGTCCAAAGTTTTCCCGCCGATGCATAATCGGTAACTGTAAAGTAGTCACCTTCAGTAGTGGGAATTTTAGCCTCTAATTCGCAGGAGTATGGCGCTGTTTTTTCTTCGGGGATTATGATATCAACATATCTGTCTTCGCCAACCTTTACACTTACAGCATCGTCAACACTGTAGCCGAGGCGGTTTTCTTGAGCGAGCATCAAGGGTCCTCGCTGAATAGCAATATGATTTCTGGTGGACGGATGCTCACGGTCAAATGTTGGTATCATACAGTTAGCGCCCCAAATAACCTTGTTCATCAAAATTTGTGAGCCATAGGGTATTGGGTAAATCGCGCGCGCACGCATATCAAAAATAATTTCTGCCACATCGCCTTTTGTCCATTTGCGATATATAGAAATGTAACCCTTTGTAACACTAATTTCTTTTCCGTTTACAATACAAGTGGTGTTTTGGCTCCACTCCGGATTTCTTAAAAGGACTTCAAAATCGTCGGCGCAATCGGTATCAACGGTAATTTTTACCTTTTCACCTACAGGGTATGTCGTATCAAAGGTCAGTTTTACCGTTTGTCCGTTTGCAAGGATTTGAGTAACCTCACCCTTTTCATAAAGGTTTACAACAACGCCTGATTTGCTTGTAAGCACCGCCGATTTCATAGCGACGCCAATACCTGCCGAGCCAATACATATGCAACAGCCATAGTATCTGCCGTCGCGGAAAGGCTTTAATCCACCTGTTCCGTTACCTCGAATGCCTGGTGTAAGGGGGCTGTAGCTGTCAAAAGGCATAGGCACCATTGTAAGTTCAGGGTATAGTTTTGCGGCGGTGGTATCAATAGCGCCATCGGTATTCACAGCGCCTAAATAACCGTTATAAAGTGAACGCTCGAATGCGTCCATATATTTTGAGTCGCCTGTTATAAGATTAAGTTGATAGAAAAACTGCATGAGTGTTACAGTAACACAGGTTTCTTGCGCGCGTGGGTCACCGCGGTCGGGGTTTGCCTGACGCACGGTTGAGTGGTCAAAGAGTTCGTGGGTGCAACCTGCTGAACCAATAACTGTAAAATCATCCTCTAAAACACGGTTTGCAAAATTGATTATCGCAGTTAGGTGTCTTGGATTTTGTCGAATTCGGTAATATTCCAAAAGTCCTACAAAGCAAGAGGTCATTTCGTAAGCCTTAGTCACAGGGTACTGATAAGGATGCAAATCGTTTTTGTACGCTAATTCAAAAACATTTTCAACATCCATACCGCCACAAGCGACAATGTAATCGGCAAAATCAAGATATTTTTGCTCGTTTGTAAGTGAATAAAGTCTAACTATAGGCTCTAATATTGAAGAGGAGTTAAGTCCGCGCCAATGTCTTGTAAGTCGGGTTATAAGTAACTTACCGTCTTTTTGCCAACCAATACGCTCGGTAAGATAATCTACCTGTTTTTTCATACAGTCTATTACCTTTGCGTTAAAATCTTTATCGGGGCAGATTTCGACAAAGTACTGCATACCCAAAAGCACGTATTTGCGACTCCAAAGATCCCAACCGTCATATTCCTTCTCAACACTGTATGTGCTTATACGACCAAGCTCATCCTGTGAATCCACCAAGTCGGAAACGGTTTCTTTTAGCACATTAAAGAGCGCTTCATCCTTTGAATATGAATAAACAAAACACGCGCCGCGCATCATTTTCCCCCAAAACTCACCACGCCAGCCTGCGTCTTGGTCATCGGGTGTTGTGCGAAACTGTTCCACAAAAAGCCTCCACATTTGGGCATCTCGCAGTTGCATATCTGTAATAAGCTTAAGACTGCGGTCAAGCCACCCTTCAAAGTGCGCTTCACGGTTTATATCAAAAAATTTATCGGTTTTATTTCTCGGGTAATTTGCGGTAAGAGTATCGTATATATTCATATCCCTTTAACCTCCTTGGTTAATGCGTAGAAAGTCAAACGCGCCACGCAGCACTTGATTTTAATATAATATATAAAATTTTAAAAGTCAATTAAAATACAGTTCAAATAAAAAATGTTAAATATTTATGTAGAAAATGCTACACTTTTATGTTAGAATAGTGAAAAAGCAAAAGGAGGCGCAAAATTGAAGTTTAAAAAATTTATTACAAACCCGTATCTTTTAATTAGCGTAAGCGCCATACTTTCTGCGCTTCCACTTACATTTTCAAATTTGTTTTTTCTTTCGTGGATTTCATTTATTCCGTTTTTTTATGTGATTATAACACATAGCAAAGATAAACTTAAACACGCTTTTGCACAAGGCTTTTTATTTGGATTTATATATCATTTGTTTATATACTATTGGTTTTGGTGGTTTTATCCACTCGATTTTGCAGGGCTTGGAACTCTCGCCTCAATCGGCGTGGTGTTGCTGGCTTCGGTAGGCATTAGCATAGCGCACGGCGTACTCTGGTGCATACCGTTTGTAATCTGTTTTGCATTAAAAAAGATAACTAAAAACCCTTTGTTTTTATCTTTTGCCGCAATAGTTTCGACACTTGCAATACCAAAAGTGGCGTCTTTAGGCGAACTATCTTTCCCTTGGGTTCGCCTTTCATTAGGTCAGTATAAAGCCACCGCGCTAATTCAAAGCGCCAGTCTTTTTGGCATTGACGGAGTAGATTTTATCATACTTACAGTAAATGCGTTGCTTACGGTATTTTTATTAACAAAATCAAAAAAACGCATAGTTGCTATTGCCGCGGCAGCAGTTATATTTACAACAAATTTATGTTTTGGTGTAATAAGACTTAACAACACATCTAGTGAGCGTGAATTAAAAATTATGACCGTTCAAGGCAGTGTTCCACAAAATGAAAAATGGGCGTCAAACGGACCTGCAGTTTGTTTTGACACCTATTCTACCCTGACAAAAGAAAATTTCACCGAAGGGGTCGGCCTTATACTGTGGCCCGAAAGCGCAGTTCCTAAGGTTTATACAAGCGAGAAAAAGTTAAAGCAATATAAACAACTCTCAAAAGAACTTGATACCCCAATTCTTGCAGGAATTTTAATTGAAAATGGCAAAAAGAACACCAACAGCAATATTCTTATTGATAAAGATGAGGTCAAGGCAAACTATGCAAAAAGGCACCTGGTACCTTTTGGTGAATTTATGCCATATGAAAAAGCGCTTTCAAAAATTTTTCCGTTTTTGACTGAACTTAATATAATTGAAGACGATTATATTTCGGGCAGTGACAGCGTTATTATGCAAATAAACGGTGGAAAACTAGGCAACATTATTTGTTTTGAAAACATATACCCCGAACTTTGCAGACAAAGTACCCTTGACGGCGCCGAGGTTATAATTGAAGCCAGCAACGACTCTTGGCTTAAGGATTCCCCCGCTATGACACAGCATCTGGCCCACGCCGTTTTTAGAAGTGTTGAAAACGGACGTTATCTAGTGCGCAGCGCAAACTCGGGCATTTCGGCGGTAATTGATTCGAGAGGCAACATTAAAAGTCAGCTTGATATCGATTATGAAGGCACCCTTACCGATACGGTGTGTTTTGAAGACCATTTAACCCTATACACAAAAGTGGGCAACATATTATTCCCAACTCTTTGTGGGTGCCTTGGAATTTTAAGTGTTATATTTTTAATAAAAAGAATAAAAAATAAGAAGTCCGCAAAATAAATTGCGGACTTCTTATTTTCGTCAGCCAACAGCTTTTTCTATCTGTTTTTTAAGTTTAACTATAATTCTTTTTTCAAGACGAGATATGTATGATTGTGATATTCCCAAAGTATCAGCAACCTGCTTTTGTGTGTATTCGGGGTAGCCGTTCATACCAAAACGCATTTCCATAATTTGTCGCTCTCTGGGTGGTAGTTCACAAACAAATCCGTTAAGTTGATGACGCTCATCCTCCTGCTCTATCTCTCGGCCCACTTCATCAGGTTCACTACCTAACACGTCTGACAATAAAAGTTCATTACCATCCCAATCGGTATTTAGCGGTTCATCTATAGATATTTCGCTTTTTCGCGAAGAAATCTTGCGCAGATGCATTAAAATTTCATTTTCTATACAGCGCGATGCATAGGTTGCAAGTTTTATGTTTTTATCCGCTCGGAATGTGTTTACCGCTTTAATAAGTCCTATTGTGCCGATTGATATCAGGTCTTCTATACCGGTGGGCGCTGTGTCAAACTTTCGGGCAATATACACAACAAGCCTCAAGTTATGAACAATCAGTTTCTCTTTTGCCTTTTGGCTACCGTCTTTTAGCAGTTGTGCCTCTTCGTTTGCGCTTAATGGTTCGGGTAGTGTCTCAGGTCCGTTTATATAGTATACTGCTTTTTGTGAAAAAATTTTTTCAATTATATTTTTTATAAAGCTTATAAGCATTATTATCTCACCTTATTTAGTTTAAATTTTCGGGATTAACAATTATTTTTGCCTCATCAAGCGGTATGGTTGACACCGCTAAAACAGGATTTTTAAATTGGTGCTTTTTGTTATTAAATATTACTTCGGCGCTGTCTATTCGATAACCGTCAAGTAGTTTTTCACCTGCAACGGTAGAACAAGGAATTTTTCTAATCCTTGTAGGATTTTGTTTTTGTCCACCTAAAAGCAAGTCTACGGTTTTTGCTTCGGTTATAAATATTTCTGATATGCCAAACACGTCAACAAGGCTGTTGCCCGTATCGACAATGCCACCAAGCTTTAAACTTTTATTTTCAAAAAAAAGTGTAACCTCGCAATATGTATTTTGCAAAAAAGGTTTTTTTAAAATCTTTTTTATTAGCACGGTAACAAAATACCCTATAACCGAAAATATTATTAAAAAAAGCGGCGATATATTAAAATACACTACCGAATTATTTATGACCATACCGTATGGTTTAAAGATAAGCCACACCGCAATCATTGCGCCGCTGTATGCAAAATTAACGCAAAAAAGTACCGCAACTCCCCTAAAAAAAGATTTTATTTTACCAAACCCAAAAGCCGTCAGACACATAAGCGCACACGCTAAAATCTGCGCACTGCAATTTATTAAAAAATTTGTTTTGGGTAGGAATATGTAAAGTGAAAAAACGCCTCCTATTGCCGACGATAAAATCATCCTGTATAGCCGTGGCTTTTTTTGTAAAAAATGGCTCGATATTAATAGCAAAAAATAATCTACCACAAAATTTACAAGCATTAATACATCGGCGTAAACCGTCACTGTCCCCACCTCGCAAAAACATTATACAACCGAAAGAATAAAAACAATGTCACATAAAGAGCATAAAAAAAGACGAAAACCATAAGTTTTCGTCTTTTATAGTATTTTTACAAATAATTATTTAACAACAAATCCCGCCGGCAATCTCCAAGAAGAATTTTCATAGTAAAAGGTTACGCTGCTCTTAAGATACTTGCCGTCGTAATACATACAAGATGAACTGCCGCCATCAAGATTTGCCGCATTAACAGCGCCATATTCCTGCATTACAGAAATCAAATCACCGCTTGATGCGCCAAGGTGTCCGGATTTTCCACGGCCGTCGGTAACAAACATCAACACCGCGCCATCGGCACGTTGACCGATTGCCGTGCGTGGATTGAGTCCGCTTCCCATTCCGTTCATTTCACGGGCTTCATTATTTATAATAAGTTGAACAAAATGGTTATTAGCGTCACTTGCCTCTTCCTGAAAAGTTACCGCATCTCTTATTTTTCTTTCCTTTACAAGCGACTTAACGTCAGCCGCATTCATGGTTGAGATGTCGATAATTTCCAACAGGTCATCTTCGGTAAATCCTATCAGAACAAGTCCTTTTACCTCTTGGGGTTGATTGTACTGAATTTCACCGTTTGAAACAATTACACCCATAGGTTTTCCGCCTGTGTTGTTGGTAGAATCATAAAGGCCACCGTTCATTCCGGCTATGGCATCATTATCTTTAACAAGTTGGTCAAGTGTAACGCCCTTTTCTTTCCAAGGGTAAATTGTTGCAAGACTAACCCTTGACGGATCTTTTATAACCATCATTGTTCCCGAAAAAGTAGCGCCGCTTACCTCTGTGACCTCAATGTCTTCTTCATCGGTATTTTTATCATCACTTATTTGTATAAGCTGTGAATCGACCTGCGCATTAAGCTGTTTCATTGAATTTTTATTTACAATTTCCTGTATTTCATCATTAGAAAGAAAAATTGATGCTAAAAACTTGAGTTGTCCTGTTTCTAATATGGTGGTTACAAACATTTGTTGAGCCGAGGGAAATCTATCCGAACAAATCATTGAAAGTGATATCGCAACGGTTAAAACAGCAGCTAAAACAAAAGCTAATAAAATTGAACCTACCCTTAAAGCAAATTTACCGATTTTTTTAGATATCAACTTATTTGCCATTTTCCGCAACCTCCTTCATACCGGCCAAAAACCAGTCGCCATCTTTTTTTACAAAATAGAAGGTGTCATTCATAGTATCTGTTATTGCTTTACCGCCACCAAGCTGCATATGTTTTACAAAACTTATCTCTACCGAGAAACTGTCCTCAGTTATCTGGCAAAAGTTTTTAACCTTATTTTCAGTAAACGGTGGGTTAGGCAAACTGTGAATTGAAATAAAGGTTTTGTCAACGCTGTTTGCATAAGCCTTTGCCACCTTATAATGATTTGACTCAGGCAAAATAAATTTTTGCATTTTATCAAAGCTATAGTCATTGCTCATAAACAAGCTCCAGTTTTGCGCCACCTTTAAAACATCTATTTTATCAGCTATTTCTTGTGGAATGGTGTCTGATGTTTCCTTGCCTTCGGTAAAATCAAACTCGGTTTCGCCTTCTTCCAAAGCAATGTCCTTTTGATTATTATCTTTAACTGTTACTACAGCATCTGACTTTAAAACCGCAACCTCATATCGCGCCTGAACGGGTAAATCTTTCACCAAGTTTTCAAGAATATCATACTTACGGGGAACACCCTTGCTTATTGCGCCGTCGGGTATTGATTCACCGTTTAGCTCTACGGTGTAATTTTCGGGGGCTTCAATCAGGCGGTATGTAAGCGGAATTGTTTCGCCCTCATAATTAATTGTGTTACCAAAAAGGTCAGAAATTAAAATTTCGGGTTTTTCGATTTCGGTAATAATATGCTTGTATTTACCGTCGGAAGTTTTAACACCTTCGCTTTTTTCACCGTTTACCTTTACGGTAATAGTAGATGGAAGCGTAAGGGCATAGTCATATATTTGCGGAAGAATTCTTGTGCCCTGCACGTCATATTCAATATTTTTACCGTCTTCGGTTGTAATAATAATTTCAGGTAGCAAATACGTATCTTTTACAGCGTATGAAAGTTTACTGTCTCCTGACCTTTTGGCGTCATCTTTTGACAGCTGTTTACCTGATACTGCAACCGAGAAGTTTTCGGGTATGATAATGCTGTAATCCCTCTTTTCAAGAACGGGTTTATAAGATTTTATTGCCCACTCTCGCATATTGAAAACAACAAGCTTATTTACCGCGGGACCTTGCGCCTTTAACAAGACCTCAGCAATTGGCATTCCGTCGGCCTTAACCTGATAGTTAAGTTCATCCTCAGCGCCGGCGCCTTGCACAACGTATGAAAGGTCGTCACGCTCAAAAAGTTTTGTGTACTTTTCTTTTGTGGTGTTATCAACCTCTGGCAATTTATATTTTCCCCAAAACTCTTTTTGTTCTTTGCTTTGCTCAAAGAGTTCGGCAACCGCCGTGTCCACCTGTCTTTCTGGCTGAGCCGCTTCATACTTAACAAGTAGTCCCCTTACATAAAAAACGGCAGACAAAACAGCTATAATCAAAACAAGCAAAAACGCAAGATAAAACACCCTAAACCATCTTATACGATATCTAGCCATTACTTTTTTCCCCTTTTGTATTAAACACCCATTTGTGCTGTATTCTAAAACTGATAAAGAACAAAATTGTGTCCACAATCATTTTTATTACGGTAGAAATTATTGCATATTTCACATCGAAAATATTCTCTAACAAAAATACCAAAGCCGATGAAATTAAAATCTGAACGGCGGCTAACACATAATATTTTGCAAGGGTTTTTGCATTGGTTTTGCCGCCAAAAACCACCTTTGCATTGATAAAATAGTTAATAAGCGATGAAATAACCCTTGCCGCTATTGCCGCAAAAAATGTTTGCGGTATATAAGGTATTTCGATAACGGGAAACTGCTTTAGCAAAAAGAAGGCTATTTCATCCATACCCGTTGCCGCAACCGAGCTCAACAAATATTTTATAATAAGTCCGTATATGCGAATGCTGTCACGAACCACACGAAAATGTGAGGAGGAGTTATCGTCTATATAAACGGTGTCTATAACAACCTCATCAAAAGGAATAGCATTTTTGCTCATAAAGAAGAGCATATTTGTTTCAAACTCATACCTGTCGCCCTTGATACTTAAAAGGTCCTGCAAAACGTCCTTTGGGAACGCTCTGAGTCCTGTTTGGGTATCGCTTACCTTCATACCAAAGAAAAGTTTAAATACTGCTATGGTGATGCGGTTGCCAAACTTACTGCGGGGTGGTACCTGTGGCGCTGTAAAATCACGACAGCCAAGAACAATATGACCGCCTTGCTTCATCTTTTCGGCGGTAGCCACTATGTCTTTGGTCAGATGCTGACCATCGGCGTCGGCAGTTATAACACCAAGACCTTCAGGTCGGTTTTGCAAAAAGTATGTAAATGCTGTTTTAAGCGCGGCGCCCTTACCCTTGTTGATTTCGTGGCGCAAGAGAGTACAACCCTTCATTTGTTGCACCTTTAAAAATATGTCTTCAAACTCTTTGCCGCTACCGTCATCAATAATCAAGATATCACTAAATCCTGCAGTATAGGCATCGTCTATAGTTTTTAGTAATTTTTCGTCCGGTTTATATGCCGGAATAATAAGCGCAATATTTTTCATATCGGTCCCCTTAATTTGTCGAAATTGCTCGATATTTATTCTATTTTATCACATTATGCTATAAATATCAAATTATAGTGATTTTAAAGGCTATATCACCGTAAAAAAGTAATCGGTTATCTGACTGCAAGACTCTTGCTTTCCGTTATCTACCCACCATTTAACCGTTTCCACAAAGGTTGATGCTATATGATTTGCCAAAAATTCCTGAGGTAAACCTTTGTGCTTTTCAGTTTTTAAATTATCAAGCTGTGAATAGATAAGATGCAATAAATCCTTTTTAAAATACTGCAAAAACAGGCCGTTGTTTTCGCCCGACAGCAAATCAAGAATTTTGTTATCGTTATTTTCTAAATGCTCAAACAAGTGCAAAAACGCCGAGTCGGGCGCGTTGCAATTAAATATGTGATGGTGACTGTGTTCGCCCTTCATAGAGTCAAACAAATGGCAAAAAAGTTCTTCACACAACTCTTTAAGCAAAAATTCCTTAGTTTCAAAATGCGCATAAAAGGTGGCTCTGCCAACATCGGCGCATTCTATAATTTCGCCCACCGTAATTGCGCTGAAATCTTTTTTTGACAACAGTTCTGTAAAGGCTTTAAAAATAGCGTCTCTTGTTTTTCGTTGTCTTCTGTCCATACAAATTCTCCAAAATGTTCAATAAATTACAATTTGCAAAAATCGTTTGTTGTAATTTGCTGATTTTCATAATAATATATTATCGAACAATGTGTTCGGTAATAAATATATTGTATATTATATAAAACAAATTGTCAACACAGGTGATATTATGAAAACTGAAAAAAATATTTTTATAGCCTTTATCTTAAACCTTATCTTTTCGGTTTTTGAATTTTTAGGCGGTATATTTACAGGCAGCGCCGCCATTATGTCTGACGCTGTTCACGACATTGGAGATGCAATAAGTATTGGCTTTTCATATTTCTTTGAAAGAAAATCGAGCAAAGAGCCTGACGAACGCTACACCTACGGCTATGTAAGGTATTCAGTATTGGGCGGTGTGATTACAACCTTTATATTGCTTTTGGGTTCTATGGCGGTTGTTTTTAACGCGGTCGGGAAAATAATGCGCCCCACCGAAATTAACTATGACGGTATGATAGTTTTTGGAATTATAGGGGTAATCGTCAACTTTTTAGCAGCATACTTTACCCACTCAGGTGATTCAATCAATCAAAGGGCGGTAAATTTGCATATGTTAGAAGATGTGCTTGGTTGGGTAGTTGTGCTTATAGGCGCTGTTGTTATGCGTTTTACCGACTGGAAATTGATTGATCCAATTATGTCAATTGGTGTGGCAATTTTCATCTTAGCAAACGCTATAAAAAATTTAAAAAATGTGCTTGATATTTTTCTTGAAAAAACACCTGCGAACATTTCGGTAGAGGAAATTAAAAATCACATTTGCGAAATTGACGGCGTTTTGGATGTTCACCACATACACCTGCGCACACTTGATGGGTATAACGTTTACGCAACAATGCACGTTGTAACCGACGCTAACCCACACACAATAAAGAAACTTGTGCGTGAGGAACTTGCCGCTCACGGCATAACCCACTCGACATTAGAGCTTGAAACACCTGATGAGCATTGCCACGATAAACATTGTCATATAAACCATAGTCACTCACACCATTGTCACCATCATCACTAAAATTAAACCTCCCCTTGTATTAAGGGGAGGTTTTTAAGTTATATTGTCTTGTCCATCCAGGCTTTCAGGTCGTCAAGCCAGGCGTTTGCCAAAAGTGTCTTGGAGTCAAGTCTGTCGTCATCAAGTGTTAAGTGGTCAACTGTAGAGAGACCGTGAACACCGTATGGGTAAATGCGCAAACTAAACGGCACCTTGTTATCGGCAAGCGCGGTGGCATAAACAAGGCTATTTTTAACAGGTACTACCTGATCCTCGGTTGTGTGCCAGATAAATGTAGGTGGTGTGTCAAAAGAAACCATCTTATCGCAAGAATATTTTGCTACATCGTCGCCTTGTGGATATGTACCCAAAAGATTTTGTAAACTGCCCTTGTGAGTAAAAGTTTCATCAGCTGAAATTACGGGATAGCAAAGTACGGTAAAGTTTGGTTTTTTACTGTCGGGGAATACCTCACGCACCACGCCACAGTTATAGGCATTGCTATAATGCGCCGATAAATGTCCGCCGGCAGAAAAACCGATTATACCAATTTTGGTGGTATCACAATGCCATTTTTCAGCGTTTGCATAAACCTCTTCAAAAGCGGCGGCAACCTCACGCAACTGTGTGGGGTAACGGTGTGGCGCGCAAGAATAACGAAGCACAAACACGTTAAATCCCCAATTTAAAAATTTAAGCGCAATAGGTTCTTCCTCGCGTTCTGAGCAGCGAGCATAACCGCCACCTGGGCAAACCACCATACAAGGACGTTTTTCTTCACTTCTACCCATTTCTGCTAAATTGTAAGGAAGATAGCAGGTAAGGGTTGGATTGCGGTCACCCTCTGCTAAAAACTCGTACTTTTCTTTTAAATTGATTTCAATAATTTTCATAAATTTACCCTCTTTTACTTTAAGAACACTTCATTATAACGGGCAATAGCCTCTTCAATGATTTTAACCGCTTCGTCAGCATTTGCAACCTCTTCTACAGCGGTTTCTTTTTCCTCTAGGTTTTTATACACCGCAAAGAAATGACGCATTTCATCAAACAAATGCTTTGGCAGTTCATCAATAGATTTGTACATATTATAGTTAGGGTCATTACTTGGTATTGCAATAATTTTTTCATCGCGGGAACCATTGTCAACCATAGCGATAACGCCTATGGGGTATGCTCTCACCAAAGTCAAAGGCTCTAGATCCTCGGCGCAGATAAGAAGCACGTCAAGCGGGTCATTATCGTCACCATATGTGCGTGGAATAAATCCATAGTTTGCGGGGTAATGAGTCGAGGTGTAAAGCACACGGTCAAGAATTATATAGCCCGTTTCTTTATCAAGCTCATATTTTTTTCGGCTACCTTTTGGTATTTCTATTACACACAAAAAATCATCCGGTTTTATTCTTTCGGGAGATACGTCGTGCCAGATATTATTCATATTACTCTCACCTTTCTTTTTTCTTATGTTATCATATTTTGCGCATAAAATCAATTATAAATACTTTACTTGACTAAAATATATTTTTTTGTTAAAATAATCGAGACATTTTGTTTTAGGAGTTTGTTATGGAGAGAGAAAAATTAGGAAGTCGCTTAGGCTTTATACTTCTAAGCGCCGGTTGCGCTATTGGATGCGGCAACGTGTGGAAATTCCCCTGGATGTGCGGCGAGTACGGCGGTGGCGCATTTGTGCTTTTATATCTACTGTTCTTAATTATTTTGGGACTGCCCGTAATGATTATGGAATTTTCGGTAGGCAGAGCAAGTCAGGCAAGCGTTATAAAAAGCTACCAAAGCCTTGAAAAACCGGGACAAAAATGGCATTATCACGGAATTGCGGCATTTATTGGTAATTTGTTGCTTATGATGTTTTATACCTCGGTTGCCGGTTGGATTCTTTACTACTTTATAAGTTTTGTAAAGGGTGATATGACCGGTATTACTAATGACGCATCATCACAGCTTTTTGACAACATGCTAACCAACGTACCCGTTATGGTAGGTTTTATGGCAATTGTTGTAATACTGGGCTTTGTTATTTTGTCTTTCAGTCTGCAAAAAGGACTTGAGCGAATTACAAAATATATGATGGTGTTAATGTTAGCTTTAATGGTAATACTCGCCATCCGCGGTTTTTGGCTTGGCGGTGCAAAAGAAGGTTTGACATTTTATCTTAAACCCGATTTGAGCAAGATAAACGGCAACGTTATTGTAGGCGCTATGAACCAGTCCTTCTTTACTTTAAGCCTCGGCATTGGCTCTATGGCAATATTTGGCAGTTATATCGGTAAAGACCGCTCCCTTATGGGTGAATCGATAAACATTTTGGTGCTTGATACGTTTGTAGCTTTGGTAGCAGGTCTTATCATTTTCCCCGCTTGCTTTACCTTTGACGTTGAGGCAGGAGCAGGACCAAGTCTTTTGTTTGTGGCTATGGCAAAGGTATTTAACAATATGACTGGCGGCAGAATATGGGGCTCACTATTCTTCCTGTTTATGTTTTTTGCGGCAATGTCTACTGTTCTTGCTGTATTTGAAAACATACTTGCTTGCGTGCGTGAAATCACCGGTTGGAAGCGAATTAAAGCGTGTATTATTTGTTGCGCGGCAATGCTCATTTTAGCTCTTCCTTGTGCGCTGGGGTATAATATTTTTAGCAATTTTCACCCGTTTAACTCAGGCTCAACCATTCTTGATTTTGAAGACTTTATTGTAAGCAACTGTCTTTTGCCGATAGGCTCTCTTGTGTATATTCTTTTCTGCACAAGTAAAAAAGGTTGGGGATTTGATAATTTCATTGCCGAAGCAAACACCGGCAAAGGTCTTAAAGTTGCACGTTGGCTTAAACCTTATCTCACCTATGTTTTACCGCTTATTATAGTATTTGTATTCATAATGGGTATCATAACATTTAAATTTGCCGATAACTTTACAATACTTGGTTGGTTAAAAAGTTTAATAAAATAAAGCAAAAGCCGTGCTGACAGCACGGCTTTTAATTTTGCTATGTAAACAATGCGGTTGATACAACGTTAAGAATGGGAATAGTAAACACGCAAAGTAATGTGCTAAGCAACACACAGTTTGCGGCAAGTTCGGTCTCGCCGTCATACATTTCGGCAATGTTAAGCATTACCGCCGCGCAGGGTGTGCCACCTAATATAAACATTGCGGCTTTAAACACATCACTAAGTGGCAAGAAATAAACTATTGCAAGACACGCAAAGGGGAAAATCAACAATTTACAAGCGCAAATTATATAAACATATAGTCTGGTAAATAGCTTTTTAAATGATACCGACGCCAGTCTTATACCTAAAATAATCATACAAAGCGGTGTTGTGGTGCGATTAAGCAGCCCGAGCGCATCACCTAAAAGCGATGGCATAACACTTGCAAAATCTACCGCATATAAAGCGATTGCCACTATAAGACTTATAAACGGCGGGTTTAAAAACGCCTTTTTAAAGGTCATTCGCTTTTTATCACCCGTAAGGCAATATGCACCTATGGTAAAGGTGAGCATATTCATACCTACAATATAAACACACGCAAAACAAGCAACCTCGGGGTTATTGGGCAGTAGAGCCTTTATAATGGGTATGCCAAAAAAGCCTGCATTGCCAAGTCCAAAACTTACTGTAAGCATTCGGTATTTAACATCGTGAAATTTTTTGCGAAAAACACCGTATAAAATAAATGTTAGCACAGCTTGTATAGCGAGAGATACTACAAAAAACAACATTATCTGCCCTATCATTTTAAGGCTTCTTTCGGTGTCCATAAAAGACCACACAACCATACAAGGCGAACACACATACACCAAAATTGCCGAAAGGGTTGACAAATGCTGTGGCTTTGCAACCTTAGCCTTACAGCAAACAAACCCCGGTATTATATATAAAAGTGTCACTAGCACATTTGTAAAAGCAACCTGCATTTTTATCAGTCCTTTGAATTCAGTGATACAAATATAACACATTTTCGCCTGTTTTACAAGATGTTTTATTCTGTGTGTTGTAACCCATATTTTTCTTGCTTTTTCTGAGTTAAAATGTTATATTGAAATAAAAGGAGGTTTTATTATGAATGATTTTTCTTACGCTTATCCTAGCGGCACAACAACCGATGCACTCGCAGGTGGCTCAGCATCTGATGCACTTGCAGGTGTGGGTGTAGCATTTTTGGTTTTTGCTTTAGTCTTTTATGCACTTTTCTTTGTTTACTTTATAGTAGCGTATGTTTTTCAGGCTATTTCTTTGCAGACCATAGCAAAACGCCGTGGCATTTCAAAACCCTGGCTTGCGTGGATACCTTTCGCTGTTAACTGGGTTCTTGGAGCAATTGCCCGCGACCACGACAAACGCAACGGCATTAACAGACGTTGGGACAAGGTTTTGCTTACTCTCTCGATTGTTGTTGGAGCGGTGGGTATCATCTTAGAAGTTGTTTTGTTTGTTTCTTTAATATGGACGTTTTTTAATGCTACCGGAAGTTATACAAGTGAAGAAGACATAGCGGTTCTTATAATAGGTATGTATCTCCTGTTAATTCCAATACTGTTTTTGGCAGGTGTTTTACAGATGCTATCACATATTTGTGTGTTTAAATTGTTTGAGTCAACCGTACCCGAAAGAACTCTTACATATTTCTTGATTTATTACCTACTTCCACTTGCAGCGCCGTTCTGTCTTTTCGCTTGCAGAAACAAAGGCTATGAAATAGAACAAACCCCTTTAGCTTTTGAACCGGTAAGCATACAATCGACAACTATTGTGCAAGAAGATATTGAACAAGTAGATACTGAATAAAAATTACAGGTCCGTTGTTAGCCAACGGACCTTTTTTATGTTTGTTTAATTATAAAGATAAAAAATTAAGCCGTCCTTTTGGACGGCTTTTAAATTTTAATTATGCGCCAAATCTTGCAACGTTAATCTTAACGCCAGGACCCATTGTGGTAGCCACTGTGCAAGATTTTACGTACTGACCTTTGGTAGCAGCAGGTTTAGCCTTTACGATAGCAGACATAAGTGCATCAAGGTTTTCCTGAAGTTTTTCTGCGCCAAAAGATACTTTGCCGATTGGGCAGTGAATGATGTTGGTTTTGTCAAGACGATACTCAATTTTACCAGCCTTTGCTTCGGTAACTGCCTTAGCAACGTCAGGTGTTACAGTACCAGCCTTTGGTGAAGGCATAAGACCGCGAGGACCAAGAACCTTACCAAGACGACCAACCATACCCATCATATCAGGTGTAGCGATAACTACGTCAAAATCCATCCAGTTTTCTTTTTGGATTTTTTCTACCATATCTTCAGCACCAACAAAGTCAGCGCCTGCAGCGGTAGCAGCTTCAGCCTTATCGCCCTTTGCAAGAACAAGAGTTCTTACAGTTTTACCTGTACCGTTAGGAAGAACAACAGCGCCTCTTACCTGCTGGTCAGCGTGACGTGAGTCAACACCAAGGCGAACGTGAAGTTCAACGGTTTCATCAAATTTTGCAGAAGCTGTCTTAACAGCTACTTCTACTGCTTCTTCAACATCGTAGAATTTGCCGTTTTCGATAAGCTTTGCGCTTTCATTATATTTCTTTCCGTGTTTCATAGTCGTTTACCTCTTAATCCACAACTTCAACGCCCATGCTGCGAGCTGTACCGGCAATCATGCTCATTGCGGATTCAATGCTTGCTGCATTAAGATCGGGCATTTTAGTTTCTGCGATCTTTCTAACCTGTTCGCTTGTAATTTTAGCAACCTTTGTTTTATTAGGTGTACCCGATGCAGTTTCAATGCCGCATGCTTTTTTAATAAGAACGGCTGCTGGTGGGGTTTTTGTAATAAAACTGAAAGAACGGTCTGCGTAAACAGTGATGATAACAGGTATAATCATACCTACATCATTTTTGGTTCTTTCGTTGAATGCTTTGGTAAACTCCATGATGTTAACACCATGCTGACCGAGTGCAGGACCAACCGGGGGAGCCGGTGTTGCCTTACCTGCAGGAATCTGCAATTTAATATAACCTGTAATTTTCTGAGCCATAAATAGCACCTCCATTATTCGTGGTAACCGTGTTTAGTCAAAGTTTTTACTTTGCTAAAGTAACACTTGGCGGAACGCTCATATACGCGCTCCTCCCACCGTGACATACAGATGCTCACATTTTTACAGACGGTTAACCTTGACTGCAAAAAAATCTATATGCCGGAAGTTAATAAGCATTTCTGCGTATTAACACTTAATCGTCGAGAGAGATTTGGTCAAGTTCAAGCTCAACCGGTGTTTCTCTACCGAACATTGAAAGTACAACACATACGTTATTGTTAGCCAAATCAATTGATTTGATAACGCCGCTGTAGCCTTCAAGCGGACCGTTAATAATCTTAACTGTGTCACCCTCAGAGTAGCCTACTTCAACGCTGTGCTTTTCAACGCCAAGAGCTGCAACCTCTGCATCGGTAAGTGGCACTGGCTTAGAAGCCGGACCCACGAAACCTGTACAACCGCGGATGTTTCTTACAACATACCAGCTGTCATCGGTAACAATCATTTTGATTAAAACGTATCCCGGAAAAATTTTTCTTTCAACCTCGCGAACCTTGTCGTCTTTAATCTCGGTAACGGTCTCCATAGGAATTTTGATATCCTGAATAAGATCCTGCATACCGCGACTTTCAACCATTGTTGCAAGGTCAGTTGCAACCTTATTCTCATAACCTGAATAAGTGTGTACAACGTACCATCTTGCTTCGCTTGTTTCAGCCATATACTCTAACCTCCCGAATTTTTATCGAAGGATGAGACCTATGAGTTCAGCAAGTCCCTTGTCAAGAATCCAGATAAACGCACCAACTAAAAGACACATAACAAGAACTATAACTGTGTTTTTAACAACATCACGTAGTCCCGGCCATACAATCTTTTTAGATTCGCTCTTGTAATCTTTAAAGAAACCGATTACACGCTGCATGATTGTGCGTTTTGCACCCTTAGACTGCATTACTTCGATATAATCATCGATAAACAAGTAAGCTGCTGCTACAACCGCAAAAACCAAAAGGGCAATTGCTGTAAGCAATACAGAACTTTCATATACAACTGAAGTTCCGTTAAATACCACTTCTTTTACACGAGTATCAACAAATTTCATTGGGTCGCCAAGTGCTGCTACCAACATATAAATACCGGCGAGTAAGCCAACAGCAGGTGCAAAATAGCGCGCTGTTTTTGATTTAAATGTTAATGCGCTCAAAACAAGTCCCAATACTGTCAAACAAAAACAGAAAAGGAATTCTGCAGATGTTGCCAATGTGTACTCGGTGTCTGCGATTGTCAATTTGCCACGAAAAGCAAGTTCAGCACCAACCGAAGGTTCGGCTGCAATGTTGTTTGCAGTAATCGTTGCAAAAGGTGTGAAGAACAATACCAAAGAAACTAATGCGAAGATAATTGAAAGAATCTGACAAATTCTATTGACAGTTTTCATAATTTTACCCTCCTTACTTTGTTTCCTTGTGCAAGGTGTGCTTTCTGCAGAACCTGCAATACTTGTTCATTTCAAGTCTATCAGGGTCGTTCTTCTTGTTTTTCATTGTGTTGTAGTTGCGTTGCTTGCATTCTGTGCAAGCGAGTGTAATTTTTACTCTCATAACGGCACCTCCCGCTTTACGGAAATATTTTTTTCTCGGAACACACCGAGAATTGCCTCCCTCATTACAGAGCGCTTCATACTGCACCAAAGAGCATATATAGCACGTTCTTGGAAAGCACAATACAGTATGTTGTGCAACTGCGTTGATAAGGCTTAAAAAAGCCTTGCAGAGGTAGTAGCATTATACCACAAACGTATCTGAAGGTCAAGTATTTTTTTATTTCTATTTATGATATGTCGAGCCCTCATTTATTTTAAAGGCGCGATATATTTGTTCAAGGCACATCACTCTAAAAAGCTGATGTGGAAAGGTCATTGCCGACAAAGATAATTTCAAATCAGATTTTTGCTTTACGATATCACTTAACCCGTAAGAGCTTCCTATTATAAAGCACATATTTTTTCCACTGTTGGTATTGGTATCAACAAATTGGGCAAGTTGCTCACTTGAATATGATTTACCCTCTACACAAAGTGTTGTTACTATACTGCCGTCAGGAATTCTTTTTTCTATCATTTCGGCTTCCTTTAAAAGCGCCGCATCAATCTCACTTTGCGACGGCTTTTCAGGCAAATTTATCGGATTTAACTCAATAATATCAAGTTTGCAATAACGAGACAGCCGTTTGGCATATTCGTCCACGGCATCACGCAGGTATTTTTCTTTTAATCTTCCAAGCGTTATAAAAGTTATTTTAATCAAAATACCGTCACCCCCGCGTTCCTTGGTTTTGCGATTGTAAGAATGTAGTCAATATCTTCTTTTGCGCCTATGCTGTCAAGCATTGCTGCAGCAGATGACTTTGCAATAATGGGTGTATTGTTTTCTTCGCTAAGGTGCCCAAGTATTATTCTGGTGGTGCCGCTTTTTAAAAGGTTTGGCAGTTCCACTGCGCAAGCATTGTTAGAAAGATGGCCCGTGTCTGACAATATTCGCAATTTAAGTTGTGCGGCATAAGGACCTCTGCGCAACATTTCGACGTCGTGATTCGACTCTATAAGCACAGTATCACAACCGAGTATTTTACTTCTTACTTCATCGGTAACAATACCTAAATCGGTGCAAACTGCCGCGCGGCGACCATCGGGCAAAGATATTACATACCCTCCACTACCCTCGGCATCGTGCTTAGTTTTAAAAAAATCAATAAACACTTCATCTACTGCTAAACCTTTTTCCGATACGGCAAAAGTTTTTGTTGTTTCGGGAATCATATTGCTTTGCGCTAATGTTTGCAAGGTTTGCTCTGAGGCTATTAGAGGGATTTTTGTGTTTTTTAAAAAGGTTTTTAGTCCTTTGGTGTGATCACTGTGTGTATGTGTTATGGCTACCGCCTTAATTTGCGAAATGTCGCCGCCCACCGAGTCAAGAAGCGGTATCATTGACTTGTATGATATTCCTGCATCAACAAGTATTGCTCCGCCGTTATATGATATATATGTACTGTTTCCTTTTGAGCCACTTGACAGTGTACACAGTCTTGCCACAATTTTCCCTCCTTTTATATATTAAGTATGGCGGCTTAAAAAGCCGCCATACTTTATGCATTTTTAACAATCGGTTCCTTATTTATAATGGGAACTCGTCTGATATCTGCGCCAAGTAATTGGAACTTTTCGGCAACATTTTCATAACCGCGGTCGATATATATAACATTTTCAACCTCGGTAATGCCCTTTGCCATAAGACCTGCAATAATCATTGCGGCGCCTGCCCTCAGGTCTACCGCCTTAACCGATGCAGGTGTTAACTTTTCAACACCTGTTATTACAGCCATTTTACCGTCAACCTGAATTTTTGCGCCCATACCTATAAGCTGCTCAACATATCTGAAACGGTTGTCCCACACGCCTTCGGTTACAATGCTTGTACCTTCGGCAATTGCCAAAAGGGTTGCAATCTGGGGTTGCATATCGGTTGGAAAGCCAGGATGTGGCATTGTTTTTACGTTGCATTTACGGGGACGTCCTGTCATTTTAACACGAACAGCCTCGTCATATTCTGTTATCTCAGCGCCTGCTTCGACAAGTTTTGCTATTATTGATTCAAGATGTTTTGGTATTACATTTTCAATAACAACATCTCCACCCGTTGCGGCGGCGGCTACCATATATGTGCCCGCTTCAATCTGGTCGGGAATAATGCTGTATGTGCAACCGTGCAGTTTTTCTACGCCACGGATTTTAATAACGCTGGTACCTGCGCCCATAATATTTGCGCCCATAGAGTTAAGGAAGTTTGCAAGGTCAACAATATGTGGCTCACGCGCAGCATTTTCGATAACTGTAAGTCCCTGCGCTTTTGCCGCTGCCAACATAATATTTATTGTAGCGCCTACCGATACAACGTCGAGATAAACTGAACAACCGCGAAGTTTAGGTGCGCGAGCGTCAACCATTCCGTTTTCAATTATAACTCTGGCGCCCAAAGCTTCAAAACCTTTTATGTGCTGGTCGATTGGTCGCACACCAAAATCACAGCCACCCGGAGGAGCTACACGCGCGCGATTGTGACGACCTAAAAGCGCACCCAAAAAATAACTTGACGCACGCATACCCTCTGCCATTTTTCTATCGATAACGAAAGAATTTGCTGACACAGGGTTTATTTCTACGGTTGATTTATTTATAAAACGAACCTCTGCTCCCAATTGCTTTATTGCGCGAAGCAATGTAGAAACGTCAGAGATTTCAGGTAAATTTTCAATAATGCAAGGTCTGTCTGCAAGAAGCGCTGCGGGCAAAATTGCTACTGCCGCATTTTTTGCGCCACTTATATGAACACTGCCTTTTAGCGGTTTGCCCCCATTTATCACAAACTTATCCAAACACGGCACTCCCGTCTTCCAAAATTAAGAAATTGCCCAAATAAAATTGGCCTTATAGAAAGTATGACCAATAAAACACATCTAATACCGATTATACAGCATAAAACATATTTTGTCAATTAAAACACTATGCCTGGTGCTTTGACGGTGATTTTGCGTTTTTTTGCACTTCGCCAAATTTGCATATTATATATGAAAGAATAAATATTGCCAATGAGATATCTAATAATACTGTCGAAATATCGGAATTAGATAATCCGCTTTTTAAAATCAACGCAACAAAAACTTTTGGCACTGTTGTAACCGCGCAAAACATTACTGATGCTATGCCGGAAGCAAAAATTTTTTTAATCTTTTTATCTTTATCGCCTACGCCGTTTTCAAAATTAGAAAATTCAAACATAAACCATAGCACTGCGCTGCTGGTGAAAATCATAAAAACGTTTTCGGTAACCAGCGCTAAGGATGAAGTGCTTACAAAAACACTTATAAGCTTTACAATAAAACAAAAAACCGGTATAGACAATATCATAGAGGGCATTTTAAAGTCAGAAATATTTTTAAGCCCATACGCAAAAAACACAATAGCCGATAAAAGCATTAAAACAAAAAGAGCAAAATCATACCATGCGGTAGTTTGCCACGCGCCAAACTTTAAAACTTCAGATATATTTGTCACTGCTTTATATATGAGCATACCGCCAACAAGTAAACTTGATACACAAATAGCAAGTTGCGGACACTCACTTTCTTTACATTTTATATCAGTAATTGCGGTAAGCAAAGCCACTGCGGCAATGCCCGCGCAAACAATAACCGATATAAGTAGTCCCATTGTAGAATATTGCTGTTTTATAAACCCTGTTGCGTTGTCAATGGTAAAATACACCTGTATTATGCGCAACACAACGCAAAGTGGCAACGATGTTGCTAACAGAATCATTGCGTGACGATATTTCATATTATAAAATCACCTCAAAGAATTTAACTTGTCAATATAACATATACATTTTATATATATATAGCCAAAAAGTCAATAAATTTAAAAGGTGTGTGTAATATGAAAGGAACTTTCCTAATGTCAATCGTTGTAATTTTTTCTATGCTTGTAATTCCGCTCTCGGCGCTATCTGAACCCAAAAGCGATATAATACCCACAGCTACGCCAAATACCGATACGCTTTATCAAAACAACGACACTTCATACACAGCAGAAACCTTTAAGGTGTTAAAAGACAACGAAGTTATAAAACTGTCGGCAAAAGATTATGTTTTTGGTGTGGTTGCCGCCGAAATGCCTGCGCTGTATCACGAAGAAGCGTTAAAAGCGCAAGCCGTTGCGGCATATACATTTGCTTGCTACAGAAAAAATACTGCCGCCGAGAGCGATTATGATATAACCGCCGACGGTGATACCGCGCAATGTTTTATCACACGTGATGAGGCTAAAAAGCGTTGGGGAGAAAAAGCAGATGAATACACCAAAAAGATTGACGACTGTATAAAAGCCGTCGCAGGCGAACTGCTTTGTTTTGATAACCAACCTATTTTTCCGGCATATCACGCAATATCACCGGGCAAAACCAACACCTGCCTTGACGTGTGGGCAAAAGACATACCCTATTTAAAATCGGTTGAAAGTTCGGGCGATAGTCTTGCCCAGGGGTATTTAAGCGAGGCAAAATTCTCAGCAGAAGAACTTGCCAAAAAGCTTAAAAGCATTTCGCTACCATCAGGGGACGCCGAAAACTATTTTTCAGATATATCACTCACAGACAACGGATATGTAAAACAAATAAAATATTGCGGCACTTTAGTTCAGGGCTCACAAATCACAAAACTTCTTGATCTTAGGTCGAGCAATTTTACAGTTAAATTCACCGACAAAAATTTTGTGTTTAGTGTAACGGGTTACGGTCACGGTGTGGGTATGAGTCAGACCGGCGCCGATTATATGGCAAAAAAGGGTCATACGTATAAAGAAATATTATCACATTATTACTCAGGAGCATCTTTACAAAAAAATTTAAAATAATACTTGACAAACCGCGACCCGTTGTATATAATAGTCAAGCAATCCAAAGACAGTAGGTGGCATTTGCCGTAAGTTTTACGCCTACCGAGGTGAGCGTGAATAATTTTAATTTTAAATTTTTCATGTCTGCCCTTGTGTCCTTGGGTGGACATTTTTATTTTCACTCGGAGGTGAAACACATTGCCAAACGCAAAGGTTTTAGAAGCAAAAAAGCAGGCTGTTGCTGACCTCTCCGAAAAACTCGGCGCCGCTGTTACAGGTGTTGTTGTTGATTATAAGGGTATTACCGTTGCCGATGATACCGCACTCCGTAAGGAATTGCGCGAAAACGGCGTACAGTACTTTGTAGTTAAGAACTCTATCTTAAAGCGTGCAGTTGAAGGTACAGACCTCGGCGACATCGCTAGTGTATGCGAAGGCACAACCGCTATCGCACTCGCAAACGAGGACTACACCGCAGCAGCAAGAATACTTTGCAAATTTGCCGACAGCCACGATAACTTCACAGTTAAGTCAGGCTTCCTTGATGGCAAAGTTGTAAGTGTTGAAACCATCGCAGAACTTGCAAAACTTCCTTCCAGAGAAGTTCTTCTTGCAACAGTTCTCAGTGCCTTCCAGGCACCTATCGCAGCATTTGCACGTGCTGTACAGGCTATCGTTGATAAAGACGGTGCCCCAGCTGAAGAATCAGCAGAATAATTAAAAAAACAAAACTAAACAAAAACATTTATTGGAGGAAACTAAAATGGCATCTGAAAAGATTACAGCTATGATTGAAGAGTTAAAAACTCTTACCGTTCTTGAGCTTTCTGAGCTCGTTAAAGCAGTAGAAGAGGAATTTGGCGTATCTGCAGCAGCTGCAGTAGCAGTAGCAGCTCCAGCAGCAGGCGCAGCAGCAGCAGCTGAAGAGAAGACTGAATTTGACGTTATTCTCGCAGAAGCAGGCGCTGAAAAGATTAAGGTTATTAAGGTTGTTCGCGAAATCACAGGTCTTGGCCTTGCTGATGCAAAGGCTGTTGTTGATGGCGCTCCTAAGACCCTTAAAGAAGCAGCAAGCAAAGAAGACGCTGAAGCAATCAAAGCTAAACTTGAAGAAGTTGGCGCTAAGGTTGAACTTAAGTAATTTAAGCTTACATCAAAACTTAAAACCCCGACCAAATTGGTCGGGGTTTTGTTTTATAAAAAAATAAAAAAGGCTGTTTTGCGCAAAATCAAAACAACCAACAAAAATATTGCAACATAAATTTTATTTATCGTCAATAAAATTTTGAATATCAAAAATAATTTCTCCGTTTAGCATAATTTCACGCTTTTAAGTTTATAAATTATGCGAATTGAAACGGTGGTTATTTTATGATATATTAAAGACACAGAGAAAGAGAGGGTGATACCCGATGTTCCGGTAAAATACTCTTAAAACTTAAAATAAAGTTTCAGGCAAAACTCAAATTTTCAACTACAATAAAATCCTGATATTTACAAAAAATAATAATTAAAAAATACATAGCCTGAAATTAAATTTAAGAATTAAGAGTTTTACATAAAAGCAGTCCTTGCAAGAAAACTTTGATCCTCAAAAGAAGCTCGCTTTACGAGATATAGTGGTTAATAAATCACACAAATGAGGAAAATAGAAAGATTGAATGTTAAGGACAAATTTGAGAAAAGAGAGGTACAACAAAAAGATGTTAGATATCAAGAGTGAACAAAAATAGCTCTTGACCGAGGAAAACCGTGTAAAGAAACGGTCGGTCAAGGGCTATTTTGTTTTTTCGCTTTTTGCGTCGCCTTATGGGCGATTTTTTTATTTTTAAAAGTTGCTTTTACGCTTATTTATGATATAATATCTTTAAAAGGCGGTGACTGTATGTTTAACGCAGTAAAGATTAAAAATGAATGTGTAGATTGGATTAGAGATTTTTTTGATAAAAACGGCAAAGACTGTAACGCCATTATAGGTATTTCAGGCGGCAAAGACAGTTCGGTTGCGGCGGCTCTTTGCGTAGAGGCTTTGGGCGCTGACCGAGTTATAGGTGTGCTTATGCCGCAAGGCACACAGCACGATATTGATATGGCTTATAAATTAGTAAACCATCTCGGTATTAAGCATTATGAAATAAACGTTAAGGACGCTATTGAAGCCGTACTTAAAAATATGCCCGAAAGCCTTAACGTTTCGGTGCAATCAAAGGTTAATCTTCCCCCAAGGATTAGAATGTCGGTGCTTTATGCAGTAAGTCAATCGCTTAACGGCAGAGTGGTAAACACCTGCAATTTGTCAGAAGACTGGGTTGGTTATTCTACCCGTTACGGTGACGCGGCAGGCGACTTTTCTCCAATGGCTAACCTCACCGTTACCGAAGTAAAGGAAATCGGTCGAGTATTGGGTCTACCTGACTGCTTGGTTGACAAGGTGCCAATAGATGGTCTTTGCGGTAAGACCGACGAAGAAAACCTGGGCTTTACCTATGCCGAGCTTGACGTTTATATCCGCACAGGCAAAATAGACGACCCTAAAAAGAAATCACTTATAGATATGAAGCATAAACTTAACCTGTTTAAGCTACAACTTATGCCCACCTTTAAACCGGAGATAGACTATGAATAAAATAGAAAGCTTTAAGATAAACCACTTGACACTTGATCCCGGTCTTTATGTTTCGCGTCGCGACAAAAACGGCGACTGCACAGTTACCACATTTGACCTGCGAATCACCGCGCCAAACCGCGAACCTGTTATAGATGTGCCTGCGCTTCACACCATAGAGCATTTGTGCGCAACATATCTGCGCAACAGCGACCAAAAAGATAACGTTGTCTATTTTGGACCTATGGGTTGCAGAACGGGTTGCTACCTCGTTATGTTTGGCAATTTAAAAAGCCAAGACGTTTATGATTTAGTAATTGATATGTGTGATTTTGTAATAAACTTTGAAGGCGACATTCCGGGTGCTAGTCCAATTGAATGTGGCAATTACTCAGAGCAAAATCTTAATATGGCAAAGTATTATATAAAAAAATATAAAAACGATTTAATACAAAACAAAAATTTTGAATATATTTAAAGAATTCGGGCAATCGTTGATTGCCCGAATTTTATATTTTATGTAACATTTTAAGAACTTTTGTCGAACAACTTGACGATGATTTTAATTTGTGTTATCATAATCGTGCGACGTAACAACTGAATAAAATGCAACAAAAGTGTATAAATTTTGAAAAAACACATTTCTCAAAATGACACTTTTGTTGCGCAAAGTATAAAACCGCTACCTTTATATTTGGTAGCGGTTTTAATTCAATTTGTAAAAATCGCTTGAAAAAGTGATCAAACAGTGATAACATATACCGCAAAAGGAAGTGATAAAGTGACTGCTTTGGCATATCTTTTTACATTTTTTAAAAATGCAATTTATGGTACTACCAATTTCTTTACCAAGGGTCTTAATGCAAACGATATTGATGCTATCGATATATTAGCGCTTCGTTTTTTGTTAAGTTTTGTTATTCTTTGGTTACTGAAGAGTTGTAAAATTATAAAAATAAACGTTGGTTTAAAAGACGTTTTTAAGAACACCGAGCAAAGCAAGTTTATAAAACCGTTATTTTTAGCCGCTCTTTTTTCGCCCATTATTGAAATGCTTTTTGAAACCATCGGTTTCACCAAAACGTCGGCTGTAACTGCGGGCGTTATACTGTCGCTTATGCCAATTGCGGCATGCGTTTGTGAATCACTAATTCTAAAAGAAGGCACCTCTACAGTTCAAAAGATATTTTTGGCACTTGGCATTATTGGTGTTATTTACATTGGCATAAAGACTAACACCTCTGACGGCAAAGATACTTTGTTTGGAATTGCTTGTCTTGTTATAGCTGTAATTGCAGGTCCGCTTTATCTAGTATTTTCCCGTAAATGTTCGGGCAAATTCAAAGCGCTGGAAATAACCTATTTTTCCTGTCTTTTAGGCACGATAGTGTTCAATAGCATAAGTGTTGCAAAACATTTATGGCAGGGAACTATTGCCGATTACTTTGACCCGTATTTTAACCCGGACAATATAATGGGCTTTGTAACGCTCTCAATTGTATCCACCATTTTTTGCACACTTATGAACAATTTTTCTATGTCTCGGCTGCAGGCTTCAACCGTGTCGGCATTTAGTGGTGTTTCAACCATTGTCACAATCCTTATAGGCGTTATATTTCTTAACGAAAAACTATATTATTTTCATTACATAGGTTTTGCATTAATACTTGCTCGAATGATTGGCGTAAGTTATATTGCAATCAAAAAAGACAGAAAAAAATCCGCTTGATAATCAAGCGGATTTTTGTTTATGTAGTATATTCCGACACGGTTTGTTTAAGGCAATTAAAGAATTTGCAAATTGCAACATTTTTTTGATAATCGGGTAAAGTAATCATTGACACCTCGCGACAAGGCAGGTCAAAATTTGTTTTAATTCGTTTTACATTACCGTCTTTTTCTAAACCCAAAGCCACGCTTCTTGGCACTATTGCCCAACACACCTTACTTTCTAAAAACTGTTTTATGTGCGCCATTATCGATACTGTGATTTTTGAATGGCTCTCTCCTAAAACAGTATCGTGCCAATCGGCAAAGTCGTTACTCCACTCCACGTAAAGTTCCTGAGCTTCAAGCAAATCTTCTGGGCAAACAGGCGAAGGTAAATTTAAATCTTTACTGCACACAAGTACCATAGGCTCTTTAAAGACCAATGTCTGTTTTAGTGTGTTGTCGTGAATTTTTCCCGTTGTAAAGGCTATGTCGGTGTATCCTGCGTGTATGCTCTTGCTTGCCGCAGTCAAATCCATATTTTGTATTTCAAGTTCAATTTCATCATACTCTTGCAAAAAGCGATCGTAAACCTGTGGCAAAAGAAATGTATCAACGCTGTTAAGCGACGATATACGCAAATGATTGGGTGTTTTATCACACAAGCTGTGCATTTTTCGCATAAGCTCTTTATATTGTAGCGCAAGTTTATAAAAGTCTTTTCCAACACCTGTGAGCATCATTTCACGGCTGCCCTTTTTTCGCACAAACAATTCGCCGCCAATTTCCTTTTCCAAGGTTTTAAGGCGACTGCTGAGTGAAGGCTGTGTAATATAAAGTTCTTCTGCGGCGCGGCTTATCGTTTTGTGTTCACAAATACTCAAAAAACATTCTATTTCTAAATTCGTCATTTTAGCACCCTCTTAAAATATAGAGTCTTTTCTATATTATAACACTTAATTTTCAATTTTACAACCGTTAATATAGCATATATAATACTTTTCGGTAAAATTTTCATATGGGGTATTAAAATGCAAGGTAAATGTTTGAAAATATTAAAAGACTATGCTATAATCACTTTGGGTTGTTTGTTATATTCATTTGCATTTAACTGTTTTTTTGAAACAAACAATCTTGCTATGGGTGGTTTTACAGGTATAGCACAGGTTTTAAACCGCTTTATACCGGCGCTTCCAATAGGTACTACCGTGTTTGTAATGAACGTGCCGCTTATGATTATTGGCATTAAAAAACAGGGCTGGTCTATACTTTTTACAACCATTTATGCTATCGCTGTAAGTTCGGCGATGATAGACACTATGAATGCCTTTATAAAATTCCCCGCCACCGAACCGTTACTTGCGTGTATTTACGGCGGCGTATTGCTTGGTATATCGCTTGGAATTATGATGTTAAAAAGTGCCACCACAGGCGGCACCGAACTTGCGGCAAGACTTCTTAAATACGTGTTTAGAAACATTTCAATAGGTAAAATTTGTTTAATTATAGATGTTACCGTAATATGTATTTATGCGCTCACCTTCCGCAGTTTAGATAACGCGCTTTACGGAATAATTGCTATGTATGTGTCAAGTATCGCGATGGATATGGTGGTTTATGGCTCATCAAACGCAAAACTTGCATACATCATCAGCGATAAGGGTGAAGAAATAAAACAAAAGCTTATGGCTTTAGGGCTGGGAGCGACAATTATTAACGGTAGCGGCGCATTTACCGGAAGCACAAAAAACATTTTAATGTGCGCGGCGCGACCAAGCAAAATATCTCGCATTAAAGCGGCAGTAAATGCCGTGGACCCTGAAAAGTCATTTATTATTGTAACCGATGCCAAAGAGGTATTAGGCGAAGGCTTTGGCGAATACAGCGAAAACAGTTTATAATATTAACCATATCAGGAGGTAATGAAAATGGTATTTGGTATTTTAAAAGACATTAAAGAGGGCGAAAACCGTGTAATCTGCACTCCGATTGAGGTTGCTTCTATCGTGGCGGCAGGTCACACCGTGCTCGCGCAACGCGACTGCGGTGTGGGTTCAGGCTTTTCTAACGAAAAGTATGAGGCTGCAGGCGCAGAAATTGTTGACACAATGGAAGAAATGTATGCACGTTGCGACTTTTTGGCAAAGGTTAAAGAACTTTTCCCTTGTGAATATGATTTGCTCCGTGAAAACCAATTAGTTTATTGCTGTATACATCCTGCAGGTCACCCCGAAGAAGTAGACGCTATACTCAAAAGCAAATGTATAGCCCTTACTGCAGAAGACTCTCACCGCTATGGTTCTCCTAACTGTGAAGCAGCAGGAAAACAGGGCGCTTTGTTTGGTCTTGAATCTATGCTTACCATCAACGGTGGTAAAGGTAAATTTGTAGGCGGTTTTGCAGGAGCTCCCGGTATGAACGTTCTTATCTTGGGCGGCGGTATTGTTGGTCAAGGTGCGCTTTCAGTGCTTTATTCGCTTGGCGCTAACGTTACCGTTATGGACATTAACGCAGGTGTTTTGCGTATGCTTTCTGACCGCTATAACCAGAAGATTGACACTATGTTCTGCACAAAAGAGGCTATTGCATCACTTCTTCCTCAAACCGATATGGTTATTAACTGCGTTAAATGGCCAAAAGAACGTAAAGATTTTCTTATTGATAAAGAAATGCTTAAAACTATGGAACCGGGTAGCGTACTTGTAGACATTTCAAATGATGACCCAGGCGCCATTGAATCAAGCCACGAAACCCATCACGACGACCCACGCTATGTTGTAAACGGTGTGGTTCACTACTGCGTAAGCAATATTCCGGGCGCTGTTGCGCACTCAACATCAGTTGCTCTTGCAGCTGAAACACTACCGCTTCTTCTTAATATTATGAATAACGGCCTTACCGAAGCTTGTGTGCGTGACGGATTTATCCGCCGTTGTCTTACAGCATATAAGGGTTATCTTACCCACGAAGAAACAAGCGCTATACAAAATAAGCCTTGGATTCGCCCTGAAGACATATTGGGTATTTCTGACCGCAATCTCGACCCTGCTCCACCGGCTACAACCACAAAAAGTAATAATTTTATAAAACTTTAATGTTATGAACTTTATAACCGATTACAAATTAGAAAATTATATACTAAATACCAATTGGCAGGACCTGCCCGATGAGGTGCAAAATCGTCTTAAGGGTTGTATGATTGACCTTTTTGGTGCGCTTATTGTAGGTAGTAAAAGCGGTCAGTTTGCCGCAGGACTAAAACTTTCTAAAACAGTTTTTGGTAGCGGTGATATCGCGGTTATTGGTACTAATGACCGCCTTAGTTTTGCAGGTGCGGGAAGCGCTATGGGACATTCATCAAATGCCTATGATATTGATGACGGTCACAACATAACACGCGCTCATCCCGGTACGTCTTTTGTTGGCGCAATACTTGCCGCGGCATATCGGCAAAATGTGTCACGCAACGAGTTTTTAACAGCGTTGCTTGTGGCATATGAAACAACAATTCGTATGGGCGCCGCTATTATGGACTACTATAACTACGCGCATTCCAGCGGCACCTTTGGGGCAGTAGGTGTTGCCGCAGGTGTTGGCAGACTTTTTGGATTTAGTAAAGAGCAACTTAACAACGCGCTATCGGTAGCCGAATTTAACGCGCCGCTTGTACCTGGAATACGAAGCGTAGAATACCCGTCTATGAACAAAGACGGCGTACCTTTTGGGGTTATGACAGGTATATTGGCAGTTCTTGATACCGAGTGTGGATTTACAGGCAATAAGCATATGCTTGAGGCTGATGAATACCGACATTATCTTGACGACCTTGGGCAAAAGCATCAGGTTTTGGATCTTTATTTTAAACCATATCCTTGTTGTCGTTGGGCGCATCCGGCAATTGATGCATGTTTGGAACTTATTAATACATATAACATTTCATCAAATGATATTAAAAAGGTTACTATTCATACATTTAAGCGCGCCACTATGCTTTCAAAAATAGTGCCAAAAACCGCCGATGAAGCGCAGTATAACATTGCTTATCCCGTAGCTTCTGCCATTGTTTATGGTGACTTTGGTTTTACTCAGGTATTAGAAGAAAATTTAAACAATCCTGATGTTATTGATATGATGGGTCGCCTTGAATTTAAGGTTGACGACGATTTAGACGCTCGTTTTCCCAGCGAACGCATTTGCAAAGCCGAAATACAAACAATTGACGGCAACTGCTACATTTCACGCGAGTGCGAACCTCGTGGCGAAGCAAAAGAAAACATAGGTATAGATTGGTTAAGTGATAAGTTTTGTCGCATAACCCGTCCCGTGCTTTCAAGCGAAAGTCAAGATACCCTGCTTAAACTTATCACACAACCGCAAGACTTACCCATCAGAAAAATAGTGGAAATAACAAACGAAAGTCTCGGTTTTAAATAATTATAACTAAACACAATACCTAAAAGCCACCCACATCAATGGGTGGCTTTTTCATTTGCTTTCCAATTGACAAATTAAATCTAACTCACTATAATAATTGTTAGATAAATAATTGGAGGATCAATTTATGAAAAATTTGGTTAAATTTTCTCGTCATTACGGTTCAAATATTTCACTGGTTGCCGCAGGCGGCGGAAACACCTCTATGAAAGAAAACGGTGTGCTTTATGTCAAAGGTTCAGGCTCTGCCCTTGCAACCATTTGTGAAGAAAATTTTGTAGCTTTAGATATAAACAAATTATTAGAGATTCCAAAACGCACCTACCCCGCCGGCGACAAAGAGCGTGAGGCTGCATTTCTTAACGATATTATGGCGTCAAAAATGCCCGGCGAAGAGGCAAAACGCCCCAGTGTAGAAACATTGTTACACGCATTGTTCCCACAAAGATATGTTTTGCATTTGCATCCATCTATAGTTAATGGATTAACCTGTTCTGTAGACGGCAAGACCGCCGCAAATCGTTTGTTTCCTGATGCTGTGTGGGTGGATGAATGCCGTCCCGGTTACACATTGGCAATGGAGGTTTCAAATCTTCTCACTAAGGGTGTAAACACTCTGCTTTTGCAAAACCACGGCGTTTTTTTTGCCGCTGATACTCCCGAAGAATTAGACGCTATGCTAAAAGATATGATAAAGGTTTTACAGGAAGAAATCGACAAAAACTATACTGCCGCTTTTGATAAAGCGCCTGCTTTAGACAAGCCTTTTACCCCCGACCATATCGTGTATTGCGGCACGGGTCCTGATTTGCCCGACACCGAAAACGCGCGTCTACTTTGGGAAGACGCTAAAAAAATTGCGAAATACACCGCATCGTTTGGCGGTCAACGACCTATGGCAGAGGAAATAGTTGATTTTATCAGCCATTGGGAAGCTGAAAGTTATAGACAAAAACAGGCTTAACTTATAAGACAAACAAAAACTGTGCAGAAAATTTCTGCACAGTTTTCTTTTTTATTATTTCCAGGAATTGTATTTAGCATCAAGACGTGGTATTACCGAATCAAGATAGTGTTGAATTTGTGATAGGTCATAGCCGGGAATTGGGGTCTCGGTTGTGTTCCATTTTTGTGTTTCACGGGTTAATACCTCTTGTGGAATACTGCCATAAAATTCTTTGAAAGTATCCATTACGTGTTTGGTATCAAGAACATCTTCACGTAGTTCAAAATAGCGTTCGGCAATTTCTTTTTTGTAAAGGCTTTCCATACGTTGCCACAACACACTGTCGCCACCGGTTTGCAAACCTTTTTCATAGTTATATAAACTTAGCCCTGTCCAGTGTGCGCCCCAGGTTGTGTCAAGGTCATAAAGACTTGGGTACCACACCTTGCCGTCGTATGTTGCCATTAGCATATTTTTGCCTGTGTTGTCAGGCATCCAGCCATATGTCATCATAACATAGTAGTTAAGCGTTGCATCAAGGTTGAGATATTGGTCAAAATTCGCCTTAAACTCTTGGTCGCTGCTGTTTAAAACAAAGTCAACCAAGCGCTGAACCTTTTGAAGTGTAGCGTCGTCTTCAGGACCAACCTCAACACCCCAATCATTAAGATCTTGCGGTATTGCCTTGAATTTAACCGGATCATTCCAGTTTTCACCACAAATTACAATATGATTTGGGTTATCAGAATCCATTCCAAACTGCCAATCATCCTTAGGAATGTTCATGGTGTAAAGACCGTGGAACTGACCGTTTATAAACACTTCAACAGGGAAGCCGTCAATTGCGCCGCCATTTGGCGCGGTTTGAAGCAGACCGTATTTTTCTTGCATT
Organism: Clostridia bacterium; assembly: GCA_017516965.1. Classification (GTDB taxonomy): domain Bacteria; phylum Bacillota; class Clostridia; order Oscillospirales; family Acutalibacteraceae; genus UBA737. Next base: position 151,563 of record JAFXAP010000008.1, read on the forward strand.
TCACCGACAAGCTTTGCCGTTACAACATTACGCGAATGGGTTTTGTCTATCCAGTTGGCTTTAAGGCAATATTCGTCCTGCGCTCCCCAACCAACGTTTACACCCATTTTTTCAAGATAATCGCTGTCTTCATAGAAGTTAATGGTAAAGTTCTTTTTGGCATATGCCATACTTGAGGTGCCCTGTGGCTTGATTTTTGCGGCGCCCTCTACAATCTGGTCTTTACTACGATATTCAAAAGTAATATCGCGAACGTCCTTTTTACTGGTCATATTATCCATATTTCCGGTAAAGTAGAGTTTGGGGCAATAGGACTCGCTGTAATGACCGCAAAGCTTACCGTTATTTATGTGATTGCATTCGCCAAAAACATAGTTATGACCGAGCGCTTCGCCTTCGGTTGTGCCACAAACTTTACAGGTTTTTGGCTCGGTGCAAGTAGCCGACAAATATTTGTGATTTAGTTTTTTACCTTTTGTCTCATCACATCTTATGCAAGTTGCGGGAGCGGTGCAGGTAGCCGTGCCGTATGAGTGACCGAGCGATCTGCCTTTAATTGCCTTACATCTGGTGCATATTGCGGGGTTTATGCAAGTGGCTTCCGAATATGTATGACCAAGCGCTTCGCCTTTTGTCACATTACATTTGATACAGGTTGCCGGTGTAGTGCAGGTAGCGCTTAGGTATGAGTGTCTCAGCACATCACCCTTTGTTTTTTGGCATCGTGTGCAGGTCGCCGGCGCGGTGCAGGTAGCTTTAGAATATGAGTGACCGAGTGCTTTGCCCTTGACTTGTTTGCATCTGGTACAGGTCGCCGGCGCAGTACAGGTGGCTTTAGAATATGAGTGACCAAGCGCTTTACCCTTAACTTGTTTACATCTGGTGCAGGTTGCCGCCTTTTTACAGGTCGCTGCCGAAAACTTATGTTTTGAAGTGCTGGTTCTTGTTTTTTTACAAACATTACAAACCGTGTCGCAAGCACTTGAATATGTGTGCTTTGTGCATTTGTTTACACTTGCCGCACTTGCTTTAAAAGAAAATGCGCCTATAAATATTGCAAAGAACAAAAAGACTGTTATCAAAGCAGGAAATATTTTTTTCATTTTCACTACCCCTTTAGTTCAAAATAAGACAATAGTCGTAACTTTATTATAACATTTGTTTTACAGTGTTGTCAATAATATATGTTACAACACTCATAATGCAAAAAACACCTGAAAAATCAGGTGTTTTTCTTCAATTATTATTTATTGCAAACTCTACTGCCCGTCGCACATCATCTGACCCTGTACCCTTTAGCGCCGAAAATGGAATTATGGTAATTCCTTCGCCAAGGTCACCAAGTTCTTGCTTTAATGATGTCAGTCGATTATTAAACTCGGTCTTGTTAAGCTTGTCGCATTTAGTAAGAACCACAGCATACGGTATTTCAAAATGAGCTAAAAACTCAAGCATAGAAATGTCAAACTCGGTGGCTTCGTGGCGCATATCAATAAGCTGCAAACAAAGTTTTATGTTACGCCCTGTACGGAAGTAACCCTCCATAAGTTCTGCCCATCTTTCACGGTCGCGGTCAGCAACCTTTGCATAACCGTAACCCGGAAGGTCAACAAGCCTGAACTCGTCCAATTTGTAAAAATTGATTGTAACAGTCTTTCCTGGGGTTGAACTTACACGCGCAATAGACTTGCGATTAAGAATTTTGTTTATAAGTGATGACTTACCCACGTTAGATCTACCTGAAAAGCAAATTTCAGGTAAAGTGGATTCTGAAAGTTGCTCTAATGTGCCGAACGCGGCTTCAAAATCTACCTTGTTCCAATTCAATGTTTTCACCTCTGAAATTTTAACAGCGCGCAATTGATGATTTTTGATTGTCGGTTGTAATAAAGGCGGTTTTTGTTTCCGCTTCTTCAACAAGGGGCAAAAGAGCCTGGTCGATAATATCGGTCACATACTGCACGGGTACAAACTCAAGATTCTCTTTAACCTTTTGGTCAACCTCATCAATATCGGGAATATTATCGCTGGGAATAAACACGCGCTTTACTCCACCGCGGTATGCCGCCATAGCCTTTTCTTTTAGTCCGCCTATTGCCAACACTCTACCACGAATAGAAACCTCACCCGTCATTGCTATATCTCTTTTGACAGGTCGATTTGTAAGGGCAGATACGAGCGCGGTTGTAATGGTAACACCAGCGCTTGGACCATCTTTTGGCACGGCTGATTCGGTAGCGTGAATATGAATATCTTTTGTCTTGTAAAATTCGTTATCAATGCCATATTTTGAAGCGTTTGCACGTACGAAGGTTATCGCTGCCTCAGCAGATTCTTTCATAACATCGCCAAGATTACCTGTAAGCACCGTTTTGCCACTGCCTGCAAGCACAGCCACTTCCATCTGCATTATTTCGCCACCCACCTGTGTCCAGGCAAGTCCGTTGATTATACCCACCTCGTCGTGTGGCAATATAACCTCGGGGCGATATTTTTTATGACCTATCAATTCTTGTAAATCGCTCGCCTTTATATTTACCTTTTTGGCGCTACCTTCGGCAATTTGCTTTGCCGCCTTGCCACACAGCGAACCCACCGTGCGCTGTAACTTTCTGACACCGGCTTCACGGGTATAAAAATCTATGATGCCGTAGATAGCACTATCAGCAAAATGACAGTTTTTTAAGCTAAGCCCGTGTGAAGCTATCTCGCGAGGTACAATATGACGCTTAGCAATATTGAATTTTTCCTCTCGTGTATAGCCGTCAAGCGACACCACTTCCATACGGTCTAAAAGTGGCGCAGGAATTGTGTCGAGCGAGTTTGCTGTTGTAATAAACACAGCGCGACTTAAATCATAGGGCATTTCAAGAAAGTTATCGGTAAAATTACAGTTTTGTTCTGGGTCAAGAACTTCGAGCAACGCGCTACTGGGGTCACCCTTATAGTCTGAACCCAGTTTATCAATTTCATCTAACAGTATAAGCGGATTGGACACACCCGCATTTTTTATTGCGGTTAAAATTTTACCCGTCATAGCGCCTATATAGGTTTTTCTGTGACCTCTTATTTCAGCCTCGTCGTGCATACCGCCCAGCGATATGCGTTGATATTTTCTACCCATACACTCGGCAATGGTTTTGCCTATAGAGGTTTTACCCACGCCGGGAGGACCGTAAAGACAAAGTATGTTACCACGGCTTTCGGGTGATAGCGCATACACAGATAAAGCCTCTAATATACGCTCTTTCACCTTTTTCATTCCGTAAAAATCGCGGTCAAGTATTTTTTGCGCCTTTTTTATATCAACAACCGTGCTGTCGCACTTGTTCCAAGGGAGTGCAAGACAGGTTTCGATATATGCGCGTGAAACGATGCTTTCGTGTGCGCCCTGCGGCATCTTTGAAAGCTTGTTAATTTCGCTGTGAATTTTTTCTTTAACCGTGTCATCGGCATTCAATTTCTCTGCCTTTTGATGATATTCATCAATTTCATTTGCCGCTTCATCACCGTAAAGTTCTTCGCTTATTATCTTCATTTGCTCTTTAAGATAATAGTCGCGCTGGCCTTCATCTATGCGAACACGGGTTTTTTGACTTATGCGATTATCGATTTCGGTAATTTCACGTTCTTTTGAAAGCAGTTCTATTAAAACTTTAGCGCGTGTCACCACGTTGAGTTGCTCAAGAACATACTGCTTATCATCAAACGGCGCCGGTACGTTAAATGCAATAAAGTCGCACAATTTACCGATATCGTTGTTTGACATTACGTTAAGAACAATATCTTCAGGTAAATTTTGTGCTGTCAGTGCATAGCGGTCAAACTCATTTCTGACACGTCGTATAAGACTTTCGATATAAACCTCTCGATTACGAACAGGCTTATCCTGGCATTTTTCAATGGTTGCGACATAATGCGCGCCATTGTCGGTAAAATTAAGGTGACGCGCGCGATAAATTCCTTTAACCAACACCTTTGCGCCGCCATCAGGCATTTTAAGCACCTGTCGCACACGGCAAAGACAACCCATTTCATAAAGATGGGTAGCATTTGGGTCTTCGACAGCAATATCTTTTTGTGTTACAAGGTAAATTGGTACATTTTTGTCCATTGCAAAGCTTAAAGCTTTTACAGATTTTTTTCTGCCAACATCAAGGGTTAACAGCATATCGGGGAAAGCGACAAGCCCACGCAAAGCGAGCGCGGGGAAGGTTCCGCTTACTTGTTTTTCATCTAATATCATGGGGTCTCCTAAAAATTTATTTATATATTACCGTTGCGCTAAGCGCACTGTCTTGGAATACGAAAAGAACAGTGTTTTCTTCAAACTTATATTCTAATACCGTCATATTCATATTTGCAGAACCCGGCAAGAAAAACAGTTCGCTCTTGTCGGCATCTCTTTCGGTAGCGTTAAAGCCCTTCTTTTTCATAGCGTCACGCAATTTAGTAGAAATTGTGCCAAGCTCAAATCCGTAAGCATCACCGTTTTTTATTATGTGAGTAATGCCATCTTGCTTTTTGTCGGTCACATAACAGCATAAAACGTTACCGTCGGTCATAACGGTATATTCTCCTGACTCAAAATCAACATAAAAGGCTTCGTTCTCTTCGTCATGATTGCCTTCGCCGTTTGCAAATGACATATATTTTTCACTAAGCGCTTTTTGTGCAGCGTCAACATCGCCGCCCAATTTATAGTCAACGTCTTTTATCTGACCTATGTTTGCATAATATTCAACATCAATGCCGCCGTCTGCACCTACACCCTTTCCACGACAAGCAACAAGTGAGAAAATAAACACAATACATAAAATCAGACTAAAAAATTTTTTCATATTATAACATCCTTTATTTTTTATTTGCGCGGTTTAACAGTTCGTTACGCTGATCCCACAAATCCTGACTTAAATCAACGTAATAGCTGTGCGGTTTTTCAAAACGCTTAACCTCATCCCACAAATTATTAACAAGTTCTTCGCGCAAAGCAGCAATTTCTGAAACGGAGGGTGAAACATAAACCTGTTTGCCATTTTCAAAAATTTTAACCTGTAATTTACGCGCGTAAAAATCTGTAACTGTTTTACGCTTCCAGGTGTATGTAGGGTCAAAAATTTCGTATGGCTTTGTGTCATCTATCTTTTCATAATTAAGTGTGATAACATCGGCAATGGCCTTATTTGTCTTTTTATCATAAAGTCTCCACGGAATTTTAACACCGGGAACTGTAATTTTTACGATGTTTTCACTAATCTTAATTTTAGGCGTAATAACACCATCTTGCTCGGTGGCAACAAGCTTATACACACCGCCGAAAACGGCTTCGCTTGACGCAGTAATAAGACGCTCACCCACACCGTAACTGTCAATACAAGCGCCCTGAATGTCCATATCGCGAATAAGGTGCTCATCAAGTGAGTTTGAAACGCAAATTTTTGCATCAGGGTAACCTGCATCATCAAGCATTTTACGAGCTTTTTTAGAAAGATAGGCAATATCGCCGCTATCGATTCTAATACCAAGCGGTCGACAACCGCGCGGTTTTAATACCTCGTCAAAAACTTTTATAGCGTTGGGAATACCCGATTTTAAAACGTTAAAGGTATCAACCAACAGCATACAACTGTCGGGGTATGTCTCGGCATAGGTTTTAAACGCTGTATACTCATCGGGGAAAAGTTGCACCCAGCTGTGCGCCATTGTGCCTGTGGCTTTTGTGCCGAAATCTTTTGCGGTTTTAATGTCAGATGTGCCACTGCAACCGCCGATTATCGCAGCGCGCGCGCCATAATAAGCGGCGTCGGCGCCCTGCGCCCTGCGTGCGCCGAATTCCATTACAGGACGACCCTTTGCCGCGCGGACAATACGGTTTGCTTTGGTTGCAATAAGGGATTGATGGTTAATGGTAAGCAACACCATTGTTTCAATAAGCATTGCCTGAATCGCAGGTCCCCGAACCGTAACAATAGGCTCATTTGGGAAAATTGGTGTGCCTTCGGGTACTGCCCAGACGTCACACTCAAATTTAAAATCACGCAAATAATCGATAAATTCATCGCAAAACAAATTAAGTGATTTTAGATACTCGATATCACTATCATCAAAATGCAGATTGTTAAGATAATCTATAAGTTGCTCGATGCCTGCCATAATAGCATAGCCACCGGCGTCGGGCACACGACGGAAAAACATATCAAAATATGTGATTGTGTCACGCATATCACTTTGCATAATTCCGTTTGCCATGGTCATTTCATAAAGGTCCATAAGCATAGTAAGATTACGATTGTCAATCTTCATAGCAGGTCATCCTTTCTTTTTTTACATTTTTTCGGGAGCGTTGATTTTTAACATATCAAGCACGTTTTTAATAACTATGCCTGTAGCAAAACAAAGATTAAGTCTTGCCTGTGTAAGTGTTTCATCGTCGCCCTTTACACGACACGCCGCATAGAATTTATGGAACTTTGTAGCAAGTTCATTTACATAGTGGGTAAGACGCGCGGGGTCATAACTTTTTGCCGCACCTATAATTTCATCGGTAAGTGATGAGATATGAATTATAAGTTCGCGTTCTTCGGGTGTTTTAAGAAGTGATAATTCTTTGCTTGTGCAATCGCGTTTTACAACGCCGTCTTCTGCCAAATTGCGCAAAATACTGCAAATACGGGCATATGCATACTGAACGTAGTAAACAGGGTTGCTGTTTGTTTCGCTCACTGCTAAATCGAGGTCAAAGTCAAAGTGTGAATTAGGTTCGCGCAGATTAAAGAAAAATCTTGCCGCATCAATCGGAACCTCATCAAGAAGCGTTACAAGGGTAATTGCCTTGCCTGAACGCTTAGATGCCTTTATAACCTCACCGTCGCGCACAAGACGAACCATCTGCATAAGCACAACGTCAAGTCGGTCGGCATCTACACCCAAAGCGGTGAGCGCCGCTTTAAGACGCGGCACATAACCGTGGTGGTCAGCGCCTAAAATGTCGATAGCCTTATCAAACTTACGAACCTCTAATTTGTTATAGTGATATGCAATATCAGGCACTACATAGGTTGGAACACCGTTTGCGCGAACGAGTACAAAGTCTTTATCACAGCCAAAATCGGTAGCTTTAAACCAAAGAGCATCTTCCTGCATATAGGTATGACCGCTTTCTTTAAGCAGTTCTACAATACGAGCGGCCTCGCCGTTGTTGTGCAGTGTGCTTTCGCGGAACCAGGTGTTATATTCAATACGATATTTAAGCAAATCGTCTTTAAGTCCCTGAATATTTTTAGGCAACGCAAACTCAACGAGAGCCTTGCGGCGAGTTTCCTCATCAACTGACATATATTTGTCACCATTAATTTGGGCAAAAGCCTTTGCGTGAGCAATAATGTCTTCGCCGTGGTATGAGTCCTCAGGCATTTCGACGCCGTCAGCATAAATTTGTTTGTAACGCAAGTCAAGAGAAAGACCAAATTTGTTTATTTGGTTACCTGCATCGTTTATATAAAATTCACGCTCGGTATAGTAACCTGCCGCTTCCATAACAGCCGCCAGGCAGTCACCCAAAGCACCACCGCGGGCGTTGCCGATGTGCATAGGACCGGTTGGATTTGCCGAAACAAATTCAACAAGCACCTTTTTGCCGCCGCCGTAATTGCTTTTTCCGTAAGCGTCGCCCTTTGTGATAACGTCTGCAATGATGTCGGCATAGTACTTGTCCGACAAGAAAAAGTTTATAAATCCGGGACCTGCAATTTCATATTTTTCTATAAAAGTGCCGTCAAAACAGGCGTTTGCCATAAGTGTTTCGGCAATAGCGCGAGGAGCCGATTTAAAACCTCTTGCCCAAACCATAGCTGCATTTACGGCATAGTCGCCGTTTTTTCGGTCGGCAGGAACCTCTACCTTAAAGGGCGCAAGTTCTGCTTCACACAATTCACCCTTTTGCATTGCAGTTTTTGCCGCGTTTATAAGTAATTCTTCAATTTGTTTTTTTGCTTTGTTTACTAAAACTGACATTTTATCTTTCCTCCACAAAAATCTCTACCTCGTTATCACTAAGAGGTTGAAGATTCATATCTATTGAATAAGCCATTTTTGCCGTGCCGCCGCACAAGCTCATATTGCTTTCTACCTTTTTACCGTATATACCAAGCGTTAGACTGCCTTGTGGTATAGCATAAAGACAGTTGTTGCGCTCACCCTCGGTTATAATAAGACGGGAATTAAGGTCGCCTCGTCTTTCTAAAATTATGGTGCCGCTTTTTTGTATTGTAAGCTGTGTTTTGGTTTTGCTTCCCGACTCGGTAGGGTCCTCAGAGTAAGTGATTATATAGTCCCCTTCAAATTCTCGCAAGGTTCCTTCGGTCGAGAGTTCTATTACATCCTTTTGACCGTCAACACCCTGCGTACCCTTTACCTTTACTAAAACTTTTTTCATAACTTTTCTATATCTACCTGTTCGATTTCAAAATCCTTGTTATAAGACCCAAGCAAAATATTTACTGTGCTTTTAAAAGCCTCGGTCTTATCACTTGCGTAAAATTTATATTGAGCGCTATTTGTGCCATCGTTTAGACTGCCACTTTGTTCAAGGCACTTTTCTATTGCGAGGGCAGTAGCCTCACCCATATTTATAAGCGTAACCGTTTCACCTAAAATTTTTCGTATTATGCTTGACAATACAGGAAAATGCGTACAGCCTAGAATAAGCGTGTCAATACCTGCGTCAATCATTGGTTTTAAATACCTGCGCAAAGTTTCTATCGCTACGGCGTCGTCAAGAGCGGTCCAGCCTTCTTCTACAATAGGAACAAGTAGCGTTCCTGCCGATTCTATAACCTGGGCCGAGGGCAAAAGTTCAAGAATTTGCCTTTTGTGCGCGCCGCTACCTATAGTGGCGCTTGTAGCAAGTATACCGATTTTACCGTTTTTTGTAGCCGAAACCGCCGCGCGTACCGAGTGCGACACCACTTCTATAAAAGGAACGGGTAAAACTTCGGCTGTGTCGGCAGCAACAGATGATACCGTACCGCAAGCGGCAACAATCATTTTTACATCGTGAGAAAGCAAGAATCGTTCATCCTGAAGCGCATATTTACGAATGGTGTCACGTCCTTTTGTACCGTAAGGCACACGACCTGTATCACCAAAATAAACTATGTTTTCACGTGGTAACAACTTCATAATTTCGCGAGCAACGGTAAGACCGCCAAGCCCTGAATCGAAAACGCCTATTGCACGGTTGTCTGCCATAATCCTGACCCCTTTCTGCAAACGATATGTATTCATATTATATTAACATATAATATGATTTTTATCAAGTGTAAAACACAAAAAAAGAGCGAGGAACCAAGTCCTCGCTCAAATAATTTTAGGTTACGCAGTAAGATAATAACGCACAAGTGACTGTAGCAGTGTGTCGCGGTCAATTCGACGAATAAGATTGCGGGCGTTATTATGGGTTGTGATATAGGTTGGGTCCTCGGACAAAATGTAACCTACTATCTGGTTGATTGGATTATAACCCTTTTCTTTTAAAGAATCATAAACCGTCGTCAAAATGTTTCTTATTTCCTGTTCGGTCTGGTCGCCGATTGAAAAGGTCATAGTTCTATCATTCATTATAACGCACCTCGCTCTAATTTGTTATTATCTTTATTCTATACTGCATTATACAAAATTTCAAGAAAAATTTTAATAATAATATCTTAATTTTCTTTTAACGGCAATTATTTTCTGAGTTCTGCGCCCAATTTTTCGAGTTTTGCAATAATTTTACTGCTTGCGTCTTCAATCTGAGCATCGGTAAGGGTGCCCTCACTTGACCTTAGCCACACGCTGTATGCGACACTCTTTTTACCCTCAGGTATTTGTGAGCCCTGATATACGTCAAAAAGTTCTACCTTTTCGAGCAATCTTCCGCCACCGCTTACAATAGCTCTTTCTAAATCGCCGACAGGAATATCTTTATCACAAAGCATTGCAAAGTCACGCTCAACTGCGGGGTATTTAGGAAGTGGCTTATATGTGGTCTTGCGTTTATTTATTGCATAAAGCACGTCGAGTTTAATCTCGGCTACATAAACTCGTGTATCAATATCGTAGTTTTTAGCAACAGCAGGATGAACCTCACCAAAAACAGCCGCAGAAACATTGTTTGCCAAAACCTCTGCCTGACGGCCGGGGTGTAAATAATTTTCACTTGAACGCTTATACTGAGTATGAGCGCCAAAAAGTGTCATAATTTCTTCTACAATACCTTTAAGGGTAAAGAAATCTTCATCTTTGCCATAAAGACCAATGCAAAGCGTTGGCAGTTCGTCGGGTTGTTCGGTTACAGGGAGTGCTTTCGGAATAAAGCGTTTGCTTTCTTCAAAAAATCTACCTGCCTCTATCTTACGGTTAATGTTGGTAGCCATAACAGTAAGCATACTGGTCACTAATTGAGTACGCATACAAGAATACTCATCACCAAGTGGATTTATAAGTTTTACTGCGTTGCGACGCGCATCATCATCGGCAAGATTTAATGTATCAAGCGCGCCTGAAGCTATAAATGAATAGGTTGCAATTTCATAACAACCCAAACCGCAAAGGAGTGATTTCATTTTATCGCTCTTTACGCGAGCTGGTAACTTTTTGCCACGCATTACGTCACCGCGCATTGGTGTGCCTACGATGTGGTCGTAACCGTAAATACGCATAACCTCTTCTGCAAGGTCTGCTCTGCCTTCGATATCATCACGAATAGATGGCACACGAACGGTAAGCACGCCATCGTTGGCTGCAGTTTCAAGACCAAGGCTATTTAAAATCTCTACCATTTTGTCCTCAGGAATTTGAACGCCCAAAAGTTCGATAATGCTTGATGATTTTACATTTAAAATCTTATCTTCGGGAAGTCCAAGATTGCGGTCAAGCACTCCCTCGATAATGTCGCCTGCGTCAAGGTCGCATATAAGCTGTAAAGCGCGGTCCATTGCAAAACCTACGTTTACAATGTCAACACCCTTTTCAAAGCGACCGCTGGCTTCGGTACGAATACCAAGCGCACGACCTGTTTTTCTAACGCTGTCACGACGAAACTTAGCAGACTCTAAGAATAAATCTTTTGTGTCGTCCTCGATTTCGCTCTCTTTTCCGCCCATAATACCTGCAAGACAGGATGGCTTTTCGCCGTCGGCAATGACAAGCATATCGGCAGTAAGTTTATAATCCTTGCCGTCAAGTGTGGTAATTGCCTCACCCTCGCGAGCATTACGGACAATAATCTTTTTATCAGCCAAATCGTTATAGTTAAATGCGTGCATTGGCTGACCTGTTTCAAGCATAACAAAGTTAGTAATATCAACAATGTTGTTAATCGGTCTCATACCCGATGCCATAAGCGCCTTTTGCATCCACACGGGAGATGGCTTTATGCGAAGATTTTTTACAACACGACCTACGTAGCGGGGGCAAAGGTCATAGTTTAAAACCTCTACGTCAATATAATCGGTTATGTTTTCACCAACAGTTTTATAGGTGGGAACGGGTGGATGATAAGCGCTGCCCAAAACAACAGAAGCCTCTTTTGCAACACCCATAAAGCAGTTACAATCCGGACGGTTTGCGGTGATTTTAAAGTCGATAATATAATCATCAAGACCTAAAACCTCGCGCATATCGGTACCTGGCGCCCACTCATCTTTGAGTATGAGAATGCCGTGAACACTAGCGCCCTCATAATCTTCTTCGGTAAGGCAAAGTTCTTCGCCCGAGCAAAGCATACCGTTTGACTCTACGCCACGGAGTTTGCCCGATTTTATGTGCATACCGTTTGGCAAATCGCTGTTGTCAAGCGCGGCTGGCACTAAGTCGCCCTCTTTAATATTTTGAGCGCCTGTAACTATCTGAACAAGGTTTTCTTTACCAATGTCCATTTGGCAAATTTGCAAATGGTCGCTGTCGGTATGTGGTTCAAGCTTTACAATACGCGCCGCTACAACATTTTTTATGTTTTCGCCCTCAGCCTCGATGCTTTCAACCTCAAAACCTGCCATAACCATACGGTCACAAAGTTCCTCGACGGGAACATTTATATCTACATAATATTTTAATGCTTTAAGTGAAATTTTCATAAATTGTGTCCCCCTTTCTCAGAACTGATCAAGGAAACGCTTGTCATTTTCAAACAACAAACGAATATCGCTTATCTTATAACGTGTTGTAGTAAGTCGGTCAAGACCTATACCAAAAGCAAAGCCGCTGTATTCTTCGGGGTCAATTCCGCAACTGCGCAAAACGTTTGGATGCACCATACCGGCGCCCAAAATCTCTATCCAACCGGCGCCCTTGCAAACTCGACAACCCTTACCGCCGCATTCTGAACAAGAAACGTCAACCTCAACAGAAGGTTCTGTAAACGGGAAGAAGGATGGGCGGAATTTTACCTTTGTTTCAGGTCCGTAAATTTCGTGCGCAAACTGCTCTAACACGCCTTTAAGGTCGCACATTGTAACGCCCTTATCAACAACAAGGCCTTCAATTTGGTGGAATACGGGTGAGTGTGTTGCGTCAACCTCATCGGCACGGAACACACGACCGGGGCAAATCACACGAATAGGAGGTTTACGGGTTTCCATTGTTCTGATTTGAGCGGCTGAAGTTTGTGTGCGAAGCAAAATATTTTCTGCCAAGTAGAATGTGTCTTGCATATCGCGCGCAGGGTGGTCAGCCGGCACGTTAAGGCACTCAAAGTTATAGTGGTCGGTTTCTACCTCCGGTCCGTCAACCACGTCAAATCCCATAGACTGAAAAATATCAATCATATCGTTAAGAACGGTGTTAAGGGGATGCAGTTTGCCCGTTTTGTCCTGTTTTGCAGGCATTGTAATATCAATGGTTTCCTGTTTGAGTTTTAGTTCTTCAGCCTCGGCTTGCATCTGCTCTACTTTTTTGCTAAGAGCTGCATCCACCTCAGCTTTTGCGGTGTTTACAAGCTGACCCATAATCGGGCGCTCTTCGGGAGAAAGACCACCCATCATTTTTAAAATGGCGGTAAGTTCACCTTTTTTGCCAAGGTACTTTACCCTGACGTTTTCACAGTCGGCGCTGTTTTGGGCGTTTTCAATTGCCTCAAGCGCCGCAGTCTTGATTTGTTCAAGCTGTTGTTTCATAATATATCTCCTTTATCGATTAAATGAATACCCGAATAATGAAAATTTCGGTGTCGGCGTTGCCGCCGGTTTATAAATGTCGCTTTGCGACACATTACTTATTCACTATTACTTCTTACTTATTACTTTTTTGTTTTCGCAAGAAAACAAAAAGACTTCGTCCATAAAACAGGACGAAGTCTGAAAAAACTCAGCTCCGCGGTACCACCCGCATTTTCGCTCAAAGAGCAAACACTCTCCGCAGTCTGTAACGGAACTGCACACCCGTTGTCGCTTAAAAGAAGCAAAATTCGTTAGGCGACACTGCTCAAAAGGGAACTTCACATTGCGGTAAAATAGGCGGCTTACAGCCTGAGACCACCCTCTCTTAAAGTTACGTGCAACGCTACTTTTCTTTATCAACGCATTTATATTCAAATTAATATTAGTATTATATCACAGTTTTTAAAAATTGCAAGTATTTATTTTACACTGTTATACATTTGCCATTCCACACAATTTCTACTATAATATCTTCGGCACCTGTTACTGTTACAACGGGTGTTTCGTCTGCAGAATTGCGTTCTTCACAAATAATGTCAATAAGCTTATCGCCCAAAGGATAATTTTTAACACCGTGTTTTTCAAGTCTGTTTACATACCACACTATTTTTTTATTCTGTGCGTCGGGTCGGATGCCAAAAACATATTCAAACATTATGTTTATAGGTGCAAGACCAGTCCAACCGACAAACTCACCTTCTGAATGACTGCCGCGCTCAATATACTCAGGTGCATAATTTTCATAAATTGTGCCGTCTTTTACAAATACCCTTACAACATTTTCAAGGTAGTTACACGCAATATCATAGGCTAAATCGTTATAACCGTATTTATCAAGCGCTTTAAGCACCATATAGTTTGTGGGTGCCCATACCGACCCTCTCCAATAGTCCCCTCTCTCTTGATACTCGGGGTGGTCGGCAGACAGTGTAGGTATTCTGAAAGGACGTTTAAACTCATTTTCGTTATCAAGATGGGCAACAAATCGTTTTGCGCGATCACCTGACACAAGACCTGCCATCATTGTCCAGTATGCGCCAATAGTTTTAGTATCGGTAAGTGTACCATCTCGTCGCATATCGTAGTAAAACGCCGTTTTTTCGTCCCACATTTGATCGTTTATGATTTTTTCAAGAAGCTCGCGTTCTTCTTTAAGCCATTTTACTTCTCCGCTGCGGCCTATAATATCGGCGATTTTTATCAATATTTCGCAACTTAAATACTGTTGTGCGCAGGCGTCAAGCCAGGTCATAAAGCCGTGTGAAAGCAACGGACTATACTGTTTATCTACTCTGGGTTGATTGTCCATACCGCAGGCAAGCCCTGTCGTCCAATAACCGCCACTCTGCCAAGTGCGGTTAAGTTGTAACCACTTATGATATGCCATAAGCGGTGCAAAAACCTTACATAGTCTATCGGTGTCCCCCGTTATGCAATAATACTCCCACTCGGCCCAAGGCAAAATATTTGGACCTGTTGAAGCGGGATCGTCCTTAGCATAGCGCTGACCGAAATGTTTTTGGAACAACTGACGGCCTATATAACCGTCTTTGTGCTGATGAGAGTAAAAATTATCAAGTGTTTTTTGAAAATTAAATATATGCCCTGCATATTTTCCAAACATTACTATAAACGATGAATCCCACATAAACGAAAAAGTGAAAAATGCACAGTCTATATAGTCCGAAACAAAGCGAGATTCTTCGCTTGCATTACGTAAATTGCCAAACGCAATTTCCCATGTGCGATTATAGCAGGTTATTGTATCATCATGACCTTCCCATACGGGTTGCGGTAATTTGTCTTTGATATCGTCATATTTTGGCAAAACACCCGCTGTGGCATTTTGGTTCAAAAAAACATTTTCATCTACGTAGCGTTGTTCAAAAACATACGGTTCGCGGTCTATTGGAAAGACAAACATTTCATCTGGATTAAACGACATAAAAAGTCCTCCTTGCGTGGTTTGGTTAACAAATTTTATTTAAACATAATTTCGTTAATGATGCTTTGTAAATATTCTTGTCTGCCGCTTGCAGGAAGTGTCGGCGCACCCATATTTTCGGCATAAGCCGCAAGCTCCTCTAACGATGTATTGCCGTCAATAATTTTTTCGCCAATACCACCGCGAAAAGACGAATATCTTTCGGTTATAAAGTTGTCTACTCTGCCGTCTTCAATAATCTCGGCCGCCTTAATAAGACCTATCGCAAAGGTATCCATACCTAAAATATAAGCGTAGAACATATCTTCTACAGTGTAGCTTGGACGACGTGTTTTTGAGTCAAAGTTAAAGCCGCCTGTAAGGCCACCCGCCTTTAGCACCTCGTACATACACATCGTTGCCTCGTAAACGTTTGCAGGAAATTCATCAGTATCCCAACCTAGCAGTAGATCGCCCTGATTCGCATCAATAGAGCCAAGCATACCATTCATTGCCGAAACACGAAGCTCGTGCTGAAACGTGTGACCTGCAAGGGTAGCGTGATTTGCCTCTATATTCATTTTAAAGTCTTTGTCAAGACCGTACTGACGCAAAAATCCAATTGCCGTAGCGGCGTCAAAATCGTATTGGTGCTTCATTGGTTCCTTTGGCTTTGGCTCTATATAAAAATCGCCCATAAAACCTATTGATCGGCCGTATTCTACCGCCATTTGCATAAGGCGAGCAATATTTTCTTGCTCAAACTTTATGTCGGTGTTAAGCAGTGTTTCATAGCCCTCTCTACCGCCCCAGAACACGTAACCTTTACCGCCCAACTTTACTGTAAGATCTAGCGCTTTTTTAACCTGAGCCGCCGCAAAACAATAAACGTCGGCCGAATTTGTACTGCCTGCTCCATTCATAAAGCGTGGATTTGAAAACATATTTGCCGTTCCCCACAAGCATTTTATACCCGTAACATTCATTTTATCAAGTATATAATCGGTAATTTCATCAAGACGACGATTCGTTTCTTTTATATCATCGGCTTCGGGAACCAAGTCAACATCGTGAAAACAAAAATACTCTACGCCAAGCTTTTGCATAAATTCAAAGCCTGCGTCAACCTTTGCTTTTGCATGAGCCATTGTGCCCTTTTCATTATCAAAAGATTTATCGGCAGTATCACGACCAAACATATCGGTGCCTGCCGCGCAAAGATTGTGCCACCAAGCCATTGCAAAGGGTAGGTGCTCACGCATTGGTTTGCCAAGTATTACGCGATTAGCGTCATAGTGTTTAAACGCTAAGGGATTTGTACTGTTTTTTCCTTCGTACTCAATTTTAGGAATATTTTTAAAAATTTCACCCATGTTTTTGTCCTCACTTGATTTTTTTAAACAGTTCTTTAACTGACGGATATATTTCTTTAAATTTTAAATACTGCTTTTCATAACGGTCGGCAATTTCTTTTTTGGGACTTATTGTTGCCTTTATTTTTACAAGTTTTTCCGAGCACTCCACTACCGAACTATAGTTCCCGTCACCAACCATCGCAAGCATTGCCGCTCCGTAGCCCGGACCTTGTTCGGTTTCGGGTATATCTATCTTAATGTTTAACACGTTGCAGATAATCTTTTGCCACAACTCGGATTTTGCTCCACCACCACAAAGTGTGCTTCGATCTATTTTTATGCCAGAAGCTTTTGCAATTTCTAAATTATCTCTTATAGCAAAGGCAACACCCTCAAGCACAGCTTGAATCATATCGGCTCTAGTGGTGTCCATTCGCATACCAATAAAGGTACCTCGCGCATCGGTATCGTTTATAGGACTGCGTTCACCCATAAGATACGGCAAAAAGAAAACATCATTTTTTCCGAGCATATCATCACTTACACTTGATTGCTCGTCGGTATAATCATCCGTTTTTAAAACACTTTCGCAAAACCATTTATTGCACGACGCCGCCGATAAAATGCACCCCATTAAGTGATAAGTACCGCTTGCGTGACAAAAAGAATGCAATGCGTTATATTTATCTACCGAGAAATTATCGTTTGCAATAAAAATTGTCCCCGATGTACCAAGCGATATATTGCACGCGCCGGTGGCGATGGTTTTTGTACCTATTGCCGCAGCGGCGTTATCTCCGGCGCCTGCTACAACAATTGTATTGGGGTTTAATCCTAACAACACTGCCACTGCAGGTAATAGTGTACCTACAGGCTCATAACTTTCAAAAAGCTTAGGCATTTGTGCGACGTTGACACCGCAAATTTTTAGCATTTCCTTTGACCAACATTTATTTTTTACGTCAAGCAACAACATACCCGACGCGTCGGAATAATCGCAACAATGTACACCCGTTAACCTATAATTTATATAATCCTTGGGTAACATTATTTTATTAATTTTTATAAAATTTTGCGGCTCGTTTTCTTTCATCCACAAAATTTTGGGCGAGGTAAAACCCGCAAAAGCGATATTTGCCGTAAAAAACGATAGTGTTTCCTTGCCAACGACAGTATTAAGATAGTCGGTTTGCTTATCGGTACGACCATCATTCCACAAAATAGCAGGGCGGATAACTGCGTTTTCTTGGTCTAACGTCACTAGCCCATGCATTTGTCCGCCAACACCGATTGCGCGTATATCATTAGGATTTACTTCTATTGTTAGCTCTTTTATGCCGCGCACAAAAGTGTTCCACCAATCCTCAGGGTTTTGCTCGCTCCAACCGGGATTTGGGTAGTTTATAGCATAACCTTGCGATACGGTCTTAATTATTTTGCCGTCAACATTTACAAGTAATAGCTTTAAAGCAGATGTGCCTAGGTCTGTGCCAATATAATATTTCAAGCAATCACTCCCTTTATTTCAAGTATATCGCATTATATTTGACTTTTCTTGCAATTTTATGTATAATTTATAGACATAATTTGACTTTTAGAGGTATTGTATGTTTTATGAATACAATCATTTAGGATCACCCGACTATTTAAAAATTGAAAAAAACAATAACTTTAGTTTTCCGTCACACCTTCATCAATGCTTTGAAATAATAATTATTCTTTCGGGTGAAATGGAAATAACCATAGACGGCAAAAAACACACCCTAAAAAAAGGTGAGGCATCGTTAATATTTCCTAATCAAATTCACGAATTAAAATCACAAAAAAGCGAACACGTCTTGTGCATTTTCTCTCCCCGATTAGTGCAAGCGTACGCAACAAAAATAACCGATAAAATTCCTACAAACAACAAATTTTGTCCCGACGAGTTTTTAATTGGAGAAATTAAAAAGCTTGATGCTGCTTCACTGGCTCTAAAAAAAGGCATTTTGTATTCTTTGTGCGGAAGGTTTGATGAATGCGCCGAATACACCACAAAAAAAACCGACCAAAAAAATTTGATTCATAAAATATTTTCCTTTGTTGAAAACAACTTTAGTGGTGACTGCTCACTTGTAAAGCTTTCGCAAATCACTACCTATGACTACTCGTACCTTTCACGCTATTTTAAGAAAAACATTGGTATTTCGTTTAATTCCTATGTTATACATTACAGACTAAGTCACGCGTGTTATTTGCTTGAAAACACAACGCAATCTATTGCAGAGTGCGCCTTTGAAAGCGGCTTTAGTTCTCTGCGCAGTTTTAATCGCGCTTTTAAAGAAAATATTAAAATATCACCAAAGCAGTACAGAAAAAATATTTCTTTATAAAAGACAAAAAAAGCAAGGGTTTACCTTGCTTTTTTGTTATAAATTATTCACATAGCGCGTTTGAAATAGCGGCTAGTTGCTCCATTGTAAGTGTTTCGCCGCGCACCGTTTCGGAAATGTTTGCTTCTGTTAACGCTTTTCGCAAAACTTCTTTTTCTATTCCTAAGGTGTTGCAAATGGTATTAAGCAAAATCTTTCTTCGCTGAGCAAAACACGCCTTTACTATTTTAAAGAACAGTTTTTCGTCGGCAACGTCAACGGGGGGCGCCTCTCGCAAAGTAAGTTCAATTACTGCCGAATCAACGTTTGGCGGAGGTAAAAAGCTGCTTCTCGGCACACCAAAAAGCGTTTTTGCGGTAGCATAATAATTTACAGCCACCGTTACGGCGCCCGCCGCACGCGAGCCGACCTCGGCGCAAAGGCGGTCGGCCGCCTCTTTTTGCACCATAACGGCAATTTTATTTATAGGTAGTTGACTTTCAAGCAGCATCATAATAACGGGCGAGGTAATATAATAGGGTAAATTCGCGCATATATTTATGGTGTCGCAATCGCAAAACTCCTCTGCCAAAACGGTTTTTAAATCCACCTTTAAAATATCG
Source organism: Clostridia bacterium (assembly GCA_017516965.1). Taxonomy (GTDB): domain Bacteria; phylum Bacillota; class Clostridia; order Oscillospirales; family Acutalibacteraceae; genus UBA737. Next base: position 171,012 of record JAFXAP010000008.1, read on the forward strand.
TTCCAGATAATTTTTACGTTGTTGCAGTCCGCAAGTGTTTGTTCAAGAACCGGTTTTAACCGAGTGTCGAGCTCTACCGATACAACCTTTTTGCAAGCGTGTGACAGTTGCGCTGTGAGCACACCGGCGCCGGGACCTATTTCGAGCACACCTACACCCTCACCCGAAACGGCCTCTGCCATTCGGGGACACACGGTATCATCTATTAAAAAATTTTGACCTAACGACTTTTTAAAAGAAAAACCTTGGGCTTCAAGTACGCCTTTTAGGTCTTTTTTGTTTGAAATTTTCATAATTTTTCACCAACCGATTTTAATTATATATAATTATGCGTCTTGTTTCAAGAAATTTTTGGTGACAAAGTGTTTTTCTTGTGATATAATATAGGAAATATTAATTTACTGAAAGTGTGAAAAGAATGGACAATAGATATTTAGAAAACGTAATCCAGGAAATGGAACCTTTTTTTAAAGAAAACGGTTTTAAGGAAACTGATGGCGTTTACAAAAACGACAAAAAAGCAGTAGCTGTAGAATATAGCGACGAGCGTCAAATGTACCTGCTTAAAACTGCCGACATACAAGAAGATGGCAGTTTTGAACTGACTGAAGCTTCTTGCTGGCTTTTTGATGACAGCCAAAACGCTAAAGATGCCGTAGCTGTTGGTATAGACTTTGTGTCAACCATCAAATCACAGCTTGGCATTAAGCAAATAAGAGCAAATACTGCGCTTAATGCAATTGACCTTCCTACCGCAACAAAAGATGGCAGTTACAACATTACTGCTTTTACCAAAAAAATGCTTGACGTGTTCCCTGCGCTTAAGGATGAATACAAGGCGCACGTTGCGCACTATGGAAACTTCTTATACCTTAACTTCTTTGGCGAAAAGTTGGTGCCGTTAATAAAAGCCGTGCTTTTAGAGAATAATAAGAAAAACGTTAAAAAACTTTTTGACGTTTTCCAAAATGCTTATCTTCAGGGTGACCGCGACACAGTAAACGTTATTGTTGCTGTTGTTGCCGCCGCTTGTGTAAAGGATGACGCTGTAAAGGCAAATGCAGTAGCGGCGCTTGGAGATAATAAACATTTTATAGATTCTGTAACAGAGTTTATACCCATTGTTTCATCAAACAAAAAGCTATCGGCTTCTTTGTTGAAATAAAAATTTTAAAAAGGGTGGTATTTATATGCCTTGGTTAATCGTAATCGCTGTATTTTTTTTCGTAATCATAATCCCAAATGTTCGCATTGTTCCGCAAGCAACTCAATATATTATTGAATTTTTGGGCAAGTACAAATGTACTTGGGACGCTGGCATTCACGTTAAGATTCCTTTCCTTGAAAAAATCTCTAACAAAATAACCCTTAAAGAGCAGGTTATGGATTCACCTCCACAACCCGTTATCACAAAAGATAACGTTACTATGCAGATTGATACGGTTGTTTTCTTCCGCATATTTGACGCAAAGCTTTACACATACGGTGTTGTAAATCCTGTTCGTGCGCTCGAAAACCTTACCGCTACCACACTACGTAATATTGTTGGCGAAATGGAACTTGACGGCACACTCACCTCACGTGATATCATTAACACAAAAATGGCTGAAATTTTGGATGAAGCCACTGACCAATGGGGTATGAAGGTAAGCCGCGTAGAGCTTAAAAACATTATTCCTCCCGCAGAAATTCAAAACGCGATGGAAAAACAAATGAAGGCTGAACGCGACCGCCGTGAAACACTTTTGCAAGCCGAAGGTCACAAGGCTGCCGCTATTACCAGAGCCGAGGGTGACAAGCAGGCTATGATTCTTGCCGCAGAGGGTGAACGCGATGCGCGTATTGCCCGCGCCGAAGGTGAAGCAAAGGCTATATACCTTTCTAAAAAAGCAGAGGCCGACGGTCTTATTGCTTTAAAGGAAGCAGGTGTTGACGCCGCAGTGCTTGAACTTAAAAAGTATGAAGCGCTTGTAAATATGTCAAACGGAACTGCCGCAAAACTTATTATTCCTACCGATGCGGTAAACACTGTTACAAACAATGCCATTTTCTCTGAAACTACCGGTCTTGGCGATAATACAAAATCTGCGCCAAAGCCAAAAAAGCCCGCCCAGAAAGACGAGTGCTGTGATTAAAATTTAAAACGCAAAACACCTGCTGATTTTCAGCAGGTGTTTTTTTAATCAACCGTTTCAATTTTTATCATATCGGTGTTACCCGATTAGCGGCGTTTACCGCTGAATAGAACAACACATCGGTAGATTTATAAATCTCTGATTTCATTGGTATAATGCCCCAGGAAAGAGCCAATTGCCTACGGGTTTTTTCGTCGGCGGTAATTTAAATGTCTTCCCCAAATTAATATGCCTTACCCCAGTAAAGCATTTTGTCTGCTTTTTTGCCACAGCAAACACAGGTTTCGCCAATTTTATGCTGTTCAAAAGGAATACAACGTGATGTAATACCTGCAACCTCTTTAAGTTTATCTTCACATTCGCGGTCGCCACACCACATAGCGCGTATAAATCCGGGTTTGTTATCGGCAATTTCCTTAATCTCTTCAAGATTTTTAGCGTCATATGTCATAGCCTCGCGACGCTCAAGCGCCTTATTGTAAAGCGCGGTATGATATTCTGCCAAAATTTCGGGGATGCGGGTGGTAAGCTCATCAAGATTTACAAAAATCTTTTCACGATTATCTCGACGAACTACTACGCACTGGTTATTTTCAATATCACGGGGACCGATTTCTATACGAAGCGGTACACCCTTCATTTCATATTCAGCAAACTTCCAACCAGGTGTCTGATCGCTGTTGTCAAGTTTTACGCGACAAACATTTTTTAGCTTGTTGCAAATTTCGGTAGCCTTTTCTACAACGCCCTCTTTGTGTGATGCTATGGGTACAATTGCAACCTGAATAGGCGCAATAGCAGGTGGAAGCACAAGACCGTTATCGTCACCGTGGGTCATAATAACCGCGCCGATAAGACGGGTTGTGGTACCCCAAGAAGTCTGATGCGGATGAACAAGTTGGTTTTCTTTGTCGGTGTATTGCACCTCAAACGCGCGTGAAAAACCGTCGCCAAAGTAGTGAGACGTGCCGCTTTGAAGCGCCTTACCGTCGTGCATCAATGCCTCAATTGTGTAGGTTGCCTCAGCGCCTGCAAAACGCTCTTTGTCGGTTTTTTGTCCCTTTACTACCGGCATAGCCAAAGCCTCTTCGGCAAAGCGAGCATAAACACCCAGCATTTGTTCTGTTTCAAGTCTTGCTTCTTCTGCTGTAGCGTGAAGGGTGTGGCCCTCTTGCCACAAAAATTCACGTGAACGAAGGAATGGACGGGTGGTTTTTTCCCATCTTACTACACTACACCACTGATTATAAAGTTTTGGCAAATCACGATATGAATGAACAATATTTTTAAAGTGGTCACAGAAAAGGGTTTCAGAGGTGGGGCGAACACAAAGACGCTCCTCCAACTTTTCTTCACCGCCGTGTGTTACCCAAGCAACCTCAGGAGCAAAGCCTTCAACGTGGTCTTTTTCTTTTTGTAAAAGACTTTCGGGTATGAACATTGGCATATACACGTTTTCATGACCGAGTTCTTTAAACATACCGTCCATAATATGCTGTATATTCTCCCAAATAGCATAGCCGTAAGGGCGAATGATCATACATCCCTTTACCGATGCATAGTCGATGAGCTCGGCTTTAATGCATACGTCGGTATACCATTTTGCAAAATCCTCATCCATAGAGGTTATTGATTTTACCAATTTTTCTTGTTTTGCCATAATTATCACCAAAATTACAATTTATTCTTTGTTATTATAATGTTTAAGCGCAAGTTTTGCAACAGTTTTATTTAATAGTTCTAAAATAATTCGCAACCGACTGCGCAATGTTTTTTGCCTTTTTAACATTGGTTTTGTAACTGCTTATTCCCTTAAAGTCTGTAGGATTAGAAATAAAGCCGTTTTCAACCAATACAACGGGGCAGGATGTTACACGCGCCAAGTAAAAATAATGCCATTCTTTATACGTTTTTGTATAGATGCCCGAAGTGGCAATTCCCTTATAAACGATAGAAGTCGCATTGTGTGAAAAGGCATTAAAGCAAAAAACTCCACATCCGTGATTTGCCGTGGTTGACGCCGAGTCGTGATGAATAGCTATGCACAAATCGGGGGACGCATTCCTAAGCGCCGTACAACGCGCATCTGCCGTGACGGCATTGTCGCCATATCTTGTCATAACCACCTTTGCGCCCATTTTTTCAAGCTCTTGTTTTAATAATGCCGACAAAACAAGATTTCTTTCGGCTTCAGGCATAGTCTGCGGCTTAAGACCGCCAGCGCCTATATCTCTGCCTCCGTGGCCCACGTCAAGCATAATGGTTATTCCTTTAAGATTGGTTCCGTAAGCGTTTTTGCCCGATGTTGCTTTTGTTGGGTTTAAAAACTTAAATACAAGCTGTCCTTTTTGATTATAATAGGCATTCCAGCCATAAAATGAGCCAACTCTTTTTAAATAAATGCGTAGCACATATCCATCATCCTTAGGAATTACCTTTGAGGCTAAAAACAGCGGATTTGATTTTGAGAAACTGAGTTTGCCACCTATTGCCTTGGTGTAGCAAAACTTAATGTCAACATAACTGCATGTTGCGCTTTGCACCTCGTAATCTTGACCCGCAGGGTTGGCATAATTTTGCGGCGCAAGGCTTACTGTAAAGGGCGCTTTCCATTCGGTGTCAAAGGTAAGATATGTATGATGCCCTGAAACCTCTGCCGATGCGATAGATATTTTATTTGTGCTAGGCAGAGTACCTTTATAGGTTTTAGACACAACAGCATCCGCTTTATCGGGTGGATTGGGTTTGCTGACATAAACACGTCTGCCAAAACGCATCTTGTAATAATATTTACCACTTGTACTATCGTAAACGGTATCTCCTACCTTGTAATCTACAGTACCTTGCGGTAAATAACTAAGTCTTGGGTCGGAATAGTCGTTTGTAGTGTTGCCGTTAAATGTTTCGGCTGAATCTGCCACAACCTCGACTATAGTAGGGCGGTCAAACGACTTGTCACGCAAACAAACAACACTTGCCGAGACACATTTTTGCGTATGCCCTTTCCACTTGGCATTAAAGGTTACTCCGCCAAGGTTAAGGTCATTTTTATTACCGTCGGGAAGCGTAAAGCTTCCTGTAAATTCTACAAATTCACCCGTAGCATTTGACTGTTTTTTTAGCGTGATGGTTTTTCCGTTAAAGCTTGCCGTTACCGCAGTACTCGCGCGCGCTAAAGCTGTAACCTTAAAACTTTCCCCTGCGGCAAGGTTTACCGTTTTAGAGGGAGAATATGATTTTATTATTGTTGGTGGAGCCGTTTGTGGCTTAGACGTGCTTTCTGTTTTGGTTTCTGACTGGGTGGATTCCCCAGGTTTTGACCCTTGAGGTTTTGACGTTTCCGACTCTGTAGTTTCGGTTTTTGATTCTTCGGGGGTTGACACCTCTGGCTCAGGCTCTTGTGGTCTTTGATTTTCAGATTCTGTATATTCGGATTGAATCTCATTTAACAATGAACTGTTAGACTCTATATATGACATTTCATTCCAAACGGGTTTTGATTGACGAGATACAAAAAAGGCGCATAAAATACCAATTGTTACCGCCAAAAGAACCGATAAAATTCTTATTAAAATATTTTTATGCGATTTAAAAAAATTCATTCGTGTTATGTCCCCTATGTGATTTTATCTATTTATTTTATCACATAAATAAGGCTATTGCAAATAAAATCAAAAAATGTTAAAATCACTACGGTGATAACTTTGCAAATAGAAATTCATAAGGGTCAGGTCGACCTGTCGGGCGAACCGATTTTAAGTGATATAAATCTAAATATAACCACCAACAGCCGTATAGGAATTGTAGGACGAAACGGATGCGGAAAAACCACGCTGCTAAGACTTCTTAGCGGCGAACTTTCCCTTGCAAACACCGAATCTGACGGTGGTTTTATGGCAATAAGCGGCAATCCGCAAATCAGTACGCTGAGTCAAATGACCTTCGCCGACAATTCGCTTACTTTGGTAGAGGAAATACGCAGCGCTTATAAAGATATTTTGCAAATGAAGGCAGACCTTGACGCAGCGCAACGCGATATGGAAAACTCTGCCACAGAAGAAAATATAAAACGCTACACAAACCTATTAGAGCTTTTTACCCGTGAGGGTGGTTTTTATTTTGAAAAAGAGTATGAAGCGGCAATTAAAAAATTCGGTTTTACCGAAGAGCAAAAGCACCGCCCTTTAAGTGAATTTTCGGGCGGACAGCGCACAAAAATTGCCTTTTTAAAACTGCTGCTTTCAAAACCTGATTTGCTGCTGCTTGACGAGCCTACCAACCACCTTGATATTCAGGCGGTTTCCTGGCTTGAAGATTATATTAAAAACTATAAAAAGGCCGTGCTTATCGTGTCGCACGACCGTATGTTTTTAGACAATACCGTGACCGAAATTTATGAAATTGAACACGGCAAAACCACACGCTACGTAGGCAATTATTCACAGTTTGTAAAGCTTAAACGCGAAAGTCGCGACCTGCAAACAAAGGAATACATCGCGCAACAAAAAGAGATAGCGAGAATTGAAGCCACCGCCGAGCGCTTTCGTTACAAGGCAACAAAGGCGGCTATGGCACAAAGCAAACTAAAATCTATTGAGCGTATGGAAAAGATTGATGCTCCCGACTCATACGACAACCGCACCTTTAAAGCAACGCTTGAGGTAACCGTTCAAAGCGCAAAAGAAGTGCTTACCGCAAGCAATTTATGCATAGGTTTTGACACGCCGCTTGCAACGCTTTCCTTTAACGTTTACCGCGGTGATAGGGTTGGCATTATAGGAGGAAACGGCAAGGGAAAATCAACGCTTGTTAAAACTCTGGTTGGTAAAATTCCTGCGCTATCAGGCTCCTTTTCTACAGGGGCTTTGGTAAACGTTGGCTATTTTGATCAGCAAATGGCGCAGATACGAGGCAGTGAAACGGTGCTTGATAATATGATCACCGCGTTTCCGTCATTGACGGAATTTGAGGCAAGAAGCGCACTTGGCGCCTTCCTTTTTAGCGGAGAATCTGTTTTTAAAACAATCGATATGCTCTCGGGTGGCGAACGCGTAAGACTGGCGCTTTGCAAACTGTTTCGCAAGTCACCCAATCTGCTCATTTTGGACGAGCCGACAAATCATATGGACATAATTTCTAAAGAAACGCTGGAAGATATACTTTTGTCCTATAACGGCACGCTGATTTTTGTGTCGCACGACCGCTATTTTGTAAAGAAGCTCGCAGACCGACTTATCACATTTGAAAATGATGAAGCTAAGGTTTGGGATTTTGGTTATGACGAATATATGCTGCGTCAACCAAAAGAGGAAACTTTGACAAATTCGCCTCAAAAAAGCGAAAAGAAAGAAAAAAAGACATACACCACACCGCTTAAAGAAAAGGCAAAGCGCGAACGCGCGCTAAAACGTGCGGAAGAAAAAATTGCCGAGATAGAAACAATACTTGGTGATTTAAAAGCGCAACAGCAAAGCCCTGAAAACCTTGCAGATTATCAAAAATTATCGGAGCTGCAAGAGCAAATAGACGCGCTTGAAGAAGAACTTTTAAAACAAATGGAAATTTGGGAAGAACTAACATAAAACGAGACGGAATATTCCGCCTCGTTTTACTTTTTTATTGCATTAAAAATGAATCTATACAGTAAACGGTTTTGCCGTTATAATCAAGTCTTGCCCAACCGCTGTTACTTACACCTGTTTTGGTGATGTATTCCCCGTTTTTTAGTGTGTGCACTATTTTAGAATCGGTGGTTGTGGGCTTGTTGCGAAGATTTACCTCTTCTTTTGCGGTAACGTTTACCTTTGTTAATTCAAATGTCATATCGTGTTCGGTGACGGTTTTGTCACTGCTTGTTTGCTCGCTCGATTGTATTTCGGGCGCTTCGGTTGTAAGGTAACTTGTTATAGCATAAACTACCGCGCCGTTATACTTGAGTCTTGACCAACCCTTGTCGCTTGTAGCAGTTCGTGGCAAAAACTCACCGCTTTTAAGTTTACCTGCTACCTTGCTGTCGGTGCTTGGCAGTTCGCGCAAATTCACTTCCATTTTTGCAGTAACCTTATCTTTGCACGTTGTAAAGGTCATGCCGTTTACTACATCGGGTTTTTCAACCTCTATTACCTTGTTTGACAAGTAACTGCTTATTGCATACACCGTTTTTCCGTTATACAAAAGACGTGACCATCCATTTTTACCAATGCCGGTGCGCGTAACAAACTCGCCGCTTTTTAGCGTGCCCACTTTGTTGTGTTTTGTGCTGGGACCCTCTCTTAAATTTACCTCATCTTTTGCGGTGACCTTATCATTTGTATCGGTAAAAATTAGTTCTTCCTCGGTTTTGGGCGGTTTAGCCTCAGCCGGCGTGTCGGTTTTGTCCTTAGCGGCAGCTTCTTTTGATTTAAAATATGAAACCACCATATCGCAGTTACCTTCAACGCCGTCTACCGTGCCGCGATTGGTGTATTGCCACATATCGCATCTGCCGCCGTAATCGGGGTTTTGCTTTGCGGGGTAAACCTCTTGTGAATAATGCGCAAGCCAAACCTTATAATCTTTTTCTATACGCGAAATGTCCCAAAGGTAAGCGTCTTCAAAATCCGCCTTGGCGCCATATATCATAGCGTCATAACCCTTTGATTTTATATATTTTAAAAATTCGAGCGCGTTGGTAGTGCGGCTCTCTGCCGATATGCCATACATTCGGCTTGACGGATTATTATACCCCTCGCAATCATATACAACAGGATAAGATATTTTATACCCCTTTATTGCTTTTGCAGTCCAGGCGGCTTCCTGCCTTGCTTCATCGGTATTTATTGCTGTTGAGAAAAAATAAACGCCAACCAAAATGCCTGCGCTTTGCGCCTGCTGAATGTTATAATCGGCATTATCATCGCGATAAATTTTTCCGTTTTCGCCTCGGTAACCTATACGGATTATTGCAAAATCTATTCCTGCTTTTTTAACGCTTTTCCAGTCGATTTTTCCTTGCCATTTTGACACATCTATACCGTGAGCCAACACTTTTCCCCCAGTTTGTGGTTTTGCAAACTGAACCTTTTCACCATTATCGCGACCCACATCATTATTTTCGGGGTCTAAGGTCTGGTCTGAAACGGTATTTTCAAGTTCGCTTTGTGTTATTTCATTTTCGGCATTTAAACCCGACTCAGTTTCATCAGAAACAATGTTTTCGGTTTCCGTTTGAGTTATCTCGCTTGCATTATCTACTGCTGAGCTAATATCGCCCTGCGCGTTTTTACACCCACAAAGACACAAGATGTTAAAAATCATAAATAAAATTATTATTTTTTTAAGATATCTTTTCATCCATATCACCAAACTCATCATATAAAAGCGCAAACACATTGTCAACAAAATTAATCAATTCTTAATAACCCAAATCCTCATTTACTAAAATTACGGTTATTCTACCCTTTTGGCGCTGTAATGCGCTTATAAGATAATCACAACAAATGCGTGTGTCTTTCTGACAACCGTCAGCAAAATCGGGATTGGGATTGTTAAGCAGTGACACACAATGCCCAAGTTTTGCGCAAGGGTTGTCAATTCCTAATCGCACACAGTTTTTTGGTGCGGCTACCTTTTTAACACGCAAAAAAGCCTCTTTTAAATCGGGAACGATTTTATTTTTACCTACTATCATTACAATCCTTTTAGGTCCGAATGCGATAGAAGACACACGGTTTGCAAGACCGTCAACGTTTAGCAGTTCTCCGTTTTCGGTTATAGCATTAGCCGAGCAAAAGAAAAAGTCGGCGCCGATTGAAGCCCTAAAACATTCTTGTTGTTCATCGGGCGTTATACCCTGACGGTTTCTGTTCATAAAGCAATATTTTTTGTCTTGCAATAATTTATCTATGCCACATTCTATAACCGACATAGAACCGCCCCAGGTTATAACGCAACCATCAAAGAGCATTTCTTCTACTATTTTTAATGCATCCTGACGGGTTTCGGCAAAAATGGGGTTCATTTTATTTTTTTGTAAATTTTTGAAAAGTTTCTCTATTCTTTCGGTCATTACTTTATTCCTTTCACTATAACTCCGCCACCAAGCACGGTGTCGCCGTCATAAAATACAGCCGCCTGCCCCGGTGATGGCGCTCTTTGTGGGGTGTCAAATTCAAGCACCACACTTTTGTCACCCGCTTTGTGAATAATGCAGGGCTGTTCGGTGTGGCGGTAACGAAGTTTTCCCGCCGCGCGCACTTTATCAATACTGTCGGTAGCAATAAGGTTGACGTCGTCTACCAACACCTGTTTATAAAACAAATGCTCTTCATTACCTAATGTTACCTCGTTTGTGTCGGCATTTTTATTAAGCACAAAAGCGTGTTTGCCCAGCGCTATACCAAGTCCTTTTCGCTGACCTATAGTATAATGAATAACCCCTTTATGTTTACCTAAAACTTTACCGTCTAGGTCAAGATAATTACCTGCGTCAAATTTTATACCGGTATTTCTTTCAATAAAGGCGGCATAGTCACCGTCGGGCACAAAACAAATGTCCTGACTGTCGGATTTGCGCGCAACACAAAGTTGCATTTCTTCGGCAATTTCGCGCGCCTGCGCCTTGGTGTAATCACCTAACGGCAAAACAGTTTTAGAAAGTTCGTTTTGCGTAAGACCATATAACACGTAAGACTGGTCTTTTGTAGTGTCAAGCGCTTTTTTGAGAAGATAACGCTCACCTGCTTTTTCGACACGCGCATAATGACCTGTGGCAATTTTATCAAATCCGTTTTGCGTAGCGTAGCGCAACATTGCGCCAAATTTTATATGAATATTACACTGTATGCAAGGGTTTGGTGTGCGACCTGCAATATACTCATCTATAAAATGTTTTATAACAAGGTCGTAAAAATCAGATTTTAAATCTAGCACACTGTGCGAAATGCCAAGTTTGTAGCACACGTCGGCGGCGTCACTCGCTTCACGATTAAACTTTTCTATAAGTGCTGTATTGTCGCCGTCATAAAGTTGTAAGGTAATGCCTGCGGCGTCACACTCGCGTGAAACAAGCGCCGCCGTAACGGCAGAATCAACACCGCCACTCATACCTATTAGGGTTTTCATAAGTTATACAACTACTTTCTTACAAAGTTTGAAAGAAAATTGTTCACAGTGCCGCTTTGCAGTGAGAGAGGCCGTATATTTAATACTGCCCCGAACAAAAAGGGTGCTGTGGACAATTTTACTCAAACTCACTTCTTTTTTGGTTTGTGAATATTGCGTATCGTTTTTTTCTTTTTCTGAGGAGGTCTGTTTTGACCGTTTTTATTCCCGATTGCTGATTTGTCGGGCGCTATAAGACAGTTTTTGCCATAACCGATAAGGTCGGTTCTCCCCGCGCGCTTTAACGCAGACAAAACAAACTGTCGGTTTTCGGGTTTGTAATATTGCAGTAATGCGCGTTGTTGCGCCTTTTCCTGAGGGGTGCGTGGCACATAAACCTGTTTCATTGTCATAGGGTCAAGTCCTGTATAAAACATACAGGTCGATATTGTTCCCGGTGTGGGGTAAAAATCCTGCACCTGTTCGGGATGAAGCCCCTCTTTTTTAAGAAACAGCGATAATTCTATTGCGTCGTTTATGGTGCTACCCGGATGTGATGACATAAGATACGGCACCAAAAACTGTTTTTTGCCTACGCGCTCGGTTATTTCATAAAAACGCTTTTTAAAACGTTCATAAACGTTTATATGAGGTTTGCCCATACAGTCAAGCACACGGCTTGAGCAGTGTTCTGGCGCTACCTTTAACTGACCGCTTACGTGATGCTCTACAAGTTCATAAAAGAACTCTTCGTCATTATCGGCGACAAGATAATCAAATCGAATACCTGAGCGAATAAATATTTTTTTGATTTTAGGCAGTTTTCGAAGTTTTCGCAAAAGGCTTAAATAATCGCTGTGGTCAACCTCTACCGCAGGACACATAGTGGGGGCTAAGCATTTTTTATCTTTGCAAACGCCACGTTCAAGCTGACCTTTGCAACTAGGCGCTCTAAAGTTTGCGGTAGGACCGCCTATATCGTGAATATAGCCTTTAAAGTCGGGCATTTCGGTAATTGCCTTTACCTCATTTATTACCGATTCGTGACTGCGACAGGTAATTTGTCTACCCTGGTGGTAAGCAAGCGCGCAAAAATTGCACGCGCCAAAACAACCGCGATTATGTATAACCGAAAATTTAACCTCTTCTATACCGGGGACACCACCCAAAGCCTCATAACTTGGGTGATAATCGCGCATAAACGGTAGGCTGTAAACCGAGTCCATCTCTTCGGTGCTTAGCGGTGGCATAGGTGGATTTTGCACCACAATTTTACCGCCGTGACGTTGAATTACCATTTTACCGCGCACAGCATCGTGCTCGGTTTGTTGAATATAGGTTGATTCGGCATATTTGCGACGTCCTTGTTCGCTGTCTTCGCTAACCGCTTCAAAACCGGGGCACTCTTTGGCGCTTTGCGGTACATATTCGTCGGTGTTCACCGCATAGCAAGTGCCTAAAATATCGGTTAAATCGGTGATTTTTTCACCGCCTGCCAGGCGTTTTGCAATTTCTACAACGTGTTTTTCACCCATACCGTACATAAGCAGGTCTGCTGTAGAATCTATAAGAATTGATGGGCGCACCCTGTCATCCCAATAATCATAATGCGCAAAGCGTCGCAAAGATGCCTCGATTCCGCCAATGCAAATAGGCACGTCACCAAATAGTCGACGTATAGCCTTTGAATAGACAATCACCGCGCGGTCGGGTCGCGCGCCCGCCTTACCGCCTGGGGTATATGCGTCATCACTTCTTTTTCTTTTAGCGGCGGTATAGTGCGCTACCATAGAGTCAATATTACCGCTGTTTACAAAAAAGGCTAAACGAGGCGCGCCAAAACGCATATAGTCCTGATCGCATCTTGGTTGAGAAATTATGCACACCTTAAAACCTGCCGCCTCTAACACACGTGAGACAATAGCCGTGCCAAAAGAGGGGTGATCGACATAAGCGTCACCCGTAACTATGATTATATCAGCGGCGTCCCAACCGAGCGCCGTCATTTCTTTTTTTGTAATAGGTAAAAATGGCATAAAGTAAACCTCACGTAAAATATATATTATTGTATCATAATTTTTTAAATGACACAAGGGGTGTAATAAAATGGAAAACTCAACGCAAGAAACAGTTCAAAAAAATATGTATTTTTCAATTTGTATAACGCAAATTATTTGCATTTGCGCCATAATAATCGCTGTGTTAATTATTAAATTTTTCTTTCCCCACAACTTTACTAAACTTAAAACGTGGTGCAGTAACAACGTTTTAGAGCAAACCAAAATTGCCGCCTATGAAGAGGGCGACGGCTTGTGAAGATTAAATTATTCGGCACTGAGATTTACATATCTTTTTTGTTTTGCGCCGTGCTTTGCTTTATGCTGGTAATAGACCGCACAGGTCTTATAATACCCACGCTTTTTGCCGTTTTTATACACGAAAGCGGTCATCTGCTTGCAATGTGGGCAGCTGATTGTCAGCCAAAGGCGATAAGGCTTATACCAACAAGTGTACAAATTGTACGCAGTTTTTCTGCAAAAAAATACGGTGAGGCGGCTATTGCCTTTTGCGGACCAGCGGCAAACCTTGTGATGTTTAGCGTTTTGTTTTCTAACTACTCGATTTTTTCAAGTGAACAATCCTTTAAATTTTCGATACTTAATCTTGTAATGGCTGTATTTAACCTGCTTCCTGTGTCGGGACTAGACGGAGGCACTCTTTTAACAATTTTGCTGTCGCGCTTTACCGACATTTACAAAGCCGAAAGTATTGTCAGGATTATTACGGGCATTTTTAGCTTTTGCTCTCTTTTATTGGGGGTTTATTTAGCGGTGAGTGGCACTGTTAATATATCAGTATTTATCGTCGCTGTGTATTTGGGTGTTTGCAGTCTTATTAAAAAATGATTAGCGCAATACATACCGAAAGGTTGCAATTCGCCCTTAAAGTCCACTCTAACCCGAACTGTAATTTCAGCGTGACTTGGGCGGATTCGCTCGACGGCAACGCCGTCGACACGCCCCCGCACTTTGCAACCGTTCACCGAAAGGTTGCAATTCGCCCTTCGGCGAACCGTGCTTTTCGAATCCTCTTCGGCTAAACTAACAAAAAAAATAAAGTCCACTCTAAAGAGTGAACTTTATTTTGGCGCGCCGAAGAGGATTCGAACCCATGACCTTCTGGTCCGTAGCCAGACGCTCTATCCAACTGAGCTACCGGCGCAAAACATATTAAAATGTTTGCGACTTTTTCAAACCGCCATAGTATAATAGCACAAAAGTTTTATAAAATCAATAGTTAATTTTAAAAATTTTTAAATTTTATTTTTACGGGTGAAATTTTGTTGAATTTTTTAAATAAATTAAATTCGATTGTATGGGGCGTCCCCACATTACTCGTTATCTTTTTTACAGGGGTAATTCTTACCCTTCGCACCAATTTTTTTCAGATAAGATTTTTTAAAAAAGCATTTAAAACCTTTTTTCAAAAAAGACGTGACGCCCACGGCGCTCAGCTAACGCCGCTACAGTCTGTCAGCACTGCGTTGTCTGCTACAATGGGCACCGGTAACATTGTGGGTGTGGCGGGGGCTATAGCGTTAGGCGGTCCCGGGGCGGTTTTTTGGATGTGGGTATCTGCCGCGTTTTGTATGATTATAAAATTTTCAGAAATTGCTCTTAGCATACATTACCGAGAACAAGGCGCAGACGGCAGTTATTCGGGCGGAGTAATGTACTACATAAAAAACGGCTTACCCCGAAATTTTGCGCCTCTTGGAACTGTTTTTTGTATTTGCGGTGTAATCGCCGCTTTTGGCGTTGGCAATATGACACAAATCAACACCATGTCGGCAAGTGTGAGCGCGCTTGCTAGAACGGTTTTTGACCTTTCACCAAAGTCCGATTTTTTTGTAAAATTTTCTGTTGGTGTGCTTTGCGCTTTTTGTTGTTGTCTAATACTTAAGAACGACCGTTCTATAGGTAAATTCTGCGAAAAAATATTCCCCGTTATGACACTTTTGTATATCGTTGTTACAACACTTGCCATAGCGCTTAACTATCAAAAAATACCCCTCGCGTTTTATGATATTTTTGTCGGCGCCTTTAACCCAAAGGGAGTAACGGGCGGCGCTGTGGGGTCGGCTTTTGTTGCTTTGCGTTTTGGTATGTCGCGCGGCGTTTTTTCTAACGAGGCAGGGCTTGGCACTGCGCCGACTGTATATGCCTGTAGTAAAGGTGACGAAGTAAGCCTTGGATTTTTAGGAATTATGGAAGTTTTCATTGACACCATTGTTGTATGCACACTTACTGCGCTCACGGTGCTTTGCGCGGGTGATATCACCTTTGGTATCGACTATGCGGCAGACATTACCTTTAATGCTCTGTCTTCGGTTTTTGGCAAAAATATTATCTTTATTTTTTGTCCTGTTGTTTGTTTTTTTGCATTTTCCTCGGTAATAGGTTGGGGGCTTTACGGCAGTAAGTTTGCGGCCTTTTTATTGGGTAACAATTTTAAAAGGGTATTTCTTGTAATTTTTGTTTTGGCGCAAATCCCTGCCGCCGTTTTTCGCGCCGAGGTCATTTGGCTTTTGGCCGAAATTTTAAACGGGTTTATGATTTTACCCAACATAACAGCCCTGCTTTTTTTGACAAATAAGGTTGCCGATATAACCTGTGAATATAAAAGAAAACTCCAAGACAAATAGTCTTGGAGTTTTAAATTTTAAGTAATTTTAGATTTTTTCAGCAACGTCGAAAACAGCAGCAGGAAGTTCGGCTTCATCACAAGAAATTGTGAAAACAAATTCAACGTCTTCAATTTTTGAAAGTCTTAGAAGAAATGCTGCGAGTTCATCATAGTTGCGTGAACCAATACGTAAAGTAGCATCGCCAAAAATGTGGGTTATGTCGTTATTGCCTGCTTTAACGCCTGCAAGAAGACCATAATATTCATCATAACCACAAATTGAAAAATCATCTGCATAAATCAAACGAGCCTTATGACTAACGGAAAATGTAAGTGTACCGCCCTTTTCAATGCAAACAACGTTGCCAAGACTGGTTTCAGCCGCAGAATTCACGAGCTCTACCAAGCGCTTGGTTTTACCTGCACCTTTTTTTCCGATAATAAGTTTAATCATATAAAACAACTCCTTTATATTTACCGTGCGTACACGGTTATTTTACATTTTTAATAATTTTTTATTTTGAAAGTCTTGCTTCAAGCTCAGCCTTCATATCTTCATAACCAGGTTTGCCAAGTAAAGCAAACATATTCTTTTTATAGCTTTCAACACCGGGTTGGTCAAATGGATTTACACCCAACATATAACCTGATATAGCGCAAGCCTTTTCAAAGAAATAGATAAGACGGCCAAGATGTTCTTCGTCAGCCTTATCAACCGATATTACAAGATTAGGCACACCGCCGTCGGTATGGGCAAGAACTGTACCCTGGAATGCCTTTTCATTAACAAAAGACATGGTTTTACCTGCAAGGAAGTTAAGACCGTCGCCATCGTTTTCTTCTTTTTCAATAACAACGTCGCTACCGTTATCACCTATTGTAACAACAGTTTCAAACATAAGACGCGCGCCGTCTTGTACAAACTGACCCATAGAGTGAAGGTCGGTTGAGAAGGTAACAGATGCAGGGAATAGACCCTTGTTGTCTTTGCCTTCGCTTTCGCCGAACAACTGCTTAAACCACTCTGCCATCATTGTAAAGCGCGGCTCGTAAGACACAAGCAGTTCAATTGACTTGCCCTTGCGATAAAACGCGTTGCGAAGCGCCGCATATTGATAACACGGATTTTGCTCGATATTTTCTACATTATAATCTTTTGCAGCTGCCTGAGCGCCTGACATTAAAGCGTCAATATCGCAACCTGCCGCAGCAATTGGCAAAAGACCAACTGCGGTAAGAACCGAAAATCTACCGCCGACATCATCGGGCACTACAAAGCACTCATAACCCTTTTCATCGGCCAAGGCTTTAAGTGTGCCTCTGGCTTTGTCGGTTGTGCAATAGATACGGCGCGCCGCTTCTTCTTCGCCATAGCGCTCTTCAAGAAGTTTTCTGAACACGCGGAATGCAACTGCAGGTTCGGTGGTTGTACCTGATTTTGAAATGATGTTTACCGATACGCGTTTGCCCTCGCAAATTTTGAGCAGGTCAGCAAGATTTGAACCGCTGATGCTATTGCCTGAAAAATAAACCTCGGGAACGCCCTGTCTTATGGTGTTGTAGTAAGGACCTTTCAAAAACTCGATAGCTGCGCGAGCACCAAGATATGAACCGCCTATACCTATAACTATAAGAACGTCTGTATCAGATTGAATTTTTTTAGCCGCCGCTTTAATGCGGTCAAACTCTTGCTTATCATAATTAAAGGGAAGGTCAACCCAGCCTAAAAAGTCATTACCAAGACCGCTTTTTTGGTTTACGGTCTTATGAGCATCGGCAACCTGACCCCAAAGCCCTGTTATGTCATTTTCACGTATAAAATCTTTAGCGTATGCACTACTAAATCCTAGTGACATAAAAATCAATCCTTTGCTGTTTTCAGGTAGAGTATATCGCCCCACCTTGTTAGGTTTATTTTACATTATTTTCTGCCGATTTGCAAGTATATTGCACAAATTTTCACAAAAAACTTTAATTTTAAGCCAACAATCCGTCTAAAATCCACAAAAAAACGGTTAAAAAGCTCTTCTTATCAACCTTTTCGACATTTGTTATATCAACACTTCCTATCAGTTGGTCTTTTAAATAAAAATCAACCCTGCCTACAACCGCCCCTTTTTCGATAGGCGCGGTAAGATTTTCAAGCGTTGTAATCTTTTGAGAAACTTCGGTCGCTTCACTCTTTTTAAGCAGTGCGCCAAAATCACTTGAAGGCATAATTTTTGCCGCGCGTTCTACTCCGTTTTTTACCGCAACCGCATCAATTTCCAGCTTAGGTTTTATTGTGACATATTCGTAATTTGCAAAACCGTAATCCAGAAGTTTTTTTGCACCGTTAAATCGATCAGCTGATGTGTCTCCCGACATTATGACGGCAACAAGTTCCAAGCCGTTTCGCTCGGCAGTTGCAGAAAGGCAGTAACCTGCGCCGGAGGTGGTTCCCGTTTTAAGCCCTGTGGTGCCCTCGTAAAAACGCACTAATTTGTTTGTGTTTACAAGTTCGCTCTCGCCGCCGCGCAAAGAATCCATCCAGACGGTTGAATATTTCTTTATAAGGTCATGCTTTATAAGCTCAGCAGACATAACAGCCACATCGTGCGCAGATGATATGTGACCCTCGGCATCAAGACCTGTCGCATTTGCGAAATGAGTATTGTTCATACCGAGCTCTTTTGCTTTCTGGTTCATCATAGCAACAAAGCCCTCTTCGCTGCCTGCAATTTGTTCGCCCAGCGCTACCGTTGCATCATTTGCCGAGGCAATAACCGCGGCTTTAAGCAAATCGTCAACCGTCATAGCCTCGCCCGGTTCAAGCCAGATTTGAGAACCTCCCATACTGCAGGCGTGTTCGCTTGCGGTTACAACATCTTCTACCGACATTTTTCCATTTGATATAGCCTCCATAACAAGTAGTAGAGACATTATTTTGGTTATTGAAGCCGGGGGAAGTTTTTGGTCAGAGTTTTGTTCATATAAAATTTTACCCGAATTAACCTCCATCAGTACTGCCGATTTTGCCTTTATGTCAAGTTTAGTACCAATTGCCGCGTCGGTCACTGCGCTGTCGATTGGTACCGCTATATCAGAAATATCACACTCACTTGAAACGGTTGTCGCCGATATTGTTACCATAGAACAAAGTAATGCGCAACACAAAAACACAGATATTATTTTGATTATTTTCATATTTTTACCCCCTACACGTATTATATATATGTATAGAGCGTTAAAAATAAACCTCTTTTGCCTTTTTGACAAAAGAGGTTTGTAATTTATGCCAATGCTTCTTCGGGGGTTTTTGATGTCTGAGATTTTTTCTTGAGTGCGATATCTTTTACAAGCCAAGGAAGATATGCTACAAAATATAGGAAGGTTATTGCCGAAGCCATAATAATTATTCTTATAGCGAAGTTTGAGGGCAATATATCAAGTATTGACGGGGTGTCTTCAGGTTTTGCCATAAACAAATAATTGGCGCCCGGTCCTAAGATGCTGTTGGTAAAATATGCGACTATTGCCATTATAACAAAGCCTATGTATGATTTTATTGCCGATTTTACCGTTGGGCGCATCTTGTAAACAAAAATCATATAAAATAGCGCAATATAAATCAGCAAATGCTCTGTCCAAAACTGATAATATCTAAAGCGGGTTGGCCCTGTATATGTGATAACAGTAGGGGTCAAAAGCGCAAAAATTGTGCCCGAAAAAGACCAGAAATAAGAAAAATCAAAAAGCGTTTGTGATTTGCCGATAAGCATATAACTGCAAAAAACCGCGCCCCAACCGCAAACCGTTATGGGAAGATGGTCGATGGGGTTGGGCTTTAGCATTTCTGGTAGCGCTATAAGCCGCCAATAGTAAGCCATTTCAGATATAATAAGCGAAAAAGCAATTATATATCTTAAACTTTTTTCAAATTTAAAGCCACGGATTTTTTCACCAAATTTTGCAAGCAACAAAATTATTGCAACCGCAACCAAAATTGGTGCCGCATGGGCAAAAGTAAAGTTTGAAAACTCTTCGGTTTCACCTTTGCCAAAAAAATAAATCAAAAACTCTTTCATAACAAAATCCCCTTAAAAGTTTTTATAATCGCATTTTTACTCCTCGTTTAAACAAATGCGATTGTTTTTTAGCTCACTGTAGAGCATTTTCGCAATATAATGCGCATTAGCAGAGGTCTTACCCTTTGCATTGCCTAAAACTGCCACACCAAGCCTTAGTCTTTTATTAAAAATAAGCGAACTACGGAAGGTGCTCACGCCTCCGACGTGCCAAAGCTGGTTTGATTTTTTATAGGTGTGCCAACCCATACACATAAGGTGATTATCTTTTTTAATTCCCGAAGTTTGACATACACTATGCGCTAAGGTTATATAGGATTCATCACTTTCAATCTGCAGCGTAAGATATTTGAGAATGTCGCCGATATTGCTTACCACGCCTCCGCCTGCAATATATGGATTACCGCGCTTCCATACCCAAAATGGTAAAAGTTTTTTGCCCTTTGCGGCGGGTGGGTTTCTTTTTTGTGAACTTAGTTGTATAACGGTTTCTTTAAGACCTAAATCGTTGTTTATAAAATCTTCAAACAGCGTAGCAAATGGTGTTTTTGTAACCGCCTCAGCTACTGCGGCAAGAATTGCCGATGCAAAATCAGAGTATCCGTAACGCGCTTTTGCCTTTTTAAAACGACGACGTTCGAGGCAGTTTATAACCGTTTTTACCGAGCAGTTCTCATAAGGATTTTTTCGAGCATAGCCTCTTGTAATAAGCGGCGGCAAGGTTACCTCTATCGGAGTTAGGTGGTGGTAGCCTGCCGTATGGGTTAATAGTTGATAAACGGTTGGGTATTTACCTTTTTTAAGGGGTAAATAGTTATCGACCGTTTTGTTAATGTCAAGTTTATTGTCTTTATAAAGTTTTAAAACGAGATGAGCCGTTAAGGTTTTTGTTACCGAGCCAATATCGTAAAAAAGACCGTTATCACCTGAGTTGCCGAGAACGTAACATATTCCTTTTTTATAAAGACCTATTGTCAACCTGTTGTGTTCTGAGAGCGCAAGATATCTGTTTATTTTTTCGGCAGATTTTGGACGAAGTCGATTTAAATTTATAAAAACAAGCTTCATACTAATAGCCTCTTTATTTTTTTGAAGTTTCTTGCCGACTTAAAAGTACTACCGTTTCAACGTGCTCTGTATGAGGGAACATATCAACCGGTTGAATTTTTCTTACCTTGTAGCCTTTGCGCGTTAAAAAGGACAGGTCTCTTGCCTGAGTTTCGGGATTGCAGGAAATATAGACAACCTTTTTAGGCGCGAGTGTCACAAGCGACCTCAAAAACTCAAGACTCGCCCCCGCGCGTGGCGGATCCATTATTACAACGTCATATTCCGCGCCAAAATTTGCCGCTTCAACCATAAATTTACCCGCATCAGCGCAGACGAATTCTATGTTGGCAACATTGTTAAGCCCGGCATTTATTTCAGCGTCGCTGATAGCATCGGGATTAAGCTCTACGCCTGTAACTTTTTTTGCATTTTTTGAAGCAAAAATTCCTATTGTTCCTGTGCCGCAATAGGCATCAAGAACCGTCTCGTTTCCTGTAAGGTCGGCATATTCTATTGCCTTTTTATAGAGAACTTCGGTCTGAACCGGATTTATCTGATAAAACGCCTTAGGCGAAATCCTGAATCTCATTTCGCAAAGGTCTTCTTCTATGTAACCGCTACCGTAAAGCACACGGCTTTGCTCACCTAAGACAAGGCTTGTTCTTTTATTGTTTATGTTCTGAACAATTGTGGTTATTTCGGGATGCCGGCCAATAAGCGCATTTACAAACTGAGACTGCTTTGGAAAATCGGATACCGCAGTAACCAATACCACCATAATTTCGCCGCTTGAAAAACCTCTTTTAATTAAAACGTGGCGCAAAAAGCCTTTCATTGAAACGTCGTTAAATGCGCGCAGTTTAAAACTTTTAAGCAGTTTTCTTATTGTCACTATAATCTCGTCAGCCTTTTGGTCTTCTATCATACAGCTGTCAACCGGAACAATGTTGTGGGTAGAGGATTGATACACACCCGAAATTATTTGCCCCTGCCGTTCACCAAATGCCGCTTGAACCTTGTTACGATAATGATACGGGTTTTTCATACCAATAATTTCGCATACGTGATGATAACGACCTAAAAGCTTTATAACCTTAACCTGCTTAAAACTTAACTGCCGTTCGTATGATAAATTTTGCAGTTGACAGCCACCGCACTTTTTGCGGTGAGGGCAACTAATCTTATTTTCGACTGACCGGTTTTGCTGTGACGCAAGTCTTTTTTTAGCAATCGGTTTGCTTTCTTGCATATCAAACTCCTTTTGTAAAAAGCGCTACCGTTTCAACGTGAGCCGTGCGCGGAAACAAATCTACAGGGGTGTACTCTATAAGCTTATACCCCAAAGACTCTAAAACCTGTGTATCACGCGCAAGCGTTGCAACATCGCAAGACACGTAAACTATTCTTTCAGGCGCAAAATCGTTTGCCACCGTTTTAAGCAAGGCTTCTTCACAGCCTTTTCTGGGAGGGTCAAGAATTACCACGTCGGCTAAAATGCTTTCTTGCTTTAATTGCTCGGCGGCGCGCGCCGCGTCACCGCATATAAAACGCGCGTTGTCTATTTTGTTTTCACGCGCATTTATTTGCGCGTCCTTGACTGCCGCTTCAATTATTTCTACACCAATAACGCTCTTTGATTCTTTTGCCATAGAAAGCCCTATTGTTCCTGCTCCGCAATAAAGGTCGAGTATGTTTTTTCCGCAAGGCTTTGCATATTCCGCCGCCTTTTTATAAAGAAGTTCCGCCATATCGTGATTAACCTGATAAAAAGAATGGGGAGAGATACGAACTTTTACACCACACAAAACATCTTGTATGTACTCTTTTCCAAAAAGGCAAATGTTTTTATCACCCAGTACAACGTTGGTTTTTTGAGTATTGACGTTTAAAATAACGCTTTTAAGATTTTCACCAAGTTCTAACTGCAGTTTTTCTATAAGCTTTTCACTATGTGGCAAGCAGTTGCCGTTTATAACAATGCCCACCATAAGCTCTTGGGTTTTTTTGCCCTGTCGCAAATAAAAATGACGAACAAGACCTGTGTGGGTTTCTTCACTATATATAGAAATTTTATATTCTTTTAAAAACTTAGTAAATATTTTTCCCGTCCGGTAAAAAACTTCGGGGTGCAGCAGACAATCGCCACAAGGAACACTTCTGTGTGAATGGCGGGAATAAAACCCTATTTCTCCATCCATTCCAACAGGATAAAGCGCCTTGTTGCGATAGCGATCGGGAGAGTCTGCGTATATTATAGGCTGAGCATCAATTTGAACCTTGCCTATTCTTCGCATAGTTTGCGTAACGCGATTTTGCTTTAACTCGGCTTCGTGAGCGTATTGTATGTGACGCAACGAACAACCGCCGCAATGAGAAAAAACGCCGCAACGGTCAGCGGCGCGATATTTCGACGGTGTTATAATTTCGTTGCACTTTGCAAAAGCGTAGTGCTTATTCACCTTTAGTATGTGTGCTTTAATTTTATCACCAACGGCAGTAAGCGGAACAAAAACAGCCATACCATTATATCTGCCAACACCACTGCCTTCGTGTGTTATGTCGGTGATTTCAAGTTCAATTATATCATTTTTCTTCATGCTTTTCTTCTTGTTCTTCAAAATTTGCAAAATTTTCTTCAAGGGAGCCTTCGTCAAACAAAGAGTATCCTCGTCTGCAGTCGTATCCAAATCGGTCGTTTGCATCAAGCGGTATGTCATTTATCATAACGGTGTTTTCGTTTGTCCATTTTGCCTTTACCGAATCTATACCGGTCTGCCAAAAAATATTATAGGCTTCTTCGCCCTGCGCAATTTCGATTCTAATGCCTTCGCCTATATTATTTTCCACAAGATATACATTCATAACCTTTTCGCCCGTACCGATAGATGGGTACGAAGCCTGAAGCGTTCCAACAGGTAAATCGGCAATGTCTGTAAACAAACTTCCTTTTATTGCGAAGCCTATTTCTACAAACATAACCAGCGCCGTAACGATATACAACAATTTAAAACCTATGTCTTTCATAAAAACACCTTTTAACTTAAATTTCGTCTGTGCTAAAACTTGGTGTAAAACTTGCATTAAAGCGATCAACGTCAATATTATACATCGTTATTGCAAAACGACAATGCACACAATAAGATGTTATAAAATATGGCAAGGTAAAAATCAGAGGCGCTACAAACAGCGATAACACTATCCAACCTGTAAAGCTTACAACCAAGCCAACAAAATCTGCGCCTGTGCGCTTTGATATGATGGTTGACATATTTACCGCTTCGGCGGGGTCCATATCATCGTTAGCAATAAATATGGTAGGCGCAAGATAATATCTTATCATAAAAAACACAAGCGCCATACTTGACAAAATCACAAAAAAGGAATTAAGCGCCCACAAATTTGACGTCCATATAGGGAGCGGTATATCAAGCAAAGCATAGATTTTTTCGCTCGAAAGAATGCTTACAAAAAAACTTGGCAAAAACAAAATTGCCGCAGCTAACGCAAGTCTTATAGTAAGCAAAAACAAAAAGTGTACTGCCCGTTTATATTCTGCAAAATTTGAAAAATATTTAAAAATTATAAGCACGTTGTCGTCTTGTTCCCAAATTAAGCGTCTGAAAAAATATAAAACACCCAAAAGAAGCGGACAAACGGCAAACAGATAAAACACAACAGATATTACAAAAAATATAAATTTTCCTGCAAAGATCGAAACCAGCGACGCTGTAAGTTCAGCAATAAAAAATACGAACAGCAACACACAGCACACCGCTACCGATTTTAGTCCTTTACCTTTAAGGGCATTTTTTGCAGTAAGTTTAACAACCGCACTCGGTGCTAACATATAACCACTCCTTTTTTATTTTTATAATGGTAACATACAAATATTACAAAACTTTTAATTTTGCGTAAGCGCCCATAAGCTTTTTTGTTCCCACTGTATCAAAAGCGATTTCAAGCAGAGTATCGTTACCCATTGGTGACACCGAAAGTATTAGCCCGACACCAAAGGTTTTGTGCTCTACACGCTGACCTGCGCTGTATTGAACGGCGGGAGCGGAATTCGTCTTTTTAGCGGTAGAAAAACTACCAAAAGATGATGCGCTACCATAACTTTTACCCGTGGAAACATTGCTGGAATAATGCGTTTTGTTGCTCGGGGTATAGCTACTATATGAACTTTCATATATGCTTTTTGACATATTGCCTGCCTGACGACAAAACTCATCAGGAATTTCTTTTAAAAATCTTGAAGGAAGATTTCGGTCTGTTCTGCCAAATACCATACGGGTTACCGCGTTACTTATGGTAAGCTCGCGTTTTGCGCGTGTTATTGCAACGTACATAAGACGACGTTCTTCCTCGATTTCGCTTTCTCCGCCATATATTGATTGGCTACCGGGAAAGATGTTTTCTTCAAGACCTATTAAAAACACCTTTTCAAACTCAAGCCCTTTTGCCGAATGAACCGTCATAAGGGTAACCTTGTCTTCGCTATCATTCATTGAATCGATATCGCTTACAAGCGCAATCTCTTCCAAAAAGGCAGATAGGGTGGGTTCGTCATTTTCAAGTTCGTACTGCTTTACTGTGTTGACAAACTCGTCCACGTTTTGAAGCCTGTCGGCGTTTTTTGGGTCGGCATCGCTCATAAGGCTAAGCCTGTATCCGCTTTTTTCCAACAATTGTGTAAGCAACTCACTTATTGGTAGTTCGTCAACTACAGCCGATAGCGATTTAATCATATCGCAAAAATCTTTAAGCTTGTTTGCCGCGCGCGAAAGCGGCGCAAACTGCTCGGCTGTATCAAGTGTTTCAAAAAGGCTGAGTCCTAACTGTGATGCAATATCTGCCGCGTGATTAAGGGTAGTATCGCCTATGCCACGTTTAGGTTCGTTTATAATACGACGCAGACGAATGTCATCATTATTATTACTTATAAGATTAAGATACGCCAAAACGTCGCGAATTTCTTTTCGCTCATAGAAACGCATACCGCCTATTACACGATATGAAATACCGCTTCTGGCAAAAACGTTTTCTATTGATGCTGATTGCGCATTCATTCTGTAAAGCACTGCGTGATCGCTGAATTTTGAACCGCCGCGCACACTCTCTAAAATGCGATCGGCAACGTAACGCGCTTCATCGCGTTCATCTGCCGAGGTGTAAATATTTATAGGTTCGCCGTCACCCTTATCGGTCCAAAGGTTTTTGCCCTTGCGGCCCTTGTTGTTTTCTATAACAGCATTGGCGGCGTTGAGAATGTTACCTACCGAACGATAGTTTTGCTCTAAGCGTATTATTTTTGCGTTTTCGTAATCGTCTTCAAAATTCAGTATGTTTTCAATGGTTGCGCCACGGAAGCGATATATGCTCTGGTCATCATCACCCACAACACACAAATTGCCGTGAACAGATGCCAACAGGTGTATAAGTTCATACTGCGCGTGGTTGGTGTCCTGATATTCGTCAACCATTATGTACTTAAATTTACTGCCGTAATGTTCTAAAACATCCCTGTTTTCTTTAAAAAGTTTTACGGTATAGTTTATCATATCGTCAAAATCCATAGCATCGGCGGATTTAAGCCTTTTTTGATATTGTTCGTAAAGCTTTGCTATAGTTTGATGACGGTAGTCGTTTCCGAATTCCAAAAGATATTCACCGGGATTTATCAGCGAATCCTTTGCCGAAGAAATTGCCGACAAAACTCCCCTTATCGGGAACATTTTTTCGTCAATGTTATTATCTTTCATTATATTTTTTATAAGTCTTTTCTGGTCATCGGTATCATATACCGTAAAATGAGAACTAAAACCTATTCTTTCGGCATTTATTCTTAAAATTTTTCCGCAAATACTGTGAAACGTACCTGCCCAGAGGCTGTCGCCACCCTCTCCAAGTTTTGCATTTATACGTTCTTTTAGTTCGTTTGCCGCTTTGTTGGTAAAGGTTATTGCCAAAATCTCCCACGGGCGAGGCGCGTTTACCGAAAAGACACCTTGCGGTAAGGTTTGGCTTTTATCGTTTATATAGTCTTGCGCGGCAAGTATATCTTCTTCGGTAAAAAATGGAATATAATCACTTTGGTATGCGTTGCCGTATTTTACAAGATTTGCGATTCGGTTTACCAAAACGGTAGTTTTTCCGCTTCCGGCTCCCGCAAGAACCAGCACTGCCCCCTCGGTTGTTGTAACCGCCTCAAACTGACGGTCATTCATATTACCAAAGTCTTTTTTTATAAGTTGTTTTCTTATGTTTAAAAATTCCGTTGACATATTTTTTCCTATTTCTTGTTTTGAGTATATTCAAATTGCGCGGTCTGTCTGAGCAGTTCAGCGTGAGAATCGGTGTGCGCCACCATAACAAGCGGTTTGGTAAGATCCAGACTAAAAACACCCATTATTGATTTTGCATTAACCACATATTTGCCCGAAAGCAATTCAATATCATATGCTTTTTGGTTTGCTATATCAACAAAATTTTTAACCGCTTCAAAATCTTTTAAAACTATTGTTTTTTCAAGCATTTTTATTCTCCTTAAATCACATAAAGTCCCGAGTCGAGCACTACAAATTCATAGTTGCAGGATTTAACGTACGCGTGTATCGGCTCTTCAAAGCCGTAATAATCCTCTACGGCATAGCTGTCAAGGTTTACCCTTATTAACTTGTTTTGTCCGCTGTTACAAACATATGCCCACTCACCTTCGACAAACATATTTTCAGGCTCGTCAAAAGGCGACGTTCTTCCACCTATGCGTATCTCGGAATTCATATTTTTAACATTAAATCTTATAAGAACGTTGCTGTTTTTAAAGGATGCCCAAATGCTGTTTTTGTAAAAAGCTATATCTGACGGAGCAGACCCACGATATTTTATTTCACCCGACCAATAAGAAAGACCGTCGGCTCCCAAAATGTTTGCCTGTCCGTCCTCGGTGCATATAAACGTTTCACCATTACCAAGAGGCAATATATGGTCTAAAACATAGTTGTTGCAATATTTTACAACTCTATTAGCATTAGTACCCAGTTTGCAACGCACATATGCATAAAGGTCGGCATCCATTAGTCTGCCATCAGAGGTTGATAACATTTTAACGCAGACATTGTCCTCTTCGCTCTCACGACAAAAAAAGATTATTCCGTCGGATTTTGGAACCACGTCATATACTATTCCTTCATATACTTTTTTCACTTTTTTCAGTCCCTTTTATCAAAACTTTATTTCGCCGCTGTCATACATACTTTGTACTGCAAGTAATACTCCTGTTTTTGCGCTGTGATAATTAAGACCGCCCTGCATCCACGCAGCATATGGCGCACGAAGTGGTGCGTCGGCCGAAAGTTCTATTGAAGAGCCAAGCGTAAATGCGCCTGCCGCCATTATAACCTGGTCATCATAACCCGGCATGTCCGAAGGCTCGGGGCGAACAAATGAATCAACAGGAGCGCCTGACTGCATACCTCTGCAAAAGGCTATTAAGGCTTCGGGGGTGTTAAGTATTACACTTTGTATGATGTCTCCTCGCTTTTCGTCTGGCGCGGGGCTTACCTTATAACCCAAAAGTTCCAGCAAAGCAGAGGCAAAAACTGCTGTTTTGAGCGCTTCACCCGTAACGTGAGGTGCTGCAAAAAGACCCATATAAAGCTCTCTGTTGTGACCAAGTGACGCGCCAACCTCACGGCCAACACCGGGAGCGGTCATACGCCCTGCGCACATTTCAACATATTGGCTTTTACCCGCGATATACCCACCCGTAGGTGCAATGCCGCCGCCTGCGTTTTTGATAAGTGACCCTGCTATAATATCGGCTCCAACCTCTGTGGGTTCACGTGTTTCTACAAATTCGCCATAGCAGTTATCTACCATAATAATCGTGTTGGGCGATACGTCACGCACAGTGCTGCACAACTGCTCAATTTTATCTATTGTAAGACTGGGTCTAAGGCTATATCCGCGCGAACGCTGAATATATGCCATTTTATAATTGCCCCACGAAAGTTCAGAACGAATGGCGTTTATGTCGGGTGTGCCGTCGGGTAGCAGGTCTACCTGATGGTATTCTACACCAAAATCAGCAAGCGAACCGCTCACGTGACCCTCAAACCCAAACACACCAATAATTGTGTCATATGGTCTGCCGGTAAGTACCAATACCTTATCGCCCGGGCGCAAGAGCCCAAAAAGCGCCACCGTAAGCGTGTGTGTGCCTGAAGCAAAGCTATGACGCACAATAGCGTCTTCGGCTCCCATACAATCGGCGAAAACCTGATCAAGCGTATCGCGACCTACATCTCCGTAACCATACCCCGTAGACATACCAAGGTGCATTTCGCTAACCCTGTTTTTTATAAAAGCATTAAGCACCTTTGTCTGATTATATTCGGTAATGCTATCTATTTTTTCAAAGCTTTCTTTTGCCTTTTTTTCGGCAAGAAGGCTGTATTTTTCGAGTTTTTCATTAAATTTAAAATAATTCAAGGGTTTTTCCTCCAATAGCCTGCGGTATAATCTAGGCTAAATTTGTTTTTTAAGTAAAAAGGCATAATCTGCTTTTCGCATACAGCAAGGGAAGTAATATTATACTGCGATAAAAGACCGCAAAGCGCTACCCTTCCCATACCTTTTTTATGTGATGCTATTCCATTTACAAGCGCGGTGTTACCGTCGCTTATGCCTACCGCGGCGCACAAGTCTTTTATGGCAAAATATTTAAGCGCACCGCCGTTTAACCTATGACAAAAATCAACGGCAAAATGTTCATACGGTGGCATTTCTAACCCGTTTACGTCAAGCAGTTTATAAATTTCGCTACTGTTTAATGTGTGAGAATTGCAGTCGCAAGAAAAACTGCCCTCGCTTTTCATAACGTAAACCTTATGAAAATCCTCACCAAAAAGAGCCTTCATTGTCTCGGCGTCTGAAAAAACCGATTGCGGCGATATAACAGATATAAATTCACGCAGTTCTTCTATATCGGCGTGCTTGTTATAAACAACCATATTGCCGTCAAGCATAGAGATTACTGCCTGCGAATCATTCTGCAACCAAAAAAGCGCAACATCACGATAAGAATTATAATTGCAATTTATTTTTACTACTTCGGCAAGCGGTAAAGACAGTTTGGGAATTTCTTTTACCAAACAAATCATAAACTACCGCCTGCGATTTTTTCTATCATATATTTTGCAAGGTCGCGCACAGCGATAACATCATTTATATCGGCAGTAGAACCTGCGGTGTGAATATATCGGCAGGGCACCGACAAAGCCACCGTGCGAACTCCGCCGCGACTCAGGTGAATTGCCCCTGCGTTGTTGCCACCTGCTACCGCGCATTTGCTTTGCGCCTTTATTCCGCTTGATAAGGCGGCGTTATAATATTCGCGATCATAGCTGGTAGCGCCATCCATAAACGAAACGACTGCGCCGCGCGACTGATGGCAAACCTTTTTACTGTCTGCCACACCAGAAATATCGGCGGCAGTAGTGCCGTCAATAACTATTGCGGCGTCAGGATTTACAGAATATGCCACAACTTTTGCTCCGCGAAGTCCTACCTCTTCCTGAACGGAAAAGCTTGCGTAGAAATCATAATCAGCATCTTGTTTTAAAAGGTCGATTAAAACCGCGCAACCAACACGATTATCAAGCGCTTTGCTAAGCACCTTGTCGCCCACTACGGTAAAATCACTGCACATAACAGCGCAGTCACCAACGCTTACGAGTTTTTTTGCCTCGTCGGCATCTTTAGCGCCAATGTCGATATATAGGCTGTCTGCCGACGGCAGTTTTTTACGCTCGTCACCATCGCATAGATGCACAGGTTTGCCGCCTATTACACCCGTCACTTTGCCGTCAATAAGCACTCTACGGAACATAAGCGCAGCAGTGTCAATACCGCCAACAGTTTTAAAACGCAAAAAACCACTATTTTCAATATGCGTTATAATAAGCCCTACCTCATCAAGATGCGCGTCTATAAGCACCTTTTTTGATGGTGTGTTTTTTCCTTTTTTAAAGGCAATAATATTTCCTAAATTATCAACCGAATATTCACAACAGTCTTTAATTTGAGAAATTACAAATTCTCGCACGGCGCCTTCATCACCCGAAGCGCCGTCAAGCATACAAAGTTTCTTTAAAAGTTCGGTCATTGTGCGTTACCTCCTTTTAAAATGTAATTTTCAAGAAGGTCGCAAACATTTTCGATATCACTTATATCAACTATCTCAACATCACTGTGCATATTACGAAGCGGAATAGAAACAAGCCCTGTTTTTACACCGCTTTTTGAAATAGAAATAACGTCGCCGTTGGTACCTGTTCTGCTACCCATAACCTCTGTCTGATAAGTCAAATTGCAATCCTTTGCAGTCTGCACCAATTTTTTTGAAATTTGTTTATCAAGAACAGGAGACATACCAATCATAGCGCCTCCACCCAATTTGCCGCACTCATTGCTTGGCACATCGGGAGCGTCAGCAAAAGAAACGTCCAGCACAATGGCTTCATTGGGGGATGTATCAAACACTACAGTTTTTGCACCTCTATTGCCAAGTTCTTCCATATCGGTAAAGGCAAATACTATGTTGCAGGGCAAATTTTTACCTTGTAATCTTTGGGCTAATTCGAGTAGACACACAACCCCTGCGCGATTATCAAGGCTTTTGCCGGTTATGCGACCGTTTTGCAGTTGGGCCGCCTTTGTGTTAAAGCTTACAAAATCGCCTACCGAAACCACGTCTTGTGCCTCTTTGCCTAAAAGGGTATCGATTTTTAAAGCCGATATATCATCATATTCTGTAACGCCGCCAAGGTGTGGTGGAGTTGCGCAAAATACGCCTGTGATTTTTTGTTTGCCGTAAATAGTAACCGTTTTTGCAGGAAGCATTCGCAGATCTATGCCGCCACAATTTTTTACCGTTAAAAAACCTTCCGCATCAACGTCGGTTACAATAAATCCGACCTCGTCAATGTGCGCTTCGAGCATAATGGTATAATCGCTCTCACCCTTTATTTTTCCTAAAACGTTACTTGAATTTTTTGTAGTGTCAGCAAGAGGAGACAGCATATGATATACAATATCGGTAGCCTCGGTTATGTTTCCGATATTTACTGCATCTGATAGTTTTGATAAAGTTTGTTTTATGTTCATTAAAGTTCATTCACCAATTGTTTAAAATGATTTCCACGCGCTACAAAGTTTGGATATGCATCAAAACTAGCACACGCAGGTGACAGGGTTACAATATCTCCGCTTTGGGCGTTTTTATGCGCTGTGGCAACCGCCTCGGCAACATCTTTTACCCTTACAATTTCGGGAGTGCCGTTAAAGCCTGCATAATCACGCAAACATTTTTCTATCTTATCGGCGGTATCACCGCAAAGATATAAAGTTTTTACCTTTTCTACCAAATAAGGCATCATAGGCTCAAACGGTATGTGTTTGTCATAACCGCCTGCAATAAGAATAACCTTTTGGTCGAATGCCTTAAGACCCGCGATGGTTCTTGTGGGACTTGATGCAATAGAGTCGTTATAGTATTTTACACCGTCTTTTTCTCTTACAAATTCAATTCGGTGCTCAACGCCGCCAAACTCACGCGCCACTTTACAAATGTTATCTACACCCACATAACCCCATACTGCCGCAATGGCGGTAAGGTAATTTTCTACATTATGGTCGCCTAAAATTCTTATGTCTTTACGGTCAACAACGGGAACGTCTATACCGCGATATGCCATATGAAGCACGCCGTCATCATCAAGCCACGCGCCGTTGTTAAGACGGCGATTCATACTAAAGCCTAAACTCTGCCCTCTGACATCTTTGCGGAAATTTTCGGTTATATCGTTATCACGGTTAAGAATTGTGCGCGAAAAAGCATTTTGATGCAAAAGAATGTTCTTTTTAGCCTCTACATATTCGTCCATATCTTTGTGCACGTCAAGATGATTTGGCGCCACGTTGGTAACAACAGCTATATCGGGGCTTTTACGCATAGATATAAGTTGGAAAGAGGAAAGCTCTGCCACAACAAAATCGTCGGCAGTAATGTTTTCAATCTCGGGAAGAAGCGGTGTTCCAATATTACCACCCACAAATACTCTTTTGCCCTCGGCCTCAAGCATTTTTGCAATAAGGGTGGTGGTTGTGGTCTTGCCGTCAGAACCTGTTACCGCAAAAATTGTTGCGGGGCAAAGGTCAAAAAAGACTTCCATTTCACTGGTTACGGCTATTCCGCGTTTACGAGCCTTTTCGAGTTCGGGCAGGTGAAAATTCATACCTGGGGTGCGGAAGATAATATCTACCTCAAGATTATCAAGATAACCTTCTCCCAGATTGAGTTCTGCGCCTGCGGCCTCTAACTCATCGGCAATATTGCCAATCTGTTCACGCTCACGGCGGTCACAGGCAATTACACGCGCACCCTGTTTTAAAAAGTTTAAAATTAAAGGGGTGTTGCTGACACCTATTCCGCACATTGCGATTTTTTTACCGTTTAACTGACTGAAAAACTGCTTAAAATCCATAAAGCGTTCCTCCAAAAATTAATCTATTATCTGTTCTGGCATACTGCTTGCCGAATCATCACCATACATATCTATCGCAGGGTCATAATCCTTCATTTGTATAAACTCTTCAAGCGTTACACCGAGTTCGTTAATTAATTTGGCATTGTTTATACCAACAAATCGCCAATGCCACGATTCATAAATAACGCCTGTTATCTCTTCTTTTTCTTTTGGATAGCGAAGAATAAACCCGTAGTCCTCGGCATTTTCACGCATCCAAGTGTACATTTCGGTCTGCTCAAATGCGTCGTCCGCCATATTAAAGTCGGCGCACAAGCCTGTATTGTGTTCACTGGTGCCCGGACGCGCAACAACGGTTGCGGCCTCTTGTTCATCACCGCCGCATCTTTCTACCTGTCTTTGAAAAAGAATATTTTGCGTAGCATAGTCACGGAAGGGCGACCACACACGCAAATCAACCCCGTCTGCCTGAGCAGCAGCCACCATAGCGGTGATGTATGGGTAAACGTCGCGATGTATTTGCGTTACGTTGTTATTGTTACGATATTTCTCATCAATTTCTACTAAATATTCACGAACATTGGTGTCGTAATCATCGGGTAGGGGATTTTTTCCATTTATAAGCAACAGTCTGCCAAAGTTTTTGTCAAGCTCTACTCCCGTAGGTGTAACAAACATCTCAGGCTCTTGTGGTGCCTCTACTTTTGAAGAAGATATATCTTCACTTGAAACATACCCTGCTTTTACAGATTCGTCCTTTTTGTCAGGTGCGTTTTTAATTGCTATCACCACTACGGCAATCAGCGCCACAACTGCCGCTAAAAGCGAAGCGATTGTTGCTATAAACACTCTGCGGCGGATTATTGCTTTTCTTCTTTTTTTGGTCATATTTTAACCTCTTTATTATTCGTCTAATTTAAGCACAGCCATAAACGCATCTTTTGGAACTTCGACTGAACCTAACTTACGCATTTTCTTTTTACCTTCTTTTTGTTTTTCAAGAAGCTTCTTTTTTCGTGTTATGTCGCCGCCGTAGCACTTTGCAAGAACGTCCTTGCGCATAGCCTTTACGGTTTCACGCGCAATGATTTTTCCGCCTACCGCTACCTGAACGGGAACCTCAAAAAGCTGTCTTGGAATATATTCTTTAAGTTTTTCGGCAATACGGCGCGCACGCGCATAAGAGTTTGACGTGTGCACTATAAAGGACAGCGCATCTACTGTATCGCCCGCAAGCATAACGTCAAGCTTAACAAGGTCTGATTTTTGGTAACCCGCAGTTTCGTAATCATAGCTTGCGTAACCTTTGGTACGGCTCTTTAAAGCGTCAAAAAAGTCATAAACAATCTCGCCCATAGGCAGTACATAGTGTATATCTACGCGGTCACCCATATACGTCATACCCTTATAGTCGCCGCGACGCTCTTCGCAAAGCTGCATTATTGTGCCAACGTATTCACTGGGTGAATAGATGTGCACGTTTGCCACCGGTTCAAGCGCTTCGCCAATTGTAGCAGGGTCGGGGTAGTTTGTTGGATTGTCTACAAATATTCTATCCCCGTTTGTCAGCACAAATTCATACTGCACACTGGGGGCTGTCGTAATGATATCAAGGTTATATTCACGCTCAAGTCGCTCTTCTAATATTTCCATATGCAAAAGACCTAAAAATCCGCAACGGAAACCAAAGCCTAACGCCTGAGAGGTTTCAGGCTCAAAGAGCAGCGACGCGTCATTAAGCTGTAATTTTTCAAGCGCTTCACGAAGGTCGGGGTATTTTGCGCCGTCAGCCGGATAGATACCGCAGAACACAACAGGTTTTGCCGCGCGATAACCCGGAAGCGCCTCCTCGGCAGGAGTATTTGCCAAAGTGATTGTATCACCAACACGCGCCTCGCTTACCGTCTTAATAGAAGCCGCAAGGTAACCTACCTCGCCCGCTTGCAGTTCGTCACAGGTTTCGTAATTAGTGGCGCGTTTGCGTCCAAGCTCTACAATGTCAAACTCGGCGCCCGTTGCCATCATTTTTATGGTATCTCCCGATTTGATTTTGCCCGATACTACCCTAAAATAAACTATAACGCCTTTATATGGGTCGTAGTATGAGTCAAATATCAGCGCTTTAAGTGGCGCACTACGGTCACCCTTTGGCGCGGGTACACCCTCGACAATTGTTTCTAAAACCTGTTCAACGTTTATACCCGTCTTGGCAGAAATAAGCGGAGCTTCATCAGCGGGGATGCCGATAATATCTTCTATTTCAGCCTTTATTCTATCGGGTTCGGCTGAAGGCAGGTCAATCTTGTTTATAACAGGCAAAATCTCAAGCCCGTGGTCAACGGCAAGATAGGTATTTGCCAGGGTTTGCGCTTCGATACCTTGAGACGCGTCAACCACAAGTATTGCGCCCTCGCATGCCGCGAGCGAACGTGACACTTCGTAGTTAAAGTCAACGTGTCCCGGAGTGTCAATAAGATTAAGTTCGTATTCTTTGCCGTCTTTTGCGGTATAGTAAAGTGTTACTGCGTGCGCCTTTATGGTAATTCCGCGCTCACGCTCTAGGTCCATACTGTCAAGTATTTGTTCTTCCATATCGCGTTCGGCTACCGACTGGGTAAGTTCAAGCAAGCGGTCGGCAAGGGTTGACTTGCCGTGGTCGATGTGCGCTACTATGCAAAAATTTCTAATGTTTTCAAGTGGAAATGACAAGGCTTTTTTCTCCTTAATATTATATATAATTATACATAGTAGATTATATCATAGCCGCATTGGTTTTTCAAGGTTGACTATGCAAAAATATTCGCTCTTATTATTAAGATTTTGTTGAGGAACTGTTTAAAATAGTTTATAATAGATATCATAGGTCTTAAAGGTGGTGATTTTGGTTGAAAATAACAATAGGATGCCTTAATTCAAAATATATTCACGCATCACTCTCCCCTTGGTGTTTGCTATCCGGCGTAAAAGCATTTTGCAAAAGCGATATAAACGCCTCAGTGGCAGAAAGCACCATAAACGCAAACCTTGACGAATTTGTAAATCAAATTGAAAAAGCGGATGTTTACGCCTTTTCGTGCTATATCTGGAACATACAAGAGACGCTTTATGTATGCGAAAAATTAAATCAGAAATTCGGCTCAAAAATTATTCTTGGCGGACCGGAAGTTGCCTATCGCGCACAAGACGTTTTAACAAAATTTTGCTACATTGATTTTGTGTTATCGGGCGAGGGGGAATTTAACTTTCCAAAACTAATTGACGCGCTAAACCAAAACCTACCGCTAAACGAAATTGACGGTCTTACATATCGAGAGCACAGTAGCATTTTATCTATACCCGAAGCCGTTTACCAAGAAACACCACCCAACCCTTACTGCAAGGAATTTTTTCAAAATTTAGGGGGCAGAATTTGTTATATAGAAACCAGTCGGGGCTGCCCATATCGTTGTGCTTTTTGCCTGTCGGGACGTTGCTCGCCACTTCGTTTTTTTGATATAGATACAGTAAAAGAAAATATCATTTTACTCGCTAATTCAGGCACAAAAACCGTTAAATTTGTTGATAGAACATTTAACGCAAACTACCAAAGAGCCAATGAAATTTTACTGTTTTTAAAGGAAAATTACGGCGCAAAAATCCCCCGCGGCGTTTGTTTTCATTTTGAAATTGCGGGTGATATTTTACACGAGGAAACGCTTAAAATATTGTCAGAAATGCCACGCGGCGCTGTCCAACTTGAAATTGGTATGCAGTCTTTTAACGAGAAAACTTTAAAGGCCATCAACCGCAAAACCGACACCAAAAAACTTGTAAAAAACATTAAAACACTTTTAAGTTTTGATAATATGCATATTCATATCGACCTTATCGCAGGGCTTACCGGCGAAGATATGAAAAGTTTTAAAAACAGTTTTAACACAGGCTTTAATTTGCACGCTCATATGCTTCAAATGGGGTTTTTAAAGATGCTTTTTGGCTCTGATATGCGTGAAAACCAAGATAAATACCCCTGCACTTTTAGCAAAAATCCGCCTTATGAGGTAACCTCTACCCCTTGGCTTACAAGCAGTGAAATTTTGTCACTTAAGAAATGCGAGGATGCTCTAGAGCGTCTTTATAACAGCGGTCGCTTTTTGCTGACACTTGACTACTTAACACACGAAATCGGCATAGAGCCTTTTGATATTTTCTTTGATTTTGGCAATAAAGTCAGCGGCAACAAGCTAAGCCTTTCGCTTTATACCGAAAAGTTTTATGAGTTTTATAAAAATAAATGCGACGCGCAAATTTTGCGTGAAAAATTGGTTTGCGATTTGCTTAAAAGCGGTTGTGAAAAACACATACCCGAAGCCTTAAAAATAAAAGACCCCCTTTACAAAAAGTTAAAGGCGGAGTTAGCAGAAAAACTTGGTAATAATTTTAGTTTTGCTATACTTTATAGCGAGAATAAAATTTTTGCGGTAACACCGCAAGAGCCTCGCGACTTTTTTGGCAGAAAAAAAGGAATTTATCTCGATATGTAAAAAACAGGAACGAACATATTGTTCGTTCCTGTTTTTGTTTATGCTGTTTGTAATGTATATTTCTTTTTGGTTATCAATTCAATACCGAGTACTATGCCAACCAAGGCTATGCCGATAAGATCGGTTACCATTCCCGGGTAAATAAGCAGTAATCCGCCTGCCGCGCACAGTATTCGCTCATACCATTTCATATTATGTATAAAATACCCTTCGAGCGATGCCGATACCGCAAATATACCAATGCAAGAGGTTATGCAAATCAAAACAACCTCCCAAACTGTTGTGTCAATAAACAACATTGCAGGATTTAGCGCAAATACGTATGGCACTATAAACGCGCCGATTGCGAGTTTTGTTGCCGTAAATGCCGTCTTCATTGGGTTTGCCTGCGCAATAGCTGCGCCTGCATAAGCCGCCAAGGCTACCGGCGGAGTCAGGTCTGCAACAATGCCGAAATAGAACACAAAGAAGTGGGCGGCCAAATCCGGAACACCCATTTTTATAAGAATGGGCGCGCAGGTTGCAGCCATAATGCAATAGTTTGCCGTGGTGGGTACACCCATACCCAAAACAATACAGGTAAGCATTGTTAAGAAAAGCGCGATAATTACCTTATTGCCGGCGAGTGTCAAAATACCGTTAATAAGCATAGTAGCAAGACCTGTCATGGTGATGGTACCTGCAATAATACCTGCTACGCCACAAGCAACGGCTACGGTAATCATACCCTGACCGCCTGCGGCCAACGCTTCCCATATGCGCTTTGGTGTAATGCGGTTTTCTTTGTTAAAGAGGCCTACAACAATAGCGGCAATGATTGCGATTGCGGCGGCATAGGCAATTGAACGTGAGCCCGAACCAACAAGCGCAATAAGCAAAATTAACGGAAGCAACAAATAAGATTGTTTAAGCAAAGGTAAAAATCTGGGTAATTCTTCTTTAGAAAGACCTCTTAGCCCTTCTTTTTTCGCTTCAAGGTGAACTGCGATAAATACACCCAAAAAGTAAAGACAAGCGGGCAAAATTGCGCGTACAACAATATTGCTATAAGGTACGCCGATATTTTCCGCCATCAAAAAGGCTGCGGCGCCCATAATAGGCGGCATTATTTGTCCGCCCGTAGAAGCCGATGCCTCGGCAGCGGCGGCAAATTCGGGTTTGTAACCGGTCTTTTTCATAAGAGGAATAGTAACCGAGCCCGAACCTACGGTGTTAGCAACAGATGAGCCCGAAACCATACCCTCAAGCGCGCTTGCCACAACGGCAACCTTTGCAGGACCGCCCGAAAATCCACCAACGATTGAGTTAGATATTTTTATAAAGA
Source organism: Clostridia bacterium (assembly GCA_017516965.1). GTDB lineage: Bacteria > Bacillota > Clostridia > Oscillospirales > Acutalibacteraceae > UBA737. The sequence goes on from JAFXAP010000008.1 coordinate 210,429, forward strand.
AATCGGCAATGCCCGTTCTTTCGAGAAAGGCGCCAAAAATTATAAATATAGCAATATACTTAGAGCAGGTATTAACCGGTGTTGACAAAATACCCGAAGTAGTGGTGTAAAACAGTTTGCCAACAAGGCCCTCTATTCTACGCAACATATCAGGGTTAGTAAGTCCCCAACTTAAAGCGTAAACAATAAATGCTCCTGCAACAACAATAATCGGAATACCAACACAACGACGGCAAAGCTCTAAAAGGCAGAGTATTCCTATAGCGCCAATAATGATTTGGTGCAACTCAAATTTATTGCCCTGCTGAATAATGGTCACAGCATCAAAGGTATGATAAAAGAACGAACCCGAGCCCACAACCATTAAAATTATGTCGTACCACGGAATGTAATTTGTTTTTTGCGCACCTTTTTTGATAGGATATATCAAATAACCTATAAACACTATGCAGCCCACAAAGCTTGAAAGTCTTACAGAGTCAAGCCAGGTTGCAAAAAATGTTACATAAATACAAAACAAAGCGAAGGCCGCCAAAATGCAGTTAACAATTATTTTTGGTTTGCCTTCCCAGACACGAGTATTTGATTCTCGGTCAAATTTTTTCATAACGGCTTCTAAATCCATTGGTTCTTCAACTTTAGGAGCCCTGCTTTTTGAGAAAAACAACAATTCCTCCACCTTTCGATAAAAATATTAAATAGCTGCGACAGTTAATGCCGCAGCTATCAAATTGTTAAGATTTAAAGTTGGTTTAAATTATTTAACCTCAACTTCAATTCCTTTTTCTTTGAAATACTTTGCAGCACCTGCGTGGAAGGGAACGGTAAGACCGTCTGTTGCATTCTGAAGGCTGAGTTCTGCGCCTTTTGCGTGCTCTTTTGTAATTGCTTCTATGTTATCAAAAATAGCAGCTGTTAATTTGTAAACCTCTTCTTCGCCTGCTGATGCGCTTACAATAAGGGTTGCCTTAACTGTAACGGTCAAAACCTCTTCGGTCTGATTTTTATATGTATTTGCGGGGATTTTGTAAACAGAATAGAAGGTGTTGTCCTTCATAAGTTTTTCTGCAATATCGCCATCAATAGGAACAATGCGAACGTTGGCATTGGTCATGCTGAGTTCTGTGATAGCAGGGGTAGGAGCGCCTGCAACTATAAATGCAGCGTCAATCTTACCGTCTTTAAGAGCGTCGGCGCTTTCGTCAAAGTTCTGATACTGTGGTTTGATATCTTTTTCACTAAGACCTGCAGCCGAGAGAACGTCCATAGCATTAAAGTAAACACCTGAACCCGGCGCGCCGATAGAAACCTTTTTATCTTTAAGGTCAGCAACCGACTTGATATCAGCATTAGCAGTAACAAGCTGAACAGCCTCTGCATAAAGACCTGCAACTGTGCGGAAAGACTCAATCTTGCCGTCTTCTTCAAAAGAACGTGTACCATTCCAAGCGTAGTGCATAACGTCTGACTGAACAGTACCTAACTGATAGTCACCAACATCAATACCCTGAATGTTGTCCTTAGAGCCACCGGTTGACACAGCGTTAACGGTAACACCTGCATCGTTTGTGATGTATTGACCTATAATGCCACCGTATGCATAGTAGGTACCTGTTGGGCTACCTGTGCCCATGGTCATAGTTGTTGCGCCGCATCCTGCAAGGGAGAAAACCAACGCAATCACCATTAAAAAAGCGAGTAGTTTTTTCATTTAAATATCCTCCTTAAAACAAATTACAATTATTATACCTAAATTTTATAATTTTTGCAACAAAAACTTATAAAACGGTGTAAATTTTAAATATTGAACTTGTTCTATATTTTTAAAAAAAGCAAAAGACAGCATTACTAAATACCTGCTGTCTTTTTGCGAGAATTACAGAAATTAGTTTATCTTAAATACTCGTCAACTAACTTATTGATGTAATAATCGTATTGCTCATCTAAAGTCGTACCTTTTGAAGCGTCAAAAATCTTTTCGGCAAAATACCTTTTTAAACTAACACTATTATACTTATAATAAGCCTGCTTTTCGCTAATCTTTAAATAATCCTCTTCTGTAACGGAGTTTTTATCTAACGCCGATATGATTGCATTGTAATACCTTGATTGACCGGGGTCTTGTTTAAGTAAATCATATTCACCCAAAGCCGTTTTTGTTGTGTCTTCGGCTGTTAAATGAACACCATATTCCTTGCACTTTTGAGCAACCAGCTTACTTTCTAACAAAGAGACTTCTACCTCTGCTTCGTCTTCGGGTAAAACAACGTTTTCGTACTGCTTTGATAATTCAGGTTCGGCAAAAGCATAGCTTAAATATTCATAATTTATTTGATTGCTGATTTTATTAAATAAAAGCATATCAGATATTTCGTTTTCAGCAATGTTAATATCCACCGATACTTTATACAGGTTTTCAGCAATGTTAATATCTGTCGATTCTTCATGCGGTTTTTTAGCGCAAGCGCAAAAAGACACCGCCATTAAACAAACAAGTAAGAATGTAATAAGTTTTTTCATAAAGCGACCCCCTAAATTCATTCCATTTCAAAAAGTTTTTTATTATATGCAAGAACTATTTTGAGTTCTTTTTTTATAACCATTAAATAAAAACTATCACCAAATTCCGAACTGTCATACACCCTAAAATGATTCATAAAATTGTTAGACCAACTATAATTCATGCCAAAAGGTATGCAGTAGCTCTGTTTTAAGTTTTTAAAATACAGTCTGTATCTATAACGTGCAAAAAGTCCACTGTCAAAAATCGCAGATAAATAGTGTGCTCTATCATCATAACCCAATACTAATTCTTTACGCGGCACTTTTTCAACCAATTGGTCCTCTAATATATCAAAGTTATTTTGTTTGATTTTTATCAATAACTTTATGCAATGTATCATTTCCCACAAAAGCCATAAAGACCAACCAAAAATTACTATCGCAATTATAACAATTCCTACTTGTGAGGCATCTGTTGTTATTATTAGGTACTCTAAATAAAAAAGAGGAATCAAAACTAAATAACTCAACAAATATCTCTTAATGCTGTTGCCGCATATTTTAATACACTCATTTTTTATTATTTCTCTTGTCAAAATTTCTTTTCTTTTCTCTTCTTTCACAAAACCACCATTTAATCCATTAATTCAAAAAGTTTTTTATTGTAGGCGAATGCTATTTTATTATCAATTACTGCTAAATAAAATTCGTCACCAATTGTAGAATAGTTGTATACACCTTTGTCATCCATACAGTACATATCTGACCATCTGTAATTCTTTCCTTTAGGGATAAGATATTTATTATATGAATTAAAGCTCAAACGATATGGTTTGCTTAACGAATAAATTAACCACCAGTTACTAAAAATTAAAATATCTGATAAAGTCATCTCGGTGCTATGTGAAAGTTTGTCCGTTGCAATTTGAAATCCCTTTTTATAAAGACCAAAAAGCAACTTAAAAGGTTTGTACAAGCAACACACCGTTAAAAATACAATTACTATAGAATATATAGTAATCATTGTTGAAATAGCGGTTGGTATATTAAACGGAGTAAAAACCTTATATAAAATTATTGGAGGCAGTACTAAAAATAATAATAAAATCAAAGACGTTCTCAAAACCGCTTTAATATCATCAATACATTTATTTTTTATGTCTGTTTTTATTCGTTCCTTTGTCAATTTCTCTTTATTGTTTTCTTCTCTCATAAAATGGCACCTCTTATTAACGATCTGTTACAATATTAAAATATTTTGTTATCAATACAAAATCCAAACAAGTTTATTATTTTCAATTTTAAAAGTAACAGGTTTTGGATTTTCCCAGTCCAATTCTTGTACTTCTAAAAAATAAGTTGCAGCATCTACACACAAAAGCGCAACTCAATCTTAACAGCACCAAGAGCCAAAGCCGCAACGCACGACAATATACTCAAAACTTTCTTTTTCATTTAGTCACCTAATTTTAAACTTTTTATTATATGTAAAATATCACTACGCCCAACAGCAACAGAACCACAAATAAACACAATAAAACATAGGCTGTTTTTTTAATTACTGATTGTTGCGATAATTTAGCAGTTATAATTGAAAGCGCCAACCCTATCAGCGAAATAACAAACAACCCTAAGCCTAATCCCCAGCCTATGCCAAAATAGTCAATGCCGCTGGACACCTGTGATATTCTTGAAATATAATTTGAAATATCTATAAGACCATAAATTAAAAAGCAGATATCTAAAACAAATGTAACAACTGTAAGTGAAAAAAGAATTTTTAAATTTTTCTTTTTCATATGAAACCCACCCTAAAATTATTCCATTTCAAAAAGTTTTTTATTATATGCACAAATAATTTTATCATTAATCATTACTAAGTAAAATTCATCACCAATATTTGACGAATTAAACACACTGTATTCATACATGTGATGTTTTTCTGACCATTTATAATTAATTCCTTCCGGTATTTTAAAAACCCTATTTTTTTGTGAAAAATACAATCTAAAGGGCTTATAAAAGGCGGTGCGAAAATTAGATGAAACGATTTGACCTGTGCCGGATTTTGAGTTGATTAACCGGTCGGTTTCTATAATATATGTTTTCTTTTTTATAGAAATCAATCTATTAATACTTTTAATCAAAATAAAAACTAACAATGAAAATAGTGCAAATAATAAAACAGTGAGCACTACTACTCCAAATGCATCGGAACTAATAGCCCTATTCGTTGCCGAATCTAATACCATTAGAACCAAGATAACTAATGCCATGAGCAACGATACAACAAAAACCGATATAATTTCACGTATAGATAGATTTTTCATGTCGCCTTCTATATTACTCAGCGTAAGTTTTTCTTTTCTATTCTCTTCTTTCATAAAACGACCCCCTATTCATATTATATAATTGTTATTATGCTGTAATTATAGCATATTTTAATTAGATTAGCAAGAATTGACGTACCTGCCCTTGTTCGAATCCTCACATATTTAATCACACCGCAGGTGTGAATGTAATCAATGCGGAGCATTGTATGTAATTGCAACGAAAGTTGCGTATGTAATCAAGCCGAAGAAATACACCTATGGTGATGACATACACGCTATCGCGTGATCACATTCCGCTAACGCGGATTACATACCAAGCCTTCGGCTTGGATAAAAAAATAAGACAGTCCGAAGACTGTCTTATTTTTTGGCTGGGGAATAGGGATTCGAACCCCAACAAACAGAGTCAGAGTCTGTCGTGCTACCGTTACACAATTCCCCAATATTTAATTGAGCAATACATATTATATCGCAATTTTTTGATAAGTCAAGAATTTTTTGACATTTTTTTAAAATCTTTCGTTCCGCCTTGCCGTAACGGCTTAATGATAACCTGAACTTAATTTCAGGTGGGTTTTCGCCAAACGGTTTCGCGCTCCCTTCTTCCGAACTCGGCACCGCCGCGGGAGGTCTGCAAACCCGCCGTCTGAGCAGAAATCCCTTTTTATTATCTTGTAGGGTTATATAAGCCAACGATACACGCACAAGGCAGAACGTAGCAATCGGTATTATTTCTCGTCTATTTCAAAAAGATCTTGCAATCGGTCTACAAAAGCGTCGGCAATGGTTTCGTACTCATCGTCATCCTCTATTTCATAGAAAAACTCTTCGCCGTTTTCTTCGCCAACCTTAACAATTACCAATTCGCCCGAGTCGTCAAGCATTGCCTGTGGGTCATCATACTGTGGCAAGAGTGCCAGATATCTTGCGGTATCGGTTTCGATTGCATCCAAAATTTCAAAGTTATATTCTTTGCCCTCGTCATCACTAAGGGTTACAATATCAGGATTGTATTCTTCGTTTTTAATGTTTTCGCTCATTTTTAATTTCCTCCAAAGCGTCAGGCTAACAATATTATTTTACCCTAAAATTTGCTTTCCGTCAATAGAAGACTTTTCCTTTTGTGCAAAACATCAAAAACAGATTTAAATTTTTAGTTTTTTATACAAAATAAATAAAAGTTATTAACTTTTTGTTGACAATTTGTTGATAATTGCTTATAATAAAGACGAAGAGAAAAGAAAGGAGCGGTAAAACGCTATGAGGGAAACTCCACCAGCAATTTCAAAAAAATAAATTGAAAGGCGTGAGTCCAATGTACAGTTAAGGCGTAAACCCGACAACTATAATATAATAAAGGACTGAGTCCAAAGGTTTAATTAACTTTTAACTTAAAACTATAAAAGAGTAAAGGAATGAGTCCCAAATTTTAGTTAAGTTTTGATTTATACTAAAATATAAACGGTGAGTCCGATGTACAGTTAAAATATGAAAAAACCAATAATATAAACCCCCACAGGTGAAAGATGTGGGGGTTCGTCTTTTTGTTTTACGTAATTTTTAGTATAATTACTCTTTTACATAAAAATTTTGCGTTGTGATTGCTTTAAGTTTATGGTATAATGACTTATACGGTGGTGTTTTTTATGAAAATTTCAACAGAAATCGGCTCTATCGCTAAAATAATTGGCGAAGAAAGGGCTGTTGAATATGTTGCAAAGGCGGGTTTTGACGCCTGGGATTTTTCTATGTTTGCTATGTGCAGATATGACTGGGCAACAAAATCTCTTTTAAAAAACCATCACCCACTTGCAAGTGATAATTATCTGGCATTTGCCCGAAAGCTTAAACAAATAGGTCTTGATAACGGCATTTGCTGTAATCAATCGCATGCGCCGTTTCCCACCTATTGCAAAGAAATACGTTCTTATTTAAAACGCGCTATCGAATGCACCGCCGAAGCAGGTGGCAAAATTTGTGTAATTCATCCCGATAACAACAAGTCACCGCAAGAAAACGCCGAGATGTACCTAGAGCTTTTGCCCTTTGCAAAACAGCACAATGTAAAAATCGCTACCGAGAATATGTGGAACTGGAACAAAGAACTCGACCAGTCCAGTTTTGCGGCCTGCGCCACACCCAGTAGTTTTTGTGAACATATCGACGTTATAAATGATGACTTTTTTGTTGCCTGTCTTGACATAGGACACGCCGAAATGCGCGGCTCAGACACAACCGCTGTAGAAATGATAAAGGCTTTAGGCCCCAGACTTAAAGCGCTTCACATTCACGATAATGACCGTTGGCACGATTCGCACCAAATTCCTTTTTCTATGAATATTGACTTTTTGCCGATTTTAAAAGCGCTTAAAGCGATAGGATATGACGGTTATTTTACGTTGGAGGCAGATAAATATTTAAACGACTTTACAGCTGATAACGTTTTTGACGGCATTAATAATATGGCAAACTCTGCTAAAAAACTTGTAGAAATTTTCAACGATATTAAGGGGTAATTTTATGTCTGGTATGACTTCGATAAAAGAAATTTATAAAATAGGTCGCGGACCGTCAAGTTCGCACACCATCGGTCCTGAACGCGCTTGTAAAATTTTTAGCGCACAAAACCCTGATGCCGACAGTTTTAAGGCAATACTGTTTGGCTCGCTTGCAAAAACGGGTAAGGGTCACGGCACCGATACCGTAATAGTTAAAACCTTTGAGCCTGTAAATTGCGAAATAGAATTTGATATGACAGAGGACAACATCCCACATCCTAACACTATGGTCCTTATCGCATTTAAAGACGGAAACGAAATTGCCAGAACCCGAGTGTTCAGCGTTGGCGGCGGTTATATAGAGTTTGAAAATATGTCGCCCGAAAAGTTAGAAACGGTTTATCCGCACGATAAGTTTATTGACATTGCCGCCTATTGCGACGAGCACTCAATCAAATTGTGGCAGTATGCTTTAAAGTTTGAAGGCGACTCCTTAAAAGAACACATTGCAACCATTTGGGACGCTATGAAACGCTCAATTAAAAACGGACTTAACGACGAGGGCGTGTTGCCCGGTGGACTGGGTGTTCAAAAAAAGGCAAAAACGTTATGGGGCAGTCAACACATAGACGAAAGCGCCGAAACCCGACAAAACCGTATGGTTTGCTCATACGCTTTTGCTGTTAGTGAGCAAAACGCGGCAGGTGAAACCATTGTTACCGCTCCTACCTGTGGCGCGGCAGGGGTTTTGCCCGCAACGCTTTTTTATCACCAACAAAAATCGGGCTTTAGCGATGAGCAAATTCACCACGCGCTTATGACTGCAGGTCTTATAGGTAACCTTATTAAAACCAACGCGTCAATTTCGGGCGCAGAATGTGGTTGTCAAGCCGAAATCGGCTCGGCTTGCGCTATGGCGGCTGCGGCTTTAGCCGAACTTTTTGACCTTACAATTGATAAGATAGAATATGCCGCCGAGATTGCTATTGAGCACCACCTGGGTCTTACCTGTGACCCCATTTGCGGACTTGTGCAAATTCCTTGCATAGAGCGCAACGCGGTTGCGGCAATGAGAGCCATTAACGCCGTTAATCTTTCAAGTTTTTTGTGGAACTCGCGCAAAATTTCTTTTGACCACGTAATACACACTATGAAAGAAACGGGACTTGACCTGTCTTCGCGTTATAAAGAAACGTCTGAAGCGGGACTAGCGAAAATAAAACTATAAAAAAGAGAGGCAAATAGCCTCTCTTTTTATATTCCTAAAATCTCTTTTAATTTATTACCCATAACATATGCCATGCTTGCAAAACCTGCATCGTTAGGGTGACAGTTTTCTACCAAGGCGGTCTCACCCAGCATATCTATAAGCAGGTCCTCACCCTTTATGTAATAAACGTTTTTATCGCCCGCATCTATTGCGTTTTGATAACTTTGCATCATAACCTCAACGCGTGCCTCCTCCTCGGTGGTAAGGTGCACTTTGGGTCTTGTGGTCATAATTATTGGTAACTCGGGTTGCGCCGCGCGTATAATTTTAAAAAACTTTTCGTGGGTGTTTTTATACATTTCTAAGTTGTCTGCATTGTAGTCGTAATCATAAAACAGCGCTGTCATATCAAGGCTTGATATATACTGCGCTACCTCCGGCTCTCCCTTTGCGCTGCCTGCAAAGCCAAGGCTTATAAAATCACAGTCGAGCGCTCGTGAAATCTGACTGGGATATGTGTTACCAGGTCTCGACGCGCATCCACCCTGTGTTATTGATGAGCCGTAAAACACAACGGGTTTGGTTATGGCATAATCCCCTGCGCTCTTTAGTGTGCAACCCTCTTTTATGCCTACGTATATTTTATGCGTAGTAGCGTAAATCGGCATATTTATTGTGTACTCACGCTCGGCTACATCCGGAATATCAATTACGTTTTCGTATTCTGTGGTTGTATCAAGCGGTGGAATAATGGTGCCAAAATAGCGTTTGCCCGAGTAAACGTCGCAACCCATAATGCCGGTAACCGAAAAGAAAGAAAAATTACTGGGACCGCTTATCTGCACTTTAAGAGCAATATACGGGCTGTCAGTAACAAAACGGATTCTGCCGCCTGCACTTACGCCACTGAGCCAGCGAACGCCGTCACTTATCGGCTCGGCTATGGCACGTGGCATACGGCGATAGCGGTCGCCCTCGCGGAAAACACCGTGAATTTTAAAGGGGGCTTCATCAACATCGTAAAAGGTTAAACCCTCTCTCTCGATTTTGGTTTCAACCTTCATATTTTTATCAATTTTTGTAAAATCCATTATTTTAATATCTCTTTCAATTTATTTCCAACTACATTTGCCATACTTACAAAACCGCTGTCGTTGGGGTGACCACCATCTACAAGCGCCGATTCGCGCACTGCTTCAATAAGGTCGGGGCCTTTTATACAGTAAACATTTTTGTCGCCTGCCGATATAGCGTTATTGTATGTGTTAAGCATAACCTGTAAACGCTCCTGCTCCTCTTGATCGAGATAGTATTCGGGTCGTGTCATCATAAGTATAGGCAAATTAGGTTGCGCTTTTCTTATAATTTTAAACATACGCTCGTGGGTGTTTTTGTAATGCTCAAGGTCAGGTGCGTTATGGTCATAGTCGTAAACAAATACGCTCATATCAAGACCTGCTATGTACTCTGCCATTTTATCTTCTGCAAAGGCGCTTCCCGAAAAACCAAGGTTTATAAAGTCAGCGTCGAGCTCACGTGAAATTATGCTTTGATAAGCATTACCCGGTCTTGACGCGCATCCGCCCTGGGTTATTGATGAGCCGTAATACACAATTGGTTTTTCTGTTTTATAATCGGGAGCCGCATTTAAAGTGCTGCCCTCTTTTATGCCGATATAAATTTTATCTGTTTCACTGTAAAGCGGCATATTTACAGTGTACTCTCGCTCATCATTAAACGGAACGTCTATAATGCCCTCATATTCATTGGTAACGTTGGCAGGTGGCACAATTGTGCCAATATATCTGGTGCCTGAATAAATATCGCATCCTATGCTTCCTGTAAAAGCAAAGTGTGACATTTTGTAGGCCTTATTAAGCTTTACACTTATTGCAACGTAAGGGCTATTGGTAACAAAACGCACTCTACCGCCCGCAGTATGCGCGTAAAGCGAAAACACTCTATCACTTACACCTTTTGCAATATCGGAAGGCATACGAACATAGCGCTCACCCTCACGGAAAACACCGTATATTTTAAAGGGAGACTCGTCTATATCATAAAACTTTAAACCATCACGTTCAATTTTAGTTTCTACCTTAAAGTTTTTATCAATTTTTGAAATATCCATAACCGTCACCGCCTTAATTCAAATTTTAGCACAATAAGGTTTAATAATCAATATTGTAAATGATAATATTTTTTGATATAATACCTAAAAAGGTGGTTTTTGGTATGTATAATTTTTTTGTAAAGGCTGACAACAAAAAGAATGATCGCTATTTTATAAGCGGTAACGACTTTAACCATATTAAAAATGTTTTGCGTATGGGAATAGGTGAGCAGTTTTTGGTAAGTTGCGACAATGTAAGCGACCTTTGTGAAATCCAGTGCATTGAGTCCGACACCGTTATTGCAAAAATTATTAGTGAAAACTATCAAGACACCAATCTGCCTATAAAAATACACCTTTTTCAAGGGCTACCAAAATCAGACAAGCTTGAGCTTATTATTCAAAAGGCGGTAGAACTTGGTATCACCAGTGTGACCCCCGTTTCTATGAAGCGAAGCATTGTAAAAATAGATGACAAAAAGAAAAACAGCAAACGCGAGCGCTGGCAGGCCATTGCCGAAGCCGCCGCAAAGCAAAGCAAACGCACAAACGTACCCGAGGTTTGTGAAATTTTGTCGTACAAACAAATGATAAATGTGGCAAAAGACCTTGACCTGCTTTTAGTGCCTTATGAGTGCGCTGAGGGTATGGCGGCAACAAAAGACGCCCTATCTAAAATAAAGGGCGGTATGAACGTGGGTATTGTTATAGGTCCTGAGGGTGGATTTGAACCATCGGAAATCGACCTTGCAACCGAGGCAGGCGGCAAAATAATATCACTTGGCAGTCGCATTTTGCGGTGTGAGACCGCCGCAATAACAGCCACCGCGATGTGTATGCTTTACAGCGAAATGGAATTAAAATAATGAAACAATTACCAATAGATTTTGTAAACCGAATGAAAAGTTTGCTTGGTGACGAGTACCCGCTTTATGAAAAAGCGATGAACCAACCACCCGTTAAGGCATTTAGGGTAAACACCAACAAAATTTCTATAAAAGATTTTGAAAAGGTAAACCCATTTGGCAGCGAAAAGATACCCTATGTGCAAAATGGGTATTATCTTGACTTTGATAGGGTGGGCAACCACCCATTTCACCACGCAGGTATAATTTACGTTCAAGAGCCTGCCGCTATGGCGCCCGCCGAGTGTGTTCAAATTTTGCCCGACGCTTATGTGCTTGATATGTGCGCCGCCCCGGGTGGCAAGAGCACACAGTTAAAAATGAAACTAAGTGATGATGGACTGCTTGTTTCTAACGAGATTATACCGTCAAGATGCAAAATATTGACCGGCAACATTGAACGTCTTGGGCTTAAAAACTGCGTTACCACCTGTATGGACACCTCTCGTCTTGCAGACACGTTTCCGCACACCTTTGACGTTGTTATGGTGGATGCGCCCTGCTCGGGTGAAGGTATGTTCAGAAAAGAGCAGATTGCCATTGACGAGTGGAGTTTAGAAAACGTGCAAAAATGCGCCGAAAGACAGCAGGAAATTTTAGAAAACGCGGCCAGATGCCTTGCTGACGGCGGCACAATTATATACGCTACCTGCACCTTTTCTTTAGAAGAAAACGAAATGACGGTTGACACCTTTTTAAAATCGCACCCCGATTTCGAGATAATCCCCGTTGCCGAATGTGTGAGGGAGGTTACTGCTCCGGGGATAAAATTTGACGGGTGCGAGTGTGATAACATACATTTTGCTCGTCGGTTTTACCCACACAAAGCGCGAGGCGAAGGTCAGTTTATGGCTGTGCTTCGTCACACAAGAAAAATTTTTTCTTCAAGAGCAACAAAAATTGAAAAAAAGAGAGCAACAAATCCCATTTTAAGCAATTTTTTGTCTGAAACTCTTGATTTTTGCAACACAAATGATGTTATTTTTTATGGCGATACACCTGTTTTGTTTAGCGGAGATATAGAAATAAAAAAAGGCGTCGCCTTTATGTGCGGCGTTACCATTGGTGAAATAAAAAAGAATTACGTTTTGCCTCACCACCAATTTTTTAGTGCCTTTGGTCGAGATTTTAAACGCAAAATTGAGCTTGAGGTTGATAGTGAGGAGCTTATAAAATACCTGCGCGGCGAAGAGATTAAAACCGATGTCGCAAACGGCTGGGCTGTAGTTACAGTTTGCGGTGTACCGCTTGGTGGCGCCAAGGTATCAAACGGCGTTGCCAAAAACCATTACCCAAAAGGGCTAAGAATATTAAAATGACCGCAAAAAAGCGGTCGTTTTTTGTTGACCGAGACACAAAAGGCTTGTGAAGAAATATATATAGATACCGCTGAAACCAAAGAATAAAATTTAAGAGCACTGCAAATGCAGTGCTCTTTTGCCTTATTTATTTACATATTCAATAAACTTAATAAATGCTGCCTGACCTTTTTCGTCACGCTTGAAAACGCCTGCGTCTTCAAGCACCTTTGAAAAGACAATACCAATTTCGTCTTTGATAATCTTTTCGATGTTGTCGGCATTTATGTCTGAATATTTTGCCTTGATTTCATCCGCCCAATCGGCGTGCTTTTCGATACTTTCTATCGCGCGAATGTCAGCACCTGAAAGCATTGCCTTTTGAAGCTGGGCCATTTCGTCTTTAAGACGCGCGGGAAGCACCGCAAGACCCATAACCTCGATAAGACCGATGTTTTCCTTTTTAATGTGGTGCAGTTCATTGTGTGGGTGGAAATAACCTAAGGGGTATTCCTCGGTAGTGATATTGTTGCGAAGCACCAAATCAAGCTCATACTTGTCGCCGCGCATACGCGCGATTGGTGTTGCGGCATTGTGTGGCTCGCCATCGGTTTCGGCAAACACAAACACGCTTTCATCAGTATAATCTTGCCAGATTGTAAAGATTTTATCGGCAAGGTCTATAACTCGCTCGGCGCTGTCACCTGTCAGTCTGATTACCGACATAGGCCACTTAACAATACCTGCGGCAACATCTTCATAACCTTTAAATACTATTGGCTTTTCAATAGGCGCCTTTTCCATAGCGAAGGTATAACGACCACCCTGGAAATGCTCGTGGCTTAAAATTGAACCGCCAACAATTGGCAAACCTGCATTAGAACCGATAAAGTAGTGTGGGAACATTTTTACAAAATCAAACAATTTGCAAAATGCCTTGCGGTCTACAAGCATTGGTGTGTGCTCGGCATTAAACACAATGCAGTGCTCGGGGTAATAAACGTATGGTGAATATTGCATAAACCAATTTTCATCGGTAAGACGAAGCGGTATTATGCGGTGGTTCTGACGCGCAGGAAAATTAACTCTGCCGGCATAACCCTCACACTCTTTGCAAAGCAAACATTTTGGATAACCCGACTGTGGCGCATTTTTTGCCGCCATAATTTCTTTAAGGCTCTTTTCGGGCTTTGAAAGATTTATGGTAATATCAAGGTCGCCGTATTCGGTTGGGGAAATCCACTTCATATCTTTTGCGATACGATAGGTACGAATATAGTCGCTGTCACGCGACAGTTTGTGGTAATAATCGGTTGCCGCCTGCGGTGACACATTATAACGGCTAAAGAATTCAAACTCTACCTCTGAAGGACGCGGCATCATAAGACCCATAAGTTTTGTGTCAAACAAATCGCGTGAGGTGATATCATCTTCAATAATGCCCTTTTCTACAGCAAAGTCGAGAATTGCGGCGAGTGTGCTTTCTAAATCAACGTTGGTAAATTTTTCTTCGCAGTCAAATTCATCAAGCCCCAAAGCGCCAATGAGCATATTTGTAACGTAAATTTCATCACGTTCGGTAAACAGACCCTTTTCGAGTCCGTAACAAATAAGTTTTTTAATTTCGGTTTGTATCATATTTTCTCCTTACTGGATAACAGGTTTGCAGGTTTCTTTGTTTGCTATGCATACCCAAGAATTACCTGCGCTTACCTTTATTTCAGCGCCTGCTTCATCGGTAAACTTTACAGCATTTTGGGCATCGCCCTTTGACCATTTAATTTTTTGCATTGTTCCGTTGGTTATATAATAACCTTCGCCTGCTACAAGGTCGATATCGCGGCGGCCTTCTTTGGGGAAGTAGCCCATATCGGTCAAAAGAACAAAAATGTTTTTAACATAGGTTTTTTCTTCTGTAAAGTAGTCGGTGTGCTCCTTATCACCTACCATTCTTGTGTAAAGGCCGGTTGAATCGTCATAAGCAAACTTGGTTGTGGTAGTTGGGAAAGGAATAGAAACGTCTTTTGCGCTACCTCCGTCAAGTGAAAGCTTTTCTTCGGTAAAGTTTTGCCAAGGGGTAACGTTTGTTTGTGTTGTTTCAAACTTGCCCTTTATGTTTTCCCACAACTCGTTACCGATAGCATATAGTGTGTGCCAGCTTGCAAGACCGTTTTGTATGCGCACAGCGCCTTGTGAATTGGTGTCTATACTTAAATCATCAAGGTCTTTAAGATGTGGTTTTGCATAGTGTGGATCCTGTCCGCAATGAACGTAGATTGCGTTATGGCCCATAGCCAAATCAATAAAGTCATATCTTGCAGAACGAACATTACCTAACTTTTCAAGAGCAGATATGTCCTGATAAACTGCCATAAGTCGTGTTATGCCACCCTCGGTCTCGGTTTCATAGATAACGTCTGCTCTGCAAACGTTGGTCTGAACGTGAACCGATTCGCTCGAGTTTTCTATCATTACGGCGATTGGTCGACGATTTGCAATTTCCTTACCGTTAGCTACAGCAAGACCTGTAAGCGGATTTTTGTCAAGAAGTGCCGGGTTTATGCTTTCATAACCTGAAAGGTCATCATAAACCACGTTATCTCCGCAACCCACTACTGCGAACAACATAAGCACAGCAAGGATTGCCACTAAAATTCTTTTTAACATAAAAAATTCCCCCGTGTAAATTTATATCTATCATTATAATCTTTTGCGTATTTCTTTTCAAGAGTTTACATAAAAATTTTTATACAAATTTTCGCATATTTGGTATTGTTTATTTTTTTAATATACTGTATAATGGTAGTGTGTATGCTTTGAAAGGAGTGAAGTGTTTTGAAAAAAATGGTATATCTTGATAACAGCGCGACAACTATGCCGTGTGAAGCGGCGATTCAAAACATAAATTACGCTCTTAACAAAGTATGGGGTAACCCGTCAAGCCTATACGACTTTGGTTTTAAGGCTCAGCTGCTTATTGACGATACAAGAAAAACTCTTTCTTCTATGCTTAAATGCCGTGAAGATGAACTTTATTTTGTGGGTAGCGGTACCGAGGGCAACAATACGGCTATTCTTGGCGCGGCATATGCCCGCAGGAAACGTGGCAAACGAATTGTCACTACCGCGATTGAGCACCCTTCGGTTTTAGAAACCGTAAAAAGACTTGAAAACGACGGTTTTGAAGTGGTGACAATAAAACCGCAAGAAAACGGCGCTGTTGGAATTGACCAACTTAAAAATGCCATTACAAAAGACACAATACTCGTAAGTATTATGCTCGTAAACAACGAGACGGGCGCGGTTCAGCCTGTAAGGGAAGCGTCAAGGATTATTAAAGACGTGGGCGCTCCCGCTCTGCTTCACTGTGACGGTGTTCAGGCTTTTGGTAAAATGCCGATAAATCTTAGTGAACTGGGTGTTGATTTATTTACCGCAAGCGGTCACAAAATTCACGGACCTAAGGGTATTGGCATTCTTTATATAAAAAAGGGCGTTACCATAAAGCCGCTGATTACAGGCGGTGGGCAAGAGAAAAATATGCGCTCAGGCACCGAATCTGTTCCGCTGATTTACGGACTCAAGGGTGCGCTTGACAGTCTTGGTAACATAAATGAAAATCTTAAGTCACAGCGTGAACTTTGGCAATATGCCAAAGACACTTTGCTTGACACATCTTTTGTAACCATAAACTCAAGCGACGACGCTCTGCCCTATATTTTAAACGTTTCTGTACAGGGTTACCGCTCTGAGACGCTACTGCACTTTTTGGAATCCCTTGGGGTTTACGTTTCGTCGGGTAGCGCTTGTGCTAAGGGCGAGGGAAGCTACGTTCTCAGAGAGATGGGGCTTTCAAACCCTCGCGTTGACTCGGCATTGAGAATAAGTTTTTCAAGGTTTAACACCAAAGAAGATGTCGACCAATTAAAACAGGCACTAATCACAGCAACTCAAAAATTAAGAAGGTCTATAAAATGAAAGAAATTATACTTATAAAGGACGGCGAACTGTCACTTAAAGGACTAAACCGCCGTCAGTTTGAAGATAAAATGGTGGCAACCATTCGTCGCAGACTAAAGGATTTGGGCAAGGTTAGCGTTGAACGCGCGCAATCCACTATATATATAAAACCGCAGGATGACGATTTTGATTTTAACGAAGCGCTCGATCGTATGGGTAGAATTTTTGGCATTGCGGCATTCAGTCGCGCGTGCGTTTGCGAAAAAAATATGGATGATATTTTAGCGCGCGCTCCCGAATATCTTGAAGACACACTAAGGAGCATTAAAACCTTTAAGGTCGAAGCAAAACGCGCCGATAAGGCATTCCCGCTGAAATCTCCCGAAATTTGTCGTGAGGTTGGCGGAGCAATTCTTCGCGCGTTTCCACACCTTCGTGTAGATGTTCACAACCCCGACGAAGTCATAACTGTAGAGGTTCGCGACTATGCAGCCTATGTCCGCGCAGGGCAAATAAAGGGCGCCGGCGGTCTACCTGTTGGAACAGCTGGTCGCGCGCAGGTGCTGATTTCGGGCGGTATAGACAGTCCCGTTGCGGCATATACAATGGCAAAACGCGGTCTTGTGCTAAATGCTATTCATTTTGCCTCTCCGCCATATACAAGTGTTCGCGCCGAGCAAAAGGTTCGTGACCTGCTTGGTCGTGTTGCGCGTTATAGCGGCGTTATTAAACTCGCTATCGTGCCCTTTACCGAAATTCAGGAAGAGATTGGCAAACATTGCCCCGAGGACTATTTTACCCTTATAATGCGCCGTATGATGATGCGCATTGCGTGTCGCGTTTCTGAAAGCGACGGCTGTTTAGGTCTTATTACCGGTGAAAGTCTCGGTCAGGTGGCAAGTCAGACTATGCCCGCTATTGCCGCTACTGATGAGGTTTGCACTATGCCGGTGCTTCGTCCGCTGATTGGTATGGACAAGGAAGAAATTATTGCGATATCTAAAAAAATAGATGCTTTTGATATTTCGATACTGCCTTACGAGGACTGTTGCACAGTGTTTACTCCAAAACACCCACACACAAAACCCAAGAAAGGTCAGTGTGAACTGGCAGAACAAAATCTTGATATAGAACCGCTTATAGAACGCGCTATTGCAGGAATAGAATATTCATATATTGAATAAATAATTTATAGATTGGGATAAATATGGCAGGAAAACATTCAAAAAGTTTTTTTGATTTTAGAAAAAATGTTCTTGTTACTGAACCAAAAACAAAAGAACAGGCACCAATTTCGTTACCCTTTAAAATAATAATTGTTTTTTTGATAGCGTCACTATCGTTATCGCTTGTCTTTGTGGGTACAGAATTTTTACCGAGTGTATTACACAAAAATATGTTAAGAAAAGCCGCAAGAACTTTTTCTACAAACAAAAGCCACGTAGGGCTTGAGCTGCTCTCGCAACAAAATCCGGATATTAAAGCCTGGCTCAAAATTGATAAGACTAACATAAACTACGCAGTTTGTCAAAATGCGGATGATTCATATTATACAAACCATAATCAGCGCGGCAAAAAAAGTCGCTACGGTGCGCTTACAATGTCTTCAAACGATGATATAACCCGTCAAAACGGAGATAAAAACATTGTGATTTTTGGCAACAATATGCGAGACGGCTCAATGTTTGGTTCGCTGAAAGAATACCGCAAACTCGATTTTTACAAACAGCATCCTTTAATAAGACTTTATCACGATGACATCTGGGAAAATTACGTTGTTTTTTCTGTTATGTTGTTATCTGCCTCTGCTGATGACAGCGCAGCATTTAAACCCTATAAAAGCCATTTTGCCGATGAACAGGAATTTAACGACTGGTATAGCGAAACTGTTGCGCGCAGTCTTATTAACACCACCGTTGATATAAAGCACGGCGACGACCTCTTAACGTTGGTTACCGTAGCAAAAGATTTTGACGGCGCACGACTTGTAGTAATGGCAAAAAAGGTTGATGATTGGACTGCCGAGCGCATCGATGTTTCAAACGCTTCGGTAAATGCAAAAATCAAATATCCTCAAGTGTGGTACACCCAAAGAGGTTTGCAGTATCCGTATTAAACAACAAGGAAAGGGAATGAAAATGGTACAAAACTTAAGAGTCGATATTATTTATCATATGTCTCCATCCGATTTTGAGATGGAATTTAATCTTAGCGGATGTTGTCGTATGAGATTGCTCAGCGATAAAACAACCGACAAAAAAAGCTTTGTAAAGGCTCTTGCCCGCGACGTATCGCGTAGCAGGGTTATTATTGCGTGTGGTCCTCTTTTTGGAGTCGACGGTCTCATAAACACCGTTGCTACGGCAATCGGCAACGGCACCGCCGTTTGCAATAACAAAACCTATGGCATAAACGGCGACGAAACCATACATATAATTAACGGCTCAACCCCACTTGTAACTACCGACGGATATTTTTGCGGTTGCATAATAGAAAGCGGTCCTCAAACCATTATTTTGCTTACCGAAAACAAAACCTTCAGAAAATCGGTAATGCAGACACTTATTCACCCTTATATTGAAGAAATTAGTTATATTCCTTCTAATAATTCATCTCCCGTGGCACCACCCACACCAAAAATTGAGTCTGAATTTGAAACCGCAGTAAACGAGGACGAAGACTATATCACTCAGGTTGACGAAGAATATAAAGAAACCGCTCAAGAAGAGGTTGAAATCAGCCCCACAAATGACGATGAACACAATATAGAATTTATTATGGATGATGTCGAAGCGCAAGAAGATGAAACTCAGGACGAAACCCTGCCCATTGCCGACTCTGCCTATGACAACCTCTATACAGAGGTAGAATCCCCCGAAGAGATAAAATCCCGTTATGACGAGCCATATACCACAAGCGAGAGCGATAATATGTTTATTGCCCAGTCACTAACCGACGACGAAGAGGGCGAAAATGCTCTATTGGCAGAAAATAAAAAAACCACTCTGGGTCTTGATATTACCATTGTTATTTTGGTTCTTTTATTGTTACTTGCCGTCTTAGCATTGGTTTTTCTTGTTATAGTAAAACCAATGTCTATGGGTGTTGGCGTAATGGAATATTTAAGAGATATTTTCGGTGTAGCAAACAATACGCTTGTTTAGAGGTATTAGTATGAGCAAAAAGTCTGCAAACAATTTTTTCTACCGTATGCTGTGTGGTGCTTTTTTGGGCATAAGCGTTATCGCCCCCGGTATCAGCGGTAGTATAATGGCAGTAATGATGGGCATATATGATGATTTAATAACCATCATTTCAAACCCGTTCAAAAAATTTAAAAATAATTTTTTCTTTCTGTTGCCTATGGCAATCGGCGCCGTAGTAAGTATGTTATTGCTGCTCAAAGTGCTCGATTTTCTCTTTGCAAATTATACCGTACCGGCATATCTGCTTTTTATGAGCCTTATCGCAGGAAGCATACCTTCGGTTGTAGACGAAGCCCGACAAACACCTATTAAAAAGAAATATTTTATAGGCACAGTCCTCGCCTTTGCCTTTGCGCTTACGATAGGTATTTTAGCAAAAACCGACTTTTCGATTGCCTCTAATACGGCAAGCATACCTATGGAAATATATTTTCCTGTTTGTGGCGCAATTTCAGGTATGATGAGTATGGTGCCCGGTATGAGCATATCAATGCTACTTATGATGTTTGGCATTTATGAACCACTGCTGACACTTGCCACAAGCCTTATGTCACCTGACGGGTGGTTTACAGCAGAGTGGTTTGGCGGTGTGTTTACAGTTGCCACAGTAGTTATTGCATTTTTAATCGGTATGGTACTTTTTTCAAACATTACTAAAAGAGTGTTTGAAAAATATCACAGTCTTGGTTTTTTGATGGTGTTAGGGTTTATGTCAGGATCGCTTGTCAGCATTTTTCCCGGACTGCCGTCAGGTTGGCTTAATTGGGTACTAAGCATAGTTGCTATTGCTGTTGGACTTTCCATATCTTATCTGTTTAAGATTTTGGGTAAAAAATTCAATATAAAAGAATAAAATTTAAACAAACTAAAAGAGTTGCAACTTTTGTTGCAACTCTTTTTACTTTTGCGCATAAACATATATTAAAAATATATTAGGGTGATATTATGCGTAAAAAAACTGCACAAGACTATGCCGATGAACTATTAAAAATGTATCGCGAAAACGCGCGCGAACTTGACAAAACAGAGCAACCGCCTGTCGCTGTTCCCACTATATCGGAAGAGCTGACTCCCCCTGTTTTTGAAGATGGTACGGGTGGACTTCAGGTAAATGTTACCACTTTGGGCAGACTTTACCCTGTAAAAGATGCGCTTGTAACTATTTTTACGGGCGACGTTCAAAATATGACCGTGATTGAAACCGACACCACCGACGAAAGTGGCAAAAGCGGTGTGTTTAACCTTAAAACTCCGCCCGCCTCAGATTCACAAACGGCTGAAAACGGAGGAGTTTTGCCCTATTCAAAATACAATGTTTCGGTGCGCAGTGACGGTTACGTCCAGCAATTTGCAATGAATGTTCCCGTTTTTTCAGGGGTTATATCGGTGCAAGGAATTGACCTGTTGCCAATTTCTGCCGCAGGCAAAAACACAAAGCCTCAAATAATTAACGAAGATAACGACTATAATTTGTAAAGGAGGGGTTTTATGCCCGAAGTTTTAACACCCGTAATACCTCAAAATATAACGGTGCATCTTGGCTCTCCCGATTCCAATGCGCAAAATGTGACTGTGAATTTTGTTGATTACATAAAAAATGTTGCCTCAAGTGAAATCTACCCCACCTGGCCCGAGGAGGCGCTCAGGGCAAATATTTATGCCATTATCAGTTATGCGCTTAATAGAATTTATACCGAGTGGTACCCATCGCGTGGCTATAACTTTGACATAACAAACTCAACTGCGTTTGACCAGGCGTTTGTACCCGACCGCGAAATCTTTGAAAACATAAGTCTTATTGTTGATGATATTTTTAATGACTACGTTGTGCGACAGGGTGAAATACAACCGCTTTTTACCCAGTTTTGCAACGGCACCACCTCTCGTTGCGACGGGCTTTCACAATGGGGTTCGGTAGATCTTGCAAGAGCAGGGCTAAGCCCTTATGAGATTTTGCAGAGTTATTATGGGCAGGACATAGGAATTGTGGAAAACGCCCCCGTCGCCGATATAGAGGAATCATACCCCGGTGTGCCGCTACGTGTTGGCGATTCGGGAAATAATGTAAAGATTATTCAAACCGAACTTAATCGCATTGCGCGAAATTACCCCGCCATACCCAAAATTCAACAAGAAAACGGAATCTTTGGTGTTGATACGCAAAACGCTGTGCAAAAATTTCAACAAATTTTTGGTCTTTCGCCAACAGGCGAGGTCGATAAATCGACCTGGTACAGAATAAAGCAATATTATGTTGGGGTAAAAGGGCTTTCCGAGCTTGTGAGCGAAGGCGTAACCATCAGCGAAGCGCAAATTCCTTTTTCTACCGTTCTTCGCGAAGGCTCTCAGGGTATTGGTGTTAAAACAATTCAATACTATCTTAATATTTTAGCCTATTTTAACCCCGCGCTTACCGCGCCACCGCTTGACAGCGTTTACGGACCGTCTACCACAAATGCCGTGCGGATTTTTCAGCAGTATTACGGTCTTCCCGTTACGGGAATTGTTAACACAGCCACCTGGAACGTGCTTAACAGAATTTATTCCGAGACGGTTGAATTTTTACCGCAAGGGTATTCGGGCGGATTTGCCAAGCTATACCCCGGTTATCTTTTAAGCGAAGGTATGAGCGGTGAAAACGTTAGGGATTTGCAAAGTTATTTATCGCTTATAGGGCAAAATCTTGAGGCGGTACCTATAATTCCCGTAACGGGGTATTTTGGCACCCAGACACGCGAAGCGGTAACGGCTTTTCAAAACGCTTTTGGCATAGAACCCACAGGCGCTGTGGGCGCTGTTACCTGGAACACCATAGCTAGTCAATATGATTTTTTAATCGGAAACAACTAATAAACTCGGGCTATTTGCAAAAGATAATACAAAAAGCTTTTGGAGTGACTGCTTTGCCAGGAAGTGTAAACGATTATAAAGACACACATTTAAGCGGCAATATTGATTGGGATATTGCCGTTTTTAAATCTATATTCAGCCGTGATGCAGTCTTGCGCACACGCGAGGTTTTAATAGGCGGCGCGACGCGATGCTACCTTATTTATATGGACGGCATGGTAAACTCTGCAAGTCAGGGGGAAACGGTGGTTGAAGCTTTGGTAGAAAGTATTTTACCCGACGGCTTTATACCTAGCAGCAAATATATTGCAAAAAATATTTTGTTTGCAAACGAGGTGGGCGAAAGCGGATATATGCCCGATTTGTTGCGCGCCATACTTTATGGTGACACCGTACTGATTTCAGACGGTAACCAAACGGCGCTTACCATTAACACTAAGGGTTGGCGAACCAGAGGTATACAAGAACCAACCTCTGAACGTGTGCTTCAAGGTCCGCGCGAGGGTTTTGACGAAGCGGCAATGTTTAACCTTGCTATGATTCGTCGAAAACTGCTCACCCCCGACCTTTGTATAGAAATGTTGCGTATTGGTCGCCGCAGTGACACACCCACCTTTATTTGTTATCTTGGCTCACTTGTAAACAAGGACACCTTAAAAGAACTGAAGCGTCGCCTTGGTAAAATAGATATAGACGGCATTCTCGACAGTAATTATATTGCTGAAAATATTTGCGACAATAAATACAGTTTGCTTAAAACAATCGGTAGCACCGAACGCCCCGACATTGTGGCGGCACGTTTGCTAGAAGGTAGAATTGCGCTTGTAGTAGACGGAACGCCCGTTGTGCTGACACTACCCTATCTGTTTTCAGAAAACTTTCAGTCAGACGAAGACTATTATATCAACTTTTTACTCGCCTCTTTTTCGCGAATGCTTAGGTGGTTTTGCTTTTTTATAACGGTTAGTGTACCTGGGGTTTTTGTATCACTTGTAACGCACCATTTTGAACTATTGCCTACGCATTTTGCACTTACAGTATCTCGACTTAGGGCGGGTGTTCCCATAGCCTCGGCTGCAGAATGCATAGCGCTGATTTTGGCATTTGAAATTTTAAAAGAGGCGGGACTGCGTATGCAACAAAACCTTGGTCACGCACTTAGTGTTGTAGGGGGCTTGGTGGTTGGACAAGCTGCCGTTGAGGCTGGTATTATCAGCGCGCCAATGCTTATTGCGGTAGCCTTCAGCGCTATAGCCGGTCTTATGATACCGCGACTTGAGGGTGCTGTTTTTTACTGGCGACTTCTTATTGTTGTGGTGTGCTCGGTCTTTGGTCTATGGGGATTTTTTGCGGCGGCTTCAATTTTTGTCTTAAGGGTGTTTGGCATTACCTCTTTTGGTGTGGATTATACATCTTCTTTTGCCCTACCGCGAGCCGACACGCTAAAAGACGCCTTTGTTCGTGTTAGTTGGAAAGATATGAAAACCCGACCTCTTTTTAACAAAAACAAAATCAGAAAAGGTTGATTTTTTTGAAAAAATTACTTCTTTTACTGCCCATTACTTTGATTTTTTTGCTTTGCGGTTGCGCTTCACGTGAAATCGACCGCGGTTATCTTGTAAGCGCCATAGGCTTTTCCAAAGAAAAAGACGTTATAAATTTATATATAGAAGCGCTTTCTTCCTCCGATACTACCGACAAACCATCTGAAAAAGTGACGCTGACTGCAAGTGGAACTTCACCGCAAATTGCATTTGAAAATTTAAGTGGCACACTTGTAAAACCCCTCTATTTTGAGCAACTGGGCGCGGTAGTTTTTGAAAAAGAGATAAACCGCCAAGCGCTTAACTTTTTAAAAGATATACCCGATATAAACTATGGCGTTTTTTTGGTAAAAACCAATGATATAGATAAACTTTTCAAAGCCCAAACGCCAAACGGACTACTCGGGTATGACATTATAGGACTGCTTAAAACAAACGGCAAAACTAAAAGCTCGCTTTATGCAATAAGTCGCGAGTATTTTGATGCGCCAACAATAAATATAGAAAACGGGCGACTGCATTTTTTAGCAAAGGAGAATTGATATGCCAAAAAAATATTCTTTGCACAAGTTTTCTCTTTGTTTTTTATTTGTTTTAGCAACCCTCGCGGCAAACTCACCCATTTACCACATAGGGCTCTTTTCACTTATATTATGTGGCGCAATATCGTTAGTGTTAATTTTTTTGCTCTGCATTTTATTAAACTTAGGGCAAAAAAATAAAACCGTTTTTTATATTACGACCTGTTGCGTCGCTCTTGCGGCCGCCTTGGGAGCCGTAACCGGTTTTTTAGATTTTTTTACCTTTTTAAAAACGGTGCTTTTACCACAAAGCAGTGACATTTTACTTTTTGTGGCATTGGTTTTACTTGTTTTGTTTTTCTTAAAAACACCTTTTGATGCACTTTTTAAATACAGCCTTTTTACAGCGCTGATATGCGCACTTATAATCGCTCTTTGTTTTATAAGCGGTATTAAAACTTTTGATTTTAATGCACTTAACACTGCTTTAACACCTGACTTTCAGTTTGATACGGCGCTTTATTTCTTACCGATTATTGTGTTGCCTTTTTTTATAAAGTGCGAAGCGGGTAATACAAAACCTATGTTTTTAGGTACAGGCGCGGGTGTTGCAGGTGTGCTTTTATGCTCACTTCAAAGCATTTTAATTCTTGGCGCAGATAATGATATAACCTTTCCTTATTTAAAGGCTGTGGGGGTAATATCATCGGGCAGTCTTTTTACACGTCTTGACGGGCTTGTGTATTTTTTGTTTTTTGTAACAACTATTATAAGAATTACGGTTTGCATAAAGGCTATAGCAAAAATTGTATTTCAAAAAGGTGTAAAAGTACAATAAAATGCATTAAAAGTACAACAACCCGTAATTGAAACGTGCGCTACGGCTATGCTATACTTACAAATGTAAGAGGTGTTGCTTTAATGAAATATTCCGCGCTTAAAGAATATATGCTCAATTTATCAAGCATTTTATGGGCTGAACCATATGGAGATTTTGAGCATCCTTGCATTGTTGTAACGGGAAATAGCAGTTACCCTTCACAGCTTTGGGATTGGGGCAACTGGGTAAACAATATTGCGCTTCGACAAATTGCTACCTATCAAAACAAGCAAGATGAATTGTTAAAATACGAAAAAGGCTCTGTGATGAACTTTTTAAACGAGCAAAAAGCGGATGGTAGCATTGAAATTGTGGTTTTTGCTGACAAGAGCAAAAATTTTTGCACATTTGTTCCACATCGCAATATTCATAAGCCTGTTCTTGCACAACACGTTGCATTTATAAATAAATATAACGAAGATAAAGAATGGGTAAAAGAAATCTTCCCAAAGCTTAAAAAATTTGTCAACTTTTATGAGCAAAACGCCAAACACGAAAGCGGACTTTTTTATTTCTTTGACGATTTTGCTATCGGTGTTGATAATGATCCTGCAACCTTTTACCGTCCTGACAATAGTTCGGCATCAATTTATCTAAATACTTTAATGTATTGCGAACTTGGTTCTATGGCGCATTTGGCGCAACTTATCGGTAATGTTGATGATGCCCAATATTACAAGCAAAAACAAACAGAACTTAAACACGCTATAAATGAACACTGCTATGACCAAAAAGACGGTATGTATTACAGCTGTGATATAAACCTTCGTCCTATTGACAAAGACGTGTGGTTGCATTCAGGCGCACCAAGACATTATTCAACCCTTATTCAGCGTCTCGGTTGTTGGAGTTCGTTTTTACCTCTTTGGGCAGGCATTGCGACCAAGGAACAAGCCGAAAGAATAGTTAAAGAAAATCTTTTAGACGAGGGCGCGTTCTGGGCGCCTTACGGGGTGCGCTCACTCTCAAAACATGAAAAAATGTACCGATTAGTCGGCACAGGTAACCCTTCTAGCTGGCAAGGCGGCGTGTGGATTTTGTCAAACTACTTTGTGTTTAAAGCGCTTGAAAGATATGGCTACACCGCCGAAGCAAAAGAACTTGCCACTAAAACCCTTGACCTATTGGCGCTTGACTTTGAAAAAAACGGCGCTTTTCACGAATATTATAACCCCGAAACAGGCGACGGCATTTTTAACAAAGGCTTTTCAAGTTGGAATTTACTTGGTTTTAATATGATGGAATATCTTGACGGAAAAGAAGTTATAGAAGAATTTTTTATGTAAAAACACAAACTATAACAAATCCCCTCGGCTTAAACCGAGGGGATAATTTTGTTTTACTATTAATAATTTTCTGCGTGGATTTCAAAGTATGCCTTTGGATGTGCGCAAACGGGGCACATCTCTGGCGCTTTTGTGCCAACTACTATATGACCGCAGTTTCGGCATTCCCAAACCTTAACCTCGCTACGCTCAAAAACCTGTGCGGTTTCAACGTTGTTAAGCAATGCGCGATAGCGTTCTTCGTGATGCTTTTCAATTTGAGCCACCATTCTGAATTTTGCGGCTAATTCCTTAAAGCCTTCCTTTTCGGCGGTTTCGGCAAAGCCTGCGTACATATCGGTCCATTCATAATTTTCGCCCTCGGCGGCTGAAAGCAGGTTTTCAGCGGTATCGCCAAGACCTTCTAACTCTTTAAACCACATTTTTGCGTGTTCTTTTTCGTTGTCAGCAGTCTTTTGGAAAAGTGCTGCAATCTGCTCAAAGCCTTCTTTTTTTGCCTTTGATGCAAAATAGGTGTATTTATTGCGCGCTTCACTTTCGCCGCTGAATGCTGCCATTAAATTTTTTTCGGTTTGTGTGCCTGAATACTTGTTTGTCTTTACTCCCATTGGTAAAAACCTCCTTTTAGTTCTTTAACTTAGTATATATCTTTTTTTGCAAATTATCAAGTATAATTATTCTTGAATAAATTTATTTAATGTGTTAATATAACCTGTGGTAAAACTATTAGGAGGAATTTCCTTATGTTTTTTAAAAAAGACAAAGGCGGCTCTTTTGAATATTTGATTGCGGGCCTTGGTAACCCCGGTCGCGAATATGAAAACACCCGTCACAACGCAGGCTTTGTTGCCGCAGATATTATATCAGACAAATTCAATATAAGTTTTAATAAATCGAAGTTTGACGCGCTTTATGGTGACGGCACCATAGGTGGCGCGCGTGTGCTCGTGGTAAAACCGCAAACCTATATGAACCTGTCGGGTACTGCCGTGCAAAAGCTGTCGGCGTTTTACAAAATTCCTGCAAGTCGCATTATTGTTATGCACGACGACGTCTCGCTCGACGTTGGCAAAATTCGCATCCGCCGCAAAGGTAGCTCGGGTGGGCAAAAGGGACTTGCTAACATAATCGAGCTTTTGGGCACCGAGGAAATACCCCGCATAAAAATAGGAGTTGGCTCAAAACCCCACCCCGATTATGATATGAAAGACTGGGTTTTAGGTCGCATACCCGCTGAACAACAAACCGATTTTAAATTGTCTTGTGAAAATGCGGCAAAGGCTGTAGCCGAGATTATCTCACGCGGTATTGACTCTGCTATGAACAAATACAGCAAATAATTTTGTATGAAATGTTTATTTGATATACTTAAAACCGAACCTGATTACGCGCGAATGTTGCTTAGTGTGCAAAAGGGCAATCTACCGCTTGCGACAAGTGGACTTTCAAACGTACACAAGGCGCTTGTGTGCGCCGCGCTTAACGCTCACACTGGTAAAAAGATTTCGCTTATAACCCCTGATGAGCAAACCGCCACCGCAATTAAAGGTGACCTTGAGTCTATGGGGATTGATTGTCTGCTTTTTTGCTCACGCGATTACAACACCGAGCGTATGACGGGCTACTCAAAAGAATATGAACACAAGCGTGTTGACACCCTATCAAGAGTTCTTGATGGGGCTTTTGACGTGCTGCTAATTCCTGTGGACGCGGCTGTGCAGTACACCCTGCCACCCGATAATTTAAAACAAAACATTATAAACGTAAGCTCTACCGACACGCTTGATATTGCCGCTTTTTGCGACGCCTTAGTGTCGGCAGGTTACGTAAGAAGTGAGCTTTGCGAGGGTGTTGGTCAATTTGCGGTGCGCGGTGGAATAATCGACGTTTTTGCTACAGGCAACGACCACCCTGTAAGAATCGAACTATGGGGCGACGAGGTTGACAGCCTTTCATTTTTTGACGTTGAGTCACAGCGCCGCACCGAAAATATTGACAGCATTAAAATTTACCCTGCAAACGAATTCACATTTAATCGGCAAGAGCTTTCCCTTAAACTTGGGGATTATTTGCAAAAAACAAAAAAGCTTACCGACGCTCAGCGCACATTTATAAATCAGGACATTTTAGCGCTTGACGCAAGTCTTTCGGTTTCGCCCGATTTATATATTCCCTTTTTATATGAAAAACCCGCTACTATTTTTGAATATACCGCCGACTGCATAACGGCAGTTTGCGAGTCGGGCAATATAAACGAGCGTTTAAAGAGCATATTCACCCTTTATAAAGAAGATGTCTCAGCCTTACTTGAAAGCGGAAAACTGTGCCCCAAAAGCGCAAAAATGCGACTAGACAGCGCCGAGCTTTACTCGCATTTTGAAAATGCCGTTTACCTTGAAAACTTTCCGCGTTCTTCTTACGAAATTTCTCTTAAAGAACTTATATCGTTTAACTTTAAGCGTTCTACCGCTTGGGGCGGCGATATAGCCGTGCTCACCGAAGATATAGCCTATACCCTGCACATAAAAGGCACGGTGATTATTTTGGCGGGCGAGCAAAAGGCGGCGCGTGTGCTTACCGCAGAGCTGTGCGACCGCGGTATCAATGCGCAGTTTGTCGAAAATCCCAACTCTTTACAATCGGGCGGAGTATATGTGCTCACGGGTGGGCTTTCCAGCGGATTTGAAATTCCTATGTGCAAACTGTGTCTTATAACCCACCGTCACATCTGCGCCGAGGGCAAGCTTGTGCGCCGTAAATACAAAGACGGAAAGCAGATAAACTCGCTTGAAGAACTTACCCGTGGCGACTATGTAGTACACGCTACACACGGCATCGGTATTTTTGACGGTATAAATCAGATTAAAAACGGACTTGTCACCAAGGATTATATAAAAATCAAATATGCCGGTAACGATACCTTATATGTTCCCGTAACACAGCTTGATTTGGTGTCAAAATATATAGGCGCCGCCGAAGACAGCGGTATAAAACTTAACAAGCTTGGCGGTAACGAGTGGCAACGAACACGCGCCCGTGTTAAAAAGGCTGTTCGCGATATGGCAAAACAGCTTACCGCGCTTTATGCCAAACGTATGTCTACAAAGGGCTATGCCTTTTCAGAAGACACCGATTTGCAAAGCGGTTTTGAAGCCAGGTTTGAATATGAAGAAACCGAAGACCAGTTGCGCTCTATAAACGAGATAAAACGCGATATGCAACGTGACGTACCAATGGACCGTCTGCTTTGCGGTGACGTTGGTTTTGGCAAAACCGAGGTGGCTTTGCGCGCCGCGTTTAAATGTGTGAGCGAGGGTAAACAATGCGCAATGCTGGTGCCTACCACCATTCTTGCAATGCAACACTACAACACCATTTTGCGCCGTTTTGGCGAACTGCCTCTTACCGTTAAACTACTCAACCGCTTTGTGTCAAAACGTGAGCAAGAAAAAACCATTGCCGGACTAAAATCAGGCAGAGTAGATATGGTTGTGGGCACACACCGACTTATTTCAAAAGATGTAAAATTTAAAGACATTGGTCTTGTAATAATTGATGAAGAGCAACGCTTTGGCGTGGCTCAAAAAGAAAGGCTTAAAGAACTTTACCCGTTTGTTGACATTCTTACCCTTTCTGCAACCCCGATTCCACGCACACTTAATATGGCGATGTCGGGACTGCGAGATATGTCAAGCATAGATGAAGCCCCCGGTGACCGTCACCCTGTGCAGACCTATGTTTTAGAGCAAAACGACGGCGTTTTGCTTGATGCTATCAATCGTGAACTGCGCCGCGGAGGTCAGGTTTATTATTTGCACAACCGTGTCGACACCATTACCCGACGCGCCGCAAAGCTTAAAGAACTTTTGCCCAATGCGCGCATAGGTATAGCCCACGGCAAAATGAGTGAGGACGAACTCGGCGACGTTTGGCAAAGATTGCTTGAACACGAAATTGATATACTTGTTTGCACCACCATTATCGAAACGGGTGTTGACGTGCCCAATGCAAACACCCTTATTATAGAAGACGCCGACCGAATGGGTCTTGCGCAACTGCATCAGTTGCGCGGTCGTGTGGGGCGTTCACCCCGACGCGCATATGCTTATTTTTGCTTTAAGCGCAACCGAGAGCTTAGCGAGACCGCATCAAAACGGCTTGAAGCCATACGTCAGTTTACCGAATTTGGCTCAGGCTTTAAGATTGCCATGCGCGACCTTGAAATAAGGGGCGCCGGTAGTATCTTGGGCGGAGAACAACACGGCAATATGGAGGCGGTGGGTTACGATATGTACCTTAAGCTACTTGCCGATGCCGTAAACGAAGAAAAGGGCATTGAATCACACGAAGAGCTTAGTTGTGTAATCGACCTTAACATATCGGCGCACATACCCGAGCGTTATATATCTTCGTTGCCTGCGCGTCTTGGTATATACCGACGTATTGCCGACATTCGCGACCAGTCAGACGCTCATGACGTTATCGACGAGTTGTGCGACCGCTTTGGCGAGCCACCGCGCGCGGTGATGGGTCTTATCGAGATTTCTTTGCTTCGCAGTAAAGCGGCGGCGGCATATATAACCGAAATAAACGGCACACCCACAAGCGCCGTTTTGCGCACCGCAAAAATCGACAACGGCGTTGCCGCAAAACTTGCCGATGAGTTTAAATCGGCGTTTACACTCTCTACCACGGGTGAGCCTGCATATATCATAAGGCTTATAGGTGGACTCAAACTCACCGAGGTTGTGTCACGTCTTTCAAAAATTTTGTAAAATCGTTTACAATTTCGTATAGACTTTTTTGAAGTAATGGTATATAATTACTTTAATACAATAAAATTCAAGGAGAAAAAAAATGAATACCTTAAAAAAGATTTTTGCAATAACTCTTTGTTTGTTGCTAAGTTTTACCTGTCTTGCAGGTTGTCACGAAAAGGGCGAAATCGCAGTAACAGTAGGCGATTATACCTTTACCTCAGGCTACTATGCATGTGCACTTGTTTACGCTGATATGGAGGCTCGCGCACTTGTTGATGCCGAACTTTCTATGCAAGACGCTTCTGAAGAAGATGCGCAAGACGCAACCGAAAGCACAACCGAAAGCGCGCCCGAAGAGGTTGTTTATCACGAACACAAGGTTGAAGACACCGACTATGTTAAATGGGTAGAAGATACCGCGCTTGCCACACTTAAAAAGGTTGCCGCTGCAAAAACCCTTTGCGCAAAAGCAGGTGTTACACTCAGCGCTGAAGACGAATCTTTAGCAAAAGAAAACGTTAACCTTATCTGGAATGAATATGGCTATTCAGAATTGATGGAAAACAACGGCGTCAGCAAAGAAACCTTTATTGAGTATATGAAAGACGGCTTCCTTACCGACTCTTACTTTGACCATCTTTATGGCAAGGGCGGCGAAAAGGAAGTAAATGCTAAAAAGATTAACAAACAGCTTTCTGACAACTATGCTTTGGTAAACACTATCGACGTTGATTTTTCAGAATTTTCAGAAGATCAAATAAAGCAGGAAACCGAAAAGTTCCAGGCATATGAAAAGGATCTTAAAGACGGCAAAAAAACCTTTGAACAGGTTTTGCTTGATTACACAAACACCTCTGCCGAGGACCACAAGCACGAAGAGGCACACGAGGGCGAACCCAAAGACCCCCACGCAACCATTTTAGGTTCGGAAGAAACCGAGTACTTCTCTGAAAACTTTGAAAAAGCAAAGGAAATGAAGGTAGGAGAGGTTAAGCTCTTAACCCTTGAAGATCAGGCAGGTCTTTCTTTGGTTGTAAAACAAGATATTATGGATGACCCCTATTATCTTAACACCCTCGATTCTGAACTTCGCCACGGTGTAATAGGCGACGCTTTTGAAGAAGATATTGTTAAATTCGCCGAGGGCTTAGCAGTAGAAATTAACAAATCATCTACCAAACAGTTTAATGTTAAAAAGATGGAATACCCTGAAACTGCAGCATATTAAACAATAAAGCTTTACTTAAAATCCCAAAACCGTTTTGGTTTTGGGATTTTTTATTTGCAAAAATTGTTGGTACTATTCCTTTAAATACACAAAGAACATAAAATTATTGCTAATTGATTTTTCTCGTGGTATAATACAAGTGCCAAACAAATTACATAAATTTAAGGAGGATTTTTATATTTTTAACACAAGGGGGTATTATACCCTTTTTTATTCATACAATAATTTGGTGAATTTGGCAAAAGCGCAAATTCCCCCAAGTTGTTGTATGGTAAATCCTCCACTTCTTGTAGTTTGTTTGGCGACAATTGGAGTTTGCGTTTTTCGGTGCGGGAACTTCGGTTGCCGCACTTTTTTTTATTGGGGGATTTAAATGGAAGAAAAACAAATTACGGGCTATCCGTCAATAGACAAGCCTTGGTTAAAATACTATACTGAAGAAGCCATTAATGCTACTTTGCCCGAATGTTCTGTGTATGATTATCTTGTAGAGTGCAACAAAAACCATTTGGATGATGTTGCAATAAACTACTTTGACCGAAAAATTACTTTTAGAGAGTTGTTTGACAACATTGAGAGAGCAACAAAGGGGTTTGCCTCTATTGGTCTTAATAAGGGTGATATTATTGTTATGGCAACAGTAACAACACCCGAAACGATATATAGTTTTTATGCCCTTAATCGTTTAGGTGTGGTCGCTAATATGGTTGACCCTCGTACAAGCACCGAAGGAATCAAAGACTATATTGAGGAAGTTAATGCAACCTGTGTTTTGACGATTGATGTTGCTTTACCCAAAATTGAAAAAGCAATCATTGGAACAAATGTCAATCAAATTGTTGTCGTTTCTCCTGCCGACTCACTTGCACAACCCAAAAAACTACTTTTTAAGATTTTTAACCGTTCTCCAAAGTTGTCAGAGAAATGCCTTGTATGGCCCAAGATTTTGAAAAACAGCACCAATCAAACATTTACTATTGCACCGTATGAGAAAGATGTTTGTTGTGCCATTGAGCATACAGGTGGTACTACAGGTATGCCAAAGGGTGTAATGCTCACAAATGACAATTTTAATGCTGCAACCTCACAAATTAAATATTCGCCATTGAGAATGGAAAGAAAAGATAGATTCTTGAATATTATGCCACCTTTTATTGCTTATGGTATGGTTTTGGGAATCCATACAGCCCTCACTCACGGTTGGGAATCAATTTTAATTCCCAAGTTTGACCCTAAAGATTTTAGCGATTTGATTTTGAAATATCGCCCTTCGGGTATAATGGGTGTACCTACATATTTTGAAGGCCTTATGGATGACCCGAAACTGAAAGGTGCAGACCTTTCCTGTATCAAGGTAGTTCTTGTTGGCGGTGATAAAACACAGGTTGAGTTTGAAAAGCGAGTAAACACCTTCTTTGCAGAGCATAATGCCAACATCCATTTGAGCAAAGGTTATAGTATGACTGAAGCAAGTTCAACCGCAACATTTGCCTTTGAAGAAATTAACAAACTCGGTAGCAATGGTATTCCTTTTACCGAAACAATCGTATCTGCATTTGAACCCGACACAGATAAGGAATTAAAAGTCAATGAATCGGGAGAGATTTGCATTTTCACACCCACAATGATGCTTGGGTACTATGGAAAGCCCAACGAAACAAACAAGGTTTTGAAAAAGCATTCAGACGGCAGAATATGGATTCATTCGGGCGATTTAGGACACATTGATGAAGATGGTTGTGTTTACATTGATGGTCGCCTGAAAAGAATGATTATTCGCTTTGACGGATTTAAGGTATTTCCTCCATTCATTGAAAATGTCTTAACAACTCACAAGGCAGTTGAATCCTGCTGTGCAGTCGGCACTCCCGATAAATCTCATAGTCAAGGACAATTACCAATTGCTCATATCGTTTTAAAACCCGAATACAAAGGGAGAGAAACAGTGGTTGAATTTGAATTAGTAGAGTTATGCAAAAACGAACTTCCCGAATATGCACAACCCTCGGCATATAAGTTCCGTGAAACATTACCTGTAACACCCATTGGCAAAGTTGATTTTAAAGCACTTGAACAAGAGAATGATTAAAAAAAAGGACTATGACATTTCGCGTGTCATAGTCCTTTTAAAATAACTTGCACCAAGTTTGCACCAAAGCGAAAATCAAGGCAAAAAGAAAACCCCGAAAACCGTGATGGTTTCGGGGTTTTTGTAATCTTCGAAAAATATAAGATTATCTCTTTGAGTTATAAGAACGGTGTTTTGTACCGTTTTGAACTGTTTTGAAAAGTCCTTTATTATAGCGGTTTACTTGCTTTATTGTATCATATCGTTTCGTAAATTTCAAGACCGTTTTATATTTTGGGACATCAAACAGACATCAGCAGACATCAAAATACTATTGCAATTTTAAGGAAATCAAGTCTGCAACCTTTGCCTTTGCACTGTCAAGAACATCTGCATACACATTCGCAGTTGTTGATACATCAGAATGACCGAGCAATTCAGAAACTATTTTCAAGTCGATACCGCTATTTATTAAAAGTGTGGCGTTGCAGTGCCTTAAACTATGTAATGTTATAAAGTCAAAGTCCGTACCTTTAACAAAACGCCTGAATTGTGTATTGAGTCCTGACCTGTCAACATAATTGCCGCTATCGGTTGTAAAGACCATTTCAGGATATTTATAATCTTTTCCGAGTTTTGCTATCTTTTCATCATTGTATTGTTTCTGCTCTAAAAAGATTTTTGCCAATATATCCGATAATGCAATATATCTATTACTTGTTTTAGTTTTCGGCGGTTGTAACCAATGCTTACCGCCTACATCTGTTAGTGTGTTTTCAATGTGAATAGTTTTATTTTCAAAGTCTATATCTTGCCAACGCAGAGCCAAACATTCACCCGAACGCATACCTGTATATAACAAAACTTTAATAATACGGTTGAACTGTGTGCTATCTTCAACCATTTTCAATAAGTCTTTCGCTTGATGTTCATTAAGGAAAGGCTTTTTTTCTTTTGGTTGCTTTGCCTTTGGTAATATAACCGCTTTTGTGCAAGGTGTTTCTTTTATGAAACCCTGTTCAACAGCACGAGCGAAAATACTTTGAAGAATAACATATACTTTTCTGCAAGTCGCAGGGGCGTATGTGCGAGTCTTAAAAAAGGCGGTTATCTTTGCAGGGGTAAAGTCTTTTAGTTTGATATTTCCGAGTTCGGGCAATAAGTGGTTTTTTATCTGACTTTCATAATTATATGCTGTAATCTCTTTTAGTTCATTTTTTGCATAGTTATCAATAAACCATTCAGCCATATCACAGAAACGCATATTTTCATTTAATGAAGTCATACCCTTGCATTTTCTTTCAAATTCAATAGCGAATTCGTGAGCAAGTTTCTCAGCCTTTTTCGGTGTAGTATTTTCAGGTGGTTTATATGTGGTTGTTTTTCGTATCTTTTTACCGTTCACATCAAGACCAAGAGAAACGACAATCTGAAAAGTGTTTCCACGCTTATTTACTGTTGCCACTGTTTACGCCTGCCTTTTCTTTAAATAAATGAATTAATTTTAATTCAACAAAATCGCATATTTCATTTTCAAAACGGTTCATTTCTCCAAGTGATAGAACAACTGTTTGATTGTCTTTTCTGATTTTATATCCATTGTTCAATTCATCAAAATAGTCTTGAATCGAACTTGCATTTGATAAATTTGGCGGTGTTATTTCGTAATTTGTTAACATAGCAAAAGCACATAGTCCAGAATACAACAAATCGCCCTCTTTATTCATATTATCAATGGCACTATAAAATCGGGCAGCTTCCGTTTCATAATCTGTCTCTCCAAGTAAATAAGAAGCCTGCACGCCTAAAACCTTTCCAAAAAGTCGAGCATATTCAGCTGATATTTGTCTTGTCCCATTTTCAATATAACTAACTTGCTTTTCATTTCGTGATTTTCCGTTATTTTCGGGAAGTGCCTCTACCTCCATTATAAGTTCTTCCTGTGTTAACCCCTTTTTCTCTCTACAAGCCCTCAATCTTTCACCACAAATTTTTTTCTTGTTTTCAGAGGTAACACTTTCAGTTAATGTTTTTGTTACTTTTCCCATTGTATCAACTCCAATATATGATATTTGTAACACAAACAAATGTAACCTTGTTGTTCTGTTTACGTAACATTTATGTTACAATAAGTATACAACAACTTGTTGTAGATGTCAATAGTAAAATAAAAGGTGGTGAAAAAATGAAGGCAAATAAAGATATTCGAGATATGGTTGAAGAAAAAGGGTTTTGCCTGTGGGAACTTGCAGAAGCATTAAAATTAAGTAGTGATTCTGCGTTATCAAGAAAGCTTCGCCGTGAACTATCAAATGAAGAAAAGCAACTTATTTTCAAAACACTTGACCGAATGGTAGAGCAACGTTCGAACAAAGAACTCAAAAAGAAATAATAACATCGTGAAAGGATATTTATGAGCAAAACATTTTATACCGTGCGAGAGGTTGCACACACAGGAATATTAAGCGAATATGCTTTAAGGTTAATGCTGAAATCGGACAACCCTCCCCCACATATTAAAATTAACAAAAAGGTAAAGATAAACTATCCCCTTTTTATTGAATGGCTTGATATTGAAAGCAAAAAAGGCGGTGTGTTAATTGAGTGATAACGAATATATAAATAAATTGCTCAATTATGGTATGAGTATTGAAGAACTTGAACACTACAAACAAAATGGTTTCACTATGCAAGAAGTATATGAAAGTTTCTTAAACGTCAAACGCATAGCAAAAACTGCTGCCGAATTCGGAGAAGATAACACCTCTTTTGTATGGACTCCGTATATACCTATCGGAGATTATACAGTTCTTATGGCTGACGGTGGCACAGGAAAAACTATTTTCTGCTGTGGTATTGCGGCGACAATAAGCCGTGGTGAATGTTTACCAAGTAATAGCACAATAAAAGAAAAGTCCACGCCTGCAAATACGCTTATTATATCGGCAGAAGATAGAGGCGAGTTGTTAAAAAAGAGACTTGTTTCTTCAGGTGCAGATTTGCACAAAGTCTATATATTGGACTGTATGGACTCCGAGGGAATGAATTTTACAAATGATTATGACGACTTTATGGAAACAATTAAGCGTTACAATCCTAAACTTGTAATAATTGACCCGTGGCACGCTTTTTTGGGTGCTGACGTGGATATTAACCGAGTTAATGCTGTACGCCCTGTATTTCAAAGACTTGCAAATATGGCAAAAGTTTGTAATTGTGGTATGGTTCTTGTTTCTCACGTCAACAAAAGGGCACAGGGCGAAAACGCCAATAATGCCGCAACAGGTTCAACGGATTTTATAAACGCCGCTCGTTCTGCTATGCGTGTTATTTTCAACGATAATCCTACTGAAAAAGATACCCGAATTATTGTACACACAAAATCAAACTATGCAGAATTAGGTACATCAATAAAATTCAGAATTACAAAAGACGGCGGCTGTCAATGGGCAGGTTTTAGTGATATAACAAGAAAAACGCTTGAAGATGCCGCAAGGTTTCACAAAACACCAACGGAAATGCTTAACCAACAAAACGCCCAAGATACCACAAACTATGCACTGATAGAAGCAATTAAAGAAAAAGCAATCAAGGGAAAAATTGTAAATATCAGTTATGAAGAAATGAAACAATCCAACGGTTCAGATATTTTCGGTATCAGCCAACCTAAACGAGCATTAGAAAGTGTAATCCCAAGTTTACAAGATTATGGTATATCTATTCAGACAGGAAAAACAGTTAAATACAACGGCAGAACTCACAACGGTTTTAGTATTTATCAAAACGAAAGCATTGAAGACCTTGAGGCAGATTTACCCTGATAAGTCAATAATATTTTCTTATTCTCTGTTAGGGTATAGTTTTATATACTTTATTGTCTTTTCTATTAAAAATACATTAAGTCTGTAAAGTCTATAAATACACACACAACAAAAGGCAGGTGATAATATGGCTGACTATAATAAAATGCTTATTGATTTATTGAATGAAAAAATTTTGCATTTAACCAATTTGAATGACGCAAAACGGCGTGAAATCAATAGGTTAAAAAAGCGTATAAGGGAGTTGGAAAAACTAAATGATAAAAACACTCAAGAAACATATTAAACGATTATTTGCGAAATTTGCTACAAATAAAGGGGGTGTAATGTGTGCAAAGAAAGAACGACGAGATAATTCTATCTGCCTTAATTGCCGCAGGTTCAATTCGTGCCGCTGCCAAAATCGCAGACGTTTCAGAAACGACAATCAGAACGAGGCTGAATGATGATGATTTTCGGCAAAGGTATGAGCAAGCAAAAGGGGCGATTTTAACCGAGGCTTGCGACGCTCTTTCCGCTCGTTTAACCCTTGCTGTTGATACATTGTGCGAGGTGTTAGAAGATACCAAAAACGCCGCTACAGTTAGAGTATCAGCGGCAAGCGAGATTTTGCGACAGGGACTACGTTATATTGAAGTCGCAAACATTCTTACAAGATTAGAAGCCATTGAAAAGGCACAAAAAGATAACAATTATTGATTTGAAAGGAATTGATTATATTATGACTACAAAAAGAGATTTTTATTGGGATATTAGAGGTATTGTAAAATCTGTTATTGATGAATTAACCGAGTTGGACAAACAAGAAAAAGCCATTGAGGACAAAATCAAAAGCAACCGTTATTCTCCGAAAATCGTTCAGGGCGAGTTAAAACCCGAACTGACAAGTATTAGACGAAAAAGAGAGGCAATGCGTGAGGACGGTGTTTCTGCTGTTAGAACAAGAGCAAACGAATATATTGCAGAACTTCGAAAGGCAGACCAACTAAACCCCGATAATTTAACTGATGATATTAAACTGTTACAATCGGGCATTGCTCTTTCGGTTGATGATTTAGAAATGCTCTTTGACCGTAATGCAGGTAACAGTACAATGCAAAAGTTAATTACTGATTTTGCAAAACAGCACGACAGGGATATTCAGCGTTATTATAGACCGGCAAATGCTGACTTGATAAAAGGTGTTGAAAACATACCTGAAGTAATGCGAATTGTACTTAAATGGCACAATAAACCCGATATTTTCAACAACCACGTTGGAGAGGGTTCTGACCTCGATAAATTTTTGCGTGATGAATAAGGGAATAAAAAGTGTAGAACTGCGTTTGCAAGACATTGAAAAGCAATTAAAAATAGAACCTGTACCGAGTTTTCAAGAATTCAAAAGTGAGTGGGAAAGAATGGACTCTCTTTCCTGCTCCGTTCTTGCGGCAGAAGCGGAAAGCGGAGATTTTGAAAGTATGAACCGAGCAAGACGAAAATATATGCTTGCAGTTAGAACATACTTGCTTGATATGGGCTTGATTGATAAAAATGCAAAAAGTTTTCAAGAAATTGCAGACGAATTGGAGAAAGAAAATTGAAAGATATACTATCACGCTTAAAAGAGTTAGAACGAACGCAACCGTCAAGAGTCGCTGTGTTCTATCCTGACGGAAAAAGAGTTGAAGTCAATGCCTTAAAAGCCTTTAATATGGCTGTAAATTGCCCTGATAACATTTCTTTTCAAGCAATAGATAACAAGGCTATGACAACATTATTAAACGCTGTGAGGGAGTCCACAGCAAAGGCGGTGGACGAATGACCGATAAGGAAAAAGCCGCTATCTGTTTAATGTGTGATAAGCCTGAATGTACAGGTGAGGCAAAATGCTTTACGGAAAGGAAAAAAGAGTATCTAAAGAAATATAATAAAGAACGCCGAAAAGGTGAACAAGCACTCAATTATATTTGCAATGTAGAATACTCAAAAGCCAAAAGGAAAGCAAGAATGACGGCTATAAATAAACACAGAAAGGATAATGCCTAAATGAAAGTAGCAAAACGTCTTGAAAGTATTGAGACACATATTGAAATGTTGACAAAATATGCTCCGATTATTGTGGCTATTGATAAACATATTCATTATGACGAACTACCCAAAGACGAATATAAAACCCTTTATTGCGAGTATATCGGCATAGACCGAGAAACCTTTGAAAAGGTGGCTGTTATGGTTTTAGGTGATTTACATATCATTTTGCGAAAAATCGAACCGCCTACTGATAAAGAACTTCAGGCAATTATTGCAGAGGTTGAAGAAAAGGTTTTGAATTAAATTGATTATTCCTTTATAAAGTCTCCTTTCTAAAAGAGAACCGTTCGGCATATTGTCGGGCGGTTTTCTGCTACAAATAAAAAGGCGGCTGACCGTAAAATCAACCGCATTTTTGCTATTTTTCTATCATTCGGACATCAAACGGACATCAAAAAAGGCTTGCAACAAGGCGTAAACCCTGTAAACAAGCCATTTTCTTGATAAAATAATTATCTCTTTGAGAACTGTGGTGATTCCCCACGGTGTGGGGAAATGTCGCAAAGCGACAAAGGGGACGGGCGCCGTCAGCGCCACGACGTGCGGCACGGAGTGCAAAAAAAGACTCCACGTAAAAACGTAGAGTCTTTGAGTTTTGCAAAAAACGAT
This sequence comes from Clostridia bacterium, assembly GCA_017516965.1. Classification (GTDB taxonomy): domain Bacteria; phylum Bacillota; class Clostridia; order Oscillospirales; family Acutalibacteraceae; genus UBA737. Next base: position 252,094 of record JAFXAP010000008.1, read on the forward strand.
TAACGTTTGCTGAACTGTGGAGCACGACGTGCGCCTTTGAGACCGTATTTCTTTCTTTCCTTCATACGTGGGTCACGTGTGAGGAAACCAGCCTTCTTAAGTTCTGGACGAAGTTCAGCATCTGCCTGCAAGAGTGCGCGAGCGATACCGTGGCGGATTGCGCCTGCCTGACCGGTAACACCGCCGCCTGCAACGCGGCATACGATGTCAAACTTATCAGCATTCTCGGTAAGAACGAGTGGCTGACGAACGATAACCTTTAATGTTTCAAGGCCAAAGTAATCATCAATATCTCTTTCGTTGATAGTGATTTTACCGGTACCCTGATATACTCTAACACGGGCAACAGAACTCTTTCTTCTGCCGGTGCCGTAAAAATATGGCTTTCCTTCAAACATAGTTCCTGTCTCCCTTCTTAAAATTCATACTTTTCAGGCTTCTGTGCTACCTGAACATAGTTTTCGCCTGCATAGATATGAAGACGAGTAAGTGCCTTACGACCGATTGTAGTATCGGGAACCATACCCTTTACTGCAAGTTCCATAGCAAGTTCAGGACGGGTGCTCATAAGGGTTGAATATTTAACCTCTTTAAGACCACCAATCCAACCTGTGTGGCGGCGATAGTACTTGTTTTCTAACTTTTTACCTGTTAAAACTGCCTTGTCAGCATTGATAACGATAACGTGGTCACCACAGTCAACGTGAGGAGTGAATGTGGGTTTTACTTTACCGCGGAGCAAATCAGCAACCTTAGCAGCGGTACGACCAAGAGGACGGTTAGCTGCGTCAACGATATACCATTTGCGCTGAACTTCGGCAGGTTTTGCCATAAATGTTTTTGACATAACCAAAACCTCCAAATAAAATTTCGTTTTTTTGTGCCCGAATATAATACCACAGTCAAAATGCTTTGTCAACACTATTTTTTTAAAAATTTAATTTAAAAAACAAAATCTCCGTTTTGCTCGTTTTTTCTCTTGTTTTCTCGTGTTTGCTCACTTGCGATTTTTTAAAATAACACAAATTTTATAAAATAAATTGAACTTGAAAGCAATATATGTTATTATTATGTCATAGAGTAAAATGGGGTAAAAGGCGGTGAGCAAATGAGGGTTTTGGCAGTTGGTGACGTTTGCGCAAATGATGGCAGTAATTATGCCCTTAAACAAATTCCCATTATAAAGCGTGAAGAAAACATTGATTTTGTAATAGTAAATGGTGAAAACTCGGCGCAAGGCAACGGCATAACGAGGGAGAGCGCAAATTTGATTTTTGCCGCAGGCGCCGACGTTATAACAGGGGGCAACCACACCCTTCGCCGCCCCGAGTTTTTTGACACTCTGGACTCAAACCCCTTTGTTTTGCGCCCACACAACCTAAAGGATGCCACCGTTGGCAGTGGGTATTGCCTTTTTGATATGGGCAGATGTCAGGCGGCGGTTATAAACCTTTCGGGTCAGATTTATCTTGACAGGCTTAACTGCGACAACCCCTTTAAATGTGTTGACGAGCTTTTGCAAAGGGCAGAGCGTGACGGGGCTAAATACATTTTTGTAGATTTTCACGCAGAAGCCACAAGCGAAAAGAGAGCTATGGGCTTTTATCTTGACGGACGCGTTTCGGCAATTTTTGGCACACATACCCACGTGCAAACCAACGACGCGCAAATTTTACCACGAGGCACAGGTTATATAACCGACCTTGGTATGACGGGGGTTATAGACTCTATTTTGGGTGTAAAAAAAGAAATTATCATAAACCGCTTGCGCGACAGCGATATGTCTCGTTTTGAGCAGGCAAGCGGCAGCTGCGCGTTAAACGGCTGTATTTTTGATATTGATGATAATACAGGACTTACCAAAGCGGTTAAGTTAATATGTAAATAAACATTATTATTTAAAATTTTTAAATTTAAAGGCAGGTGATTTGTCGTGAAAAGGATTTTTTGTTTAGTACTTTGCATTGGTTTAATTTTTTCCCTTTGCGGTTGCCGTAAAAACCCAACCGATATAAGTTCGGGCTCGGTTATTAACACACCTATGTTTTCAAATGACAGCAAATCGGCAAATTTGCTTTACTCTTACGGAGACAGTTTTAATCCCTATACGGCAAAGACCGCTTTTAACCGCGAAATATCTTCGCTTTTGTATGATAGCCTTATAAAAACAAATAATAATTTTGAACCGGTTTACGTGCTGGCGGCTTCTGCCGAAATGTTAGATAAAAAATGCACCGTAAAACTGCGCGACGCAAAATTCACCGACGGCAGTACCGTTACCGCCGACGACGTAATTTATTCTTATGAAATTGCAAAAGAATCACCGCGTTATTCATATAATTTTTATGAGGTTGAATCAATTTCGTCACCCGATTCAAAAACGGTGGTATTTTCACTTAAACAGCACGACCCGTATTTTATAAATTTGCTTAACTTCCCCTTACTTAAAAACGACTCTGCAAACAAGACCGATGCCGACGGCAAAGAAATTGCCCCCATTGGTTGCGGCAGATACGTTTTATCAAAAGATAAACTAAGTTTTAAGCAAAACCAAAACTACTACGGTAAAAAAGGCGTTATTGAAACGGTAAACCTTATCGCGTCACCCGATGCGGCGTCTACATCCCACTACGTAGAGGTGGGAGCGGCTACCGTTTATTTTACCGAGGGCGATAAAATTGTTCGTATGAGTGGCAAAAAGTTAGATGTTAACCTGAACCGCTTTATATATATAGGTGTAAACGACTCCTACGGTTCTTTAGCCTCTCGCGAAATGCGATATGCCATATCTGCGGCCCTTGACCGCGAAGATATTTGCCGCTCGGCTTATTTTAACAATGCGACCGCGGCAACAGGATTTTTTAATCCTGCCTTCAAGCCCACTCAGGCGCTTCAAACCATTGAGGGCAAACCAAATTCTAAAATAACTGTTGAAAATTTGTCAAAAATAGGGTATAATAATATGAATTCAAATGGCTTTTACGCAAATGCGGCTGGTAACAACCCCGTATTTTCGTTGCTTGTGAATTCTGAAAATAGTTCTCGCGTGGCGGCGGCAAACCTTATTGCCGCGCAATGCAAAGCCGCGGGAATCGAGATAAATGTTGTAAAATGCAGTTACGAACAGTATGTGTCCCGTCTTTCAGAGGGTCAGTTCCAACTATATTTGGGCGAAATTCAACTGACCGATAATATGGATTTTTCAAGTCTTGTCATTCCTGAAGAAAGCGCGGCTTTTGGCGTAAGCAAGCAAAACGCTAAAACCGACAAAGACGATAAAGACAAAGATGAAACCCCTGCAGAAAATTCCGTCACCGAAAAGGTGGAACAAAAAAAGGGCAACTGCGCTCAAATTATGAAAAAATATCACAAGGGCGAATGTGGCATAAGCGACGTGGCAACCACACTGCTTTCTGAAATGCCCCAGATTCCCGTGTGTTATTTAAACGGCGTGCTGTTTTACAACCCTGCCATAACAGGCGGTGTCGAAGTTTCGAGCAGTGACATTTATCTAAGCTTTGAAAACTATGAATTTTAGGAGGACTTATCTATGATATCTTATGAAACCAGAATAGGCTCAGTTTGTTTTACCGAAAACTTTTTAAGCAAACTTATAGGTCATGCAGTAACCTCTTGTTTCGGTGTTGTTGGCATGATGCCTCACAACCCACGCCAACGTGTTTTTGGCCTTCTTTCAAAAGACCCTGCTCTTGATACCGGCATTAAGGTAAAGGGCAACGCAGATAGCATTGATGTTGAACTTCATATAATGGTAAACTACGGTATGAACATTACCGCTATTGCGGCAAGCATTACCGAAAAGGTTAAATATGTTGTAGAAGATTCTACCGGTATTACCGTAAACAAGGTAATCGTTAAGGTAGATGGAATAAAAGAGTAATTGTTGTTCTTTCTATTTTAAAAGGAGTGTTTATTTTTGTTTAGTGGTAATATTTTGCGCGACGCGATTATTTCGGCCGCACACAATCTTGCGAATAATCGTAAGCCTGTAGACGACCTTAACGTATTCCCTGTTCCTGACGGCGATACGGGTACTAATATGTCTATGACCATGGCTAACGCCGTGCGTGAACTTGAAAAATACAGCGATGAGACCGCAGGTAAAATTGCTTCGGTTAACGCTTCAGCCCTTTTGCGCGGTGCGCGTGGTAACTCGGGCGTTATAACCTCGCTTTTGTTCCGTGGTTTTGCTAAGGGCATCGGTTCAGAAGAAACCGTAACTGCCCAAAATTTAGCAGCCGCTTTTGAACTTGGTGTTGAATCGGCATATAAGGCTGTTATGAAACCTACCGAGGGTACAATTCTTACCGTTGCGCGTGTCGCTTCTGAAAAGGCTCGCGCCGCTTGTGACGCAGGCAAAGACGCATTGGGCGTTTTTGAAGATGCAATCTCCGGTGCAAAAGAGGCTTTGGCCGAAACACCCGAACTTTTGCCAATGCTAAAAAAAGCAGGCGTTGTTGACGCAGGCGGTCAGGGTTTTGTAATTATACTTGAAGGTATGTTGTCGGTTTTCCGTGACGGTGTTGTTATTACTTCTGACTCAGCTCAGGACAGCGCTGACACCGACAGCGAAGACGAAGGCTCAGCTCGTAATGCCGCAGGTGAATTTGAAACCGAAATCACCTTTACTTACTGTACCGAATTTATTGTAAAACGCGACCCAGAGTGCGAGAAGCAGCCAAGCGAACTTCGCGCATATCTTGAAACTATCGGTGACTGCGTTGTTGTAGTTGATGACGACGAAATAATTAAGGTTCACGTTCATACCGACCATCCCGGTAACGCTTTTGAAAACGGTCTTACCTTTGGTTCACTTACCAATATGAAGGTTGAAAATATGCGTGACCAGCACGAAAGAGCAAAACACGATGCAAAAAATGCTAAAAAGGCTCCTGTTAAAACTGCCGACCTCTCTCAAAAGATTGAACCGGTAGAAATTACAAAGCCAATCGGTTTTGTTTCGGTTTGCGCAGGCGACGGTATTGCCGCTCTCTTTAAAGATTTGGGCGTTGACACCATTGTTTCGGGCGGTCAGACAATGAACCCCAGCACCGACAACATTTTACGCGCTATTGAAAGCACCCCTGCAGAAACTGTGTATGTGCTTCCAAATAACAAAAATATAATTATGGCGGCTGAACAGGCTATTCCGATAAGCAGTCGTAAGGTTATTGTTCTTCACACAAGAACTATTCCTCAAGGTATTGCCGCTATGCTTAACTTTGATGAGAGCGTTGACACCGAGGCAAATGCCATTGCAATGCAAAAAGCGGCTGAAAAAATTGCCACCGGTCAGGTAACCTTTGCGGCGCGTGACTCTGACTTTGACGGTCACAAGATTAAAGAAGGTGAAATTATGGCTATGACAGGCGGTAAAATCTCTTTTGTAGATACCGACCTTGAAAAAGCTACTTTAAAGCTTATTAAATCTATGTTAAAGCGCGACAGCGAGTTTGTAACCGTAATTTACGGTCAGGATGTCACCGATTCTCAGGCGGCAAAGCTTGAAGGTCAGCTTAACGAAAAATTTGGCAGCAAGGTTGAATTTACCTTTGTAAGCGGCGGTCAGCCAGTTTACTACTATATTATTTCTGTAGAGTGATAAATTTAATGTCTAACTTTTTAACCGACATAAGATTTTTAAAGGGCGTTGGTGAAAAACGCGCCCAGCATTTGTACTCACTGGGCATCGATACAATCGGTGCCCTTTTGCGTTATTTTCCGCGTAGGTATGAAGATTTTAGTGATATAAAACAAATTTTTGACTGCGAATCTGACCAAAAGGTTTGTATAAAAGCGCGTGTTATCACCCCTGTTACCGAGCATATTATTCGCAAAAATATGAAGCTTTACAAATTCAAGGTGAGCGACGGCACTGCGCATTTGCAGGTGACAATTTTTAACAATAAATATCTTGCCGCGCGTCTACACGAAGGTCAAGAATACCTTTTTGCAGGTAAAATACAGGTTGGCAGATTCTTTTATGAAATGTCCTCGCCCGAGATTCGTGAGGTTGGGGCAGATGGAATTGCGCCCATTTACCCTGCGTCAAAAAATATGACATCGGCGGCGATATCTAAACTTGTAAAGACGGCTTTGCAAAGCTGTGAAATAGAGGACGTTTTGCCCGAAAGTGTGCGAAATACATATAAACTTTGCGACCTACGTACAGCAATAAACAACATTCACTTCCCAAAAAGTCCCGAAGCGCTTGAAAGCGCAAAAAAGCACCTTGTTTTTGAAGAACTTTTTACTCTGCGCACAGGGCTAATGCTACTAAAAAACAAAAGACGTATAGCGTCTCCCTTTGTATTGGAAACTGACTACACAAAAGAATATATCGCATCCCTTCCCTTTGAAATGACGGGCGCTCAAAAACGCGTTATAGGTGAGTGCGTTAGCGATATGGCTTCAGGCAGGGTTATGAACAGACTTGTTCAGGGTGACGTTGGTTGCGGTAAAACTGCGGTTGCGGCGGCGCTTATGTATCACACGGCAAAATCAGGTTTTCAATCGGCAATTATGGCGCCTACCGAAATTCTTGCCGAGCAACATTATAAAAATTTGTGCGAAAGCCTTAAAAACACCGATATAAAATGCGTTTTGCTTACGGGTTCACTTAAAAAAAGTGAACGACAAAGGGCAAAAGATTTACTTTTAAGTGGCGAGGCGCAAATCGCCGTGGGAACCCACGCGCTTATAAGCGGTGACGTCGGATTTTGCAAGCTGGCGCTTGTTATTACCGACGAACAACACCGTTTTGGTGTAACACAAAGAGCTTTATTTTCAGGCAAAGGTGCGCATCCGCACACACTTGTTATGTCGGCAACTCCAATACCGCGCACACTTGGCCTTATAATTTACGGCGACCTTGACATAAGCATAATTGATGAGTACCCCCGAGGCAGACAACAAATAGAAAACTATTGTGTCGAGTCAGGGTTGCGTCCACGTGTATTTGGCTATATCAAAAAACATCTTGACGAGGGTAGACAGGGTTATATTGTGTGCCCAATGGTCGAAGAAAATGAGGAAATTAATCTTAAAAGCGCCGAGCAGTATTATGCCGAAATAAAGGATGACGCGTTTAAAAACTATAGCGTGGGACTACTGCACGGCAAAATGAAGCCCAAAGAAAAAGAAGCGGTTATGCGCGACTTTAAAAGCGGTAAAATTCAACTACTTGTTTGCACCACAGTAATTGAGGTTGGCATTGATGTGCCAAACGCCGCAATAATGGTTATAGAAAATGCCGAGCGTTTTGGACTGTCCGGGCTTCATCAACTTCGCGGAAGAATTGGTAGGGGTTCCTATAAATCCACCTGTATTTTTATATCTGATTACAAATCGGGTACAACCGCCGACAGACTTAATGTTATAAAATCAAGCACCGACGGCTTTAAAATTGCAGATGAAGATTTGCGTCTGCGTGGTCCCGGTGACTTTTTAGGCTCACGGCAACACGGGCTTCCGCAACTTAAAATTGCCGATATCTATGCCGATGCCGACGTTTTGCGCTTGTCCGGTATGGCGGCGGCATCTTTGCTTGAAAGCGACCCAAAACTTACTGCGCCCGAGCACGCAAATTTAAGACAAGAAATTATAAATATGTATAAAAAGCTCCACGAAAATTAGAAAGGAAAAATAATGTTAAAAAGATTTTTAAGCTATTACAAACCGCACAAAAAGATTTTTGCGCTCGATATGCTCGCGTCATTTACAATGTCGGTAATAGCAATTTTTTACCCAATGATAACTCGTACTATGCTAAACGAGCTTATTCCTAACCAAAGATATAAAGAAATTGTAATCTACGGTGTGGGACTGCTTGTTATTTATCTGCTTCGTATGGGACTTTCATATTTTGTGCAGTACCAAGGTCATATGATGGGTGTTAAAATGCAAGAAAAAATGCGTAGCGACCTTTTTGCGCATCTTGAAAAACTGCCATTTTCTTTCTTTGATAATAACGAAACGGGCAAGATTATGACCCGTATGACCAGCGATCTTTTTGACGTTGTTGAACTTGCGCACCACGGCCCTGAAAACGTTTTGATTACAAGCGTTTCTATTATTATATCGTTTGCATATCTTATGTCGATAAATGTGCCGCTTTCCCTTATACTATTGGTTTGCGTTCCGATACTTATTGTTATATCGTCAATACTACGCAAAAAAATGCGCGATGCTTTTAAGCGCCGTAGAGAGTCTAATGCTGTAATTAACGCCGCGCTCGAAAGCAGTATTTCGGGCATACGCGTCACCAAGGCTTTTACAAATGCCGATAAAGAGATTGAAAAATTTTCAGTCGGTAACGTCGAATTTGTTGAAAACAGCCGCGCGGCATACAAAGCGATGGGGCAATTTCATTCACAAACTACCTTTGTTACCGATATCTTTAACGTTGTTTTGCTTATAGCGGGTGGTTTTTTGCTCTTTAGCGGTAAAACCGACGGGTTTAATTTTGGTGACTATTCGGCATTTATTGTATCAATAAATTTGTTTATTAACCCTGTAAACACCCTTATTCGTTTTATGGAATCTTTCCAAAACGGTGTAACGGGATTTGAGCGTTTTATTGAAATTCTTGATACACCTGTTGAAGCCGATAACCCCGATGCTGTAGATATACCCTCGGTTGACGGTGTTATTGAACTTAAAAACGTTACATACGGCTATGGCGACGGCGATAACGTTCTTAAAAACGTAAGCCTTAAAATTAACAAGGGCGAGACCTTTGCTTTGGTAGGACCATCGGGCGGAGGCAAAACCACCATTTGTCACCTTATTCCTCATTTTTATGACGTGCGTGAGGGTGAAATACTGGTGGATGGGGTCAATATAAACGGTATTACCCGTCACTCACTTAGAAAAAACATAGGTATTGTGCAACAAGACGTTTATCTGTTTAACTCAAGCTTTAAAGATAATATTCTATACGGTCGTCTTGATGCTACCGATGAAGAGGTTATCGAAGCGGCAAAACGCGCCAATATTCACGAATATATTATGTCGCTACCCAACGGTTACGACACCGTTATAGGTGAACGCGGTGTAAAACTTTCGGGCGGACAAAAGCAACGTCTTAGCATTGCGCGCGTATTTCTTAAAAATCCGCCAATACTTATTCTTGACGAGGCAACAAGCGCACTTGACAATGCAACCGAAATTATGATTCAGCAAGCGCTTGACGAACTTTGCAAGGGCAGAACCACTCTTGTTGTAGCGCACCGACTTTCCACCATAAAAAATGCCGACCGCATAGCAGTGGTATCGGGCGGCGAGATTTGTGAAGAGGGTTCACACAACGAACTTATTAAAAAAGACGGCATTTACGCAATGCTTCATCGCCAACAGTTCAGAGAAGAATAGCTCTTAAACAGGTAGCCTAAAGCTACCTGTTTTTTTGTCGAAATTTATATTGTTTTGATATGTTTTGTCGAATGACTTGACGGCTCTTTTTTGATGTGCTATCATAAACTTGCGACATTGAAAACTTAATATGAACTGTAGGCATAAAAGTATGTCTCTGCTTCTTTCTCCTTTTAAGGATTCGTGTCGCAAAAGAAGTTGGGCATCCTTTTTTGACGCGCAACTTCGGTTGCGCTTTTTTTGTTTTATTTTTTATAGTAAGCAGATTCGTCAGCTCTGCTTTTTCTATGCTGTTGCGGTCGGTTGTTTTTTTACAACCTCCTTTCAAAAATTTTCCGCAACAAACTTAAAGCCATCGTTTTTTACGGTGGCTTTATTTTTTTGTTGATTTTTTATTTGTTTTTTGAGATAATAAGTTTTGCTAAACAATATTGGTTTTTATGTTAAATATTTTTAAATTGTTTTATGTTAAAATCAAGAAAGAGGTGGGTTATATGGCTGATTTTGTAAAGTTTCATTTTGATAACACCTTTTATCAGGAACCGATGCTGTTTGCGCCATATAGTTTGGTGCAGGTTGGCGATATCGATACCTATTCGGGATATAAGTGTGTGCGTCACACACAGGTAGCGCACGAGCTTACATATATTGTTCGCGGTAATGGTACAATGCTTTGTGACGATAAGACCTATTCCTGCAAAGCGGGCGACCTGATTTTTAACCCAAAGGGTACCGCCCACGCAATCGACAGCGCTGACGGGCACTCTTTAAGATATTATTACATTGCTTTTGATATCACAGATACTTCTGTTGAGTGCGAAAAAAAGCTTGCTGAATTTTTTAATAATACAAAGGCGGGCTGTGTGACTGCTGACCGCAGTATTCCGCACACCTTTCACGATATATTTTTAAATCTTTACGGCAACGACAGTTTTTCTGACACAATAGTTTGTGACAGTATTCGCAAACTTCTCATATATGCGTTGCGCTCACTTAGTGGCACAGCAAATCAGGTTTACGTTCCTGACGTACGTTTTGGTAAAAAACGAACGGTTGCTCAGATTTGTTCATTTATAGATTCAAGCGTTGAAGATATAAACGTTCTAAAAAAACTGCCCGAAAAATTTGGCTACAGTTATTCGCATATATCTTCTTTCTTTTCAAAATCTATGGGGCTTAGCCTAAAAGAATATTTTTTAATCAGCCGTCACCGTCGCGCGTGTGAACTGTTGCGAAGCGGTATGACGGTAACTGCCGTGTCCGAACGCATGGGCTACAGCAGTATTCACGTTTTCAGCAAGGCGTTTGCCACGCGTGAGGGTATGTCACCGAGCTGTTATGTTCGTAATCTTGAGTCATAGACTCTAACAAATAAAAGTGAGGTTATTTTATGAAAGTTGCAGTCATTGGTTGCGGTACTATTGCTAATAACCAGCATATTCCCGCATACTTACAAAACGAAAAGGCAGAAATTAAATATTTTTGCGATATTATTCCCGAACGCGCCCAAAAGGCTGTAGAGGAATATGGTTGCGGTATTGCCATCACCGATTACAAGGTGGCTTTAGCCGACCCTGAAATTGAGGCAATTTCGGTTTGCACCCCAAACAACGTTCATCCTCTTATTTCTATCGACGCTTTACGCGCAGGCAAAAACGTTCTTTGTGAAAAACCTGCCGCTCGCACCTATGAAGAGGCACTCACTATGCAAGCCGCTCAACACGAAACCGGCAAGGTGCTTAACATTGGTGTTTGCAACCGTTTCCACAACGGCGTTAGAGCACTTAAAAAACTTATTGATGAGGGTATGTTTGGCGATATTTTCCACGTTTATGTTAGTTTCCGTGCTTTCCGTTCAATTCCGGGTCTTGGCGGCGACTTTACCACCAAGGCGGTAGCAGGTGGCGGCGCGCTTATTGACTGGGGCGTACACTTCCTCGATATTGTTATGTACTGTTGTGGCGACCCAAAACCACTTACCGTTACAGGTGAAGCCTTTTGCAAGTTGGGTAAAAACATTCCTGAATATGTTTACCCCGGAAAAATGTGGGCAGGTCCACCAAAGTTTGACGGTATCTATGACGTAGAAGATTCTATTACCGCGCTTATTCGTACCGAGGGTCCGACAATTACCGTAAACGGCGCTTGGGCGCAAAACGTAAAAAACGACGAAATGTTTATTGACTTTATGGGTGACAAGGGTGGCTGCCGAATCGACTACTACACCAAAGACTTTACCGTTTACACAACAAAAGACGGCGAACTTTATGAATATAAACCCGAATTTGAAGGAAACGTTCAGATTGCAACCGAAATTGACGAGTTCCTTGACTGCATTAAATCAGGTGAAAAGTTATCAAATCATATTGATACAAACATTATCACTGCAAAAATGATGCAGGCAATTTATGATTCCGCAGAAACACATAAGGAGATACAGTTATGATTAAGGTTGGATTTATAGATTATTATCTTGACGAATGGCATGCAAATACCGCGCCCAAGCATTTAGAAGAACACTCTAACGGTGAGGTTAAGGTGTGTTTTGCATATGGCGAAATTGCAAATCCCGTAAACGGCACCACAAGTGAACAATGGTGCGAAAAAATGGGAGTCGAGCATTGCGCTACCATTGCAGAAGTTATTGAAAAATCCGACGTTCTTGTGGTTTTGGCGCCCGATAACTGTGAAAGAAAAGAGGACTTGTGCCGCGAGGCTCTCGCTAGTGGCAAACCCTGCTTTGTTGACAAACCTTTTGGCACAGACCTCGCTTCCGCTAAGCGTATGTTTGCGATTGCCGAGAAATCGGGAACCCCTTGCTACACCTGTTCTTCTTTGCGTTATGCTGAAGAATATAGCACAGTTGACCGCAAAGCTATAAAATCGCTTGTAGCAATGACTCCGCAAAACTCTTATGATAACTATATTCTTCACGCGCTGGAACCTGCTATGATGCTGATGGAAGAACCGGCTAAACGAGTAAGCGCAGTAATGAAAGATGATGCGTTTTATTCAGTAACAATAGAAATGGAAAGTGGCAGATATATAGTTATAAACGGTCTTAACTATGATAGCCCCTATATGATGAATATTTCTATTCCAACCCGTAACCAGCTTATCGACTGCAGTTATGATTTTTGGATTTATCACTATAAGGCAATGGTTGAATTCTTTAAAACAAGAATTGAACCCGTTTCACACAAAGAAAGTCTTATGATTGCCGCCGCGCGTGAGGCAGGCAAAAAGAGCCTTGACGCAAACGGTGAATGGATTTTAGTTGATAATAACTATTAAAAAAAGAACCCTCGCTTAAAGCGAGGGTTTTAATTTTACATATTTTCTTGAATATATTCAACTACCTGACCTACAGTTTTTAGGCCTTCGATTTTTTCATCGGGAATTTCAATTGAAAACTCATCTTCAATAGACATAAGCATTTCAACAACGTCGAGGCTGTCTGCGCCCAAATCATCCTGAATGTCGGTTTCAAGGGTGATGCTGTCTGCATCTGCGTCGAGCTGTTCTGCCAAAATCTTTTTCATTTTTTCAAATACCATAAAAGTGTCCTCCATATCAAGCGGAACTCCGCCAAGAAATTTTAAATTTTTCTTATATAAAAATAATATGTGTTATTGGCTCTTTTGTCAATAGTTTTTTTGTAAATTTTAAATCAAAACTATAAAAATACATATTGCTTTTTGCTTGGTTTTTTGGTACAATTTAAAAGGAATAATATTACAAATGGAGGTTTGTTTAATGAAAGCCATCATCAACGGAAAAATCATTTTAAAAGACCGCGTTGTAGAGGATATGGCGCTGCTTTACAGCAATGTAATCGAAGGCGTTGTAGCTAAAGACCAGATTCCTGCCGATGCAGAAATTATTGACGCGTGCGGCGGTTATGTTTCTCCCGGTCTTATTGATATTCACATTCACGGATATCTTAGCAAAGATGTTTGCGACGGCGAAGCCGACAGCATTCGCACAATTGCCGGCGGTATTGTTAAAAACGGTGTAACCGGATTTTTGCCAACTACTATGACTGTAGATATGAAGGTTATCCGCAAAGCGCTTGAAGTTTGCCGCGATTTAAAAGAAGAAAGCAAAACCTGGGCAGGTTCCGAGATTTTGGGTTGCCACGCTGAAGGTCCGTTTATCTCTGAGAGCAAAAAGGGCGCTCAAGACCCTAAGTACATACTCAAGCCCGATGCTAAATTTGTAAAAGAATATGCTGATATTATAAAAATTATCACACTCGCTCCCGAATGTGACACCGAGGATTTTGCCGCTATTCGCGAAATTGCCCGTGATACCGACGTTGTAATTTCTATGGGTCACACCAGCGCCGACTATGACACCGCAATGGCAAGTACCAACGTTGGCGTTAAGCACGTAACCCACCTGTTTAACGCTATGACACCACTCGCTCACCGCGCTCCCGGTGTTGTAACTGCGGCATTTAACAGCGACGTAACAACCGAAGTTATTGTTGATACCTTCCACGTAAACAGCTGTTTCTATGACCTGCTTTATAAAATCAAGGGCAGAAAACTCTGCTTTATTACCGACTGCTTACCTGCAGGTGGTCTGCCATACGGCGAATACACCTTGGGTGGCACCAAGATTATTTATAACGACATTGTTTGCCGACTTGAAGACGGCACTGTTGCAGGTAGTGTGTTACCGCTTAACAAGGGCGTTTGGAACGTTTACACCAACTCTAACATTCCGCTTAACGAGTGTGTTAACGGCGCAACACTCAACCCTGCTACCGCTATCGGTATTGATGGCCGCAAGGGTTCACTTGACGTAGGCAAAGATGCTGACATTATTATTACTGATGACAGCTTTAATGTACAAAAAACCATTATCGGAGGAGAAATCAGATATGAATCTTAAAGTAAAAGCTAAACTTGACCCTAAATTCGCTCCTATGTCTGTAGTTTGCCGCGATATGCGCGAAGCTACCAAAGAAGACGGACAAGACATTGTTATCGCTGTAGAGCGCAACAAGGGTTACACCACTACATATAAAACCCGTATTTTTAAAGATGGTACAGGTAAAGACGCAGAAAACTACGCATTTGTAGAGCGTATTGTTAAAACTCTTTTGTGGGTTGCCGGCGGTTACAAAATTATTATCGCAGGTTCTGAAGTTGTAGCAGAAAAAATTAAAGAGGCTTACTCATACGGCGGCGCCAGGGATTTTGACGTTAGGTTTATGGAACGCGTTTATGAAGAAAAGTTCAGCGTTTCAAGCGTAACTCTTGCTGACGCACCAAAAGATAAGTCATCGGCTTCTCCTGTTGGTCGTCATCTTGACGGTTGCCGCATTGGTTTTGACGCAGGTGGTTCTGACCGTAAGGTTAGCGCTGTTATAGACGGCGAAAGCGTTTATTCTGAAGAGGTTGTTTGGTTCCCAAAAACCAACTCTGACCCAGACTATCACTATCAAGGCATCTTAGAGGCTATGAAAACTGCCGCTTCAAAAATGCCTCGCGTTGATGCTATTGGCGTATCAAGCGCCGGCGTTTACGTTGACAATCGTATAATGGTTGCTTCTCTTTTCCTTAAAGTTAATGATGACGACTTTGAAAAGAAGGTTAAAAATATGTATATCGACGTAGCACGTGAAATCGGCGAAAACATTCCGATTGAAGTTGCTAACGACGGTGACGTTACTGCTCTTGCAGGCGCTATGAACCTTGGCGATAACTCAGTTTTGGGTGTTGCAATGGGTACAAGTGAAGCTGCAGGTTACGTTGACCCACAGGGCAATATCACAGGTTGGCTTAATGAACTTGCATTTGCTCCTGTTGATTTTTGCACCGAGGCAATGGTTGACGAGTGGTCTGGCGACTACGGTTGCGGCGTTAAGTACTTCTCACAAGACGGCGTAATTAAGTTGGCGCCTTATGCAGGTATCGAACTTGATGAAAAACTTTCTCCTGCTGAAAAACTTAAGGTTGTTCAGAACCTTATGAAAGAAGGCGACGAGAGAGCAGCTGCAATCTATGACACCATCGGCGCATATTTTGGTTATGCAATTGCTTACTACTCAGAATTTTATGATATTAAACACGTTCTTATTATGGGTCGTGTAACCAGTGGTAAGGGCGGCGAAATCTTGCTTGAACGCGCTCAGGAGGTTCTTGATAAAGAATTCCCCGAACTCGCTAAAAAGATTAACCTTAACATTCCTGATGAAAACGCACGTCGCGTTGGTCAGTCTGTTGCCGCTGCAAGCTTACCAAAGCTTAACTAATATTAAAATCCCCCGAGTTTTCGGGGGATTTTTTATTTTATTAGATTTTCATAATTTCTTTTTATAACGTTTTCTCCGCGCCAGGTGTATGCGCGCTCACTTGTATCTTCACCAATATTATATTCGTTACGATAACCGTTTATAAATTGGGGGTTATCGGTAATTTTGGTGTTTTGGTTCATAGGGCACACATTTTGACAAATGTCACAGCCCCATAAAATGCTATTTTCTTTTAATTTTTCAAGCTCACTGTCGGTGAGCTTCTTTTTTTGACTCAAATTTGAAAGGCAGTCTGTTTTATTAAGTGATACGGGGCAGACGGTTTTGCATTTACCGCAATGAATGCACTCTTTATACTGATTTTGGCAATCAACATAAAGGTCGGTTACAATCTCCCCTAAAAACACAAAACTGCCGTATTCCTTTGTTATAAGAAGACCATTGTCCCCTTTTACGCCAAGCCCTGCAATTGCGGCGGCGCAAACCTCGGGTACGGGGGAATTATCACAAAACGCTTCAAAACTGTTTTGTGGGTATTTTTGTCTTAAAATCTTACAAGCCGTCGCTAACATATCGCCACAAACTATGTGATAATCGGGTATTGCAGCATATCGGCTTAAAAATTTTGGTGGGTTTTCTTTTACCTTATAGGCAAATGCACACATAATAACAGTTTTTGAATTTTGGGGCAGGCGCTCTTTTGCCCTGCAGTCAAGTAAATGGCCTTTTATGCTCTCAAAAGCGCAAAAACCGACATTTTTTATGCCGTTTGCGCTTAAAATGTCGGTAATTGTTTGTTTCATTATTTTCTTACATCCTTAAAAAAATCTGTTAGTATCTCGCGGCACTCGTCCTCTTTTATTCCGCCATAGACGGTAGTGCCCGAAGCAAACGGAAGATTTGCAATGTTTGTAACCGAATCCATACAACCCATAGATAGATCGTATGCGCCAAAAACAACCTCGCGAATTCGGGCATTTATAATTGCCCCCGCGCACATAGGACAGGGTTCAAGTGTTACATATATAGTGCAATCATCCAGCCGCCAATCATTTAAATAATTACAGGCGGCATTTATGGCTTCGGTCTCGGCGTGAGAAAGGGCATTTTTTTTGCTCTCGCGCATATTATACCCCTCACCTATTATTTGCCCATCTTTAACCACTACCGCGCCAACGGGAACTTCACCCTTTTGCGCGGCGATTTGTGCAAGTTCGATAGCCCTTGTCATAAAACGACTTTCCATCAGACACGTCTCCTATATTTTAAAATAGGCAAATGCCTGAATAATGTTTATTGCAATAAATACTATTATTGCCCAAGAGGTGAAAAACCAGGTGTATTTTTGTTTGTTTGTTATAATATCATCTGTTTCTTCCTGTAATTCGTATGATATTTCATCATTTTTTGAAAGAAGTAACACGCCGATTATTGCCGCCAACATAGCCACGGCAAGATACAAAATATATAAAAGATTTTGTAAATTTGAGCTTAGAGATGTAGGTAAATAATTAAAGATTACTGAGATAGCATTGTTTGCAAAGTGAACTGCAACACACACCCATATGCTTTCGGTTTTAATATAAATATAGCCTAAAATCAGGCCAACCAAAATTGCAAATGGAATTTGCTGAAAATTGCTGTGCATTATACCAAAAACTATAGCCGAAGTAATAATTGCAAAGCCCTTGCCATGCTTTTTTAACAGGCCTAACAAAATTCCTCGGCAGGCAAACTCCTCTACCAACGCCGGAACAATAGCTGTAGCGATAAAGCTTAGCAAAAAACCAAAAATTCCCTTTGGTGAGTCGCCTAAATTAACTTCATATTTTATGCCAAACAAATCAAAGATGCTTGAAGCATAGTTCATTGCTATGTTTGAAAATGCGCAAAACCCAATACCGATTAATAAAAACGGTAAAAATGTTCCTTTTTTTGCCTTTTCAAACTGTATGGTATGGTCAATTCTTACCCCTAAACATTTTGCCGCTATGCTAAATGGTATTAAAAACATTGAGCAAGACAAAACTATCTGCAAAACCTGTTTTATGGCAGGGTTTTGCAAAAAATCGGTGGCTTGCGCAATCGACATTCTTGCAATTACTACCGAAAAAAACAAATAAATAAAGGACCATAAAATGCTGATTGCTGAAATGCACAAGGTAGAAAGACCCATCGCCAATGCAATGCGACGAATCTCTTTTTTGTTTCGGTGTTTTTCAAGTATTTTATGATAAGGATTTTCCGGCGGTTCTATTTTTTCCTCTTCGGTTAGTGGTTGCAAATCCTCTTCAAAAACATCATTTTCAACGAAATTTTCAGGTTCTTGACCTGATATTTCAAAATTATTATCTTCTAACATAGAAATACTCCTTTTTTAGAGTGATTTCCTCAAAACCTTAATTTTTGGGCGGATTTTCATCCGCCCGTTTAGTTTATTCTTCTGTGTTATCAACTGCGCCTGCGTCGGCATCTGCCTCTTCGGGTGTGTCGTTAACCTCTGCCTCGTCGTGTTCGGCCTTTGCAACCGAAAGTATTCTTTCGCCCTCGGCAACACGCATTACCCTTACACCCTTTGCAGGACGCGCAAATTCGGAAATGGTATCACCAAAGATACGAATAACAATACCGTTTGAAGCAATCATAATAATGTCTTCATTTTTCTCGATAGGCAATACTGCCGCAACGTCACCATATTTTTCAACACGGTAGTTGGTAAGACCCTTACCGCCACGTGACTGCAAACGATAGTGAGATATTGGACTAATACGTCCGTAACCTGTTTCGGTAACGGTAAGAATGCGGGTGTCTTCTTTGCAAAGAGCCATATCTACAACGATATCGTCCTCTGCCATATTTATTGCCTTAACACCGCGCGCGGTACGACCCATAGAACGAACCTGATGCTCGTTAAAGTGAATTGCCTTACCCTTTTTGGTGGCAACAAGCAGATTATTGTCGCCATCGGTCATACGTACGTGAGCGAGTTCGTCGCCCTCGTCAATAGAAATAGCAATAATACCGCTTTTGCGTGTGTTTTTAAAGTCGGAAAGTTTTGTACGCTTAACAACACCCTTGCGTGTAATCATACAAATATATCTTTCGTCTTCATCGGTTGCCGTTACAGGAATAATTACATTTATTTTTTCACCCGGCATAAGAGGTACAACGTTTACAAGGTTCATACCCTTTGCAGTACGTGAGCCTTCGGGAATTTCGTATGCTTTAATTCTATATACACGACCAAGATTGCTAAACAGCATAATGCGGTCGTGTGAAGAGCAAACAAACATATTCTCTACGCTGTCTTCTTCACGAGTGGTCATACCTGTAATACCGCGTCCGCCACGGTGCTGAACGTTATATGTGTCAGATGGCAAACGTTTGATATAACCGTTAACCGTCTTGGTAATTACGCACTCTTCGAGCGGAATGAGGTCTTCAATATCAACCTCGCCTGCTACGTCAGAAATCTCGGTGCGGCGCTCATCGCTGTATTTATCACGAAGATTAAGACTTTCGGTCTTAACAATGTCAAGAATTCGCTCACGAGAAGCGAGAATTTCATCACATTCTTTGATAAAGTCGAGTTTTTCTTGCAATTCGTCAAGAATTTTTTGTTTTTCAAGACCTGCAAGTTTACCAAGCTGCATCTGCACAATGGCTGTAGTCTGAATATCATCAAACTGGAATCTATCGGTAAGCGCCTGTTTACTTTCGGGAATTGTCTTGCTGTTGCGAATGATGGCAATAACCTCATCAATAAAGTCAAGCGCAGTTTTTAAAGCCTCTAAAATATGGGCGCGTTCAGCCGCTTTTTTGCGGTCAAATTCGGTACGGCGGCGAATAATCTCATACTGGAAGTCGATGCTGTTTTGAAGCATTTCTTTAAGTGTGAGTATCTGAGGTTTACCGTTTACAATGGCCAAAAGTATTGCGCCAAAGGTTGACTGCAAAGCAGTATAACTGTAAATTTTGTTAAGAACAACCTGCGGGCTAGCATCTCTTTTTATATCAACCACTATTCTCATACCGCCATCGCGTTTTGAAGAGTAGTCGACAACGTCGTCAATACCCTCAATTTTCTTTTCAGCGGCAAGGTCATAAATGTGTTTAACAAGATCCTTTTTACGCACTTTATATGGAATTTCGGTAATAACGATACGGAATTTGCCATTTTTAGTTTCTTCTATTTCGGCTTTACCACGAACAATAATTTTACCTCTACCTGTTGCGTATGCGGCGCGAATACCGCTGCGACCCATTATAATACCGCCTGTTGGGAAGTCGGGTCCCTTAATATGTTCACAAAGTTCAGCTAACTCAGCATCAGGGTTGTCGATAAGACAACACATAGCGTCTATAACTTCACCTAAATTGTGAGGAGGAATTTCGGTTGCCATACCAACAGCAATACCGCTTGAACCGTTAACCAACAGTTGTGGGAAACGAACAGGCAAAACCTCGGGTTCTTCGAGTCGGTCATCGTAGTTTGGAAGCATGTTAACGGTATCTTTTTTAATATCGTCAAGCATACTGTATGAAAGGCGGTTCATTTTTGATTCGGTATAACGGTAAGCAGCTGCGGGATAGCCGTCTATGTTACCAAAGTTACCGTGTCCGTCAATCAAAGGATAACGGAGTGAGAAATCCTGCGCCATACGAACCATTGCATCGTAAACGCTGGCGTCGCCGTGAGGATGATATCTACCCAAAACAGTACCAACTGTATCAGCGCATTTGCGATATTTGCTGTCCGGTGTAAGACCGTTTTCATACATAGTATAAAGAATACGGCGATGAACAGGCTTTAAGCCGTCGCGAACATCGGGAAGCGCACGACCGACAAGCACCGACATAGAGTACTGAAGCATACTTTGTTTTACTTCATCGGTAATTTCAACAGGAACAATATTTGTTTCTTCACTGCTGGGCCAATAAACTTTTTCTTGTTTTGCCATTGTTTTTCTCTCTCCTTTCCTTAAATATCAAGGTCTGTCGCATAAATTGCGTTATCTTCAATAAACTTACGGCGAGGTTCAACCTCTTCACCCATCAAAATGGTAAAGGTTTCATCCGCCAGTGCGGCATCCGCCATAGTAACCTGTAAAAATGTTCTGCGTTCGGGGTCGAGTGTGGTTTCCCAAAGCTGAGATGGGTCCATTTCACCAAGACCTTTATAACGCTGAACGTCTACGCCAGCTCCAAGTTCTTCTACCTTTGCGGCCTTTTCCTCATCGGTAAACACGTCAAAATGCTGTTTACCCTTTGAAATACGGAAAAGCGGTGGCTGAGCAAGATAAATATGACCCGTTTCAATAAGTTCGGGCATATAACG
Source organism: Clostridia bacterium (assembly GCA_017516965.1). Lineage (GTDB taxonomy): Bacteria > Bacillota > Clostridia > Oscillospirales > Acutalibacteraceae > UBA737. The sequence continues at coordinate 273,090 of JAFXAP010000008.1, forward strand.
GAAGAAGAAGGTAAGCAAAAGTGTTCTGATATGGCTACCGTCAACGTCGGCATCGGCCATAATAACAATTTTGTCGTAACGAAGTTTGCTTATATCAAAGTTTTCACCTATTCCGGTGCCAAGCGCCGTTATAACCGGTGTTAACTTATCATTTCCGTAAACCTTATCTTCTCTTGCCTTTTCAACGTTAAGCATTTTACCCCATAAAGGAAGAATAGCCTGATAGGTTGCATTTCTACCTTCAACCGCGCTACCACCTGCAGAGTCACCCTCTACGATGTAAATTTCGGTTTTTGTTGGGTCGTTAGAAATACAGTCGGTTAATTTTTCGGGCATACGGGTTTTGCTGCCTATACCTGCCTTGTTTCGTGATGCTTCACGTGCTTTTTGAGCGGCTTCACGCGCGTTTGACGCGGCAATTGCCTTATCTATTACTATTTTAGAGTCGGCAGGATTTTCTTCAAGATATTTATAAAGCTGATCGTTTACAATATCACGAACCAACTGACCTACCGAAGTGTTACCAAGCTTTGCTTTTGTCTGGCTTTCAAACTGAGCATCGGCAAGTTTTACCGAAACTACAGCAACCAAACCTTCCATAACGTCATCGGCTTTAAGATTATCTGATGATTCCTTTAACTTTTTAAAATCGTGAGCATATTTATTTACAACTCGGCTCACTGTTTGACGGAATGCCTGTTCGTGAGTACCGCCGTCTATTGTATGTAGTGTGTTTGCAAAAGAAAGAATTTTGTTATCATAAGCGGTCGACCACAAAAGCGCAATTTCGGCTACCTCGTCGTTTTTAGAGCCCGAAAGATATATAACATCATTTATAAGGCTTTCTTTTTTTATACCTGCAAGTAAATATTCTACATAGGATTTTATACCGCCTTCAAAACAAAGGTCATCGCTTTTACCAATTGTAGGTATTGTTTCATCGGTTCGCTTATCAGTAAGAACTACACGTATACCTGCGTTAAGAAAGGCTTGTTCACGAAGACGATTGAGCAATATTTCATAATCGTAGGTTGTGGTGTCGGTAAATATTGTAGGATCGGGTTTAAAGGTAACTGTGGTACCCGTTTCATTAGTGTCGCCTATAATTTCAAGGTCGGTAACAATGGCGCCTTTTTCATAACGCTGTTTATAAATATGTGTACCGTCTTTTACCTCAACCTCAAGCCAGTTAGAAAGAGCATTAACAACCGATGCGCCAACACCGTGTAATCCGCCGGATACTTTATATCCGCCACCGCCGAATTTACCACCTGCATGAAGAATTGTAAATACAACCGTTACGGTAGGAATACCCTTTTGAGCATTAATACCAACAGGAATACCACGGCCATTATCACTAACACGAATAATACCGTCATCTAAAATTTCTACATCTATTTTTGTGCAATAACCTGCCAAAGCCTCGTCTATAGAGTTATCGACAATTTCATAAACCAGATGGTGTAAACCGCGTTCACCGGTAGAACCTATATACATACCGGGGCGTTTTCTTACAGCCTCTAATCCTTCCAAAACCTGTATAGACGATTCGTCATATTTTTCGGTTACGGGCAAATTTAATTCTTCGCTCATTTTAAAACTCCTTATCAAAGTGAATCTATATATCCTGTGCGCTTTAAAAGCGTTGAAGATGATATTTGAGAAATATAAACCTTATAATCTTTTTTTGTTTTGCCTGCTATCACAAAAGAGCGGGGTAAATCATAACTTATTGTTATTACCCTTCCCTGTTTTTCAGCCTTTGTTAAAAAATCGCGGGTTCTTTTTGAAATAGAGGTGTTTTCAATATCAAAAATACCTATTATTTCGCTTGTTGGCAGCATTACGTTATTTCCTAAATGTATGTACATTAAATAATTTCGCCGCCCTTTATTTTTATTACTTTACCGCTTTTTAAATTTTTTATATTAGATGTGTCACAACAAGTTATAAATGACTGCCAATTTCTTATATGATTTAAAATATAATTTTGACGGTTTTCATCAAGTTCACTCATAACATCATCTAAAAGACAAATTGGGTATTCACCGCTTACCTCTTTTATCACTTCTGCACCCGCAAGTTTAAGTGATAAAGCTACGCTTCTTTTTTGTCCTTGTGAACCAAAACTGCGTACGTTTATATCATTAATTTTAAAACTTATATCATCTCGATGGGGTCCTATTGAAGTGGTTTGGGTAAACATATCGTTCTCACGACTAATTTTAATATTTTCTAAATTTAAATCTTCATTTTTAGAAATATAAAAAATTTCTATTTTTTCTTTTCCCGAAGAAATTCCTTCATATATTTTAGAAACGTATTTATTTAAAATTTCTATATATTTTTTTCGGTAATTTACTATTTTATTACCCATATCTACTATTTCTGCTTCAAAAACATCAAGCATTATAGATATTGTTTTATCATAACGGTAATCTTTTATAATTTTGTTTCTTTGCATTACGGCGCGGGAATAATTTCTTAAAATTTCAATATAATTTGGGTAAAGTTGACCTATTGCAATATCAAGAAATCTTCTGCGCTTATCGGGACCGTCGGTTACCAAATTTAAATCAAGAGGAGAAAAAACAATAGCATTATATTTTCCTGCAAGAGAAGATGTGTTTGGTTGTTTTTTTTCGTTTAAAAATGCTGTTTTTTTATCACTAAATTTTATACTTGCGCTATTTTCAACACCAAGCATTTCATATTCTACTGAAATTTTAGCACTTTTTTCACCAAATTTTATATAATCATAATCTTTAGAATTTCTAAAACTTTTTGCTCCCGAAAAGAGCCATAAAGCCTCAATTATATTTGTTTTTCCCTGAGCATTTTCTCCACAAATAACGTTTATTTCGTCATCAAAATATAATTTTAAATTTGATATGTTTCTAAAATTTTCAAGTTTTAAATTTTTAACCTTCATTTTTTACAACAAATTCAAAATTTTCAAATTTTACTGTATCGCCGTTGCGAAGTTTTTTGCCACGCATAGTGCAAACTTCACCATTTACCAAAACAAGACCGTCTTGAATTACCATTTTTGCCTGACCGCCTGTTCCTATTGCGCCTGAAAATTTTAATGCGGCATCAAGTTTTATAAAATCATCTTTTATTTTTATTTCATTCATTTATTTTAACCTCATTGGCATTATAAGATATAAAAGATCATTACTTTCATCATAAGGTGTAATGGTTACACCTGCGTTTGCACCATTAAATTTAAAGGTTATTTTTTCACATTCGCAAGCCTTTAAAGCCTCTAACAAATAACGGCTGTTAAGACCCATTTCAAATTCATTACCCTCTAAATTTATATTCATTTTTTCTTTTGCTCTACCAAGAGATGTTGAACAGCTAATAACAAGCTCTTCTGCACTAAATCCACATCTTATAGGAGTCGAAAAACTATCATTTATAAGAAGTGATACGCGTTCAACACTATCTATAATTTCATCACAATTTATAGATGTTTTTTGAATATATTCAGAAGGTATAATTTTTTCATAATTTACAAATTCACCCTCTAAAAGACGAGCTATAAAAACATAACCTGAAATTTTAAATAAAATAAGTCTTTTACCTACTTTAATTTCAACATTTTCTGTATTTTCATCAATAAGTTTTACAACTTCATTTAAAGCTTTACCTGAAACTATAAATTCTATATCTTTATCTATATTTATTTTTTTTCTTCTAATAGCAAGTCTAAAACCATCTATTGCAACAAATTGCAAAATACCATCTTTTACAGATACATTTATACCTGTAAGAATAGGACGGGTACCCTCTATCTGAGATACAGCAAAAATTGTGCCTTTTACAAGATTGCTGAAATCTTCACCTATAATATTTATATTTTCACCCTCTGTAAGTGATGGCATTTCAGGAAAATCATTAGCCTCCATTCCCATAATATCAAAAACTGCTTCGCCGCTTCTTATATGGCAAACAAGTCTTTCATCACTTTCAATTTCAACGTCTATTCCGCGTAATTTTCTTAAAATTTCAGCAAGCAAACGCGCATTTATTACTATATCGCCCTCACTTTCGCAAACTGCATAAATTTCTTTTTTCATTCCCATTTCAAGATTATATGAAGAAAGTGTAAGTAAACCCTTTTCTGCTGAAAATAAAATACCCTCTAAAACCGGCATTGAACTTTTAGCACCCACTGTTTTTTGCATTTTTAAAACAGCGTCTAATAATAAAGAACGTTCTACTCTTATTTTCATAAAAATTTTTCTCCTCTTTTTAAAAATAAAAATTAAATATTTTAACAGTAATATTATGCTATGTGAATAATGTGCAAAAGTATAAAAAATGCTTTAAATAAGGCAAATTTTTACTTTAATAATTTGTTTAATCAAAATTTTAAAATCTTAATAACTTTTTTTAAAATTTGATAACTTTAATAACTTTAATTTAATTAAGGTTAAAACGGTGGAAAACTTTAAGATGAGCTTTTTAAATTTTTAATAATATCATCTATAAGTTCTTTTTCATAAGGCTTGTCCTGTAAAAATTTTTCAATTGTCTGAACACCGTAAAGAACTGTTGTATGATCTTTACCAAAAGCCTCGCCAATAGCCTTAAATGAAAGGTCGGTAATTTCACGTGTTATGTACATTGCAACCTTTCTTGCAAGCACTAAATTTGCTGTACGACGGTTTGAAAGAATATCATTTTCAGAAACGTTATAAGAGCGAGCAACTTCGCTTATTATTTTTTCAACGCTTATAGGAGCGTTTTCTGAATCATTAATAATATCTTTTATAAATCCCTGAACAATAGAAATATTAGGTTTTCTGTTTTCTATTTTTATAAGCGCGTTAAGTTTTGTCATAACGCCTTCTATCTGACGGGTATTGGTCTTAATTTTTTCAGCAATATAAAAAACTAAATTTTCATCAAGTTCTATATCAAATTGTTGAGATTTACGATTAATAATTCCAACCCTTGTTTCAAAATCAGGAAGAGTAATATCGGCAGGAAGACCTGCGGCTAATCTGCTTTTTATTCTTTCATCAAGAGTTTTAATTTCTTTTAAAGGTCTGTCAAGCGTAACTATAATTTGCTTGTTATTTTGATATAAAGAATTAAAAGTATTAAAAAATTCTTCCTGAGTAGATTCTTTACCAGCGATAAAATGTATGTCATCAACCATTAAAACATCTACGTTGCGATATTTGTTTCTAAAGTCGTCGATGGTTCCCATACCAAGTTTACCTTCGTGCAAAGATTTTATAAGCTGATTTGTAAAATCTTCACCTCTTACAAATTCAACCTTCTTTTCAGGAAACTTTTTCTTTATATGATTTTTAATAGCAAGCATAAGGTGAGTTTTACCAACACCTGAAGGTCCGTATATAGTGAGAGGGTTATAAATAATATCTGCATTTTCAGCAACAGCTAAAGAAGCTGCGTGGGCAAAACGGTTTGTAGAACCAACAACAAAATTATCAAAGGTGAAAAATGATTCAAAGGTTAATCCTTCACACTCTTCTTCTGCTTTTTTAATTTTTTCTTCATCTTCAGCAACTATAAACTTAGCAGGTATTTTTATACCCATTACCTTTTCAATAGCTTCATTTATTATTTCGCTATAAACACTTTGAATCATACCTTTAATATAATCATTAGAAGCAGATAAAACAAACTCTTCACCGGAAATTGATTCAGGCTTTAAATATTTAAAAAATGTGTCAAACGCTATTTCAGAAATTTTAGATTTACACTCATTACAAACTGCGTTCCATATATCGTTTATAGAATTAACAGTCACAAAAAATCCCCCTTATATATTTATATATTATATAATTAAAATAAATTATATATAGTATATCATAAGTTATCCACAATTTCAATATATTTTACTTAAAAAATACTGACGAAAAGAGGAATGTTATATTTATAACACTCCTCTTTAATTTATATATTTTCTATTTTTAAAATTTTTGCTTTATTTTCATTAATTTCATAACTTATTTCATAATTTGAAAATAAAAATTTATATATTTTATTATCATTTTTATAAGCAGGTTTCGGGTCTTGTTCTAGTATTTTTACTATAACATTTTTTATATCATTTTCTATATTAAAAAAAATGTTTTCATCATATAAAACTTCTATTTTTTTATGTTTTAATGCTTCTCCAAAAGAACCTTTTGCATTTTGTTTGCAGTCACAATAAGGAATATAAGGTTTTATATCATAAATAGGGGTATTATCAAGTAAATCTACCCCACTTACTATTAATATATTTCCTAAAACGTTATCTTTTTTTATATTTTCTAATTTAACACATGATAAACCTAAATTATTTGGTCTGAAAGGTGAACGTGTGGCAAAAACGCCAACCCTTTTATTTCCGCCAAGACGTGGGGGTCTTACTGTTGATGAATATTTTTCTCTGTGATTTTCAGAAAAATCAAAAATTAACCATAGATGAGAATACTCTTCTATTCCGCGAAGTGCATCCGGGTCTTTAAATTCTTTTTCAAAAATAATCTCGCCCTTTATATTTTCAATAATTCCGCTTTGACGTGGAATTCCAAATTTTTCTTTAAAAGGGGTTCTAATATATGCAATAGGTTTTATTTCCATAATTTTTTCCTTTTTTATTTTGAGTATAACAAAAATAGAATAAAAAATCTATACTTTATAAATTATTTATGCTACAATTATTAAAAAAATAAAGGATGGTTTTTTACCATCCTTTGTTTTTTTGGTCGAGATGACAGGATTCGAACCTGCGGCCTCTGCGTCCCGAACGCAGCGCTCTACCAAACTGAGCCACATCTCGTTATTAAGTTTTAAAATACAGATGAGACAGGCATTTTTGCATTTTCCGCGCTGCTACTCCGCTTACTCTTGCGGTGCCCAAAATTTTTTACGGCTTGGGGCGCCTAAAAATTTTGACCGCGGCGCCTTTTAAACACTCCCTTTATCTGCCACAGGCAGCGGTCGCGCTTAAAACTACCAAACTGAGCCACATCTCGTTATTAAATTAGCCTATTTATTATATATAAACCAAAATAAAAAGTCAATATTAAAAAATTTGATAACATATATTTTGTTGTTATTGAAAATTTTTTAAAAAAATGATATTATTATAAAAATTATTTAAAAGAGAGAATTGTTGTGAAAGAAAAATTTAAAATATATAGTTTTAAAAAAATAGACTCAACAAACAATTATGCAAAAAAACTAGCCCAAAACGGCGCAAAAGAGAAAACTGTTGTTTTTGCAAGCGAGCAAACAGCAGGTCGCGGACGACTGGGCCGCACTTTTTTGTCAAAAAAGGGCGGGGTTTATTTTTCGGTTTTTTTAAGGCCCAAAACCGATGCCGAAGGGCTCATTTTTATAACCGTTGCGGCGGCGGTTGCGGTCTGCCACGCAATAGAAAAAGTGTCTTTAAAAAAATGTGAGATAAAATGGGTAAACGATATATATATTAATGGCAAAAAGGTGTGCGGAATTCTTACCGAAGGCGGATTTAACAGCCAAGGCGCACCCGAATTTGCAATACTGGGTGTGGGAATAAACGCATTTGCCCATAAAAACGGTTTTCCCGAAAATTTACCGCTCGCTGACAGCATTTTTAAAAAAAATATACCGTTTAAAACAAAATTTATTAAAAAAAGACTGGTTAAAGAGTTTTTAAAGGAATTTTTTAATATTTATGAAAACATTGAAAACAAAGATTTTATAAAAGAATATGCCGAAAGATCCTTTTTAAATGGAAAAACCATAACATATAAAACAAAAGAAAAAGAAATTACGGCAAAGGTTATGGGCATTGATAAGCAAGCCCGACTTGTTGTAGAAAGCGACGGTCAAGAACGAGCGTTATCGCACGGCGAAATACAAATAGTTGGTATGGAGCAGTTAGAAATATGAAAAAAGCAAATCTAAAAAAATTAGCCCTCTCTTCCCTGTTTGTAGCGGTTATTGCGGCGTTTGCGTGGCTGTCAATACCAACCCCTTTTGGCATAAATCTTGCGTTTTCTCTTTTTGGGGTTTGTTTGGCGGGCATTGTTTTAGACGTTAAGTGGGCTGTTTTTGCTACGGCGGTTTATATTTCGTTAGGGGCAATAGGGCTTCCTGTTTTTTCGCATTTTACGGGCGGTCCTTCGGTTTTGTTTGGCGCTTCGGGCGGTTTTATCTGGGGTTTTTTAATAACAGCCTCACTTTGCGCTATCAGCAAAAATATAAAAAGAAAACCAATAAAATATCTTGCCTTTACAGCCGCAGTTTTATTGTGTCATATATGTGGCGTAATACAGTTTAGTTTTGTGACAGGTAATAATTTGATTTTATCTTTTTTGACAGCATCCCTCCCCTTTTTGCTAAAAGATATAATTTTTGTTTTTATAGCAGATTTGGTGGCAAAAAAAATAAAATTTTAGAGGAGAAAATTTTTCTCCTCTTTATTTTTGCCTTATAAAGCTTATGTCGTCATAATTTATTACTTTAACTAAAAATAGAATAATCAGATATAGCGCAATACAGGTAACACAAAGCGTCGCCACGTAAAAAAGATTTGAAAAATTTAGCCAAGAGAGCGCAAATTTTGCCAAAAGGCAAACAGTAAACGCCGTGCAAACGGGAATAAAAAACACGGTAGAGACATCTATTTTTAAATTTATGGTTTTAAAAAGACGCACGGTGTTTAAAACACCGGTCAAAATGTTTGAAAAATACATAATTCCTATAAACCCGTAAATGCCAAAACGCTTTAAAAACAATAAAATCAGCGCAATTCTTATAGCAGAGTCCCCTACACTTGTAAAAAAGGTAAACTTTTGTTGGTCAAGTCCTTTTAAAATGCCGTCTGATATTGCATCAAGATACATAAAAGGCACTATTGGCGAAAGGGCGCTTAACAAAAAACCAACGTCGACGCTATCATATATCAAAACCCCTAAGTTTTTACCGCAAACTAAAAACAGGGCTGAAAAGATTATTGAAATTATACTGGTTGTTTTTATAATTCTAAAAACAACGCTACGTAAAACCCCTTTTTTACCGCAAACCGAAGCCTCAGATATTTCGGGCAGTAGCAGGGTAGAAAACGCGCCCAGCAAGGTTGACGGAAAAAAGAGAATTGGTAGCGCCATACCCTTTATCATACCAAAAAGAGCAATACCTCCGCCGTTTGCCGAAGCAGACAGGCATATAGGCACCAAAACGTTTTCTATCATACGCAAAAGAGAATTTATGTATCTACCTGACGTAATTGGTAGCGCAATATGAGTAATTACAGGTAATAATTTATATGGTTTTCGCGTGGCGGGCGAGCTTATACAAAGTTTTTTAAAATCGCACCTATACCGCCAATAAACATAAAGGCAGGAAACGGCTTCGGCAACCGTGTCACCAAGAAGTACTGCGCCACAGGCGTATTCCAACCCTAAATTGCTATATTGAACAACAAGCCACATAACAACCGCTATTCTGACAATTTGCTCAAGCAACTGTGACACGCTCGACGGCGCCGCCTTTCGACGCGCAATAAAATACCCTTTAAAACAACTGCAAATGCTCATAAAGGGAAGTGAAAAGGCAAGTATTTTAAGCGAAAGCGCGGCGCGTGGCTCGCAAAGCAGTTTTATTGAAATAAAATCCGCGCCAAAAAACAAAACCAAAATACTTATTACTGCAATAAAGCAGGAAAGCTCTATGCACCGCGAAAGTATTCGCCTGATGCCGTCTTTGTTACCAACGGCCAGTTCTTCGCTGACAAGTCGGGTTACCGCGGTAGAAATTCCACTTGTAGCAAAGGTTGCCGCAAACATATATACCGAAAAAACAAGCTGATAAAGCCCTATGCCTTCCGCGCCTATTTTTGCGGCAAGCCACACCTTAAAAACTATTCCCGCAAAGCGTAGCAACAGCGAAGAAAAGGTAAGTATGGCGGCATTTTTTATAAAAACAGTTTTTTTCATATTCTCACCCAAAATATATTTATGTCTTTTGTGGTTGAAAAAGAATAATTTTTAATGTAAAATAGTACTGTTAATAACTTTAAGGAGGCGGCAGCTATGCAGACACCGCTTGCAGATAGAATAAGACCTGCAACGCTTGATGAGGTAGCAGGGCAGAAGCATCTTATTGGCGAGGGAAAAATATTGCGCAAAATAATCGAGTCGGGCAATATACCAAACCTTATATTCTATGGTCCGTCGGGCGTGGGCAAGACTACAATAGCAAAGATTATTTCTTCGCAAACGGGCAAAAAACTTTGTTATCTTAATGCTACTACGGCATCAACCGCCGATATTAAAGAAATAATAGGGGAGATAGGCACCGTTGAAGCAACCAGCGGCATATTGCTTTATCTGGATGAGATTCAATATTTTAATAAAAAACAGCAACAGATATTGCTGTCTTATATAGAAAACGGTGACATAACCCTTATTGCCTCCACTACCGAAAATCCTTATTTTTATGTTTACAACGCCATACTCAGCCGTTCAACAGTTTTTGAGTTTAAAACACTTGCAAGCGATGATATTGCCGCGCTTTTAAAAAGGGCGCTGTCAATTTTAAGTAAAGAACAAGGCGTTGAGATTACTTCAAGCGAGGAAAACATAAACAAAATTGCGCGTGCCGCCGCAGGTGATGTGCGACGTTCTCTCAATATGTTAGAATTATGCGTTATGTTAACCTCTAACGGTGAAAATTCAGAGATTTCCGACGATATTGTCGAACAAATACTATCGGGAAATTCGGTGCGATATGATCGCGAGGGCGATGAGCATTATGACATTATCTCGGCATACCAAAAATCTATGCGCGGTTCGGACCCTGACGCCGCAATATACTACCTTGCGCGACTGCTTGCCGCAGGTGATTTACCGAGTGCTTGTCGCAGACTTTTGGTTTGCGCCAACGAGGATGTTGGACTAGCCTATCCGCAGATAATTCCCATAGTTAAGGCGGCGGTTGACACCGCTATGACGGTAGGACTTCCCGAGGCTCGTTTGCCTCTTGCAAATGCAGTAATTTTGGTTGCTACAAGTCCAAAATCGGTTTCTGCGCACGACGCTATAAATGCGGCTATGAGTGACGTCGAAAGGGGAATAGGCGGCGATATTCCGCGACATTTACAAAACAAACATTTCGACGGCGAAGAGGCCGAAATAAAAGGGCAACACTACCTTTACCCACACTCATATCCAATGCATTATGTAAACCAACAATATTTGCCCGATAATATAAAAAATAAAGTTTATTATAATTTTGGAGATAATAAAAACGAGCAAAGTTTTAAAGAGTATTGGGACAAGATAAAAAAGTAAACGAGGTGTTTATATGACCTTTGCTTTACCACAAAAAACATGTATATTATGGCAGATACGGGCATTTTTTATTTTGGTGTTATTGTATGCTGTCGTTGTCAGTTTTTGTCGTATTTTTTTGATTGCTTTATTACCGACTACAATTGTTTTGGCAATTGGGTCGGTTTTTGTTTTGCTTTATATTTCCGTTTATTTAAAGCAATATAAAATTAATGTTAATAGTTCCGTTCTTTATATAACAAAAGGCGTTTTTATAAAAACAACAATAATCATTCCGCACATAAGGCTTGCTTATATAAAGAGCTTTGCAACACCGATGATGGGTTGGTTAAAACTCAGATGTATTATTTTAAAGGTAGCGCGCGGATGGGTGCTTGTTCCGGAATTGGATGTTATAAACGCCGAAAAACTAATAAAGCTGGTAAAATATGATTAAGACAACACTAAATGCCCACCCAATAACAATATTCTTTCTTTTAAGGAGGTGGTGGTTTGCTTTTACAACCCCCATAGTTAGAATGTTGTTACAATATATTATTTCTAAAAAAGCGCAAAGAGTTTTGCTGTCAGAGGTTGTATTGTTGGTAATTGCGGTTGTTTTATCGGTTGTTAGTTGGCTTTTTACAAAAGTAATGGTCACAGGAGATAGCGTTACAATTAAAAAAGGAATTTTTCTAAAGCGGTGTATAACAATAGACATAGAGCAGATATTTGGTGTGACTATTCATAAAAACTTCTTTTATTGGTTGCTTGGTTGTGTTCGCTGTGTTTTTCATACAACAGCAGAGGACAATAATAGTTGCAAAATGTATTTAAAAAAAGGAGATATCGAGAAGCTTAATGGCGTCATTGGTGACAACACAAAACCTGACTCATTAAAAAGACAAAACAAATTAAAACGTTTTTTGAGTATTCCTGTGATTCTGCTATTATCAATTATACTGGTTTTTTCTATAAGAGTATTGTTTTTTGGAGCTTTTGCAGGCATAGAGAAGTATATAACAATAGCATTATGTCTTTTGGCTTGTTTTTACGGTATCGGCCGTTATTGTGACTATAGGTTAGGGAGATTGTGCATTGGGGAATGTATTTACGCAAATAGTGCATTTATGTTAGGCACTAAATCAATTTATTGCAATAAAAACAAACTTGGAATAATAAAACTCTCACAAAATCCGTTGGATTGTCGACACAACACCTGCAAAATAAAAATCACATCGTATGGAGAAAGTGGACAAAATATAAAAATTAAGCACATAGAATGCGACTCAGCAAAAAAATGTATAAAAACGCTTTTAAAATAAACAAGATGTATAAAATATTACTTTTTACAAAAGATAAGTAAAAATAATGTTTCACGTGAAACATAGAGGTGATATGTTTGGAATTGGGCGTTGATTGTTTAAAAGCCTTTCTTGTCGGAGGGTTTATTTGCCTCATAGGGCAGATACTTATAGACTATACAAAACTGACGCCGGCAAGAATACTGGTTTCGTTTGTTTTGGCAGGTGTTTTGCTTACTGCGATTGGGGTTTACAAGCCGTTGGTTGACTTTGCGGGAGCAGGGGCTACCGTTCCTTTAACGGGCTTTGGTTTTTCTCTTGCAAAAGGCGTAACAGAGGCTGTAGATGAATATGGCTTGATAGGTGTGTTATCAGGAGGGCTTACAGCAACCGCTACGGGAATAGCCGCCGCAGTAACGTCGGGTTTTGTTATGTCGCTTATATTTAAATCGGGCGATAAATAAAAATTTTTTGTTTACAAGCGACGGTTTTATATGTATAATAAAAGCAGTAATGTTTCACGTGAAACGTTACTGCTTTTATCTTTTGTTATATATTTATATATTATATATTAAAATTTAAAGATACTTTCATATATAAGGTATTATGGAGGATGACATTTTGGGTAAAATCATATCTATTGTTAATCAAAAGGGCGGCGTTGGCAAAACGACCACTGCCGTAAACCTTGTTGCAGGTATTGGCCTTGCGGGCAAAAAAGTTTTGCTTGTTGATGCCGACCCACAGGGAAATTCCACAAGTGGTTACGGAATCAGTAAAAAACAAGGCGGAGCCACCACATACGAACTGCTTATAGGCGCGGCAAAAGCAGAGTCTGCTATAATTCAGACTCAGTTTAAAAATGTTGACGTAATCCCTGCTTCTATGGATTTGGCAGCGGCAGAGGTTGACCTGATAGAAATTGAGCATCGTGAGGCGGCGCTTAAAAATGCGTTGGCGCCAATAAGAGAAAATTATGACTACATATTTATCGATTGCCCACCGTCATTAGGTCTTATTACCATAAATGCCCTTAATGCAGGCGACACGGTGCTGGTTCCTATTCAGTGTGAATATTTTGCGCTCGAGGGCTTGTCACAGCTTATGGCATCGGTTCGCCAGGTAAAAAGACTTTATAACCCTATGCTTGAAATAGAGGGAATTGTTCTTACTATGTTTGACGGCAGACTCAACCTTACACAACAGGTTGTGGGAGAAATTAAAAAGTTTTTTGCAGACAAGCTTTACAAAACAGCCATTCCGCGCGGCGTAAGACTTTCCGAAGCGCCGAGTTACGGTTGTCCGATACAGTATTATGACAAACGTTCTAAAGGCTGTATTGCATACAACGATTTAGCAAAAGAATTCTTAAAAAGAAATAGGAGGGGTTAATAATGGCAGTAAAAAAAGGCGGCCTTGGTCGCGGCTTGGAATCACTTTTTAATGAAAATGCTACCGATGAAAAGGGAGTAGTAACCCTTCGCTTATCAGAGATAGAGCCAAATAGAAATCAGCCTAGAACAAATTTTGATGAGGATGCGCTCTCAGAACTTGCCGACAGCATACAAAAACACGGACTTATTCAGCCTATAGTTGTGCGTCCTACGTCAAGCGGTGTTTATCAGATTGTTGCGGGTGAGCGCCGTTGGCGCGCGTGCCGAATGGCAGGACTAAGTGAGGTTCCCGTTGTTATAAAAGAACTTGACGATAAAAATTATTACGAAATAGCGCTTATAGAAAATTTACAGCGTGAAGATCTTAACGCTGTTGAAGAAGCGCAGGGTTATCGCACTTTAATAGATGCTTACGGTCTTACTCAGGAGCAGGTAGCAGAAAGTGTTGGTAAATCCAGAAGCGCTGTCACAAATGCGTTGCGTTTGCTAAGCCTTGACGAAACGGCTCTCAAAGCGCTTGAAAACGGCAAGATTACAGCAGGACACGCAAGAGCAATACTTGCCGCCGACACAAAAGAAAAGGCTGTAGAGATGCTAAAAGCTGCCTTGGCGGGCGCCTCGGTTCGCGAGCTTGAGGCTATGGCAAAATCAAAGGTGAAAGCCCATAAATCCACACCGCCAACCGTCAAAAATAATTTTTACAGCGAGGTAGAAATCTCGCTTAAAAACGAACTTGGCAGAAAGGTAGAAATCAAGTCAAAGGGCAAAGGCAAGGGTACAATCACACTCGAATTTTATAGTGATGAAGAACTTGCCGACTTTGCGCGTAAACTTTCAGAGTAGAAAATTTATGACTAAAAGACATAGAAATCGAGCGGCGAACCGTCATTTTCGCCGCAGACCGCCCCCAAACAATCCATAAATCAAAAAATTAACATTAGTTATTTATGGAGTTGAAAAAACATGTGGATATTTTTTACTTTGGCAACCACGTTAATTTGGGGCGCCGCAGAATTATTTTATAAAAAAGGTTCTCGCGATAACGAAAAGTACAGTCATTTAAAGGTTTGTGTTTTAGTCGGTGCGGCAATGGGCATTCATGCTATATTCACGTTGTGTACGCAAGATGTAGGATTTAGAGCGATGCACATAGTTGAATATTTGCCGGTATCACTCTGCTACATAGTTTCTATGGCGTTGTCCTTTTTTGGGATTCGCTTTTTAGAGGAATCTATTTCCGACCCAATCGAAAACACATCCGGTGCAATTTGTTCGGTTTTGTGCATGGTGTTTTTGAAAGAAAGCATATCTATATATGCCTGGATTGCAATCGCAGTAATTTTGGCTGGTATCCTTGGCGTTGGTTTTCTTGAAAAGAAAGACACACGCCGCGCAAACAAATATGGCAAAAAGTTGGCTGTAATTGCTTTTATGATGCCTTTTGGTTATGCAATAATCGATGCGGTAGGCAGTTTCTTAGATGTGTATTACCTCGATGTAGAAATTACACCTCTTAAATTTGTTACCGAAAATAATATTGAAAACGTTGCAAACACAGCATATGAGCTTACTTTTGCCTTGGTTGCAATTATCTTATTCGTCTTTATGAAAATAAAGAAGGTAAAATTTGAAATAACAAAACAAAAAGATAAGATGTTGGCAGCCGTTTGCGAAACCGCTGGACAGCTGACCTACGTATATGCAATGAGCGGTAACGGCGCTATTGCTGCACCAATTATTTCTTCGGTTTGTGTAGTATCATTGCTTTTATCAAGAATTTTCTTGAAGGAAAAATTAACAGCAAAACAGTATTTGTTTATCGCTATAATCATTGTCGGAATACTTATGTTGGCAATTATTGAAGGCGAATAGAAAAAACTATTGCATTTAGCGCATTAAAGTGATAAAATAACCATTGTTCACACAATGGTTATTTTTTATTAAGAGGAGATTTGTTATGACAACTCAAACAAAAAAAGGCAGCTTTACCGGTTCTATCGGTTTTGTATTGGCGGCCGCAGGCAGCGCCGTAGGCCTTGGAAATTTGTGGCGTTTTCCAACACTTGCAAGCAAATATGGCGGCGGATTGTTTTTAATAGTATATTTATTATTGGTTTTAACCTTCGGCTTTTCGCTTCTTATAACCGATATAACAATAGGTAGAAAAACAGGAAAAAGTTCGCTTGACGCGTTTAAACACGTGAATTCAAAATGGGGTTTCCTTGGAAAACTTACCGTTATAGTGCCCTGCATCATCATAACCTACTATGTAGTTATCGGTGGATGGATACTTAAATATATAGTATCTTCATTTTTCGAATTCACTGCAGCCGCAGACCCAACGGGCGGTTATTTTAATTCGTTTATCACATCAAAGGTTTCGCCAATATTCTGGATGTTGGTGTTCTTGGCAATCACAGCGTTTGTTGTTTATTGCGGTGTTGAAAAGGGCATAGAGCGATTTTCAAAATTTGTAATGCCGGCATTGTTTGTTTTAATATTGGGAATTGCTGTGTTTGTTCTTTTTACAAAAAATAAAGAAACAGGCGTAACAGGACTTAAAGGTTTTGTTCATTATATCAAACCTGATTTTAACGATTTAAAAACAGACGGCAAGTTTGATATATCGTTGTTAATGCAATTAATACTCGACGCTATGAGTCAGTTGTTCTTTTCGCTGTCGGTAGCTATGGGCATTATGATAACCTATGGTTCTTATGTTAAAAAAGACGTAGACCTTAGCAAATCGGTAAAACAGATAGAAATATTTGATACCCTTGTTGCTTTTCTTGCGGGTATGATGGTTGTTCCTGCCGTTTACACCTTTGGTCTTGAAGACGGTATAGCAAAGGGCGGACCCGGAGTAATATTTGTGGTGTTGCCACAGGTCTTTGAAAAGATGGGATTTGCCGGCAGAATAATAGCGCCGTTGTTTTTCATAATGGTTGCTTTTGCGGCTCTTACCTCAAGCGTATCTATTATGGAAGCAATTGTAGGCAGCGGAACCGATACATTTAAAAACACGGGCAGAAAAAAGGTGAGCCTAATTGTTGCAGTAGTTTCTGCAATAGCGGCAGTAATTGTTTGCCTTGGTTACAATGTGTTAAGCTTTGGCGTGACCTTGCCAACCGGCGCCACAAACCAAAATCTTCTTGATGTGCTTGACTATACCAGCAACAACCTGCTAATGCCTGTTGTGTCACTGCTTACCTGCATTGTGATCGGTTGGGTGGTAAAGCCTAAGTGGATAATAGAAGAGATTGAAACCGAAAATCACAAGTTTACAAGAAAAACAATTTATACCGTTATGATAAAATATGTAGCGCCTGTAATAATGGTTTTGCTAATCTTACAGTCGCTCGGCGCATTCAGACTTATCTTCAAATAATTTTAAACGAGCAAAGCATTTTGTTTTGCTCGTTTTTCGCTTTTAATTGTGGTTTTAACGCTGTGCAAACCCCTATATATTGTGCCAAAAATTAGGATGAAAAAAAGTTTAAAAAAAGTTTAAAAAAAGTTTAAAAAAAGTGAAAAAAAGTGTTGACAAACCCTGGTTGATGTGGTAATATAATCGGGCACCTTTGAGAAAGGGTGCGCTTGGAGTGCCTAAAAAGGCGCAGACGAACCTTGAAAATTAAACAACGACAAGATAATAAGGACCCGACAATTCTTAAGAGAAATCTGAAAGAAATCAAGGACAATTATTAATGCGTCAGCATTAAGTAAATGAGTCGAAAGAACTTTTTAAAAAGGTTTTAACACGGCGACGTGTTGAGATACAATATATAGAGAGTTTGCTCCTGGCTCAGGACGAACGCTGGCGGCGTGCCTAACACATGCAAGTCGAACGGAGTGAAACGCTGAAATTGAGATTAGTTTACTAAAGGATTTTTCTTGTTTCACTTAGTGGCGGACGGGTGAGTAACGCGTGAGGAACCTGCCCTTCAGAGGGGGACAACAGTTGGAAACGACTGCTAATACCGCATGATGTATCTCTGGGACATCCCTAAGATACCAAAGGAGCAATCCGCTGAAGGATGGCCTCGCGTCCGATTAGATAGTTGGTGGGGTAACGGCCTACCAAGTCGACGATCGGTAGCCGGACTGAGAGGTTGAAC
>JAFXAP010000009.1 GCA_017516965.1 Clostridia bacterium
ATTTAATTTTTCATTACAGTCAACACAAAACATTCTATCATCAGAATTATATGCGCCACATTTATCACAAATTTTCATATGATTACCTTTTGCCTTTCACAAATAATGAAATAACAGTTGCAATGATTGCCCCTAATAAAATACTAATAACAAATCCATAAACAACAATAACGCCAAGCCGGTCCCATCCGGTAGTGTTGTGCCACCAACATTCACAAATTACAACAATAATAGTAATACAAAAACCGCAAAAACCCCTTATTAGCCATTTAATTGTCGGATTTCTGAACTTCTTTTGAAGAAAGATTTGTAGAAAAACGCCAATAATCACACCTAAATAAAAAATACATGTTAATATTGGACTAGACCAATCCCAAAACACCGTAAAAAAGCCTGTTTCAAATAGTTCAAAAATTCCCATATAATCACTTTCCTTTGTCAAACTCTTAAAGTCATCTTCGATTCAAAAAAGTCTTGGTTTTGTTCTACGGAGCTGTGAAAAATGAATTCCAATTTATGCTTGGGGGTACGATCAAAGAATCAAATTCTTCTTTTGTAGCAGCCGTTCCGTCTATATAGTATGCCGTGGAACCTGATTCGTTGTTTTCAACCCGCCACAGTTCGATAGTCTTATATGTTTTACCCGTAAATTCAAGCCTTGAACAACCGTATGTATTTCCAGAGTTTTGATTCCAAAGGAAAGAACCGTCGATATTAATTTGGTACATTCCTCTCATGCCAAATTCAAAACCTATTACCGATTCGCCGTCTATTCTTAATATCAATACATTGCCGTCTTCAAGCTCAATTGCAAGTTCATCAATATTGTCGTTATCCATATCCACATACGAATACTTCCATGCCTTTTTATTATAGTCTGATAGAATAACATCGGTTTTCTTGTTGTTAGAGTAAAAACTTTGTTCGTTATTTAAAATTTTCTCAAAACATTCTTTTGCGGTACCTGTTGTATTTGCATTGACGTCGGTCCAGAGTACTATTGCTTCACCGTTATGGTTAGCGTAAAGTAATAGATTTTTGGTGCGCTTTTTAAACTCTGATTTTGATATTTTTTCATCCTCAAACATATAAAGTTCGTTCTTGGGACCCTCTGAGGCATTTTCACCGTCAAAAAAGTCAACGGTAGTAACGTTTAAGTCCCTATCAATCGTTACGTGCTCGTAGGAAATTCCTGTTGAGTCTCTATACCAAATCAAAGAGTTGTCGCGCATAAGAAATGCCGAACCCTCAAAAAATGCAGTAGGTGAACTGTAAAGCCACAAAACCTCACCGTCTTTAAATGAAAAGATATCATAACAAGAACTTGTGATAAGCAGTTCAGGTGTACCGTCTAAGTTTATATCGTAAAAAGAATATTTATTTATGCCCGGCTCCGAAATCAAATTGTATAAATCAGAAATAGAAGTATATTCT
The DNA here is from genome assembly GCA_017516965.1 of Clostridia bacterium. Classification (GTDB taxonomy): domain Bacteria; phylum Bacillota; class Clostridia; order Oscillospirales; family Acutalibacteraceae; genus UBA737. Next base: position 1,435 of record JAFXAP010000009.1, read on the forward strand.
TTATTACTTGAAGCCGAAATACCGTCAAACCCGATGTTACGAGCGCGTGTTTTACCATTTAAAAAATCGTAATATGCATTTATGGCATCGGTGCATTGACCAGTACGGTTTGGTAGATAAGCGATATAATTGTCAAGATTGATTTTACTAACACTTTCTTCAACAGAGTTTGCAAGTCTCCAACCATTTTCGGTATTTTGCATTATAAATATAGATTTTTCGGGCGGGTCACCTTCTTCAAAACCAAATCCAAAATAATTATCAATGCTTAAAATAACAGTATTACCAAACTGAGTTATAATTTGCAAGCTGTCAAAATCAAAATCCGTGCTGTATCCGTGACCGTCTTTATAATAATAAAGCTTTCCGTCACGCTCTAAAAATCGCGGACTACCCGATTGCTCAAGACGGTCAGTAAAAAGTCGGTATGCCGCTTCGTGTGTGTATGCCGAATATGCAAACTGCCATACGTCATCAAGCGTTTTGAAATTTTCATCGGTTATAAGCTGATAATTATACTCATAGCCGCCGTTTTCTAAAGTGAAAGCAATTTTATCTTCCATTTCAACATCGGCAAGGTCGTTGTTGATAGATTCGTGTACGCTCTCGCCCTTTTGAATAAGCGGCTCAAAAACTTCCTTAACCTCATCCAAACTTAGATTTACAGAGAGTGTATCGCTAATTTCGGGTAGATACACTTTACCGCTTTCAAATTTGAAAACGCAATCCCATTTGTCAGAAGATAAATCCCAAAAACTACCGTTTTCATAATAGGGGAGCATATCAGAATTAGATACAGGGTAAAGATAAAATTCGTGTAAAGGTATATTAAATTCATTTACAATAATTTCTTTACCATCTTCATAGCGATATTCTTCAAAATGATACTCGGGGAATTCGGTTGTGCCGCCCGTGTAGTTTGGTTTAATTAAAATAGAATTGGTAGTAACAAAATCTTTTTTATCTTTATCATAAAAAGCCATACCATAATTAAACATACTGTCGCCGCCGCTATGGTATAAAATTTGTTTGTTTTCGGCATCTAATGCAATGTTTGGTAGGTTTTTAAAAGATGGTGCTTCTACAAATTTTTGTTGTGCGCTATCATAGATATAGGCATTAAAAAATATTGCGTGTGCAGGGTGCATATCGGGAACTAACAGGTCGTAGTATCCGTCAAAGTTTACGTCAAGCGAGTATATATATTTGTCGGTTGTAGTTACTTGATCGGAGGGGCTAAGAGAAATTGTCTGAACTTCTTTGCCTGTTTTAGCATCGCTTATAACAAGACTTTTTACCGAAAGGTTTACATCGCTTGATAAAACTGTTGCAGTGTATTTTGTCGAACCGTTTACAAATGTTACAGTGTTTTCGACTAGATCAACAGGTACAAATTTTACAAACTCTATATCACGGTTCCCGTCATAAAGCGCCTTTGCCTCGGCTATCATTTCTTTGTCGTCACTTATATCTACCCAATATGGCTCGTCGGCAGAATAGTAATATTCGCAAAGCGGGGTTGTGACAATGTTATCACCGTTTACAGTCAGATAACCATAATGGTCACATCCGCCACCTACGGTAAAGTAAAAGATACCGGGGTATTTTGGGTTTTGGGATGAAAACATACGTACTGTTCCGGTTACGAAATCATAACTGTCAAGCTGTTTTACGCCATTTTCATTGGTATAAACGGTTATGGTAGTATTTGAAAGTATAATCAATTCATTAACACCGTTTCCGTCAATATCTTTGACAGCGTAATAAAAGTCGGGATTTTGATTATAAAAACTGTTCATCAAATTATTGTAATCGCTTATAATTTGAGATTCATTTTCATTTAAAATTTCTTTTGAAAACAAACTACGGTTTGTTTTAGAAGCATACAATATATAGCAAGAAAGCGTTTTGCCGTTTTTATTGTATGGATAATCAATTAAAGCAGATTCGTCGATAGAACTTATTAGAGTTTCGGGTTTATAAAGTAAAAATTTTTCTCCCACGGCAAAATCTTCTAAAGAATCGGTAGCAATATATTTTGTTCCATCTTCAATCCATTCTTTTTTATCTTTATATTTGCTTTCAAATTTTTCAACTGTCAACGAATAATGGTATTTATCGTTTTCTTTAATATTTTTAAATTTACCGCTGAATTCGCAAATATGATACAAACCAGCATATCCTTCGCCGGAATCAGCACTCCAGTCGGTGTATTTTCCACTAAACGTACCATCGGGGTTTATGGTGATTGATTCGTGCCATGCACCGTTGCCTGATACTGAAAATTCAAGTGGCAAAAAAGACAGGTCAACCTTTTCTTTCTTTTTAGGATTTGTTAAAAAGCAAACCGCTACGGCAATGCTTGTAACTATTGCTACCACAATAATCCAGAAAGCAGGTTTTTTATAATTTAGAACTGATTTTATACGAGTTTTAACGCCCACTTCGCCAAAGGCTACTGGGCAGGCAGAAATCATTCTGCGGTGAACGCTACAATTAAGCAATGCCGTTGAATAACCTTTTTTATATTCGTTTGACATATCTTTTATAACCTTTTCATCGCAAGCGCTTTCGATATCGCGACATAGCAAGATATAAGAAAGCCAGATAAAAGGATTAAACCAATAGATTGAAAGCAGTATAAAAGCAAACGGCTTCCAAAGATGGTCACGACGTTTAAGGTGGGCGGTTTCGTGTTCCACCACATAGTTAAGTGAGTTTTCGTCTATTTCCGATGGAATATAAATTTTTGGTTTTATAATACCTAAAATAAATGGTGAATCAATACTATCGCAGTAATAAATATTGTCGCGGTATAAAACTGAGGCTCTAACGTTTTTGTAAATACGTATATATGACACTGCACTAAAGATAAGCATAGCTACAATACCTGCTACCCAAACTATAAAAAGTATATCAAACAGTGATGCTTTTTCATTGCTTTGTTGAGGTGTAGCAGGGGCGTTACTAACGTTATTGTTTGTTTCTTGATTATTTGTAACGGGTGGCGTAGTACTGTTGTTTGGATTTTGAATTATAATCTGATTTATAGTGTTGTCAAAGGTATCTATACCGGTGTTTATTTCATACTGAGAATTTTCAGATTTAGAAACAGTTATAGTCTGGCTACTGGGAATAAGACTTATCTCACTCTCAATAGAAAACGGCATAATAAGGCGAAGCGCCACAATACCCCAAAGCAAACACGTTACCCATTTTGGCGCTTTTTTAAGCAACAATCGTAATAAAAGTACCGCAAGTATTAAATATGTAGCTGTAATACTAATATTGAGTGCTGTCAAAAAAATAGCATCCATTGATTAGTCCCCCTTAAATGAATCTATCATTTGTTTTATTTCGTCAATCTCTTTTTCGGTAAGATTTTTGCGCTTGGTAAATGCGGCAATAAATGCCGGCAAAGAACCTTTAAAGGTTTCGTCAACAAATTGCTCGCTTTGAATAGCATAAAACTCTTCTTTAGACATTGTTGATGTAACAATACTGTTTTCGGTTTTAAAAATACCGCGTTCGCACAATTTTTTTAAAACGGTGTATGTTGTGGTGCGTTTCCAATTAAGCTGTTTTTCGCAAAGTGATACTAACTTTTTTGTGGCAAGTGGTTCGCTTTCCCAAATTATGTCGGCAAAGCGTGACTCTATCAATCCTAATTTTATATCTGCCATAATAGTAACCTCCAAAATTTGTCTATCCGCAATAGACTCTATTGCTAGTCTATTTGCAGTAGACGGAAAAATCAAGTTACAGATTTGTAATATATAGTAACAAAAATGTCATCACAAATTTTGCGATGACATTTGGCTTTATATCTTATTATATTCCTTTTTAGGTGCTTTGCCGTATTCTTTGTAAAATGCTCGGTAAAATACCGAATAGTCATTAAAACCGCAAAGCATAGCCGCTCGTGTGGGGGAAATACCTTCGGCAAGCATTCGCTTGGCATTTACAAGCCTTTTTGCATTGATATAGTTTTGCACTGTAGAGCCGGTTGCCGCCTTAAAACTGCGACACAGTTGCGCTTTGCTTATATAAAACTTATTGCATATGGTATCAAGGGTTAGGTTATCATTTATGTGGTTGTTTATATATCTTACTATTCGTTGCGTGGGGGATTCGCCCTGTGTTTCGGTGTCGCGACGAGATTTATACACCTTGTATATTTCGTTGAGTAGTGGCAACATATTGCAGCTAACCTGTAGGTGTCGGTTTTGTGATTCGCTTAAAAGATTTTGCACCAATAGGTTATATATTTCGGGTTTAAAGTCATCACGTGAATAGCGGTTGAAGTTACCAGGTTCGTGATTTAAAAATGCTTCAAGCAGATTTCCGTCTTTATCAAAGGCTTTAAAGAAGTCCTTGCTAAAGTGTGCCGAAAAACGCTCGTAGGGCTTGGAAGCATCAATATCTATGTAATGCGCTTCGGTAGGGCGCATCAATATAATATCGCCTTGTGACAGGGGATATTCGTTACCCTCTATCAAAAATTTACCTCTGCCGCGAACAAAGATATATAGCTCAAAGGTGTCGTGTGTATGCAGTTTAAAAGACTCTTTGTCGGGGTGCTCGTCACAGTAGTAATGACAGTTAAGACCGTCCTGTTTATGTGTAAAATATTTGCTCATTTAATCACCATTTATATTTATTTAGCCTCCCTTGCCTAAAGGGAGGGGGACCGCATCAGCGGTGGAGGGATTCTTTAACATATAAATCAATATATTCGCAAACACCACTAAAATTTTTGCTAACTTCGTTATTAGGGATTCTAATTATTGTAAGATTTCGGCTTTCAATTTTTTCTGTTCGTATTTTATCTTTAAGCAATCCTTTTTCTTCATAGTGCTGTGAGCCATCAAGTTCAATTATCAATTTCGCCTCGTGACAGTAAAAATCCACTACATAATTATCAATTACTTTTTGCCGTAAAAAACGTACAGGATATGAACGTAAAAAGTCATACCATAAATGTCGTTCTTCTTTAGTCATATTCTTTCTCAAAGTTTTGGCAATGCTGGTTAGGTTGCTGTTATGTTTTCGTTGCATTTGTATCCCTCCGTCACGGCTGCGCCGTGCCACCTCCCTTTAGGCAAGGGAGGCTTTATGCAGAATTGTATTTTGTTTAAAACACAAATATTGGTTGTTTTTTGTCAAATACGCCTATGTTGAACTCAACTACAAGTTTATGTATAATAAGGATGTAAGGTCTTACAAACAAAAACGGAGGTAACAATATGAACAATATAGGTACAAATATAGCAAAGTTTCGTAAAGAAAAGAAAATAACTCAAGAGCAGTTAGCATCATTTGTAAATGTGTCCGCACAGGCGGTTTCTAAATGGGAAAACGGCGGTATGCCAGACTGTGAACTATTACCTAAAATTGCCGATTGCTTACAGGTTTCTATCGATGTATTATTTAGCAGAAAGTGCGAAGATAATATTTCAATAAAACAAGAACTCGCTAAAAGAATAGTAGAATTACCTGTTGCTGAACGGTTTAATGAGGTTATGGAGTACTTATGGGTATTGCAACTTGCGTTAGCAGGTAACAATGGTCATTTTTCGGGCGATAATTATAAAAAAACTATCAAAGAAACCGGAGATGAATATCGCCATTCACAAAACCTTTTTGATGAGGGTATAGTTATGATGTCTTTAAGAGAAAATTTGCAATATTTTTTATGTATGCCCGAACCGGATGGCGGTTGGCTTAAAAATCTAAATAGCACAGATGATTATTGCAAGCTGTTTTCTTTTTTAGGTGAAAAAGATTTTTTAAATGCTACAATTTTACTTGAAAGTATAGAACCGTACCTTTTTAATATCAGTCTTTTAAAATCTAATCTTAATATCACAGAAGAAAGGGCCCAAGAGATAATTTCAAAATTAAAAGAATATAAATTTATTACGGAAGCAAGCATAGAAACCGAAAACGGTAAGGAAAAGGTTTATCATATTCACTCAAACCCTGCGCTTGTAGCGGTTTTGGCTCTTGCTACTGAACTTATGAAAAAGCCTACTAACTTTACGCATTACCATAATTCTAGAAATTTGAGAAAAACATTTAAAGTATTATAAAAAGCAATAAAACCGTATTTTATTATGGTCAACAGGCAGGGGTCAAGTACCTCTGCCTATTGTTTTGATTGATTATATCACACTTTGATAAGATTTGCAATATTTAAAGATAATATTTGCAATTCCATTGTTAAAAGTAATTTTGTATAATATAGATAACAATGGTGTTTTATGCCTATAAAATTATTGTTAAAAATTTGTAAAACGGAAGGTGTAAATCTAATGCAAATGACATTTCGTTGGTACGGTGAGGGTAATGACAAAATCTCACTGCAAGACATTAAACAAATCCCTGGTGTTAGCGGAATTGTTTGGGCTCTTCACGACAAAATGCCGGGTGAAATCTGGAGTGAAGAGGAAATCGCAAAGGTAAAGGCACAGTGTGACGAGTACGGCTTTAACATTGATGTTGTTGAATCGGTAAACGTTCACGACGATATCAAAATCGGTCTTCCTACTCGCGATAAGTATATTGAAAATTATATTCAGACTATTCGTAACCTTTCAAAGTTTGGCGTAAAGGTTATTTGCTATAACTTTATGCCCATTTTCGACTGGACCCGTTCAGATTTGTTCCACCCTGTAGGTGACGGTTCTACGGCTCTCTTTTATGAAAAGGGTATGATTCAGGATGACTACAACGCAATGGCAAACTACATCCTTGAATTTACCGAAAAATATAATATGTCTTTTCCGGGTTGGGAACCTGAAAGAATGGCAAAACTTGACGAACTCTTTAAGGCATATGAAGGTGTTGACCACGAAAAGCTTTGGGCAAACCTTAAATATTTCTTAGAAAAACTTATGCCCGTTTGTGAAGAAACAGGTATCAAAATGGCAATTCATATGGATGATCCACCATGGGATATATTTGGTCTTCCTCGTCTTCTTATTGACGAGCCAAGCATTGACCGTTTCTTAAAAATGGTTGACAGTCCTTACAACTGCTTAACACTTTGCTCAGGCAGCCTTAATGCAAACCCTGAAAACAATGTTGCAGAAATTGTAAGAAAGCACTGCGACCGTATCGCATTTGCTCACGTTCGTAACGTTAAGCACTTCCCGAACGGCGACTTCTCAGAAGCAAGTCACCGCGACTGCGATGGCGACACAGGTATTCTTGACATACTCAAGGCATACCACGACTGTGGTTTTGAAGGCTATATTCGTCCTGACCACGGCAGACACCTCTGGGGCGAAAAGGCAGGTACCGTTCGTCCGGGTTATGGTTTATATGACAGAGCACTCGGCATTATGTATATGCTTGGTGTTTGGGATACACTTGAAAAGGAAGGTAAGTAATTATGGAAAAAGTAATAGTTGTAACAGGAGCAGGCGGTGTGCTTTGCTCAGGATTTGCTGAATTTTTAGCAAGCAAGGGTGCAAAGGTAGCGCTTCTTGACCTTAACGAAGAGGCAGCCGAAAAGGTTGCTGACGGCATTGTAGCTCGCGGCGGCGTTGCAAAAGCATATAAGTGCAACTGCCTTGATAAAGCTGATATCGAATCAGTTCACGAGAAGGTTTTAGCTGACTTTGGTAAATGTGATATTCTTGTAAACGGCGCAGGTGGTAACAACCCACGTTGCACCACAGCGCACGAAGAATATGTAAAGGGTGACGAAACTGCTGAAGATTTCCTCACATTCTTTAACATTGATGAAAAGGGCTTTGACTTTGTATTTGACCTTAATATGAAGGGTGTATTGCTTCCAAGCCAGGTATTTATGGCAGATATGATTGGTCGTAAGGGTTGTTCGGTACTTAACGTTTCTTCAATGAACGCTTATCGTCCTCTTACCAAAATTCCTGCTTACTCTGCAGCAAAAGCAGCAGTAACAAACTTTACCTCTTGGCTTGCAGTTCACTTTGCAAAAGAGGGCATCCGCGTTAATGCAATCGCTCCCGGTTTCTTTGTTTCTAACCAGAACCGCGCTCTTTTATTTAACGAGGATGGTACACCAACACCACGTACCGACAAGATTTTGCGTTCAACCCCTATGGGACGTTTTGGCGAAGCAGAAGAACTTCTTGGTACAGTAGAGTGGTTGCTTGACGAAACTAAATCAGGTTTTGTTACGGGAATAACAGTTCCGGTTGATGGCGGATTTTCTGCTTATTCCGGAGTATAAGACTAAGTCAATTTCGATTTGTGAAAGGAACACATAGTTATGAACAATAATGTAAAAATCTATGGTTTTGCTGATGAAGCAAGTCCAATGATAGACGAACAAATCAAGGCTATGCACCGCAACGGTCTTGCAGGTCTTGAAATCCGTAACGTAGATGGCACCTGGATTGCCGGTGTAGAGACTGACAAAATCCGTGAGGTTAAGGCAAAGATGGATGCTGCAGGTCTTGAAACCTGGGCTATTGGTTCATCCATTGGTAAAATTGACATCGAGACAGGCGATTTTGCCGCTCATCTTGAAAACCTTAAAAAGATGATCGAATTTGCTCATATTCTTGATGCTAAAAATCTTCGTGCGTTTTCGTTCTTTATTCCAAAGGGTAAAGACCCGGCTGACTACAAAAACGAGGTTATGGATCGTATGGGCAAAATGCTTGACGTAATTCGCGGTAGCGGCGTTACATTCTGCCACGAAAACGAAAAGGGCATTTACGGTGATATCGCATCACGTTGTCTTGAAATTCTTAACACATTCCCCGAAATTGAGGGCGTTTTTGATACCGCCAACTTTGTTCAGTGCGGTCAGGACACAGCTGAGGCTTGGAATATGTTAAAACACCGCATTAAGTACGTTCACGTAAAAGATGCAAGAATGTCTGACGGTGTTGTAGTACCTCCCGGAAAAGGCGACGGTAATTATAGTCTCATCATTCCTGAATACTTAGCGCAGGGTGGCACAGTGTTTACTATGGAACCACACCTTACCGAGTTCGTAGGTCTTCAGGGTCTTGAGCGCGAGGGCGAAGAAAGCGCCGTTGGCGAAATTAAATTTAGCAGTAACGAAGAAGCATTCGACTATGCTTGCACAACATTTAAAGCTTTGTTTTAGCAGTGAGGATGACGAGAGTCAACTCCGTCACGTCCGACAAATAATAATTTTTAATTTTTTCTTGTTTCATCACTTGTAATACCACGTATTACTGCGTTCTTCAACTTCGCCTTTTTTAAAAAATTATTTATTGGCAGGTCGAAGAGTTTCTCCGCCGTCTTTTTACAAAAGGCGAAGTATGAAATTTGCAGCAAGGTAAAAACCTTGCAAAAATAAATAGAAGAAAGGTGGGAAAAGACGGTGAGCAAAACCGTAACGAGTTTTACTCCCGTCATCCTAATATGGAAATAGGCATTCAATTTTTTACACTTCGTGATCATTGCAAAAACCTTGATGATTTTGCAAATACACTTAAAAAAGTAGCCGATATTGGTTATAAAAACGTTCAGATAAGCGGTGTTTGTGACTACGAACCTGAATGGCTTGCAGAAAATTTGAAGAAAAACGGTCTTAAGTGCGTTGTAACCCACACACCACCCGCACAGCTTAAAGAGGATGTAGCAAAGGTTTGCCGCGGTCACGACATTTTTGGTTGTGACTATGTTGGCCTTGGTTATCACGACTTTTCTACAAGTCGCGAAGGTCTTTCTTATAAAGACTTTTACAATGAATATGTAGATATTATCAAGGCTGTTAAGGCAAACGGCAAAACCTTTATGTACCACAACCACGCAAAAGAGTTTTTAAAGTTTGACGGCAAAAACGTTCTTGAGCACTTGGCAGAAGATTTTACTGCTGATGAGCTTGGCTTTATTCTTGATACCTTCTGGGTACAGGCAGGTGGCGCAGACCCTGCTGCTTGGATTGAAAAGCTAGCAGGCAGACTTCCTGTAATTCACCTTAAAGACTATGCTTTCAGCGACAACTTTAAAGAGTTTGGCGACAATATCGCAGTGGTTGGTGAAGGTAATATTAACTTCGATCGCGTATTTGCTGCAGCTGAAAAAAGCGGTGTTAATTATATGCTCGTAGAACAAGACAACTGTCACGGCGAAGATCCGTTTGATTGTATCACTCGTAGCTACAAATATCTCAAATCCTGTGGTTTCTAAAATTGCCCACAGCACCTTGAACAAATTTCTTTCAAAACGTTTTTATTCTATTTAAGAAGGGAAAGTTATTATTATGGATAAGAAAATTAAACTTGGTATAATTGGCTTTGGTAATATGGGTACAGGCCACACCGCTAACATTATGGGTGGCAACTGCCCAGAGGTTGAGCTTGTTGCTATTTGCGACAAAAACCCAGACCGATGCGAGTTTGGTAAAAATAAATACCCCGATGCCAATATTACATACTTTACCGACGCTATCGAAATGCTTGACAGTGGTCTTATCGATTCTTGCCTTGTTGCAGTTCCTCACTACGACCACACTAAATATTCAATCGAGTGTATGAAGCGTGGTATTCACGTTATGTGTGAAAAACCTGCTGGTGTTTACACCCGTCAGGTTCGTGAAATGATTGCTGAATCAGAAAAACACCCCGAGGTTGTTTTTGGTATGATGTTTAATCAGCGTACCAACCCCGTTTACCGCAAAATGCACGAGCTTGTTCACTCAGGTAAATACGGTGAAATCCGTCGTACAAACTGGCTTATTACCAACTGGTATCGTTCACAGGCTTACTACAATTCAAGCGACTGGAGAGCTACCTGGGCAGGTGAAGGCGGCGGCGTTCTTCTTAATCAGTGTCCTCATCAGCTTGACCTTTGGCAGTGGATTTGCGGTATGCCCGTTAAGGTTCAGTCAAAGATTAAATATGGCGCTTGGCACGATATCGAGGTTGACGATGATGTAACAACATTTGTTGAATATGAAAATGGCGCAACAGGCGTCTTCATTACCACAACAGGTGACGGTAAGGGTTCTAACCGTTTTGAAGTTCAGATGGATGGCGCTAAACTTGTTGTAGAAGATGACAAACTCACCGTTACTGAATTTGAAATGAAAGAATCTGAATTTACAAAAACTAACACTGAAGTTTTTGGTTCAATCAAAACACACGATCTTCCGATTGAGATTGAAAGCAAAAATCCACAGCACATTGGCGTTGTAAATGCTTGGGCTGGTAAAATTTTGCACGGCACACCTTTAATTGCTGAAGGCGCTGAAGGTCTTAAGGGCGTTATCCTTTCAAACGCTATGCATCTTTCTGACTTCTTAGGCAAAGAAATTGAACTTCCATTTGATGAAGATCTTTATTATGAAGAACTTATGAAGCGCGTTGCAACCTCTAAAAAGAAAGAGAATGTAACAGCAACCTTTGCTGATACAAACGGTACATACGGCGGCGCAAAAGTTTAAAGAGGGTGTTACTATGACTAAAGTTCGTGTAGGTATTGTGGGTGTTGGTAACATTGGTACCGCCCACGCCAACACACTTTTTGGCGGTGAGGTAGAGGGCGCAGAGCTCGGCGCAGTTTGCGATATTTTGCCCGACCGTCGTAAGTTTTGTAAAGAAACTTATACCGATGTAGCAGTGTTTGACGATTATCACAAGATGTTTGAAAGTGGGCTTATAGATGCCGTTATAGTATCTACTCCACATAAACTGCATTGTGATATCGCAATTGACGCATTAAAATCAGGGCTTAATGCTTTGGTTGAAAAACCTGTAGATATCACCGTCAGCAAAGCGCGCGCTATAAATGAGATTGCAAATACTACTGATAAAAAATTTGCTATTATGTTTAATCAGCGCACCAATGACGTGTTTGCCAAAGCGCGTGAAATTGTTAAAAGCGGAGCATTGGGTGAGCTTAAGCGTACTGTTTGGATAATTACCAACTGGTACCGCACTCAGCGTTATTATGATTCAGCCGGTTGGCGCGCTACTTGGGCAGGTGAAGGCGGTGGTGTATTGCTAAACCAAGCGCCTCATAACCTTGACCTTTGGCAGTGGATTTGCGGAATGCCCAGCGAAGTTCAGGCAAACTGCGAGGTTGGCAAATACCACAACATTGAGGTTGAAGACGACGTAATGCTCACAACCCGTTATGAAAACGGCGCTACAGGTGTGTTTATAACCTCAACAGGTGAGTTCCCAGGTACCAATCGACTTGAAATTTCGGGAACATTGGGTAAAATCGTTGTAGAAAACGGTGTGCTCAAATGGTGGAAATTGCCCGAAAGCGAGCGTGATATCTGCTTTAATGCCAAGGATTTGTTCCCAAGTATTAAATGTGAGTACGAGGAATACGTTACTCAAAACTCAAATGTTTCGGCGCATAAGTTGATTATTCAAAACTATGTAAATGCTATACTTTACGGTGAAGAACTCTTGTCTCCCGGTACAGATGGCATTTATGAACTCAGTCTTTCAAATGCGGCATATCTTTCTTCCTGGAAAGGCGGCGAGGCTATTAAATTGCCACTTAAAACCGAAGAGTTTGATAAACTGCTTAATGAAAAAATTAAAAATTCAAAAACCAATGACCCCACAGCAACAAAACATGCCAGCGGTAAATATTCAAAACGTTGGCAGGTGAATTGGTAATGTTTAAAACCGAGTGTGAAAACACTCGGTTTTTTTGATTATAAATTTTAAAATCAAACAATAATATAATATGTGAGATTTTTCCTTGACAAGTTATATATAATAATAGTAAAATATTATAGATATTATCTTGGGGGATTATTCCCATTTGTTTTAACTTTTACTCTGTGTCGGAAGGATGCAGATTGATAATTATAATTACATATCTTAAAATTAAGTGGAGGAAAATTTAATTTAATGAGTGAAAACAAAACACAGCAAAAAAAGACAAAGAAACAAAATAACAAAAAACAAACCGAATCTGCCGCAAAGCGCGCGGTGCAAAATCTTGTAAGCGGAGGCAGTAATAAATCCGCAAAAAAAACTTCTAAACCAAAGACTGCAAAAAATTCAAAAGCAGAGAGCAAACCTGCTCAAAAAAAATCTGCACCAAAAAAGCAGTCTACTGCTAAAAAGCGCAGTTCTGCGCCAAAGAAACCTGCAAAACCTGTAAGGATTATACCGCTTGGCGGATTGGGTGAAATTGGTAAGAACATCACCCTTTATGAATATGACGGTGATATGTTGCTGGTTGACTGCGGTATGACCTTCCCCGATGAAGACACACCGGGTGTTGACAGCGTTATTCCCGATTTTACCTATGTGCTTGAAAATCGCGATAAAATCAAGGGTCTTGTTGTAACCCACGGTCACGAGGACCACATTGGCGCAATACCATATCTTTTAAAACAGTTTAACGTGCCGATTTTTGCCACACGACTTACAATTGGTCTAATTTCAGGCAAACTTAAAGAACACAAACTCTTGGCTGACGCAAAACTTAATGAGGTTAGTGACGGCAAAACCATAAATTTAGGAAAATTCAGCGTAGAATTTATTCACGTTAATCACTCAATACCCGACGCCGTTGGCTTTGCCATTACCTGTGGAGCAGGCACGATTGTGCATATGGGTGACTTTAAGATTGACACAACCCCTATTGATGATAAGGTGATTGACCTTGCCCGTTTTGCAGAACTTGGTAAATCAGGCGTTCTGGCACTGCTTTCTGATTCAACCAATGCCGAACGTCCGGGCTACACCTCGTCAGAGCGTTTGGTTGGCGAAAGCTTTTCAAACCTGTTTAAAAAGGCGGAGGGCCATAGAATAGTTGTTGCAACATTTTCTTCTAACATACACCGAATACAGCAAATCATCGACGAGGCGGCTCGTTGCAAACGCAAGGTTGCAGTATCGGGTAAAAGTATGATAAACGTTGTAAATGTAGCGTCAGAACTCGGTTATCTTAATGTTCCAAGCGGAATACTTGTTGAGATTGAAACTATAAAGAACTATCAGCCACGTGACCTGGTTATTATTACAACAGGTAGTCAGGGCGAACCAATGTCGGCTCTTACGCGTATGGCTACAAATGAACATAAGCAGGTTGACATAGCCCCCGGCGATATGATAATAATTTCGGCAACGCCAATACCGGGAAATGAGAAACTTGTTGACCGTGTTGTAAACGAGCTTATGAAGCGTGGCGCTAACGTGGTTTATGAAAAAATGTACGACGTTCACGTTTCGGGTCACGCTTGTCAGGAAGAACAAAAACTCATACTCAACATTGTAAAGCCTAAATATTTTATACCCGTTCACGGTGAGCAAAAGCATCTTTACAAGCATGCACAACTGGCTTATGCTATGGGTATTGATTATAAAAATGTTATAATAGGCGCAAACGGAAATGTTTTTGAATTGTCAAACAGCGGTATCAAATGCACCGAAACGGTAACAGCGGGTCGAGTGCTTGTTGATGGTTTGGGTGTTGGCGATGTAGGAAGTATTGTGCTTCGTGACCGCAAGCATTTAGCCCAAGACGGCATTATTGTTGTAACGGTTGCAATCGACAGCTTTACCCGTGAGGTTGTATCGGGTCCCGACATTGTGTCTCGAGGATTTGTCTATGTTAAAGAGTCTGACGAGCTTATGGCACAAATTGAAGGTGTTGTTTGTAATGTGCTTGAAAATTATTATGTGTTGGGTGTTAAAGATTGGAACACCATCAAAACGCGCATTAAGGACAACGTGGCAAAATTCTTATATAACAAAATACACCGTTCACCTATGATATTGCCAATTATTTTAGAAGTATAATACAGGAAGGCGATTGCGCCTTCCGTCATACATAGTTTATTTAAGTATTGAAAGGAAGTTTTATATATGAAGGTTATTTTATTACAAGACGTAAAAGGAAAGGGCAAAAAGGGCGAGCTTTGTAACGTATCTGACGGATATGCGCGTAACTTTTTGTTTCCTAAAAATTTAGCAATCGAGGCTGATTCTGCCGCTATGGGTGAACTTAAAAGCCGTGAGGCTGCAGCCGCTCACCACAAGCAAGAAGAAATAGACGCCGCAAAGGCTACCGCCCAAAAACTTGAGGGTAAAAGTGTTACCATTAAGGCAAAGGCAGGAGCAAACGGCCGTCTTTTTGGCAGCGTTACTTCAAAAGAAATTGCCGAACAGGTAAAGCAGGAACTTGGTATTGTGGTTGACCGCAAAAAAATGAGTGTTGCCGACATTAAAAACTTTGGCGAATACACAGCTGAAATAAAACTCTATGTGGGAATAACTGCTAAAATTACAGTAAAGGTTATGGAATAATATTATGAGCGAAAATAAGCTTATTTATGATATTGAATCAGGCGGAAAGGCGCCATACTCGGCCGAGGCAGAACAGGCTGTTTTAGGTTCTATGATTATCGACCCCGACTGCATAAACGAGGTAGCGCTTGAAGTAAAAGAAGAATATTTTTATTTTAAACAACACCGCGATATATTTTATGCAATATCTTCAATGTATGAATTCAGTCAGGCTATCGACTTTATATCACTACTTGAGCGTCTTAAAAAAGATGGTGTTTATGACGAGGCAGGGGGCAAGGAATATCTTACTAAGTTAGTAACTGCGGTTCCGTCTTCTGCAAACGTGCTTACATATGTTGCGATAATACGTGAGCATTATATCAAAAGAACACTTATGTCGGTTGCAAGCGGAATAATCAAAGACATAAATGAAAATGTCAACGATTCCAGCGCTTTGCTTGATGCCGCTGAAGAAAAAATATACAACATACGTGACAGTCGTGAAATTGGCGGTCTTACACATATTAAAAACATTATTACATATGAAACGTATGACCGACTTACCAAAATGAATGACCCTGAGACACGTAACGATTACATAGGTATTCCTACCGGTATTGGTGAACTTGACCGTATTACAACAGGTCTTAATAAATCTGACCTTATTATACTCGGTGCGCGTCCCGGTATGGGTAAAACCTCTTTTGCGCTTAACATTGCGCGTAACGTTGCAGTTAATGCAGGTAAAACTGTGTGCTTTTTCTCGTTAGAAATGTCACGCGACCAATTAGCGCAACGTATGCTTTCAAGTGAAGCGGCAATCAAGAGCGAAAAACTTCGCACAGGGGATTTACAACCTGAAGAATGGACAAGACTTACCCAAGCGGGTGAAAATCTGTCTAAAGCAGAGATTTATTTTGATGAGACATCAGATATTACTGTGCCTCAAATGATGGCAAAGCTTCGCCGTATGAAGAAATGTGACCTAGTTGTAATTGACTATCTTGGTCTTATGACATCGGCTGAAAAGAAAGAAAACCGCGTTAATGAAGTGTCGGACATTACAAGAAGCCTTAAGAAAATGGCTAAAAAATTAAAGGTTCCAGTAATTGCCTGCGCACAGCTTTCACGTGCTACCGAAACAAAGGGCAAATCTCACAAGCCAATGCTTGCCGATTTGCGTGATTCGGGTTCTATTGAGCAGGACGCTGACATAGTATTATTCCTTTACCGTGAAGCCTATTACGACAGTGAAAAAGCCGCTGATGAGGACAAGAGCGATAACACAAAATCAATGTGCATTATTGCTAAAAATCGTCACGGTGAAGCCAACGTTGACGTGCCTCTTAATTGGGACGGTCAACACACAAGATTTACATCGGTGGATGTGTTCAGATAATGTTAAAAAAAATAAACGAGGCGGTTGCCCGTTTTGGATTGTTTCAAAAATCAAGCGATGTTACGGTTGCACTTTCGGGCGGCGCCGATTCAATGGCGCTACTGTATGCGTTATTAGAGCTTAAAGAAAAGTTGGGCATTAAAAATATTTATGCGGCGCATTTTAACCACGGTATTCGTGGCGATGAGGCGCTACGCGACCAAAACTTTGTAGCCGCGCAATGTGAAAATTTGGGTGTAAAGTTGTTTTTAGGTAGCGCCGATGTTCCAAGCTATGCTAAGCAAAACAATTTAAGTTTGGAACTTGCGGCAAGAGAATTGCGATATCAGTTTTTTGAAACGCTTGATACCGATCTTTTAGCAACAGCACACACAGCAAGTGATAATGCTGAAACTGTGCTTTTTAACCTCTCGCGTGGCACGGCTTTATCGGGGCTTTGCGGAATACCGCCCAAAAGAGACAGATATATTCGTCCTCTTATTTTATGTACACGTGACGATGTTGAAAATTATTGCGCACAAAATGGTATAGAATTTGTTACCGACAGCACTAATTTAAGCGATGATTATACCCGTAACAACATAAGGCATAATGTAGTACCTGTTTTAAAGCAGGTTAATCAATCGGTTGAAAATGCAGTAAGCCGAATGACTGCCACACTTTATGAAGATGAAGATTTTATAAACAAAACTGTAAACAAAGAGTTTGATTCTGTTTATCAAAAGGGAGTATTGCTTGTAAAAGAATTAAGCGGATTACATCCTGCAATTGCTAAGAGAATTATTGTAAAGTTTTGTGAAATAAATGACATCGAAATTGACAATTTTCACATTAATAAAATTTATGATATTTGTTTGTCAGGCGAGGGGAAAATCAGTCTTTCGCAAAAAAATTACGCTATTGTTTCAGGCGGTATATTAAAGATCGATAATTCTAAAAAACAACCGGATTTAACTAAGTTTAAGGTTGAATTTAAAAAAACACAAAATGATTTATTTAAAAAAAATCAAAAAGTTCATAATTTGTTATTAAAAAATATACTTGACTGTGATAAAATAGTTGGGCAATTGGTGTTAAGAGAGCGTATGACAGGGGACGTGATACGTCTTAAAAATAAAAACTGCACCAAAACGCTAAAAAAACTTTACTGTGAGTATAAAATACCGCTCAATGAGCGCGATGTATGGCCTATTCTTGCCGATGACCAGGGTGTTGTCTGGGTGCATAAAATAGGAGTGGCAGAACGCGCGGCAGCGGACGAAACAAGTAAAAATATTTACAAAATAAATGTAGAAAAAATTTAAGGGGATATATTATGGAGAAAGATGTAAAAGATATTTTAATTTCAGAACAAGAATTAAAACAAATTTGCAAACAACTCGGTGAGCAGATAACCCGTGATTACCAGGGTAAAAAATTACTTGTAGTTAGCGTACTAAAAGGCGCAGTCGTTTTTATGGCTGACCTGCTTCGTGAAATTAAGTGCGAATGTATTATAGATTTTATTGCGGTATCATCTTACAGCGGCACTAAAACTACAGGTGTTGTAAAATTTAAAAAAGACCTTGATATAGACCCCGATGGTATGGACATACTTATTGTTGAGGACATTTTAGATTCAGGTGTAACACTATCTTATCTTAGCAGTGTGCTTATGGGTAGAAATGCCAACAGCATCAAAATTTGCACCTTGCTTGACAAACCTGCAAACCGCAGGGCTGATATTAAGGCTGATTACGTAGGCAAAACCATACCTGATGAATTTGTTATAGGTTATGGTCTTGACTATAATGAAAAATACCGAAATTTACCATATGTGGGCATACTTTCCCCTTCGGTATATGAAAAATAAGAAAGGTGAGAAATTTTGAAAAAGAACTTTAGGAATATA
Organism: Clostridia bacterium; assembly: GCA_017516965.1. Taxonomy (GTDB): domain Bacteria; phylum Bacillota; class Clostridia; order Oscillospirales; family Acutalibacteraceae; genus UBA737. Next base: position 19,961 of record JAFXAP010000009.1, read on the forward strand.
CTTTTGTATATAGCTATTCCCATAATACTGGTCTTGTCTTTTGTGGCGGCTTCCGGCATTGCAAAAAAGACCGAGGAAACAAAATATTCGCAAATTATAGAATATTTTGAGCAAAATCAGATAAAGGAGTTTACCCTTAACGATTATAGCGGTGAACTTACCTATACACTCAGAGACAGCGACAAAAAATATCGTTTTACCGTTTCAAGTGTTAATAGGTTTTATAATGATACCGATGAAATAATCGATAAGATTAACGCCGAGGCAAAAACCGAGGAAGAAAAAATCACCTATCATTATAACAAGGGCGGTGAAAACGCCTGGATAGTGGCGCTACTGCCAAACATCTTGCTGATTGGCGTTATGATAGTTTTGGGCATTTTCTTTATGAAGCGAATGAATGCTTCAATGGGCGCCGATAAAACAATGGGCTTTGGCAAGGCAAAGGTGCGCAAGGATGATGGCAAACGTAAGACTACATTTGCCGACGTTGCAGGCGCCGATGAAGAAAAACAGGAAATGGCTGAAATTGTCGATTTTCTTAAAGATCCTAAAAAGTTTAATGAACTTGGCGCCAGAATTCCCAAGGGTGTGCTACTTGTAGGCCCTCCTGGTACGGGTAAAACCTTGCTTGCTCGCGCGGTTGCAGGCGAGGCAGGTGTGCCGTTTTTCTCAATTTCGGGTTCTGACTTTGTTGAAATGTTTGTAGGCGTAGGCGCTTCACGTGTGCGTGATTTGTTTGGCGAAGCCAAAAAGAATGCCCCTGCAATTGTATTTATTGATGAAATTGACGCCGTTGGTCGTCAGAGAGGAGCCGGTCTTGGTGGCGGTCACGATGAACGCGAACAAACGCTTAACCAATTGCTTGTTGAAATGGACGGCTTTGGCGCAAACGAAGGCGTTATTGTTATGGCGGCAACCAACCGCCCCGATATACTTGACAAGGCGCTTTTGCGTCCCGGTCGATTTGACCGTCAGATTACCGTTAATTACCCTGATGTTAAGGGTAGAGAAGAGATACTTAAGGTGCATTCTCGCGGTAAGCCGTTAGGCCCGGATGTAAATCTTGCAACTATAGCAAAATCAACCTCAGGCTTTACCGGTGCCGACCTTGAAAATCTACTTAACGAAGCGGCACTGCTTGCAGTTCGTCACGGTAAAAAGGCAATCACTCAGGAAGAGATTGAAGAGGCTACCGTTAAGGTTGTAATGGGCACCGAAAAGAAATCTCACAAAGCGCGTGAAAAAGATAAGCTTATTACCTCTTACCACGAGGCAGGTCACGCAGTTGTGTCTTATTTCTTACCAACACAAGACCCCGTGCATCAGATCTCTATTATACCTCGCGGTATGGCGGCAGGTTACACAATGTATTTGCCAACCGATGAAAAGGGCCATACAAGTAAAAATCAGATTCTTGAGCAAATTTGTTCGCTTCTTGGTGGTCGTGCCGCAGAGCAGCTAACACAGGATGACGTTTGCACAGGCGCGTCAAATGATATTCAGCGCGCTACCGAACTTGCACGCAAAATGGTTACACGTTTTGGTATGAGCGACAAGTTAGGTCTTGTGGTTTACGGAGACGATAATAATGAAGTTTTCTTAGGTCGCGATTTCTCTTCAACACCTAACTATTCTGAAAAGACAGCCGCTACCATAGATGATGAGATTGAAACGGTTGTAATGAAGCAATATCAAAAAGCACTTGAGATTTTAAACGGCGCAATGCCAAAACTTCACGAAGTTGCAAAGGTGCTCTTTGAAAAAGAAAAGATTTCAGGTGAAGAATTCCGCGCTATAATGGAAAATGCTGCTGAAGTATAATATTAAAAACAAGACCTTTAAGGCACAGCCTTAAAGGTCTTTAATTTTATTTTCTATATTCCGATGGGGAAATACCGCATTGGCGCTTAAACGCGCGTGTAAAACAAGATATTGACTCAAAGCCGACAGTTTCAGAAATTTCGGTTATGCTTTTGTTTGTATTGCTTAGTAGATATTGCGAGAGGTTTATTCGAGCTTGTGATATAAACTGTTGTGGAGACAAATCGGTAAACTCATAAAAATATCGGCGCAAGGTTGCCGTGCTTATAAAGCATTTATTTGCTAAATTTTCAAGCGTTAATTCTTCAGGGTTGCCCAAGTGTTCGGAAATATGTGTAAGCGCCGGTAGCATCTTATCAAAACTACGACGACGTGGGACAATATTATTTTTTAAATCACAGTCAATTCGTGATAATTCAAGAATCAATTGTTGCACCAGTAGCAAAGCATAAAGCTGTGACAAACCTTTGCTGTTTTGGGTTTCTTTAATGCATTTACTTATAATTGTGGCAAGTTCGGGGTATTCATTTGGAGAAAAAACACCGCTGAAATTAACCTGTTTTTCAATTATTGATGCAATTCGGTTGCCTATATCATCGCTTGAGGTAAGTTTGTATGGGTCGTATGAAAACCAAATCCAAGTGCCGTTATTACCCTCGTCACCGTTAGCAAGGTGTGGCTGATAGGGTAAAGCAATTTGCATATCACCCTTTTTATAACTGTAAAGGCGGTTGCCTACAATACAACTGCCACTACCACTTGTGCATACGCCTATTTCAATACATCTATGAAAATGCAATGATTGTATAGGTTTACTCGATAGTGGATTTTCTCTGTCATAGCATACAAAACGCTCGGTATTGCCTATGTAAACAGGGCTATAAAAGCTAGGTAGTTGTGATATAACGCTATATTCCGTTGTTGCCACCTCCTGTATTTTGATTGATTGGGTCAAATTTATGATAGATATTGACTTGTTTTTGATCGCTAATATTAGTATATTAAAAATAGCAATAAATTACAAGGAGAAATTTATTATGAATATGAATTTTAACTACGCTCAACTACGTGACAAAATCCACGGCTGTTGGATTGGTAAAAACATCGGTGGTACAATGGGAGGACCATTTGAGGGAACTCGAGAGCTTTTAGATATAAAGGGCTACACCACACCAAAGGGCGAACCGCTTCCTAACGATGACCTTGATTTGCAGCTTGTATGGCTAAGATATTTAGAAGAAAACGGTCCGTTTAATATGACTGCGTTAGACCTTGGTGAATATTGGATAAGCTATATAGTACCGCATTGGGCAGAGTATGGTATTGGCAAAAGCAATATGAGACATGGCATTCAGCCACCGCTTTGCGGCGCCATAAACAATGACTATTGGAAAAATTCAAACGGAGCCTGGATTCGTACAGAAATTTGGGCGTGTCTTAATCCGGGCAACCCCGACGCTGCTATTAAATATGCATTTAAAGATGCATGTATTGACCACGGCATAGGCGAGGGTACATACGCAGCTGTGTTTGTTGCCGCGCTCGAAAGCGCCGCTTTTGTTGAAAGTGATATTCGTAAACTTATAGAGATTGGTCTTTGTAAAATTCCCGAAGACTGCCGTATGGCAAAGGCCATAAAACTTTTGCTTGATAACTATGACAACGGCGTTGACTGGGTAACAACAAGAAATGATTTGGTAAAGCAGTCAGAAGATATTGGTTGGTTCCAAGCTCCTGCCAATGTTGCATTTGCAATTTTGGGCATCCTTTACGGTAAGGGTGACTTTAAGCAATCAATGATTTATGCTATTAACTGCGGTGATGATACCGACTGCACCGCCGCTACCGTTGGTTCTATATTGGGTATTATCAACGGCAAGAGCGGTATACCTACCGACTGGCAGGAATATATTGGTGACAGAATTATTACTATATCTATAAACCTTGGCTGTGACCCCAGATATCCAAAGACTATAACCGATCTTACCGATCGCGTTTTAAAACTCGTGCCGGTTACGGCATCGGTTATCCGTAACTATAGCGCTACTGTAACCGATGAGCCAACCTCTACCGAAACACCGCCGCTTTATGGCACTCTTGAAGCAAAACATCTTTTTGAGCGAAGCGAGTATTCTTTTGATGCCGATTTAGGTTTTGGTAATGCTGTTATTTCTTATGACAGATGCCCACGTATTAAGCCGGGTGAAAGTATTGGTGTAAACATAAGAATTGTTGGTCGTTTCTGGGCTATTCCGGAAAATCTATCTGTTAGATTTATAACTCCTGAGGGCTTTAAGGTGGATGGTCCAAGGTCCTTCTTTATGGAACAGGGTAGCCAAAAAAATAATTACTATCCCACCGCTAATAACGATTATGTTATAACAGCGGGCGAAAATGTAGAGGCGCAAAACCGAATCATAGTTGAGGTTGTATGTCATGGTCGCCCCTCAGTAGGACTTTTTGAAATGATTGTACTTGGCTAATATATATTAAGAAATACCGATTGACAATTCAATCGGTATTTTTTATAATAATTTTATAAAAATAAACCTTTTTGGAGGTCGTAAAAATGAATTTTAGTTCAAAACTTGTGTCATCACTTGAAAAATGCTTTTTAAGATCTGACATTACGAAGTTTACCGAACTTAAAGAGGAAAAAATTTTTAAAAATCAAAAATATTCTTTTCAGTTGGTGGCTAACTTTGATGACAATTGGCAGGTAGCTTTTAAACCTGTGGTAGAGGGTGATTTGGCAAAATACGTTACAATCCGTGAGGTTATAAATATTCCTGCAGAAATGCCTACATATCCAAACTGCACACCGTTGCCCGAGGTTCACGAACCCGGTCTTTATCCTGATTTACTACGCCCACTTAAATACCGTGGTACCTTCCGTCTTCATCCAAAGCAGAGCCGTGCTTTATGGTTTGACATAGATACACGCGGTGAAATCACAGGCGAGTATGTTCTTAAAGTTAAACTTTTAAAGGTCAGTATTACAAGTAAAGGTTTTACACCTACTGAAGAGGTTGCCGCAGAACACGAACTTAAAATTGACATTAAAGATGTAGAAATTCCTGAGCAAAGCCTTATTTTTACACAGTGGTTTTATGCCGACTGTCTTGCAGATTACTATAAGGTAGATGTATTCAGTGACCGCCATTTTGAAATTTGTGAAAACTTTGCGCGTGTTGCGGTAGAAAACGGCCGTAATATGTTAATGCTTCCGCTACTTACTTATGCGCTTGATACCTACGGCGGCGGCGAACGCACCACAACCCAGCTTATAGATGTTTATAAAGACGGTGACAACTATACCTTTGGTTATGATAATCTTGACCGCTGGCTTGATATGTATAAACGCGTTGGTGTAAAGTATTATGAAATTTCACCCGTCTTTTCACAGTGGGGCGCCGACAACACACCAAAGGTGGTGGCAACCGAAAACGGCGAAAAGAAAACTATTTTTGGTTGGGGAACTAACCCCTTATCTAAGGAATATAATACCTTTATTCGTGCGTTTTTAAGCGGTTTTATTGCTCATATGAAAGAACGCGGTGAAGATAAAAAGTGTTGGTTCCACGTGTCTGATGAGCCAATTGCCGAGCATTTTGAGCAGTATAAAAAGGTTAGAGATTCTATCTATGATTTGGTAGAGGATTATGAAACTCTTGATGCTATATCACATTATGAATTTTGCAAACTTGGTCTTAGCAAACATCCTGTGCCAAAAACAATGGTTGTTCACGAGTTTATTGACAACGGTGTGCAAGACCTTTGGACATATTACTGCGGTGGTCAGTGCCAGAATGTTAGTAACTGCCACTTTGCAATGGAACTTGCTCGTGTTCGTTGCCTTGGTGTGCAGATGTTTAAATATGACATAAAGGGCTTTTTGCATTGGGGTTATAACTATTATAACAACCAGTGGTCTTATGATGAGCTTGATCCATTCGCAACCTCAGACGGTGAAAGCTTTGCCGCAAGCGGTGACGCTTATATGGTATATCCTGCGCCCGACGGTACTCCTTGGGAATCAACCCGACTTCGTGTGCTTTATGAGGGTATGGAAGATATGCGCGTAATGCAACTGGCTGAAAAACTTTGTGGCAAAGAAGCAGTAGTTAAAGTTATTGAAGATATTTGCGGCGAAGTAAGATTTGACAAGTGCATACTAAGCGGTGATGAAATGCTTGCAGTTCGTAGGGCTGTAAACCAGATGATATTTGACAAAATCTAAAAAACTGTAAATAATGGGCTGCCTCACTTTTAGTGAGACAGCCCATTTTGTGTATCAATTTTATGATAAATTGCCGTTTTTGTCGCAAGAAAGGGAAATAGGTGTTTCCACAGTTTGTGTAGTTATGAATAAAGTCTTTTTCTTAAAGACACCAACAGCATTTGCAGTATTACCCGATTTGCTTGTAGTTGATGAATCTAATGACCAACCGTTTGAACAATCGCTTGCGCTACAACTAACAGCAATACAGGTGGCACTAATGCCTTCATTTACGCTAAATGTTCCATTAATTTTAAATCTGTATAGAACTACCCCATCAGCATTTTTAACGGTTCGAGTTTTACTGCCGCTTACTGTTCTTGTTGCTCGGGTTTGGTTTTGGTTTACATGTTGTGTTATGGTTGTGGTTATGGAACTACCATCTTCAAAATATTCGGTTGTTTCGCTTATAACAATTTCATTTTGCACTGTGTCGTTGTCATTTGCTGCAAAAACATTAAAGTTAAACAAACAAGTAGAAATAATTAACGATAGCACTATAGAGAATAATCTTTTCATTTTTATTTATCCTTTTCATATGTAATTTTATCATTATAAAAGACAGGAGTGTATCTTTCGTTCTCAATATAAATATATATTGAAAAAATTGAGACTATGAGCAATATTGCCGCAAGTATGGAAACTATAATCGCAACAACACGTTTTTTGAATTTATATGATTTCACATATGCATTGTCAATTCCTATGGCAAATTCTTTTGCTATGTCTTCCGCTGTCCCAAAATTCTCTATAACCTTCTTGAAATCGACAATGTTGTTATCTTTTATATATGTATCAACCGATAACCTTAAATCGTCAAGCATTTTATGCATCACTTTGTTATAGCAGGGTAAATTCTTCTTTATATCTTTAAAATAAGCCTTTAATTGTTTTTGCATTACTATTTACCCTCCTCGTTTTCACCAAGCACCAATAAAATACCGTTGTGCATTGAAAAATATTCTTGTTTAATTTCGTTAAGGTAGTCAAGACCGGTTTGCTCTATATGATAGTAAACGCGTGTGCGGCGTTTACCAACCAACTCACTACGGTCGGTGATACAACCTCTTTCAATCAAGCGGTAAAGTACAGGATAAAGTGAGCCTTCGGTTACAACGTACATACCTTGGCTTAATTCCTTTAATTGTTGGCAAATTTCATAGCCGTACATATCTTTTTGACTTAAAAGCGACAGCAAAGCAAGTTCTATTGTTCCTCGTTTAAGCCCTTCTGCAATACCCATTGGACTCACTCCTTTACTTATGTTATATTCATTGTAATGGAAATGATTTGTATTGTCAATACTTTGTGTAACAAAATATCGTTGACAAAAATAGAATTATGTGATAATATAAAATTGTAAATTAAACTTGAAAGTGGTGAGTCCAATGTACAGTGAAGAAGCGAGTCACTGTAACGGTGGTTGAGTGCTTTGTTTAAGCACCGTTACAATTACAAATTCTTGGTCATGTAACTATAAGAGAAAGGTTTTATAAAAGGTGCTTTCAAATGAAAATAAAGAAAATAGCGTATATTGTAACTACAGTAGTCCTCATTGCAGGATTATTGACTGTGCCGTGTTCTGCTGCAACAGGTTTTACAATAACACCATTACGTGGGCAGCAGACGGACTATTGGTGTTGGTGTGCTGGCAACCAAATGTTATTAGAAACGCAAGGTAGAGTTTTTACACAACAACAAATTGCCGGCGGTATAAATAGAGGTGCTACTTTAGCGGAACAGCATGCTAGACTACGAGTGTGTGCCAGTGATATTCAGTGGGATATATTTTATTCTGCTTGCTCATTTCAACAAGTTAAAACAACCATTAATTTAGGTTGGGCCATTGCTTGTCAATGTCAGACCAGTAGCGATGGCCACATTATGGTTATAACTGGCTATGATCAAAACTCCTCTGGTTATAACAATGTTTGGTTACAAGATCCTTGGGGTAATGATACGTCGCCACATACTGGAGTAGAGGGGTGGTGCAATTATAATGCACTTAGAAATGGAAACTATTCTAGAACAATATTTTCGCAATGGCAAAACTTTGTTTGGAATGGCACAATAGTTTAGGAGGGGTATTATGAAAAAATTTATAAATATATTATCTTTTGGTTTGGTATTAATTTTAGGCTTTATAATCCCATTAAACGTGTCTGCAACTGCCAGCAATAATATTGCTTTAGCAGACTTTAGTAATGTCTGGTTTGAATCCGATGACGAATACGATTTTAATGAAAAAATAGCAAAAGATGATGAGTTTATCAATCTTGTTGTTCAAGCAGCACAAAAAAAGGAAAAGAATATCTCATTAAATGGTGTTCATCCAGGAAAAAATATTAAACTTTACGGTGTTGCTACTTCTCAAAATGTTTTGCAATCATTTTATGATGGTTATTCTAAAGCGGGCGCAATGAAAAAACTAATAAGTCCTGAGTATTCTATTTTGGTATTGTATTTCAACGAAAAAGAAGAATATGTTGATTCTTTGGTTTTTGCAAAGGAAGAAAATTTGACTAATGATAAGAATAAAGATAAATGGGTTATGCTTTGTTCTGGTAGTATGATTTTTAACGATGCTTTTGTAACCGAATATTATGAAAATAGCAATTTAGAAAAATATGTGAAAGATTTAGGTCTAAAAAATGCTAAAGAACTAAAATTTGTTTCCGGTATTACTTATATGCCTACTTCTATATACTTTGTGCAAGAAAATGTAGAGTATTTTATTCCTTTGGAAGATTATGGTAATATGAAAACTTCGCAAGTTTATAGAGTTAGTGATGTGGTTGATAAATATTTAAAGCCTGTGTTAGACTTCCAAAATAAGAAAGCAGAGGAGTATTCAAAACTTGATCCAAAAGATATTCCTAACGGTGCATCTCCAATACCTGATGAATTACCAACAATAACATCTGTCGATTTAAATGCAATCGTTGGGGTTGATACCGATACAAATTTAAAAAATAAAAGTGATATTTGGCATATAATTCTAATAAGCGTAGTTATAGTCGGGTTAATAGCTATTTGCCTTAGTATTGTATATGTAAGAAAAAAGAGTAGATAATAAAGTTTAAATAAAAAACACGGTGATTTTTTAAAATCACCGTGTTTTTGTATGTTTATTTAGTCTTCACTACCTGCGCGCATTTCCATTAACTGTTCGGGGGTTATAAGCACCTGACGGGGTTTTGCGCCCTCATAGCCGCCTATAATTCCGCGTTCTTCCATCTGGTCAATGATTCGTGCGGCACGGGCATAGCCAAGCTTTAGTTTGCGTTGCAAAAGGGAAGTGGATGCCTGACCTAGCTCTACCACAACCTTGATTGCTTCATCAAGTACGGGGTCTTCATCACTGGCGCCCTCTTCGGCTACACCTGTTTTTTGCTGTTTTTCAATAGCGGCCTGACGTTCAATTTCTATCATAATATTGTCGTCATATTTAGCTGTTCCGCCACTCTTTACAAATTCAACAACACGCTCGACCTCTTCATCACTAACAAAACAGCCTTGAATACGATATGGCTTGTTAGCGCCCATAGGGCTAAACAACATATCACCGCGACCAAGCAGTTTTTCAGCGCCTGCGCAGTCAAGTATTGTAGCGCTATCAATGTGAGAAGATACGGCAAAAGCAATACGCGTGGGTATGTTTGCTTTAATAACACCGGTTACAACGTTTACCGAAGGACGTTGTGTAGCAATAAGTAGGTGAATACCCGCGGCACGAGCCTTGGCGGCAATGCGGTTGATAGAGTCTTCAACCTCTTTTGGCGCCGTCATCATAAGGTCGGCAAGCTCGTCTATAATAATAACAATTCGAGGCATTTTTTTAACCTCGGGTTCATCGGTAAGGGTTTCAACAAGTTTGTTATAACCTTCAATGTTACGTACGTCGCGATCGGCAAACATCTTATAGCGGTTTTCCATCTCACTTACTGCCCAACCAAGTGCGCCCGCCGCTTTGCGTGGGTCGGTAACAACGGGAACAAGCAGGTGAGGAATGCCGTTATAAATACCAAGTTCAACAACCTTAGGGTCAATCATTATAAGTTTTACATCATCAGGAGACGCCTTATATAAAAGACTTATAATAAATGAGTTAATACATACCGATTTACCACTGCCTGTGGCACCTGCAATAAGGCCGTGTGGCATTTTTGCAATGTCTGATACAATAACGTTACCGCCTATGTCTTTACCCATAGAAACGGTGATTTTGCTCTTTGATGCCGCAAAGGTGGTTGATTCAATAATTTCACGCACACCAACTGTGGCGCTTGCTTTGTTTGGTACCTCAATACCAACTGCCGCCTTGTTTGGAATTGGGGCTTCAATTCGAACACCTGCTGTTGCAAGGTTTAGCGCGATATCATCGGCAAGGCTTGTTATTTTGCTGATTTTTACACCTGCTTTTGGTTGAAGCTCATATCGTGTAACAGTGGGACCGCGGCTTACGTCAACAATACGTGTTTCTACACCAAAACTTTGAAGTGTTTCAACAAGTAATCTTGATGTTGTTTCAAGTTCGTTTGCAACCTCTTTGCTGGTATTGCTGTTAATTGCGTTAAGCAAACTAATGGGCGGATATTTGTATATCTGCATATCGTTTTCATTTTCAGAAATTTCGTTTGCCACGGCATCGGTCTCTTTTTGAAAATCAACGGTAATACGTTCGGGCGCATTTTGCTCGGATTCTTCACGCGCCGCCGCAATAGCATCGTCAACGTCGATATCGTCAAGCGGTGTATATTCATCCTCATCAGTGGGGGTGGGGATTTCTTCATCATTATAACTGCTTACCAATTTCTGACCAATTTCATTAAGTGTGGGTTTGCGTTTCTTGGTTTTTACAGGTTCGTCAACCTCCATATCAACGTCAAAACCTTTTATGATTTTAAGTTCTTTCTGGTTGTCTTTGTTATTCTTATCTTGTATAGCGCGTTCGCGGAAAGCGGTGCTTGCTTGTTCAGAAACCATTCTGGCAGGTTTTGAAATTGCTCTGAAAAGGGGAATAAGCTGTGTGCCTGTTATAATCATTGCAAACGCTAAGATAAGTATAATGAGTGTAATAATAGCGCAGGTTTTACCTACAGCAAGGCATATTGGAAAAGCTATAAGTGTACCCAAAACACCGCCGCTGAATTTATTGCTAAAGTTCCAGGCATTACCAAGTGCCGCGCCAAAAGTTAAATCGCCGTCTTTAAGTTCGGTGCCGTTTATTGAGCAAACCGAAATAAATGCGCTGACTAACACAACCAACGTAACAGCCTCAATTATTCTTACGGTTGCATTTGTTGAATGTGTCTCTTTTGCCAAAATGATGGCTATTGCGCCAATTAAAAACGGATAAAAATATGCTGTAATACCAAAGAAACTAAACATTGGGTTATGTAGCAAGGTTGTCCAAAGATTTTCACCAGGAATTAACACAACAAACAGCATAAAAACTGCCAATGCAAAGCAGACAATTGCATAAATTTGGCGGTTAACCTGAACTTTTTGTTGAGTTTTTTTCTTAGTTGAAGGACGTCCCCTTTTTTTTGTTGCCATTTATGTAACACCTCATAATAAATATGTATGGCGCGCAAGCGCCGTTATTTGTTTTCAATCATTTTATAAAGACAATCTAAAACTTCGTTTAAACAGCCTACAGAGTCAATAAGTTTTTCTTTGACGGCATCTTCGCCGGTTAGGGTAGAACCCACGTCGGTAACAAGTTCGCCTGTGTTCATCATAAGTGATGTAAAACGCTCAGATGAAATACCCGAATTTTTGACCACAAAATCGGTAATGCGTCCCTGCATACGCGCAAAGTGATTCATAGTTTGCGGCACACCAATCACAAGTCCGCTTGTGCGCACGGGATGTATGGTCATTGTAGCGCTTGGCGCAATAAAAGATTTTTTTGCCGATACAGCCAAGGGCACACCTATTGAATGACCGCCACCCAACACAAAACTTACGGTTGGTTTTTTCATACCGGAGATTAGCTCTGCAAGGGCAAGACCCGCCTCTACGTCACCGCCAACGGTATTGAGCACTATTAGCATACCTTCAACACTGTTGTCTTGCTCAATGGCTACCAGTTGCGGAATAATATGCTCGTACTTTGTGGTCTTGCTGTTTTCAGGTAAAATATTATGACCCTCAATTTCGCCTATAATATTAAGGCAAAAAATCTTGTGCTTACCATCTACTGCTTGGACTACACCTAATTCTTTAATGCTGTCAAGTTGCTCGGTTTCATTATTCTTTTTATCATTACTCATATAATTTCCCTCCAAAACTATTATTTGAAAGGAAATCATAACAATAAATAATATATTATATAATATATATTATTTTTTTGCAAGTATATAAAAAATCACTTTATTTTTTGATAAAAAAATATTATAATAGATAATGGTTATATGATTAATGCTTATGGTGGTGAGTAATATGAAGTTTGAAACAGCAACTCAGGCGGCGGCGCGTTTGGGTGTTACAGTACGCGCGGTTCAAAAATGGGCAAAAGAGGGCAAACTTGAAGGCGCACACAAAATAGGTCGCGATTGGATAATACCCTTTGGCGCAGTTGTTACAGAAACTAAGGCTGAGCCACCGAACATATCAGACACAAAAAAGGTTTTTGACGTTGCTTTTCCGATGTTTCAGTTGCCTTATTTTTCGGGTGATGTTCTTGAACATATAAACAAGATTGGTGACACCTACGAACGTGACCTGTATTTAATGGAATATTATTATTTCATAGGTGAACTTGAAAAGTCTGAAGAAATCGCGGAACTTTATATTGATTCATCTAACTTAAATTATCGTTTATCTGCCGAACTTTTTAGTACATTTAATAATATGATTACGGGTCATTTGCACAAGGTTCATTTTGCCGCAGGTCTTTTAAAAATGGAAATTGAAAATAGTGATTTAAGTGACGAATCAGCCGCGCGTGAGAATGCGCTAAAGGTTTTTGCGGGTGTAGTTTTAAAAACACAGTTGCATACACCGTTTGAGTCAGTACCTCAAATCGAAGAATATATAAAGTATTTACCCGAGGGACTACGTATAATATCACTTTATTTGTCGTCATATAAGGCTTATCTTGCAAAAGACTATAGCCGTTCCCTTGGTATTGCGCAGGCGGCTATGAATTGCGCGACAATGCAATATCCTGTACCAATGATATACTGCAACATAATTTGCGCCATAGACTGCATAAACCTTTTGCAACTTGATAAGGCGGGGAAGTATATAAAAAAAGCATGGGAACTTGCTATGCCACATAAAATGTATATGCCGTTTGTTGAGCACTATAGCATTTTACAAGGACTTCTTGAAAATAACTTTAAAAAATCAGATGCTGATAATTATAACAAGATTATTGATCTTACGCGTTCATATAATATTACGTGGTATCAGGTGTATAACAAAAAAACTGACAGAAATGTTACAAACGAGCTGACACCTACCGAATTCACCATTGCAATGCTTTATTCGAGAAACTGGCGCGCAAAAGAGATTGCGGCGCATATGCACATAGCTGAACGCACGGTAACAAACTACATACAGATTATTTATGAAAAACTTAATATCAACGGAAGAAAAGAACTTGAAAAATATTTGTTAACTTAAAACAAAAGGAAGTTTATTCGTCAAGGCGAATAAACTTCCTTTTGTTTTGTTCGCCAAAACGAATAAAAACAATTATTTGCAGTTCGTTAAAACGAACAAAACGAGACGTTTATTTCAATAATTATAATAATCAGTTGTTTTGATGTAAAATATCTGATTTGTTTAAGCAAAAATCCTATTCAAATTAACACTTATTTTTTTTAGAAAATACCCGTTACAAAATGGCAAAATCAGTCTATACTTTATTTGTAATAAAAAATCAGTGGCAAGGAGGGGACCTATGTCTAAAAGTTTAAATCGGCAGTTTGTTTTATATGGAGATAAAGTAGACGTACTTTTCTTTTATAACGAACCGCTGGATAGATATTTTGGCGATTATCCCGATTTTGATGCAAACCCAAGAATTACACCTTGCGGCAGACCTTGGGTAAATGCTACTAAAGAGGACTGCCCCTATGCCGACAAAAACTACGGCGACTGTGGTTCGTGCAACTTTTACAAATGCGAACACCCCGGAGATTTGATTGGTGTTTGTGAAAACGAACAACTCAGAAAGGAATAAATGATTATGAAAAAGAAATTTACCAAACGACTGCTCAGCATATTCTTGTGCATCGCTTTGTTACTTGCTTATGTACCGAGCTTTTCATTGACGGCATCTGCGGCTTCAACCAGTGTGAGTTACATTTCAAGGTCTTGGAATGCATCTTCTAAGACTGTATCTTCTACAACAAATAGCGCACAGGTAACTGCAGTCACTGCCGATGACAGTAGTTGGGGGCAAGAAGGAAAAGTTACTTATTATTTAGTAAATAACGTGGTTACATCAACTCAGAATAGAATTGAAGTATATGGGGAAGTACACTTGATTTTGAATCAAAAATTCTCTATGGCCGGAAGAATTATTGTGCAGGAAAACGGATCACTCCATATTCATGAGGCAGCCGGCGCCCAAAACGCAACTATAGAAGTTGATTATATTTGGTCAAACGGTTCGGCTGTAGCCATCCATGGTGGTACGGTGACCACCCCCAGAGCGTATGGAACGCGTCGTCGAGGAATTGAAATTCCTTACGGAAATTTCTATTTATATAGTGGAACAATAAATGGAACTATTGGAACAAATTCGGCAGGTTCTTCAAAGGGATCCATCTTGATATATGGAGGAACTGTGAACGCTTATGCTAATGATGCGCAGGGCCTCATAGCTGTAGATTATGGTGCGTATGAATCCATTGAAATTTACAACGCAACCGTTAAAGGTCAAAGAATTGCTGAGGCTCGATTCCCTCTTATCGGCGGAGATAAAGTTGATAAAATTATTATCCATAACAGCAACATTGATGTAGATTATGACGGATATGAAGAAAAGTCGGGAAATAGAACACATGGTATTGGTGGTGGCGCGAGCGATAGTCGTATTTCGGAAATCACCATTACAAACAGCACCGTAAGTGTATGGGGAGGTGCCGCAGGAAGCGGTATTGGAGGATATGTAGATACCATTACATTAAAGGACAGCACCGTCCGTGCATTTTCCGGAGATTTTTCTATGCCAAAAGGAATAGGAATTGGTGGCAAATATTGTAATCAGATTATAATTGATGGCGGCTCTGTTATGACCGATACTGCCAATGAGGAAGATACGTGGACAGGGAAGGGATATTACGCGAAAAATATTACCATTAAAAAAGGAACGGTAGACGCTCACGAAGGTTTGCACCTTAATGGCGGTAATATGGTTATTACAGGCGGTAATGTTGTCGGTACTGTAAACGGGGCAACCCCCATAAATGATGATGGAACCACGCTTTACTCAAGAAAAATAACATTAATCAGCGCGGCAAATAACACAGTAGTAAGTGCCATTACAGGTGTTCCAAGTTATTATAATATTAGTGATATGCGCACAATTGGAAGCGATGTTTGTGTTTGGGTTCCAAGCACATATGTGCCAAGTATTGTCAAACTGGGAAGTGACCAATATAGTGGTGCTATTATTGGCGGAGCTGCTAATCAGACAGCGTCTTTTGGTAAACTTCATACTTGTGTAGATAATAATAGTGATGGATTATGCGATCAGTGCGAAGAGATAATGCCGCCAAGTGTCGAAAATGGATTCTATCTCATTTATGATTTGGAAGATTATCAGTATCTGAAAAAGTTGGTAGAAGGCACACTCAAAAGCGGTCTTGCAAATCGATGTGCAAATGCTAAATTAATGGCCAATATTGATATTGGCAGCACAACAATCGGAACAGCAACGTTTCCGTATGGTGGTGTGTTTGACGGCAATTTTAAAACTCTGACAGTGCAAAGACACTATGAAACAAGAAATGGCACGGATCCGATTGCACCATTTTTATATGCAGATGGGGCAACCTTTAAGCGATTGACGATGGAGGGAAGCATCTATGTCGATCACTATAATCGTCAGATAAAAACAAAAGACATTGGTGGCTTTGTTGCAATAACAACAGGCAATCCTGTGACCTTTGAACAGTGTGTAAATAAAGCAACGGTAGAAGCCAATAACTATACCGGACCTACTGTAAATCTGGGTGGATTTGTAGGAATGAACTATACAACTCTTACCTTTAATAATTGCGCGTCTTTAGGTATGATTGAAACAGATAAATACTCCGGCGGCTCTGGATTTGTAGGAAACAGCGATACTACGTCGCCCGTATATGTTAATGACAGTTATATCTATTTGACAATGGCGGTAGCAGGAAACAACGCTGATGCCAATAGTTACTTCTGCCGTAACGAAGATTACACATTCTTGTCAAACACCTATGTGCGCATTACGATGCAACGGTATGGTGGCAACCAGGGATGGATAAATTCACAAAACAGAAAAAATAAAGACGGCGACAATGATATAACTAATGTACAAGAGGCACAAATCAATGATGGTACTGTGACCTATAAACTCAATAAAGGAAATGCCGACGGTATATGGAAACAAACCTTAACTGGTGACAATCCAGATAAATATCCTGTTTTTTCAGGAGCTAATGTAGTACAAAATCTAACAAACGATAAGTATGACAACCATACTCATAATCCAAAGTATGAACCGGCTACGGTAAATGTAAAGAATGATTCTGTGTGCGTAACATGCGCAGGTTGTGCGCCAGATGGAGTTTACATCACCATAAGCATTGAAGATGGAACAACTTACTCTTGGTATAACGCCCCGAAGGCAACCATTACTCATCCTAATTTAGTGGATTTTTATTATATGGAAGGCGATACAATTTTAAAAAATGCGCCAACGGATGCGGGCAATTACACAGTGAATTTTGAATATGGCGGAATCAAGGTATCTGTACCGTATTCAATTCTTCCGCGGTCTATTGAAAAGGCAACCATTACATCTAATGGAGATTTGTCATACACAGGGCAGACACAGACCGCATCGTTTAAAGTGTATGATAGTGGTACGCTGAAAGAGGGCGTGGATTATACATTGAGTAACCACGAGCAGACGAATGTAGGAACTTATGAAGTAACAATTACCGGTATTGGTAACTACACCGGTACGCAAACAGCTAAATTCTCCATCAAAAAAGCCTCTAATTATTGGAGTGTTACCCCTTCTATTGAAGATTGGACATATGGAGAAGAACCAAAACAACCGGTATACGAAGCAAAATACGGAACAGTAGCCATCCGCTATACAGGGGAAACCAATAAAGGCGAAGCATATGACAGTGACAAAATGCCCACGCAGGCAGGACAGTATACGGCATCCTTCACTGTAACAGGTGAGAATTACACGAACCTTTCGTCCACAGTCTCCTTTATAGTTCATAAAGCGGCACTCACCGTAAATGCAGAAGACAAAACCATTACCTATGGAGATAAGGCGCCAAATTATACGGTGAGCTATGAAGGCTTTGTAAATGGCGAAGATCAGGGAGTTTTGGGAGGATCACTGATTACAAATTGCCAATATTCGCAGTTTGATGATAGAGGTACCTATAGTATTATTCCTTCGGGTTACACATCTGATAATTATGAGATTACCTATAAAAACGGTACTTTAACAGTTAATCCAAAACCAATTACGGTAACTATCGATGATAAGAGTAGTGTTTACGGTTATGACATTGTAACTTTAACGGCAATGACAGACGGCATCGTAAATAATGATCAGAATGTTTACAGCCTTTCCACCACCGCAACCAAGACATCTGATGTCGGTGAGTATGAAATTATCGGCACGGGGTTAGATGACAACTACTATATTACATTTGAAAACGGCAAGTACATTATCACTAAAGCGGCGGCTGCTGTGATTGCTCCTCCTATAGCAAACACATTAACCTACAATAAAGAAGCGCAAGATCTAATCGCCGTAGGTATAGCATCCGGCGGAGAAATGCAGTATAGCTTGGACGGTGTTAACTATTCGTCATCTATTCCTACTGCAACAAACGCAGATAACTATACTGTATATTACAAAGTTGTAGGTGACAAAAATCACAACGATACAGACGTAAATACCCTGATTGTTACTATTGCTAAAAAGACTGTTGATCTTTCTAACGTTAAGTGGAACTATACCGAAGCCTTTAAGTATGACGGATTGATGCACGGCGTATCTATTGATGAAAGCACAGTGCCGGAAGGCGCAAGCGTATCTAACTATACAGGACACAACGGCATCAAAACAGGTAACTTCCGGGCGGCGGCATCTATCACTTATGATGACAACTATAAAGGTGAAGCTACATTGTTCCTCGATTGGAAAATCGTGAATGATTGGACTGCTACTGAGTATACTGTCAATGGCGAAGGTTGGCTCAATCAAGACTTTGTGATTGCGGCGGCAGATGGCTACAGGGTATCTCTTACCAATACCGCAGACGGCGAATGGAATGAAAGCCTTGCCTACAGCGAGGAAACTGCTGATGGTAGTGTTACCTTTTATTTGAAGAACGAAACTGACGGAACTATTTCGCTTGGTCATACCGTAAATTATAAGATTGATAAAACTAATCCTACAGGAAAGGTTGAGTTTGTTGACCGAACAGGTTGGGAGGAATTTATCAACAATATCACATTCGGGTTGTTCTACAAGGATGAATTGACCGTTAAGATTACTGAAAATGATAACCTTTCCGGTGTTGCTAAAATTGAATATATTTGTTCTGACTGGGCTATGACCTTGGCGGAAGTACAGCAAATTACTGATTGGACAGCATATAACGGCGCCTTCGGCGTTATATTGCCGGAAGCCCAGAAGTTTGTGTACTATGTTCGCATTACAGATAATGCAGGCAACGTAACATACCTCTCGACCGACGGTGCTGAATATGACACCGTTGCTCCCGTTATTGAAGGCATTGAAAACGGTGAGACCTATTACACAACACAAAAGGTCACCGTTACCGAAAAGAATATTGATGCCATTACTTTGAACGGCAACCCTGCTACCGAAGATATCACTTTGCAAGGTAACAAGGATGAAATTTATACCATCGTTGCAACCGATAAAGCGGGCAATACCACCACTGTTACTGTAACGATGAAACCGATTAAGGAATTGGCAAAAGTAACTGAAGATTTTAGTAACGATAATGTCACCTCTGATGATGTTCCTGCGCTGAAAGATTTGGTTGCAAAACTTGATGAGCTCATTGCCGACCCTGATACCTCTGATGACGGTGAGCGTGAAACCTTACAGCAACACAAGCACATTGCAGAATCTTTGATTCAGACTGTCGATAACGCAGCTGATGCAGCCGACAGCGATAACACCCAAAAGGTTAAGGATGTTACTGCTGAAAACGTAACACTAAAAGATAAGACCGATTTGGAAAAGGCAAAGGCTGACCTTGAAAAAGCTTTGGAAGAAAACAGTGGCAACTACACCGAAAACGAAAAGAAAAATATCAAAGACGAGATTGAACGTATAGATAATGCTCTTAAAGTTATCGGCAATGTAGAGTCAGTTGAAGAACTCATTGAAAAACTGCCTGACATTATCACCAAGAATGACGAGGATGCTATAAATGCGGCAGATAAAGCCTATAATGCGCTTACCGAATATGAAAAATCTTTAGTTGATGAAAAAGCAAAAAATAGCCTTAAAAATGCAAAAGAAGATATTGAAAAGTTAAATGAAAACGAAACTGCTTCTAACGATACGGGAAAAGGTGAAAATGATACGTCTAAACCGACAACCAAACCGGAGTCAAAACCTGAAAAAGAACCAGATTCAAAACCTGAATCTAATTCTGAAAAAGAGACTGAATCACAAAAGACAGGTGACAGCACAAACCTTCACGCTTGGTTGGCAGTTATGTTCGTAAGCGGAGCAATAATCTTTGCATCAGGCAAAAAATTAAAGAAACTTAGCAAATAAGTTTCAAAAAAACACCCCTTTGACTTAAAGTCTAAGGGGTGTTGACTTTTTTTGTATTCTCATTTGCGGTTTTAATTGAAGTGACAAAATCCTGTTGCTGACTAAATAAAAGTGAAGAGTGAATAGTGAAGAGGTAATAAGTAAGCCCCAAGCACTATAAGTGCTTGGGGCTTTGGTGCCGGTGGCCGGACTCGAACCGGCACGGTATCGCTACCGGTGGATTTTGAGTCCACTACGTCTGCCAATTCCATCACACCGGCAAATTATTGGTGCGAAACTCATTATACAACAATGTATTAATAAAATCAAGTATAAATTTTAATAAATTTATATATATACAATTAAGAGATTATTTGCTATAATAATTGTAAAAAATAAAGACCTTTTGTCGAATTATGGCACAAAAATTAAAGTAGGTGACTTTGTTGATAAAAGAATTTTTTGGAATTGATGGATTCAATCGTACACCCGAAGGGTATATGTCGTGGCAACACCTGACATTTGTTACATCGCTTATGGTTATAATGGTGTTGTGCGCGATATGGCTTGGGCGCAAAAATCGCAACGCGAGCGATAAAGCAAAAAATAAGGTGCTGATTTTTTCAGCATTTTTGATAAACATAATAGAACTTACAAAAACAGTTTATTACTGTATAGATGCGGGTAGTTTGTCGGCAATAAGAGATAATTTACCGTTATTTTTGTGTAGCATTCAGTTAATTGCAATTCCTTTGGCGGCATTTGCAAAAGCAAGACTTAAAGAATCAGCGCTTGATTTTGTGTTCATTTTTGGTTTGTTGGGCGCAGTTTTGGGCACCTATGCCGCAGGGCAAAATTATGCAGCTTACCCCGTTATTTCATTTATAAATGTAAATTCGGGTTTAACACATACCATTTCGGGCTTTTGTTCAATATATATAGCCGTTTCAGGTATGGTAAGTATGAAAAAGAAAAACATTTGGATTACAATTACAACGCTGACCTGTTTTATATTAGCGGCATACATAGCAAACATCATAAACAATCCTGACTATCAATATAACTATATGTTTTTAACAGCAGGCGACGGCACACCCTATGATATACTTTATAATATGGTTGGTGGCAATGCTATTTTATATCCGATAGGTGTAGCACTATTGTTTTTTGTGTATATTGCGATTTTTTATTTTGCATATTCATTCTTTACCAAAAAATCAAAAAGCAAAAACACATCTGAAAAGCAGGTTTGTAATGTATAAAAAAACACCATTGAGCAAGTTAATTGCTCAATGGTGTTTTTAGTTAGTTATATGGTTTTATTACTTCTATTCCTTGATTTTTTGCCGTGTCACATATCGAGTTGTGACAGGTAAAAAGTATTCCCTGACCGTCTTTACAAAAGTCTTTTAAAAACTTAATTGCTCTTTCGGTACGTGTATCATCATACTGTGACAGCGAATCATCAAGAAAGATTGGCAGGGGAGTGTCACCACTAATAAGTGACGCGATTGCAAGGCGTAAGCTAAGATATGCCTGGTGTGTTGCGCCAAGACTTAAATAGTCGAGCTCACGTGTGCCAAAAACATCACTTTTTTCAACCGAGAGGTCAAGAGTGTCGGTAACGCTGACACTCTTATATTTACCGTCGGTAAGGTTGGCAAATATGCTGTGGGTTGCCTTTTCAAGTTCGCTGCCATAACCGCGGCGAAGTTCGTAAAAACTCTCTTCTAACACGCTTATTGCAAGATCTGCCGCGTCGCAAAATGCTTTTTTAGAGTTGATACTCTCTTGCAACAGCGTAATTTCGCGTTTTAACTCTTCAGGGTTCTCACTATTTTTAAATGAGGTTTTAAGCTCGGTTACTACTGCTGTCAGGGTATCTTTTAAGTCTGACAGCTTTTCACCTACAGCGTCGAACTCTGCCTTGGTTTTATCAAAGTCAATATTTTCAAAAACCTCACCGTCTTGCATATCGGCAAGTTTTTGCTCGGCATCAGCGTAATCAATGTTGCCCAAAAACTGACTTGCAGTTCTGAGTTGTAATTTCATCTCTTTTTGTTTTTCAGTTTTTTGTTTGATATCTAAAAGGATGTCTTTTGCATTATCAATATTAGCTGAAGCGTCAAATGCGCATAAAAGACTAAGCAGTTCCGCCTTAGCGTTTTGTAATTTTACGTTTTCCTCATTTAATTCTTCATTTCTTTGATTAAGGTCAACAAGACGCTGTTGTTTAATGGTGTTATCAGCTTGTAAAACGGAACTTATCATATTTATGCGAGCGTTAATATTGTTAATTTGCTCAGACAACTGATTCTTTTGCAGTTTTACATCACTTGCCTTTGTATTGGCTTCGGCAAGTTGAGATTGAAGTTCGGTTTTAAGCGCAGAATTTTTAGGCTTGATAACAAACGAAAGCGTAAGCAAAACTGCCGCAACTGCAATTATAACGGCCGCCGCAATAAAATGAACAAAATAACCCACAACGCCGCCTAAGGCAGCCAAGATTATTGATAAAACTAAAATTATGGGGTTCACTGCTGCTTTTTTGCTTTCGGCCTGGTTTAATTTTTGCTTAATCTCTTCCACCGATTGACTGAGAACTACTTCATTCTGTTCAAGTTGAGTCTTCTTTTTAGAAAGGTCATTAACCTGCGCGGTTAACTCTTCCAGCTGTTCTTTTGTGCTTTCGGGAGAAGAGGTGTTTTGCAGGTTGATTGCCTCTTTAATACGGGAAATATCGGTGTCAATTTGTTTGCAACGCTCGTTTGACTTTTCATAAAGGTTTATACAAAACTCAATCTTTTGCGCAAAAGCCTCGTTAATAATTGTTCCGTCAGAAAGTTTTAAGGTTTGATTAAGCTCGTCAAGACGTTTTTTTGTGTCTAAAAACTCAGTCAACTTTTCGCGGTTTTTAAAATCTTGTTCTTTGTCAATAATTGTTTTTAACTCGTTATACCTTTTATAAAGCGCTTCATATTCGTTGCGTTTGCTTTGGGCATTGTCATTAAGCTGTGATTTAAGTTTTGCATCTTCATCAGCTTTTTTAAGTCGCTCGTTAAGATTATCAAGCGTTTGTAAATCTTCGTTATAAGAGCCGCTTCTACCACTTTTTGAAATCAGTTTTGCGCGGGTGTCAAAAATATTTTTTGCAATTTGTTTATATGAAACGTCTTCGCTGCCTGTAAGCGCAATGTTTGAAAGTTTGCCGTTTATTTCGCCTGCAGCGGTATCATCTTTTATAAAATCACCGTTTCCTATAAACAAACTACGTTCAAACGCGACGGCTGAAAGCCCAAAAAACTGTTGACCTATATTTTCGGCGGTGTCAATGGTTTTACCGCTGTCTAAATCAGTTAGCGCAATTCTGTCGGTTGAATCAGATTTTCGAAACTCTCTTTCAAGGCAATAGTTTTTGCCGTCATACTCAAAGAATATACGACCTGCCATAGCGCTGCCATCCCAAGGGGTGTATTTAAGTCGTATGCTTTCCGCTATGCTTTTGGTGTTTCGACCGGTGCCGTAAAACATAGCCTTAATAAAAGCAAAAACTGTGCTTTTGCCATCTTCATTATTGCCGTAAATTACGTTTAACCCATCGTTAATATCTAGGGTAAAATCTTTTAGTTTGCCAAATGCGGCAATGTAAATCTTTTTAATCTTCATTATAGCTTACCTCACCGCTAAATGCTTTTATACCAATGTAAAGCGCTGACACAAGCAGTTCTTTTTGGTCGTCTGTTGCGCTTTCAATTTTTTTAAGCATATTTTTTACAAAAACACCCTTTAACGTGTTTTCTTGCGACAGTGTTTCAAAATTAAGTTTTATTTCAGTTTTATCGCGTAGTTTTGCAAAGTAAAAGCTTTGTCCTATGCGCGCAGATATCTCAGGAAGTGATAAAACCACACCATCATCTATCATACCTGTAAGTATAAATTTATAAAGGTTGTCGGCGTAATTGTCGGGGTATTTTTGCTTTATAACTTCTATGATGCGCTCGGCAATGTCACTTGAGTTGTTAAGACCGGTTATATCAACATTTTCACAAAGATGCAGTCTTTTGGCGGTGGGCACAAAGGTAAGAACGCACTCGTTTTTTGAAACTGTGCCAAGGTAAACACCTTTTTGACCCAACTCGTCAAAGCCCTGTCCTTCGGGACAACCGCAATATGCTACATAAGTGTCACCCATTTTAGTGACGTCACTACGCTTATGCACGTGGCCAAGCGCTATATAATCCATACCGCTTTGTGTTATAAAATCACTTGTAATTGAATTATAGTCAGAACCCATATCACTGCGCAAATCGCCATGAATGCACATAAGGTTTATAAAATCGTTGTCAGTTTTGAGTGAAAAACTTGCTTGACCTTTCATATAAACCTCTTTAAAAGATTTACCGTAAACACGTGTATTGATATCTGAAAATTCTACAAAACTGTCAACCGTATCAAGCACAAACAAGTTTTTTGGTAATTCATATTTTTTAAAGGGCGAATCAGCATTAAGTGGGTCGTGATTGCCTGCAGCATATATAATTTTAATATCGGGTATTGTCAAAAACTTTTCAAAAACACTATCACAAAAAGATTTATCAATTTGGTTTGAGTTAAATAAATCACCGGCAATAAGCAAAATATCAACGTTATTGTCTTTGGCAAGATTTATAATATTTTCAAACGTTATGAGGGTTTCTGCTTGACGTGAGTGTGATAACGCACCAAGTGAACTCTCGGCAGCGCCGATATGAACGTCGGCACAATGCAAAATTTTAACAGCCTTCATTTAATTTCTCCATAAAGTATAATATATTTACAGTATAACACCTTTTTTGACATATTTAAAGTGTTATTTACCGAATATTTTTAAAATAATACCGAATAATCTCGTTCTATTGAAAAAACAAATGTTGTGTGTTAGCATATAAATCGTAAGGAGGCGATGTTATGAAATGCACGGTAATTCTAGATACAAACCGTGAAGAAGAGGTAATAATTTATGCCCATAACCGTAGTGAATTTATTGATGAGTTAGAAAGTATGATAGAAGGTAAAAGCAAAACGCTTAACGGCTATTCGCGCGGTGAAATTGTGAAACTTGATGTTAAAGATATATATTATTTTAACGTTGAAGATAACAAACTTTATGCCTATGGCGAAAAGGAAAAATATTTGCTTAAGACAAGACTTTGTCATATAGAGCAAACGCTTGATAACCGCTTTGTAAAAATTAATAAGTCAAGCATTGCCAATATATCGAAAATTCAAAAATTTGACGCAAGTATCTATGGCACACTTAAGGTTGTGTTTAAAAATGGGCATACGGACTACGTATCACGAAGAAATTTAAAAAATGTTAAAGAAAGGTTAGGTTTATAAATATGAATAAGTATGCAAAAGAATTTTTTCACAGGGGACTTATGTTTGGTGGCTTTGGTCCTATTGTTGCGGCTATAATATTTTTAATTTTATCATACACCATAAAAGATTTTTCAATTAGCGCTTATCAGGTGTTTATGTCGGTGATTTCTACCTATGTTATTGCTTTTGTTCAAGCAGGAAGCAGTATTTTTAATCAGATAGAGCACTGGTCGGTAATGAAAGGATTGCTTTGTCAACTTGGCTCTTTATATATTGTTTATGTACTCGCTTACATAATTAATTCTTGGATTCCGTTTGAAATTACCGTAATTTTAGTATTCACTGCGATTTTTGTGTTAGCGTATTTGCTTATTTGGTTAATTGTTTGTTTATGCATTAAAGCGACATCAAAAAAATTAAGTAAAAAATTAGTATAATTTTGTAGACTTTTGTACCTTTATATGATACAATCTTTGTATTATACATAAGGGGATGAAATGATGCAGTTTTTTAAGCAAAAAAACAACTTAATATTTTTGTTTATAATACTTTTGCTTTTGGCATCATTGTCGGGTGTTTCGTATTTTGCATACGCAAAGCATGCAAGTTATGTTGCTCTATCGGCGCAAACTGCAGATGTTACCAGCGCTATGAATGAAGCGCAATCAAAAATTGATGAACTCACAAAACAAATTTCTGATTATAATGCTAAACAAACGCAAAACGAGAGCGAAAAGGCTGAGCTTAACTCACAGTTGGAAGAAGCCTTGGCTGAAAAGGACCGACTTCAAAAAGATAATGACGCTTTAAAAACAAAGCTTGAAAAGTTAAATGCCAAAAAGCGAAAAGATTTGCAAAAGCAAATTGCATTAAAGAACACAGACCAGGCAGATACCGCTACCAGCGGTATCTGCTATCTTACGTTTGATGACGGCCCCTCTGACAATACGTTAAAGATTTTAGATATATTAGACGCCTACGGCATTAAGGGAACCTTTTTTGTAATAGGTACTGCAAACCGTTCATATATGTCGCAAATAACTTCACGTGGGCATGCCATTGGTCTTCATTCCGCTAATCATAGATATGATATTATATATGATGATATCAACAGTTATCTTAAAGATATAAAACAAATTTCTGATATTGTTTATAAGCAAACAGGTATTCGCGGTAATATAATGCGTTTTCCGGGTGGAAGTAGTAACAAAGTCAGCGAAAAATTTTGCCGTGGTATTATGAGCGATCTTGCTGTCAGAATGCCAAAACTTGGCTATTCATATTTTGACTGGAATGTTGATTCAGGTGATGCAGATGCAGTATTGGTTTCAAAAGATACCATTGTAAAAAGGGTCTTGACAGGAGCCAAAGGTAAAGACAGCATTTGTGTGTTAATGCACGATACAACTGCTAAAACCACCACCGTAGAGGCGTTGCCCGATATTATTGAGGGGCTTGATGCTATGGGCTTCCGATTTGCTCCGCTTACTGCTGATGCATACGGTTTTCATCAAAACATAAATAATTGATTTTAAAAAATACAACAATATAATTTTCTTGACTTTATATGCCGCCGAGGGTAAAATTATTCTTGGCGGTGATTTTTTTGAAATCTAAAGTTATAAACGTTAACCGTTCGTTTGTTTTAAAAAGCATAGTCATATGCCTTTTTTTATTATATACGCTTATGGTTATTGATTTTACACTGATAAATGATAGTTTTGGCAGAAGTTTGTCTAACATATTTTTAGCCGATAAGGCTGTTATAAAGGAGCATCTTGCTCAAAAAATAAATTTAATACCTTTTGCTACAGTAAAACTTTTTATAAATGCTTATAAAGAGTCGGTGCTTGAAACACGCAGTGTTATTGAAAATATCTTGGGTAATCTTTTTGTGTTTATGCCATTTGCATTTTTTGTGCCAAATATTTTTAAAGGTATAAACTCATTGTTAAAATTTTTGCTTGTTATATCTATTGCAGTTATAGTTATTGAATGCTTGCAAATTGTTTTTCTTACAGGTAGCGCCGATATTGATGATTTTATCTTGAACGTTTCGGGGGCTGCAATTGCCTACGGCGTATTAAGCATTCGTAAAATTAAAGGTTTAATCAATAAGTTTATGTTGGGTGAAACGAATGAAAGCAAAGGCTAATGCAAAAATCAATTTAACTCTTGATATTGTCGGCCGTAGAGAAGACGGCTATCATCTTATTGATTCGGTTTTTCAGTCGGTATCGGTGTTTGATGATATAAGTGTAGAAAAAAATGATAGTATAATTGTCACTTGTAGTGACAGTAAACTTTGTGACCGGTCAAACATTGCCTATAAGGCTGCGCAAAAATTTTTTGAATATAACAGCATTACAGGCGGCGCTTATATTAAAATAGAAAAACATATTCCGCAAGCCGCAGGAATTGGCGGCGGCAGCGCTGATGCGGCGGCTGTTATTGTCTTGCTTGACAAAATCTATAAGACTAATTTGTCACAACAGCAACTGTGTGATATAGGTCTTTTGGTTGGCGCTGATGTACCGTTTTGTATTGCGGGCGGTACAGCGCGTGTGGGTGGCATTGGCGAAAGATTGGAAAAATTGCCTGATATGCCGGAGTGTGCGCTTTTGCTTATAAAACACGGTCAAAAACTTTCTACTGCCGATATGTATCGCAAAATTGACGCATATCCACAAGTTAGATTTTATACCCCGGATATGACTAAAGCCATTGAAAATAGTAATCTTTCAGAGATTTGTAAAAATGTTTTTAATGCCTTTGAGGCAGTTTGTGATAATGATGCGCTTGTTGCCGACATAAACAAAACAGGTCCTATGGCTGTATCACTTTCGGGCAGCGGTCCTACTGTATTTGCAATTTACAATGATATTGATGCGGCAAATAAAGCAAAGAAAACACTATGTGATATGGGTTATGCCCCAATAGTTGCAAGACCTGCTAAAAGCGGAATAATATTTGAATAAAAAATTCACTTCTGTCAATATTTTTCTTAAAGTAAATTTGACAGGAGTAATTTTATGCAAAAAATTAATAGAAAAAACATTGAGTTAGGGGTGCTGTTTGGTCTTATTTGCGCAATAGTTCTAAGCTTTTCAAATTTTGAAGCGCGGTGTAATGAACTGCGACACGGGGTGTTAAGGCTTCACATAATTGCAAACTCCGACAGTAAATCTGACCAGAGTTTAAAACTTGCTGTGCGTGATGAAATACTTAAAAACTCTACCGATATTTTTAAAGACTGTAATACTGTAGATGATGCAATTATGACAGCGAGTGTCAATTTAGAAAATATCAATCGGATTGCAAACGGTGTTATAAAGCAAAAGGGATTTACTTATACGGCAAACGTTTCGGTGGGAGACAGGTATTTTGATACCAGAGTATATGATGATTTTACCCTGCCTGCCGGCACATATAAATCGCTTATTGTGGATTTAGGCGAGGGTAAAGGAAAAAATTGGTGGTGTGTGGTTTTTCCATGCGTTTGCGTACCAACCGCTTGTGATGCAAGTCTTACAGACAGCGTATCACAGCAGGCGGCAAGTACAGCCCAAAATGCGCCAAAATATGAAATAAAATTTAAAAGTATAGAAATTTACGAAAAAATAAAGAAATATTTTGAAAAAAGTGATAATTTTTAAAAATAATACTTGCATTTTTAAAAGTTATGTGGTAGAATTCCAATGTTACAAAGAAAGAAAGGGGTGACAAGGATGAAGGAAGGTTTACATCCTCAGTACGAAAAGGTAACAATTAAATGTGCTTGTGGTGCCGAATTCGAGACACGCTCAACAAAGAAAGATATTCGTTTGGATATTTGTTCTAAATGTCATCCGTTTTTCACTGGTAAGCAGAAGTTGGTAGATACCGGCGGACGTGTTGACAGATTCAAAAAGCGTTTCGGTATGGAAGAGAAATAATTTTTACCGCAATTCCGCAATCGGTCTATAGGCTGATTGCGGCTTTTTGTTTAATTTCATTAGAAAGTGAGGTGCCCTATGCAAGAATATATAACCATAAGTGAAAGTTTTACAGCCGAATACAGCGAAAAACATTCACGCTTTATTGCAACTTGTTTTCACTGCGAAACGGAAGAACAGGCAAGTGAGATAATTGCCACACAAAAAAGCAAATATTGGGACGCAAGGCACAATGTATATGCCTATATACTGCAAAACGGCACTGCTCGTTTTTCTGATGATGGTGAACCGCACGGCACAGCAGGTATGCCAATGCTTGAACTTATCAAGGGTAGCGGTATTACAAATGTGGTTGTAGTGGTAACACGATATTTTGGTGGAATTCTTTTGGGCACGGGTGGTCTTGTGCGCGCTTACAGCACAAGTACACGTGATGCGTTAAATGGTGCGCAAAAGGTTTTGATGTGCGCGTGCTGTGAATATGAAATTGACTGCGATTACGGCAGTTTTGACCGCCTGACACGCTTAATATCTGACACTAACGGCATGGTGCAAGATACAAACTTTACCGATAAGGTAACCGTTAAGGTTATGTATAAAAAGGTTGATAGCGAAGTGTTTTTAGACAAACTTTGTGAAACTTTTGCTTCTAAAATCACAGCAAAAGCAATAAATGAAATATTTTTTCCGTTTAAATTGTAAAAAATAGAGGAATTTTGAAAAATTTTTATAATATTAAATATATAGGGGTGAAGTGTTTATGAAAAATATAAGAAAATATACCGAGGATTTAGAAAAACAAACACTCTCGCCTTATGCTACCTTAAGCATAAATAGCAAGGGTCGCGAAAGAATTGAAGAAAAATGCGAACTCCGAACCGATTTTCAACGCGACCGCGACCGCATAATACACTGTAAGGCATTTAGACGTTTAAAGCACAAAACACAGGTGTTTTTATCTCCGGAGTCTGACCATTACCGTACCCGTCTTACACACACGCTTGAGGTATCACAAATTGCTCGTACAATTGCGAGAGCATTAAGATTTAATGAAGATTTGACCGAGGCAATTGCCCTGGCTCATGACTTGGGTCATACTCCTTTTGGACACGCGGGAGAGCGCGCTTTGGCATCACTTTATCCAGGTGGTTTTACACATTTTGAGCAAAGTGTCAGAGTGTGCCGTGTTATAGAACGCGCAGGTGAGGGACTGAATCTTACAGCCGAGGTTATTGACGGAATACTTCACCACACACGCGGTGATTGGGCGCAAACACCCGAGGGTAAAATTGTGCGCTTTAGTGATCGCATTGCATACATAAATCACGATATTGATGATGCCGTTTCAGCAGGTGTTATCACCGAAGATGATATTCCAATTGATATAAGACAAATTTTAGGTTTTAGCAAAAGTGAGCGGATTGACACGCTTGTTAAATCGGTTGTTTCAAATACTAAAACCGATGATGTAAAAATGGATGATGCTACAATGAGAGCCTATGAAGCGTTGCATATGTTTTTGTTTGACACCGTCTATCGCAACTCGATTGTAAAATCTGAAGAAACTAAGGTCGACGGTATTGTTAGCGGTATATATGAATACCTAATAAAAAATCCCGATAAGCTTGACGATGAATATAATGATATTCGTGAACGAGAGGGCATTCATCGCGCGGCGGCTGACTATATTGCAGGTATGACCGACCACTTCGCAGTTATGACATATTCAAATATCTATATACCAAAAGAGTGGAAGGTGTAAAAGTACTGTTTTTGGTACAAGTCTTATTATATTATTAATGAAAGGAGAGTGTTAATATGGCAATACCCGAGGAGATTATAAATGAAATAAAGTATAAAAACGATATAGAAACGGTTATGGCACCCTATGTTGCATTAAAACGCCGTGGTAAAAATTTAGTGGGTCTTTGTCCATTTCATAATGAAAAAACACCTTCCTTTACAGTTTACCCTGACAACGGTTCCTTTTATTGTTTCGGTTGCGGTGTTGGCGGAGATGTTTTTAGTTTTGTACGTCAGATAGAAAATCTTGATTATATAGATGCAGTAAAGTTACTCGCAGAGCGTAGTGGCATAGCGTTACCGCAAGATGGTTATGACGATTCTATGCAAAAACTCAAAACTACAATTTTTGAAATTAATCGTGAAACTGCAAAATTTTATCATAACTATCTTATGTCGCCTGAAGGCAAATGGGCGTTAGACTATTTAACAGGTCGTGGATTGTCAGTTGCTACTATAAAACATTTTGGTTTAGGTGCCGCTCCTGACGGATGGGACAACCTTATAAAACATTTAAAGGGTTTAGGCTACAGCATACCCGATATGATACAGGCCAACGTTATAGGTAAGAGTCAACGCGGCACTTATTATGACCGTTTTCGTAAACGCGTAATGTTTCCTATAATAAATATACGCGGTAAAGTAATTGGTTTTAGCGGACGTGCTATGCCTGGCGAAGATAAAATGGGTGGCAAATATGTTAACACATCTGACACGCCCGTTTACAAAAAAAGTGATAACCTGTTTGGTATGAACTTTGCTAAAAATCATTGTGATGAGCGCATTATTTTGGTTGAAGGTAATATGGACGTTATATCACTTCATCAAGCAGGGTTTGAAAACGCAGTTGCCGCGCTTGGTACAGCTTTTACAGAGGAACAGGCAAAACTGTTGTCACGTTATACAAACGAGATTGTTCTTATAATGGACTCTGACGAAGCGGGGCAAAAGGCAGCGCGTCGCGCAAGTAACATATTACAAAACACAGGTATAAATATTAGGGTTGTTTTACTGCCTGAGGGCAAAGACCCTGATGAATTTATAAAAAAGAACGGGGCGCCACGCTTTGAGGCGTTGCTTTTGGGCGCTGTAAGTGAGATTGAATATAAATTACTTGCGGCGGTAAACGGCATAGATATTTCGGTTGAAGATGGTAAGGTAAAATACCTTAACAAAGCGGCTGAAATTATTGCCGAATCAAATGATATTATCACACGTGACATTTATATTGGTAAATTATCAGAAAAATACGGCATTTCGCGTACGGCTATCAAAGATAAGGTTGAAGAAATAAGAAAAAGCAATCATCGCCGACGTGATAAACGCGAGTTTGAAGAAATGGTGCATCCAAGGTTTGAAAAAACCGATGTTAATCCTGAAAAAAGAATGTATCCTGCGGCTGTAGCGGCAGAAGAAACGGTTATTGCAATACTTATGCAACATCCCGATTTTTACGAAACGGCTATTGAAAGGCTTAAACCCGAAAATATGCTGACCGCTGTTAACCGTAGAATATATAAATTTATTTGCGAGTGCATACAAAGCGGTAGAAATCCCGATTTGTCATATTTTGGTGAGGCGCTAAGCCCTGCTGAAATGGGTTATTTATCAGCTCTTGCAAATAGCGAAAAAGGTGACAAAAACGCCCTTATTGTATTAAAAGACAGTATAAAGGTAATATTAGATGAGGGACTGAGAAAAACCGAAAATCCTAAAGATATGTCTACGGATGATTGGGCGCAAAACTTACAAAAAATTATTGAATCAAAACAAAAGGGGAAATAAAAATGGCAGAAAACAAAAATAACCAACCAACAGCTGAAGAGCTTGAAAAGGCGGCTGACGCTTTTTTGGATGCTGCAGAAAAAAAAGAATTGTTGGATGACGTAGATAATGCACCTGAAGATGAAGAACCTACCGAAGCTGATTTAAAGCTTGAAGAGGACAATCTTTTAGATCCGGACATTTTAGAACGCGATTACGAGGAAGAACCTACCGAGGATGAACTCAAACTTGAAGAGGTTGATCTTGATAATCTTGAAGACGACATTGCGCTTGAAAATATGTCGCTTGATGATCCGGTTAAGGTTTACCTTCGTGAAATAGGTCGCGTGCCACTTCTCTCAACCGAAGAGGAAAAAGAACTTGCAATAAAAATAAACGAAGGCGATGAATATTCAAAAAAACGTCTTACAGAAGCAAACCTTCGTCTTGTTGTAAGTATTGCAAAAAAATATGTTGGCCGTGGTATGTATTTCTTAGACCTTATTCAAGAGGGTAATGTTGGTCTTATTAAAGCGGTTGACAAGTTTGACCATACAAAAGGATTTAAATTTTCAACATATGCTACCTGGTGGATAAGACAGGCAATAACCCGCGCTATTGCTGACCAGGCAAGAACTATTCGTATTCCGGTTCATATGGTAGAAACCATTAACCGACTCAAAAAAATTCAAAGTCAACTTTTGCACGAAAACGGATATGAACCCAGCGAAGAACTCATTGCTGAAAAAATGGAGTTGTCGGTTGAACGTGTGCGTGAAATTATG
Source organism: Clostridia bacterium (assembly GCA_017516965.1). Classification (GTDB taxonomy): domain Bacteria; phylum Bacillota; class Clostridia; order Oscillospirales; family Acutalibacteraceae; genus UBA737. The sequence continues at coordinate 53,705 of JAFXAP010000009.1, forward strand.
CGCGTAGCGCAAGAGCCCGTTTCTATGGAAACACCTATTGGCCCTGAGGAAGATTCACGTCTTATGGACTTTATTCGCGATGAGGATGCATTGGCTCCTGATGAAGCAGCGCTTAAAACAATTACAAATGAAGATATTGATGCAGTGCTTCACACCCTTTCAGCGCGTGAAGAGGCAGTAATCAGATTGCGTTTTGGTCTTAAAGACGGTAGATGTCACACTCTTGAAGAGGTGGGCACCGAGTTTAACGTAACACGTGAACGTATTCGTCAGATTGAGGCAAAAGCGCTTCGTAAACTCCGTCATCCTGTTAGAAGCAATAAGTTTAAGGACAGATAAGGAATAATTGTTATGAAATTCACATATAGAACAAATGGGGTTTGTTCACGCAGTATAGACATTGAAATTGAGGACAACATTATTAAAGACGTATCTTTTGTAGGTGGTTGTAACGGAAATCTTAAGGGTATTGGCGAACTTACTAAAGGTATGAATATTGATGATGTAATCACAAAACTCGAAAATATTAAATGCGGCTTTAAAAATACATCCTGTCCCGCACAACTGGCAGAGGCGTTAAAGGATTATAAAAACAAACAGTAAAAGATAGGTGATTTAAAGTGCTAACAGATGATTTAGATGTAAAGATTGCCGGTGATAAGCCGTCAGAAGATATTCGTCGTAACAAAAGCACAGCTGTTCAGGATTCGTCTGTAAGTTCAGAACAAATAAATGGCGCCAAGGCGGTGGGAAAAGCTGTTGCAAACAGTTTTATTCGCGATGCAGAAACTGAACTTGATGAAGAGTTTCGCGATTTTGATATGATTTTGCAAAGGCGTTTGTTGCTGTCTTTTACCGCTACTGTAGGTTTTGAACAATATATATCAAACGATACGCTTGTTGGTATTGCTCAGAAAAGTTTTCTTGACACGCTGGGTAAGCACAACGCTGAACTTTATAAAAGTTCTAGTGATACGGGTGCATTTTCATTTTATTATCTTGCTTTTCGCAGAGGTAATGATGTTGAACGTCGTATAGGTCAAACCTTTGCTATGCTGTGTTTGCACGACGGTGATCCAATTTTCCAAGAACTTGGAGAAGCGCTTTATTGTTGGTTTTCTTCGGTTGTTCGCAAGGCAGTATTGGAACACATTAAATAAAACATAAAATTAATCCCCCTTGCATAAAATGGTGCGAGGGGGAGTTTTTTATGCCAAGCATTTATTTGAGTCCGTCTACACAAGAGTTTAACCCGTATGTTATAGGCGGTAACGAGGAATATTATATGAATTTAATTGCCGACGCAATGGAGCCGTATTTATATGCCAGCGGAATATCGTTTACACGTAATACGCCCGATATGACAGCGGCTTCATCAATAGTGCAGTCAAATATGGGCAATTATGATTTACATTTAGCGCTGCATTCAAACGCTACGGGAAGCGGTGATGGTTCAAGACGCGGTAGTGAGGTTTACTATTTTCCTACAAGCATAAACGGCGCTCGCGCCGCAGAAATAATAGCAAATAATTTAAAACTTATCTATCCGTTGCCACAGTTGGTACGAACCGTGCCTACAACAGCTTTGGGTGAGGTCAGACGCACCCGCGCGCCGAGTGTGCTTATTGAATTTGCATATCACGATAATTATGAAGATGCCGTGTGGATTAGAGATAACATTGAGGCGATTGCCGCAAACGTAGTAGTATCACTTACAGATTATTTTGGGATTCCGTTTATAGTGCCGGAATAAAAGTAAAAGCAACTCCTTGTATTGGGAGTTGCTTTTTGTAAATAACCTTAGTTTTTATTGTCAAACTTATTATTGTCTTTTTTATTGTCGTTCTTTTTGTTATCGTTTTTGTTCTGGTTGTTTTGATTGTTTTGGTTGTTTCTATTTTTATCGTTATTCACAAAATCACCCCGCTTTCAAATGTATTATTTACATTTTGCGGGGTGATTATTCTTTATTCAATATTAAAGATTTTTTTAGCGTTTTTGGCAGTAATTGTAAAAATATTTTCGGGAGTAGTACCACGTATTTCAGCAATTTTTTGCGCGGTATATTTTATCATACCTGAGTGACAAAGTTTTCCGCGATGTGGTTCAGGAGCAAGATATGGGCAATCGGTTTCGACAAGTAGCAATTCATCGGGAATGATGCGTACCACGTCGGGTAATTTTTTTGCGTTTTTAAAGGTTACAACGCCACCAATGCCGATATATAACCCAAGTTTAATAATCTCTTGCGCCATTTCAACACTACCTGAATAACAATGAACAATGCCTTTAGGTTTATGCTTTTTTAATATCTCAAGAGTGTCACCGTGAGCATCACGATCGTGAACTATTATTGGCAAATTTAACTTCTTTGCAAGCGCAATTTGTTTTTCAAAAATTTCAATTTGTTTTTGTTTGTTATCATCAACCCAATAATAGTCAAGACCGATTTCACCAATTGCAACACACTTTTTGTGGGTGGCAAGTCTGGCTATTTGCTCTACCGTAGTACCCGAGTCAATGCTACCTGGGTGAATACCAACGGCGGCATATACAAAATCGTTTTCTTCTGCCATTTTTATAGCCATTTTTGATGAAACTTCATCGCAACCGCAACTAACAATGCCACAAACACCGTTTTGTTTCATCTCGGCAAAAAGCTCGGTGCGTATTTCATCGAAACGTTCATCATCATAGTGTGAGTGCGTGTCAAAAATGGGGTAAGAATTTTTTAAATCTTCGGTATACATTATCTGATTTTGCATCCTTCAGGAATATCGTCAACAAATATTACCTTCACGTCGTTATTGGGGCAATCGGCAGCTAAAATCATACCGTTAGATTCCACTCCGCAAAGAGTAGCAGGTTTAAGGTTTGATACAACTATAACTGTGCGACCTATAAGCTCGTCAGGAGTATAGTATTTTGCAATGCCTGATGCTACAATACGCTCTTTACCGCTACCGTCGTTAAGTGTGAGTTTAAGCAGTTTCTTTGCCTTTGGAATTGGCTCACAAGCAATGATTTTTGCGGTTGTAAGTTCAACTTTTGCAAAATCTTCAATAGAGATTTCAGGTAACTTCAAAACATTTTCTGCCTTTTCAGCTTCTGCGGCTTTTTTAGCCTGTTCTGCGGCAATTTCTTCTAAAACCTTGGGCATATCAATTCTTGCAAAAAGCGGTGTTGCCTCACAAACTGTGAATTCAGCAACCTTGCCAAATGCAAGTTCTGCGCAGTCAGAATTAATTTGTGTGGCAATGCTTTTGCAACTTGATGGAATAACAGGGGTAAGCATAACCGAAAGTAAACGAATACCCTCAAGCAAATTGTAAAGTACCGCATTAAGACGGGGGAGGGTTGCTTCGTCTTTTGCAAGGATCCACGGAGTTGTTTCATCTATATACTTGTTTAGGCGTTTTGCAAAGTTCATAACAGCTTCACACGCGTCGGCGTTGCGATATGAATCCATTAAAGAATAATATTTTTCTATTGTTTCATTAGCGCAAGAAATAAGATCGTTGTCTAATTCTTCATTGGTTTCGGGCGCAGTAACCTTGCCGCCAAAGTATTTGTTTGTCATAGCAACTGTACGGTTTACGAGGTTACCAAGTGTGTTAGCAAGGTCAGCATTAAATTTGGTAATAAAGCTTTCATAGGTAATGGTACCATCGTTGGTGAACGGAATTTCAGAAAGCAAATAGTAACGAACCGCATCAATACCAAAACGCTCGGCAAGTTCGTCGGCATAGATAACGTTGCCCTTGGATTTAGACATCTTGTCTTCACCGACAAGTACCCACGGATGACCAAGAACTTGTTTTGGTAACGGTTCACCCAAAGCCATAAGAATAATTGGCCAATAAATTGTGTGGAAACGAACAATATCTTTACCAATTACGTGCAAATCGGCAGGCCAGAGTTTTTTGTACTGGTCGCTACTACCATCAGGGTTATAACCAACACCTGTGATATAGTTTGAGAGCGCATCAATCCAAACGTAGATTACGTGTTTGTCATCAAAACTAACGGGAACACCCCACTTAAAAGATGAACGCGATACGCAAAGGTCTTGAAGACCGGGTTTTATAAAGTTATTAAGCATTTCATTTTTGCGTGATTCAGGCTTTATAAAATCAGGATTTTGCTCGTAATACTCGACAAGCTTATCTTGATATTTTGAAAGTCGCAAGAAATAAGCCTCTTCTTTAGAGTCGATAACCTCACGACCGCAGTCGGGACATTTACCGTCTATAAGCTGACTTTCGGTATAAAAAGATTCGCAAGGCACACAGTATTTACCTTCATAGGTGCTTTTGTAAATATCACCTTGGTCATAAAGCTTTTTAAATATCTTTTGAACAGCATCTTCGTGGTAGTCATCTGTTGTACGTATAAATTTGTCATAGCAGGTGTCAAGTGAGTCCCAAACAGCCTTAATATTAGCGGCGGCGTTGTCAACGAATTCTTTTGGGCTAATGCCGTCGGCCTTTGCATATTCTTCAATTTTTTGACCGTGTTCATCAGAACCTGTCATCAGGTAAACATCAAACCCCATCATCTTTTTATAACGGGCAATCATATCAGCGAGAACAATGTCATAAGCGTTGCCGATATGTGGCTTACGCGAAGCATAAGCAATGGCGGTTGTGATGTAAAACTTTTGTTTTTCCATAATATATTCCTCCTACGGTTTTCGAATGAGAAAACCGATTATTGATAAAATTGTTGTACCTACGGCGTAAATTAAAACTGTTTCAGCTGTTGGCATACTCATTAGTCCGGAAAATGCGGCATAAATAAAATACAGTGTGCCGAATACAGCAAATAAAGTGTATAGAATTGTGAGTAAACGATTGCATCGTTTTATTCCTGAAGCAAAGTTCACAATTTTTATAAAATTAAGTCCTGAACCACGGAAAACTGCAGGAGCAGAATATTTTTCAGCCAGGGGAACGGCATTATGATACATATAAATTCCGGCGCTTGACATTATTTTTACCGAATCATCATAAATTCCAAAATAATCACACAACATTTCTTCGGTAACGTTGGGGTCACAGTTTTCTACAAGTAATGTTACACCGAGGTTGGTGATTTTGTGAAGTAGCTTGGCGACCTGTTCATCAACATTATACTGAATAACAATAAGCGCACATGCAGTGTTTTCTGTTGCTACATATACAGGAAAATAGCCTTTGCGTAAAATCTTTTTATCAACTTCGAGACTTGGAATATCTATTCCGTGAGCGAGCATTAGAGAGCGGTTTCCTATGAATAAAAGTTCATCATTTACCCAACCGGAAATGCCTAAATTCTTTTCGTATTTTACGGTGTCAGAATCGGGAATAGAATATGACTGGTTAGTACCGGCTATTGCTTTGAATATTGGTTCCAGCGGACTTCCTACTGCCGAGGTAAGAGATGCCGCGCGTAGCAGAATATCATCTATGTTATTTTCAGAAAGCACCCTCATACTGTGCATATTGATAGTTCCCGATGGGAAAATATCCTTAATGTTAACAACAGCGGCATTAGCATTCTCAATTTTTTCAGCTCCATAAAGTCCCGCTATCATCGAACCGCCGGTGCTAAGTCTTTTTGATACTGACAAAAAGGCAAGTGTCTCTACCAAGAATGCTGTTGGTAAAGCTGCGAAAACGGCGATACAAGAGGCAGCATAAAGTGAAGCAAAAACACCGCCCTGTATAAAGTATGCCATAAGTGCGCTAATAAGCGAAAGGGTAAGGGCAACGTAAAAAATAACGTTTATCTTACCTGATAATGGCTTGTGAAATTCGTAGTGCTTCATAAAGTTTTCGACAAATTGAATTTTTTTAGGCGCCGCTATCAAAACATCACCTTCAATGGCGTTTTTTGCCATTGCAAAGGTTGTTGCGGGGTCATCAATAAGCGCCACGGCATTTTTTTGTTTGTCACCCATAATTTGACGTAAACTTTTGTGTTTTGCCGACGTTTCTTTAAATTTTAAGAAAACTCGGGTAAAAAGAATAACAGAACAAAGTAAGATAGAGTAATATGCGTTCTCACTTGTAATTATTGCAGTTATACCTAAAGCGAGTGTTAATACCGAGCAAAGAGAGGTCAACACATCAAAACCACAACGCTTTTTGGCAAAGTTTTTAAAATCCAAAAACATATCGTAGTTTGCTACGGTTGAAACAAAGAGGAAAGATGTGCAAATAATCATAGATTTACTAAGAGAAGAAAGTATAAAGTTATATACCGCAGGTATAAGAAATACCGCAAGTGAAATAACCATAGCCAAAGAGATAAGCGAAGATATAAACAAATGGCGTTTATTTTTTGCAAGTGAAAAAAGTATCTTTTTACCGCTTACATTGTCTGTGTATTCGTTATTTGGTTCAAAATTTTCAAACTCAGATTCTTCAAGTTCGGGAACAGAGTTACTGAAAATGTCCTGAGGTATGCTGTCGCTTAAATCAATGTGTTTGGTAATACTGCTAATTGTTATGTGATCGGTATTGCCTTTTTTATCTTTAATAGGTGTAAAGCGAATTGTAGCAGTATTTGAGATATTGCCATCATTTTCAATTCCAACCTCGTGAGTATCAATATCAGAAATATCGGGCACACTGATATCGGGCGATTCAGCCTTTTCTTCACTTGGAAAAAGGCTTTCAAAAAGTTCTTGGCTTTCTCTTTTTTCAGAGTCCTGCACCATTTTTTCGAAAGCAGGAGTTGGGGTTGTTGAACTTTTTGAAATTGGTTTTTGTTTGTCTTGATTAGAATTTTCTTTTACATCGTTTTCTTTTTCAGACTGAGGGCCTTTTGCACTTTGCTTATCAAGATCATCAACAACGATATCCAAGCCATATTTTTTTGATAAATCTTTTAGTGCGCTTTCACCGTCATTCATAAGAATTTCGGCAACTGTTTGAAGCTTGTATATAGGTTCTTCATTTTTGGATGTATCGTGACCCTGTTCATCAATGGTGTAGCGTTTTACCTTTTCTACGAGTGTCTTTTTTGGTTTTACGATAATTTTTTGTGGTTTTTCATCAGTTTTATCATTACCTTCAGACTTAACAACTGAATCGGGATCGGTTTTTTGAGCCGACTCAACCTGTTTGATAAGGTCAGAAATGGTTTCGTTGGTTTCTAAAATTTTTGATTCAACCTTGGCGGTAGATTCTTTTTTTTCAGCGTCATCTTGTTTTGAAACGTTCATACGCTTTTTAAGCGAATCAAGTGCATTTGATTCTTTAAATTTTTCTTCAATATCGTTAAACACCCAAAGGTCTGATACCTCTTCGGGTGTGATAGCGTGAGGCGCAATATTTTTTTCGCCTGATATTTTTATAGATTCGTCATCGGTGTTTATTATAAACCCGTTGTTTTCATTTTTTCTTTTTGAGAAAAATCCCATTTTATTTTCCCACCAATTTAATTAATATTTCTTTTTCTTACAACTTCATACATAAGTACGCCAGCGGCAACCGAAGCATTAAGCGAATTGATTTTTCCATACATAGGAAGACTTATAATTCCGTCGCATTTTTTTGCAACCAATGTGCCAATTCCTTTACCCTCGTTACCAATAACAATAGCGCAGGGAATATCATAATCGGTTTGGGTATATGGAGTGCCGTCCATATCAGCGCCAAAGACCCAAATACCTTTTTCTTTTAGTTCATCTATTGTGTTTGAAATATTGGTCACTCTTGCAACCTTCATATAAGCAAGCGCACCAGCAGATGTTTTTTCAACAGTAGCATTAAGTGAAGCCGAACGACGTTTTGGAATAATTATGCCGTGCACACCGCAAGCCTCGGCAGTACGAATTATGGCGCCGAGATTGTGTGGGTCTTCAATTTCATCGCAAATTACAATAAATGGTTTTTCTTGGCGTTCATTTGCAGTTTTTAAAATTTCTTCTACGGTAGAGTATTCTTGACTGGCAATCATTACAGCAACACCCTGATGATTGCCACCGCCACAGTAGTAGTCAAGTTTTTGAGGGCTGATTTCTTTGATAAGTATGCCGCGATTAGCGCACTTGGCGCGTATAGCAGTAACCGAACCTCCCGTTACACCATGGGCAATAAGCAATCGGTCAATCTCGCGTCCCGAACGAAGCGCTTCCATTACGGGATTTCTACCATATATGATATTACCTTGCTTTGAATCAAGGTTTTCTTTATTGTTAAATTCCATATTATCACCTATATATAAAAATACATAATAAGTATAACATACATAAATAAAAAAATAAAGGGTAAAATTAAAGAAAATGGAGGTATTTTTTATGAAGATTAAAAGTGTTAATGGATTTGAGCTGTTAGATTCTCGCGGCAACCCCACAGTTGCGGCGCGGGTGGTTTGTGAAGATGGTAGTTGTGGCTTTGCCATAAGCCCATCGGGGGCTTCAACCGGTATGTATGAAGCGCATGAACTGCGTGACGACGACAGCAAAAGATATTTAGGTAAAGGCGTCACAAAAGCAGTAAACAATATTAGTACCGAGATTAACAATCTGCTTAAAGGTAAGTGCGTTTTTAATCAGCGAGAGATAGATGAAATTATGATAAAAGCTGACGGTACTCCAAATAAATCGCGACTTGGCGCAAATGCAACCTTGGCGGTATCACTGGCTGTTGCAAAGGCGGCGGCAAACTGCAAAGGATTACCGCTTTACAGATATCTTGGCGGTGTTAATGCGGAAAAATCACCTCGCCCTATGATGAATATTTTAAACGGTGGCGCGCACGCGTCAAACAACATTGATATTCAGGAGTTTATGATAATTCCAACTTCTTCTAAAAATTTTGCAGAAAGTTTGCGTATATGTACCGAAATATATCACAATTTGGGCAAGATTTTAAAGCAAAATAATTTAAGTTCAGGTGTTGGTGACGAGGGTGGTTTTGCGCCAAATCTTGACAGCGATGAAGCGGCAATAGAACTTATTTTACAGGCAATAGAAAAGGCAGGGTATGGCGGCCAGGTTAAAATTGCTCTTGATGTTGCGTCAAGCGAGTGGTACAAAGACGGAAAATATACTTTGCCTAAGCGCGACAAAACAATGACTGCCGAGCAGTTGATAGAATATTACAGTGAACTTGCCTCAAAATACCCCATAATATCGATAGAGGATGGGCTTTCTGAAAACGATTGGGAATCTTGGCAAAAACTTACCGACAAACTTGGGGGCAAACTACAGCTTGTGGGTGATGACCTTTTTGTTACAAATCCCCAAAGACTTGAAATGGGTTTTGAGAAGGGTGCTGGTAACGCTGTACTAGTAAAACCAAATCAAATAGGCACATTAAGCGAAACGCTACAAGTTGTGCGCATGGCGCAACAAAACGGCTATGCGGCGGTTATATCGCATCGTTCTGGTGAAAGTGAAGATACCACAATTGCCGATATCGCAGTTGCAACCAATGCCGGTCAAATCAAAACCGGAGCGCCCTGCCGCACCGATAGGGTAGCGAAATATAATAGACTTTTGCTGATTGAAAGTGAGATTAAACATAAATTTATCTGCTAACTTATTTTATGGATTGACATTTTTAATTTGTTAATGTAAAATAGATAAGCAGTAGAGGCTGCAACCATTTTTGGTTTGCAGCCTATTTATTTTGATGGAGTGATCTTATTAAAAGTCTTTGTAATTATTTGATTGACACAGCAAAAAGACACCGCGAAATATTAATGTATATAATTTGCGGCGCGGCTACTACTGTTGTAAGTTTAGTTGTTTACTATCTATGTGCAAGATTTATTTTTGATGTCAATGATGCGCTTCAACTGCAAATTACCAATGTCATTTCCTGGGTTTTAAGCGTATTGTTTGCATTTGTTACAAACAAAATGTTGGTTTTTAAAAGTAAAGGTTTGCTTTTAAAAGAACTTATAATGTTTTATGGTGCAAGAATTAGTACACTTTTAATTGATATGTTTTTAATGTATTTGTTTGTCACGCTATGCTCATTTGATGATATGTTTGCAAAATGCACAGTTTCTATTGTGGTAATAATACTTAATTATATTTTTGGCAAAAAATTAGTGTTTAGAAAGGAAAAGTCTGATGAAAAAGTTTGATACAGTTATAATTGGTGGTGGAATAGGTGGTCTTATGGCGGCTTACCGTTTAAGACTTAATAGCCCTGAAATGACCATTGCTATAACCGAACGCGGAAACGAACTTGAAAAACGCAATTGCCCTGCAGGAAAAAACAGCACTTGTATTCATTGCAAAATTTGCAGTATTACAAGCGGTTATGCGGGAGCGGGCGCATTTAGTGACGGCAAGTTTAATCTTGGCACTTCTTACGGCGGCACCTTAGGTGAAGAGTTAGGCGATGACGTTGCAAACCTTTACATAGATGAGGTTGATAAAATACTCAATGAGTATTGCACTTCGGGTGTACCAAAGGTGTTTAAGTCTAATGATGAGTTGCGACTTAAATGTATACAAAACAACCTTCGTCTGCTTGATATGAACGTTAAGCATCTTGGCACCGATAACAACTATATCACAATGCAAAATCTCATAGAGGCAATAAAGTCATCAGGCACTGAACTATATAGTTTTTATGATTGTATAAACGTTATAAAGCAAAATGATGGTTATATATTCAACTTTGCTAATGGTGAAATGTTTATGGCACAAAACATTATTATTGCCACAGGTCGTTCGGGCGCTAATTTTGTGTCGGAATTTTGTAAAACACATAATGTAAAGATGCATTCTAATCACATTGATATTGGTGTTAGGGTTGAGATGAAAGACATTATATGGCGAGAATTTTCTTCAAAAATTTATGAACCTAAAATTCTTTACAAAACAAAAACTTTTGAAGACCGTTGCCGTATGTTTTGCTTTAACCAAGGCGGTCTTGTGTCTGCAGAAAACAACCACGGAATAATTACAGCTAACGGCCATTCTTTTGCTCAGGCAGAGAAAAAGACTGACAATTGTAATTTTGCTATTCTTTCAAGTATTCGTTTTACCGAGCCGTTTAACCAACCTACCGAATATGCTGAAAACATATCACGACTTGCCAATATGATAGGCAACGGTAACGTTCTGGTTCAGCGTTTTGGCGACCTAATACGCGGTCGCAGAACAAATGAGCACCGTCTGTCGCAAAACACAGTAAGCCCTACGCTAAAAGCAACAGCAGGGGACATATCACTTGTTTTGCCACACCGCATACTTACTAATATAATAGAAACCATTTATGCTCTTGACAAAGTAGCTCCGGGTACTGCAAATGATGATACATTGCTTTATGGATGTGAGAGCAAGTATTATTCTATCCGTCCCGAATTTATGAATAACAAGTTTGAGCTTATCGATAATGTTTATATAATAGGAGATGGAAGCGGCATATGCCGTGGTCTTTCACAGTCGGGTGCCATGGGTATTTATGTAGCGGATTGTATCACAAATTCTAAATAATTTGTGCAACATTACCACGACATTTTGTGACAAAATCTGTTGACAAACACATTTTGTTGTGTTAGGATTATTACTGCAGATAAATAAATGACGGTTTGCCAATATGATATTTGGATGCATGGCACAAAATTTTACCGTAACGCCATAAGTTGCAACTATTGGTTTACAAAATATTTCAGGCAGACTGTAGTTTTTACAGTCTGCCTTTGCGTTTTTTAGGGGGTTGTTTTTGTGCTTGCTCTCGAGCAGAAGATACTTAATGAAGGTACGGTTTTAGAGGGAAATGTTCTTAAAGTTGGCTCTTTTTTGAATCAGCAGCTTGATGTTGATTTTCTTGTGGAAATGGGAAAAGAGATTGACCGTATCTATAAAAATGATGATGTAACAAAACTGCTTACTGTTGAATCTTCGGGTATTGCTGTGGCGGTGGCTACAGGTACTGTTATGCATTTGCCTGTGGTTTTTGCCAAGAAAAACAAAACATCAAATGTTTCTGGCGAAATTTACAGTGCGATGGTGCATTCCTATACACACAATACCGATTATAAGATTGTGGTTTCTAAGGATTATCTCAGCGCTGATGACAGGGTTGTTATTGTTGATGATTTTCTTGCTAACGGTAAAGCGCTTGAGGGACTTATTGATATAGTAAATCAGGCAGGCGCTACACTCGTTGGCGCTACCTGCGTTATTGAAAAGGGGTTTCAAGGCGGCGGCGACAGCCTACGCGCAAAGGGTATCAGGGTAGAAAGCCTTGCAGTAATTGATGAAATGAACTTAGAGCAAATTAAATTTAGAAAATAATTTATTTTTTTAAAAAGAAAGTACTCTATATTTGTAGTATATCAAGTACCCTATAAAAGTCTTTGTTTGTATGTAATTTAAATTTACATAAAATTTTAAAAAAGAGGAGATCTTCAAAATGAAAAAGTTACTCGCAATTCTTTTGGCTGTAGCTATGCTTTTCTGCTTTGCAGGCTGTGGCGCAAAAGACACAAACTCAGGTGCAGATGCTAAATCAGACCTTAAGGTAGGTTTTATCTTCTTGCACGACGAACAGTCAACCTATGACAAAAACTTTATGGATGCAGCAAAGGCTGCTTGTGAGCAGATGAATGTTGAGTATGCTCAGAAAACTCAAATTCCGGAATCACAAAAATGCTATGACGCAGCAATAGAACTTATCGAAACCGATGGCTGCGATATCATTTTTGCTGACAGCTTTGGTCACGAGTCATTCCTTATTGACGCTGCTAAAAAATATCCTGACGTACAGTTCTGTCACGCAACCGGTACACAGGCTCATACAGCAGGTGTTGCTAACTTCCACAACGCATTTGCTTCTATCTACGAAGGTAGATACCTCGCAGGTGTTGCCGCAGGTCTTAAACTTAATGAAATGATCGAAAAGGGCGATATTACCGCTGAAAAGGCTAAAATGGGCTATGTTGGCGCATTCACATTCGCAGAGGTTATTTCAGGTTACACATCTTTCTTCCTTGGCGCAAAATCAGTTTGCCCAACAGTAACTATGGATGTTAAGTTTACAGGTTCTTGGTATGATGAGCAGAAAGAGAAAGAAGCTGCTCAGTCACTCATCAGCGGTGGTTGCGTACTTATCAGCCAGCATGCTGACTCAATGGGTGCTCCTACAGCTTGTGAAACAGCAGGTGTTCCTAACGTTTCTTACAACGGTTCAACAAAGGCTGCTTGCCCTAACACATTTATCGTTTCTTCAAGAATTGACTGGACTCCATACTTCAAGTATATGATTCAGTGCGTAATGGATGGCAAGGCTATCGATGCTGACTGGACAGGTACAATCGAAACAGGTTCTGTTGTTCTTACCGAAGTTAACGAAACAGCTGCTGCTGAAGGAACAAAAGAAAAGATTGAAGAAGTTAAAGCAAAACTTCTTGACGGTTCTATCAAAGTATTTGATACTGCCAACTGGACAAAAGAAGACAAAAAGCTTGATTCTTACCAGGCTGATGTTGATACCGACGATAAGTTTACACCTGATACCGAAGCTATCAAAGACGGTGTGTTCTATGAGTCAACCCACCGTTCAGCTCCTTACTTCGATGTAAGAATTGACGGTATTACACTTCTTGACGAAGCTTATTAATTAAATTTTCGGTTTAAGGCGGGGAAACTCCCTCGCCTTAAACTAATTTTGAAGAAATTGCTATAATAATTATGTTATAACAATTTCTTGAGAATTATTTGAACGGAGGTTTATTGTGGATAAACAACCTGCTATAGAACTAAAAAATATAACCAAACGCTTTGGTAAAGTTGTTGCCAATAAAGATGTTAATCTTACTGCTTACCGTGGTGAGATTCTTTCCATTTTGGGCGAAAACGGAAGCGGTAAGACTACGCTTATGAATATGATTTCGGGCATATATTTCCCCGATGAAGGTCAGATTTTCATTGATGAAAAAGAAGCGGTTATCACTTCGCCAAAGGATGCGTTTTCTTACAAAATCGGTATGATACATCAGCATTTTAAACTTGTTGATGTTTTTAGCGCTGCCGAAAACATTGTTCTCGGTATAGAGGATGGCAAATACGACCTTAAAACCTCAACCGAGCAGATTAAGAAAATCAGTGAGCAGTACGGTTTTGAACTTGATCCTGAAAAGAAAATATATACTATGTCGGTTTCAGAAAAACAAACCGTAGAAATTATTAAAGTTCTTTACCGTGGCGCTGATATTCTTATATTGGATGAGCCCACAGCAGTTCTTACACCACAGGAAACCGAAAAACTGTTTAACATACTGCGACGTATGCGTGATGACGGTAAATGCATTATAATTATTACCCATAAATTACACGAAGTGTTGTCACTATCTGACCGCGTTTCAGTTTTACGTAAGGGTGAGTATGTCGGCACCGTTAACACAGCCGAAACCAGCGAATCGGAACTCACTGAAATGATGGTTGGTAAAAAGGTTGAACTTAATATTGAAAGAAACGAACCTCACGATACGGTAGATCGTCTTATTGTAAACGGTATTACCTGTGTCGATAGAATGGGCGCTACAGTGCTTGATGATATTTCATTCACTGCAAAAAGCGGTGAAATTTTGGGCATTGCGGGTATTGCGGGTAGCGGACAGCGTGAGTTGCTTGAGTCTATAGCAGGACTTCAACATCTCTCATCGGGTGAGATATTATATCTTAATCCAAAAAATGACACCACAGAAAACCTCAGAGATAAAACGCCTATGCAAATTCGCAATATGGGTGTAAGACTCTCTTTTGTTCCCGAAGACCGTTTGGGTATGGGACTTGTGGGTAATATGGATATTGTTGACAATATGATGCTTCGCAGTTATTCAAAGGGTCACTCAATATTTTTAAAACGCAAAAAACCCAAAGACCTTGCTATGAAGATAATCAATGATCTTGAGGTTGTAACTCCGTCTGCGGCAACTCCCGTAAGACGTTTGTCAGGCGGTAATGTTCAAAAGGTTTTGGTTGGACGTGAAATTGCGGCGTCTCCTACAGTTCTTATGGTGGCATATCCTGTGCGCGGACTTGACATTAACTCTTCGTATATGATATACAATCTGCTAAACGAACAAAAAGAAAAGGGCGTTGCTGTTATTTTTGTAGGCGAAGATCTTGACGTGCTTTTGGAACTTTGTGACAGAATAATGGTTATAGGCTCAGGACGTATAACCGGTGTTGTTGATGGCAGAACAGCTACCAAAGAGGAAATAGGCTTACTTATGACAAAATCTAAACATGAAGGAGGAGAGCAATAATGGATAACAAGATAGTTAAAACCCATCGTGAACCATTCTTTCATGTTGTAAAGCGTGACGATATGCCTTGGTGGAAAGCCTGGTCTATACGCGCAGCAACAATAGTAATTGCTTTCTTTCTTGTAGGTTTTCTCTCTATGGCAGTTACCGAGAGAGGTTTTGGCGAAACATATGAAATTATGTTTTCGGGTGTTTTTGGCAGAATTTTTGATGGAAGAACCACAATGTTGTGGAAATATTTACAGGAAATCGCTATTTTGTTGTGTCTTGCGTTAGCGCTTACTCCTGCGTTTAAAATGAAATTCTGGAACTGTGGCGCTGAAGGTCAGGCTTTGGTAGGTGGTCTTGCATCTATTATTTGTATGATAGAATTAGGACCAAAGTTGCCATACCCAATACTTATTTTGGTTATCGCAGTTACAAGTATTCTTGCAGGTGCTATTTGGGGTGTTATACCGGCAATTTTTAAGGCTATCTTTAACACAAACGAAACCTTGTTCACCCTTATGATGAACTACATAGCTACACAAATAATCGCTTATTACGTTTACATAAAGGGCGGCGGCTCAAACGTTATTAACCCTGTAGAATACGGTAATTTCCCCACAGTAGGAAACAATAAGTATTTTGTAAATATCGTTATTGTAGTTTTAATTACTGTGGTTATGTATATCTATCTTAAATACAGTAAGCAAGGCTATGAAATTTCGGTTGTGGGCGAAAGCCAAAACACAGCGAGATACATAGGCATTAATGTAAAAAAAGTAATTATTCGTACAATGGTTATTTCAGGCGCATTGTGCGGTGTAGCAGGTATGTTGCTTGTTGCTGGAACCGACCACAGCATTAACATAAACAGCGTTGGTGGACAAGGCTTTACGGCAATTTTAATGTCTTGGCTTGGACAGTTTAATCCGTTTATAATGGTTGTTATGACTGCAATTGTCGTATTTTTGCGCATTGGTGTCGCAAAGGTTGCTGATACTGCTTTGCTTAATTCATCTTTTTCAGAAATTATGGTTGGCCTTGTTATTTTAATGTTGGTTGGTTGTGAGTTCTTTATTAACTATTCAATCAAATTTAAACACAATAAAAAGGAGGGGAACGCATGATTATTCAGTTTATTTGTCGCGCAATTTTGCTTGGCGTTCCGCTGCTTTACGGTTCTACCGGTGAAATTGTAACCGAAAAATCAGGTCATCTTAACCTGGGTATTCCCGGTATTATGTATGTTGGCGCAATAAGCGGTGTTGTAGGTTCATTCCTTTATGAAAACTCCTGCGGTAACGATATTGCCAATATGAACCCCGTGCTTGCTGTGCTTATACCACTTTTGTGCGCTATAGCAGGTGCTACACTTATGGGTCTTATATACAGTTTCTTAACAGTTACCCTTCACGCAAATCAAAACGTAACCGGTCTTGCGCTTACCACATTGGGTATAGGACTTGGTAACTTTCTTGGTGCTTCACTTATCAATATTACAAAAAGTGAGTTGCCTTCAATTGCGCTTACCAAGACAAGTTCATTCTTTTCAGCAAAATTACCCTTTGCTGACGATTTAGGTTGGTTTGGCGAACTGTTTTTATCGCACGATTTTCTTACCTATACCGCAATTATCATTGCATTGGTTGTTTCTTTTGTGCTTAATCGCACCCGTGTAGGACTTAATTTGCGTTCGGTAGGCGAAAATCCTGCAACAGCAGATGCTGCCGGTATAAACGTTGTTAAATACAGATATCTTGCTACCTGCATTGGTAGTGCGATAGCTGGTCTTGGCGGATTGCAATATGTAATGGCTTACGCCAGCGGTGTTTGGTCAAACAATGCGTTTGGTGACCGTGGTTGGATGGCAATTGCGCTTGTTATTTTTGCTCTTTGGAAGCCATCAATGGCAATTGTGGGTTCATTTGTTTTCGGCGCGCTTTGCAATGCTAATAACTACATTCAAGGTCTTGGTACCGAAACACAAGAATTATTTAAAATGTTACCTTATGTTGTAACAATTGTTGTTCTTATTATTACGAGTATGCGTAAAAAGAGAGAGCATCAACCGCCTGCAAGTTTAGGTATAAATTACTTCAGAGAAGAAAGATAATATTCAAAAGTCGGATGTGTTTTTCACATCCGATTTTAATTTTTTTGACTTTGTACAATAATTATGATATACTCAAAACATTGATTTAGAGGTGATGCTTATGTCAATAAAAAAATTTGACGATAAATCTGTTGCTAAAATGGAACGAACCATAATACAGCAAAACAGAAAAATCGAAAATTTGAGACAGCAGTTAAACGAAAAAAGTTTAAAACTTGATGAAGTTAACCAAAGTTATAAAGAACTTTATTCTATATATGCCGCAATCGCTAACAGCCTTTTTTGGAAACTAACATACCCTGTAAGAAAAATTTCGCAGATTATAAAAAATTTATTTGCAAAAAATAAATTTTTAATTAGAAGCGCAATATATTTAAAAGGATTTTTGCGCGGTGGTTTTAGTGGCGGAAAAAATCAACTTGAAAATTATTTAATTTCAATTGAGGAACGCCCCCAAAATCATTTAGTTATATCTAAACAAACAAAAAAACAACAAGAGCAATTTAAGTTTTCTAAAAACGTTAAATTCAGCATTTTAGTTCCTCTTTATAATACGCCGGCTAACTATCTTGAGCAAATGATTGAGTCGGTAAGATGGCAGACATATAGCAATTGGGAATTATGCCTTGCAGACGGCAGTGATGAAGCTCATAATTATGTTGGGGAATATTGTCGCGAACTTGCCAAAACGGACAATAGAATTGTTTATCAGAAACTTTCTGAAAACAAAGGCATTTCTGAAAACACAAATGCCTGCATTAAAATGGCAAAAGGTGATTATATTGCGCTTTTTGACCACGATGATATTTTGCACCCATCAGCTTTGTTTGAGTGTATGAAAGAAATTTGCGACAGCGGTGCTGACTATCTTTATACCGATGAAGCAACATTTTTAGATAATGATGTTACCGATATAATTACGTATCATTACAAACCTGATTTTTCGCCTTATAATCTATTGGCAAATAACTATATTTGTCATTTTTCTGTCTTTTCGGCAAAACTTATAGAAAAGGTAGGAATGTTCAGACACGAATATGACGGCAGTCAGGACCACGATATGATTTTGCGTCTTACCGATGCCGCAAAAAATGTTGTGCATATACCAAAGTTATTGTACCTTTGGCGTTCCCATGCAAACTCGGTTGCTATGGACATAAATTCTAAAGCATACGCAATTAAAGCAGGGCAAAGTGCGGTTCACGATTTCCTTTTATCAAAGGGAATAGAGAGCAGGGTAACAAGTTCTCCCGCTTTTCCTACAATTTATCGTATAGAATATGACATAGTAAATAATCCGCTTGTTTCTATAATCATTCCCAATAAAAATCACGGTGAAGATTTAGAAAATTGTATTGACTCTATAAAAGAAAAAACAACCTACCAAAATTATGAAATTGTAATTGTCGATAACGGTAGCACCGAAGAAGATATTAAGCTTTATTATGAAGAGCTTAAAGAAGATAAATCGATAAAGATTTTATCATATGATAAGCCCTTTAACTATTCAGCCATCAATAACTTTGCAGTTTCAAACTGCAATGGTGAATATGTACTTTTGCTAAACAATGACACCGAGGTAATAACTCCTGGTTGGATAGAGGAGCTATTGATGCTCGCTCAAAAGTCGGATGTTGGCGCTGTAGGCGCTAAGCTTTTCTATGACAATAATACCGTACAGCACGGCGGTATAATTTTGAACCTGGGTGAAGACAGGGTAGCAGGTCACGGACATACGGGCGCTGATAAAACTAATCCCGGTTATATGGGTAAGATGTTTTATATTCAAAACATCAGCGCAGTAACAGCTGCATGCCTTATGGTTGAAAAATCAAAGTATCTCAAGGTGGGTGGCTTTGATGAACAATTGGCTGTGGCATATAATGACGTTGATTTTTGCTTAAAACTTGATAAACTAGGATATAATAATATATTTAATCCGTTTTGCGAACTATATCATTATGAGTCGCTAAGCCGAGGTCTTGATACAGATTGTGAAAACAGAAAACGCTTTTTGCGTGAAGCAGAGCTCTTTAAAGAAAAGTGGAAAGATAAATTAAGCAAGACCGACCCATACTACAACCCTAATCTTTCGCTTGATGTTAGTTATGAATTAAGATAAACTTGAAAAGAGTCGATAAAAATCGGCTCTTTTTTTGCATTTTAAATTATAATTTTCTTCAAATTATAAAAAATTGACAAAAATTTGACAATTTTTTCAAAAAAACAAAATTTTCTTATTTACTTTTTGATTTAAAAGTGTTATTATATATCCGTATGAGACTGTCTAAACGATTCAGCCTCTCGAATAAATTTTTTGGAGGAATTCTAACATGGCAAGAAAGTTTAAAACCATGGACGGTAACAACGCTGCGGCTCACGTTTCTTATGCGTTTACCGAAGTAGCAGGTATTTATCCTATCACACCGTCCAGCCCTATGGCAGACTATGTTGACCAGTGGTCAGCACAGGGCCTCAAGAACATTTTCGGAACAAAGGTTAATGTTGTTGAAATGCAGTCTGAAGCAGGCGCTGCCGGTACAGTTCACGGCTCACTCGCTGCAGGTGCTCTCACCACTACATTTACCGCTTCACAGGGTCTTCTTTTGATGATCCCCAATATGTACAAAATCGCAGGCGAATTATTGCCTAGCGTATTCCACGTGTCAGCACGTTGCGTAGCAAGCCACGCGCTTAACATCTTTGGCGACCATTCTGACGTTTATGCATGCCGTCAGACAGGTTTTGCAATGCTTGCTGAAACAAACACCCAGGAAGTTATGGACCTTGGCGCAGTAGCTCACTTGGCTTCTATCAAGGGTCGCGTACCTTTCATCAACTTCTTTGACGGTTTCCGTACTTCACACGAACTTCAGAAGATTCAGGTTTGGGATTACGAAGACCTTAAAGAAATGTGCGATATGGATGCTGTAGATGCATTCCGTAAGCGCGCTCTTAACCCAGAGCGTCCTGTAATGCGTGGTTCACACCAGAACGACGACATCTTCTTCCAGAACAGAGAAGCTTGTAACAAGTATTATGAAGCTCTTCCTGCAATTGTTGAAGAATATATGGACAAGGTTAATGCTAAACTTGGCACTGACTACAAACTCTTTAACTACTATGGTGCGCCTGATGCAGAACGTGTAATCATTGCTATGGGTTCATTCTGTGACGTAGCTGAAGAAGTTATCGACTATATGACAGCTGCAGGTGAAAAGGTTGGTCTTATCAAGGTAAGACTTTATCGTCCTTTCGCTGCTGACAAATTCGTTGAGGCTATTCCTGCAAGTTGTAAGAAAATTGCAGTTCTCGACAGAACAAAAGAACCAGGTTCATTGGGCGAACCTCTTTATATGGATGTTGTTAGTGCACTTGCACAAACAGGTCGTAAGATTGATTGCGTTATCGGCGGTCGTTACGGTCTTGGTTCAAAAGATACTCCTCCTTCAAGCGTATTCGCAGTATATAAGGAGTTAGCAAGCGACGCTCCACGTCACAACTTCACAATCGGTATTGTTGACGACGTTACAAATCTTTCACTCGTTGAAGAAGAAGCTCCAAACACCGCAGCAGAAGGCACAATCGAGTGCAAATTCTGGGGCCTTGGTGGTGACGGTACCGTTGGCGCTAACAAAGACTCTATCAAGATTATCGGTGACCACACCGACAAATATGTTCAGGCATACTTCCAGTATGACTCTAAGAAAACCGGTGGTATCACAATTTCTCACCTCCGTTTTGGCGATAAGCCAATTAAGAGCCCATACTACATCAACAAGGCTGACTTCGTTGCTTGTCACAACCCTTCATACGTAATCAAGGGTTACAAGATGGTTAACGACGTTAAACCCGGCGGTGTATTCCTTATCAACTGCCAGTGGAGCCCTGAAGAACTCAACGAGCATATGCCTGCAGAAGCTAAGCGCTATATTGCTAACAACAATGTTCAGCTTTATACCGTTAACGCTATTGATATGGCTGCTGAAATCGGTCTTGGTAAGCGTACCAACACTGTGCTTCAGTCTGCATTCTTTGCGCTTTCTGAAGTTCTTCCTCGTGAAGAAGCTATCGGCTATATGAAAGAAAAAGCTCAGAAGTTTATGAAGAAGGGTAAAGAAATCGTTGAAATGAACGAAAAAGCAATCGACGCAGGCGCAAATGCTTACGTTAAGATTGACGTACCTGCTGACTGGGCTAACGCTACCGACGATAAGGCTACTGCTAAATCTGAAGGTAACGAAAAACTCGTTAAGATGGTTGATAACATCATGAAGCCTGTTGGCCTTATGAATGGTTATGACCTTCCTGTATCTGCATTTGCAGACCACGCTGACGGTACATTTGAACAGGGCGCTTCTGCTTATGAAAAACGTGGCGTTGCTGTAATGGTACCTGAATGGAACAATGAAACATGTATCGGCTGTAACAAGTGCGCATTTGTATGTCCTCACGCTACAATTCGTCCATTTGCTCTCTCAGCAGACGAAAAGGCTGCAGCGCCTGATACAATTAAGATTGCAACAAAAGAAAAACTTGTTACAAACAAAGGTTTCTCATATGCTCTTACAATTTCTCCACTTGACTGTATGGGTTGCGGCGTATGCGTTGGCGTATGTCCTACAAGCTCACTCAAGATGGTATCTCAGGAATCACAGCTTGCAGAACAGGCAAGTTTTGATTACTGTGTTGCAAACGTAACTGAAAAAGATGGTATCGCATCAAGCGCTAACCTCATTTCTTCACAGTTCAAGAAACCTCTTCTCGAGTTCTCAGGCTCTTGCGCAGGTTGTGCAGAGACTGCTTATGCTCGTCTTATCACACAGCTCTTTGGTGACAGAATGTACATCTCTAACGCTACCGGTTGTTCATCAATCTGGGGTGGTCCTGCTGCTACATCACCATACACCACAGACGCTAACGGCCACGGTCCTGCTTGGGCAAACTCACTCTTTGAAGACAACGCAGAACACGGCTTTGGTATGTACTTAGGTCAAAAGGCAATCCGCAACCGTCTTATCGACGATGTTAAGGCTATTGTTGACGCTTGCAAGGCTCCTGAAAATGTAGTTGCTGCTGCAAATGCTTACCTTGATACTGTTAATGACGGTGATAAGAATGCTGCTGCATCTCGCGCACTTGTTGAAGCACTTGAAGGCTTTGACTGTGACTGCGATATGAAGAAAGATATCCTTGCAAACAAAGAATACCTCTCAAAGAAATCTGTATGGATCTTTGGTGGTGACGGTTGGGCATACGATATCGGCTTCGGCGGTGTTGACCACGTACTTGCTACCGGTGAAAATGTAAACATTATGGTATTCGATACCGAGGTTTACTCTAACACAGGCGGTCAGGCATCTAAGGCTTCAAACATTGGTCAGGTTGCTCAGTTCGCAGCTGCAGGTAAGGCTATCAACAAGAAGAGCCTTGCTGAAATTGCAATGAGCTATGGCTATGTTTACGTAGCACAAATCGCTATGGGTGCTGACCAGAATCAGACACTCAAGGCAATTAAGGAAGCTGAGGCTTATGATGGTCCTTCAATCATCATTGGTTACTCACCTTGCGAAATGCACTCAATCAAGGGTGGTATGGTTAACTGCCAGGCAGAAATGAAGAAGGCTGTAGACGCAGGTTACTGGGATCTCTTCCGTTACAACCCTGCACTCAAGGCTGAAGGTAAGAATCCATTCTCACTCGACAGCAAGCCTGCTACTGCTGATTATAAGGAATTCATCCTTAATGAAGCACGTTACTCATCACTTACACGTTCATTCCCAGAGCGTGCAAATGAGCTCTTTGATCAGGCTGCAGAAGCTGCAAAGGCACGTCGTGCTCACCTTGAAAAGCTTGTTGAGCTTTACGGTAAATAATTAAGATTTAATAAATCTTAAAATAGAAAAATCCCACCGAGAAATCGGTGGGATTTTTTTGCAATTTATGTATTGACTTGCGTTTAAATAATTAGTATACTTTGATTTGAAAGGTGGCGTTTTTTGTGGCTAAAAATTACGAAAGACTTGGCGTTATGATAGATATGTCTCGTAACGCTGTTATGAACCTTAAGGCATTAAAAGAATATTTGGTGCTTCTTAAAAAAATGGGTTATAATTCGGTTATGCTTTATACCGAAGATACCTACGAGGTAGAGGGCGAACCCTATTTTGGTTATATGCGCGGCAGATATTCTATAGCCGAGATGCAGGAGCTTGATGAATTTGCTAACAACATCGGTGTTGAGCTTATTCCCTGTATTCAGACCTTGGCTCACTTAAATCAGGCGCTTCGTTGGGGTACGATTCCCGTTGACTGCAACGATATTATGCTTACCGATGACGATAAGGTTCTTGATTTGATTGACAGAATGTTTAAAACACTTAAAAAGTGCTTTAAATCTCCTTACATACATATTGGTATGGATGAGGCTCATATGTTAGGTCGCGGTAAGCACCTTGATATACACGGTTATGAAAATCCCGCTACAATAATTAAGCGCCATTTAGATAAGGTTTGTGAAATTGCTAAAAAGTATGAACTTAAACCGATTATTTGGGCAGATATGTACTTTGGTCCTTGGAACAATGGTGAATATGTTTTTATAGAAGGTAAGAAAGAAGTACCGCAGTATGTAAAAGACGCGGTGCATCCCGACGTTATTCCTGTTTATTGGGATTATTATAGTGATAAAGAAGAACACTATGATGATATGATTTATAATCATAAACAGTTGTGGAACGACATTTGGTTTGCGGGCGCAGTTTGGGGTTGGCAAGGCTTTATGCCGCTTAACGAGTATTCAATTAAAAATTCTGTTCCGGCTATCAAGTCTTGCAAAAAAAATAAAATTAAAAACGTATTTATTACAATGTGGGGCGACGATGGCGGTGAATGTCCGCATTTTGCTATGCTTCCATCTCTTTTGTATGTTGCCGAATATTTAAAGGGCAACACCGATGAAGAAAAAATTAAGGCAAAATTCAAGCGTCTTACGGGTGTGGGCTTTGACGACTTTATGTTGCTTGATAAACCAAATCAGGTAGATATGGTAACTGAGGCATGGTTCCCGCCTAACCCTGTAAAATATATGTTTTATTCAGACTATATGAGCGACTTTTTAGATGTAACCGTCCGTGACGGTGTGAACTCTTATGAGTATTATAGTAATTTAGCTAAAGAACTTTATGCGGTCGCTAAAAAAACACGAAAATACGGCTACCTTTTTGATACAGCGGCAAAACTTTGTGAAGTTATGCAGTATAAGTATGAAATAGGCAAAAAGACTCGCGCCGCTTACGAAAAGGGAGATAGGGCAGAGCTTGAAAGACTTGCTAAAAATGATTACGTTAAGCTTACCCGTAATATGAAAAAGTTTAGCCTCAGTTTTGAAAAACAGTGGTATAAAGAAAATAAACCACAAGGCTTTGATATTCAAGACCATCGTATCGGCGGTATGATTCACCGTACCGACGCTTGCCGCAGAAGAATTTTGGACTACGTTGCAGGCAGGGTAGACTCAATCCCTGAATATGAAGAAAAACTTCTCCCACTATATGGTAATAAAGCGGCGCATATAGATACTTATAAGAAATATGCTACAGTAAATGTAATATCGCATTAAGATAAAACTTTTTATTTACAAAAAATTTTTAGGAGTTATAATAACCTTGAAAGGAAGTGCTGTTATGGCAAAAAAATATGAAAGACTTGGCGTTATGATAGATATGTCACGTAACGCTGTTATGAACCTTAAGGCATTAAAAGAATATTTGGTGCTTCTTAAAAAAATGGGTTATAATTCGGTTATGCTTTATACCGAAGATACCTACGAGGTAGAGGGCGAGCCATTTTTTGGCTATATGCGCGGCAGATATTCTATAGCCGAGATGCATGAGCTTGATGAATTTGCTAACAACATCGGTGTTGAGCTTATTCCTTGTATTCAGACACTTGCTCACTTAAATCAGGCGCTTCGTTGGGGCACGATTCCCGTTGACTGCAATGATATTATGCTTTGTGATGATGAACGCGTTTACAATTTAATTGACAAAATGTTTTCTACCCTTAAAAAGTGCTTTAAATCACCATATATACATATCGGTATGGATGAGGCTCATATGGTAGGCCGCGGTAAGTATATGGACCTTCACGGTTACGAAGATACATTTTCAATACTAAAGCGTCATCTTGAAAAGGTTTGCGAGCTTGCTAAAAAATATGATTTTGTTCCGCTTATTTGGTCTGATATGTTCTTCAGACCGTGGAATGATGGCGTGTATTGTATGATGAAGGGCAGATGTGAAATGCCAAAGGGATTTAAAGACGCTATTAACCCTGACGTTATTCCTGTTTATTGGGATTATTATAGCGACAGCGAAGAACATTATACCGATATGTTCTATAATCATAAGGACTTTAAGCAAAAACCTTGGTTTGCGGGCGGTATATGGGGCTGGCACGGCTTTACACCGTTTAATGCACATTCTATTAAGAACTCCATTCCTGCAGTTGAGTCTTGTAAAAAGAACAAGGTTAAAAACATATTCTTTACTATGTGGGGTGATGACGGCGGCGAGTGTTCTAACCTGGCCAACCTGCCGGCGCTTTTCTACGTTGCGGAATATGCAAAGGGCAATAGTGATGAAGAGAAAATTAAGCTTAAATTCAAGCGCCTTACCGGTATAGAATTTGATGACTTTATGCTTCTTGACAAACCTAATCAGGTTGATATGGATTCTACTTCTAACAATCCGCCCAACCCTGTAAAATATATGTTCTATTCAGATTATATGAGCGACTTTTTGGACGTTACTGTTCGCGATAACGTAAACTCTTACGACTATTACGAGAATTTAGCCCAAAAACTTTATGCGGTTGCTAAAAAGAGTCGCAGATACGGATATCTTTTTGATGCGGCGGCAAAAATGTGCGACGTTATGAAATATAAGTATGAACTCGGCAAAAAGACTCGCGTCGCTTATGAAAATGGCAATAAGACAGAGCTTGAACGCCTTGCTAAAAACGATTACGTTGAGGTTGCAAAGGCTATGCGCAAGTTTGGCGCCGCATTTGAAAAGCAGTGGTATAAAGAAAATAAGCCACAAGGCTTTGATGTTCAGGACCACCGCATTGGCGGTATGATTTACCGCACCGACGCTTGCCGCAAGCGTATTTTGGACTACGTTGCAGGGAAAATAGATTCTATTCCCGAATATGAGGAAAAACTAATAAAAGCTTACGGCAATCAGCCGTCAAGTCTTTCGCAATATAAAGTATATGCTACAGTGAATGTAATAACGCACTAAAAAAAAGACGGCTTATGCCGTCTTTTTTTTAATTGAAAGTTGAAAAAAAGAAAATTGAAAGTTTGGGTGTGCTTCGCACAAAAATAGAACCATGTAGGGAACGACCTATGTGTCGTTCCTTTTTTTAATGCAAACTCCTCAAATAATCCTCTAAAATTATAACCGCCGCAACGGCGTCAACCGTTTGTTTGCGTTTTTTACCTCTTACGTTGTTCATACTAAGGTAGTTGTGCGCGGTAACCGTTGTGCAACGCTCGTCCCAAAGCACAGTTTCAAGTCCGCTTTTTTCTTTAATCTGTTCGGCGATTGCGGCGCATTCTTGCGCGCGTTCACCTAAAGTGCCGTCCATATTTTTAGGGTAGCCTACAACAATGCGACTGGCTAAAAATTCCTTTGCCTTTTGGCACACTTTTTCTACCAAACGGTCGGTATTATATTCGGTTATAACCTCTTTTGGAAAGGCAAAATTACCACTTGGGTCTGATACTGCAAGACCTGTACGAGCCTTGCCTAAATCTACTGACATTATAATCACTTTATCACCTTAAGCCTTTCCTACAATGCGACTGCGCTTGGGCATATATTCTGCTGGTACGTGGCTGTAGTCGTTAAAAAATTCGACGCTGATTTTATCACTATCATCAATCTTTAAAAGTGTAACGGCTGTGTTTTCACACCAAGGAACATCTTTAAGACGTGTGATATCGTAATAAAGCACACGACACATAAGACAGCGCAACACTCCGCCGTGGGTTGCCGCGGCAATTGTTTTATCGCGGTTTTGGCGCGCAAGGGCTAAAACCTCGTCGTAAATACGCACATATGCGTCACGCATAGCCTCGCCGCCTTCGGGCGCAAAATCCTGCGGGTGATTGTTCCACGCATCTGCAAGACCGGGTATGGCATTAAACGCTTGTACAAAAGGTTTGCCTTCTACCACGCCACCGTGAAGTTCGGCAAGATTTTTACGCGTTATAATGTTAAGTCCTTTGCCATATGCTACAGCCTCGGCTGTTTTTTGCGCGCGGATGAGGGGGCTCGAATAAACCGCATCAAGATTGATAGCTTTAAAACGTTCTCTTAAATATTCAAGTTGTCTCGCGCCAATTTCACTAATTTCGCAGTCGGTAGAGCCTTGAAAAAGTCGCTTGTGATTGCCCATAGCCTCACAATGTCTGACAAGGTAAATATAAGTCATTGTTAACCTTCTTTAATTTCTAATTTAATTGTATCGGGTGCATTTACCTTTACAATTGGTTTTTCTGTTGTAGTATCAAGCGATACGCTTATAGTACCGTTTGGGGTGTCAATACTGCCCGATATCTTTAATGCGCGGGTTGTTTTAACGGGATTTATAATTACATCACAGTAACCCGCAGTACCCTCACGCTGACGGATGCCCAAAACACTTTTGAACAACTGACGGGTACACGCGCCAAACATTGGGTGGTTGTGTGAGCATTTGCCTATAAAGTATTCCCATATAGTTGTAGCGCCGTGACGCTTCATATAAAGAAAACTACCAAGTTTTTCACTTTCAAGCAAAGAGAGGAAAACGTCTGTATAGCCGTAATCACACAGCACCTCGCACAAAATATCGGTGCATAAAAATCCTGTGTCAAAATACTGAAGTTCAGAATATCTTTCGGCAAGTTTTTGCGCAGTTTCTTTACCTGCAAGACCACACCAAACAGCAAAGGCATCAGCGCCCTGAATACCATCTGCAAAGTGACCGCTTTGGGCATTGTAATATGTGTCTACAATAGCCTTTTCAGTAGATTTGCGAAGTGACTGATAATAGGGTATATCATCGCCCTTGCCGATAAGGTTTGCCATTTCTTCTAAAAGAAGTAAATTTTTAACAAAATAACAACTGTTTACATAGGGCTCGGGTATTTCCATTTTTTCAAGAGATGCCCAATCCCCAAGACACCAACCATCTTTATCTTCGCTTGTAACCAGTCCGCTTTCGCTGTGAGAAAGCAGATAGCTTATCCAAAGCTTCATCTTATCGTAGCAATGCTTTATTATGTCGGTGTCGCCATATTGTTTATAATAAGCATAGGGAACAATAACAATAGCACTACCCCAACCGCCTGGGCCACCGCCGCCACCCATAAAGGGTGCTGTATGGCGCACGTGACCGTCGGTGTCCTGACAGTCAAGTATGTCTTGAATCCATTTTTTATAAAAATCTTTTGCGTCGAGCATCATCATAGCCGTGGGGGCAACCAGCTGACCGTCACCCGTGTAACCGAGTCTTTCGCGGTGAGGGCAGTCGGAGGGAATGCTGCCGTGCATATTGTCAAGCTGTGTGTGCAAAAATGCATCATACAAGAAATTCATACCTTCGTGATTTGAGGTGAAGTTTGAAGTGATGGGTGTATCGGCGTGAATCACCTTAACGTCAATGCTGTCAAACTCGCCCTCGATTTCAAAATAACGAAAAGCGTGAAAAACAAACTTTGGCTCAAAGGTACGTGACTTTCCGTCGGTTATAAAGGTATCAGCCATAATTTGCGGTTCGCCGCTTTTTAGCGTATTATATGATGCTGTAGATGATGTAAAGTTTAGCGATTTGTCGTCGTTAATGTTTTCAGCAAAACGAAGTTTTATTACACTGCCTGCAACACTGCTTGTTTTAACCGAAACAATACCTGTAATATTTTCACCGTTATCAAAAATTTGTTTGCCGTCTATTTGCGCGATTTTAGTGGGGGTAATTGTGCGTATAACCTTATCTGGTGTGCCGATTGCTTCATTTAAAACAGTCTGTGGCGCAGGGAGAATATTAACACTGCTTTCTTTTTGCAGTTTTGCGCTATAATCAATCGTTTCACCTAAATACAAATTACAAAAACGTATGGCGCTATCGGTATATGTTTCGCTACCGTCAGAGCAAATTTGGGTAGTGCCGTTTTCGGTTTCGATAACTATTTTGTAAATGCATTTTAGGGTATCGCCAAATGACATTTTGCCTTCGGCGATTCGTTCTTCCTGGCGGTACCAACCGTTGCCAAGTTGAATAGAGAGCACATTTTCGCCCGATTTTAACAAATCGGTAATATCAAAATTGTAGTAATATATACGGTTGGTTGTGGTACCAACGGTATTGCGATGGGCGCAAAGTGTAAGGTCACGAGGCTCATAGTCGGTAACTACCGGCAAATACATATAATCGGTAACAGCCTTGTCGTTTACCTTTGCCTCAAAATAGCCAAGACCCGTTATAGTTAAAGTCGCTTTTTTTATGTTGTGGGCGTTAAAGCGGCGCAATATGATAGGAGAAACAATCTCTTTTGCAGCGCCAATCCATACGCAGTTTTTAAGTGTATCAGCCATAACAACACCTACCGAGGTTTTATTTAAAATTAATATACCATAACATTAAAAAAATATCAATAAAACCTTCTAAAAAAATAACTATTGAAACTTTTATGAAATACTGCTAAAATATATGTAAATAATATAAAAGAGGTAATTTTATGTCTTGTTTACAACTTGAAGCCGTAAAGTCAGGCGATAGCGTTGCAGTAATGCACACAAATATGGGTGATATCGAAATTAAACTTTTCCCTGAGCTTGCGCCCAAAACTGTAGAGAATTTTATAACACATGCAAAAAACAATTATTATAATGGCATCATTTTTCATCGTGTAATTAAGGATTTTATGATTCAGGGCGGTGACCCAACCGGTACAGGTATGGGTGGCGAGTCTATCTGGGGACGCTCTTTCCAAGACGAATTTACCCCCGAACTTCACAATCTGCGTGGCGCGCTTTGTATGGCTAATGCAGGTCCTAATACAAACGGTAGTCAGTTTTTTATTGTTCAGGCAAGTGAAGTACCACAGGGTATGCTTGAGCAAATGAAAGATTTGGCTGATAATGGTTTTCCACCCGAAATTGCCGAGGCTTATGCGCAGCTTGGCGGCACACCTTGGCTTGATTTCAGACATACTGTTTTTGGTCAGGTAATAAACGGTATGGACACCGTTGACGCAATTGCAAATGTTGAGGTTGGCGCAAACGATAAACCTGTAAATGATGTTGTAATCAATGGAATTGATATAATCATTAAAGATTAAGGAGTTTTTTAAATGAAAGGTATTATTCTTGCAGGTGGTAGTGGAACACGTCTTTATCCACTTACTATGGTAACGTCAAAACAGTTACTCCCCGTATATGATAAACCGATGATTTATTATCCCTTGTCAATTTTAATGTTGGCGGGAATTCGCGATATTCTTATTATATCTACACCTACCGATTTACCCAACTTTGAGCGTCTTTTGGGTGATGGCGCGCGTTATGGCATCAATCTTTCATATGCGGTTCAGCCTTCTCCAGATGGATTGGCTCAAGCATTTTTAATTGGTGAAGAGTTTATTGATGGTGACAGCTGCGCTATGATTCTCGGCGATAATATATTCTACGGAAGCGGTCTTAAAAAGCATCTTCGCGATGCGGCTTCTCGTGATAAGGGCGCTACGGTATTTGGTTATTATGTTGATGACCCTGAACGCTTTGGTATAGTAGAGTTTGACCAAAACGGAAAAGCGGTATCTTTAGAAGAAAAACCCAAGAATCCTAAGTCTAACTACTGTGTAACAGGTCTTTATTTTTACGACAATCGTGTTGTTGAAATGGCTAAAAAGGTTAAGCCATCTGCTCGCGGTGAACTTGAAATCACCGACCTTAACAAGCTTTATTTAGAAGATGACACACTAAACGTTGTAACTTTGGGTCGTGGCTATGCTTGGCTTGACACCGGTACAATGGATGCTCTCGCTGAGGCAACTGAGTTTGTAAAGGTTATTGAAAATCGTCAGGGTATTCAAATTTCTGCTGTTGAAGAAATTGCTTATAAAAACGGTTGGATTAGTAAAGAAAAACTTATTGTATCGGCTGAAAAATATGGTAAATCACCCTATGGCGAGCATCTGCGTAAGGTTGCTGACGGTAAAATTCTTTATTGATATTACTTTTAAAAGACTTTGCTTGAAATATAGCAAAGTCTTTTTGTATTATGAGTTAAAAAAATGTGAATTATAATATTAAAATATTAGCATTTTCTATTTACTTTAAAAAATAAATGTCGTATAATGTTTTAAAACAAATGTTCTCGGAGGTTATAGTTTTGTCTAACGATAAAATTGTAATAAAAGGCGCAAGGGAAAATAATCTTAAAAATATGGATGTTACCATTCCGCGTGATAAACTTGTAGTGTTTACAGGTCTTTCGGGTAGCGGTAAATCTTCTCTTGCTTTTGATACGATATACGCAGAAGGTCAGCGACGCTATGTTGAGTCGCTTTCAAGTTATGCTCGTCAGTTTTTAGGTCAGATGGAAAAACCAAATGTCGACAGCATTGACGGGCTTTCTCCCGCTATATCTATTGACCAAAAAACCACCTCTAAAAATCCACGCTCTACGGTGGGTACCGTTACTGAAATTTATGACTATTTACGTCTTTTATATGCGCGTGTTGGTGTTCCGCACTGTCCTGTTTGCGGCAAAGAGATAAGTCAGCAATCTACCGATCAGATTGTTGATACCGTTATGGCGCTGCCTGAAGGTAGCAAAATACAAATTCTTTCACCGATTGTAAAAAATAGAAAAGGCGAGCACACCAAAGAACTTGATCGCGTTCGCAAATCGGGATATGTCAGGGTAAGAATTGACGGAAATATTTACGACCTTTCTGAAGAAATCAAACTTGAAAAAAATAAAAAGCATATGATAGAGGTTGTGGTTGACCGCCTTGTTATAAAGGCAGATATACGCTCACGTCTTGCTGACAGTATTGAAACCGCCCTTTCACTTTCGGGTGGCTTGGTTGCCGCAGATGTAATCGGAGGAGAGGAGTTGCAATTTTCACAAAGCTATGCTTGTGATGAGCACGGAATCAGCATTCCCGAACTTACACCGACTATGTTTTCTTTTAATAATCCTATGGGTGCGTGTCCTACCTGTACAGGTATTGGCGTTTTTATGAAAATAGATCCACGTTTGGTTATTAGTGACGAGAATTTGTCTTTGGCTGATGGGTGCATAAAAGCGGCAGGCTGGGGGGTTAATTCTTGGTTTAATCCCGACGCAAGTACGTTGGCTCTTATGTATTACGAGGGTATTGCGCGCAAATATGGTTTTGATATAAATACCCCTTGGAAAGATTTAAGCGACAAGGCTAAAAACGCCGTGCTTTACGGAACGGGTGACGAAAAATTAGAGTTGCATCGCAGTTCGGAATATGGAAGTGGCACATACTATGCTCCGTTTGAGGGTGTAATCAATAATCTACAGCGCAGATATGAAAACACCAAGAGTGATTATGCTCGCGCCGAATATGAAAGTTATATGACCGAGAGCGCCTGTCCCGATTGCAAGGGCGCTAGACTTAAACCAGAGTATTTAGCCGTAACTGTTGGCGGTAAAAACATAAAAGAGCTTTGTGATATGTCAATTGGTGAAGCGTTAGATTTTATTAAAGATTTAAAGTTTAACCAAATGCATCAAATGATTGCAGAGCCGATTTTAAAAGAAATAAAAGAACGCTTAAACTTTTTATCAAGCGTGGGGTTAGAGTATCTTTCTATGTCGCGTTCTTCGGGTACTCTATCAGGAGGCGAAAGTCAACGAATACGCTTGGCTACACAAATAGGTTCATCGCTTATGGGTGTGCTTTATGTGCTGGACGAGCCAAGTATTGGTCTTCATCAGCGTGATAACGAGCGTCTGCTTGGTACTTTAAAGCACCTTCGTGACCTTGGCAATACTCTTATTGTGGTTGAGCACGATGAGGACACTATGCGCGAAGCAGATTATGTAATAGACATTGGTCCCGGTGCCGGTATCCACGGCGGACAACTTGTATTTAGTGGTACGCCGCAAGAACTGCTTGAGTGTGAAAACTCAATTACAGCTGATTATCTTTCGGGCAGAATGGCGATACCTGTGCCCACTGCGCGTCGCAAGGGTAACGGAAATCACGTTGTGATTAAGGGTGCCGCAGAAAATAACCTTAAAAACATAAATGTAAAAATACCTTTGGGTGAGTTTGTTTGCGTTACAGGTGTTTCAGGTAGCGGTAAATCATCACTTGTAAATGATATTGTTTATAAGGTTTTAGCAAATAAACTAAACCGCGCAAAAACTATTGCAGGTAAGCATAAATCGGTTGAGGGCATTGAGCATCTTGACAAAGTAATTGACATTGACCAATCACCAATAGGTCGCACACCAAGAAGTAACCCTGCAACCTACACGGGTGTTTTTACCGATATTCGCGACCTTTATGCCAACACCAAAGAAGCTAAGGCAAAAGGTTATACCGCAGGTAGATTTTCCTTTAACGTTAAGGGCGGTAGATGCGAAGCCTGTTGGGGAGACGGTATCAAAAAGATTGAGATGCACTTCTTGCCCGATATTTACGTACCTTGTGAGGTTTGCGGTGGCACACGTTATAACAAAGAAACACTAAGTGTGCATTATAAGGGAAAGAGTATTTACGACGTGCTTGAAATGACTGTAGAAGAGGGTATGAACTTCTTTGAGAGTCATCCGCGCATTTACCGTAAGTTAAAAACATTGTTTGATGTAGGCCTTGGTTACATTAAAATTGGCCAAAGCGCTACAACCCTTTCGGGTGGTGAAGCGCAACGAGTTAAACTTGCTACCGAACTTTCCAAAAAAAGCACGGGTAAAACCATCTATATACTTGATGAACCTACCACAGGTTTGCATACGGCTGATGTTCATAGACTTATCGAGGTTTTACAGCGCCTTGTTGATGCGGGTAATACCGTTCTTGTTATAGAACACAATCTTGATGTTATCAAGGTTGCCGACCACATTATTGACCTAGGTCCCGAGGGTGGCAACGGCGGTGGTATGGTTGTAGCGCAAGGTACACCCGAACAGGTTTGCAAGTGTGAAAAATCCTACACAGGTAAATTTCTTAAAAAAGTTTTAAAATAACAATTATTTACACATTATTCACCAAATGTGTTATAATTAATTTTATCATATTAGCAAGGGGGGAGAGCGATGTTCGGTTATGTCAGGGCATATAAACCTGAGCTTAAGATAAAAGAATATGAAATCTATAAAGCGGTTTACTGTTCTCTTTGCAAAAAACTTGGCAAAAGTTATGGCATACTTTCTCGCTTTACCCTAAGTTATGATTTTACCTTTTTGGCGCTGCTCAATATGTCGCTGAGCGATGAATGTGACTGCTATGAGCAAAAGCGTTGCGCCTTTAATCCGCTTAAAAAATGCAACTACTGTAAAAACGACAGCGGTATTGATATGCCCGCGGCCGCGGCTATGATAATGCTATATTACAAAATACTTGATAACATAGCCGACGAGCGTGGAATTAAAAAAATAGGTTATTGGTGTCTAAAACCTATTTTTAGTTCTGCTCATAAAAAAGCGGCGATAAAATACCCTTTGATAGAATCGGCTGTTAGTGAATATATCAAGGCGCAAAACGAACTGGAAAAGGCAGATTGCAGTTCTATTGATGAGGCGGCAGACCCCACAGCAAAGGTTATGGAAAAAATACTCAGCCTTTGCAGTGAAGACGAAAATCAAAAAAGGGTGCTTAGCCGAATGGGGTATTGCCTTGGCAGATATATCTATTTGCTTGACGCGGCGGTTGATTTACCGCAAGATATAAAAAGTAAAAGCTATAATGTTTTTAAAAATAAGGCTACTGATGATATAAACGAATATGTTAAAATAACAGTAACACCCCAACTTTATTTTTGTGTTAACGAGGCGGCAAGGGCTTTTGAATTACTTGATATCAAAAAACACAAAAGCATATTAGGCAATATAATATATTTAGGGTTAGAAGAGACATTTAAAAAGGAGTTAAACAGCAAATGAAAAATCCTTATGAGGTATTAGGCGTTTCTAAAAATGCTACCGATGACGAGATAAAAAATGCATATCGTACATTGGCTCGTAAATATCATCCCGATAATTATACCGATAATCCACTTTCTGATTTAGCAAGTGAAAAAATGAAAGAGATTAACGACGCGTATGACGAGATTATTAATTCTCGTAAACATAATTCTTCAAATAACAGCAATAATGCATACGGCGGTTCGTATAGCGGCAGTACCAAGTTTCCTGAAATTCGCAACCTTATAAATCAAGGTCGACTTGAACAAGCGCAGGAACTTCTTGACGGTGTGTTACCACAAAGCCGTGATGCCGAGTGGTATTTTTTAAACGGTACGGTGCTTTACCGTCGAGGTTGGTTTGACCAGGCATACACTAGTTTTGCAACAGCCGTGCGTATGAATCCTCAAAACCCCGAATATCGTAATGCTATGAATAATGCCCAAAGACAAAGCGGCGCTCAGTATAATCCATACCGTTCTTATGGCAGTCAGGGTGAATGCTCTGCTTGTGATATGTGTCAGGGACTTATGTGCGCTGACTGTTTGTGCGAGATGTGTGGTGGAAATCTTTGTTCTTGTGTAGGTTGCAGATAATATGAAAAAGACCAAAAGAATAGCGCTTTGCGGTATGATTGCTTCGCTTTCTATCGTAATAATGCTTACAAGCCATTTCCCATATCTTACCTATGCAATACCGGCTTTGGCAGGGCTTTTTATGATGGTGCCTCTTATTGAGTGTGGTATAGGCTGGGGCTTTGCCACATACATTACAAGCTCTGCAATAGTGTTTTTTGTGGCTGAAAGCGAAGCCAAACTGTTATATATTTTATTTTTAGGATATTATCCCATACTTAAATCATTGATAGAAAAATTAAATAAACTATTTGCCGAATGGGTATTAAAGCTTATTTGTTTTAACATAGCGGCAGTAGCTTTCCATTATATTTCTACTAAATTTTTCGGCATTCCGGTTGAAAGCTTCGGCAACTTTGGAAAATACGGTTTGCTATTGTTTTTGTTGCTTTGTAACGTGGTGTTTATTATCTACGATATCGGCATCTCGCGTGTGGCGACATACTATATGTTCTCACTTCACGACAAGGTTAAAAGAATAATAAAATAATTTTAAAGGGTGACGATTGTCATCCTTTATTTTTTAGTTTACTTTTTGCTTTTTTTAGTGTAAAATATTATATTATGCGAAAGTGGGTGAGGCAGTGAAAAAAATAGTTATAATCGGCGGCGGCGCGGCAGGTCTTATGGCGGCAGTTGCGGCGGCTAAAGAGATGGGTGAAACCTCATATAATATAACTGTTGTTGAAAAAAACTCTCGCCCTGCGCGTAAAGTGATGATTACAGGTAAAGGTCGTTGCAACGTCACCAACAATTGTGACCTTAATTCCCTTATTGCCAACACCCCAAAAAACGGAAAGTTTTTGTACTCGGCTTTTAGCAATTTTGGCGCAGCTGATACAATGCAATTTTTTGAAGATAGGGGCGTACCGCTTAAAACCGAGCGCGGCAATCGCGTTTTCCCCGTGTCAGATAAGGCGGTTGATATAGTTGACGCTCTTACACGCGCGGTTTTAAAAATTGGCAATATTATAGAGGGTACTGCCGAGTGTATTATGGCGCCGGGCGGTTTTGTTACCGCTGTTAAGCTTACCGACGGCAAAATTCTTGACGCCGACTGCGTTATAGTGGCAACGGGCGGTGTTTCGTACCCACTTACAGGCTCTACAGGTGACGGGTATAAAATGGCAAAAAGTCTTGGTCACACCGTAACAAACCTAACGCCATCTTTGGTTGGTCTTGAATGTCATGAGGGCTTTTGCACTCGACTTGCAGGGTTATCACTAAAAAACGTAACCCTTTCGGTGTTTGAAGATGGCAAGAAAAAGGCGCTTTATAAAGAGTTGGGTGAAATGCTCTTTACCCATACGGGCATATCAGGTCCATTAACACTTTCAGCATCGGCGCATCTGCGATATATGGGCAAAAAGCAAT
Organism: Clostridia bacterium; assembly: GCA_017516965.1. Lineage (GTDB taxonomy): Bacteria > Bacillota > Clostridia > Oscillospirales > Acutalibacteraceae > UBA737. The sequence goes on from JAFXAP010000009.1 coordinate 91,262, forward strand.
ATTTTGCCGAGATCGATTTAAAACCTGCGCTTGATGACACGCAACTTGATAAAAGATTGCTCCGCGATTTTGAAGAGTCTCTGAACCGTGATTTTGCAAATTCCTTGGACAAACTGTTACCAAAGAGCATAATTCCGGTTATAATAAATATGTCGGGCATTGAGCCACACACCAAGGTTAATACCATAAGCCGTGAGCAAAGACTAAAACTTGTAGATATTATTAAACATTTTAAGCTTACCATAACGGGATTCAGACCTATTGAGGAAGCAATAATCACAAGCGGCGGTATTGCTGTTAAAGAAATTGACCCTAAAACTATGATGTCAAAACTAATAGACGGGCTTTTCTTTGCGGGTGAGGTAATTGATGTTGATGCCTACACAGGTGGATTTAATCTACAAATAGCATTTTCAACAGGCGTGTTAGCCGGTGAAAATGCTGCAAAATATAAAATTTCAACCGAAAGGAAAATTTAATTATGATTTCAATTGCATTAGACGGTCCGGCAGGTGCCGGTAAAAGTACAGTAGCAAAGGGTGTCGCAAAAGAACTTGGATTTATCTATGTTGACACAGGCGCGCTTTACCGTACAGTTGGCTTAAAGTTTTTGCGCGAAGGTTATGACACTACTCTTGACTGTGATATCGAGGCAGTGCTTAAAACCATTGAGGTAGATATTAAGTTTATAGATGGCGCGCAACACGTATTTTTAAACGGTGAGGATGTGTCAGATGAAATAAGAACTCCCGATGCCTCTATGATGGCATCTGCCGTTTCGGCAAAACCGCCTGTACGTGCCTTTTTGCTTGAAATGCAACGCAAACTTGCCCGCGAAAACAATGTTCTTATGGACGGCAGAGACATAGGTACGGTTGTTTTGCCCAATGCTACGCTTAAGTTTTTTGTAACAGCTACTGTAGAAGAAAGAGCAACACGCCGTTATAAAGAGCTTTGCGAAAAGGGTATGGATGTTAAATATGATGATATTTACAAAGATATAGAAACCCGTGATTATAACGATTCTCACCGCGAGATAGCGCCACTAAAACCTGCAGAGGATTCAATAATGTTTGATACCACAGGTAACACTTTACAAGAGTCTATTGATATATTACTCAAAATGATAAAAGATAGGATAAATTAAATGAATATAACACTTGCTAAAACAGCGGGTTTTTGCTTTGGTGTAAACCGCGCGGTACAAATGGTATATGACCTGGTATCAAGTGGTGAAAAGGTTTGCACCTTAGGCCCTATAATACACAACAGCCAAATGGTTGATGAGCTAAAATCCAAGGGTGTTCGCGTGGTCGAAAACGCTCAGGAAGTCAAGAATGATGAAATTTTGGTTATACGCTCTCACGGTGTTGGAAAAAGTGTTTATGAAACGGCAACAAAAGCGGGGGTAAGGTTGTGTGATGCAACCTGTCCCTTTGTTGCAAAAATACATAAGATTGTGGCTGAACAATCAAGCAAGGGTGAAGTAATTTTGATTGCAGGTGATGAAAATCATCACGAGGTTATTGGAATTATCGGTCACTGCGTATCGCAATATTACGTGTTCAGCAATGAGTCCGAGCTTGAAAATTTGATAGAAAATCATCCCGAAATCAAAGAAATTCCCGTTTCGGTGGTGTCACAGACCACATTTAATGCAAAAAAATGGCAAAAAGCGCAAATTTTTTTAAAAAAAGTATGTACAAATGCAAAAATTTTTGATACAATATGTAGTGCTACGTCAACACGACAGGCAGAGGCGCGTGAGCTTGCTGCTACCTGCGATGTAATGGTTGTAATCGGGGGTAGGCACAGTTCAAACACCGTCAAGTTATATGACGTTTGTGCCACTCTTTGTCAAAACACCCATTTGATAGAAACCGCGTCAGAACTTAAGGTCGAATGGTTTTCTAAAGCAAATAATGTTGGCGTTGTCGCGGGTGCATCTACACCTGCGGGTATTATAAAGGAGGTTATTAAAACCATGTCGGAAATTTTACAACCTGTAGATGAACAGATGGAGGTAGTAGAAACTGTTCAAAAAAGCTTCGAGGAAATGACAGATGAGGAAGCATTTGAGGCTTCGCTCAACAGCCTTACAGGCGAGCAGAAGGTGTGCGGTACTGTTGTTGCAGTAAACGCATCAGAAATCACTGTAGATATAGGCAGAGGTGTAACAGGCTATGTTAGCGCAGATGAATATTCAACAGAACCTGTTGATCTGTTAAGCGAAGTAAAAGTTGATGATAAGCTCAACCTTATCATTATGAAAATCAGCGATCAGGAAGGAACCGCAATGCTTTCAAAGCGTCGTTACGATGCTATTGCAGGTTGGGACAATATAGTTGCTGCTAAGGATTCAGGCGAAGTGCTTCACGGCACAGTTCGCGATGTGATCAAGGGTGGCGTTGTAGTGTACTCAAACAATGTTCGCATATTTATCCCTGCATCTCAGGCTACCGCTTCAAGAAATGATTCACTTGAAAATTTAAAGGGTACTGAGGTTGATTTCAGAATTATTGAAATCGGTCGTGGCCGCAGAGCTATCGGCTCTATTCGCAGCGTACTTCGCGAGGCTCGCAAAGAGGCTGAAGAAAAGGTATGGGCTTCTATTGCTGTTGGTGATCGTATCACAGGTACAGTTAAATCACTTACAAGCTACGGCGCATTTGTTGACATTGGCGGCGTTGACGGAATGGTTCACATTTCTGAACTTTCTTGGAACCGCATCAAAAATCCTGCTGAAGTTGTATCAGTAGGCGATGAAATTGAAGTTTATATCAAAGCTCTTGACCCTGAAAAGAGAAAGATTTCATTGGGTTATAAAAAGGCTGAGGACAATCCTTGGACAATTTTCCAGAGCAACTACAATGTTGATGATGTTGTTAAGGTTACAATCGTTAGCATGACTACATACGGCGCATTCGCAAGAATTATTCCTGGTGTTGACGGTCTTATTCACATTTCACAAATTGCTAATAAGCACGTTGCAAAACCACAGGATGAACTCACCGTAGGTCAAGAAGTTGATGCTAAGATTACTGCTATCGACCTTGATAAGAAGCGCGTAAGCCTTTCTATTCGCGTTCTTCTTGAGCCTGAAGTGGCTGAAGAGGTTAAAGAAGATGAGGTTGTAGCTTCAACTGAAGACGCAGTTGTAGAAGAAGTTGCAGCTGAAGCTGTAGCAGAAGAAACAGCTGAATAATTAAAGTTTATATTTCACGCCCAAGGTCACTTGGGCGTGATTTTGTAGAAAGGGAAAATCAATGCTTGACTTTGAATTTTATACACCAACAAAGGTGTTTTTTGGCAAAGGCAAACAAACACAACTTGGAAAAATAATCAGTGATTACGGCTATAAAAAAATAATGCTTCAATATGGTAAGGGAAGCATTAAGTCAAACGGACTCTATGATGAAATAATGTCCTCTTTATCAAAACACAACATCCAAGTTGTAGAAATGGGCGGGGTAGAGCCTAACCCAAAAATTGAATTTATTCGCGAGGCTGTAAAGCTTGCTAAAGAAACGGGTGTAGAGCTTATTTTGGCAGTAGGCGGCGGTAGTGTTATCGACGCGGCAAAATATACGGCGCTTGGCGCTAAAGCCGACTGCGATATATGGGATTTTGTAACAGGAAAAGAAAAGCCAAAAGCGGCGCTACCCACGGGCTGTGTGCTTACGATTGCGGCTGCTGGTAGCGAAATGAGCGCATCGGCAGTGGTTACCGACCTGTCACTTAATATGAAACGCGGATTTACAAGTGAACTTAACCGACCGCTTTTTGCCATTTGCAACCCCGAACTCACATATACAGTAAGTCCATATCAGACTGCTTGCGGTATAACCGATATAATGGCGCACACTATCGAGCGTTATTTTACACCCTGTGAGCCTACCGATTTAACCGATAGAATTGCCGAAAGCATTTTAAAATCGGTTATTTGTTCGGCAAAGGTTGTAATGAAAAATCCAAGTGATTATGATGCTCGCGCTAACATAATGTGGGCGTCAAGCCTTTCACACAACAATCTTACAGGTTGCGGCAGAATCAACGCGCTTCCGGTGCACCAGCTTGAACACGCATTAAGCGGTGAATTTGACAACGTTTCGCACGGCGCAGGTTTGGCGGTACTTTTTCCCGCGTGGGCTAAATACGTTTATATGCACAATATTTCGCGTTTTGCGCAGTTTGCGCGTAGAGTGTGGGATGTTGACGAGTCCGACGATAAAAAGGCGGCAGAAAAGGGAATTGAGGCTATGGCAGAATTTTTTAAATCAATCGGTATGCCGTCTGCACTTAGAGAGTTTGATATTGATGAAAATTGTATTGACAGACTTGCTGAACTTTGCACCTTCAATGGTAAGCGTACTATTAAAAGTGTTATTGAACTTGGAAATAAGGAAATTAAAGATATTTTTTATGATTGCTTGAATTAATTAAAAAAGTCATTGCGAAACTTTTGTTTTCGCAATGACTTTTTTGTCTGTTTATTTTAATATAATACCCACTTTGCATCATAACCCGATTATATTGTAATGACACTTAAAGCAGTATAGAGGGCGTGGTGTTTTAACCTATTTATCAGCAACATTGGTTGCTTTTTTAAACGCAGTTTGTACGGATTTAATATGCTTATGTATTTCAATAAGTTCCTTTCGAGAGGAAACACCCAGCTTTCCGTAAAGGTTTCTATTGTGATATTTCAGGGTGGATTCCTTGATGTTCATATTTGCCATAATCTCTTTGGTGGTAACTCTGGCAATATACGCATCATAGATTTCACGTTCTGTCGGTGTTAGCGTTTTCAGCCCCATCATAAAGACTTCTATGCGATCAGGAGAAATAATTTCATACTCTACCGGCTTTTCGAGCATCACATCCGTAGACGATGCTTCACTATTGGAATAACCTTGTACCGATTCAACCTGCTTAACTATATTCTTCATACGCTGGTATTCGTTCATTACAAGGTGAATACCAAGCAAAAACAGTTCGCTGATGATATATGAAATAGACAGCATTTCAAACTCAATGTTTGTCATCTGCTCAATAAACCAAACGCCGATATTAACAAAAACCGCAATAGCAAGTATGAAAGCGTGTGCTGTGGTGTCTATAGTTTTCTTAATTTGCGCGCGAACAATGACCGTAACCATAGCGACAAAATAGCCAAGCAAATACACAAGATATAATGGATGCAACGGTCCGTACACCTTCACGAGTGTAGAAACACCTTTTACCACTGCAAATGAAACTTCTTTGTAATAAATTGGAAGAATGCCCGGACTTGCGGCAATCAAAAACATAAGAATTGACACTGTAGCCAAAGCACCGTGTAACCATTTTGGATGCTTTGTACCGGTAACGTTCAATATGATCATAAGCATAGCAAGCGGCAAAAATACCGAACCGAGATATGCCACACGGTTTGCCCACAGCGCCATTGTAAGATTTGTTGATATCGCTAAGATGGCATATCCAACATTTACAACAAACACCGATGAAAATAGCGTAACAAGCCATGCTTTGTTTTTGCGCACCAGCAAGACACAGCCAATCAAAAGTAATAAAGATAGCACGGCAGCAGCTGAGTAGACAATAGTCAGGCTTGCGCTTTTCGCTCCGACAGCATTACAACCCGACAAACAAAACATAAAAAACAGTATGATAGGTATACTTGCAAATAACTTTTTCATTTTCTTCTCCTCTGACCATAATTTTTTAAAAAAGTCAGTATAGTTAAAATATTCTTATACTTTTTTTGCAAAAACACCATTTCCCATACTTTTGGTATGGGGACAAACGGTATATATGTTGTTATAATTATATCATAAAATATAAAATGAATCAAGGCGTTAGTTTTTATCGCGTTGAATCATAAAATTTAAAAGGAGGTCTTAAAGTGAAAACTTTGAAGAAAAAAATCATTAGTTTAGTGTTAACACTAACATTTTTAATGTCGGTATTTACACCGCTGACAGCGTTTGCAGAAGGGGGAAATTCCGTCATTGAAACGGTAAACCTTACCGACTTTGTGATTCCCTCGGTGGGCGACCAGGCGGTAAAAAATCCCTCTTGTACCGTCGAATCCGGCAAGGGCTATACCTATAGTTCTTCTATGTTTTTCTATAAAAACAATCAATTTACAAGCACGTTCCAAGGTGCAGAAACCTATACGGTAAAGTTTAATTTAAATGCGGAAGACGGATATGAGTTTGCGCCAACGGGTACCTTAACCGCTACAGTCAACGGTGGAGATGTTGCCGTTAAAAGCGTAAAGGTAGGAGCTCAATATAGAGGGAGTGATTACGCGACCGTTGAGGCAGAGTTCACCATGCCCGACTTGAGAGAAGAGGTTTCCGAATTTGTAGGAACATCGAATATGGGTGCTATTACCTATGGTGCGGATGTTAAAGATTCGTATGATTTTTCCTTCACCGTAGGCACGCAGGCGTATGTTACTTCGTCTATGGGTGATTGGGAGAAATGGAACGAAACCGCCTCGGCTTGGGAAGAATATAATGAAGTGAAATTCACCGAGGGCAAATACCGTTATTCCAACCAGCTTCGTATCGACGGCAACAACGGTAAGACGCATAAATTGGCTGCGACAGGTGTCGTGAGGATCGACGGTGCCGCATGGGAATATGATGAAGATCCTTGGATCGAGCCTACCTATTCCTATACCTATATCACCTCCCCTGAATTCACGGTTGAAAAAGCGGCTATTCCGCTGGAGTTTACCGATAACAATCTTTATAATATCGGGATAAACTATATCGACACTGCAATTACTCCCTATTCGGTGTTGGGCGGTGTCATGGGCGGAACCGAACCTTATGTTTTCAGCAAGACCTCCGGTCCGGAATGGGTCACTGTTGCGGCAGACGGAACGGTCAGCGGTACTCCCACAGCACTGGGTGAAAACAGCGAACTTGTGATCCGTGTTACCGATGCAGAAAGCAATTATAAGGAAATCACAGTTTATGTTAATAACACCTATTGCAAGCCTGAAGACCGCATCACCGTTTCTGAATTTGAGGCGACCTCGAATATGCCTGCTATTGCTTTTGGTACAGAGGTAGAAGACTCTTATGATTTTGTTTTCACCGTAGGTACGCAGGCGTATATCACCTCGTCTATGGGTTATTGGGAAAAATGGAATGAGAGCTTGTCTGCCTGGGAAGAATACCAAGAAGATATCTTCACCTTGGGCAAATATCGCTATTCCAACCAGCTTCGTATCGATGGCAACAACGGTAAGACGCATAAATTGGCGGAGACGTGCACCGTGACGATCGACGGTGCCGCATGGGAATATGGTGAAGATCCTTGGATCGAGCCTACCTATTCCTATACCTATATCACCTCCCCCGAATTTGAAGTCGGGCTGCCGGAGGTGGTCAATCAGATAGAGTTGAATAATGTTATCATCCCTGCAGCGGGAGATTCTGCATCGACTGCGCCTACCTGTACCATTGAGGGAAAAGCAGATTTATCTGTGGCAAAGTATTTCTATGATAACGTTGAGTTTAACAGTGTATTTGAAAGTTGCAAAACCTATACGATTAGATTTAATCTGATCGCCGAACCGGGCTATAAATTTGAAACTGCAGAAAACCTTTCGGTTACCGTCAATGGCGGAGCATTTGCTGTAAAAAAGATAAGTGTAGCAGCTCAATATAGAAATAACGATAGTGCGACCGTTGAAATTGAATTTAATCTCCATTCTCCTGCTTTCGTTTCCGGAAAAGCTTCCGGTTGCACCACTGACGGTTGGGAAGACTACTACGATTGCGATTGCGGCAAGCACTTTGAAGATGCCGCAGCCACCACCGAAATCACTGATCTGGATGACTGGAAAATCGGCGACGGCAAGATTGCCGCAGGCCATACCTACGGCGCGCTGATCGAAGCAAAGCCCGAAGTGCATACCCAAACCAAGCTGGAAGCAAGCGTCGCCGCCCATTATTTCTGCGATGTATGCGATACCTACTTCACCGAAAGCAAGGTCGCCACAACCCTGCAGGCATTGACCGGCACAGTTCCTTCCCATAACTACGCGAATAAATACGCGTATAAGACCGATGACGGCCATGCAGATACCTGCTCTTGCGGCGCGCATAACGCGGTGGTAAACCATAAGTATACCAACGCTTGCGATGGAGATTGCAATGATTGCGGCAAGACCCGTACCCCCGCCGCGCATCAATACGATAATGCCTGCGATAAGACCTGCAACGTCTGTAAGGCTACTCGCACCATTAAGCACACCTATAAAAAGGTAGTAACAAAAGCAACCACATCAAAGAACGGTAAAATAGAAAACAAGTGTACAGTATGTGGCGATGTTGAAAGCACAACCACAATCAAGTACGCAAAAACATTCTCACTCTCATCAACCAGCTATACCTATGACGGTAAGACCA
>JAFXAP010000010.1 GCA_017516965.1 Clostridia bacterium
TTAAATGTCCGGTGGACATTTAAAAAGTGCGGGTGCGTGTCGGCGGCGTTGACCGCCGAGCGAATCGGGAGTAAGCAAAGATGAGACTAAATAAAAGTTAAGAACACCTTAGAGGGTGTTCTTTTTTGTTTTGCCGTACGAGATTCGAAAAGCACGGTCGGTGATAACCGATTTTAAATGTCCGGTGGACATTTAAAAAGTGCGGGTGCGTGTCGGCGGCGTTGACCGCCGAGCGAATCGGGAGTAAGCAAAGATGAGACTAAATAAAAGTTAAGAACACCTTAGAGGGTGTTCTTTTTGTTTTTCCGTACGAGATTTGAAAAGCACACTTTTATTTCATAAAATTGTAATTTTTTATTGTAATTTAATATAAAATATGATATAGTAAAATTATAAATATTTTTGCTTTTTTAGGAGGAATAAAAATGAATTCTATTAAAAAAATTCTTGCATTAAGTTTGTGTGTTGTTATGTTTGCAGCTTTGTTTTGTGGCTGTGAGTTAAAAGAAGATGTTGTTATTAATAAAGATGGAACTTGTAAAATGACTACAACAACAATTATTCCTGTTGAAGAGCTTGAGATAGCCGAGGGCGTCGACACTACCGTTAATGGTCAAGATATTGCTACACTGCCTAAAAAGGTGATAAACGGAAAAGAATGCTATGTTGATAAGCAGACTAAAAGTTTTAAATCTATTGCTGCGCTAAAAAAAGAATTAACAGCCCAAACAGAAGAAAGCTCAGGTTTGTTTAAAAAGGTGGTTGTTACCGATAAGAAGTTTGAAGGCTATTTGATTGAGGGAACAGAAATGTTTGCCGATATGGGAATGAGTGTTCAATTTGGCATCACTCTACCATATAAAATAGCAAAAACCAATGGTAAATTAAGTAAAGACAAGAAGACAGTTACATTTAACATTAATGGCAGTAAAACAAAAATTTATGCTTATACGTCTTCTGCATTATCAGCTAAAAAAGACATTTCTAAAACCAAAATTTCTTTATCTTGCTATTCATACACATATAACGGCAAGGTTAAAACACCTATCGTTACGGTTAAAACCGCTGCAGGTACAAAACTTAAAAAGAACGTTGACTACACCTTAAAATCTTCAAGCGGTAGAAAGAATGTTGGTACCTATACAGTAACTGTCACGGGTAAGGGTAACTACACAGGAACTAAGAAACTTACCTTTAAAATTCTCCCGACTAAGACTGGTGTATCAAAGCTTACCGCAGGTAAAGAGAGTGTTACGGTAAATATCTCTAAGAAATCCACACAGGTAACAGGTTATCAGGTACAGTACTCTACAAGCAAAAAGTTTACAAGCGCTAAAACAAAGACAATTTCAAGTTACAAAACAACGAAATATACTTTAAAGAGCCTTAGCGCTAAAAAGACATACTACGTGAGAGTAAGAACCTACAAAACAGTAAATGGTAAAAAATACTACTCAGGTTGGTCAACTGCAAAGTCAGCAAAAACAAAATAATGTTATTAAACTAAAAAAGTCAGACTCCAAAGGTCTGACTTTTTTTATGAATAAGTTATATGAGTATTTGTAAAAGTACAACACCACAAACACACGGCAGTCCAAAAATACCGCTGCCGCCCACGGTCCACCAATTAAGCGGCACAAAAACGCCTGTGAATTTTTGGGTAAGGTTTATTACTGCGATAGCGGTAAACCCTAATATTGCATTTAAAAATATTGACTTTAAAAATTTGTGGCTTTTTATATGTAATATGAGCAAAACGAATGCGCAGATTGATAACCAGATTATTGCAATTATTCCAAGAGTTTTCAAAAAATCACCCCACATAAAATATATGTGGGGTGTTAAATCTTTATTATATGATATTTTAAAATTTATACGCCTGAGCCTAGTTCAATTATAAAGCAAAAGTAAAAATGAACAAATAAAATGGAAAGAATAGAAAATGAAAGCATAATAATATTTTGTTTTTTTGATTCTTGTTTACAAAGAGAAATAATTTGTAAAATTACACTTGGAATTATAAAAATAATAGAAACTATAGGGAATAATAGCGTTGCGCCAAAAAAACCTAAAAAAGAAATCAGGTCATTAATGTGAAGAAATGCTAATGCCCAAGATAAAAACAAAAAAACATATGGAGTAATTAACAGAAAAAAGGCAATTTTGGTTTTTAATGATTTTTTATTTTTCATAATAAACTCCTCCCGATGATTTTAATCTTATCATAGCATTCTAAAAAAAGCAATGATGTGATCTTGGCAAACGCTTTTGTTTGGTTTATGAATAACTTAAAAATTCTTTGTTAAATTTTTGTTTATTATAGACATATTAAATAATATGTGTTAGAATAACAATAAAATGGGAAAGAATGGTTTCAGGTTGACGAAAGTCAAATTCGCCACACCTGACAAATAATAATTTTCATTGTTTTCTTGTTTCATCACTTGTAATATCGCGACCTTGCAAAAATAAACACGAGAAGGGTGGGAAAAGGCGACGAGCGAAACCGTAGCGGTTTTGATTTTCGTCAACCTGATAGTGAAAATTGATAAAACTATAATAAAAGAAACAAAATATGTGGCTTCGTTTGTTGTCATATTAAGTGTTCTGATGCAGGCCGTTTTTTTAATAATTGCAAAATGGAATTATACGGTACTGCTTGGTAACATCTGGGGCGCGGCTTTAGCTGTTGGTAATTTTTTTGTTATGGGACTTTTTGTTCAAAAGGCAGTTGCCCAAGATGAAAAAGATGCCAGACAAACAATAAGAGCCTCTCAAAGTATTCGCTTTGCTATAATTTTTCTTTTGGCTGTTGTAGGAATTTTGATTTTCAAACAAACACCTACACGCGTTGCTATACTGATTCCATTAGTTTTTCCGCGCATAGCTATTATAATAAGACCTTTAATTGATAAAAATTTTTAAGGAGGTGTTGCTTTACGAAAACTCAGAAGAGTATTCGCTTTAAATTTGTAGACGCACTGCTTCTGATAGGTGCCATTTTACCACTTGTTTTAGGTATGACGCTTAAGGTGCTTTTTACACCTGAAAAGTCAGGCATCAGCATTTCTGGAGCCTTGATTTATTTTACAATTCCAATGCCACTTCAAAATTTACCTATAACTGAATCGCAGGTTAATTCGGTGTTGGTTTTAATCACAATATTTTGCTTGTGTCTTTATTTCACTCATGGAATTACTGTTAAGGCAGAACTCAAGCGTCAGCAAATTGCTGAGTGGATAGTAAAGCAGACGCAATCTTTAGTAAAAACTAATATGAGTGATTATTTTTCTGGCTTTGCACCGTTCGTAGCGGCAATAATGGGGCTTTCTGCCTTTTCAAGTTTATTGTCACTTATAGGTCTTTATCCACCAACCTCTGATATTAATATAGTAGGCGGATGGGCAATATTAGTTTTTATACTTATAACTTATTATAAGATGAAATGCGGACCTATTCACTATGTGAAAAGTTTTGGTGATCCAGTACCACTGTTGTCACCGCTCAATATTATAAGCGAGGTTGCGACACCGATTTCAATGGCTTTTCGTCACTATGGCAATGTGCTTTCGGGCGCGGTTATTTCGGTGTTGGTAGCTACGGGACTTCAGGGATTATCTAAACTGCTTTTGGGTTGGTTGCCCGGATTCCTTGGCGAAATACCATTTTTGCAAGTGGGCTTACCTGCAATACTATCGGTTTATTTTGATTTGTTCAGCGGTTGTTTGCAGGCATTTATATTTGCAATGCTTACAATGCTTTATGTCGCAAGTGGATTTCCTGAAGAAGATTACTTTGCACGTAGAGCAAAAAAATTAGCTAAGTTAAAAAAATAAAATTTATATAAACGGAGGAAAATATTATGGAACTCGCAATTGGTATTATTTTAGGTTGTTGCGCTTTGGGCGCAGGTGCTGCAATGATCGCAGGTATAGGCCCCGGTATTGGTGAAGGTAATGCCGTAGCCAGTGCTTGTGAAGCTATCGGACGTCAGCCTGAATGCAAAGGCTCGGTTACAACAACAATGCTTATGGGTTGCGCTATTGCGGAAACGACAGGTCTTTATGCGCTTGTTATTGCAATTTTGCTTATCTTTGTTGCGCCTAATATGCTTGTAAACATTTTGCTTAATGCAGTAAAATAATTCGGGGGAAATATAAATGCAATCCTTGGATATTATATCCGTAAATTTATGGCAGATACTTATATCCCTTGCTAACCTTACAATTTTGTTTTTAATACTTAAAAAGTTTTTGTATAAGCCGGTGCAAAAAATGCTTGATGCGCGTCGCGCTGAAATCGACAGCCAGTATGCTGATGCTGATGCCGCAAATACAAGCGCTAAGGCAAAAGACGCCGAACTTACCGAGCGTCTTGCAGGCGCCAAGGCAGAAGCCGAGGGCATTGTAAAAGAGGCTGCCGACACAGCAAAAAATCGCGGAGACAAAATTATTGAGGACGCAAGAGCTACTGCTGACGGTATTATCCGTCAGGCAGAGGTAGATGCTGAACTCCATCGTAAACGCGTAAACGAGACAATCAAAGCGCAGATTGTCGATGTTTCTACCGCTTTGGCAGAAAAAATGCTTGAGCGTGAAATTAACACCGATGATCACAATGCGCTTATTGACGAGTTTATTGAAAAAATAGGTGAAGAATAATGACAGCGATAGGTAATAACTACTCAGAGGCGCTGTTTATGTTGGCGCGCGAAGAAAACTGCGTTGACGAGTTCTATGACAGTTTAAAAACTGTGCAACAGGTTTTAGAAAGCACGCCTGAATATTTACAGTTTTTATCTACGCCGAGCATTCCTAAAAGTGAACGCACCAAGGCGCTTGAGAGCGCTTTTGAGGGTAAAATTAACACACACGTTTTATCTTTTTTACAACTGCTTTGTGAGCACGGTAAGGCGGAAATCTTTTTTGAGTGCGTAAGTGATTTTGAAAGCCTTCGTCAATGGGCGTCAAATACAGTTGTTGCTGTGGTTAAGACTGCGGTAGAACTAAACGACGCGCAAAAGCAAGGTCTTATAAAAAGTCTTGAAAAACGCACAGGAAAAAGCGTGACATTACAGTGTGTTATAGACTCAAAATTGCTTGGTGGCATATCGGTAGAACTCGACGGCGAACTGATTGACGGCAGTGTTAAAAACAACTTAAAGCGCGTAAGGGAAGTGATTAGCGTATGAGTGAAAAGCAACAAGAGATTAGCTATATTATAAAGGAGCAGATAAAAAACTATCGCTCACAAATTGAAATGAAAGAGACCGGCAGGGTAATTCTTGTCGGCGACGGTATTGCGCGCGTTTACGGGCTTACCAACTGTATGGCAAACGAACTGCTCGAGTTTGAAGACGGTTCGGCAGGTCTTGCCCAAAACCTTGAGGAAGACACCGTATCGGTTGCAGTTCTTTCGGATGATAATAATATTCGTGAGGGTACTGTTGTTCGTCGTACGGGCAAGGTATTGTCGGTGCCCGTTGGTGAAAAAATGCTCGGTCGTGTCGTAAATGCTTTGGGTGAGCCAATTGACGGCAAAGGACCTATAGAATACAGCGGCTTTAACCCCATCGAAGCAGAAGCGCCCGGTATTATTGAACGTAAGAGCGTATCGGTGCCTTTGCAAACAGGTATTAAGGCTATTGACAGTATGATACCCATAGGTCGCGGTCAACGTGAGCTTATAATAGGTGACCGTCAGACAGGAAAAACCGAGATTGCTGTTGACACAATTATAAATCAGAAAAATACCGATGTTATATGTATTTATGTAGCAATCGGTCAAAAGAATACATCGGTTGTAAGCTTGGTTAACAACCTTACAAAAGCGGGCGCTATGGACTACACAATAGTAGTGTCGGCATCTGCTTCTGAGAGCGCGCCGCTTCAGTATATTGCGCCCTATTCAGGTTGCGCTATGGCTGAATATTTCAGAGCGCAGGGTAAAGATGTGTTGATAATATATGACGATTTAAGTAAGCACGCAGTTGCATATCGCGCGCTGTCACTGCTTATTCGTCGTCCACCCGGTCGTGAAGCCTATCCTGGTGACGTATTCTATTTACATTCACGTTTGCTTGAACGCGCAGCTTGTGTAGCGCCTGAATACGGCGGTGGTTCTATTACTGCGCTACCGATTATCGAAACTCAGGCGGGTGATGTTTCGGCATATATTCCGACAAACGTTATCTCAATTACCGACGGACAGATATTCCTTGAAACCGAACTTTTCCACTCAGGTGTTATGCCGGCTATTAACCCCGGTATTTCGGTTAGCCGTGTTGGTGGTTCCGCTCAGAAAAAGAGTATGAAAAAGGTTTCGGGTGAACTTAAACTTCTTTATTCACAATATCGTGAACTTCAGGCATTTGCGCAGTTTGGTAGTGACCTTGATGCCGATACCAAGGCTCGTTTGGCTTTGGGTGAGCGTATAGTAGAGGTGCTAAAGCAAGGCCGAAACAGTCCTGTATCGGTTGGTTGCCAGGTTGCAATTATCTATGCCGTAACAAAGGGCTGGCTTGATAGTATTGCCGTTGCCGACGTTCATAAGTTCCAGGAAAACTTATTTGAAAAATTACAAAATCAAAAACCGCAATTACTTCAACGTTTTGAAGATGGTTATTTTGAAGATGAAGACATAGCATCTTTAGAAGAAACACTTCGTGAAATGACGAGGTGAGGTAGATGTCAGGTAACACAAAAACGCTGAAACTGCGTATAAAAAGCGTTGACTCAACCCTGCATCTTACCAAGGCGATGGGTCTTGTGGCATCATCTAAAATGCGAAAGGCAAATATGGCTATGGCGGCAGGTCGTCAGTATGAAGAGGCAGTGCAAAACGTAGTTGATTTGCTAACAGCGGTACCCGAGTGTCAGAGCAGTCCTTTTATGCGTGAATATAAAGAGGGTGAAAAAACCCGACTTATTGTAATCGCAGGTGACCGCGGACTCGCAGGCGGATATAACGCTAACATTTTCCGTACCGTTCGCGATTTTGGCGAAGCCGAGATTATTCCCATTGGTAAGCGAGCTTGCGAGCGTTTTGGCAAAGAAATAGTATCAAGCGAAAAATTTTACGCTAGCGATGCTTTTGAATTGGCTAAACAGCTTTGTGAACAGTTTGAAGCGGGTGAGTTCGGTCGTCTTGGAATAGTTACAACAAACTATATTTCAATGATGACACAAACCCCAGAGATTAAATGGGTTTTACCGCTTACAAAGGGTGAAAATGTGCAAAACACATCCGCAGTTTTTGAACCCGATGAGCGCACCATACTTGATATTGCGGTGCCTGAATATATTTCGGGTGTGATTGTAGCCTGTGTTCGTGAAAGCTTTGCAAGTGAGGTTGCCGCTCGCCGTATGGCTATGGATTCGGCAGGCAAAAACGCTCAGCAAATGATTGACGAGCTTATGCTACAGTATAACCGCGCGCGTCAGGGTGCGATTACTCAAGAAATTACTGAAATTGTTGCCGGTGCCGGAAATTAATGCACAATTCACAATGCATAGGTGCAAACGTAAAAGAGGCGGTACGCGGTCAGTCTAAGGCAGACTTTGCCGCTAAAATGAATATTGCATTAAAAGAGGCATCTGAAACTGAATATTGGATAGATATTCTACACGAAACAGATTATATAAACGAAAAGGAATTTGTTAGTATAAATAAAGATTTAAAAGAAATTAGCAAATTGCTTACGAGTATAGTGAAGACTTCATTAAATGATTAATTGCGCATTGTGCATTATGCATTATGCATTTTCGGGAGTGATATTTAATGTCTAACAAAACTACCGGTGTAGTATCACAGGTTATGGGACCTGTTGTTGACGTGCGCTTTGAAGAGGGCACACTACCGGCTATTTATAACGCGCTTACAATGCCTATAGGTGAGCGCACCCTTACCGTTGAGGTAGCGCAACACATAGGTGATAACGTTGCCCGTTGTATTGCAATGGCTTCTACCGACGGTTTACAGCGCGGTACCGCCGTGACTGATACAGGTAAGGCTATAAGCGTACCTGTAGGCCACGATACCTTGGGTAGAATATTTAACGTTTTGGGCGAACCGGTTGATAATGAACCTGCGCCCGATACGCAGGAGAGATGGAACATTCACAGACCCGCTCCTGAATATGATGAACTCTCAACCAGTACCGAAATACTTGAAACAGGTATTAAGGTTATCGACCTTATTTGCCCATATTCAAAGGGTGGTAAGATAGGTCTTTTTGGCGGCGCGGGTGTTGGTAAAACCGTACTTATTATGGAGCTTATCAACAACATTGCTAAAGAACACGGTGGCCTTTCGGTATTTACGGGTGTTGGTGAACGTACACGTGAAGGTAACGACCTTTATAACGAAATGAAAGAATCGGGCGTTTTATCTAAAACCGCGCTTGTATACGGTCAGATGAACGAACCACCCGGTGCGCGTATGCGTGTTGGTCTTTCAGGTCTTACAATGGCAGAATATTTCCGCGACCAAGAAAATCAAGACGTGCTTTTGTTTATAGATAACATTTTCCGTTTCACACAGGCGGGTAGTGAAGTATCGGCGCTTCTTGGACGTATGCCATCTGCCGTTGGTTATCAGCCAACACTTGCTACCGAAATGGGCGCTTTGCAAGAGCGTATCACATCTACCAAAAAGGGTTCTATCACGTCTATTCAGGCGGTTTACGTACCTGCCGATGACCTTACCGACCCTGCTCCTGCAACTACCTTTGCTCACCTTGATGCTACAACCGTTTTGTCGCGTAGCATAGCGTCTCAGGGTATTTATCCTGCGGTTGATCCGCTTGAATCTACCAGCCGTATTTTGTCGGCAGAGGTTTTGGGTGAAGAGCATTATAACGTTGCCCGTGAGGTTCAGAGAATTTTGCAGCGCTATAACGAACTTATGGATATTA
The DNA here is from genome assembly GCA_017516965.1 of Clostridia bacterium. GTDB lineage: Bacteria > Bacillota > Clostridia > Oscillospirales > Acutalibacteraceae > UBA737. The sequence continues at coordinate 8,915 of JAFXAP010000010.1, forward strand.
TCGCCATTATGGGTATGGACGAACTCTCTGATGATGATAAACTGCTTGTTGGTCGCGCTCGTAAAATTCAGCGTTTCCTTTCTCAGCCGTTCCACGTGTCTGAAAAGTTTATCGGCATAGAGGGTACTTACGTACCTGTCAGCGAAACAATTCGTGGCTTTAAAGAGATTATCGAGGGTAAACACGATGACCTACCCGAGTCAGCATTCCTTTTTGTAGGAACAATTGACGAAGCTGTAGCTAAGGCAAAGGGTGATAAGTAATGAATACCTATAACCTTATAATTTCTACTCCTGACGGCAGTGTGTTTGATGGTGAAGCTGAGATTTTGATTGTTCGTGGCACAGAGGGTGAACTTGCTGTTATGGCAGGGCACGTGCCTTTTATCACGGCGGTAAAAGCGGGACAGTGCAAGGTAATTATGTCAGATGACGAGCAAAAGACCGCCCAAATAGGTGGCGGAATATTAACCGTTCAAAACAATAAAACCACACTGCTTTGCAGTGATTTTAAATGGAACTAATAAAAATACCGGGTTTTTACTCGGTATTTTATTTTTTTTGCCTAAAAATAGTAAAAATATATTTAAAATTATTACTTAATATGTTATAATAATTATGATTAAAGAGAAATGAGGTGTTTTACTCATGAAAACCGACTGCACAATTGAGTTATCTCGTATAGTGAAAGAATTTTCTTTAGAGGTTTTAAATATGCCTGAAAGCGAGGTTTTGGTATCATCTACCGAAACCAACCGACCTGGTCTTCACCTTGCGGGATATTATGAATATTTTGACTCGAGCCGAATACAAATTCTTGGTATGAATGAAATCGGATTTTTACAAAGATTTGACGAGGCAGAGAAGTTTAAACGTGTTGATGAGTTTTTTGCAAAAAAACCTGTGGCAGTAATTATTGCCCGAAATCTTGCAGAAGATAGTATATATGCCCAAGTAGCTAAGAAGTATAACGTACCGCTTCTTGTAAGCAAAAACTCAACATCTGATTTTGAAGCGGCGCTTATAGCATTTTTAAATCTTCAGTTGGCTCCACGTATTACACGTCACGGTGTTTTGGTCGAGGTTTATGGCGAAGGTATTTTGCTTCTCGGTGAGAGTGGCGTTGGTAAAAGTGAAACGGCAATCGAGCTTGTAAAACGTGGTCACCGACTTATTGCTGATGATGCAGTAGAAATTCGTCGTGTGTCAAGCAAGTCGCTGGTGGGTACTGCGCCTGATAACATACGTCATTTTATCGAACTTCGTGGCATAGGAATTATTAATGCAAGTCGTATTTTTGGCGCGGGTGCTGTAAAACTAACCGAAAAAATCGACCTTGTTATCAATATGGAACAATGGGATGCCAGCAAAAATTATGACCGTATGGGACTTGAAACCCAAAAGACTGAAATATTAGGACTTGAAGTTCCGTCGCTTACAATTCCTGTAAAACCGGGTCGTAATCTGGCGGTAATTATCGAGGTTGCGGCTATGAACAGCCGTCAGAAAAAGCTTGGTTATAATGCGGCAGAAGATTTGCTAAACCGTCTTGGTATGAATGACGATTTTGCCAAAACCGAGGAAACAAACGTTAAACCATTTTAAGCATACTTAATGCTAAAACAAGAGAGGGAAAAATTATGTATAAATTGGGTGTAGATTTAGGTGGAACAAATATTGTAGCAGGTGTGGTAGATGAAAAATACAGAGTTATTGCTACTGCAAAGCGCAAAACAAATTTGCCCAGAAGCGCAGAAGAAATAATAGATGATATTGTTGCAGTAACCTTTGAAGCTATTGAGAACGCTGGAGTTAGCGCAGATGATATAGACGGTTACGGTATTGGTTGCCCCGGTTCTATTGACCACGAAACAGGTAGTGTGCCATATTCTAACAATCTCGAATTTTATGATTTGCCACTCGCAGAAATTCTTTGCAAAAAAACAGGTAAAACATTCTATGTTGAAAATGATGCCAATGCGGCGGCTTACGGTGAATATATTGCGGGTGCCGGTAAGGGTACTAAAAACTTTATTGCAATAACATTGGGTACCGGTGTTGGCGGCGGTATTATTATAGACGGTAAAATCTATTCAGGTTCCAACGGCGCCGGCGGTGAGCTTGGTCATACAGTTATTCAAATGGGTGGTCAGGCTTGCACTTGCGGTCGTTTTGGCTGTTGGGAAACCTATGCTTCGGCTACAGCGCTTGTTCGTCAAACAAAACAGGCTATGATGCGCTATAAAAATAGCAGAATGTGGGATATTTGTGACGGCAATATTGAAAATGCCAATGGTGTTACTGCATTTAAAGCTAAAAGACTTGGCGACCGCGTAGGCAGTATGGTTGTTGACGAATATATTCGTTATGTTGCGGTTGGTATTGCGAACGTGCTTGACACCTTCCAGCCTGATATGATATGCATTGGCGGCGGTGTTTCTAAAGAAGGCGAATATCTTACCGACCCGCTTAATGAATATGTTGAGGGTGAAAACTATGCCCGTCATATGAAGGTTAAAACCGTTATTAAAACTGCCGACCTTGGCAATGATGCAGGTATTATAGGCGCGGCTTATCTTTGTAATCTTCACAAGTAAGGTGATTTTATGAAATTTGATAACCTGACGGACAGATTATCAGAACTTAAAATTGAATATGTAAAAGACGAACCGATGAGTCGCCATACCACGTTTAAAATAGGCGGTAATGCTGATGTGTTGGTTACTGTTAAAACCACCGATGAATTAAAGCAGGTTTTACTGCTCGCCAATAAGTTAAACGTGCCGTATTTTGTGTTGGGCAAGGGCTCAAATCTTTTGGTGTCTGATAATGGAATTGAGGGAATGGTTATAAGTCTCGCCACCCTTAACGATATAACAATAAGCGGTAACAAGGTTATTTGTGGCGCGGGGGCGAGTTTGCGTAGTGTTTGTATTGCTGCGCAAAAAGCTTCGCTTTCGGGACTTGAATTCGCCTATGGAATACCCGGTACAGTTGGTGGCGCGCTTTATATGAACGCAGGCGCCTATGGCGGAGAAATGTCACAAGTTACGGTGTCTGCTACAGCGGTTGACAGCCTTGGTAATGAGGTTGTACTTTCAATAGATGATATGAAACTTGGTTATAGAACAAGCGTGTTTAAAAATAGCGAACTTATCATAACCGACGTTACATTTGAACTGAAATCGGGCAAGAGTGAAGATATAAAGGCTGCTATGAATGACTTTTTTGCCCGTAGGCAAGATAAGCAACCGCTTGAATTTCCATCTGCCGGCAGCACTTTTAAACGTCCCGAAGGCTATTTTGCGGGCGCTCTTATTGAAAAAAATAACTTAAAGGGTGTATCGGTAGGCGGAGCGCAGGTAAGTGAAAAACACGCAGGTTTTGTTATAAACAGGGGTGGAGCTACCTGCGGTGATGTGCTTACACTTATTGAAAAGATAAAAGATGTTGTGAAAAATTCTGACGGGGTTACACTTGAACCTGAAGTTATATTCGTAGGAAGAAAGTAATTAAATGAAAATTGAATGTAGATCCTTTGGCTTTAAAAATGGGGCAGACGCGCAAGCAGATTTCGTTTTAGATGTGCGCTGTCTGCCCAATCCATTTTATGTAGAGCATTTAAAGCATAAAACAGGTCTGGACAAGTCTGTAAGAGATTATGTTTTAAATAATGAAACAAGTCAGCAGTATCTGGAAAAAATTATAGATATGCTTATGACGGCAATATCGGTTAAAGAAAAATACGGTATAGAAAAAATGTCGGTATCTTTTGGATGTACGGGCGGGCATCATAGGTCGGTTACCTTTGCTATAATGGTTTGTGAAAAACTAAAGCAAAGTGGGTTTGATGCTTATTGTGTTCACCGAGATATTGATAAAGAGGATTAATTATGTCTTTTTGTTCAGATATAAAAACCGAACTTAGCGAAATCAGAGTGTCACGTTGTTGTATGCAGGCGCTTACATATGGGCTTTTGCTTTTTAGCCGTTCCTTTAGCGCTAAAAAAATGTCTATGCAAAGCGAAAATTTATCGGTTACAAGGTTATATGCGTCTATGATTAAGAAAAACTATGACGCGCAGGTTACTATAACCGAGGGTAGCAGTAAAAATACTACCTACCGTGCGGAAGTAGGAGACGAAATTGACCGCCTTAAAATTTTGGCATCGGTAGATTTTGGTATGATAGAGGGTAAAATCAGTCACGAATTTTTTAATCGTGATTGTTGCGAAGCTTCATTTGTGCGTGGGGCATTTTTAAGTTGTGGTCAAATGAGCGACCCTGAAAAAAGTTATAGGGTTGATTTTTCGGTAAAAAGTCAGGCGCTGGCTGAAGAACTACGCGATATATTAGCGCGTCACGATGTAAAGGCAAATATTTCAACGCGCGGCAAGGGTTTTGTTGTATATATAAAGCGCAGTGAGATGATAATAAACTTGTTGACGCTTATGGGCGCTTCTATGCGAAGTCTTGAGCTTATTGAAACCACCATAATTAAAGAGGCGAACAACAAAACAAACCGAATGTTTAACTGTGACGGTGCTAATATTAAAAAGACTATTGAAGCATCAATAAAACAGAGAACAGCCATTGAATATCTAATTAAAAGAGAGATGCTTTCGTCTTTGCCAAACGAGTTAATCTCAGCGGCAAATTTGCGTATGCAATATCCTGAAAGTTCGCTTAAAGATTTATGTAAAAATTCTACCGAACCGATAACCGTTTCGGGGCTTAATCACAGACTGAAAAAAATAATAGAAATATATGAAGATATAAAATCTAGGTAAGGGGTGAATACGGCATGGGCTTTACACATCTGCATTTGCATACAGAATACAGTTTGCTTGACGGCTGTTGCCGTATAAATAAACTTATCGACTCGGTAGCAAATAAGGGTCAGTCGGCGGTAGCTATCACCGATCACGGTGTTATGTATGGTGCTATTGATTTTTACAAAGCGGCAAAGAAAAAGGGCGTAAAGCCCATTATAGGTTGCGAGGTTTATGTAGCGCCCAATAGTCGCTTTGATAAACAAAAAACACCCGACGGAAACTATAGTCACTTGGTGCTGCTTTGCGAAAACAACGAAGGGTATCAGAATCTTATAAAATTGGTATCTATAGGCTTTACCGAAGGTTTTTATACAAGACCGCGTGTTGACCGCGAATTGTTAGAAAAATACCACACGGGACTTATTGCATTGTCGGCTTGTCTTGCGGGTGAAATCCCTCGCGCTATAATGGACGGCGATTATAACAAGGCAATGCAGACTGCGCTTTGGTATAAGAATGTTTTTGGAGAAAATAACTTCTTTTTAGAGGTGCAAAATCACGGAATTGCCGAACAACAAACAGTTAATTCATATATTAAAAAACTGTCGCACGAAACGGGTATTCCCACGGTTGCTACAAATGATGTGCACTATATAGAAAAAGACGACAGTTTTATGCACAAGGTTTTGCTGTGCGTGCAAACGGGTAGCAAAATCGGTGAGCAAAACGCTCTGGAATTTAAAACCGAGGAGTTTTATCTTAAAAGTGAAAGTGAAATGCGCGACGCGCTTCCTGAGTTTTGCGACGCGATTGAAAATACACAAAAAATTGCCGACCGATGCAACGTCGAATTTGAATTTGGCAAGATAAAATTACCGTTTTTTGATACAGGCGGAGAGGATCACTATGAATTTTTCCGTCGTAAATGTTATGACGGACTTTATAAAAATTATGGCAGTAATCCTGAGCGGAGCGTTATAGACCGATTAGAGTATGAATTATCGGTTATAAATAAAATGGGTTACGTTGACTATTATCTTATAGTCTGGGATTTTATAAATTATGCAAAAAAATCCGGCATACCGGTAGGCCCCGGACGTGGCTCGGGCGCCGGAAGTCTTGCGGCATACTGCATAGGTATTACGGGTGTTGACCCTATAAAATACAACCTTCTTTTTGAACGCTTTTTAAATCCTGAGCGCGTATCTATGCCCGATTTTGACGTGGATTTTTGCTATGTTAACCGTCCTAAAGTTATAGATTACGTTACAAATAAATATGGCGCTGATCACGTAGCGCAGATAGTAACCTTTGGTACAATGGCGGCTCGCGCCGCTGTGCGAGATGTGGGTCGCGCTATGGATATTCCGTATGCTACCTGTGATAAAATTGCTAAACTTATACCTCAGTCGATAGGTATGACGTTAGAAACGGCGCTTGCCACATCTAAAGAATTAAAGGCTTTGTATGACGGTGATACCATTACCAGAGATTTGATTGATATGGCAATCAAGCTAGAGGGAATGCCGCGTCACGCATCTACACACGCGGCAGGTGTTGTTATATCTGACCGACCGGTAAGTGACTATGTTCCGCTTGCTACCAATGACGAATCGGTGGTAACCCAATACCCAATGACAACGCTTGATGAACTGGGACTTTTAAAAATGGACTTTTTGGGTCTTAGAAACCTTACTGTCATTGAGGATACACAAAAAGATATAAGAAAAAAGAATTCTTTGTTTGATATCGAAAAAATACCGCTTGATGACGCCGAAACCTTTAAAATGATGGGTGAGGGTTTTACCGACGGTGTGTTTCAGTTTGAATCTGACGGAATGAAAAACGTAATGCGCAAATTCCGTCCCGAAACGCTCGAAGATTTAATTGCAATAATTTCTCTTTACCGACCGGGGCCGATGGATTCTATTCCCAGGTATATACACAACCGTCACAATCCACAGGATGTAAAATATGATACACCGCTTCTTGAACCGATACTTAACGTGACGTACGGCTGTATCGTTTATCAAGAGCAGGTAATGCAGATTTTCAGAAGCCTTGCAGGGTATTCCTTGGGTCGCGCTGATATAGTGCGCCGCGCTATGTCAAAAAAGAAGCACGACGTTTTAGCTCGTGAGCGAGAAGCGTTTATCTACGGTGAAAAGGACGCAAACGGCAACACTATTTGTGATGGCGCTGTAAATCGCGGTGTAAGTGAAGCTGTAGCTGAAAAATTGTTTGATGAAATTTCAGCATTCAGTTCTTATGCATTTAACAAATCTCACGCGGCGGCATATGCTGTTGTGGCATATCGTACTGCGTACTTAAAATGTCATTACCCAACCGAATATTTTGCGGCGTTGCTTACAAGTGTTCTTGACTATCCTGCAAAAATTGCTCAATACACCGACGAGTGTAAGCGTATTGGTATAAAGATATTGCCACCATCAGTGAATGAAAGTTATGAAAACTTCACTTCGGACGGAAAAAATATTCGTTTTGGTCTGCTTGCTGTACGAAATTTAGGCTCTAACCTTATAAATCAGTTTATAAACGAAAGGGCAAACGGTAAATACACTTCACTTTATGATTTTTGCTCCCGTAACTATAGCCGTAACTTTAATAGACGCGCTCTTGAAGGTCTTATCAAAAGCGGCGCTATGGACTCGTTAGAGGATAACCGACGTAAAATGCTATACAATATAGATAAGGTATTATCGGTTGTTGATGAAACGAGACGTTTTTCTGGTGAAGGGCAACTTGACCTTTTTGGCGACAGCAGTCAGAACAACACGCTTACACTTACCCATATTGACGAAATGCCTAAGTCGGAATTACTCGCTATGGAAAAGGCTGTAACAGGTATGTATTTGTCGGGTCACCCGATGAATAACTATCGTACATTTGCTAAAAATCCACGCTTTGTTCCTATTTCAAAAATTAATTCTAAAATTGTTGGCGATGGTAAACGAACAAGCATTGTAGGCATACTTGGAGATATTAAACTTAAACAGCTAAAAAATAAAAATACTATAGCATACACCACGCTTGAAGATACTACAGGTGTGATAGACGTTATTGTTTTTTCAGCAACCCTTGCAAAATATCGCGAAGTAATGTTGCCGGGTAATATTGTTGTAATAAACGGCAAGGTAAGCGAACGCGAAGACCGAGATGCTGAGTTTGTATGCGAGTCGGTGGAATTAGTACCCGAAAGCGCACAAAACAGCGATAAAATCAGCACCCTTTACCTTAAAATACCAAGCCTTAATTCGACGCAGTTTGCTAAAGTTTGCGATGTTTTATCAAAATATAAGGGTGATAGTGACGTTATAATTGTGTGCGAAGATACAGGCAAACGTATTATGGCGCCCGATCGACTTAAAATTACCCCATCGGAAAAACTCAGCGATGAATTGGCGGTAATAATAGGTCAAAATAATGTCAAACTGGTATCAAAGTAAAAAAATGGTTGCAGTTTTAAAATTAATGGTGTATAATAATTTGGCATATATTTTGGAGATGATACAAAAATGAAAACAATAGGTGTTTTAACAAGTGGCGGCGACGCGCCGGGTATGAACGCTGCGGTACGTGCCGTAGTGAGAACTGCTATTTCACTTGGTATGACAGTTAAGGGAATAAGACGCGGTTACGCAGGTCTTATTGAAAATGATATTTTTGATATGGATGCGCGCTCAGTTTCTGACGTTATAAATCGTGGCGGCACACTGCTTTACACAGCGCGTTGCCCCAAATTCAGAACTGAAGAGGGCGTTTTAGAGGCTGTCGAAAGCTGTAAAAAGCACGGCATTGAAGGTTTGGTTGTAATTGGCGGTGACGGTTCATTCAGAGGCGCTTTAGAACTTTCACGTCACGGTGTGCCTTGTATTGGTGTGCCCGGAACAATCGACAATGACATTGCTTGTACTGAATATACAATTGGTTTTGATACTGCTATGAATACCGCTATGGAAATGGTAGATAAAATCCGTGACACAGCTCAGTCACACGACCGTTGCAGTGTTATTGAGGTTATGGGCCGTCACGCAGGTTATATCGCAGTTCAGACGGGTATTGCTGTTGGCGCTACCGCAATTATGGTGCCTGAAGTTCCTGTAAATATTGAACGTATTATCAAAAAAATTAACACCACAAAAAGTAATGGTAAAAAGCACTTTATTGTTATTGTTGCCGAAGGTGTTGGCGGTGTAGAGGAAATTGCAAAACAAATTATGGCAGGTACAGGCGTTGACTCACGCGCTACCGTTTTAGGTCATGTTCAGCGTGGTGGTAACCCAACCTTGCGTGACAGACTTCGCGCTACACAGATGGGCTATGAGGCTGTTCAGCTTTTATATCAAGGCAAGGGTAACCGCGTGGTTGCTTATAAGGGAAGCTCGGTTGTAAACTATGACATTGAGGATGCCCTTCAAATGAAAAAAGAGTTTGACCAGAATATGCTTAAAATTGCTCTTGAAACAGCAATATAAAAATTTAAAATTTAATTATAAAAAATCTTGCTAAAGTTTTTTCTTTAGCAAGATTTTTTGTTGCTGTTTTTGTGTTTAGATGTTATAATAATTATGTCTTTATATTCGATTATTGACTGATTTTTTAAAAAGAGGTGTGCTATATGAATTCTAAATATGAATCACTGTTTACTCCATGAAAAATAGGTAATGTAGAAATTAAAAACCGAATTGTAATGTGTCCAATGGGTGGCACGTCGCTTTTTGGTTGGTTTGAGCTTGGCGGTTGTCATTTTGATAAGGAAGCGGCAAAACTCTTTTTGGAAAGAGCAAATAATAACGTTGGTCTTATAATCCCCGGTATTGCTCCGCTGCGTGACACGTTTTGGGGTAAGTGGCTTTGGCAAAACCCTAAAATGTTTAAAGAACTTAAAGATTTTATGGATGAAATACATAAAACAGATACAAAGCTGTTGTATCCAAAGAAGGCTTCAATACGTTAGCTTCTATGCAAATGGCGCTTCAGTTTGGTGATAAACAAACAAAATGCGGTGACCAAAACAATAAAGAGCTTTACGGTAAGCCGCTATTCAACAAGGCTCTTTGCCTACCTCAGACCATAGGCTCCACCACAGGTGGCTTGATGCTTTATTGCGCTTGCGCTATGGGCAGACAGCCTGCTTGTATGTTGTTTGCAAATCATATTGACTCACTCGCGGCGGCAGGCGCTGTACTTGCGGACGTTTGGGTAGATGGAATTACTATGCCTGTTATAGACTGTCTTGGCGATGAGTTTTTAGAATATGTAAAAGATGATATGACAATCAATGTAAAAGAGGATGGTACTGTAATAGTAGAATAGTATTTAAAAGGTGATATTATGACTTTTAAAAATCAAGTTTATAATTTGATGAAGAATTGGTGTGACGAGCTTTTAAAGACGCAACTTTCAATGCCCGACCCACTTCTTGACGGCGCAATTTTGTGCCCCGGTTGCGCGGTTGTTCACGGCAGATGCGCCGATATGGTTTTGCCACTTGTTCTTTTGTATAGTCAAACAGGTAGCGAACATTATCTCACAGCGGCTAAAAAGCTTATTGACTGGACCGAATATAATCTGCTTTCTGAAAATGATGATTACCGCAATGACCTTGCAAACCGTTGGAAAGGTACTAACATTTTCACCTGTTTGATGCTTGGCGAAACATTGCATAGATTTAAAGATGTTTTAGACGAGGAAACATTCACTAAGTGGGATGCTATATTCCGTCGTCGCGCGGCGGCATCAATCGGTTGGTGTGAAAAGGCAGGTCCCCATATAAACTATAATGCGGGCGCGGCGGCAATGTTTGCGTTTGCTTATAACTATACAGGTGAGCAAAAATTTCTTGATAACGCATTAAAGCAAGAGGCTTTTTGTCGCGCTCATTTTGACAATCAGGGGCTTTTCTTTGGCGAGGGTAAACCGCTTGACGGCACTACTGCAAAGGGTTGTCATTTTATTGATATGGGTTATAATCTTGAAGAATCTATACCGCTTCTTGTTATGCACGCGTTATGGATGAAAGACGATGAAAAACTAAAATTCTATGTTGATCGCGCTATTGACCATCTGGGATTTTTGTTGCCTGACGGCGCTATTGATAACAGTTGGGGTACACGCCAAAACAAATGGACCTATTGGGGTAGCCGTACCAGTGACGGTATGCACGAAGGTTTTGTATATGTTGCAAGGGAAAATCCTGTTATTGCAAAGGCTGTGCGCCGCAATATTGAACTGCTTGAACGTTGCACGACCCACGGCAGACTTTACGGTGGTCTTATGTACCATAGCGCTAACGAACCTGCTTGTGTTCATCACGCATTTGACAAGGTTAAATCACTTGCGGTTTTATATCTTGAAATGGGCGACGAGTTTGACACCTGTCTTGATGCTGTTTTACCTCGCGAGGTTGAGGGTGTAAAAGCATATCAGAACGGCAATCTCTATACCGTGACAAAGGGCGATTTTATTGCTACTGTTAACGCCTGTGACACCCACATTTATCACGCTTCTGAAACGGGTGGCGGCGCTATCAGTATGCTTTATAACAAAAATTACGGCGCTGTAATGGCGGCAACGCTTTATCGCTTTGTGGCTACCGAGCCTATGAATATGCAAATTCAGCGCAACGTTGATGAAGAGGTTTGTAACACGGCGCGACTTGGTCGCTCTGATACCGATAAAACGGTTGAGCTTTTTAATGATGGTTATTCAATCACCGCTAAAAGTGAGCAAAGTGGTTTTAGTATTAAGTATGACTTTTGTGATGATGCGGTTAACATCAGCATTTTATCAGATAAAGACAGTGAGTACGTTTTACCAATAATCAGTGAGAATCACGATGAAGTAAAGGTATTAGACAACGAGATAGTATTTAAAAATATGCTGTCTGTTTGCGCTGACGTTAAATGTGAAATTACACCCGATGGCAACAAACGTCATTTTCATCCCGTGGGTGGTTTTCAGTATAAACATCTTACATACCCCGTTACAGCAAATAAGCAACTTAATATCACGATTAAGACAAAATAAAAAATGCCCCGTCAAACGTTTGACGGGGTATTTTAATTTAAACGGGGGATGAGATTTTTCCATCCATAAAATCAAGAATTCGTTTTTTTATGGTTTCGTCTTTAACAATAGCGGGTTGGAAATTGTTAAGTTTTTCTGTGTAAACATAGCAAGGTATTATGTTTGACTCGCTTGATTTTAACTTGAGATTTTTATCAATTGTTAAACTCATTTGATAAATTACGGTTCGGTTTTCGGGTTGGCGATGACCGCCATAGCAGAAATTGCCTATTGAATATACAATTTCAACACCTTTGTAAACCTCACGTGGCTGTAAAACGTGGGGGTGTCCGCCTACTACTAAATCGGCGCCGTTGTCAACCAATTTTCTTGCGGCGCGACGTTTCCACTCTTCAGGGGCGTGAATTTTTTCTGTGCCGCCGTGGAACATTACTACCTGATAGTGCGAATGCTTTTTTGCAGTCTTCATAAGATTTATAATGTTGTTTGCCTGCCATTCACCCCAAAGACCTGCGCAAATAACCGATATAACGTAACCGCCCTTTTCAAAATACATTATTTTGCTTTCGTCACCGTAAAGCATACCGGCACCCTTTATAGCGGCAATAGTGTCTTTATATCCTTCGGTGCCGTAATCTTTTATATGATTGTTTGCAATAAGGGTGCCCTCTATACTAGAGCCTGACAAAATTTTGATGTTAGACGCAGGGGCTTTGAACCAAAAGGCAGGGGAGTAGTCTTTATATACAGGGGAAAGTTTTCGGTCGGTTAATACATTTTCAAGATTAACTATTGTAAAATCATCTGCTTCAAAAATGGGGCGTACCTTTTCTAAAAAATAATCCGGGTCTTTTTCTTTAGCATATTCAGCAAAAGAACCTGAGTAATAAGAATTTTCGTTGGTTGCAAGAATCATATCGCCCGTAAAGGAAAGGGTAATGTTAAATTCTTTGCTGTCCTTTGCAACCTTGTGCCCACTTTTAAGCGGTTTAATACTATCCAGGTCAGTGGGTTTGCTTTGCTGGGGTTTAGTGTTAGAACTCGTGTCTTTTTCGCTTGAACTACTTGGTTCTTCTCTTGAGACATCAGACTCTACGCTTGAGGTAGGAGATTCCTCACTTGAAGAATTGGTATCTTCACTTATTACAGGTGTCAACACACTTGAAACGAAATCAGAGTTTACGGTGCTTGAGTTGTCAGAAATAGGGGAACCGTTTGCTGTATTGGTGCGCGGTGGGTTTAAAATGCAACTTAGCACCAATGCTACCGCAAGTAGCGCAGCAACGGTTGAAATTATTACTGCAATAATTTTGCTTTTTGTGGTATTAGATTTTTCCATACAAACACTCCTAAAGAATGTATTTAACAGTAAACAAATTTTATAATAATATATTAGAAAAGTCAAGGTGTAAAAAAGTAAGGCTCACCATTAAGGTAAGCCTTACTTTTTTGCATAAATTAATAACTATTTTGTTTTCACTGATTTTACAGTTGACCAGCCTGAGTAGTACTTTTTACCACTTACAGTCTTATATGTTCTTACTCTTACGTAGTATGTCTTTTTAGCGCTAAGACTCTTTAAAGTATATTTCGTTGTTTTATAACTTGAAATTGTCTTTGTTTTAGCGCTTGTGAACTTCTTGCTTGTAGAGTACTGTACCTCGTAGCCGCTTACCTGTGTAGATTTCTTTGAGATATTTACTGTAATACTCTTTTTACCTGCGGTAAGCTTAGATACTGTTGTACCTGCTGGGTTAATTTTGAAGGTAAGTGTCTTAGTACCTGAGTACTTGCCCTTCATTTTTATGGTTACTTTATAAGTACCAACGTTCTTTCTACCACTAGCATAACTTACGGTGTAGTCAGTATTCTTCTTAAGTGTCTTACCTGCTGAATCTTTTACAGTAACACTTGGTGTTTTAACCTTGCCGTTATAGGTATAACTTGTAGTTGAAAGTTTAAAGCTCTTAACATACTTAATTGTAGTGGTGCTTGCTACCTTGTCGCATCTTGAACACGAGTTCACAACCTTACCGTTCTTTGAAAGTGTTGCCTTTGTGGTGGTTGTTGTGTAGTTGTGACCTAATGCTTTACCGCTTGTTACACCACATACTTTACAGGTTTTAGCCTTGGTGCAGGTGGCTGATGCATAACTATGCGCTACCTTTGCAATGCTTTCGGTCTTGATGGTTGCTTTACACAATGTGCACTTGTAGGTCTTGGTACCTGTGGCTTTACAAGTAGCATTCTTGGTTATGGTACCCTTATCTGACTTGTGAGAAAGTTTACTGCCAGTGGTAACACCACAAACCTTACAAGTCTTAGGTGCTTTGCAGGTAGCGGCTGCATAAGAATGTTTTATAGTTCTTGTTAAACCACAAATATTACATGTTGTATCGCAAGCATTGTCATATTCGCATATATTTTGACTCTTATCGTTTATATCAATAAACGGTATGCCATTTTCTTTTGCGTAAGTTTCGGCGCTAGAATCCTTATAGCCGTAGATGGTTACATTAGGACAGTTGAAAAGTGCAGTATCATTGATATTGGTAACACTTTCGGGAATTGCAATACTCTTTAAATTGATTTGCTCATCAAATGCGTAATTGGCAATAAGCTTTGTACCATCTTTAATAATAACTCTGGTGTTTTTAGGCATTTTGCCTTTGTAGTGATAAGCCGACTTTTCAAGGTAAACCATGCCGTCTTTTTGTGATTCATACCAGGCAGTTCCGTCGAATGCATAACCGTCGAGGCTTTGAATATTGTCTGAAATATCAATTTTAGCAAGGTTTTTGCTGTCCGCGAAACTCTTATAAGTAATTGTTGTTACGCTTTCAGGAATATCAACCTCGGTAGCAGCAATACCGTAGAATGCATATCTACCAATACGTGTCATGCCCTCGTTAAGATTTAACTGTTTAATGGGGCAATTGTAGAATGCCCTTTCCCATATATCGATATTGTTGTTTTTAAAATCTACGTTTTCAATTTTTGAGTTTGCGAAAGCGCATTCATCAATATATTGGATGTTTTCGGGTATCACAACAGATGTAAGCTTAGTATTTTCAAAGGCGAAAGAACTGATGCTTTCAAGACCTGTGCCTATAGTAAGCGAGGTAAGTGGGGTGTTGGCAAATGCCGAACTGTTCATATAATTTAAACTGTTAGGCAATGTTACGCTGTTAACCTTTGACTCTGCAAAAGCGCTATGTTCGATTTCTTGCAAACCTTCGTTAAGAGTAAGATTTGTAAGAGCGGAATTATAAAACGCTTTATAGCTTATGGTTTTAACACTTGCAGGAATTACTGCAGTCTTAATGCCACTGCCATCAAATGCGTGTTCGCCAAGGTTCTTTAAATTAGAAGGAATGTTAACATCTTCTAATTTTTCGCAACCCCTGAAAGCACCGGTAGAAATGGACTGTAGATTTTCGGGAAGAATAACTTTTTCAAGATTGATACTTCCTGCAAAAGCATAGTAAACGATATCGGTAATGTTGTCTGAAACTATTACTTCGGTAAGATTGCTGTTTTGGAATGCCATATTGCCGATGGTAGTTACAGTATCAGGCATATCGTATTTACCGGTTTTGTTACTGTCGCAAGAGTAAATTGTGGTTTTATCATCACTATAGATAATACCATCTTCCTGAACAAAGCCAGTGTCGCTGTTGCCCAAATCTATAGTGAAATTATAACTTCCGTTAAAGAACAGGTTAATATCGGTTACGGTTTCGGGAACTACGTGTGCTGTAGTTTTAGCACGGGGGATGGCTAACATTTTTGTTACATCCTTGTTGTAGACAATGCCGTCAACCGATGTGTAATACGGGTTGTTTTGTGAAACAACAATTTGCTCGAGTGAAGGGCAGCAGTTAAACATTGAATTTCTGAGAAGAAGTACATCTGCGCCTATGGTTACCTTTTTGAGATTGTAGCAATCATAGAAAATTTCATCAGAAATAGATGTAATGCCGTCAGGAATTATAATTTCTTCTGCGCCGCAACCAAGACCTGTTATACCGATTACAGTATAGTCACCTATTGCAGTTGGCACAGTTACAACCTTTTCATCGCTGCTGCAGTCGATAATAATCGCGCCGTCACCTTGAATTAAATATGTGTAATCGCCGTCGGTGTGTTGGTTGAGTATGCTAACTGTGCTTTCGGCTGTTTTGCCAAGAGTGCTTACAGCAATGGTATACACGCCGCCTGCAACCCATTCATTTTCATAAGATTGAGGAGAAAGTTCTTCTGTAATTACTTCATACCATTCATCTTTATAAGAAAAGCTGCCGTTGCTTCCTGTGATTTGAGTGCCATCATTAAATGTGATGGTGTAATTAAGAAGATTACGCCACCAATAATGGTTGTAATATAAATCCCATTCGCCCGTTTCAGGATTATATTGTGAACTTTGGTCACAATATTTACCCTCGGCAATAACTATTGGATCTACAGTTATACTAACAACAGGGGAAGGAGTGATGGTAACAGGCACTTCTGCCTTAGCGCCATCAATTTTTACGGTAGCGGTATAGGTGTTACCGGCAGTCCATTGGTTAGAATAACCTTGGTTAGCGCTGAAAGTAATATCAAATGTTTCTTCGTCACCTGTTTCAATATAACCATTGTTTATTTCGTAAACTTTACCATTTTTCATAGTAAGAGTGCCTTGAACCTTATCGGTCCAACGATACTCCAGGTATTCTCTGTCCCACTCATCTGTGTCAGGGTTGTAATCGTTTTGGTATTCGCAGTTTGTACCCTCAATTATAGAAATTGGGTCAATTTCTATTTTTGCAACGGGAGATTCTGTGATGGTAACAGTATGATTTGCTGTATAACCCAAAACGGAAATGGTTACGTTGTGTGTGCCAACGCCCCACTCTTTTTGGTAGCCCTGGCCATCGTTACATTGTAGCCAATAGTATTCACCGTCATATTCAAAGTCTTCGCCACTACCGTTAATTACCTGACCATCCTTCATAGTTATGGTATATTTTAAAAGGTCATACTCATTCCAGTCGTAGTAATTATATGCGAGGTCGCTTTCTTCGGTTTCTTGATTCCAATCATAGCAAGTATAGCAATTGGTGTTTTCAATAATGGAAACAGGGTCAAAACTGATGCTTTCGATAGGGGTATCTATTATCTCAACAGATACGTTAGCCTTGTAACCTAAAATATTGATTTCACCGCTGTAGTTGCCTACGCCCCAAGGATTTTTGAAACTTTGAGTATCATTATAATTGCAGTAATATCTTTCTCCATTGTAATAAATACAACCGTCTTCATCACTTTGGAGAGTTTCTCCGCCTTTTAACGTAACGGTATATTTAAGTTTGTTCCACCAATCGTAACGGTAATACTCCTTATAGCTTTCGGTTTCATCATCCCAATCTTCGCAGTAATCACCGTTGTAATTTTCGATGAAGGTTATGGGTTCGAAGCTAATGCTTTCAATAGGAGTTTCAGCGATAGTAACGGTATGGTTCACTGCGTAATCAAAAGTGGAAATGGTTACGTTATGTGTGCCAACACCCCATTTATTTTGATAACTCTGGTCATCTTCGTGTTCGAATGGATAGTATTCACCATTATACTCAAAACCGTCACCTGTTCCGGTGATTACCTGACCATCATTCATAGTTATGGTATATTTAAGATTATTCCACCAATAGTAACGATAATACTCTTTATAGCTTTCGGTTTCATCATCCCAACCTTCGTTGTAATCACCGCCATAATTTTCAATAAAGGTTATGGGTTCAAAGCTAACACTTTCAACAGGAGATTCAGTGAGGGTAATGCTAAAATCGGATGTGTAGCCCAAAGCGGAAATAGTTACGTTGTGTGTGCCAATATCCCATTGATTTTGATAAGCTTGGTCATCTTCGTATTCAAGTAAATAATATTCACCATCGTAGTCAAAGCCGTCACCGTTACCGGTAATTACCTGACCATCCTTCATAGTAATGGTATATCTAAGACGGCTCCACCAATAGTAACGATAATACTCCTTATAACTTTCGGTTTCATCATCCCAACCTTCACAGTAATCACCGCCATAGTTTTTAACAAGGGTTATGGGTTCAAAACTGATGCTTTCAACAGGTGTTTCGGTGACATTAGCGGTAAGCTCTGCCGTGTAACCCAAAGCGGAAATGCTTACATTGTGTGTGCCGATATCCCATTGATTTTGATAAGCTTGGTCATCGTTGAGTTCAAATGAATGGTATTCATCATTATAGTTAAAGCCGCAGCCTGTTCCGCTGATTACCTGACCGTCTTTCATGGTTATGGTATATCTGAGACGGTCCCACCAATTATAACGGTAATACTCTTTATTGCTTTGGGTTTCGTCATCCCAACCTTCACAGTAATCACCGCCATAGTTTTCATAAAGATTTACGGGTTCTACGCTAATGCTTTCAATAGGTGATTCGTTTATATGAACATATAAATTTGAGGTAACACCATCAACAGTAAATTCAGTTGAATAGGTAGCGCCTACCTGCCATTGATTGTGTGCGCCTTGGTCAAAATCGGTGTATTCAAACTTATACCAACGGTCTATATACCAAAATTCAAGATTTGAATCTTGTATGAGGTCACCATCTTCCATCGTAACATAATAGTTTAATTTATCACTCCAGTTATAATGGTAATACTCGTTGCCCTCACTGTCGGTAATTTTGGTGCTGTCGGTTTCGTAAAGTTCGATTGTTTCAAACTGAACGTCGCTAATAGGACTTAGTCTTACGCTTACTGGGAAGGTTGTACTAAAATCAGAGCCTACACCTACTTCTAAATAATAGGTTTCTCCTGCGGTAAGGTCGGCAACGATTTTAAAAGCGCCTTCTCCTCCGAAAAAACCGCCATTACTGTGAGCAATAGGATCGTTGTTTGGATCATCATATAAAATTGCGGTGGTCCAAATGTCTATTGTTTCGGATTCGAAAACATATTTACCATCCGTTTCAGGTGTAAACTTAAACCAATCTGAATCTGTCATCCCTGAAACGTAAGCATAGGCCGATTCACCGCCGACATACAGTTCTTGGTAATCAACCAATGCATCGTTATCGGTAGCAAATACTGAAACATTTAAAGAAAAAAGCATTGCCAATGTCAGAATAATTGCAACCGATTTTTTTAGAAATTTTTTCACAAAATCTCTCCTTTCTATAATTAGTGCCTGTCACAAAGTGAAGGTACATTATTACGTGTAAAGTACCCAAGTCTTATAAGGGTACAGCCTGCTTTTGCCATTTTGCCCGTTTCGGTGCAATAGGCAACTGTTGAAAGCCCTGATTTATATGTAAACCTTTTTACCGCCGAAGGGTTGTTTTTGTAAATATTATTAACTATATTCGAAAAGATTTCGGGCGCTGTATTTTTGGTGTTTAATGAGTGCCATACCGAACAACTGTACTGAGGAGTTATACCAACAAACCAGTTGTTACCGCCCGATTCATCGGTACCTGTTTTTCCGGCAACTTCAATATCGGCGCAGTCAATATTTTCGCCAGTTCCGCCCGGGGCTACAACCTCTCTGAGCATACGGTTCATAAGCTCGGACGTGTCGGTTTTTATTACCTGTGTAGTAGTTTTTTCTCGGGTATATATTATATTTGAGTCTATATCGGCTATTTTAAGTACTGCTTTAGGCGCGCTATAAAAACCGCCGTTTGCAAACATTTGGTAATACCCTGCCATATCAACAGGTGAAACGCCCTGGCTTAATGAACCTAAAGCAATATTACCTATTACTTCATCTTCACCATAAACCGAAGCTGTATATTTTTCATCAGCTAATGATATACCAAGCTTTGTCTCTAAAAATTGGATTGATTGGTTAACGCCTACATCGTTAAGACATTTGACCGCTACCGTGTTAATAGATTCCTTTACAGCTTGAAAAGGGTAGGCGTATTTTTTTGTATATACACCGCTGGCATTTTTTGGCCAGTCGCGATAACTGCCGTTTTCTTCTTTAACTTGTTTATAGGGTGAATCTTCATAACGGCTTGACCAGTTGATAACGCCGTTTTCTATCGCCGGCGTATAAACGCTTAAAGGTTTAAATGCCGAACAGGGATCTGTGGGGTTGGTTGAAAAATTCAAGGCATCTTTTGAATTAGTGCTGTAAGCCGCTATCAGATTTCCGTTTAAATCGGTTATGGCGCTACCGATGTTGATTTTTTGGTCTAAGTTGTCGCAACTTTCATTAAGCGCTGAGTTTACAACGCTGTCACAAGCGGTGTAAATTGTATATCCACCCTTAAAAAGTTGTTTTTTTGCCGACTTTTCACTTAAATTTTCCTTTTCGGTAATTATTTTTACAGCTTCATCAACCGCTATTTGTACGTAGGCGTTTTTTTCTTCTTTTTCAAATTTAGATAAAGAGTTAAACTCGGCGATAATTTTTCCCGTGGAATCAAGCACCGATAATTTAGCGTTGCTGTCTGCGCAGGCACACAGGGAAAAGGCGATTGCAATAGCAATAAAATTTGCCGTTAATTTTTTAATATTCATTATCTTGCACCTGTTCTAAATTTTCTATATAGTGTAAAACATCCCGAGCAAGTTGTGTGTTGGGCTGTTCGTCAATCATACGGCCTAAACGGCTTAGCCTTTGGTTATTGCTCTCTAATTTTTTCTTTGTGCTAAGTAGTTCTTCTTTGCAAATGTCAGCGCTGACATTATCACCCATTTTTTCATAAGCAGATATTCCGTTTATAAGCATTATGCAGTATTCCTCATATTCGGTATAGCGGAAAGGCATTCTTTCAAAAGCTGCATGCTTGTTTTCAAAAACTTTAACAAAATCCCCTTCGGAATACGCGTATTTTGCTTTTGCGCTAAAGGGAGCATAGTAATATTGGTTTTGATTTAAAATGATATCGGCCAGTTCGTTTGAGCGGTCAATGTTTTCTTCGTCGCCTAACATATTAAGGGTATTGCGTGTGTTGTATGGAAACAAACTATGCGCAACCTCGCGTGCGCCAAAATGCGCCAAACCGAGAGCCGCTGCCATATACAAATTAATCAACGCAAGAAGTGTTGCTATTATTTTAAACACAAGACTCTTTTCAAGAACTATTTGTTTATCGCTTGGGTCTTCACAAAGCAGTAAAAGCAACATAAACATTCCAATAAATTGAAGATTAAAATCCAAAAGTGAATGCAAGCAGATTACTGCAACCATAATTTTTCGAGAAACAGATATATGCTTTTTGAGTAAAAAGCGTACTATTGCTGCAATAAAAAGAAGGGCAGGTATGATGCCTATATCAAGAAAAATTTGTAAAAATTCGTTGTGCGCATAAGCCACGTTATAAACGCCGGTTTGAATACTGCCCTGAATAAAATGATAACCCATATACCCCATGCCAAACGGGTACTTTATAATAAGTGGTAGCGCGTCTGCAAGATAAAGCAAACGACCTATAAAGGTGCTTTCGGTTAAACCAAACTTCAAATATCGGCTAAAAACATTTCCGTGAGGTCCAAAAAAGGCAATGATAAAAACTACCGTTAATACCGAAAGCGCACCGATGATGATTGTGAATTTAAGTTTTTTGTTTGCATTTAGTAAAACGGTTATAAAATTAGAAACCACAAAAAGCAAAAAGGTGGTGCGGCTACCTGTGTAAAGCAATCCTCCAATTAAGATGGCTAAAGATATGTAGTCTATAATCTTGAATTTTGTTTTGGAAATAATTAAAAGTTCACATACAAGTAAAAACAAAGCAAAAGTGTTTGGGTATTGAAAAAATCCCGAAAGTCTTTCTGAAACTAAAAAAAGATTTTTGATGCCGGGAATAAAGGAAGCAACCGCGCTTATAAGCGCCATTATGGCTCCGACATATGCCAGAACATCTAAAGCAATGTGGGCTTTATTTGTCTGCCACAAAGAAATGAGATATAAAATCAAGGGTAAAAATTTCAAAAAGCCTATAAAAGCCATACCACTATCTATTGCCCATAAAGCAGAAATCCCGTAAAAAAGGACAATGACCGCAACTGAAATAGACATTAAATTAATTTTGATACGTAAATTTTTGTTTTTAAGAATTTTTACAAATAAATATACACTAAACGCAACAGATAATAAGCAAGAAACAAATTCGTTAAATCCGCCTACTGCGAAAAGGGTAATTAAAAATATAATATCTGCAAAAGAAATATTTTCTTTTGAAAAACTTTTTAGTTTATGTAAAAATTGCATTATTGTTCCTCGCTCTTGTAACAAAATTTGCAGTTGAGTTATGTAATCATTAAATATAATATTATTTATTATATTAGTATAACATGCGCGAACATCAAAATCAATAATTATTACAGCGCAAATACCAAAACTTTTTACAATTACCTTTTAAAGCAATTAAAGTTAAATAATATCGCAATAAAGTGTTGATTTTTGTTAAGAAAAAAAGTATTATAATAAGAGATGCTTTAAAAAAATAATAATACTTTAACTATAGTAACCAAGTACGTAGTTGCGTTTTATTTAATATTTTGGGGTGATGGTTTTATGAAAGCGAAAATTAGAATTATATCGGTGATGATATGTTTTGTTATGATCACCTTGGCTTTTAATGTAACGTCACTTTTCCCTTTAATATCGCTGGCAGTCGATGAAGAAATCTTGCAGGAGCGAACAGAGATTGTTACACTTGCAGAAGGTGATGATGCTGCGACGCATGGTAGAAATTTTGCTGCAATTAATGAAGCTCTTTCTTCACAAACGGAAGATGGTACGCTTTTGACTGTAAAGCTTCAGGCTCAAGAAGGTTCTTTGTGTACCCAATTTTATGTTGGTATGGTTAGAAATGACGGCACGCTTGCCAGAACTTCTTTAAAAATTCGTTCAAACACAATCGTAGATTTAAACGGTTTGACCCTTATGCGCGCCGGAGAAATGGATAATATGTTCCAAAACTGTGATTATTCGGGTGAAACGCAAAACGGAAAGGGTTACTCTCTTTCTGAAAATATAACAATTAAAAACGGCGTAATCGATGGATATTATGGTGATACCGAAACTTATGGCGCATCTAATCTTATCAACATAGGTCACGCAACTAAAATCACATTAAGTGACGTTGTTTTTAAAAATAGCCACGGTGGTCATCTTGTAGAACTTACGGGTTGTCAGGATTGCGTTATTACAAGATGCACCTTTGAAGGTTATATGAAAGAAGAAATCACCAGCTTTGCTGAAGCGCTTCAGTTTGACGTGTGCGATGCTAACTCCGGTGATGAAGCCTGGAACGCTGTTTACTGTAACGGCGATTCATCCGACAGCACCTACTGTCAAAATTGTATAGTAACAGATTGTAAGTTTTATGATTTTCCATCAGGCATTGGTAATCATAAATCCATTCACGGAAACGAAAATCATTCAAGAAACTTTACTATTAAAAACAATATATTCAATAATACTCTCGACACAAACCAAAGCGCTATCTGGATTTGCGGTATGGATGACGCTACGGTAGAAAACAATACCTTTGAAGGCAATTATTCTTCGGCAGTGCTTGTCAGCGGAAGTAAAAACACCGCAATTTTAGGTAATACTGTTAAGTTAAAGAAGACTGCCTTTTACATTACAAAAGCCAGCGCATACATCAAGAACTCAAAAGGCGAAACAGCGCCGGATTATATTTCCGAATGTTCAATAGAAGGTAATACTATTACTGTAGAACCGGGTGGTATTGATGAAGGAAACGATAATTTTTGTGGTATAGCCATACATAATGAATCGCAGGTTGATAGTATTACAGGAAATTCGGTTGTTGTTAATTCGACAAGCGAAAACGCGCACGCAATAGATATTACAAGCGGATCAACCGTCGGCTTGATCTCTTCTAATGAAAAAATACATTCAGAGCAGGGTATAGGAATTCGAATTTCAAAATCAACGGTTTCGGAGATTTCTTTAAACGGAATAACCTCGTATAACGATGGTATACAGATTGCAACCGATGCTGCTGTAACTACTATTTCCTCAAACTCCGCTACCTCATCAAATGCTGATGCAATTTATTTTTATAAGTCTGATATCGGTACGCTTTCTGATAATACACTTGTCTCTAAAAAGAATGCAGCCCTTTGTTCTTCGGGTTCTATTTTTGAAAAAATTGAAAATAATACCTTTGACGGCTATACCTATGGCGTTCAGGTTGTAGGTTCATCTGTGCTTACAAACCTTTTATCAAACAATATCACATCTAAAACAATTGATGGAATCTATATTTCAGGCTCATCGGAAATTACCAACATAAAAGGCAACACGGTTTATGGCGACGAATATGGTATTCGTTTTTGCACAGGCTGTAAGGCCACAACAATTTCCAATAATAAAATTTATGACAGCGGTAAAAACAGCATTCATATCATTGCTTCTGAAGTTGGAACAATTTCCAACAACGAAATAAAAAACAGCGCTGACTGTGGAATTTATGCTTCCACATCAACAATTTCCAACATAAAAAGCAACAAGATTACCGAGTGCAAGAGTTGTGGTATTAAGCTTTCTAAAACAAAGATTTCAAAAATTTCTTCAAACGAAATATCTTCAAATTCCGGTGGCATACAGGTTATAACTAATTCTGAGGTAACTACTATTTCCTCAAACAAGGTTACATCATCAACCGCAGATGCGATGTATGTTTATAAGTCTGATGTTGGTACGCTTTCCTCTAATACATTAGTTTCTAAAAAGAAGGCGGCACTTTGCTCATCGGGTTCTGATTTTAGTAAAATTGAAAAGAATACGCTTAAGGGTTATACCCACGGTATTCAGGTTGCAAGTTCTTCAAAACTTACAAATCTTTTATCAAATACTATCACTTCACAAACAAGTGACGGAATTTATGCCTTGGGTTCATCGGGAATTACCAACATAAAAAGCAACACCATTTCCGCTGACCAATATGGCATTCGTTTTACTACAGGCTGTAAATCCACAACAATTTCTAACAATAAAATTCACAACAGCGGTAAAAACAGTATCAATATTAGCGGCTCTAAAGTAGGAACAATTTCCAAAAATGATATAAAAAACAGCGGAGATTGCGGAATTTTTGCTTCTACAGGAACAGTTTCTAATATAACAGAAAACAAGATTACCAAGTGTAAAAATCGCGGTATTCAGCTTTCTAAAACAAAGGTTTCAAAAATTTCTTCAAACGAAATATCATCAAGTTCCAGTGGTATACAGATTATAACCAATTCTACGGTAACTACCATTTCCTCAAACAAGGTTACATCATCAACCGCAGATGCAATTTATGCTTATAAATCTGATATTGGTACGCTTTCCTCTAATACATTAGTTTCTAAAAAGAAGGCGGCTCTTTGCTCTTCGGGTTCTAATTTTAGTAAAATTGAAAAGAATACTCTTAAAGGTTATACCTATGGTGTTCAGGCAGTAGGCTCTTCTGCGATTAAAAACCTTTTGTCAAACACCATTAATTCTCAAAAAAATGACGGAATCTGCATTTCGGGTTCGTCGGGAATTACTAACATAAAAAGCAACACCGTTTATGGTGACCAAAATGGTATTCGTTTTACCACCGGCTGTAAATCTACAACCATTTCTAACAATAAAATTTACAACAGCGGTAAAAGTGGCATTAATATTATCGGTTCTAAGATTGGAACAATTTCCAACAACGATATTAAAAACAGCGGTGACTGTGGAATTTATGTTTCTTCGGGAACGGTTTCCAACATAACGGGGAACAAGATTACCAAGGGCAAAAACTGCGGCGTTTATGCTACATCAACAGGTATAGTAAAGAAAATTTTTGGTAATGAGATTAAAAGTTTTAAGAAGTATGGAATAAAACTTGTAAATAAGAAGAATACAGTCAGTATAGGTAATAATGTGCTTTCAGGCAATTCTGCCGGTAAAGTGCATAATTCGGGAAAGAATAAATCTATTAACAAAGCCGGTTTCCAAAAGATACTTTCAAATACGTATTATTTTACATCAAAGGGAAAAATTAAGACAGGTTGGCTGACTGTAAAGGGCAAAAAATACTATTTTAACAGTTCCGGTGTAATGGCTAAAAACACAGCTATGAAAATCGGCAAAAAAACATATAAGTTTGATTCAAACGGCGTTTGTAAAAACAAATAGTATTTTCTTTTGATTAGCTTATAACAGGCTTAGATAGCGCGGTAAAAAAACAACTTGTAAAAACAAGGTTTTAATATTGACATTATATCTCAGCTATTATAAAATTAAGCATATAAAATATAAAGAGGAGAATTTTTATGAAAATCAAAAGGTTATTAGCGGCAGTTATGGTTATGGTAATGATTTTTACCTGTTTATTTACTATGCCCGTTTCGGCTGCTGTTACAGATAAGGCGGTTTATCCAGTTGAATTTGCTAAATTGTATTATGTTGACTATACTAATAGCATAGATGTTTACTGGCTTGAATTTACTCTTGAAAAAGCAGGTTTAGTAAGATTTAGACAAATTCCTATGACTGATGATTCCGGTAACGAATTAAGAATAGATTATCGTTTATATCACGCTAATAACAACGATAAAGGCTCGGAGATTTGGTCAAACTATGCCAATAACATACCTAAAAACAAGTATAATGAACACGATATTACGATAGGTTTGGCAGCTGGTACATATCGTATGGAAATGGCTGCAGATTATATCTATATTCCTAGCAATCAAACCCGTAGACTAACCTTCCAATTTGATTATTCTGCTATTAACAATTATGAAACTGAAGGTAATAATACAAAGAAAACAGCTGATAAATTAACCCTTAATAAAAAGATGAACGGTTACATAGATAATTCGGTGGATTATTATGCGTTAACCGTTACTAAAGATACGCTCATTCGTTTTAAAATAGGTAATTATGGCAACCTCTATTCCGAAACATCAATTAAACTTGAAAAAGCAGATGGCACAAGTAAGTATTTGGTTAAGAGTGACGCAGTTGCAACCAGCGATGGCGCTTATTTTGATGTTCTGCTTAAAAAAGGCAAAAACTATATATACATAAATCCTCCTTACGAAAAACAAATTTATTATTCAATAACTCCTTCTACAAATGTAAAAGTTAGCGCGCCCACAATTAAAAATTTAAAGATTACAGGTACTCGTGTAGATGTAAGTTGGTCTCAACCTTCCGATGTTAGCGGTTACGAAGTTTGGAGAAAAATTAACAACGGTAGTTGGAAGTGTGAACTTACTTCCGGTATAAACACAATAGGGTTTTATCAAACCGGCACTAACTTTAATAATACCTATCAATTCAAAGTAAGAGCTTATAAGAAAATAGATGGTAAAAAGGTTTATAGCGATTGGTCTAAAATCAAAGCTCTTAACCCAACTCCCACAAATATTAAGCTTTCAAAATCCTCTTACACATATAACGGTAAAAAGATAACCCCTTCGGTTACAATTAAAGATAAAAAGGGGAAAACCTTGAAAAAGGATGTCGACTATAAGATTAGCTATGCTTCCGGAAGAAAGGAAGTTGGTAAATATAAAGTTACTATCACTTTTAAGGGCAACTATTCCGGAAAAAAGACAGTTTACTTTAAAATCAATCCAAAAGGAACTTCTGTTTCGAGTGTAACAGCGGCAAAGAAGAGCCTTAAGGTAAAACTTAAAAAGCAAACTACAAAGACTTCCGGCTATCAAATTCAATATAGCACTTCTAAAAAATTCAGTAGCGCAAAAACAGTAACAATTAAAAGCAATAAAACTACTTCGGCAACACTAAAGAGCCTTAAATCAAAGAAAACATACTATGTTCGCGTTAGAACATATAAAACGGTAAAGGGTACAAAGTATTACTCAGGCTGGTCAAGTGCAAAAGTAAAGAAAACAAAATAAGTTTAAATCTATAGTTGCGTTTTTACTGTTACTTAATTACTTTCAAAAAAATCCTCTGTCAAAAAACGTAGATAGCAGTGGAAAGTGAAAAGCGAAAAAGTAAAAATCCTCATTCTTGCGAATGAGGATTTTTTGGTGGAGACGGTGGGGATCGAACCCATGACCTCTTGAATGCCATTCAAGCGCTCTCCCAGCTGAGCTACGCCCCCGTTATTTGAAGTAAGAGGTAATAGTGAATAGTGAAGAAGTATTTTTAACTCCCGACTATGTCAATATACCAAACAGTACATTAATGTTATCATAATGCTTTCAAAAAATCAAGAGTAGTATAAATTTTATTAAAAAAACACACTTTTTTGTTGACTTTTTAAAGCCGTTGGGTTATAATCCTTATCTATAAGGGGTATTTTGCCCACGTATAAATTTTGATATGTAATATTTATATCTCGGACAAGGAGGTTAGCAATAATGAAAAGAACTTATCAGCCTAAGAAATTACATCGTAAAAAAGAACACGGTTTCCTTAAGAGAATGGCTACAGCCAATGGTCGTAAAGTTTTGGCTCGCCGTAGAGCAAAAGGAAGAAAGCAGTTATCTTACTAAAGAAAAAGCCACTTCCAAGGTGGCTTTTACTTTTATAGTAATTATCATGTAAAACCAATGTGTAGTTAGGTGATATTATGAGAGCCTACACAAAATTAAAACAAAATTGGGAATTTCATCGCGCATATAAACGTGGCGTGGCATTTGTTTCGCCTGAATTTGTGCTTTACGTTGTAAAGGGTAAAAAGGATCAACTGCGTTTAGGCATTACTGCCGGTAAAAAAATTGGCACTGCAGTTAGTCGTAACCGCGCAAAACGTGTTATAACAGCCGCGTTTGATGAGTGCGCTCGGCATATTCCCGCAGGGCATGATTGCGTTGTTGTTGCCCGAACACGAATTATTAACACAAAAAGTAATATTGTTGCCGCCAATATGGCGCGTCATTTTAAAAAACAAAATCTATGGGTAGAATAAGGAATCCCCTAAGCCGATTTATAATATGGCTTATTAAATTTTACAAACAACATGTGTCACCTCACAAAATTCCATGTTGCCGTTTTACACCAAGTTGTTCAGCCTATGCTATTGAGGCAATTACAGTTCACGGGGCATTTAAAGGTTTAATTTTATCGATTTATAGGGTTTTGAGGTGTAATCCACTATGTAAGGGCGGATATGATCCGGTTCCGCCTAAAAAACACAAAGATTAGGAAGGTTATTAAGTATGGGAGCACTTTTTGATATAATCAATAAACCGCTTGGATATGTGCTTAGTTTTTTTGCAGATATGATGGGCAATGATTTTGCCGCTGCGGTTGCTTTGTTTACTTTACTTGTAAATATTGCTTTAATTCCACTGAGTATCAAGAGCCAGAAATCTTCTGTTCAACAGATACGTATCAAGCCAAAGCTTGACGAACTTAGAAAAAAATACGGCGATGACAGGCAAAAAATGGCGCAAGCCCAGCAGGAACTCTATCAGCAAGAGGGAGTTTCTATGGCAGGCGGCTGTTTGCCAATGATTATTCGTCTTGTGCTTATGATGAGCATATACACACTTATTATGTCTCCATTTACCTATATAGCAAAGGTAGATGCAACACACGTAACTAATGTTCATAAAGCAGTTGTTGAAGAAACATTAAATGTTTATAAAGAAAACGACACAGCAAAATATAACGAAACTTTAAAACTTCTTGACATTGACAAAAACGATAAACTTCAAAACAAAGACCTTACAGTTATAAATTTGGTTCGTAAAAGTCCTGATGCTGTAAAAAATGTTTTAAAGGGAAGCTTAAGCGCTGAAAGATATGCTGAGGTAGAAAAAAGTTTAGATATAGTTGTTCAAAAGGACAATGAAAGAAAGATTAATTTTAATCTTTTTGGAATTGAGGGCCTTAATCTTACCGAAACACCTAAGTTTAATATAAATATTGTTGAGGGCTTTCAACTTTTATGGCTTATACCAATCGGTGCATTTGTAGCGCAGATTATATCAAGCCTTGTATCAATGCGTGTTAATAAAATCAATAATCCTGATGCGCCATCTATGGCAGGTATGATGCTTATGATGCCTTTAATTTCGCTCTTTATCGGTTTTGGTTTGCCCGGTGGTGTTGGTTTTTACTGGATATGCTCGTCACTTATAGGCGGTCTTATTCAATCGGGTGTGCAGCTTTGGTATGGTCCAAACAAAATGCTTGCACGTGAACGCGCTAAAGAACTTGGTGTGCAGTGTGACTTTGAGAAAAAACAGTTAGAAAAACTTAGCAAAACAGACGACTAATATTTAGGAGGGTCCTTTCTTGATTAAAGAGGCAATTGGCTTCGGTAGCACAGTTGACGAAGCAAAAGAAGACGCCATATTGCGACTTGGCGCTAAATTAGAAGAAGACGTACAATTTGAAATAATCTCATTACCTAAAAAGAAAGTATTGGGTATTTTTGGCGGCGCGCAAGCCGAAGTAAAGGCTTATGTAGAGCGCCCTGATAAACCAGGCAAAAAGAATAACAAGTCTGCTAAAAAGATTGAAAATAAAGAAAAGGCAGAAAAGAAGGCTAAGGCAGAAAAGCAGGAAGTAAAAAAAGCAGAGCCAAAGCCTGAAAAACCACAACCGGAACTTGTAGACCAATCACTTATTGATGCAAACTCACCTACTGGTAAAGCGATAGCATATCTTAATGCAATTCTTAAAGACCTTGGTTGTGAAAACATTGAAATTAAAGCCGCTGTTCGTGAAAACGGAGCACTTATAGTGCTTGACGGCGAGGGACTTGGCGTTGTTATTGGTCATCGCGGTGAAACACTTGATGCTTTGCAGCATTTGGTAAGCCTTGCAGCCAATAGCGCCAACGGTTATTTTAAGGTAACACTTAATATAGGTGACTACCGTGAAAAGCGCGAACAGACCTTGGTGTCTTTGGCGACTCGAGTTGCCGAACAGGTTAAACGCAACTCACGCAACCGCGCACTTGAGCCAATGAGCGCTTATGAGCGTCGTATTATTCACACCGCAGTTCAAGAAATTGAGGGTGTAAGCTCGGCTTCAATCGGCGAAGGCAAAAACCGTCGTGTTGTTATTTTCCCCGAAGGCGGTTCGCCTAATATGCCGCGTCGTGACGACAACCGTCGTAGAAATTCGCGCGGTGGTCGCAAAACCTCTAATGCTGTATCAAGCGCACCTGCGCGTGAGCCCAAGCGCGACAGCAACATTCCGCTTTACGGCAAGATTACTGCAAATACAGAAGAATAAAATTTTTAAAAGAGCCAAAATGTTTTGGCTCTTTTTGTATTTACTGCCCCTTTTTTCGCATAATATATTGCGAAAGAGGGTTTTGTTTTATGAAAAATAAATATTTTGGTACCGACGGTTTCAGAGGTGAAGTTAACGTTGATTTAACTGCTTCGCACGCATATAAAATCGGTCGATTTTTAGGGTGGTATTTTAGTTCGGAATTTTCTAAATCGAATAATAACAAAACAAAAATTGTGATTGGTAAAGATACGCGCCGTTCAAGTTATATGCTTGAGTATGCCCTGTGTTCAGGAATTATTGCGTCGGGAGCCGATGCATACATTTTGCACGTAACTACAACCCCCAGCGTGTCATATGTCACACGAAACGAGGATTTTGATTGTGGTATTATGATAACTGCATCACACAATCCGTTTTACGATAACGGTATAAAACTTATTAACCGTTATGGCGAAAAATTTGACGATAATGCCACTTGTCTTATAGAAGAGTATATTGATGGCAATTTAAAGAATCTAAATATTGAAGGAGATGATTTGCCACTTGCAAAACGCGAAAACATTGGCAAAATCGTCGACTATGTTTCGGGTAGAAACCGATATGTAGGTTATCTTATATCGTTAGCGTCGCATTCATATAAACACTTAAAAATAGGATTAGACTGCGCAAACGGCGCTGTTTGGAGTATAGCGCGCGCAGTATTTGAAGCGCTTGGCGCGCAAAGTTATGTTATTGGTGATGCCCCTAACGGAACCAACATAAACGAAAACTGTGGCTCTACCCATATAGAAAATTTATGTCAGCTTGTGCGTGAACAGCACCTTGATATCGGCTTTGCTTTTGATGGTGATAGTGATCGTTGTATTGCCGTTGATGAAAAAGGCAACGTAGTTGACGGTGATAAGATGATGTATATTTTAGCGCGACGGTTAAAATCGCGTAATATGTTGCGTGATGATACGGTTGTGGCAACAATAATGTCTAACAGCGGTTTTGTTAACAGTTTAAAAAAGGCAAATATAAATTGCGAACTTACCACGGTTGGTGACCGCTTTGTGTACGAGCGTATGCAACAAAAAGATTATGACCTGGGTGGCGAACAGTCGGGACATATAATACTAAAAAAATACGCTACAACAGGTGATGGACTTCTCACTGCAATTATGATTGCTGAGGAACTTTGCGATAGTAAAACAACCCTTTCAAAACTTGCAGAGCCTGTATTTGTATATCCTCAATTTACAAAAAATGTACGGGTAAAAGATAAAGAGGCTGTTACGACAAATAAGACAGTATTGGATGCGGTAAAAAAGGTTGAAGAAAAGATAGGCGGCAAGGGTAGGGTACTACTTCGCAAAAGCGGCACCGAGCCTGTGGTTCGGGTAATGGTTGAGTGTGAAAAAGCGGATGACTGTAAAACCTATGCGCAAATGATAGCCGACACAATAGTCGAGAACATATAATCAAAGCATAAAGCCGATATAAGAATATCGGCTTTATTTTTTTGGTTGAAAAAAAGATTTAAATATTGTATTATAATATTAAAAATATTATTTTACAGGTGATTTGTTTTGAAAAATACATTTTTGAACATAATAAGACAACCCGACGATATAAAAATTCAAACCGAAAATTCACCATTTCGCTTTGAAGAAAAGGGCGCCGTAAATGATACACGCGCTAAGGTGGATTGTACTGTTGAAAACGGTGTTTTAAATGTAACGCTTTACCCTAATGGCGATGCTGTTAAATATGTAAGACTGCGTTTTAACGGCGATATATCAGGTGTTAATATGCTGCTTGGTGACTCGCTTGTTCGCAGTCAGACCGATGATATTTTGTGGCACGTTTTTTTACCGCATTATCAGATGCCGTGGTATTTTTACACTAATGATGGCGAGTGTTTACACGGGTATGGTGTAAAAACCGGGTGCAACAGTTTTGCTTTTTGGTATGCAGACCCATATGGCATAACCTTGTTGCTTGATGTGCGAAACGGTTCGGGCGGTATTGATTGTGAAAAACTTTTGTGTGCGCAAATTGTATGTCGCGAGGGTGACACAGGGGAGAATATGTACAAAGCGGCACACGAGTTTTGCAGACTGATGTGCGACAAGCCCAATTTGCCTAAGACACCGGTTTATGGACTAAACAACTGGTATTGGGCATATGGCGCTATAGAAGAATCGGTAGTGTTAGAAGAAGCAGGTTACCTTGGTAAGCTTACAAAGGGATTTAAAAATCGCCCATTTATGACCATTGATGACGGTTGGCAGATAGCTCACGCAAAGGGCAAATATAACGGTGGACCTTGGAATTTAAGCAATGAAAATTTCAAGTATATGCAATCGACTGCCGAAAAAATACATAACCTTGATTGTCGCGCAGGTATTTGGATAAGATTGTTGCTGACCCTCTCTCACTTGCCTGAAGAGGCGGTTTATAACAGCCCATATAATCCCAATGGCTTGGTTATGGACCCCACACACGAATTTTCTAAGCAAAAAATTTATGAAGATATTAGCCGTCTTTCAAACTGGGGATTTGATATGATAAAGCACGACTTTTCATTTTTTGATTTGTTTGGCGCGACTCTTTCAAATAATATGCCACATCATTTTTATGATAAGACAAAAACAAATGCCCAAATTGTAAAAGAGTTTTATGAGCTTGTTCAAAGCGCTGCAGGAAGCACTCTTGTAATGGGTTGCAACACCGTAAATCACTTGGCAGCAGGTATTCATCAGATACAACGTAGCGGCAATGATACAAGTGGCAGACACTTTGAGTTTACAAGGCGTTTTGGTGTTCATTCTGTGATGCGCGCGCCTCAAAACAACGCTTTCTTTAAAACCGACCCTGATTGCGCCGCATTTACCGAAAAGGTTTCTAAAAAACTTAATTTAGACTTTTTAGAAATGGCGGCAATAACGGGCGCTGCAACCTTCGCTTCGGTTACACCCGGCATTTTAAACGGGGAAGAAGAAAAACGCTTGCAAGAAATTTTTGCTATAGCCGATACCATAAAAAGCGAGGAATACGCAAATGTTTGTGACTGGACTCATACGGCGGTTCCTTCAAAGTTTGAATTCAGAGGTAAACTTTATAATTACAATTGGTATGAAGATTATTGCGGCGCAAGAAATTTTGTTTCTTGGTATGAATAAAAAATACATCCACGCGTTTAGCGTGGATGTATTTTTTATTCTTGAGACTTTTTGTTGTTTTTAATTATAAGTACTGCGCCAAAGGCTAATATACCGAGGCTTAAAACAATGCAGAGTATAAGTAAAATAATGCCTGAAGTGCTTGTGAAAAACGTAGATGATTTAAGTTCTTCTTTTGAACTATTGTCATTACTGTCAACAGAGTCTTCTTGTGGCTTGGGCTTTATGACGCTCTCTCCCTCTACAGGTTCTTCATCTTCTTTGTCAACAAATTTGTCTTGATAATCCTTTAATCCTTCAACAGAAGAAATTGGATTTTTTGAACCTACGGTATTGTTTATTGTGGGTTTTTTGTTTGAGGAATTATTTGCACTGTCACTATTTGTATTGTCACTGCTTGCGTTGGGGGAAGATTGTAAACCATCGTTTGCAGAAGAATCAGTTTCAGAATCTGTGTGTTCGGTTTGCGAGTCACTTGATTGTGAATCTTCATCCGTTGAGGTGTTTACGTTTGTTGAAGAGTTTTCATCGACCGAAGAATTATCATTGGTCGAAGAGTTGTTAGTGATAGAGGAATTATTATTACTTGATGAACTGCTTCCCGGCTCTGAATTTTCGGTATCATTGCCACCAATTTCTTCATAAGTAAAAATTATTTCATCAAAACGCTCGTCACAAAACTTACAGTGTTTTGACATAATGCCGTTTTCTTGCGGTGTGGCGGCTTTATCTACCGTCCACTCATTTTCAACGTCGTGATAAACGGGAAGCGTAACCTCCTCAATGCTACCGCAACGTGCGCAGGTACGGGTTTTGAGTCCTTCTTTGGTGCAGGAAGGCTTATCTGTAACTGTCCAACCGCCAAAGTTATGACCAATGCGGTCACATTCACTTTCTACAGTTATGCTACCTGTAGTAATTTTAGGCACTATCAAATCCTGTTTAGAGTTTGAAAAACAGTTATCAATGTTAGCACCATATTTTTCATAGTTGGGATTGCCAAGGGCAATTGTGTATTTGCCCGGTTTTGCATTATCTTTTATTTTGAATTTTATCGAAATTATGTTGCCGCTTGTAGTTTTGTCACTGGTTTCTGAAATAGAAAATGCAACATAACCTTTATCACTGTGGTTTTTATAGACTGGAGTGCTTACAAAACCTTTTGTAAAATCAATAAATTCAAATTGTGATTTGTCATATGTAATTGAGAAGGTCATTGCCATAATACCCGGATTGCCGGTTATAGAGACGCCTATGGTAACTTCTTGACCTGCCATAGCGGACGCATTAGATATTTTGACATTTGGAGTAGGGGCTGCCAAAACGGTAGTGCACATACAAGCGCAAAGAATTATACAAAGGAAGAGGGAAGCAAGAATTTTTATCTTTTTCATTTTTTACCTCGCAGTAATATTATTTTAGTTAAATATAACATTTTATTATAAAAAAGTCAATCAAATAGGGTTTAAGGCAAATTTTACAATAAAATTATTAAAAATATTTGTTAACAATGCCTATGTAAAAAATTTTTTAAAAGTGCTATAATTAGTTAGCAAAGGGGTGAGACGTTTGTTTAATATTGGGGACACGGTAGTTTATGGTGCGCAGGGCATTTGCAAAATAGCGGGTTTTGATACAAAAACAATAGGTAAAGCTGATATTAAATATTATGTTTTAAAACCTATGTTTAATGAAAATACAGCAGTATTTGTCCCGGTAGAAAATGCAACGCTTACCGAAAAGATGAAAAGTGTTTTAACCAAATCTCAGGCGGAACAATTAATCTTAAAAATTGATGATATAGATGTTATAAAATTTAGTGGCGAAAATCAAAAACGCGAGCAGTATAAGGCTGTGTTGGCAAGTAATGACCGTGAAAAACTTATATCGCTTATAAAGACAATTCGTCTTGAAAGAGACATTAGGAGAAACAGCGGGAAAAAGCTTAATATAAATGATGAACAGACTCTCAGGAAGGCCGAAACGTTGCTATATAATGAGTTGGCGATTGTTTACAATGTAGAGCCTGACAATGTAAAAAATATAATTAAATTTTAAACCAATCGGTGTTTTATGCAGTTTCCATTCATAAAATGCCGATTTTTTCTTGACAAATGTTAAAAAAGAGAGTAAAATTGACCATATATTTTAGAGAGGAGACAGATTTTATGTGTTTTAACAGTAATTATTACTTTTATTACTTTAATCAGGACTGTCTTACCTCTTTTAAGAAAGCAAATTAATTTGCAACTTAATAGATAAATAGACAGTCCGCAACCGTTTGTGCATAAAAATGCATTGTACTCGGTTGGCGGATTTTTCACTTTAATAGGAGATGAAAGATATGATAAACAAATCAATGGCAGACCTTGGAAATCAACCCTCAGTGATTAGAGAAATATTTGAATATTCACTTAAACGCAAAGCGCAGATAGGAGCAGAAAACGTATATGATTTCAGCCTTGGAAATCCAAGCATACCTGCACCTAAAATTGTGGATGATACTATAAAAGAATTGGTAGAGTCGGGTGACAGCGTTGCGCTTCACGGTTACACTTCGGCTCAGGGCGCAATGCCTGTAAGAGAGCAGATTGCCGCAAATATTAAAAGCCGTTTTAATTTCCCCGCCAGTGCAAAAAATATTTACATTACCTGTGGCGCGGCGGCATCGCTTACCTCTACATTAAAAGCAGTGGTAAACGACGGTGACGAGGTTATACTGTTGGCGCCGTATTTTCCCGAATATAATGTTTTTTGCGCAAATGCAGGCGCTAAGACAGTAGCAGTGCTTGGCACAGGCGATAATTTTTCACTTGACTTTGACGCGCTTGACAAGGCTATAAATAAGAACACTGCGGCAATTATTGTCAACTCGCCTAATAATCCAACCGGCGCCATAATTCCTGAAAGCGATATTATAAAACTTGCTTCTTTGCTTAATAGAAAAGGTAAGGAACTGGGCCGTGCAATTTATATTATTGCAGACGAGCCATATCGTGAGCTTACATACGGCGATGATGTGCCATATATTCCAAACTTTTATGACAATACTGTGGTTTGCTACTCTTACAGCAAATCATTATCGCTTCCCGGTGAGCGTATCGGTTATGTGTTTGTTTCACCAAATTGTGAAGATAGTGACGACTTGTTTGCGGCGGTTTGTGGCGCGGCTCGCAGTATGGGCTACGTTTGCGCTCCAAGTCTTATGCAACGTGTAATTGCCAAGTGCGACGGCAAGACCAGCGACGTTTCACTTTACAATAAAAATCGCGAATTGCTCTATAATTCGTTAAGTGAAATCGGTTATCAGGCAGTAAAACCACAGGGCGCGTTTTACCTTTTTATGAAGGCGCTCGAAGAAGATGCAAATGCCTTTTGTGAGAAGGCTAAAAAGCACGAGTTGTTACTGGTGCCTGCCGATAGTTTTGGGGCTAAAGGCTATGTTAGAATTTCTTATTGCGTATCGTATGATACCATAAAAAATTCTATCCCGGCATTTAAAGCTCTGTTTGAAGAATATAAAAAATAGTTAAAGGGAGTAAGGTTTAGTATGACCGAACTTGAAAAAGCTAGACTGGCTATAAATAATGTGGACAAACAAATGGCGGAACTTTTTGAGCAGAGAATGGATGCTGCAAGAATTGTTGCCCAGTATAAAAAAGAAAACGGACTTAAAATAGATGATTTTGCGCGTGAAGAACAGGTTATTTCAAACAATACCGCTCTTATAAAGGATGAGGATTACAAATCGTACTATATCAACTTTTTGCGTGAAACAATAAATCTTTCAAAACTTTTACAGCACCGTCTGCTTGAAGGTATGCGAGTGGCATATAGCGGTGTTGAGGGTGCTTTTGCCAACATTGTGGCAGAGCGAATTTTCCCCGACGCTAACTGCGTAGGCTACAAGGATTTTAAAGCGGCGTATGACGCTGTTGTAAACGGAGAATGCGATTGCGCAGTACTGCCTATCGAAAACAGTTTTAATGGTGACGTTGGCAAGGTTATGGACTTAAGCTTTTTTGGTTCGCTTTATGTAAATGGAATTTATGAAGCTGAAATTGTGCAAAACCTGCTTGGAGTTAAAGGCGCAAAGCGCGAAGATATTAAAACCGTTATAAGTCACTCTCAGGCGCTTGGTCAATGCGCGTCATACATTGAAGAAAACGGTTTTGAAACGCAAGAGGCGGTAAATACTGCCGTTGCCGCAAAGACTGTTGCCGAAAGCGGCGATAAAGCCATAGCCGCAATAGGCAGCGCCGAGGCGGCAGAAAAATTTGGCCTTGTAAAGATAGAAGCACATATAAATGAAAGCAATCAAAATTCAACCCGATTTGCTGTGTTTTCTCGCAGCGAAAAGGCGCATCTTGCTACCGATAATCACTTTATAATGCTCTTTACCGTAAATAATGCGGCAGGTTCATTGGGTAAAGCGATATCTGTAATAGGTGAGCACGGTTTTAATCTTAAGGCGCTTAAAAGCAGACCGACAAAAGAACTTGTTTGGGACTATTATTTCTATGCCGAGGGTGAAGGTAATATCGGTAGCGAGCAGGGTGAAAAAATGCTTAAAAAACTATCTGAATGTTGCTCGAACTTAAAAATTCTTGGTAGTTTTGAAAAGGAGATAAGGGTATGATAATACCTGTAAAAACTGCAGGTGGCGGATACAACATATATTTGGAACGCGGCGCAATAGGCAAAGCTGCCCAGTATTTTAATCTTGACCGCAAGGTGCTTATCGTCACCGATGACGGAGTGCCTGAGTCTTACGCTAAAACTGTAGCCGCACAATCAAAGCAGTCGATGACGGTTGTCTTTGCTCAGGGTGAGGCATCTAAAAATTTTGATACCTATAAAAGCATACTTGAAGCTATGACAAAGAGTGCTTTTACGCGTACCGATTGTGTCGTTGCAGTAGGCGGTGGCGTTACAGGTGATATGGCGGGTTTTGCGGCGGCTACATTTATGCGTGGCATCGATTTTTACAATATACCCACTACCGTGCTTTCTCAGGTCGATTCATCGGTAGGTGGTAAGACAGCCATTGATTTTGGTGGGTTTAAAAATATTGTAGGCGCTTTTCATCAACCAAAGGGTGTAATAATTGACCCTGACACTCTAAAAACTTTGCCACAGCGACAAATTTCTAACGGACTTGCCGAATCGGTAAAAATGGCGCTCACACACGATGCAGAACTTTTTGCTATGTTGGAGAGCAATGATTTTGATATTGATACGGTAATTGAGCGTTCAATAAAAATTAAACGCTCGGTCGTCCAGAATGATGAAAAGGAATCGGGGCTTCGCAAGGTGCTTAATTTTGGTCACACAGTAGGCCACGCCATTGAAAGCAACACACCAAGTCTTTATCACGGCGAATGTGTAGCCCTTGGTATGTTGCCAATGTGTAGCGAGAGTGTAAGAGCAAGACTTGTTCCGGTTCTTAAAAAACTAAATTTACCTGTGTCAGTAGATTGTGACACACAAAAAATAATTGACACTATGAGCCACGATAAAAAAATGGCAGGAGATATAATTTCGGTAATTCGTGTAGAAAATGTCGGAACATTTGATATAACAGAACTTCAATTTGCAGATTTTGCAGATGAAATAAAGGCGGTGTATGAAAATTGAAAAACACCATAGGCAATTCACTTACAGTTACCTTGTTTGGTGAGAGTCACGGCAAGGCTATCGGCGCGGTTATAGACGGTATCTCGTCAGGAATTAAGGTTGACGAAGACTATATTGCCAATATGCTCTCCCGTCGCAGACCAAAGGACGCGCTGTCTACACCCCGTCAGGAAAGGGACGAATTCAGCATTTTAAGCGGTGTTTTTGAAGGCTATACCACAGGTACGCCAATTTGCATTTCAATTCCTAATGCCGACACACACTCATCTGATTACGGTCAGATGCAATATAAAATGCGACCTTCCCACGCC
The DNA here is from genome assembly GCA_017516965.1 of Clostridia bacterium. Taxonomy (GTDB): domain Bacteria; phylum Bacillota; class Clostridia; order Oscillospirales; family Acutalibacteraceae; genus UBA737. Next base: position 49,058 of record JAFXAP010000010.1, read on the forward strand.
GACTATACTGCAAACTGTCGTTATAACGGTTTTCAGGATTACCGAGGCGGCGGACATTTTAGCGGCAGAATAACTGCGGCGCTTGTAGCGGCAGGAGCGATAGTGTTACCAGCCCTTAATAAAAAAGGGATTTATATTGGTACGCATATAAAAAGTATTGCAGGAATCAATGATATTGATTTTACAAATAATAAGGAAATTATTGATATTTCTAAAAAAGATTTTCCTGTTTTAGATGAAACTGCAAAAGACAAAATGCAGCAAAAAATCCTTGAGGCAAAATCACAGGGCGACAGCGTTGGCGGTGTGCTTGAAACGGCGATTATCGGTCTGCCTGCCGGTGTAGGTGAACCCTGGTTTGATACGGTAGAGGGTATGCTGTCTCACGCAATCTTTTCGGTTCCTGCTGTAAAGGGAATTGAGTTTGGTTTGGGATTTGATTTTGCCGATAAATGTGGAAGCCAAGCCAATGACCAGATGTATGTAGATGGTGATAGCGTTAAATGCTACACCAACAATAACGGCGGTGTAATTGGTGGCATTACAAATGGAATGCCGATTGTTTTTCGCGCTGTTATTAAACCCACACCAACAATCTCTAAAGAGCAGAAAACCGTTGATATAAACACTATGAGCGATACAACCCTTGAGGCGCGTGGCAGACATGACCCCTGCATTGCGCACAGGGCGGCTGTTGTGGTTGAAAGTGTGGCGGCGCTTGTTATTGCCGATATGCTTACTACAAAATTTGGAACAGCCTGGTTGGCAAAGTTTGAGTAAATTACCCATAGCGCCGCTTTTGTGAGGGGCGGTATAAAATATACAGCACCACTCACTACAAGATGACACTGTGAACAATTTTCTTTCAAACTATATTTATACTTTAAATCTATGGAAGGTTTATATAATGGAGTACGGATGTATTGGTGAAAAACTGACACACAGTTTTTCTAAAGAGATACATAATCTGCTTTTTGATTACGATTATGAAATAAGGGAAATTCCTAAGGGAGAACTTGATGCCTTTATGACCGAAAGGGATTTTAAGGCCATAAACGTAACCATACCCTATAAGCAGGATGTAATACCTTATCTTGACTGGATTAGTGATACCGCAAAAACTATTGGCGCTGTTAATACAATAGTAAATCGTGGCGGTAAACTTTACGGTTATAATACCGATTTTGCGGGTATGACCGCTTTGATAAAAACAAACGGTATACAAGTAAACGGTAAAAGCGTATTGGTTTTAGGTAGCGGTGGCACGTCAAAAACTGCGGTAGCGGTGGCAAAAGCTTTAGGTGCAACTATTGTAAAACGTGTATCACGCACAGCGAAAGAAGACTGTATTACTTATAGTCAGGCATATAATGACTTTAAAGATGCTCAGGTTATAATCAACACCACACCCTGTGGCATGTACCCTAACATTATCGGTGAACCAGTAGATATTGACGCTTTTAAAAATTGCGAGGCTTTAGTTGATGCTATTTACAATCCGCTTTGTTCAAATCTTGTAATTAAAGCTAAAATTAGGGGAATCAAAGCTACGGGTGGACTTTATATGCTGGTGGCGCAGGCGGCATTTGCGGCAGAACTGTTTATAGACACTGCTGTCAGCGAAGAAAAAATCTATGACGTGTATAAAAAAATAGTGTCTAGTAAGCGCAACATAGTTCTTACAGGAATGCCATCAAGCGGGAAAAGTACAATTGGTAAAAGACTTGCAAAAGCGCTTGGTATGAACTTTGTTGATACTGACACCGAAATTGAAAATGTGGCAGGTAAACCGATTGCTCAAATTTTTAAAGAATCGGGCGAGGGCCATTTCCGCGATATAGAGTCGGATGTTATTGCCGACGTTTCGGCAAGACAAAATCAGGTTATAGCAACGGGTGGCGGCGCTATTTTACGAGAGCAAAACATAACTCTTTTAAAGGGAAACGGCACGGTGTATTTTATTGACAGACCGCTTAAACTGCTAATAACTACCGATGACCGACCACTCTCAAGTAATCGCGACGACCTTATAAAAAGATATAATGAACGATATGATATTTACTGCAATACAGCAGATAAACGAGTAGTAAATGACGGCGAAATTAACTCCGTTATAGACACGATAAAGGAAGACTTTTTAAAATGAAGATACTTGTAATAAACGGACCTAATCTAAATATGCTTGGTATTCGTGAGCCTGATATTTACGGCAAAAACACATATGACGATTTGTGCGCTCTTATTACCGACTATGCCAACATCAAGGGTGTAGAGGTAAAGATTTTTCAATCAAATCACGAGGGCGCGCTTGTTGATGAAATTCAATCGGCATATAAAAACTTTGACGGTATTGTTATAAACCCTGCGGCGTATACCCACACAAGCGTAGCAATTTTAGACGCTGTTAAATCGGTTGGAATTCCTACTGTCGAGGTGCATATTTCTGCGGTAGAAACCCGTGAAGATTTTCGCCAGATAAGTTATGTGCGTAAAGCTTGTATTAAAACAATTACAGGTCTTGGTTTTGACGGATACTTAAGGGCTATCGATACACTTATTGATAACGGGAAGTAATTATGACAGTAACTATTAAAAAATCAAAGGCAAACGGCACTGTTGCCGCCCCTGCGTCAAAGTCTATGACCCATCGCGCGCTTATTTGCGGCGCGCTATCTGATAAAAGCGTAATTAGTAACGTAGAATACTCTAACGATATTCTTGCAACGCTCGATTGCCTTGCGTCTCTTGGCGCAATTATAGAAAAAAACGACAATATAATAAACATTGGTGCTCTTAATCCGTTTGAGGAAAAAAACGCAACGCTCGATTGCCGTGAAAGTGGTAGCACTCTGCGTTTTATGATACCGCTTTGTATGATGTCGGGTAGCAAAATTACCCTTATTGGCAGTAAGCGTTTGTTTGAGCGTAATCTTTCGATTTATGAAGATATTGCAAAACAGAATAATATTGTGTTTGAAAAGGGCGAGGGTAGTCTTACTGTGTGTGGTAAACTGCGTAGCGGTTACTACAAGGTAGCGGGCAACATATCTAGCCAGTTTATATCAGGTTTGCTTTTCGCGCTTCCACTGCTTTCAGGGGAGAGCACCGTAGAAATTACAGGCGAATATGAAAGCGAACCATACGTAGATTTAACACTTAAGTCGCTGAGTGATTTTGGTGTAATCATAGAAAAATGCGACCGAATATATAAAATTAAAGGCAATCAGACCTATAAATCACAAAATATGACGGTCGAGGGTGATTATTCTAACGCGGCTTTTTTAGACGGCTTTAACCTTTTAGGCGGTAATGTTACAGTCACAGGTCTTGACTGTAACAGTCTTCAGGGAGACAAAATATATAAACAAATGTATAAGGGATTACAAGATGGTGTGAAGCAGTTTGATTTGTCAAACTGTCCCGATTTAGCGCCGGTTATGTTTGCTTTGTCGGCACATCTTGGCGGCGCACGTTTTACGGGTACTCGTCGTCTTAAGATAAAAGAAAGCGACCGAGCGCAAGCCATGCAACAAGAACTTAAAAAGTTTGGTGTAGAGGTTTGTGTTGGCGAAAATGACGTTACCGTATATGGTGGAAAACTTAAAACGCCAAGTGAAAGGCTTTGTGGGCATAATGACCACCGTATAGTTATGGCGCTTTCTTTGCTTTGCGCTCTTACCGGTGGCAGTATAAATGAAGCCGAGGCGGTGGCTAAAAGTTATCCCGACTTTTTTGATAAAATAAAATCTCTTGGAATAGTGGTAGAAAATGAATCTTAACGAAGTTAAAAATGTATTGATTGTAGGCTTAGGTCTTTTAGGCGGCAGTTATGCCAAGGCACTTACCCGAAAGGGTTTTGACGTAAAGGTTATAACTCTTAATCAAGATGATATTGATTACGCATTGTCTGAAGGTTTTATATCGGGCGGTACAACCGTAGTAGACCCCGATTTAATAGCTGATTCACAACTGATAATATTTGCGCTTTATCCACACACATTTATTGAGTGGATAGAAACTTACGGAAATCTCATAAAACCCGGTACGGTTATAACTGATGTTACGGGTGTAAAGGGATGTATTGTAGAGCGTGTACAAAATATGTTGCCTGGCGGTGTCGAGTTTATTTCGGCACACCCAATGGCAGGTAAAGAAACCTGCGGCGTAAGAAGCGCTGATGATAGTATATTTAAAACTGCAAACTACATTGTAGTGCCTACTAATCGCAATACACCTGACGGCATAAGACTTTGTTGCGATTTGGGTCGCGCGCTCGGGTTTAATGATATTTCGAGTCTGACGGTGCGTCAACACGATGAAATGATAGCATTTTTGTCTCAGCTTACCCACGGTATTGCAATATCGCTTATGTGCGCAAACGGCGACCCTAACCTTGTGAGATATACGGGTGACTCGTTCCGTGACCTTACGAGAATTGCAAACATAAATGACGAAATGTGGAGTGAGTTGTTTTTAGCCAATCGCGATGCGTTACTTCAGGAAATGGATGGCTATCGCGATGCGTTTAATCGACTTTACGACACAATAAAAGCGGGTGACCGCGAGGCTATGCGCGATATGATGAGACTGTCAAGCGCCAGAAGAAAGACATTTAACGAGGGTGAAAAACTGATATGAGTATGGATTTTAAAAGGAAGTTGCCGATTCCGAAAGAGATAAAGGAGCAATACCCCGTAACCGAAAAATTGGCGGCGGTAAAGGCGCAGCGCGACGCCGATATAAAGGCGGTGTTTAAAGGTGAATCTGACAAGTTTTTGTTAATCATTGGTCCTTGCTCTGCTGACAATGAAGAGGCTGTTCTTGATTATATGGGCAGACTAAAAAAGGTGGCAGATGAAGTCGATGATAAAATACTTATAATACCGCGTGTTTACACAAATAAACCGCGTACCACGGGTGAAGGTTATAAGGGAATGTTACATCAACCAAATCCCGAGGAACAGCCTGATATGCTAAAGGGTATTATTGCTATTCGTGATTTGCATATGAGAGCGCTCAGTGACTATGGTTTTACCTGCGCTGATGAAATGCTCTACCCTGAAAACTACCGTTATCTTTCTGATGTTTTAGGGTATGTAGCAATTGGCGCGCGTTCGGTAGAAAATCAACAGCACCGTCTTGTGTCCAGCGGCATTTCAATACCTGTTGGTATGAAAAATCCAACCAGTGGCGACCTTACCGTTATGATGAACTCAATCAAAGCGGCGCAGACTTCGCACACATATTTGTATCGCGGTTGGGAGGTTACAAGTTCTGGTAACGAAACCGCCCACGCAATACTTCGCGGTTATATGGATTTTGCGGGTAGAAATATATCAAACTACCATTATGAAGATATTGCGCATCTTTGCGAACTTTATGAAGAATATGGGCTTAAAAATCCATCGGTTATTATTGATGCAAACCATGCAAACTCATCTAAAAAATATCTTGAGCAGATTCGTATTTCTAAGGATGTCGTTTATAGCCGTAATCATAACAACAACATAAAACATCTTGTAAAAGGTGTTATGATTGAAAGTTATATTGAAGATGGTGCGCAAAAGATTGGTGAGCACATCTACGGCAAATCGATTACCGACCCGTGTTTAGGTTGGGAGAAAACACAAAATCTTATTTATAAAATCGCAGACAGTCTGGAGTGATAAAATGTCATCTTTTGTTATTGCATTTATTTTTGCGGCTTGTCAGGTTTTGCTGACTGAGCAGTTAATAAAAAATTATGAAAATAAAGATAAGAAAAAAACTGCAGTATTTTTTGGCGCGAAATTTTTGACCTATGGAATAGGCGTAGGGCTTGTCATATTTAAATATGTATGGGACTTTTTATCAATTTTTTGCGGATTTATAGCCGGTGTTCCGATAGCAATTATTGGACTTTTCCTTTATAAAAAAATATACAAGAAGAAAAAATAATTTAATAGATTACATTAAAAATCAGATTATAGGGACCGTCGTGAAGACGAGTCCCTATAATGCGTTTTTAAGAGTTTGTAAACTTTTTATTTTTCAATTGACTTTAACTCGCTGTTATTGTAAAATAACAATGTATATAATATATATCTATAGGGGGAGTTATTTATGAAACCCGTTTATAAGCGTGTATTGCTAAAACTTAGCGGTGAGGTATTAGCAGGCGAAAAAGGAACAGGCATCGATTTTGATAAGGTGACCGAGGTTTGCGAGTCTATCAAAGAATGTGTTGATTTAGGTGTTGAAATTGCTATTGTTGTTGGTGGCGGCAATTTTTGGCGTGGCCGTTCAAGTGGCAAAATGGACAGAACTCGCGCCGATCATATGGGTATGCTTGCAACTACAATTAACTCATTGGCGCTTTGTGATGCTCTCGAGCAGTTGGGTGTTACTTCACGCGTGCAGACAGCCATTGAAATGCGTCAGATTGCAGAACCATATATTCGCAATAAGGCCACACGTCATCTTGAAAAAGGCAGAGTTGTAATCTTTGGTTGCGGTACCGGTAACCCATTCTTTTCTACCGATACAGCTGCCGCTCTTCGCGGTGTCGAGATTGGCGCTGACGTAATCTTTAAAGCAACAAACGTTGATGGCGTTTATGACAGCGACCCCAAAACTAACCCCGACGCTAAAAAGTATGACATACTTACCCATCACGATGTTTTAGCGCAGGAGCTTCACGTTATGGACTCTACCGCGGCTTCACTTTGTATGGATAACAACGTAGATATTCTTGTATTTAATCTTAACAACCCCCACAATATTGTTGATGCCGTTTGCGGTAAATCAATCGGCACATTGGTAAAATAATTAAGGCAAACTAGTGTCAAAAGGAGATATTTATGAACGAACTAATTAAAAATACCGAAGCAAAGATGACAAAATCTATTGACGCGTTAGAGCGTGAGTATAAATCCATAAGAGCAGGTCGCGCTAATGCTGCAGTTCTTGACCGTGTTAACGTTGATTATTACGGTGTGCCAACACCCGTTCAGCAAATGGCGGCTGTTTCAGTTCCTGAACCACGCACACTTCTTATTACCCCTTGGGATAAGACAACTTTAAAAGACATTGAAAAAGCTATTCTTACCTCTGAAATCGGTATCAATCCTCAAAATGACGGTACATGCATTCGTCTTAATTTCCCACCGCTTACCGAAGAACGTCGTAAAGAAATAGTTAAAGATATTCGCAAAAAGGGCGAGGAGGCAAAGGTTGCTGTTCGCAATCAGCGTCGTGATGCTTTAGACAAACTTAAAGCACTTAAGAAAAACAATGCTATTACTGAAGATGACGAATCAAACGGAGAGAAAAAGATTCAAAATCTAACCGACAAGTTCTGCAAAGAGATAGATGAACTTTCAAGCATTAAAGAAAAAGAAATAATGGAAATCTAAGATGAAAGAGCGGATTTTTTTAATCCGCTCTAATTGTCACTTTTTTGAAAAAGAGGTTTTAAAATTGTCTATATTCAAAAAGCGAAAAAACACTATGCGACAATTGCCAACCCACATCGCAATTATTATGGACGGTAACGGTCGTTGGGCAAAGAAACGCTCACTACCGCGCACAGCAGGTCATGCGGCAGGTTCTAAAACATTTAAAGATATTGCGAGATATTGCAATAAAATCGGTCTTAAATATCTTACTGTATACGCCTTTTCTACAGAAAACTGGAAAAGACCCAAAGAAGAAATTGACAACATTATGAAAATCTTTAAAGAATACCTTGAAGATACCAAGAATTTTAAAGATGAGAACATAAGGTTGCAGTTTATCGGCGACCGAAGTGTGCTTAGTGAAGACATTCAGCGTCTTATGAAGCAATCGGAAGAAGATTCAAAAAATGCCACGGGACTGCATCTTAATATTGCAATGAATTACGGTGGCAGAGATGAGATTGTTCACGCGGTAAAAGAAATTGTAGCAGAGGGTATAGATTCTGCTGATATTACCGAGCAGATGATATCTGATAAGCTTTATACAAAAGGTCAACCCGACCCCGATTTTATTATAAGACCCAGTGGAGAATATAGACTTTCTAACTATCTTATATGGCAGTCAGCCTACGCTGAATATTGGTTTTCAGATATTTTGTGGCCTGATTTTAAACCAAAGGATTTAGAAAAAGCTATTGATGAATTTAACAACCGAAACAGAAGATTCGGTGGAATTTAGGAGACAGATTATGAAAAAACGTATTATTTCAGGCGCGGTAATGACCGCTATTACAACTCTGATATTGATTTTAGGGCTTAAGGTTCAAACTCAAATCATAACAGCGTTTATTGCAATTGTTGCGGCGCTTGGTGTGGTTGAGCTTATAGGCAATGTAGCAAAATTAGAAAATATGGCTTTTAAATTGGTTTCGGCAGTATATACCGTAGTTATGGTGTTCCTTTTTAGTATAATAACTCAGAATATTTTTCAGCTTAACTGTTCAGAGCATTCTATTGTTGAAATACGCGCATTGGTTGCAGCGGTAATTACATCGGTTTTATACGTTATAGTTTGCGGTGTTTTAACCATCATTTATGAAGAACAATTTGACCTTTCTAAGATAACAGTGCTTTGCGGTATGCCAATAATTCTTAGTTTTGCATTTTCAACAATTTCAAGCATGGTACTACTTACCGGCGGAATATATTATTTGTTGTTGGTACTTAACTTTTCTTGCATATGTGATATTGGTGCGTATTTTGTCGGCACCAATTTGGGCAAGACCAAGCTTTGCCCAAAAATCAGCCCTAACAAAACGGTAGAGGGTGCGCTTGGCGGAATTGTAGTAAGTGTTGTTGCAAGCTTGATAATCACACTTTGCTTTGGCTATTTCAATAAATTGTTACCCGCTTTGCTTCTTACCATACCGCTTTGCGCTGCGGGTATGGTAGGCGATTTGTTTGCGTCGGTTATTAAACGCAAATCAGATCTTAAAGACTTCGGTAACCTTATCCCAGGTCACGGCGGAATACTTGATAGACTCGACAGTATGTTGTTTGTAGCGCCATTGCTTTATTGCCTTTTGATTTTAGGTGTGATTTAATGAAAAAAATTATAATTTTAGGCTCGACCGGCTCCATAGGCACACAAGCGCTTGATATTGTTCGCGCTAATCCTGACAAATATCAGGTTGTAGCTTTGGCAGCGGGAAGCAATGCAAAACTGATTGAAACGCAGGCGCGTGAATTTAATGTTAAAAATGTGGCGCTGTTTAATGAAAATGCGGCGGCAGAACTTAAACTAAAACTTGCTGATACCGATATTAAGGTTTTATCAGGCGCTGACGGCGTGTGTGAATTGGCGTCACTTTGCTGTGATATGGTGCTTAATGCAATAGTGGGTATCGCGGGGCTTCGTCCAACACTTGTGGCTATAGATGCCGGACACACGATTGCGCTTGCTAATAAAGAGACACTTGTAACAGGCGGCGAGATTGTAAATCGAAAATTAAAGGAAAAGGGAGTAACCCTTTTGCCCGTTGACAGTGAGCATTCAGCAATATTTCAGTCGCTTCAGGGCGCCCCTACAGGAAGCCTTAAAAAAATATTGCTTACAGCATCGGGCGGTCCATTTTTTGGTAAAACAAGTAATGAGTTGCAAAATGTTACCGTAAAAGATGCGCTTAATCATCCTAACTGGTCTATGGGCGCAAAAATTACCATTGATAGCGCAAGTCTTATGAACAAGGGACTTGAGGTTATTGAGGCGGTGCATTTATTCGGCGTTCCCGCTTCAAAGATTGAGGTGCTCGTTCACAGACAAAGCATTCTTCATTCAGCGGTAGAACTGTCAGATGGCGCTGTTATTGCACAACTGGGAACACCCGATATGAAATTACCTATACAGTATGCGCTCACTTACCCTGAGCGTGATATGTGTTTTGAAAGTCTTGACCTTTTTAAAATCGGCGCGCTTACCTTTGAAAAGCCCGACACCGACACCTTTAGATTGTTACCGCTTTGCATAGAGGCGATAAACCGCGGTGGGCTTTACCCAACAGCCATAAACGGCGCTAATGAGGAATCGGTTAGGTTGTTCCTTGAGGGTAAGATTAAGTTTTTGCAAATTGCCGAACTTAACGAGAAAGCAATGAATATGTGCGAAAACAAAACCGATTTTACAGTTGAGGAAATTTTTGAGGCTGATAAAGCCGCGCGAAAAATCGTAAGAGAGGCTGTGTTATAAATGAAACAGATAGATAAAAATACCGTAAAGGCTGAAAATCAGTTAAGTGACAAACATGACGTTACATTTGAATGCGAGGGGAATAGGGGCTTGCGCGTAATGATGGCAGGCAATTCAATTACCTTACATGAGCCAAGTGAAAGTATTGGTTGGCATAATCAGTGGGGAATGGCGGCCTCCGCTAAAGAAAAGGATTATGTTCACGTACTTAAAAGTCACATTCAAACTATGGCGCCCGATGCAACATTTTGCATTTGTCAGGCGTATAAATGGGAGCGCGATTTTGCTAACGGTAAACTTGCATATCCGATTTATGAGGATGCTCGTAATTTTAACGCCGACATAATAGTGGTTCGTTTTATTGAAAACTGTCCACGCAAGGATTTTGACCCTGAGGTCTTCAAAAGAGAATATGTTGATTTTATAGAGTTTCTCAATAAAAGTGGTAATGCTAAGGTTATACTTACAACATCTTTCTGGGAGCACGACGCGGATAGCGTTGTAGCAGAAGTGTCAAAAGAAATGGGTTGGCCGTTGGTTGTTCTTAATGACCTTGGCGAACTTGACGAGATGAAGGCTTTGGGACTTTTTGAACACTTTGGTGTTGCAAACCATCCGGGTGACCTTGGTATGAAAACCATAGCTGACAGAATTTTTGAAGAGGTAAAAAAACTAATTTAATTTTAGGTTGTGATTATCATTTCCGTTATTATTGATTTTTTTAGCAAAATTATTTCATTTTTTTCTGACAATATATTACCATATCTTATAGCGATATTATTGTTTTTAATACTTATCGTAATTCACGAGTTCGGTCACTTCATAGCGGCAAAACTTTTAGGTGTGCGAGTAAATGAGTTTGCGCTTGGTATGGGTCCAAAACTTATAAAATGGGGCAAGGGCGAAACGAGGTATTCAATAAACGCATTTCCAATAGGTGGCTATTGCGCTATGGAAGGCGAAGACGAAGAAAGTCACGATGAACGCGCCTTTTGCAACAAAAAGCCCTGGCGCAGATTTTTAATAGTCGTTATGGGCGCAGTCTTTAATTTGATATTGGGTCTGGTGCTTGTGTCGATTACACTTATTCCTCAAAAAAGTTTTTTGACCACCACCGTTGGCGGCTTTGCAGAAAATGCTGTAAGTGTTAATTATGGACTGCAAAAGGATGACACCATTACCCACGTTGACGGCAGACGAATTTTTACCACCTATGATTTAAGTTATGCTTTTAGTAACGTCGATGACGGAGCGATTGATATAACGGTAAATCGCGGTGGGAAAAGGGTACAACTTGACGGCGTTAAGTTTGCTACGGAGCAAGCCGACGGAATAAATTATCTTACCGTTGATTTTTCGGTATATGCCAGAGAAAAGACGTTTTTAAGTTTTATTGACCACACATTTGATACCGCAATTTCAAATTGCGCAGTAGTTTATCGTTCGCTTTTTGATTTGCTTACAGGCAGATATGGTATAAGTGCGATGTCGGGTCCTGTTGGTGTTACTGCGGCAATAGGTGAGGTTGCAAAACAAAGTTTTATGGACCTGGTTCCCATTATGGCGCTTATAACCATAAATTTAGGACTCTTTAATTTGTTGCCGCTTCCCGCGCTTGATGGCGGCAGACTTGTGTTTATTATATTTGAAATGATATTCCGCAAACCTGTGCCTAAAAAGTTTGAAGCAATAGTTCACGCAGCAGGTTTTGTAGCGCTTATTGCCCTTATGATAATAATTACGTTTAAAGATATATGGGCGTTGATATTTTGACTGGGTTGAATATCGGTTTTAGAGAGGGTGTTTTAGGTGTATAACAACACTACCACAAAGAGAATATATGCAGGTAATGTTGCCATTGGCGGCGGTGCGCCTGTTAGTATTCAGTCTATGCTTTGCGCGCGCGCTCACGATATTGAGGGCAACGTGCGTCAGGCAGTTGCTTTGCAAAATGCGGGCTGTGACATAGTACGTGTATCGGTACCCGATATCAAAACTATAAAAACGGTAGAAGCATTAAAACAAAATATAACCATTCCTCTTGTAGCAGATATTCATTTTGATTGGCGCTTGGCAATTGAGAGCGTAGCCGCAGGTGTTGATAAGGTGCGCATTAATCCCGGTAATATTGGGGACGAAGATAAGGTGCGCGAGGTAGCGCGCGTTTGTCGTGACAAAAATATTCCTATAAGAATTGGTGTAAACTCAGGTTCTTTAGAAAAAGAGATTTTGGCGCGTTACGGTTCTGCAACACCCGAGGCTATGGTAGAAAGCGGACTTTATCATATTTCTCTTTTAGAAAAATATGATTTTGATAACATTGTTTTATCGCTGAAGTCCTCTGATACCAAGCGTATGTATGACGCTTATGTAAAGGCGGCCGAGGTTTGCCCATACCCATTACATCTTGGTGTTACCGAGGCGGGTACTGAAAATATGGGCGTTATAAAATCGTCGGCAGGAATTGGCGGACTTCTCCTTCGCGGTATAGGTGATACACTTCGTATATCACTTACCGACGAGCCTGTAAAAGAGGTTGCCGCCGCAAAGAAATTGCTCAAAGCATTAGGAATAAGAAAAGACGGCATAAAATTTGTATCTTGTCCTACCTGTGGCAGAACCGAAATTGATTTGATTGGTCTTGCAAAACAGGCAGAAGAGCGTTTTGCAAATATAGATAAAGATATAACGGTTGCAATTATGGGCTGTGTTGTAAATGGCCCCGGTGAAGCAAGCGCTGCTGATATTGGCATTGCGGGCGGTAAAGATTGCGGTGTTATATTTAAGGGCGGAAAGGTTATTTATAACAAGGTGCCCGAAAGTGAACTTTTAGATTTATTAGAACAAGAAATAAATAAAATGTGAGGAATATGAATGTACTCTTTGGGGGAATTGTTTGCTACATATTTAAATGCTGATACACTTAAAACATTTGAAAATGCAAACATTAAAACGTGCAATTTAAACAGTGATACTCGTGTTATCACTTTAGAAATATTTAGTAATACATATATACCTTGTGCAAAGATAAGTTCCTTGTGCGAGGAGATTAAGTGCGCTTTGCAGCTTGAAAAAGCAAATGCCGATATAACATTTTCTAAAGAGGCTTTTTGTGTAGAAGCGGCAGAGGGCATTATAAATGAAATCCGCATTAAAAATGTTGTGTTTAACGGATTTTTTAACGATGCTGAGTATTTATTGCAAGGCGACTGTTTAACAATAACACTTAAGCACGGCGGTCACACCCAAATTTGTGAGGGTGGATTTGAAAAGATGTTTAAAGCAGGCGTTAAAAAGCAGTTTGGTTTAGATGTTGAAATCACTTTTGACGGTGAACTTGAGGATGCTCCTATAATTCTACCTCCGGTTCAAATCGAAAACAAACCTCAAAAAAAGGCCGAAGTGAAAGAAGAAAATGTTAAGTATGACTATAAACCAAAAGACGGTTTGCCGGTTTATCTTGAAAGCGCAAAATTGTTTTTTGGCAGAAGAATAGATACCAATATTACAAAAATGAGCGACATTGTGCCACCCCCTGCCGAAGAGGGAGCAAAAACATATATTTGCGTATGGGGCGAGGTGTTTGACTTTGAAAGTAAAGTCATTGATACCCGTCGCGGCGGTAAAATGGCAAAGGTTAAGTTTTATTTAAGTGATAATACCAATTCCATTCCCTGTACAATGACCAAATTTTTTGACCCGCGTTTCAGCAAAAATATGGATGAAGATGCGGCGGAGTTTTTAGCCAGTATATCAAAACTTAAAAATGGCGCATGTGTTGCGGCAAACGGCAGTTATTACTACGATAATTGGAGCCGTGAATATGTTTTTGAACCAAAGGCATTGGCAACACTGCAAAAATATGATGAAACCGATGACTATGAGGGTCAAAAACGAGTAGAGCTTCACTGCCATACCAATATGTCGGCAAACGATGGCGTTGTATCGGCTACCGATATTATAAACCGCGCTTACAACTGGGGTCACAAGGCAATTGCCATAACCGACCACGGCGTTGTTCAGGCATATCCTGAAATTGCATCGGCTGTATCTTCTATTCGTAAAAAAGGCGGAGAATTTAAGGCTATCTATGGTGTTGAGAGTTATTATATTGACGATATACGTCACAATCTTGATGGACTTACTAACAAAGAAATTGGTAAACTCAGCAATCACCAGATAATACTTGTAAAAGATTTTACCGGCCTTAGAAATTTGTATGAACTGATTTCTGACGCAAATCTTAACCACTATCACGGCGCGCCGGGAAGACCAATTGTAATGCGCTCAAAACTCGACACCTTGCGCGAGGGTCTTATACTGGGTTCAGCTTGTGAAGCGGGTGAGCTTTATAAAGCAATAGTTGACGGCAAGAGTGATGATGAACTTTTAGAAATTGCGTCATACTATGATTATCTTGAAATTCAGCCTCTTGGCAACAATGAATATATGGTGCGTGACAGCGGTAAAACCTTCCGCGATAAAAAGGGCAACGAACTACCTAACCGTCACAAACATGTAACAAGTTTTGAGGTTATAAAGGATTTCAACCGCAAGGTTGTAGAAATTGCCGACAAACTTTCAAAACCCGTTGTGGCAACGGGTGACGTGCATTTTCTTAAAAAAGAGGATTGCATTTTAAGACAAATTGTTTTGGCAGGTAAGGGATTTAGTGATGTCGAGTTTGAGACACCGCTATACCTTAAAACAACGAGTGAAATGCTTGATGAGTTTTCATATTTTGGAGACCGTGCATACGAATTTGTGGTTGATAATCCAAACAAAATCGCAGATATGATTTCCCCCGATATAATCCCTGTGCCAGAAGGTAACTTCCCTCCCGTTATTGAAGGTTCGGACGAGTTACTTCGTGACATATGCTGGGCAAATGCCAAGGCGCTGTATGGCGACCCCGTGCCTGAAATAGTTGAAAAACGTCTGAACAAAGAACTTAATTCAATTATTAATAACGGATTTTCTATAATGTATATATCGGCGCAAAAACTTGTGGCATACAGCGAAGAGCAAGGTTATTTGGTTGGCTCACGAGGTTCGGTAGGATCTTCTTTTGTTGCTACTATGGCAGGTATATCAGAGGTTAACCCCTTAGCGCCTCACTATGTTTGTAAACTTTGTCAGCACAGCGAATTCTTTACCGACGGTTCAGTGGGTTCGGGATTTGACCTGCCTGAAAAAAATTGTCCGCATTGTAATGCGCCAATGCATCGCGATGGTCACGATATTCCGTTTGAAACGTTTTTGGGCTTTAAGGGTGACAAGGTGCCTGATATTGACCTTAACTTCTCGGGTGAGGTTCAAAATAGGGTTCAAGATCACACTAAAACCTTATTTGGCGCAGAAAACGTTTTTCGCGCAGGTACAATATCTACCATTGCTAAACAAACTGCATACGGTTATACCAAAAAGTTTATTGAACATATGATGACAATTGACCCTAAGTACGGCAGTATCATTGAAAATCAGGCCGAGATTACCCGACTTGCTACAAGGGTTGAAAATGCCGGTGTTAAATCTACATCAGGTCAGCATCCTGCAGGTATGATTATAGTGCCGAATGATAAAAGCATATACGATTTTTGTCCTGTGCAGCACCCTGCTGATGACGTTAACAGCGATGTTATTACAACACACTTTGACTTCCATTCTATTCACGATACAATACTTAAACTTGACGAACTCGGTCACGATGTTCCTACAATATATAAATATCTTGAGGAATATTCGGGTATAAATGTTAATGATATTTCGATGAGCGACCCAAAGGTTTACAGCCTTTTTACATCAACCGATGCTTTGGGTGTAACCCCTGAGGACATTGACTCGAAGACGGGTACATTTTGTTTGCCTGAGTTTGGTACGTCGTTTGTGCGTGGTATGCTTGTGGACTGTCAACCCAAAAACTTCTCTGACCTTTTGCAGATATCGGGTCTTTCGCACGGTACTGACGTTTATCTTGGCAACGCAAAGGATCTTATTGATAACGGCACTTGTACCATTTCAGAGGTTATAGGTACCCGTGACAACATAATGGTTTACCTTATACATCAAGGTATGGATGAGGGACGCGCCTTTAAGATTACCGAAACGGTGCGTAAAGGTCTTGTTGCGAAGGGTAAGGTTTCTAAAGAAGAATGGGGCAAAATGGAAGATGATATGCGCGCTGTAAACGTGCCTGAGTGGTATATAAATTCTTGCTATAAGATTAAATATATGTTCCCTAAAGCTCATGCGGCGGCATACGTTATATCGGCTATTAAACTTGGCTGGTATAAAATATATGAACCTTTGGCATTTTATTGCGCATATTTCACCGCACGTCCCGAAGATGTTGAGGTTGCAACCATCGTTAAAGGTCAGGTTGCGATTCAACGCGCTATGAACGAAATTGTGCTTAAAGGTAAGGAAGCATCTAAAAAAGAACAGGATGTTTATGATATCTTACAGGTATTTAATGAAATTATGGCTCGTGGCATTAAGGTTTTGCCACCCGATATAAATCATTCGCACGCTATGAAGTTCTTGCCTGAAAACGGAGCAATCAGATTGCCGTTTGGCGCGGTATCAGGTGTTGGTGAAAAGGCGGCATACGCCATTTATGAAACAGCAAAAAAAGGTAACTTTGTTTCCCGCGAAGACTTTGCGTTAGAGTCAGGTGTTTCAAAAACGGTTATACAAAACCTTGCCGACCTTGGCGCATTTGCCGATTTGCCCGATACAAATCAGATGTCTTTATTTTAATTTAAATAAAAAACGAGAAAATTCTATCTTGAATTTTCTCGTTTTTTTGTTTATTGTGTTATCTCTACTGCTAATTTTATTAAAAAATAGTGTAAAATCTACTAAAATTTAAAGCTTTTTGAAAAAAGTTACAAAAAAGGTTGCAATTTTGTAACCTTTGAGTATAATAGTAAAGGAAATTGTTACAAATTTGTAATCTTTTGGAAGGAGAATGCGCTATTTTTAATGATGTAATTTCACTTATTATTAAAAGTGTAAAGAAATTAGCGTTTATAATTAAGAATAGTTCAAGCAAAGTAAAGCAAGGCGTATTTGCTATTGTGGCCGTTATTGCTATTATGGCAAGTCTTACTTTTACCGGCGTTCGCTTAGCATATAAAGTAAATTATAGTGGCAATATTATAGCAACCGTCAGCAGCAAAAAGCAGTTTGATGATGCTTTGGCGCTTGTTGCAGGTTTGGTTGAGGGTAATGAGGTTTCATCAGTTGTTGAAAAACCAAACTTCAGCGCTACAATGACCCTTAATGAAAAGATAAATAGCACTAATGAAGTTGCTACCGCTATAATTGATAATACCGATGAAATTGTCAAGGCTGCTACTCTTATGGTAAACGGCAAGGCTATGGCCTGTGCGGATGAGGGTTTTATTAACAGAGCCTTAAATGTAAGACTTAACCGTTTTAATGATAAAAAATTTGAATGTACCAACCATTTTGTAAAAAAAGTTGAATGTGTACCAGGATATTTTATGGTATCTCAGCTTGACAATAATCGCAAGGTGGAAGACATTATATCTTCTCTTTCTGTTGTTACAGAGGTTAACGAGGTTAGTGATGTTGTAATTCCTTATGAAAGCATTATAGAAGAAAATGACGAGAAATCGGTAGACTATAGTAAAGTAAAGGTTTCAGGCGTATCGGGCGTTAGCCGTACCACAAAAAAGGTTGTGATGCTAAACGGCGTGGTTAAGTCAAGTGAAGATCTTGGCGAAACTGTTGTAGTAGCACCCGTTAACGAGGTTATTGTTCGCGGAACATTAAGAAATCCTGCAACTGCAGCCGAAATGCAACAGGCAAGTAGTGCCGGATTTATATTCCCATTGCCAACGGGTACTTGGAGTGTAAGTTCATATTACGGTGACGGAAGAGGTCACAAGGGCTTTGACCTTCGCGCGCCAAGCGGTACCTCAATTTATGCAGTAGCAAACGGTACTGTTGTGCAGTCAGGTTGGAATGGTGCCTATGGTTACTGTGTAATAATTGAGCACACAAACGGTATGCGCACACTTTATGCCCACGCAAAACAGCTTTGCTGCAGTGTGGGAGACACCGTATCTCAGGGTGAGGTTATTGCCCTTGTTGGTACAACAGGTCAGTCAACCGGTAATCACCTGCATTTTGAAGTTATTGTGGGTGGCAGAAACGTTAATCCCGGACCATATATTAACATAGGCTAATAAAAATAAATGATTACAGATATTTTGCCCCGACTGTGTCGGGGCATTTTTATATACAAATTAAGATGATTATGTGTTTAAAACCTTGACTAAACCACAATATTTAGTGTATAATATATGATAATATGTAAAAATATTGCTATTTGCAAGGAAGTGTAATTTTGGCTAAAGCAAAACCACAATATGATAATACAAGTATTCAAAAACTTGAAGGTCCCGACAGGGTGAGAAAACGTCCCGGCGTTATATTTGGCTCTGACGGTCTTGACGGCTGTGAACATTCGGTTTTTGAAATTATATCTAACTCTATTGACGAAGCGCGTGAGGGTTATGGCAAAAAAATAGTTATAACCTATCATAGTGATAATTCTATCGAGGTGCAGGACTTTGGTCGCGGTTGCCCTGTAGACTACAACTCTAAATACGATTGCGAAAACTGGGAAATGGTTTTTTGCGAAATGTATGCAGGCGGTAAATACGGCACCGACGAAGGCTCTAACTACAGCACGTCAATCGGTCTTAACGGTTTGGGTCTTTGCGCAACACAGTACGCTGCTGAGTGGATGGATGTTGAGGTTCGCCGTGACGGCTTTAAATACAGTCTTCACTTTGAAAAAGGATTTAACATTGGCGGACTAAAGCGCGAAGAATACAGCGGACGAGAAACAGGTACCAAAATCCGCTGGAAACCCGATATCGAAGTATTTACCGATATAAATATTCCACGTGATTATTTTATTGACACCCTTAAAAGACAGGCGATAGTTAATGATGGTTTGTTATTTGAATTCCGTGAACAACAGGGCGCGCGATATATAACACAGGACATACTTTATGAAAACGGTATTACCGACTATGTAAATGAAAAGGTAGGGGAAGAAAAACTTACCTCGGTACAATTCTGGAGCGCTGAACGCAAGGGTCGTGACAGGGAAGACAAACCTGAATACAAGGTTAAAATAAATGCGGCGCTTACATTTTCTAACCGACACACTTTAAAAGAATATTATCACAACTCAAGTTGGCTTGAGTATGGCGGCGCGCCTGAACGCGCAGTAAGAAATGCGTTTGTATATCAGATTGATGCTTATCTAAAGCAAAACAATAAATATAAAAGCGGTGAAAGCAAGATAACCTTTTCTGATATAGAAGAGTGTTTGGTGCTTGTGATATCTTCATTTTCACCGGGTGGTCTGGTGTCGTATGAAAACCAGACTAAAAAATCGATTACCAATAAGTTTATCGGCGACGCTATGACCGAATTTTTGCGTCATCAGCTTGAAATCTATTTTATAGAAAATAAAGCCGAGGCAGAAAAAATTGCTGAGCAGGTGCTTATTAACAAACGTAGCCGTGAACGCAGTGAAAAGGAAAGAATAAATCTTAAAAAGACATTGGCTACCGGCAATTCAATGGCTGACCGTGTGCAAAAGTTTGTTGACTGCCGTAGCAAAGACGTTAACGAGCGCGAACTTTACATAGTTGAGGGTGACTCGGCTCTGGGTTCTTGTAAACTGGCTCGTGACGCGGCGTTTCAGGCCATTATGCCCGTTCGCGGTAAGATTCTTAACTGTCTTAAGGCAGAATATGATAAGATTTTTAAAAGTGAAATTATTACCGATTTGCTTAAAGTGTTAGGTTGCGGTGTTGAGGTTAAGTCAAAGGCCAACAAAAATCTTTCTAACTTTGATATGGCAAACCTGAGATGGAATAAGATTATAATTTGTACCGATGCTGACGTTGACGGATTCCATATTCGTACGCTAATTCTTACAATGATTTATCGTCTTATGCCAACGCTTATCAGTGAGGGTAAGGTCTTTATAGCAGAAACTCCATTATATGAAATAAACACTAAGGCAAAAACCTATTTTGCATATGATGAAAATGAAAAGGCTGACATACTTAACGAAATAGGCGACGAAAAGTACACTTTACAGCGTTCAAAGGGACTTGGTGAAAACCAACCCGATATGATGAACCTGACAACAATGAATCCCGAAACAAGACGTCTTATAAAAATACTTCCTGAAGATGCCCTGCATACCAGCGAAATGTTTGATTTGCTTCTCGGAGACAATCTTACAGGCAGAAAAGACTATATTTCGGAATACGGATATCTTTATATGGAAGATGCCGACATCAGTTAATGATATAAACTAAAGGAGATTATCAAATTGGCTCCAAGAAAGAAAAAAGAAACAGAGCAAAAAACTAAAAAGCCACAAAGCAATGCATATATCGCAGGTGCAGGTACCGTTGTTGAAAGTTTGGTAACCGACACGCTTAAATCGAATTTTATGCCATATGCTATGAGTGTAATTGTTTCGCGTGCTATTCCTGAAATTGACGGTTTTAAGCCTTCGCACCGTAAGTTGCTTTACACTATGCACACAATGGGACTGCTTAAAGGCTCTACCATAAAATCTGCAAACATTGTAGGTCGCACAATGCAGCTTAACCCTCACGGTGATGCTGCAATTTACGAAACAATGGTACGACTGAGTGAAGGCAACGAGGCGCTGTTGCACCCTTATGTTAAATCAAAGGGTTCGTTTGGTAAGGCATATTCACGCGATATGCAGTGCGCCGCTTCGCGTTATACCGAGGCTAAACTTGCGCCAATTGCAGAAGAACTTTTTGTTGATATTGACAAGGACACCGTTGATTTTGTAGATAACTATGACGCTACAATGAAAGAGCCTGTGCTTTTCCCGGTAACATTTCCGTCGATACTTGTAAATGCAAATATGGGTATCGCCGCAGGTATGGCGAGCAACATTTGTCCGTTTAACCTGCGTGAAGTATGCGAAACAACAATCGCTTATATTAAAGATAATGATATAAACATTGCCGACACACTTTTGGCTCCTGATTTTCCAATAGGTGGCGAATTGCTTTATAACCGCGCCGAAATGGAAAAGATTTATGAAACAGGACGCGGCAGTTTTAAACTGCGCGGCACCTATGAATATGATAAGTCAAACAACTGTATCGATATAAAATCTATACCTTCTACCACCACAACCGAGGCTATTATTGAAAAGGTAATCGACCTTGTAAAGACAAAAAAGATTACCGAGATTAACGATATCCGTGATGAAACCGACCTTGGTGGTTTGCAGATTACAATCGACCTAAAACGTGGTGTTGACCCTGAAAAACTTATGAAAAAGCTTTTCAAGATGACTCCACTGCAAGACAGTTTTTCTTGCAACTTTAATATTCTTATCGCATCAAGTCCTATGGTGCTTGGCGTAAAAGATATCATCAGTGAGTGGGTGGCATTCCGCAGTGAGTGTGTGCGTCGCAGAGTTTATTTTAAACTCGAAAAGGCTAAGAACAAACTACACCTGCTTAAAGGTATGGAAAAGATACTGCTTGATATCGACAAGGCAATAAAAATTGTTCGTGATACCCGTGAAGAAAAAGAGGTTGTGCCAAACCTTATGATAGGCTTTGGTATTGATGAAACTCAGGCTGAATATGTAGCAGAAATAAAGTTGCGCCACCTAAATCGCGAATATATTTTAAAACGTCTTGATGAAATTGAAAACCTCGAAAAAGAAATTGATGAAATGCAATCTATTCTTGATTCTAAGGCAAAGATAAAGAAGATAATTGTAAAAGAACTTGAAGAGGTTGCAAAAAAATACGGTCAGGACAGAAAAACACAAATTGTGTCTGCCGAAACTGAGGATGTAACAAACGAACCCGAAATACTTGATGAGTCACCTGTTACACTATTCTTTACAAAAGACGGTTACTTTAAAAAGATTACACCGCTATCTTTGCGTATGAGCGGTGAGCAAAAGCTTAAAGAGGGCGACGAAATCACCCAGACAATAGAGTCAAGCAACGCGCATGAGCTGTTGTTCTTTACCACAAATGCTCAGGTTTATAAAAGCCGTGTGTTTGACTTTGCTGACGGTAAGGCAAGCGCGCTTGGCGACTTTGTCGCAAGTAAACTTGGGTTTGACGAGGGTGAATCAAGTCTTTATATGGTTCACACACGCGATTACAGCGGATTTATGATTTTTGTGTTTGACAATGGTCGTATAGCAAAGGTTCCGCTTAAATCTTACGAGACTAAAACTAATCGTAAAAAGCTTATTAAGGCATACTGTGAAAAACACAAAATTCACACAATTCTTTATTTTGAGAAAGATTGTGATATCTTGCTTAAATCTACAAACAATCGTATGCTTTTGGTAAACACTGCGCTCATACCTGCAAAAGCAACCAAAGACAATGGTGGTATTGCAGTTATGACTCAAAAGAAAGGTCAGCGCATATTTACCGCAGAAGTTTGCGACACAGAAACACTTGATAATCCAAGTCGTTATCGTACAAAGAATTTACCTGCCGCAGGCGCATTGCCGCAAAAGGGACAAGCAACACAAACTGCACTTGACATCTAACGTGTTTAGAGGTAAAATAAAAAACCGTCCGAAAGCCACATACTCTGAATATTTTCAAAGTAAAAATCGCATCTCGGGCGGTATGTCCGCCTCGAAATGCAAACGCGTATGTTCGTGGCTGACAATATTAATTATTTGCATATCAATTTTAATTATACCTATTTGGAGTTGGTAAATTTATGAATAAAGAACTCGCAAAACAATATGATCCAAAGGACGTTGAAGACCGCATTTATAAAATGTGGCTCGACGGAAAATATTTTCACGCTAAATGTGAAGAGGAAAAAGAAACCTATACAATAGTTATTCCGCCACCAAACATCACAGGTCAGCTTCATATGGGTCATGCGCTTGATAACACCTTGCAGGACATTCTTATTCGTTTTAAGAGAATGCAGGGCTTTGATACGCTTTGGCTTCCAGGTACCGACCACGCGTCTATTGCAACCGAGGCTAAAATTGTTGAAGCAATGAAAAAAGAGGGCATTACAAAAGATGACCTTGGTCGTGAGGGCTTTTTAGAACGCGCTTGGGAATGGAAGCGTCAGTATGGCGGCAGAATTATCGAACAGCTTAAAAAGCTTGGTTCTTCTTGCGACTGGGACCGTGAGCGTTTCACACTTGATGAAGGCTGTAATAAAGCCGTGCGCGAAGTGTTTGTAAATTTATATGAAAAAGGTCTTATCTATCGCGGTGAGCGTATTATTAACTGGTGCCCACACTGTAAGACTTCCATTTCTGATGCTGAGGTTGAATATGAGGAGCAGGCAGGTCATTTTTGGCATTTGCGCTATCCTTTTGTTGATGGCAGCGGTTATTTGGAACTTGCCACCACACGTCCTGAAACGCTTCTTGGTGATACAGCAGTTGCAGTAAACCCCAATGATGAAAGATATAAAGATTTAATAGGTAAAGAACTTGATTTGCCAATTGTTCATCGTAAGATACCGGTTGTTGCTGACGATTATGTTGAAATGGATTTTGGTACAGGTGTTGTTAAGATTACACCTGCGCACGACCCTAATGACTTTGAAGTTGGTCTTCGCCATAATCTTCCTGTTATTTGTGTAATGACCGATGACGCAAAAATTACCGACGATTATCCCAAATATGCAGGAATGGACCGCTACGAAGCGCGCAAGGCGATTGTTGCTGATCTAGAGGCAGAGGGCGCTTTGGTTAAGGTAGAGGACTACACTCATAATGTTGGTACCTGTTATCGTTGCGGTACTACCGTTGAACCTGCCGTTTCAAAACAATGGTTTGTAAAGATGAAACCTCTTGCAACCCCTGCTATTGATGCAGTTAAAGAGGGCGCAACAAAGTTTGTGCCCCAGCGTTTTGAAAAGGTTTATTTCCACTGGCTTGAGAATATTCGCGACTGGTGTATTTCTCGTCAGCTTTGGTGGGGTCATCGCATACCTGCTTGGTACTGCGAAGAGTGCGGTGAGATTACCGTATCTCGCGACGATGCAACAAAATGCGCTCATTGCGGAAGCCAAAAGTTAGTTCAGGACCCTGATACTCTTGATACCTGGTTCTCGTCAGCGCTTTGGCCATTCTCAACACTTGGTTGGCCGGAGAAAACCGACGATTTAAAACATTACTATCCTACCAATACACTCGTTACCGGTTATGATATTATTCCTTTCTGGGTAATGCGTATGATGTTCTCGGGAATTGAGCACACAGGTGAAGTTCCATTTAACACTGTGCTTATTCACGGTCTTGTTCGTGATCCACAGGGTAGAAAAATGTCAAAATCTTTGGGCAACGGCGTAGATCCGCTTGAGGTTATTGATACCTACGGCGCCGATGCGCTGCGCTTCTCACTCGCTACCGGTAACAGCCCGGGTAACGATATGCGCTATATACCCGAACGTGTTGAGGCAAGTCGTAACTTTGCAAACAAAATCTGGAATGCCGCAAGATTTATTCTTATGAATCTTGACTCTGACAAGGTTTTGCCGGTTGACATTGATAAACTTGCGCTTGAAGATAAGTGGATAATTTCAAAATACAATACCTTGGTTCGTGATGTAACCGAAAACCTCGAGCATTTTGAACTTGGATTAGCGGTGCAAAAACTTTACGACTTTATTTGGGATGTATTCTGCGACTGGTATATTGAAATTTGTAAGTCGCGTTTAAATGGCGAGGATGAAACCGCAAAGAATACTGCGCGCAGTGTTTTGGTATATGTGTTTACAAATACATTGGCTCTACTTCATCCGTTTATGCCATTTATCACCGAAGAAATCTGGCAGACAATGCCTCACGGTGATGAACAAGCGCTTATGATAACCGAGTGGCCTAAGTTCCGTGAAGAGTTTAACTTTGCATCTGATGAAGCGGAATTTGAAAAGATTATGCTTGTAATCAAGGCCATTAGAAATCGCAGAGCCGAAATGAATGTTCCGCCTTCTAAAAAAGCAAAGGTTTGCATTCAGACTGCGTTTGCCGATACATTCAGCACAGGTACATCATACATTTGCCGCTTGGCTTCAGCTTCTGAAGTAGAAATTGGTGACAATTTTGACACCGAGGGCGCTGTTCGCGTGGTAACCGATGCCGCTACAGTTTATATGCCTATGAAGGAACTTGTTGATATTGAGGGCGAAATCGCGCGACTCAACAAGGATTTGCAAAAGGCTATTGTAGATAAAGAATTCTTTGAAAAGAAACTTAATAATGCGGGCTTTGTTGCGAAAGCACCTGCACAGGTTATTGAACAACAACGCGCAGGTCTTGCAAAAGCGCTTGATAAAATCAAGATGATTGAGGATAGTATTAACGAAATCAAAGCTCTTGGTTAAAACATAAATGAAAAAAGAGAGCCGAAGTTTCAAACGGCTCTCTTTTATATTACAGCAAATGTATTTTCGTTATCATAAAAATAAAGTTTTAATATATCTGCTGTATTAAAAAGGATTAATTGCTTAATCCTTGATAGTATTATATGAAGCAATTTTTAAAATTTTCAAGTAAAATTTTGGTGTTTTATGAAAATTAATGAAACTTTAAATTATATACACACCCTGGGTAAATTTTCGCACAAAGCGGGAACCCAACGCATAACTGCGGTGTGCGAAAAACTAGGTCAACCACAAAATGATTTTAAGGCAATCCACATTGCAGGCACCAACGGCAAAGGTTCGGTTTGTACCTTTGTATCAGCGGCATTAAAAACAGCAGGTTATAGGGTTGGAACGTTTGTATCACCCTATATTACCGATTTTTGTGAACGAATACAAATTAACGGTGAGCATATCAGCCCTGACGATTTATGCAGACTGTCACAAAAGGTTATTGATACCGGCGTGTCACTTACCGAGTTTGAGTTTATAACAGCGGTCGGCTTTTTATATTTTA
This sequence comes from Clostridia bacterium, assembly GCA_017516965.1. Taxonomy (GTDB): domain Bacteria; phylum Bacillota; class Clostridia; order Oscillospirales; family Acutalibacteraceae; genus UBA737. The sequence goes on from JAFXAP010000010.1 coordinate 75,249, forward strand.
GTGAAAATAAAATTGATATTGCTGTGCTTGAAACAGGGCTGGGCGGCAGATTTGACGCAACAAACGTAATACCCAAACCGCTCGTATCAGTAATTACCAAAATTGGTTTGGATCATACTGCGGTTTTGGGTGATTCGATTGAGTTGATTGCGGCAGAAAAATGCGGAATTATAAAAAATAATTTGGTTGTTACAACAAGCAACCAACATCAAAAAGCATTTGAAGTTATAAAAAAGCATTCTTCAAAATTGATAATACCAAACACCGATAATTTAAGAGATGTTAAAGCATCATTTTTAGGGAACAGTTTTGTTTATAATGATATCTGTTACAAAACTTCGCTTGGCGGTAACTATCAGGTAGAGAATGCCCTTGTCGCAATAGAGACGCTTAAAAACTGTGGTCTTGATATAAGTGATGATGATATAAAAAAAGGACTCGCGAGCGCATTTATTCCCGCGCGTCTTGAGGTGGTTTGTAAAAATCCAATTATAATAATTGATGGCGCGCACAATCCCGATGGCGCTAAGGCGCTTTGCGAAGTTGTTAATAAATTTGAAAACGTTACTGCGATAGTTGGCGTTATGCGTGATAAAAATTACGGAGAGGTACTGTCTTTAATGTTGCCGCTTTGTAAAAACGTAGTCTGTGTAAGCCCTAACGTTCCACGCGCATTGCCTATTGATGAGTTAGCGCGGGTCGCAAAAAAATATTGCAATAATGTTTTTGTGGCAGATGATTTAAAGTATGCTTTAAATCTCGCGAGGGAGAAGAGTGGTCAAGATCCGATTGCAATTTTTGGTTCGCTGTACTTGGCAAGTGAAATACGCCCTCTTTTAAGACCTTAAATAATAAAAACTGACAATTTAATATGACAAAATATTTAATGACAAGTCTTTATACTTATATAAAGGCTTGTCTTTTTTTTATTTTTTCTTTAAAGAGGTGTTTTTATGTCAGTAGATATTAGTGTAAACGGCGAGGTTACCACCGCATATTTGTGCGGTGAAATAGACCATCACTCTGCCGCGGCAATTCGCGCCGAAATAGATAACGCGTCTGAAATTAATATGCCGTCTTTGCTTGTGCTTGATTTTACGCGCGTCAGTTTTATGGACAGTTCAGGCATTGGTCTTGTTATGGGAAGATATCGTAACCTGTCGCGTCGTGGCGCCAAACTTCATATTACAGGAACATCACCTCAGATATACAAGGTGATGCGCTTATCGGGAATAGAAAAACTGTCAACCATTGATGAACCTAAACAAAAGGAGATGTAAATATGGAAATTATAAACAAGTTTAGTATGAATATATTATCACGCTCAGCAAATGAGGGGTTTGCCCGTGCAACAGTAGCGGCTTTTGCGGCGCAACTTGACCCAACGCTTGAAGAAATAAACGATATAAAAACCGCAGTAAGCGAGGCGGTTACAAACTGCATTGTTCACGCATATAAGGAAAGCCTGGGCAAGATTTACATAAGCGGTGAAATAACCGACACCAACATAATAAAAATAAAAATTCGTGATAACGGCTGTGGCATTGAAAATATAGAAAAGGCTATGGAACCTCTTTTTACAACTGTTGGCGGTGAACGCGCAGGACTTGGGTTTGCTGTTATGCAGTCGTTTATGGACTCCATTCGTGTGCGCTCAAAACTAGGCAGGGGTACTACCGTTTTGCTTACCAAAAAAATAGCGCCCAGATATACAATCAATGGTTAGTGAGAAAATACGCGATCAGTTTATCGAAAGTAATTTGCCGCTTGTTCATTCGCTTTGCAAACGCTTTGTTGGCAGGGGAATTGAATATGACGACCTTTACCAAGCGGGATGCGTGGGTCTTGTAAAAGCGGCAGACGGTTTTGATGAGGACAGGGGGCTTTGTTTTTCTACCTATGCGGTGCCCGTTATTTTAGGTGAAATCCGCCGTATGTTTCGTGACGGAGGTGCGGTAAAGGTATCTCGCAGTTTAAAGGAACTATCGCTTAAAGTTGCACGTGTAAAATCGACGCTGGAGTTAAAACTTTCACGCGAACCAACCGTAAGTGAACTGGCGGCAGAACTTGGTGTTGCTCCCGAAGAGATTGTCGAGGCGCAGTCGGCAGCGCAACCAACGGTGTCGCTCACCTATGAGAGTGAAGACGGCGTTTGTGAAATAGATATTTCGGTATCAGGCCCCGAGGAATTGTTAACAAACAAACTATTGCTTGAACGCGCCTTTAAACATCTTAGTGATACCGAGCAACAAATTATACGTCTCAGGTATTTTGAGTATCTTACCCAAAATGAAACAGCATCTCTGCTTGGTATGTCTCAGGTTCAGGTGTCGCGCGCTGAAAAGAAAATTCTGTTAAAGCTTCGCTCAGCAATAGGTTCGGTCGCTTGACAAAAAACGGCACAAGATATATTATATATGTAAATAATTGACTTTTTTTAAAATGTCACATTAAAGGGAGATGCAAATGCAACCTATATTATATATTGTAATACCCTGTTATAATGAACAAGAGGTTTTGCCGCTTACTGCGCCAATGTTTTCGCAAAAAATTACCGATCTTTATATCGACGGCAAGATAAGTGAGCACAGCCGCGTACTTTTTGTAAACGACGGCAGTAAAGATGACACCTGGAATATTATAAGCGAACTTTCTCAGATAGATGAGCATTTTTGCGGAATTTCACTCAGTCGCAATCGTGGTCACCAAAATGCGCTGTTTGCAGGTCTTATGGAAGCAAAAGATAAATGCGATATCTGCATTTCGGCTGATTGTGACGGGCAGGATGATATTGACGCCATTGATAAAATGGTTGATGAATACCTTTCAGGCAGCGAGGTGGTTTACGGTGTGCGAAGCGACCGCAAACGCGATAGCGCATTCAAGCGTATGACTGCTCAGTTCTTTTATAAAATGATGCGCACAATGGGTGCAGATATAGTTTATAACCACGCCGATTACCGATTGCTTTCACGTCGTGCGCTTCAATGCCTTTCAGAATATAAAGAGGTAAATCTATTCCTGCGTGGGCTTGTGCCAATGATAGGTTTTAAATGCTCTTTTGTTGAATATTCTCGCAAAGAGCGTCTGGCGGGTAAAAGCAAATATCCGTTTAAAAAGATGCTGTCTTTTGCCATAGACGGAATAACCAGCCTTTCGGTAAAGCCGATAAGACTTATCACAAGCTTAGGTTTTATTGTATCTCTGCTAAGCATAGTTGGTATAAGCTGGTCGGTTATTACAAGATTTATTAACGGACCTACGGCAGGTTGGGCGTCGACTATCAGCATTATGTGTTTTTTGGGTGGTGTGCAACTGCTGAGCCTCGGTGTTATTGGCGAATATATCGGCAAGATTTATCTTGAGGTAAAGAGCAGACCAAGATATATAATTGAAAAGAAAACAGAAGAAAAGAAATAAATGAAAGCGCTTGCTATGTTGTAGCAGGTGCTTTCATTTTTGCACCCTTTTGCTACCTTAAAAATATACTGTAAAGAGGAAGTAAATTATAAAAAGGAGAAAAGGCTATGAATTATATGGACACAAATTACCATGCGCATTACGAAAGTCCGGAACACGAAGTTTTGGCAATGGCTTTTGTTAATGTTCAAAATATTAACTCTGTATATGATAACGAAACAGGATTTTCAAACGGTACAATTTACCCCTGCCTTAACAAACCATTTATGCCGGGAGGTATGTGCCGATGAATGAAAAATGTATGATGAAAAAGAGTATTGACTCGATTTGCTTTTCAATACTTGAAACAGAACTCTTTTTAGATACCCACCCACGCGACCAAAAAGCGCTTCATATGTTGCGCGAATATCGCCGTCGCAAACGTGAGGCAATAGCCGCTTACGAAGCAAAGTTTGGCAAATATATTGTAACAACCGATGACGTGCCTGCGAGTGATCGTTGGTGTTGGATAGACTCCCCATGGCCGTGGGAAAGGCAGGTGTAATGTATGTGGAAATATGAAAAGAAACTTCAATACCCTGTAAACATTAAAAACCCAAATCCCAAGTACGCTAAGATAATCATAAGTCAGTACGGCGGCCCCGATGGTGAGCTTGGCGCATCTATGCGTTATCTTACCCAGCGTTACGGTATGCCCTATAATGAGGTTAAGGGAATTTTAACCGATGTAGGCACCGAAGAACTCGCCCATTTAGAGATGATATGCGCTATGGTTTATCAGCTAACACGCAACCTGACACCCGAGCAGATTAAGGCATCGGGCTTTGACACTTATTTTGTGGACCATACCGCAAGTGTTTATCCCGTTGCGGCATCAGGACTTCCGTGGCGCGCTGAGTATATTCAGTCAAAGGGTGACATAATAGCCGACCTTCACGAAGATTTGGGCGCCGAGCAAAAGGCGCGCGTGACCTACGATAACCTCATCCGCCTTATCGATGACCCCGATATACTTGACCCGCTCAAGTTCTTACGTCAAAGAGAGATAGTCCATTATCAACGATTTGGTGATGCAAAACATACTCATTCAAACAGATTTATATATAAGGTACATAATCAGAAAAAGGGACTGTCGAAGCACGGCAGTCCCTTATGTTTTTACTCATCATCCTTGCTATGAATAGGATTTCCGTTGCAATCTTGGAAATAATGTGTCATAGAGCAAGTCTCGCAGTTTCGTTTATCAGCGGGGATGCCGTATGCACAATACTCCTTGTCAGAATAATCAGCACTCTTTTTAATTCCGTCCAAGTTCAGCATATCCTTTGTTGGGTTAATGAGCAAATCATCGTAAATTCTAATTAGATATTTGCAGAATGATTCCAAAGGACAATACATCTCGTTCGACAACACCAATTGAATGTTCAAAGGTTCTGGGTGTTCACCTTCCTCAAAACAATACATATTCAGTTTGCCATCTGAATACTGATAAATGTCCTTTAAGCAGAAAGGTTGATATCCAACACCAATCACATATTCGCCTTTTTCAAGTGCTGATTTAAGTGCTGATTCATCCTTCACACTCACCACTTTTCCTGTGCCAAATACAAAATTCTTAAATTCCTGTTCGGTCATCATTGTATCGTCAATACGATACTCTTTTTTAATTTTCTTCATTGTTTTATAACTCCTTTGTATTAATTTCTGGCAGGCATCCCCGTAGGAGCGAAGATGCCCGCACTGTTTTAGATATTCCACACGACTTCGGCAGTACCGTCTTCGTGCATATAGATTTTGTCGATGAGAACATTGCATACCGCTTTGCGCTCTTTGAACTTTGCGGTCTTCCACTTCTTGGAGAAGACCACGATGTTGACCATCTCGCTATCTGCTTCTTCCAGAATTGCGATTTGCTCAACGATGCTACGATGCTTATTGCCAAGTTCCGCTGAACGAACATTCACCAATGCCATCGTGTCGCTATTTGCATCATCTGATAACAGCATATCCATAAGTTTGTCCTGCTGCTTCTTAATGGATGCCAACTCATTCTTCAATGCATTGATTTTATTCGTGTTGTCGGTAGAAATCTTTTTGCGATGCTGTTTCAGGTCTGCAAGTTTTTCGGCAATAAGTTCATATACCATATCTTCCAGACTATCCGCATATACGGGTTTCTTGACACCTTTACAAGCACGGTTGTGAGTCTTGCCCGTACAAGAAAAATACCTCGTTCTGGTTCCGTCGGATTTTTCAGCACCCTTGGTGCAAGTCATTGTACGGCCGCAGGACTTGCAGACGATTTTGCCACCAAGCCAACTGGTATTATTGCTCATAGCATTACCGATTTGCTTGTTCTTCGCCAATCGCTTCTGACAAGATAACCATGTGCTTGCAGGCACGAGACCTTCGTGCTTCATCACCACCAATTTCATATCAGACATATCATCCGCTTTATGCTTGGTTTTGCCGTATAATTGTGCTCCGTGAACTCCGTCAAACTCCGAAGGTTCGCTAACAATCTTTGCATTGTTCCGTTTGAAGTAGTCATAAACAGAGTTATCTGCTTGTACATAAATGGGATTCTGAATGATAGTGGAGAGTTTTGCGGTAGACCAACTACCTTTTAGCGGTTGGATGCCATTGGCATTGAGGTTGTCCATCAGTCTGCGAAGCGATACACCATCAACAGCATAGTTCTCAAAGATGTACTTGACCTGTTCTGCTTCTTCGGGGTTCAATGACAGCATTTTGGTCTTAACCTTATCAATTTCAGTTTCTTGGAGATTAAAACCATACGGTCTGCGACCTCCCATATAAAACTGCTTTTCCGAACGACTCTCGTATGCCTGGGTAACACGCATAACGATGTTCTTTCGTTCCAGTTCCGCAAACACCATTAGAATCTGACAAATCGTGCGGCCGAAGTCGGTCGATGTATCGAAACCTTCGGTAGCACTGGAAAACTTGGTGTCATATTCATCCAAGGTATCAAGGATATCCGTAAAGTCTGATAGAGACCTGCTGATACGGTCTAACTTGTAGACATAGATTTTCGAGATTTTTCCTCTCTCAATTTGTCGCATCATCTTCTGGAAATCAACACGATTGGTGTTTGCACCTGTGAAACCCTCGTCGATGAATTCCAGGATTTTTTCCTTTCGCTCATCGGGTTTCAGGCACGATTTACAGTATTCAATTTGAGTTTCACAGGAAATAGAGTTTTCTTTCTCGACTGACTGACGAGCATAAATTGCTATTGCCATTAACACCCCTCCATTCTTTGTTTGCGACGTTCCCATCCTCGACGGCATCGCTCGCTATGGCTTGCTCGTTCCATTTCGGCAAAGATGAACAAATATTCTGTAAGGGCTCTGCCGAGAAAAATAGAAGAGTCAAAACCTTCAACCGCACTAATTAATGTGACATTGTGCTGGCGGAGGGTGTCAACAAAAAAGCAAAAACTATGGATGTCCCTGCAAATACGGTCAAACTTATATACGATAACCGTATCGATTTCACCGCGTTCGATAGCAGACATCATTTCGTTAAATGCAGGTTTTTCCTTGTCGTGGGCTGAATAACCATTATCAGAATAAACTACATATTCTTTATCGTGTTGCAGTTTGGTTTTGCAGTGCTCAATTTGGGTTTCACAGGAAATGACATTATCATTCAATGCGCTTCTTACATAAATTGCTGTTTTCATGATTTTAATTTCTCCTTTGTTTTTGTAATATTTTTATGGTATAAGGGCGGATGTGTGTGTATCCGCCCTTTGTTTCGTTAGGATGCCTTGACGCCTGCTGCGACTTTCTTCGCAGGGGCGAATATGTTGAACAGGTCATCAAGAATGACTTCCTTGGCAATCTGGCGGTCTTCTTCCGTTTCGGGGACGACAGTCCGCTGAATCACCTTAAAGACGTTGTTATGGATATCTCGGTATTCAGACATAAAAAAATCTCCTTTCATTTGATTTGATACAGTATATGCGATACGGATTGTCCGCTATCTCATATCGACCCACAAATGGGTCTGTCAAGTACGATTGTGTGACTTTCGGTGATGACGACATCAGTGAACCCACCTTCCAATTCGTTGTTGACGATATTAAGAAGGTTCGTAAAATCTTTGTCGTAGTGAAAGTAAATCGTTGTCAAATGATAAGGAGTAATGTCTACACCTACACCTCTCACATCACAGTACTTGCAAACGTTGATGAGTGCCTTTTCGCCACTCGTGTCGATTTCCAGATAGATGGCACGACGAAAACGGTTCTTGAAGATTGTCTTCAAGGTTTCGCCATCTTTCAGCATAATAAGGATGTTATACTTCTCACGGTGTAACACCTGCTGAATGAAGTCTTCCATCTGCATAATCGGACCATCGACGAATTCGTATGAACCGAACGACTTGTCGAGTTCTCTCGCTATGACCGTTATCAGTTCATCAAGAGGAAACCTGCGGGTTTCCAACAGTTGCGGTTCGGAACGACTTGTTCGGTCTATATAGAAACAGCAGAGTATTTCACAGTCTGTGTCTATGATAGACAGTTGCAAATACATTCGTCTGCCGTGAAGGTTCTTGATGAATGCCTGATAGATGTTTTTGCCTGCATTATGCAGTTCAAGCACACTTCTCTTCAAGAACAATCACCCCCTTACAAAAAGGTATTCTGTAAGGAGCACAACAATGCGACATTGTTTTTCTTTTCACCATTGTAATTACCTCGCTTGATACATTTTTGCATCCGACATAATCGGATGACATTCTTTCCACCCCTCTGCCTAGAAGCAGTAAGAAGTAGAAATTATGTATTAAAACCTATCAATCACTAAAAAATTACTATTATTTATATCAAGCGACTGTCATTATCCGTTTGCACTGTTTGTTGGATAGATGAAGGTTGGTCGGGTGGATTGTCAATCCTCCCAAACCCTATATTCAATTTTCAAGGAACATTAATAAACGAATTACAAGTTTTGCAATTTGTTCATTCAGTTTATTGTGAGCACAGTATACACCAAATTTTTTCTCTTGTCAATAGGTTACGATAAACTTTTTGAACTTTTTTCATAATTTGCTTTCGTTTTATTGACTTTTGAAATATTGCGTGGTAGAATAACCTATAATAAAAGATGAATAGCGAGGTGAAATTGCATTGAGTTCCATTGGAGATAATTGTGTTATCTACTTTTGTGTAAAGAATGGGTATATGGTTTCCGACGAGGAGGTTCAGAAATCGTTGAAGTATACCAAAGCGCAGGAACTTCTTGCTCATTTTGATTGCGAAGTAAAGTACGATATTACTTCCTCTAATAAATCTGACCGTCCTGTTCTCGATGCAATTATCGAGAGCAAACCTGATGTTATCATAATGTCTGGCATTAATGCTTTGGGTTCTAACATTGAGGAAATTGTGCAATGGTATGAAATCATTTACGATAAAGGCATTCGTATGTGCTTTGCCGAAGAGAATAAAGATAACGATATTGAATTAGTTACTCTTCCTTTCTCCACCGCAGAAGTAACTGGTGTAGCAAAGTATCACTATTTTGAAGAATTGATTTCAGTGAAGAGTGTGTTGCTGGAAAAACTCCGCAGCATTAACCCCAAGAGCATTCGTTCTATGACGATGAGAACAAATAGAATCACTGTTGATTTCAAATTAAAGAACCTATACTGGATGATTGAAATGAATACGATTACCGAGACCGATGCTATTGCGGAATTGAAAATTTCCAAGAATACATTCCGCAAGATTGTCGGTGTATATGAAGCATCTGCTGAATACGAAAAGGACTTGCAGTTGTATGTATCCAGAGGTATCGCTAATATTCCAAAGCAAATCGGCGCCGTTCCAGCATACATTGCTGATACCTACGAAAAATATGAGAAGTTTTCCTATGATGATGCCAAGGCAAAAATCTTTGAGGAATATGGCATTGACGATAACTATGTTAATTCGGTTATGTATCATCGATACCGCTTGAAATACGAACGAAAACTTCACAATAAGATGTATCGTAAGAAATAAAAAATATCCGTCTGCTCCCCAAGCAGGCGGATATTTTCGTTACTCCATCAAGATGACGGTGTGCTAATATCTTGACCGAGCAACTATTCCATTTATCTTTGTTAAAACATATTAAGGAAAAACTAAAATGATAGAATTGTGTCTTTCTACATATAACTGGTAGATTGGAATTGAAAACCGTTATTATATCGAACTACTTTATTTATCACAAAATTTTAGAGGAATCTTATGATAGTACAGATTATCTTATTGGTGAAATTCGCTGCACACCGATAAGTTAATAATATCTAACTGCTATTTTTATTTCAAGTATTTCTACAACGACGAATAGACAATGTTCATCAGCACTCCTTAAAACAGTTGGTCGAAGAGTGAGACTATGCATTGCCTTGGTTAATGATATATGACTATTCGGTTATTTCTATATTCCCGAAATCCCGAAAGTTTTTTATGTTATTAGTGTTAAGAGGTATCGTAGTGAGATGTCGCAGACACAAAGGAATTGTGGTGTGGGAAGAAATAGGCATAACAAATAGACCCTGCTGTATTGCGCTTTTTCAGCAGGATTTGAAGAATATCTATATCGAGGTCGAGGTTCAGTTCGCAAGAGTATGGGCAAATACCGTGTTCGTTGAGTTCCTTGATTACCTCCTTCGTCTGCTCGATGGTCCTGGCACGGTGTTTTACGGTATCATTTACATCATTGACCTGTTTTAACTGTCGCATCATACGTCGCTTTGTGCGGGGATGCTCTTTGAATAATTCAGACGCCAACCTCATTAGTCTTTTGTAATTGTGAATTTTGCCGCCGATATGATATTCTTTGAGCATTGCCTTCCAAACCTGTGCAGTGGCCAACTCGTTGGTGAGCAGTGTGTAAAGGTTGAGGTCTTTGGGATAGTATTTATCAATCCTGTACTTGTGCAACTGGAACTCCAAGCGAGCGATTTCGGGCATATATTTCAGCAGTTCATCACCAAGGTTCGCATCTTCATTCTTGAAATAGAAAAGGCATTTTACAGAATCATTTCTATATTCGCAACCCGTTTCGAATGTTTCTTTCTCTTGATTACTCTTGACATAAAATTTGCCAAAAAAGTCGCGTAATGCTTCCTGTTCCTCCTCGCCGTGATAGTGGATATTTCTGTTAAGGTCAACACGACTGATGGTTTTAATGTCTTGTAGACGGATATCTACACCCGTCGCTTCGTTTATGGTCTTTTTTATCTCTCTGATGGCAATTTGGGCATCATCGAAGGAATATGGAATAACATTCAAACCGTTCTGCATTGTTGCAGCAGAAAACTCCATACAGAGCAAAGGGAGTTTTTTTCCGTTTCTATATCGGTAGGGGTAATAATGGAATGTAATTCCGTTATGAATTTTTTCCCAATAGCGTTTATATTTGTTTTCGTTCTCCTGGTCCTTTGGTATCCAGTATTTGTCGGGATTGTTGCGGTCGTGTTTGAGAGAAACAGAGCAAATAACGGAGCAGCAAATGGTATCTAACATAGGTTTTCACCTCCTTCATTTCGGTTTTTCCGAAATATTAAACACTTATTTTAAAAATTTCAAGTATTTAGGAATACCGATTTACTTGAAATTTAAAAAATAATATGTCAAACTACCTTTAAAGAGGTGATTTATTATGTTAAACAGACGAGATAGCACTCTACTCGAACAACGCTTATTTGAAAAAACAAATCTCGAACCCGATTTACACGAGAAGATTGAGCAGATATATATGCACTACAAAATGGCCTGTATGATGTTTCCGTGTCTTCCTGATGCCGTATTCGGTATGCGCTACTGTAAGATGATATTGGATAACAAAAAGAATCAGGTTCCGCATTATCGCTCAATCGCATTTCACACCAAAGAAAAACTGACCACGTACTATCTGAGACGAAAGTCAGTTCTGAACTATATTGACTGTGTGATTAATAACGAAATCCCACCTTTGAGTTAAGGTGGGATTTTCTTTTGCCCCATATGGTTAATTATATGGTTCTTTTTCTATGTTATTATCTGTGTTTTTATATGGTTAAAAATATGGTTATAGAAACACATATTACTAACCATATTTCCATACATATCACGGACCATATTTTAGCACATACCCCTCCGTCCGACCTTCCTCGCTCCAAATCCTTAAAACAGAAAATTGTATTATTTTAATTACCCAAAAAATTGAGTTTTTCGGGATAACTGTAATGAAATTCGACGCCCTCCTTTAAAGTTCAAAAAATAAGTGCATTCAAAACATAGGCAAATCATACCCAAAACGAGCCATAGAGAGAGTAAACCTGCCATATTGCGGTACATTCGTTCTCACCAGAGCACATTCGCCTGTATGGGATATTTCCTCTCAAAGTCCTCTTTTTATGGGTTCCGAAAAGAGGACAGGGGGAAATTCTTTTAAAAACTGGCTGATTTTTTCACAATTACGCGCTACAATTTAAACACCAAAAACACACCAGAAATGAGGTATGAAAATTGAATATTGAAAGAGTGCTTTTTGACCGCATTATTTCTAATCTGGAAGAGGTGTTAGATACCGTTCCACCCCTCCATCCAGATATGCAGCAAGAGGTTGATTTGTTCGCACGGGACTTTGTCCAAAAGGTTATAGTAGACTTCTATAATTGTCCTGATGCATCCCAAAAGACCCCTGAAAAAATTCTCGGAGCAATTTTTGATGGAGCAATTTTTATGAGACGTATTATGGATGACATCTCGGATGATTTTGAGGCACGGCAAACTGTAATATCCTCTATTATATCGGATTATGATGTATGGGCAGGTGGACGGGTAGAAAAACTCATCAAGGACGATAAGGAGTATATGGACTATACCGTTACCAAAGAACTGGCAATCGAGGAGACAATCTCTCTTACCTATCAAGAATTTGGCATTGAACTGAATGAAGATTGTGCTCTGATATTGCTGACCACTGCATTGATGGCATTCTGCTCCTTCTGCTTCCGTATCCAGTTCAATTTGACCCAGAAAGAAAATGTTCATCCGTTGAACTTCTCTCTATTGGGTTTTATCAAAAATCGACTTTTTTAAACCGTGCTGCGAATCATCTCTGAATCGGTTCCGAAGTCGCGTATTTAAAAACTTTCCAGGAGGTTGTTCCTGAAAAGACCTCAAAATAGGGGTAAAAACCGCTAAAAATTCGCAAAAAAATATAGCGGCCGCAGGGGTTGCGGTCGCTATACTTTTATCCCAAGATTTCTATTCTTAATGTAAAGCATTTTAATACATAAAGAAGGAGAAATTATAAGAGTGTTTTCACTCTGATATTAGTGTATTTCTTTTTAGATAAAAAATCAAGAAAAGTGCAGTCTGGTCGGACTGCACTTCTTTTATGCCTCTACTTTCCTTCTGGGTTGAATGAATAACTCCACGGTCATTGATGCCAGCATCAAAATACTCAATCCCGATAGATAGAGCAGATAATCGGACTGCACATAACCTTGCAAGCGCAGATACATCATAAAGGCGGTTAGAACGCCCTGTAAGAGCATTAAGAGTACGGATGCAATCTTGTACCCCTTATAGTGAAAAACCAGCATAGTGATTGACAGAGGGGCAAAGAGCAGGGTTAGAACACTCCTTTGTTCCATTCCGTACAGAATAAGGATGTATGAGACTAAACCAAATATAAATTGCATTCTTTCACCTCCATTAGTAAATGCGGTAGACATCATCGTTCAACACTTTTTCAGAGTAATACTCAAAGGACACGTCTCCGATGTTCTTTGCACAACACCCGTATGGGATATTCTTCTTGTAGTGAGATAGTATTGATGTCAAATCAACAAAATAGGTTTCTTTATTACCATTGGCGTCTTCGATAATGAAATAATTGTAGGAGTGTGTTTTATTGAAATTACGGTTTATACGGACATCGCATACAAACGATTTAACCTCTTTACCGTATAATTCAAGCACCACCGATTTTGCGAACTGCGCGAATTGATAGCAAACTCCGTGGAAGTCATCCTGTCTGAATTCATTGAAATTGAACCGCTGGACGACCAAGAAATAATGATTGTAATTATCGTCGTATACAAAGTTCTTGATGGCGAATTTAATTAGTCCTTCGTATAGGAATTCTTCAAACGTTTCATATCCTCCGAAGGTATCGTGAACCCATTGCTTATCAGATGCGGTCATCGGACTGGTGACACTGCTGTAATAACCGCTGTTGTCCTCGGTTGACTTATTAATCCAAGCACCAGCGACAATCAGAACTACCAACAGGATGGTGATAGCCCTATAAGAAAATTTCAGTGCTTTCTTCATTCTGCTCACCCCTCAATCGGAAAGGTGTCATCGTCAGTTGTGTCTGCGAGCGCTTCAAAAATGATAGAAGTCGCCAGACGAAAACCGAGAATGAAAGTATCCTTGCATCCAAGGTCGTTTCCTTTTAGAACCAGTGAGGTGTACTCCTGCCAGAGTTCTTTCTGCTGCGGGGTGAAAGTGTCTTCCAGTTTGGACATAACCTCGCATATTTCTCGCTCGGTCTTGTAATACTCGCCCTGCTTATTCATAGCACGACCAGACACAGACAGGTTATCATAGTACATTGCTTCAAGTGTTTTTCTCATAATCGTTCCTCTCTATCTTACCTATCAGATAGGTGTATGTAGGACGGAACTGCCTGCCGTTCCGTGTAAGGAGGAATTGTGAAGGAGGGATTCTATATAGTGTCCGCACAGGCACGGACGGAATAAATCAAAAAAGACCTACAAACAGAATCCGAGACGGATAATGTATGTAAGTCTTAATGTCGAAATATGTAGTATTAAGTTTTCTTAATTATACCATATTCCAGGGTCCGCGTCAAGCCGAAAAGATGACAAAAATCGAAAAAAACTTCGATAAAACGACATTTCCTATTGTAAAAGAATATCGAAAGTGGTATAATAGCATATATCATATTACTTATGAGAGGTAGAAAACTATGTCGAAAGTTTCTTATAGTAAGTTGTGGCATCTTCTTTTGGACCTGAAGGTCAAGAAAAAGGATTTAGGACTGTCTCCGAGCACAATGAGCAAATTGAAAAACGACGAGTGTGTCAACACTGACACGTTGCTGAAAATCTGCACCGTATTGCAGTGTCAGATTTCCGACATAATGGAAGTAATTCCCGAAGAAAACGATGCTTAATGGAGGCAAACTAATGGCTAACGAAAATGTTCAGGTCGGCAAATACACCCTTGAGTCTCTTACAACGGGTATGTATTCGGACCCTAAAATCGTTTATCGTGAGTATATACAAAATAGTGTCGATTCGCTTGAAATGGCAGTTGCAAATAACTTGCTCGAACCGCAAGGTATGCGAATTGATATTGTAATAAATGAAGAGGAGTCCGTTATTTCTATCCGAGATAACGGAATGGGTATTCCTTGCGCCGAAGCGAAAGAAACCCTTATGAATGTTGGTAACTCAAAGAAACGACATTCCAGCAATCGTGGTTTCCGTGGAATTGGTCGTCTCGGCGGTATGAGTTATTGTGACACTTTGGTGTTTACGACATCTGCTGAAAACGAACCCCAAAAGACGGTGGTGAGTTTCGATTGTAAAAAACTTCGCAATCTGTTGATTCCTGGACAGTATGAGGATATGACTTTGTCTGCTGTTTTGAGTGAAATCACAACCGTTGTAGTTGAACCTGAAAAACCTGAAAAACATTATTTCTTGGTTGAGATGAAAGATGTTAGTGGGTTCTCTGACCTGCTCGATATTGACACGGCCAAGAGTTACATTTCGCAGGTAGCACCGTTGCCTTATCAATCAAGACACTTTATATATTCATCTCAATTACATAGTTTCCTTACCGAAAAAGGTTACTCAATCGAAGAGTTCCCGATATTTGTCGGTGATAGTGAAAGTGATTTAGAACCTCTTTACAAACCTAATCGCAGCCGTTTCCATTCTGATAGAAACAAAATGAAAGTGGATGAAATCCACAAAATGGTTTATTTCGACATCACTATTGATGATGAACTATATGCATTGGGTTGGTACGGAGACTGCGATTGGTACGGTTCTCTGTCAGAGCACGAAATCTCTGGTTTTCGTGTAAGAAAAGGAAATATCCTTATCGGAGACAATAAAACCCTTAATGGCATCTTCCGTGAAGCACGTTTTAATGGTTGGACACAGGGCGAGTTGTTTATTCTTACCGACAAACTTATTCCTAATGCCCGCAGAGACGACTTTGAGCAAAACCAATACTATTTCAAATTGCTGGATGCTCTGCGTGAAGGTGTTGGTTTAGATATTACACGTGCCATCCGTGAAGCATCTTTGGCTCGTAACGATGTTTCTACCAAAGTAATGAGAGAGGTCGCAAAGAAAATTGGCGAAGCGACGTCCATTTTGGACGAAGGATTCAACTCTTCCGTTGATAAGGAAAAGTTGATTGCCGAACTTACCGCAACTGCCGAAACTCTCGCTAAAACGAAACCCAAAGACGATGCACAGGCTCAACAGAAAGAGCAATTAACACAACAAATTGAAACCACTGTTGAGGAAGTTACCGAAAGCAAAAAGTATAAACTCAATCAAGTCAATTCTGGAATTGATAAAAAGAGTAAAAAGATACTTTCTGTTGTCAGTGACATTCTATCAACCAAATTATCCAAGTTCCTTGTTGATGAAATTATCGAGGAAATTATTAAAGAACTAAACGGAAAGTGAGCATTGTATCATGGAAGTATTTCCTTCTGAATACCAAAGTCTGGATTTAACACGATACGAAAAACTATTCATTCGCCACTCCTTATCAAGTGACGAGTATGGTTTCTTATTGCTTCGTGTCAATCCTGCTATGCAGAAAAACGATGATATGGATGTCGTGGTTTTGCCACAGGGGGTAATACTTTGCAAATTTTTCGATACCTTTAATGATATTGCGCAGTTTTCTGCTATGATTACTGCTTTTGCAACACTTGTGTATCCGACCACACGAGATATTATCGCCAACAAGTTCTTGACGAACAAATCCCTTTGTGACGATGCAGGAAGTTTGAAGTTCGCAGCATCAATCGTACATATTTTCCCGAACTTAAAGAAGGCAGATGTTGAAAAGCAGTCTTTTACGGGCGAAGTAAAGACGTTTGTAGAAAACAACTGCTTATTTGCCGAAGATTTTTCTAATTTGAGAACGGAGTTCATTTCTACAATGAACCGTTGTCTTGTTGCACCCATTCTTCCCGTTTCCAAGAATTCCTTTACAATAGATGATAGCAATGTTAATGCTATACTTCATAGAATTGCCACCGAATATGTTACTGTTCGTGTTGCTGCTGTTAAAGATACAGAGACCTCTACAGGTGCAGATAATGAACTGCTTATTGTAGATGAAAACGACATTGCTGTTAAAGCATTCCGCCTTGACCAAGAGCAAATTAATATCGTAAACAAGATAAATAAAGGCGACCAGTTAATTTTGGCCTGTGCTGGTTCGGGCAAGAGTGTACTTCTTATTTCGAAGTGCTTCAAAGCCGCTAGAATGAACCCAGACAAGCAATTCCTTATTACTTGTTATAACGACAACTTGCGCTCTCTTTATACTTGGTTTATTGACCGTGCTGGATTGAGAGAAAAGAATGTAACCTGTGTCACTTTCCACTCTCTTTGCCGTAATTTGCTTAAAAAGAACGGATTCCACGTTGGACACGATGACTTTGATGGCTGGGTGTATTCGGCAATTGATAAATTAAACCAAGGTAAAATCAAAGAGCGTTTCTACGGAATCTTTATTGATGAGGTTCAGATATTCCAACCTGAATGGTATAAGTTCTGCTATAACCTCTTGGAGAACAAATCGTCTGATGACCACCTTTTTGTCATATGTGGCGATAAGACCCAAGACCTTGATAAACGAAAGAAGCAAGGTACTGCTCCTTGGCAGGCGGGCGAAGGATATCCTAACTATCGTGGTGGTAATAAAAACATTCGTATTGAACGTAACTATCGTAACTGCATTGAAATAAATGAGTTTATCAACCGATATGTTACCAATGCCAAGCAGTACTTGTACGGCATCGACCCCGATTTTGACATCGACCCTGATTTGTTCTTACGTGGACAAGCGGTATCACACGGTATAGGTGTTAAATACCACCAACTTTCCGATTTCAGCAATGATGGAGAAGCAGATGCGGTAATTGCCTCCATCAAAAAAATCCACGACGAGCACGAAATCCCATACGATGAAATTGCTGTGATTATGTATAACGCCTCCTACAAATCAAAGTTTCCCAAGTGGCAAAACTATATGTATTCATTGGAACGCCCTTTGCTGGTTCGTTTGATGCAAGAAGACATTCCTTTCTGTAAACTATATTCTGCAGACGGAGAATGGCAGGAGCATTTCGGTGAAACAGGTGGCGTCAGACTTATTAAGTTCCATTCGGTTTTAGGTCTTGATTTCCGTGCAGCGATTATCTGCGGAATGAAACCCTTCGGTTATTACGATGATGTAAAGAGCCCCGACTGGAAAACCCTCAAAGAAGATGAGGACAAATATAGCAATGCAGTACAGGCAACTCATCAGTGTATTAGAAACCTCTATGTCGCTTGCACTCGTGCAAAAGAAGTTTTACATATTATTGCACCAGAAACCAAAGATGATTCTGTCTTTATCAAAATCCTAAAAGATTCGATTTAACGTAGCATAGGAGAAAGCAGATATGAATTATAAAATTGATAAAACAATATTCAGACATAGATTATGGGGCGAAGGTATCTTGCGTAGCATAGAAGGCACCGTCCTTTCAATCGAGTTCACCCAGGAAGGCCTTAAACGTCTCACAGAGGCGAGTGTGCAAAGTGGAATACTAACAATCGTCAATCCCGAAATCTCTGCTACAAAGGCTCCTGACACCGTTATATCGCATAATGACAGTGTTTTGAGACAGTACGACACATCTGACACCGTTTTGGGTGGAAAAAATATATTGGAAGCATTTGAAACCGACGATGTGGCTCTTTTTAATGAGTCGTACACTATTATAGGCGAAGAAACCTCTGCCAAGAAAATAAGTGCAACCTACGATTTAACTATCATCGGAAATATTACCGTCGATGAAATCAAAGTGAACGGCAACCTCACTGTTATCGGTGATATCTCGGCAAAAGTATTGACCTGTGCAAACACTTTAATTTGCCAAGGCCATGTTGATGCTGACAAGATATATGTTGGCGGAATCGTCGCAAAATCGGTAAAATGTGTTGAGTTTGTCTGTGATGGAAATGCCCTTATTGAAACCACCATCGATATAGATAAATCAAGCAGAACCGAAAAGACGATGGTTGCTTGTGAAGGTATTATGGGTGCAGGCACTTTTGCGGCACTAAATGCTATTGCAAACGAATACTTTGAGTTCTCTGGTGATATTCAAGGTAAGGTTTTGGAACTGGAATCTGATTCTACTTTGAGTGAAATGACTGCGCCTGTTCAAGTCGGCACAGATTTGTCCGAATTAAGCATCGAGGAAGTTATCAAACAAGTAGAAGACCGCTTGAAAGCGGAATATAAGCAATGTAGCACTTTGGACGAAGATGCAATTATTGAATTGACAAAACTTCTTGGAAACAATTCCTTACATACACTCGCAGATTATGCGACAATTTTCGACACTCTCACAAACATATCGTACCAAGATGAGATAGATGATTTTGGAGATTACTTGACTGTTGTTTTCGCCAAGAAAATCTTGCCCGAAACCATCTATCGATACGAGACTATTGAGCATATTGATACTTTGATGCTTCCAGAGGCAGAAAAAGTGCTTGACGAACTTGAGTTCAGACCCCAATCGGTCGAACGTATTGCCCAGTGCATCCGAATTGCCATCGAGTGTTCTGATGTTATTCCAATGGGTCTCGATAGTGTACTGGATAAAATATTTAGTTCTTTCGGACTCCGTTATTCAACTGTTAAAAACATATTGGGAAAAGCACCTGCTCCTGCACCTGCAAAAGAAAAAACAGTTGTTGAGCCCGTTGCCAAACCCGTTGTTGAAGAAGTCAAAACAGAAACTCCTGCTGATATGTTTGACATTGAAGCACCAAAACCAAAAAAGTTCAAAATGAGCAAGAGTAAGTTTCTAACGATGAGCATTCAAGCAGAAGCGAAGTTCTTCGGAATAACCGCTGACGAGCAGATGCGTCTTGCCTCTGCCAAAATTAAGACTTGTGCCGACTTTTTACGGATGACCGAACAAGATTTGAGAGAAATCTTTAAGAAAAAACTGTTTTTAGCAAACCATTTATATCAAGCACAGCAGAAAATGAAAGCCGCTGTTGAAGAAATGGATGACGAATAAACTCTAATTAACACTGCCGAGGTGAAATGATATGGCTGGAAAACTTAATGTAGCAAGAGAAAAACTTGCCATAAAAATACTGGAGGATTTCAGGGGTAAAATCACTGGTGATTATAGTCCTAGTTGCATTGGTGAAAACCCTGAAAATAGATATTTTGTCGGTAAACTCCTTCCTGTTAGCGAAGGCCAGACATCTTCCTTCGGTTCAGATGTGTTTATCGAATCCATAGGTATGGACTTTTATGTTGCAACAGAGGACATTGCAACTGCTGCAATCAAAGTATATCCGCGCGGTGATTTTTACTACCGAGCATACCCAACGTTTGAGCAGCAAAGAAATGCCTTTTTAGACGAAATCAATGATTCCGAAGAAACTCCTTTTGCTGATTTTGATGCTCTTATAGAAGCATACAATAACGACCCTTCTGCTTTTGCAAAAAGAAAGACCAGACTTATTCCCGTGTATAAGAAGGTCAATATCCACAGCACGAATTTCTTTGCTTATTTTAAGTTGAATGAATTGATTGACCCTGCAACAGGATACGGATTCGCAAACGAAAAACATACAGAGAACCAAACCCTTTGCAAGTTCATTGATGACTTGCAAGAGAGCATCACAGAAGACCCCGATTGTTATACACACGAAATATTTGAAAAAGCCAAAATCAACGACCTTCTTTCCGAAGAAGCATATGCCGCCTTCCTTCGAAAGAATGCAAAGAAGGAAACTCCGATTCGACAGAACTGGAACATCTATATTGATTTAAGTATCAAACTGATTAAAGACCGTTATTTGGTATCTGTGGCTTTGGTAAACTGTTCTGCTGTTCAATCCAATGGAATTACCCATAAGTCCCACAAAAAAGCAGATGACAAGCCCACTATTGAGACTTTATTCAATTCTGGAATTGATGTGCAACTCATAGATGCAGAGTATGCTCCTATCAAAATGGACTTCTTTGCCGATGATTATAAGTACGACAGCACCCAGAAGGCAGTAGGAAATAACTGTTCTGTGGTATATAGCGAAGAAAACAATACAGTTAGCACCGACCACCTTCCTACCTTTACCCAGAAAAGGTTGCTTACGAATGATAAACTCGCAGTATCCTTCCAAGACCTTGTTGATGACCCGATAAACACTCTTAATGGCATCCATCGTAAGATGCTAAAAGAACTCGACGATTGGAAACGATATCAAACCGAGAAAAACCCTGAATTAACCGATAAAGCAAAGGAAAACCTTGCGAAAGAAATCAAGGATTTTGCACAGGAAATAGAACGTTTTGCATTCGGTGTTCGCATTATTCAAAATTATCCGATGATTTATAAGAGTTTTGTTCTGATGAACAAAACCTTCTTGGCGACTGCAAAAAAATATACAACTTGGCGTCTTTTCCAGATTGTATTTATCGTGTCTATGATACCCGATATTGCTGCTTGTGACCAAGATTTGTTGTTGGAAGAAGAAAAATTACAGACCACATTGAATTCTGTATCGCTCTTGTACTTCCCTACGGGTGGTGGTAAGACCGAAGCGTTCCTTGGCACTCTTGTATTCAATCTTTTCTTTGACCGTTTTAGAGGCAAGGAATGTGGTGTTACATCTATTCTTCGATATCCTCTTCGTCTCTTGTCTGTTCAGCAGGTTCAGCGTTTAGCGAATGCTTTGGCACAGGCTGAACTTTTAAGAAGAAACGAACCCGCTATTGCAGGCACAGAACCCTTCTCCTTGGGTTACTTTGTAGGCGATGGTAATACTCCTAACCGCATTGAAAAGAAGGATGTTAACAAATATCGTTCTATGAAGCAGGAAGAATGTGACGAGGAGCGAATCATTGATATTTGTCCTTTCTGCGGTAAGCAGAGCATCCACCTTCGTTTCGATGAGGAAACTTATCGTCTTGTCCATTTCTGTGATAACCCTGAATGTCAATCAAATGGAACTTTGCCGATATACATTGTTGACCAAGAGATTTATAGATACCTTCCTTCTGCAATCATTAGCACGGTAGATAAACTTGCGATTCTTGGCAATAACCCCAGTTTCCGAAACATTTTAAGTGGAGCAACCCATAAATGTCCGAAGCACGGATATACCAGCACTACCAAGTGTCTTGTGAACCGTGAATTCTGCAACGAGGAAGTATCTTCGTTTGAGGAAATTGAAATGTACGACCCTGCTCCCACCTTGTTCATTCAAGACGAACTTCACCTTATCCGTGAGAGTTTGGGCACCTATGCATCTCATTACGAATCATTTATTGACTATTTCGTGAAGAATGTTTCTCCGTCGCGCCGTCCTATTAAAGTTATTGGTGCAACGGCAACCATTTCTTCTTACGAGACGCAAATTACACAGTTATATAGCAAGGACCCCCTGCGCTTCCCGTGTGCATCTCCGTTCCTTAAAAAGAACTTCTACTCTTATATCGAAGATGATGACACACAAAGACTTATTCTTGGTTATGCACCTTACGGCAAAGCAATCATTAACTCTGTTGTGTATTCTTTGAAGTATATGAGAGAAGTTGTTTATGCTTACCTAATTGACCCGCAGAAAGTCCTTGATATTCCTGATATTGGAATTGATTCGGTAGAAGAAGCAACCGAGATACTTAAAGACTACTGGATTTTCCTTGAATATAACAATGTTAAGAGAGACGGCAACAACGTTGAAGGCGCTCTTGAAACTCCCATAAATGTGGAGTTGAAAAAGCAAGGCATCACCGAGTTCAATACTCGTAAAATGACAGGTGACGAAACCTTCCAAGATGTTCGTGAAGTATTAGCACAGGTCGAAAACAATCCCGATGTATTTGACGGTGTAAACCTGATTGCTGCAACATCTATGATTTCTCACGGTGTCGATGCCGATAGATTTAACATTATGTTCTTCTATGGTATTCCTGGCAACACTGCCGAATACATACAGGCATATAGCCGAACTGGTCGTAGATATTCGAGTATCGTAATTGATATTATTAGACCTTCGAGAGAAACCGACCAAAGTTACTTAAAGAACTTTATCAAGTTCCACGAGTTTAAGGATATTATGGTAGAATCGGTTCCAATTAACCGTTGGGCAACAAAGGCTATCGACGGAACGCTTCCTGGCATCTTTATGGGTCTTCTCTTTACAAAATATGACCCCGAACTGCAATATGGCAACGGAACATTGTTCTATATGAAAAACATTAGCAAAGCGATTTCTAACGGCATTTTGAATGCAGATACCATCAAAAAGGAACTGCAAATGTCGTATGGATGTCTTATCGACGGTCAAGTATATGAACTGGGCAATCAGTATAAGGCAAAAATCGACGAGTTTGTTGATTCTGTATTTGAACGAATTACAGATAAAAACTGGGAAGATGAAAGCATTTTTGACGGTTTTAATCTTATGGGTTATCACATTATGAACAGTCTTCGTGATACCGATACCCAGTTGATTATCGAATTGGAATGAGAAGGTAGGTGAAAGCAATGAGTTCTAAAAATCAAATGAAACGTGGAAAGAATCAGTCGCTCTATAAATACTTACCTGAAACTTGGATTGATTTTTCTGTTAGAGGAAAAGAAAGAAAGCAATACATTGCAAAAGTTGAGCGTTGGAACAGCGAAAAACTTGACGGCATCAATGCACAGCGTTTGATTCGTACTGTAAATGAATCCGTCCAGTCGTTTGCTAACCAATGCCAAAATCCTGCTGCTCATATTAAACCTATTATCGGTTTTGGTGCAGAATTAACCACCGACAACTGCGATGTCCTTACACCAAAAGCATCCGAGGAAGAACGAGGTATTGTTGCTCGCATTAGCCCTTTGACTTTTTACTGTAAACGTTGTAAGAAGGTGTACCAGTTTACCAACGAGGATTATTATCACCGCAACAGCAGATGCTCCTGCGGTGGGTCGCTGACACAGTTCAGACAGATATACTTCTGCAAATGCGGGTGGGCAACGGATGTTCACCCTGCAAGATGCCCAGAGCACGGATTTAACAACATTCAGTGGGACGGCAAATACAATTTCATTTGTACCAAATGCCATAAAAGAATCCCGATGCAAACTACCTGTAAGATTTGCGGAAATCGTCTTGGCCCAAAGGTTGCACTTGACCCCTCACAGTTCTTTGTTTTCAGTTTAAGTCTCATTGACTTAATAGACGAGAAATTAGAGAATTTTATCGCCGACACTGATTATGGTCCGTTCATCACCTTTGCATATTGGCTTGGCCAAATAAGCAAAGCAGACTTGGACAAAATCATCAAGGATGGTATTGTTTCCGACCCTGATGAATATCAGAGAATTTACAATCAAAATTATGAATTGTTCAAGGCATTGGGCGAGGAAGTGGCTGCAAATGCTGCAAAAATCGCGGCAGATAAAGAATGTGGCAATCAGTTTGCAACTTTGGTAAATACACTAAAAAGCAAATTGAATACAACCGAAAAAAGTGTCGCTAATCTTGCCGAGCGTATTTTGGAATATGATTTAGTCACAAAGTTGGAAGATGTCTCCGACCTTGAATCTGCAGTAGAAGTAGCGAAACTTCTGAACACGAATGCAAATCCAGAGAAATATGCTGAAATCGCAGATAGATACGGCATAGCAAGTGCTCGTGTTTGTGACAGAATACCCTTTATTTCGTGTTCTTACGGATACACTCGTGCAGAATCCGATTATAAAGAAGGTGTCCAATTACACGCCCTTAAAGAAGAAAAAAGCGGTAGGAAAAATGTCTATGCGACCAAATTGAATACCGAAGGTGTTCTCTTTGAGTTTGACCGCAAGAAAATCATAAAGTGGTTATTAGCAAACGAAATCATTGATGCCGATAATGCCCCTGACTTAAACTCCGAAGAAGAGATTAAGTTGTGGTTTATCAATAACATCAAACCCGAACTGATACTTCCGTTCAGCGAAATCAACGCCACAGCAAGTCCTGAAACATACTATGTTTATCGCTTGATTCATTCGCTTTCGCACCTGCTTATTCGTGCTGCGGCAGATATCGGTGGTCTGGGAAAAGATTCGTTGTCCGAGTACATATTTCCTGGCATACCTGCGGTTCTGATATATTGTCAAAACTCGCAAGGATTTAATCTTGGTTCATTGTTCAATACATTTGAAGCATATTTTGATAAATGGTTGAATAAAGCATATTCTTCTGCCCAGAAGTGTGTGTTCGACCCGATTTGTATTGAAAGGCACAAGGCCTGCACTGGTTGCTTGTTCGTGAACGAAGTGTCTTGCCAGCATTTTAATAAAGATTTAGACCGTTCATTAGTCATCGGTCACGTTGATAGAGAAACCCAAAAAAGACTTATTGGTTTCTGGGAGGAGTAAAAGCACATGGCAATAATGCACCCCGTTGACATTGAAAACTATACCTATACACAAACCGAAAAGGAAATGTATATTGCTTTAAGGGACCAACTCCCCGATAAGTATCAGGTTTTCTATTCTATTCGTTGGTTTGAAACGAATGAAGATAACCGTCGTATTGATAGCGAAAGTGATTTCCTCGTGTTTGACCCTTCGTTCGGTTTTATAACCATAGAGGTAAAGGGTGGTACTGGTATTGAAGTTGACGGCAAGGACTGGATTTTGCTTGAAAACTACGGCAATGGTAACGACGGTAGCCGTAAGTTGAATTGTAGTCCATACGAGCAGTCAGAAAAAAGTATGCGCCACTTCCATAAATACTTTGTCGATGAGTTCAATCAGAACTTTAATGGTGTGTATGGTTTTGCTGTTGCTTTTCCCAGATATGCTATTGATTCGCCTTTGGCACAGGAGGCACCGCTTGACATTACCATTGATGTCAACGATATGCATAATCTGAAAGATAAAATCAATAAGATTTTCCATTATTGGAAGAACAAGAGAAACATTACTATTCCTTTTTCCGCCGAGCAAAGAACCCGATTTATTAGTGTTATAAACAAGAGAATTTCTTTGGCTGCGGCCGCAGGTGCTCTTATCCCGATTAAAGAAAAAGAGTTTTCTAAAATCGATTTCGTTCAAGAGAGCATTCTTGATTGCTTACACAATTATAAGCAGGTTCAGATTGTTGGCGGTGCTGGAACAGGAAAAACGTTTATTGGTATTAAGAAGGCGGTTCGAGATTGTATTGACGGCAAGAAGGTTCTGTTTATTTGCTGTAATTCCGAACTGGCAAAGTTCGTCGATAGTAAGATTTCCGACCGCTATAACATCGATTCTTGCACTTATGACGAATTGATGCTAAAATTGTTGGGAGAGAAATACTTGCAGGTGACCCCGAATGAAAATGGAAACCGTTGTTGCTTCGAGTTGCTTGACGACGTGCCTCTTAACGATAAATATGACTCAATTATTGTTGATGAAGCACAAGACTTTGATGTCGATATGGGTCTTTCGGTTCGCTCGCTTCTGAAAAATGATGCCGAATCAACCCTGTATGTGTTCTACGATAAGAACCAAAATATCTTTGAAATGGACTTTGAAAATGCATTTGCGATTGACGCTCCTCCGTATGTGCTGCGGTATAATATCCGTAACACTGGTAGTATTTACCGTTGTGCGGTAGAAAGAACCAATTTAGGCACAGACACAGTCGCAAACAACATTGTCGGTGTACAGCCCGAACTGCACAATTATAGCAAGACCTCCCAAGCAGTAAAGTCACTGACAAATATTATAAACCGTCTTGTGCAAAAGGAATATGTAAGCACAAAATCAATCGTTATTGTATCTGATGTTGCTTACAAGGATTCCATTCTTGCTGATGAACAAAAAATCGGTGCTTATGATATCTCCTTTGACTCTTTCAGTTCTGTTGACGAAAATCAGATTTGCTTTAAAACAGCCGTAGAATTCAAAGGATTGGAAGCAAATATCGTAATTTATCTAACACACGATTTTGAAAATATGCCCGCTTCTTGTGTAGATAGTAGAAAAGAATATGTAGCAATTACTCGTGCCAGATATTACTTATACATACTGAACACTAAATGCAAGGCAAAATTAGGAGACTGATATGGCAGATATATTATTATTGGAACCAGGTTATCACAATAAATATCCGCCTCTTGGACTGATGAAAATCTCGTATTTTCACAAGTATGTCCACGGGGATTATGTTCGCTTCGCAAAGGGTAAGTTACCCGAAGCGTTCAAGGATAAAAAGTGGGACCGAGTATATGTTACTACTCTTTTTACATTTGAATGGGAAAACACCAAAAAAGCACTTGAATATGCTCTTTCCGTAGTTAAGGAAGACGGACAAGTGTACACTGGTGGTATTTTGGCGACCCTTATGCCCGAACTAATTGCCGAGCATTTTCCTACTGTTATTAACAACACGGGTCTTCTTAATAAAAAAGGCACTCTTGGTCTTGCGGGCGAAGAATGCATTGATACGATGACCCCTGATTATGGTATCTTGGACGATATCAAGGATGAATACGTTTATCCTGCTCACGATGCATATTTCACTTATATGACTCGTGGATGTGGTATGAAGTGTCAGTTCTGTGCGGTTCAGACCTTGGAACCGACATATATACCTTATTTTTCTATAACGGAAAGCATCAAGAAAATTGACGACAAGTTCGGACCTAAAAAAGACTTGTTGTTGATGGATAACAATGTGTTGCGCTCTCCTCAATTCGACCAAATTGTAGATGAAATTAAAGCGCTTGGATTTGCCAAAGGTGCTACCTATACTAATCCTGCTACTGGCAAACAAGTTCAACGATATGTGGACTTCAACCAAGGACTGGATGCATATCTGCTTACTCCTGCCAAAGCAAAAAGGTTGGGAGAACTCGCTATTCGTCCTGCTCGTATCGCTTTTGACCATATTGAGGATGAAGAAGCATATGTAAAAGCAATTAAACTGTGTGCTCGCAACGGCATTACGCATATGAGCAACTATTTGCTTTACAACGGAGTTGAGTTTACAGGTAAAGGTCGTAAGTATCATGCGGATACCCCAGAAGACTTATATAACCGAATGAAAATCACAATGGACTTATGTGATGAACTCAATGACGAACTGGATTATAAAATCTCTATTTTCTCGTTCCCAATGAGATACATTCCGCTTTCTGACCTGAAGAGAGGTTATGTAGGCACTAATTGGCACGCGAAGTATCTTCGTGCTCTGCAGAGAATGCTCATTCCGACACAAGGCAAAGGTGTTTCATCCCGTTCCTTCTTCGAGGCAGACTTCGGAAAAACCGCTGAAGAGTTTGTAGAAGCACTCGCAATGCCTGAATCTCATCTTGGATGGCGCGGTCATTTCGTTGAAAAGAAAGACGAAGACAAGAAAATCACTGAACTTCGCAGACAGGTTTGGAACGAAAACCATTCATATCTAAACGAATGGAAGCGTCTGTTCCGTTCTTTGTCTGATAGGGATGCATTTATCGAGCATATCAATGATAACGCCTTTACCGTAGAGCGTTTTGAAACTATTGAAGACCCGATTCATAGAAAACTGTTTATTCACTACTTTACACCTCCGATGTTGCTCCGAGCATTCGCATCTGAAAATCAAAGAACTGTTGCCGATGTCGCTGCATACATCACAGAGGAGTTCCCTTTGATGTACAAGAGAATGATTGAATACATCGCAACAGTAAGAACACAGTATTCCATTCTTGAGGGTCCGATAAAAGCATTCGGTGCGAAATTGCTTATGGATATCTTGGCATACATCGATGTATTATCCGAAGATACAGGTTACGTAATTTCCAATTTGCAGAAGGCACAGGCAAAAATGCAGAAGCAAATCTTTGATTTCAATTTGGTGCAATATGCAAAGTTATATTGCCAAGCAGGAATATTTAAGAAGAGCGAGCAAAAAGAATTGGTGTCTCTTATTGTGAATCTTGAAGAAAAGAAAATTAAAGAGATTCTTATTGAAAATCTACCCCAGTTCGAAAAGAAACTGAAAAAAGTGGCAAAAGAAGAAGTTGGAAGTGACTACATTATCAACGGGATTAAAGATAGTTTAATTCGTCTTAATGAGCAACTTTCCTTATTTGGTGATGATGAATGAAGCATATGTTTGTTGTAGGTAAATACACTCTTGAATCATTAACCAATGGTATGTACTCATCACCGTTGGATTTATATCGTGAATATATTCAAAATGCAGTCGATTCCATAGATGACGCTGTTCGCAGTGGGTTAGTCGATAAGAAAAACTCTCGTATTGACATATCCGTTAATACTGAAAATGCTTCTATTAGTATCAAAGACAACGGATGCGGTATCTGTAAAGAAAATGCAGAACGTTTGTTGGTTGATATCGGCAATTCTAAAAAGAGCAGGTCTTTAAGTCGTGGTTTCCGTGGAATTGGAAGACTTGCAGGCCTTGGTTATTGTGATTCTTTGAGTTTCATTACCACGGCACAAGGTGAAGCAGAAAAAACCATCATAACCTTTGATGCGAAGCAATTAAAAAAGTTGCTGATTCCAGGAACTAACGACGATGATAGTATTTATGATGTTATCGATGCTGTTGTTTCAAAGAAAGTAGCACCTGAAAAGACCACTGCTCACTATTTTGAGGTAGTATTGGATGGTGTTTCTCATCAGAATGCTTTGACTGACTACGAAATACTTAAAAACTATCTAACACAAAACATTCCGTTGCCATTTCACCCTGATTTCAAGTGGGGAAAGACCGTTATATCTAAAATAGACCTCGCTGGATACAAGATTCCAGAGTATAACGTTTTCTTAACCCATAACGGTAATGTAGAACAGGTTTACAAACCATATCGAGATATCATTGTTTCTGATAGAGTTAAAAAATTGGATGATAATATTCACGACATCCAGATAAAAGTCCTCGGTAACAAGGATGCTCCGCTGGCGGTTATGTGGTATGCTTCCACAAACTTCTATGGTACTATTATTGATAGCAATGTAAAAGGTTTGCGCATTCGTCAAGGTAATATTCTTATCGGTGATAACACTACCTGTTCCCAATTTTTCAAGGAAGAACGCTTTAACGGTTGGGTTATCGGTGAAATCTATATTATCAATAATGGCCTGATTGCTAATTCTCGCCGTGATAATTTTGAACAAAACGAGTTCTACTTCCAGTTGGCAGACGAAATCAAAGAATGTGCTGCACTGATAACAAAAGAACTTCGTAAGTTATCTTACGACAGAAGTTTGAGCAACGAAAAGAAAGCGATAGTGCAGGCAGAGACTATTGATGATGTCAATGCATTATGTGTTGAAGATATGGATTTTGCCTGCGAAGTTGACGAGTACACATTGATGAACTCTGGTGATGGTGAGTTGGAAGCAGAAAATGACTTCATCAACAAATTGTCACTCATATTAGGTCAGAAACACAAGCAGACCAAATACACGGCAATTAACATCAATACGAAACTTACTGTTGAACAACGCAAGGTGTTGGAACGAGTTTTCGACTTGATTTGTCAGGAATACAGCGATGCAGATGCCCAAGCATTTATAAATACCATCGCAAACAAATTTTAAGTATTTAAAGGAGTATATTAGTATGCAAGTTGCTATGTGCACAAAGACCATCATAAAAGAAAAAATATCTCATCTAAACCAAACTAAATTTTCCGAAAGCATTAAAAGGCAATTTATATCAGACAATGATGGTATTTATCCCGTACATATTTCTAATACCATAGCCGATTATTTGTCTAAAAATAACGCCACGATTACAATAACAAATAGAAAAAACAACACTGAAATATCTATCACTTCGGAAGATGATTATATTTTATGGGCTCACAAAACATCATCCATGGGAATATGGGATTATACAATCTCTTGTGTGTATGATACCATCGACTCAACGGGTGCTGTGTCCAACACTCTTATTGAACTTACTTGGGAGGATTTTTGGGACTACTGTGAGTTCAACGATACTCCATTGCTGATATTACAGATATATGATAACGATACTGGCAAATTATTGGATGAACGAAAATATCAAACTGATGCCAGAATGTTCAATTATTTGAAAAAACATATTGTTAAATCGGAAACCAATAATACTGCACCCATATACAAAAACAAGGAATGCCGTATAGTTGTCAATGATATAGATGTTTCTGAACACTATTCTCCTGCCGAAACTCATTTTTTGGCTTCGGCTTCGTATGACAGTAGCATAGTTATATTTGATGTTATGATAAATGGATTGTATTAAGTTTGTGAAGAGTGTAGTTCTCCAAACAAAAATAATTTTCCATCCACCCATCCTCTCTTGGAACTCTTAAAAGAGTTGATTTTGAATTATGTCGGCGGAATATGTTCGGTATTTTTTTCGGGGATTTTTAACGAAAGACTTGATTTGCTCTCTTATGTGTTATGACGGGCAGGTGGCAGGAAATAACAAAACCCACGGGGCGAACCGTGGGTTTTGTCTTTTAGTCGAGCGATAATTGAAGTTTAACTGCATTTTGCAATTTCTTCAAAGATGCTTCTTTCAACGTTCCGCAAAACGTTCCTCTTTCGAGTAAGTCCTTTGGCAACAAAGTAAGTTGCTCTGCAAGAGCAAAACTTCTCTTCGGAAAACAATCTGCTTCAACCTCGACTTGTACTGGCAACCTGCGGCGAACGTTTGACGAAAAAGGCACACATTGTACCACAGGCGAATGAGCACAGGCGGCTGGATTTGCGAGCACTATGTAGTAGTGCTTTCCGTGATGCTGATGAGGATTATACTCGGTGTAAGGGATTTCTGCGAAAATAATTGCTCCGTGTGTGATTTTGCACATAATTTAAAACTCCTTCTTAAATGTAAAATATTTGGATGTTTAAACATTTGCGCAAAAAAGTTTTTAAAGCAAGAAAAGTTAAATGCCCCAAACCTGATGCGGTTTGGAGCATAAAATCGGAGTCATAATTCTCGAATTATGGATATGTCCCATAACTGTCAAGGAAATGGACAAAACCCCGTATTCATAACTTATGGTCATAACTTCTGTGTTCGCCGTGCTCTCAAAAGGGTCGATTTTGAGATACCTGTCATCTTTTCGACCTGTCTGTACGAGTGAGTTCCCAGAAGCGACATTGCAAGATTGATTTGCTCTTCGGAATAGACCTTGGGTCTGCCTTCCTTGTAGTTCGGATTATTCTCACGGGCATAGACCTTGCCTGAACTGGTTCTATCAAGTATCAGTTGACGCTCGAATTCCGAGAAGGCGAGCATTATATTTCGTAACAAAGAATTTGTTGGGGACGAATCTAACACCCCCATATTCAAAATATGAACCTTTACTCCTTTGTCGATGAGTTGGGTAATAATCTCATTGCCCTGTGTGATGGAACGGGCGAACCTATCCAACTTTGTGACCATTAAGGTATCGTTCGGTTCTAACTCTGATAATAGTTTATCGAAGTTCGGTCTGGAACATTTAGCACCCGTGTATGCATCGGTGTAGATTTTTTCTGCACCTGCTGCCTTCAGTTCGGCGGTCTGGGTTTCCAGACCGTTGCCGTATTTTTCTTGACCTTTGCTGGATACTCTCGCATAACCTCTGACCATACATATTACCTCCTTCCTAATTCATTTTCGTCAACACCATAGATTTTGTAGATGGTGCGGGGACGGACTTCTTCTTTCTGAATGATGATGTGAGTGACTTCGGGTGGCAGAATGATATCTACCGTGCCACCCATGTGGGTGGGCAAGACATAACCACCGTCCTCCATCATTTCATACTCTAAGACCAAAATTTTCATAAAAATCTCCTTTCTGTTTTTATGTAGGTGTGCCGCTGGCACGGCACTGCATCAGATATAGACAAAGGAGAAATATGGTGGGCGGTTGGAGGATGCCCACAGGAAAGTTCTACACACACTACCTTGCTGCCAGACAAGGGGAAAGGAATTAAAAGGTCTACAACAAAGAAAAAAGACCTACACAGAATCCACCCGCCAGTGGATGCTATGTAAGTCGTAATTTGTCGAAATATGTAATATTAAGTTGTACTATAATTATACACTTTTTTATCGCGGCGCCAAGCCCTTTTTGCAAAATTGTTCGATTTTGTTCAAAGTTTTTCCGCCCGTCCGACCTTATATCAGAATGCAAAAATAAGAAAGCAGATGGGGTCATCCATTTGCTCTTATCTGTTCGACATATTGGAATTTGTTGATTATATTGGTGTTCCAACTTCAATTAGGTTGCCGTCTAAATCATAGAATCTGACCACCTTTTGCCCCCAACTGTGAGTCATCAGGCGATTGACATATTCAATTTCAGGGTAAAGTGTTTCAAGACGCTCTACAAATTGTTCTATGTTGGGTTCTTCAAAATACACCTCAGACTGATCACTGTTTGGAATTACACTTCTCTTTGTGAATTGTTCCCAGTATCTCGATTCCTGTAAA
>JAFXAP010000001.1 GCA_017516965.1 Clostridia bacterium
CAGTAATCAACTTGCACTTAAAAATCTTCAAGTGCATATACGTGAATTTTACAATTCAGTAAACGGTAGCGACATAATTCAGGACGAATTACACCTAAACACCCTTATTGATAAAATTATGCAAATGGCAAAAACAATGGATGCTAATAGTGAAGAATTTATTCAGGTATCAAAAGAAATCAACGATACAAAGGAAAAAATCGCCAAAAAACAACAACAGAAAAAGGAGTCCTATGCAACAGAAGAAAGAATGAATGAAGTATTAGATGCACTAGAAAAACTTAAAGATACTACTATTGCCTATGATGACGCTATTACTAGAAAATTAATTGACCGAATTATTGTGGTCAATAGTTCGAGGCTCAAAATATGCTTTAAAAACGGCCCCGAAAAAACAATTATAATAGGAGAATAATTATGATATATGTAATGGGTGATATACATGGGGATATACAGAGATATAATTCTATAATGACAAAAATAAATTTAAAATCAGAAGACAAGCTTTATGTGCTTGGCGATGTTATAGATGGTATGCCATATGGTAACCATGAGTATATGATGTTAAATGCCATAAATAATCCGCACAATTCATCACTACTACACAAATGGTTGCAAAATGAAGGAATTCTAACATTAGAAAATTTCTTACATCAAGACAAAGTAACACAAAAAAAGATTACTGAATATATTTCTCAAATGCCTACAAGCATAAATTTAACAATTTGCCAAAAAGAGTATATCCTATTTCATGCTGCGCCGCCAGAACTTTTTAAAAAGGAACAACTTACTACAACCGACTATACCCACTTTGTGTTATGGACACGATTAAAGCCTAACGATAAAATGCCTAAAGATAAAACTGTTATCTTTAGACATACACCAACGGAATGTTATCAGAATGGTATTCCCCTACACATTTGGTACGGAGAAGATAAAATCGGAATGGATTGTGGAAGTAGTAACTCACATAAAGCCTGTAAATTAGCGTGTCTGCGACTTGATGATAGGGTTGAATTTTATTCGGATTAATTTATATTTTCATAACAAAATTAAAACATGTCATTGACGTCAGTTCATAAAATTGTTACACTTACAGTGGGCGTTTTATTGCCACAAGACCAACGATTTTTTCGTTGGTCTTTTTGTTAGCATGTTTTTTCAAAAATGTTGACGTTATAATCATAATATTTTTGAAAAAAATATAATTTTTTCTTATTCGTACCACAACTGTCCTCTTAAGAATTTAAAATGAATATATCTATAATAAAATGTCTAAACTTAAATTGGTTTAAATTTTCTTTATCAATATAATTTAAACCTTTAACCACAACAAATATTTGTTGAATATTGTCAAGCTTTGTTGAAAATAGAAAGGAGATATGCTATAATGAATATCACGGCGGTGATAAATATGAAAAACCCAAATGCACTAATTGCTATGGCACAAGTAGCTCAAAATGCATCAAATCCATATGATACGTTTTGTGAATATATTAAATATTGTGTCTTTACCTGCGCAAAAGAAAATATCAAATTCAATGACATTAAAGAGTCAATTGGAGATAAGTTTGGTCTACATATGCCTAACAATATTTTGTTTAACTGTTTGACTATCATTGCAAAAGAAGGACTTATATCGTTTGATAATCATACAATCAATAGAATAGGCTCATATGATACATCTTCCTTTGAACGAGAATTAATTTCTTATAAAAAAACTGAAACTGCTATAATCAAAGCGCTCGTAGATTTTGTTTCGACTTATAAACGGGTTTGGACAGAAGAATATGCTAGAGATGTACTCATAAAAACTTTAGACGGCAACGGATTAGCATATGATATTTTTATGTATGAAAAAAAGATATCTGAAGACAGTACTAAAACTCTTGAAATGAGTGAATTAGTAGAATTCTTACCAGATGATGAAGAGCAAGAAAAAACTAACGGTTCTGAACAACCATTAATTACCGACGAACACTTTGTAAGTAAGTTTATAGATAATATTCTTGCCAGCAATAATGTTTATAAAGAGTATCTTAGAAAAATTTGTGAAGGTATGATGATATGTGTGGGAACATATCAATTGCCATCTATGGGTTCTACTTCTACAAAACCACAAATAAAGGGAACCGAGTTTTTCTTTGATACAAAATTGCTATTGCGATTTCTTGGTTGCGCAAGTGAAGCTGCGGTTACTGCTGCTCGAGAATTGGTTACACTTATTCAAAACGCTGGAGGAAAAATTTATTACTATCCACAAACATCTGAAGAGATTGATCGTGCTTTTGAAAAAGCAATTCGTTCTCTAACAAACCATACCCCTCCTCGCGACGAGGAAATGCGCTTATATGCAGCAAGCATAGAAAACACTATTGCTGTTATTCGTTCAAAAAAGGCAACATATAAAACTGAACTTAACAATGCAGGTATATATCTAAAACCACATGCTTATTTTTCAGATAAAGATAATGTTCGTTATGGCTTTGACAAAAACGATTTGCAACAGTTTATGCAAAAATATTTATCTTGGGAAGATAAAACAATTGAAAATGATGCCTTAGCAATTTGGGAAACACATATGTATAGAAAAGGTAATTATAATGATTATTGTGGAACAAATGATCAGTTACCTGTGTTTGTAACTACAAACTCTAAACTAATAGGTGTAGCTTTGAAATTTCGCGAGGAACGATCGAAAACGAAGGAACTAGCCGGTTGGCGACAAAACAGATTGCCGGTAATAACTGATATTAGGTTAACATGTAGACTTTGGTCACCATCATCAGATAGCGAAAGGTTGTCCTTGTTATATTTAACTGCAAATGTTGTTGCTGCCAAACGTCCCACTGAACGATACCTTAACGAGATACGAGAACTGGCTATTAAATTTAGAGAACAAACTCCCGAATACTCAGGAATTTGCTTGCCTGCATATTTTGATGATGAAGTAACTGATATAATTATTGAAAAAACACTGGGCGAATCAGATAATCTTGATATTACCACTTTTGCAAATACAATATTTGAAATGTCAGAATTGAAAGCAAAAGAACAAGAGGAAAAAACCAATCAAGCACTTAATCAACTGGATTTCATATCTAAAGAGTTCGACGCTCAAACGGAATCCATTATTTCTGGAGCTGTAGAAAGTAATAAAAACAAATTAGGTTTAGTGGGCATCTTTTTATGGATAATTCTTCATAGGACTCAAATTATTACTATATTATTTGCTGCCATAATATCTTTTATATCTTATTTGACAAGCGATTGGCATTTACTTTTTATCACACTTATTCCATCTGGACTTTCATGTATTGAACAGTTTTTAGCTTCAAATTTCATTGCAAAAAAACTTTTAAAGCGCTTTCATATAAAAATAGAGAAAGCATATAATAATCAAATTATTCGTAACCTTAGAAGTTCAGAGTTGCCTTATCAAGATATTATAATGGAAAGAGCAAAACATCAAACTAAAATATGGCTTGATTACATCAATATGATAAAATAATTATTCTCTAAACTTGAGTTTTGTTTACTAAAATTAACTATTATCAGATTTAAACAGTCACATATTAGACACTGAAAAATCAAAAGGCATCTTGAAATCAAGATGCCTTTTGATTTTATCTCACGTATCTTATTGCGCAAATAACAACAAAAAAACAACTACTTTTTAGTGTTTTTTCTATTAATTTTGCAGTTTTTTAATGTTTAAATATATTTTGTAAAATAGGGAGTTGATTAATTTGGAAAAATATGATAAAATATTGTCGAAGTATATTGGAAGGACAAATTATGCAATGTGCAAAGCTAGTGAACTTAGTAAAATAATAATTAATAAATGTATAGATCGCGGATTAAGCATTAATGCACCTAAATTACAAAAATTGTTGGTTTTAATGCAAGGTGAATGCTTGGTCAAGTACGAGAAAGAACTCTTCAAAGAAGAAATCGTTGCATGGTCTTGTGGAGTTGCTATTAAAGAAGTTAATACCGAATTTAAACATTATAATCCTGATGTTGATGGTAAACAACAGGCTTATTTAATTTTACTAGATTACGAAGAAGACATCATTGATGATATTCTAGATAGATTTGGAAATTATGATGCAATAACTATAAGCAGTGATCCTAGATTACATAAATTAGTAGATATGTTTTTCGAAAAGGATAAGTCCAATATTATTCCTAAAAATATAATTAAGGATGTTTTTACAGATGACATATATTGATTTAATAAATGATTTGTCGCAGCACATGCAAAAGTTTAGTAAAAAAGAATCTTTTTTTGATATTATTTTTGAACTTAAAGATGTCAATGTTGATTCAAAAGAAATGAATAAATTTTTATCGCGAAAAGATGAGGATTTTATTGATTCAACTATACAATCATTAAAAATGATTGTAGAAGCGTGCGAACAAGATGATAATATAACATTTATCGGTTCTAAAATCTTAGAAACCTTTAAAAACAACATATGTTCTATCCTACAGATTTTAGAAAAAATAATAAAATCTAACTCCACAGGTACTCAAGATACTGGTGAAACTTTTACAAAATCAGTTGATGATAAAGTACAAGAAATGCAAGATAAATTTGTAGCATTTGATACGCGATTGAACGAATCAAACATGCTTATTGATAAACACTTCGATAAAGTGGAAGCAGATCTAAATAGTGCATATTCCTCACTTCTTGTAAATAATATCTCAATTTTAGGTATTTTTGTAGCAATTGCCTTTGCAGGATTCTTCACAACGTCGATTTTTTCACAAATAAAAATAGATTTTAATGAGTTTTTTCTTGTAAGTGTATTTTCGATAATTTTAATTTCCTTTTTGGTGTATAATCTTTTAATGGTTTTATTTTATTTCATATATAAAATAAATCAGATTAACTGCGTTCGTAAGCAAACAGAGACAACTTATGCTTCTTCTGACACTCCCAAGAACAGTGATAATAATCAAACTACCAATAAACCACAAACAGAAAATGATACTGCAAGTAATAAAGAAACTGCAGATAAACAAAGTAAAACCTGTGTAACTACTGTAACAAACGATTTATTAACAACTAGATTTGGTCAATTCATTGGTCCGTTCATTAAAATTGATTATATTTTATTAGCAATAACAATAATCTTATTCATTGCTTGTTTAGTTTTTTAAAGCAAATTTTATAGGAGTTCAAACTGATAGTGCCAAAAATCAAAGGGCATCTATTTCATTCGACTCTTCCAAAAAGAAAAAGTCGCTGTAAGGCGACTTTTTCTTTTTATTCTTTTATCTCTTCTCTCTTATCTAATCTCTTAAAAAACTAATCCCCCACAAACACATCCTGGTCCATTGGCACTAAAGTACCGTCAAGGTCAAATAAAACCGCTTTGATTGCCATAGGTTTTCCTCTTAATTACTTTGTCATTTCGTTATAACTGGTTTCAAACGCTTCGCGTGATATATCACATTCAAGCATATATATCGGTATATTTTCTATTAACTTGTCAAGCAAAGAAAGTGTGCGTGATAGTGCAGTTGCATTTTGCGGCATATAAACCTGACGCATCAAGTGGTTTACTGCATCGGCCTTTGAAAGCTTTAAAATTTTATTTTCTTTAGCTTGTTTTATAATGCAAACAGCCTTAATCTTGGCACTGGTATTATTTTGATACCCTTCTTTACCTGCCCAGGGGGTGCCGTAAACCACAGCATCTTCACCCATAAAAATTATAGGCTTATCCCCGTTTATAATATCTACCTTATCGCCTAAATGCTTTTTCCACAGGTTTATATGGGTAGTCTTTCCCGTGCCGCTTGGCGCTGTAAAAAGATATGCCATACCGTCATATTCAATAGCCGCCCCGTGAAAAACAAATCGGTCAAACAGCGGCAACTGCTCTGCAATACTGCGGTAAATACACAAACTTTCACACGCCTCAACCGGAGCTTGTGGCACAAGTTGCTTTTCTTTTGCAATGGTGTCTTCACTCGCTGTAGCGACTATATCGGCATTTTCAAACTGCGATATATAATCCTTGCAAAAGGCAGACATATATTTATAATTATGCTTTATTCTAACTTTAAGGTCGGCTAACAACACATCAATTTGAGGCATTTTCACTCACCTGCTCCTGCGCAGAGCTTTCATTTTTTGGCTCTTCAAAACGAACTTCACAACCCAAATATTCTTGACACTCGGTAAGACCTGATGACATTTGCTTTTTGGTGCGTTCAAAAGATGCCTTAGCCTTCGAAAGTGTCGCATTATCAAAATCATAGTCGTTTGCCATATCAGAATTTTCAAGCGGATACATAGTATATTGATAACCGCTGCCGCCACGGTACTTATTTACCCAAGTCGGTATAACATCTACTGCCGTAAGGCTAACGTCACCGTCGCTGTCTTTTGTAAATGTGTAACTAAACAGCACGCCGTCTTCGGTATGACCTGTTGTGCATTCAGGGCTCATTAGTTCTTTTCTTTGGTTTGAAATTGCGTTACCCATTGAATAGATGCAAACTGCTGTATTTTGGCTGTCTTCAGAATGCAACAATTCAATTGGTTGCACCACGTGCGGATGACCGCCCACAATAACGTCTACACCCATATTACAAAGCTTTTGCGCAATTGCTTTTTGCCACTGATTAGGTGAAAGCTGATACTCTTCACCCCAGTGCATATAAAACACAACAGCCTCGGCGCCATCTTTTTGCATATCGGCAATTACAGATTGCGCCTGTGAATAAAAGGCATCTATTCTATCATAAGAAAAAGAGTTTATCAAATCGTTGGCTTCTAACTTTACAACGTTACCGTTTATGGATTTTCTACCCTCTGACGATGTGTTTTCATAGGTAAATGCCACCATACCAATTTTTATGCCGTTTACGTCTTTAACAACGTATGTAGGATCGGTATCAATCTCTTTGGTACCGTTAAAAGCGATCCCTTTTTCTTTTAACTGCTGTACTGTGCGTTTTAGTCCAAAAAGCCCGGTATCATAGCAGTGATTGTTAGCGGTAGTCAAAAAACCAAGACCACTGTCTTTTATAACGTCAAGCAAAACGTCAGGTGCATTAAACGCAGGATAACCTGAATAAGCGCCCGACTCGGTACCGCCCAAAGTCACCTCAAAATTTGCGGTGGCTAAATCTGCTTTTTTAAAATATGTGTCAGCCTCGGTAAAGAATGCCGAGAAATCATATCCGCCATCGGTTGTCTTTGCGCCGTCTAACACAGTACTATGCAATATAATATCTCCTGTGTTAATAACGGTTGCCTCGATAGGTTCAGGTTTTATTATAGCCGAACTTTCTGCAACAGGATTACTTGAGTTGTCATTGTTACCTGAGTTATTTACAATTGATGCAACCACTATAGACAACAGCGCTATCACTGCCGCCAAAACAACAAATAACACCGCTATAAATATTCTTCTACGAATAATTGCCTTTTGTCTTTTTGTTTTTTTACTCATTTTTATATCCTCTTTTTTCAATATATTATCTTCGACAATTTTCTCTCATCATATATAATATAATATTTTTTAAAAAAAATCAATAATTCGCTTGTATTTATCACCCTTTTATTGTAAAATAATTCATATATAAAATTAGGAGGACAAAATAATGCCAACTTCTAACACAATGAAAATTGAAACCAAACGTAAAGATTTGTTTTTGCGTGTGTGTAAAGGTCACTTTGCAACAAGCAACAGCCACAGCAACTACTATATCGACGTTGTAGCTCAAAAGTCTCGTCTTTCTGAGGCAAGGGCAGTTGCAGAAGAACTCTGCAGTTACTACCGTCACAACACAATAGTTGATACCATACTTTGTTTAGACGGTATGGAAGTTGTAGGCGCTTGCCTTGCAAGTCGTCTTACCGAAGCAAATTATGCAAATATGAATGCCCACCAGACCATTTATGTTGTAACACCTGAAATCACAGGTTCAAGTCAACTTTTGTTCCGCGATAACATTGTTCCTATGATTCAGGGCAAAAACGTGCTCATTTTGGCAGTATCTGTGGCAACAGGTCGTACCGTTGAAGCCGCTGTTGACGCTGTTAAATATTATGGCGGTAGCGTTGCAGGCATTTGCTCTATATTTGCTACCCGTAAAGAGCGCGCAGGCATACCTGTAAACTCGGTATTTAATCCAAATGACCTCCCCGACTATCAAAACTACAAGCCACACGAATGTCCGCTTTGCAAAGCAGGGCAAAAGATTGATGCGCTTGTTAACTGTCACGGTTGTTCTAAACTTTAATTTCTAAGAGGTATAAATTATGAGTAGATTACAAGAAGCTAAAAAACAATATGCGGCTTTAGGTATTGACGTTGACGCCGTTATTGAAACATTAAAAAAACAGCCGGTTTCTCTTCACTGCTGGCAGGGTGATGACGTTATCGGTTTTGACCACGATGGTCCTTTAACCGGCGGTATTCAGACCACAGGTAACTATCCGGGTAAAGCTCGCACACCAGACGAATTGATGGCAGATATGGATATGGTAATATCCCTTTGCCCCGGTATGAAAAAGATTAACGTTCACGCTTGCTATGCAATCTTTGAAGACGGTGAGTTTGTTGACCGCGACAAGCTTGAACCCAAGCACTTTAAAAAGTGGGTTGATTTTGCTAAGAAGCACGGTATGGGTCTTGACTTTAACCCAACATTCTTCTCTCACCCAATGGCTGACAGCGGTCTTACACTTTCAAGCCCCGATAAAAACATTCGTGATTTTTGGATTGAGCACGGTAAGGCTTGCGTTAGAATTTCTGAGTATTTTGCAAAAGAAACCGGTATACCCTGTGTTATGAACATCTGGACAGGTGACGGCCTTAAAGATATTCCCGCTGATAGAATGGGACCACGCGTAAGATATAAAGAATCTATCGAAGCAATCCTTTCAGAACCATTTGACAAGTCACTTGTTAAGCCTTGTGTTGAATCAAAGGTATTCGGCATAGGCGTTGAGGCTTACACAGTAGGCTCAGCAGAATTTTCACTCACATTTGCCGCTACACACGACGGTTGTTTGCCACTTATGGACAACGGTCACTATCATCCAACAGAGGTTGTATCTGACAAAATTCCTGCGCTTCTTGCCTTCTTTCCCGAAATTGCATTACATATTACACGTCCTATTCGTTGGGACTCTGACCACGTAGTGCTCTTTGATGATGAAACACGTGAAATGGCTAAGGAAATTGTTCGTTGCGATGCTTTTGACAGGGTTTATATGGCGCTTGACTATTTTGATGCAAGTATCAACCGTATTGCAGCCTGGACCGTGGGCGTTCGCAGTTGGCAAAAAGCGTTGCTTATGGCAATGCTCACACCAAATGCTATGCTTAAAGATTTGCAGGACAAAGGCGCTTATACCGAACTTATGGTAAAAAGCGAAGAGGTTAAGACACTGCCTTTCGGCGACATCTGGAACTACTATTGCGAATGCTGTGGCGTTCCTGCAGACGGCGAATGGTTTAGCAAAGTTCAGGAATATGAAAAGACTGTACTTTTAAAGAGAGTTTAATGCTTAAACAAAATTCAAGAGAGGTTGGATTTTCCAACCTCTCTGTTTTTTTTTATTTAAGCATTATCTTTCTAAAACTATCGATTTGTGCTTTTGGAACACCTATGTAGTTTATAAGCCAATGTTCTATAGAAGACTCTAATGTTTTACAACCGTTTTGCTCACCGTAAACCATCATTTCTTTATAAAGTTTACCCCAAGCAACATAGTTGCCCTCTGTCTTACTCTTATCTACCAAATCCAAGCTATTCATCTGACCATCGCTATCGCTACCTGTATCTGCTCTCCAACGCTTAGCATTTGTAGCATTGGAACCAAAAGAAGTAAGTTCAAAATCACGGGTCAAATCCTCATAAGACACACCTAAAACACCATTTACAATAAATGCAAACGTACCGGTTCGATCCGCGCCGGCATTACAGTGCGCATAGAATGGATAGTTACTTTCATTTGACAAAAGCTCAAAAACTCTTTTATAACTTGCTTTGAACACGTCACCATTAGTTTTAATTACATTGTCATACTGCCCCGGTGATTCGATAAACTCATAGTTCATACCAGTGCCCGGCGTTTGATATTTTTGATCTTTGTAACGCAAGTCAAGTTCAGTTTTAAGACCTAACTGCTTTATTGTTGCAATACCATTTACAGTCACGTTTTCAAGCCTTTGTCCACGGTAAAGCATTTCGTATTTAACGGTTTTACCGCTTGAGGTTTTCCAACCGCCCATATCACGCACATTACCGGTACCGTCAATTTGTATCCAACGAACAGGCGCGTCTTTAACCTTTATTCTACCACCGCCTACTACATCGGGTGAAAAAGCGCCAACTACATTCCAGTAATAAGTTTTACCTGGGACTAACATACTGCTTTTTATTGTTGTAGACATTGTCTGAACTTTAATTGCATCGCTAAAATCAGCTTTTTCTGAAAAAGAAACTGTGTACGGACCGCCTGTCATATTCCAGTTAAGCACTAAAAACTGATTATCATAACGGGTACCACTATAATTTTCTAACCAAAAAAACTGCCTGTGAGTTTCGGTAGCATCAAGATAACCGCGTATAATATCGTCGCATATATCAACCTCTACAACGGTATCATAATCAATTTTAATCGGTTTGGTTGATGCTGTGTTATTATCACCGGTGCTACTATTGTTAGTATTAGTACTATTGCTACTATTGTTTACATTGTTATTGTTAACGTTGTTGTTATTTGTGTTAACATTGCTGCTGTTGTTACTATTATTGGTATTACCATTATCAGCACCATTGTCATTGTTAACGTTTGTATTGTTACCATTAACGTTATTGCTGTTGATTGCACTATTATTATTTGTCACTTGATTATTGTCCCCAGCCTGTGTTGTGCTATCAATATTAGAAGTCGTGCTTTGTGTCTCATCAATAATA
Source organism: Clostridia bacterium (assembly GCA_017516965.1). Classification (GTDB taxonomy): domain Bacteria; phylum Bacillota; class Clostridia; order Oscillospirales; family Acutalibacteraceae; genus UBA737. Next base: position 10,960 of record JAFXAP010000001.1, read on the forward strand.
ATTTCTTCAACTTCTATGTCAGATGTATTACTTGATTCATTACCCATATTTGTATTACATCCACATAAAGCCAAGCTCAAGCATATACATAATATAAATGCAAAAATTCTCTTCATAAATTCAACTCCTTTAATTTAAGTATATTTTACCATCTCGCTGTTTTAAAGTCAATGCAATAATTATTATCAGCGAAAAATGTGAACAATTTGTAAAAGGTCAGGGAAAGTCAAAGTTTTTTTGCAAAAACTATTGACTTTTGAAAAAAATGGGTTATAATAGCATTACAAAACAAAGGTTAGGGAAAGTCAAATTTACGTTTTAGGAGGGGTAAATATGGACGAAGAAATCAAAACCGAGCAAACCGAAACATCGGTAAATGAAAAAAAAGAAAAGAAAAAATCAAAAAAGAATTCAGAAATTGAAATGCTTAAAGCAGAGCTTGATGCAAAAAACGATCAACTTATGCGCACTGCCGCAGAGTTTGATAATTTTAAAAAGCGCACAGAACGCGAAAAAACATCAATTGCTGAATTTGCTAAAGCAGGACTTATAAAACAACTCTTGCCTATTCTCGACAACATTGATCGCGCATCTGCTACCGACCATAATAGCGCCGAGTACATTAAAGGCATTGAAATGATTGTAAAACAGTTTGAGTCCATTACAACTAATATGAATATTGAGGAAATTGCTAAAGCCGGCGACCAGTTCGACCCAAATTTCCACGAAGCCGTAATGCACATCGAAGATGAAACACTTGGTGAAAATGTAATCGCAGAGGTTTTACAAAAAGGTTATAAAATTGGTGACACTGTAATCCGAGCCGCAATGGTAAAGGTTGCAAATTAATAAACAAATTACATTTATATAATTCAGGAGGAATTTATTATGGGAAAAATTATTGGTATCGACTTAGGTACAACTAACTCTTGCGTAGCCGTTATGGAAGGCGGCGAACCTGTTGTTATTGCAAACGCTGAAGGCGCTCGTACAACTCCATCGGTAGTTGCGTTTTCAAAAACAGGTGAAAGAATGGTAGGTCAGGTTGCAAAGCGTCAGGCTATTACAAACCCTGACAGAACCATCAGTTCTATCAAACGCGAAATGGGCACAAACTATAATGTAGAAATCGACGGTAAAAAATACACCCCTCAAGAAGTTTCTGCAATCATTTTGCAAAAACTTAAGGCAGATGCTGAAAGCTATCTCGGTCAAACAGTAACTGAAGCTGTTATTACCGTTCCTGCATACTTTACCGACGCACAGCGTCAAGCTACCAAAGACGCAGGTAAAATTGCCGGTCTTGAAGTTAAGCGTATCATCAACGAACCAACCGCTGCAGCACTTGCTTACAGCATTGATAAAGAAGAGGACCAAAAGGTTATGGTATATGACCTTGGTGGTGGTACTTTCGACGTATCGATTATTGAAATGGGTGACGGCGTTCAAGAAGTTTTGGCTACAGCAGGTAATAATAAACTTGGCGGCGACGACTTTGACAAACGCATTATGGACTTTATTGTAAGCACATTCAAAGCAGAACAAGGCATCGACCTTGCAAATGATAAAATGGCTATGCAGCGTGTTAAAGAAGCGGCTGAAAAAGCAAAAATCGACCTTTCAGGTATGACAACTGCCGACATCAATCTCCCCTTCATCACTGCTGACCAAAGTGGTCCTAAGCACTTTGAAACAACACTTACACGCGCAAAATTCAACGAACTTACTGCTGACCTTGTAGAAGCAACTATGGTTCCTGTTCGTCAGGCACTCGCAGACTCAGGTCTTGACAAATCAGAAATCCACAAGGTTCTTATGGTCGGTGGCTCATCAAGAATCCCCGCTGTTCAGGAAGCCGTTAAAACCTTTATGGGCAAAGAACCATTCAAGGGCATCAACCCTGACGAATGCGTAGCGCTCGGCGCTTCACTTCAGGCAGGTGTTTTAGGTGGCGACGTTAAGGGACTTCTCCTCCTTGACGTTACTCCCCTCTCACTTGGTATCGAAACAATGGGCGGCGTATCAACAAAGGTTATTGAACGCAACACCACCATTCCTACCAAAAAGAGTCAGATTTTCTCAACCGCTGCTGACGGTCAGACCTCTGTTGAAGTTCACGTATTGCAGGGTGAACGCGAATTTGCAAAAGACAACAAAACCCTTGGTGTATTCCACCTCGACGGTATTGCTCCTGCTCCACGTGGCATTCCCCAGATTGAAGTTACTTTTGACATAGATGCTAACGGTATTGTTCACGTATCAGCAAAAGACCTTGGCACAGGAAAAGAAAATGACATCACCATCACATCTAACACCAATATGTCTAAAGAAGATATTGACAAGGCAGTTAAAGAAGCTGAAGAATATGCCGCTGAAGACAAAAAACGTCGCGAAGCAGTAGATGTTCGCAACAATGCCGACCAAATGATTTATCAGACAGAAAAAACTGTAACCGAATTTGGCGACAAGCTTTCTGATGAAGAAAAATCAAAAATTGAAACTGCAAAAGAAGCACTCAAAGAAGCACTTCAGGGCGAAGATATAGATGCTATCAAAGCGCGTCAAGAAGAACTTCAAAAAGAAATTTACGCTGTAAGCGAAAAGGTTTATAAAGCAGCAGCTGAAGCACAGCAAGCAGCCGGCAATCAGGCAGATGCTAACGCACAACCCGACGACAACGTTTACGAAGCAGACTTCACCGACGTTGACGAAAACAAATAATTAAAATGATATGGTGCGACCCTATGGTCGCACCGTACATAAATTTTTAGGAGAATATCTGTGGCACAAGATAAAAGAGATTATTATGAAGTCTTAGGTGTTGATAAATCAGCAGGCGAAGACGAACTAAAAAAAGCATACAGAAAACTTGCTAAAAAGTACCACCCCGACCTTAATCCTGACGATAAGGTTGCCGAAAAAAACTTCAAAGAAGTAAACGAGGCGTATGAGGTTCTCTCTGACAAAGAAAAACGCGCCCGTTACGACCAGTTTGGTCACGCAGGTGTCGACCCCAACTTTGGCGCAGGTGGTGGCTACGGCGGCGGTAGTGGTTTTGGCGGTTTTGGTGATTTTGGCGACTTGGGTGATCTCGGTGATTTGTTTGGTAGCTTCTTTGGCGGCGGTTTTGGTGGCGGAAGAAGATCAAACCCCAATGCTCCAAGACGTGGTAACGACGCCTCTACATCGGTTAATATTTCTTTTGAAGAAGCCGCTAAAGGTTGCAAAAAGACCGTAAAGGTAACTAAAATAGACAACTGCTCCGATTGCGGAGGTACAGGTTGTGAAAAAGGTTCCAACGCCAAGACCTGTCCTGTTTGTCACGGTAGCGGTCAGGTAAGTTCTGTACAACGCACTCCCTTTGGTCAAATACAAACACAAACCGTTTGTAACCATTGTCACGGTTCAGGTAAGGTAATTGAAAAGCCTTGTCATACATGCGCCGGCAAGGGCAGAATTCGACACACCGTAGAGCAAACCATAGAAATACCGGCTGGTATAGATGACGGACAGGTTATTTCTGTACGAGGCGGCGGCGATGCGGGTACAAACGGTGGGCCTTCAGGCAATCTTCGTGTTAATGTAAATGTTCGTCCACACCCCATTTTTGAACGCGACGGATACGATGTCTACTGCGAAATACCCATAACCTTTGCTCAGGCAGCGCTTGGTGACGAAATTATTGTACCTACCCTTGACGGTAAGGTTAAATTTACCATTCACGAGGGCACCCAACCGGGAGACGAATTTAAACTTAAAGGCAAAGGTATACAACGCCTTAACTATTCAGGTCGTGGTGACCAATATGTAAAGATTATGGTTGAAATACCACGTGATTTATCAAAGTCTCAAAAAGAAAAACTAAAAGAATTTGACAGTATGACCGATACTAAAAACTATAAAAGCCGTAAATCGTTCATCGATAAAATTAAAGACTTTTTTGATTAAAATACAAAAGACACTGCTTTTTTTAAGCAGTGTCTTTTTTTTTGCGTTATTTTTATGCTTTTGCCATTGCCTCTAATTGTTCTTCATAAGCCCTTGTTTTTTCGGTCGTGCCGTGTTCACCTGCCGGATGATACGTCGGTACTATTGATTCAACAAAGTCCTTAACCTTTTCAGGTGTCTCGTAACAAATATGCATTAGTTTTTCAATGTTGTCAAACAACTCATCAGCATCAAAATCAGTAGGATTACATATACTTATAAGTTTGTTAGGCGTCATTCGCAAACCTTCGGTTTCCATAAGGCGCTCTTCATAAAGCTTTTCACCGGGACGAAGTCCTGTGTATTCAACCTTTATATCAACATCGGGTTTATAGCCCGAAAGTCTGATAAGATTTCGCGCGAGCGAATCTATTTTTACAGGTGCGCCCATATCAAGTACAAAAATTTCTCCGCCTGCCGCATACGTACCCGCCTGTAACACAAGACTTACAGCCTCAGGTATGGTCATAAAGTAGCGAATTATATCAGGGTGAGTAACCCTTACAGGTCCCCCTTTTGCAATTTGCTTTTTAAATACGGGAACTACAGAACCGTTAGAACCCAAAACATTACCAAAGCGAACTGCAACAAAATCAGTTTTAATTTTACTGCCGCTATTAACAAATCGGTCTTCAACCTCGCTGTCATCATGTTCATAAAGCGGTCGCATTTTTTCTTCAAATTTGCCTTCTTTAATAAGTCGGTCAAAAGACTGAATAACCATTTCACAAAGACGTTTACTAGCGCCCATTATATTGGTTGGATTAACGGCCTTGTCCGTGCTGATAAGAACAAAACGTTCGCAACCATTCAGCGCCGCTGCAAAGGCAGTTTTATATGTACCGAGCACATTGTTTTTAATAGCCTCTTGAGGACTGTGCTCCATAAGCGGCACGTGTTTGTGGGCGGCCGCATGATACACCACCTGTGGTTTGTACTGGGTGAAAACATCAAATATTTTACGGCTGTCGCGCACCGAACCGATAAGTACGTCCAAATCAAGTTCGGGATGATTTTCACGAAGCTCTTGTTCAATATCATACGCATTGTTTTCGTAAATATCAAAAATAATAAGTTTGCGGGGATTATGCTCAGCAATCTGACGGCAAAGTTCACTTCCTATAGAACCACCGCCGCCCGTTACAAGAATGGTTTTATCTCGTAAAAAGGTGAAAATTTCACCCATATCTACAACTATAGGGTCACGTCCTAACAAATCCTCTATAGCAACATCAACAAGTTTACTCTTACCGACGTTACCATCTTCAAGTTTAAAAATGTCGGGCAAAATTTTAAGTTCGCAAGCTGTATCTTTGCAAATTTCAAGTATTTCTTTTTTATCAACAGGTTTAATTGTAGGAATGGTAATGTATATCTTATCAATAGCATATTTTTCTACCAAATTAGGTATGTCATATCTGTTACCTGCTATAGCAAGACCGTCAATATATTTACCTATCTTGTGTGGATTATCATCAACAAGGCAAACTACCTTATCGGCAGAGTCGGTAGCCATATTCATATCGTGAAGAATCATTCTTCCCGCAGCGCCTGCACCTACAAGCATAACTCGAGACGATTTTTTAGAACGCGCTACTGCACGGCGGCTGCGCTCAAGAAGTATAAAGCGATATGAGAAACGAACGAGCAGCACCATAATAAACTGCATAAGCGCGCCAAAGAAATAATAAGTAATCGGCATACGATTAAATATAAATGTTATACCTACCATATGCACAGCAAATGACACCAGTGAAGCGTATGCAACATTAAAAAACTCACGATATGAAGCAAACGTCCATATACTCCGATAAAGCTTAAACAAACTAAAAAGGAGCAAACAAACTACCGTATTTATAGGAATAAATCTAAGCCAAGCCTCAAAGTGTATCGGAGCATCCGTAACACTGGAAGACCCGTTTATCAATTCGCTGATATTGCAATCATATCTGAACCAAAGCGCCAAAAAATAAGAAAAATTAACTGCAAATGCATCATAAATCAAAAGCAGTATTTTAGCAATTAGACTACGACTTAAAATCTTTTTTGTTTTCTTCATAATACCCCTCATTGTAAGTATGTACTACTTTATTTTATAACAAAATTGTCAAGCTGTCAAGGAATATTAAAACCGCGTTTGCACCAAGTGCAAACGCGGCCTCTCTTTAAATAGTTGGAATTAAAATCATTTTATCACTTGATAATACTTCCTCGTCTATATTATTGATTTGTTTTATTTCATCGGCTTGGGCAAAATATTTATGCGCAATATCCCATATTTTTTCACCTGTGTGGGCAAAATATATTGTCATTGCAGATTGGTTTTGTTTTAAAATCGGCTTTGCATCATCAACACTTATATCGGTAATAAGAGGCAACTGACTGCATTTGTATATCGCAGCGCATATATTTAGTTCTACCCTAAGCTCCATACTTCCATTACCAATAAGTGTATAGTTTAAATTTCTAACAGTAATTTCAGGTTCGCATTTATAACTGCAATCATCTTGCATATCAAAAGCGCACGAAAATTCAAAATCAATAGACTTTTCATAAAAATTATGTATCATATCTTCATCCTGCGCTATTATAAAAATCGTGGCTATTCCGGTTACAGTCATTTTGTCATTATTAAATTTAACCGTAGCAATTTTTATATCGCACCACATATCACTTACCGACGAGAGAGCGCCTTCGGTAAACTCAAATGTGTCTTTGCAACTAAATGTCTGGTTTACATTTTCAATTATTTTGTTAAAACATATTTCTTTTTTACAAATATCAGCCTCATATTTTCTTGAATAAGCATCGAGCACTACCTCAATATCGTTATTACAGCAACATTCACTTGTAATCAATAATTTACCCGATAGCAAAAGTTGTCTGCATTCACCCGTATGCGAAATTCGCGGTTTAATTTCAAGATGCGCAACACTCACCTTTGATTCACAGTCACAGTCCTCAGTTATTCCATCTATTTCGAGCATTTGGCTAAAGGGTAGTTGGCAACGCACCGTTTGTACCACATCGCTATTTTCAGGCAAATACAAAATTTTTACATTAAGTTCGCCCGACACTATTGATTTACCTGCAAGTATTTTACTATCAGTAACAGTAGGCTCAGCATCATATCTTATAATACATCTGATATCCGGTTGCGCAGCGCCTAATTCCACATCTTCTTCAATTATCAAATACTTATCTGCCATACCAATAGGCACCGTAGCCGCCACACTGCCTCGAAGTAGTTCTATATTGCAATCATCATAATCAGATATAACGTCGCTGTACCTGCGTTTTAAAACCGACACCGAAACACTAACCGCGCCGTGAATATCAATCTTTCTACCCGATACTGCGCGACAATTTATATATTCGCAATTTGTCTTAACCTCAATTGTTGTGCCACCAGCATCCATACCGGTATCAAATTTTTTTGAGAAAGGATATAAGTATTCATAAGAATTTACGCAATTATCATTTCCGCAATACATAACGGTTATGGTAACACAACCTTCTACCGAAACACTGTTTCCGCTAACTGATTTAGATGAAATTCTAGGCACTGCACGGCACTTCAAAATTTTTGATATGTCTGAACAGTAATCAGGTAGCGTAAAGTCAATATCAATTGGTTGCTCTACGCAATCACTAAAAACTTTATCTAAACTGTAAACACTTGTTTTAAGGTTTTTATGCTCCATATATATACACACTCCAAAAACTTTTTACTTAATTGTATTCATATATGAGCATATTTATGACAAAAAAAGCGACTGAAACCAGTCGCTTTAAATTAATTGAAACTTAAATTTATTCTTCTACAACAACTTCACCGTCATCAGTATCGCATTCAAGATAGCCATTTTTAATTCGATTTTTCTGTGTAAAGTAATCAAAAACTGTAAGCGCGCCAAGCACTGCGCTGAATACGGCGGCAAAAATACCAAATATTTTTAAAACTTTTTTCATAATAAACCTCCTACATTTTATTATCTATATTTATAATCCATCTTTTTTATAAAAAAGTCAAGTGTTTTTTACATAAAAGGTGCAAATAAATGAAGAATCGCCCTTTTCACCCTTGTGAAAACAGATGCCTTTTTCAAACTTTCCATCGTCATTTCCTCACAATGAAGCAAAAGACTGTTAAAATGCTCTTTAATATCATAAACAGTTTGATTATCGCACATCCATACACCACACTCAAAGTGCATTATAAAACTGCGGTAATCCATATTCACAGTACCTACGGTTGCAACACTATCATCAGATACAAAAAATTTAGAATGAATAAAACCGGGTGTATATTCATAAATTTTTACCCCTGCTTCAAGCAAATCATAATAATTGTACTGCGTCACAGGATGCACATACCACTTATCAGGTATATGCGGTGTAATAATTTTTACATCTATTCCCGATTTTGCCGCAAGTCGCAGACATTCTTTCATAGAGTTATCAATAATAAGATACGGAGTCGTTATATAAACATATCTCTGCGCTGAGTTTATTATTTGCATATATATGCCCTCGGCAGGATTTTTATCATCAAGCGGTCCGTCTGCATAGGGTAATAAAAAACCTTTTTCAAGTATTTTTTCGCGCGAGACCAGTGTGCTCATTTCAATTTCTTTGCCAGTTGTAAACTCCCAAATGCTACAAAACATTGCCAAAAAACTTTCAACTGCATCCCCTTTTATTATTACCGCGCAATCCATCCAATAACCAAAACGTTCCCACTCGTTTATATATTCATCAGCAATATTAAGTCCGCCTGTTATTGCCACCTTGCCATCTATAACAACAATTTTTCTATGATTTCTATTATTCATAAAAACATCTAACGACGGTCTTATTTTATTAAATATTGCAACTTCAATACCTTTTTTGCGAAGCCTTTTTATAAATGTCCTGTTTTGACGTTTAATAGACCCAAAATCATCAAACAAAATTTTTACTTGCACGCCCTCACTGATTTTTCTCTCAAGTATGTCGCAAATTGCCGACCACATTTTACCCTCAGCAAGAATAAAAAACTCTATATAAATATAGTGCTCTGCCTTTTCGAGCTCCTCTAAAAATCTAGGCAAAAATTTCTCTCCCGGAGCTAAAAACTCGCAAGAAGAATTTTTATATAGCGGATACCCCGATTCAAGCGTCAGATAATCGGCTTGTCGCGAATGCAGACCATCGCTATAACGCAATGTTTCATGCACTTTCGAGTCATCATACAACTGCTTTATATATTTTTCTTCGCACTTTTGCATTTTGCGTTTAACGTGAGGAAAAACACGTCCCCCGCCCAGTAGCATATAGGCAGTAACACCAAATATGGGAACCGCCAAAATAAAAATTATCCATAAAATTTTATAACTGGATTTACCGCTGCGATTAACAATATAAAAAACCGTTACAACAGCAAGTATTGTCGAAAGCGTATTAACAAACAAATAGTGCTCCGAAAGGCCTCTTACCATTACTACAAAAAACACAATTTGCACCATAAGTGATACTGCCGAAAAAACTATATGTGTCGGAAAAGGTATACCACGCTTGTGTTTTAGTTTAGTTTTCATATGTAACCGCCCTTTCTTTTAAGAGTTATTATGATAATATTATCACACAAATATGAACAAATCAAACACTCAGCCAAAAAATCTCTTGCAAGCATATGCCCACAAGAGATTTTTTGTGTATGTTCATTCTGTTTTATTCGTGCACAAAGAAAATTTAGTTTTTCTTTTGTTGTTGCGTATTACAGCCACAACAACCTTTTTTTGCGTTTTCGCAAGCTTTGCATCCTACCTGACAGCCAATACACTTAACGCCTTTTTTCTTTTGTCTTATTATGTATATTATAATTGCAATAAGTATAACCGCTACAATTGCAAGTATTATATAATCTCCTATACCCATAAAGTATCATCCTTATTTAGCAATTACTTTTGTTTTTGTTGCAGATTTCAAAGCATATTCTGCCTTTAATTTTTTGTTGGTGTTAATAATAAGAGCGGTTACAATACCTACCATACAAAGTACTGCAACAAGACCCGAAACTGCAGCCGCAACATTAAGTGATGCCGCATTTGTAATGAGTGTGCCTATTGTATAGATAAAGTACGAAACCGTATAACCGACACCAAGTTGAAGACCGATACCGCCCCAGAGCCATTTTGCGCTCTTCATTTCAGCGTTCATAGCGCCGATAGCCGCAAAGCAAGGAGGAGTATACAGGTTAAACATAAGATAAGCAAGCGCTGCTGCCTTTGTAAGACCCATAACAGCCGCAACCTCATTTGCGCCGCCTACAAGTGCTAATTCGTCAGGGTCAATAAAGTTGGTAATCGAGAAGCAAACTGCAAGTGTGCCAACAACGTTTTCTTTTGCAATAAAGCCTGTAACAGCGGCAGCAGCTAGTTGCCAGGAAAGCACACCAACAATGGGAACCAACAAATATGCGAACGGGCCTGCGATAGATGCAAGTATCGAGTCACTCGCCGCCACATTTGCTTCGGTAAACTTCCAGGTAAATGTCTGCATAAGTTGAACAACTGTATTGCAAAGAAGTATAATTGTGGCCGCCTTAACTATATATGACCAACCACGTGAGCACATCGACTTAAATGCTCCCCAAAAAGATGGAACCTTATATTCCGGAAGCTCAATTATAAAGAAAGATTTACGAATTTTGTGTCCTGCTACCTTATTTACAAGCAATGCACCGAGGAAGATAAGAGCAATACCTGCAAGATAACATAGTGCGCTTACCCAACCCGCATTATCAAAGAATGCGCCTGCAAAGAGGGCAATTACCGGAATTTTAGCGCCACACGGCATAAATGGTGCCAGCATTGCGGTAGCTCTGCGTTCACGCTCATTACGGATTGTGCGACTTGCCATAACACCGGGAACTGCGCAACCTATTGTAATAACAAAAGGAATTACCGATTTACCCGAAAGACCAACCTTTTTGAAAATTGGGTCAAGTACCACTGCCGCGCGAGACATATAACCGCAGTCTTCAAGAAGCGCGATAAGAAAATACATTACCATAACAAGTGGCAAAAATCCAACAACCGCGCCAACACCGCCAATTATGCCATCTACTACAATCGCAGACAATAGCGGGTTGCTTATAAATCCGCCTACCCATTCCTGAAACATTTCAATAAGCGTTACAAGTCCGGGAATTTCTACACCGGCAAGACCTGGAATAAGTTTTGCAAGTCCTGCGCCCTCTTGGAATGCATAGCCCTCAGCAATCCAAGGGCCTACCCAAGCCTGTGAAATTTGGAAAACAAGCAACATAACAACAGCAAAAATCGGAATACCGAGCCATTTGTTAGTAAGAATATTGTCAATCTTGTCGCCTATGTTCTTATCTTTTGTAAGCACCTTACGGGTTTCAACATCTTTTACAATCTTGTTTACAAAAATAAAACGTTTACGGTCTTCTGCCTCAACAGCCTTTTTATCGGTAAGGTCAATACTTGCCTGAACATAAGGTGCTGTCTGTGATTTACCAACTGCCTCAACAGCAGTTTTAATAACCAATTTAAGCCCATCTGCCGCGATAGAAACGGTCTCTACTACAGGACAACCAAGTTTTTGTGATAAAGCGGTAGTATCTATTACAGTCTTTTTCTTTTCATTAATGTCACTTTTATTAAGCGCCACAACAACGGGTATGCCCAATTCTAAAAGCTGAGTTGTAAAGAAAAGGCTACGGCTTAAATTAGTAGCATCCACAATATTAATGATAACATCGGGATTTTCATTTTTTACATAGCTGCTTGTAATGCTTTCTTCACTTGTAAATGGTGACATTGAATAAGCGCCTGGAAGGTCAACTGCTATAAGCTTTTCTTCTCCGTCGTAAAATGCCTTTTTAATAGGGCTTTCCTTTCTTTCAACGGTAACGCCCGCCCAGTTACCGACCTTTTCGTTACGGCCTGTAAGGGCATTATACATTGTAGTTTTACCGCTGTTTGGGTTGCCTGTAAGGGCTATCCTCATTTCTTAATTCCTCCTCGGATATGTAATTAAATTATTTATGTTTCTCGGTTAGCAACCGCTAACTCAAATCCAAAATTTTAGCGCTGCCATCAAAAGTGTTTAAATCTTATTCAAAAACTTCGATTGCAGCAGCCAAAGCGCTATCTATGCTATATCGACTATCCTTTATAGATACAACACAGGTCTTTTTCTTATGAGCTACTACGGTAATGGGTTCACCGCTGTAGCACCCAAGCGAAAACAAAAATGCATCTAACTCTTCATCATCGGTAACGATGTTTTTAATTATGTACTCTGTTCCCTCAACCGCAGTTGTTAAATTCATTTTGCTCACCTCGGTTAGTTTGTGCTAACTTAAATGTATAAAAATTTGGTTAGTCATCGCTAACCTTTGGTATAATACACCTTTTACCACAATTTGTCAAGCAAATTTTTGCAAAATTTTTAAGAAAATTTGTACGGCTTGAAATTTATATCGAAATATGTTATTATAAATGTATAAGTGGGGTGTTTTTATGCGTTTACAAGAATCGGGCGAAATGTATATTGAGTCTATTTATGTTTTAAACAAAAAAATGGGCAACGTTCGCTCAATAGATGTTTGCGAATATTTAGGCTATTCAAAACCCAGTGTAAGCCGCGCAATGAGTCTGCTTAAAAAAGGCGGATTTGTTATAATGGACTCTGACGGCTATCTCACCCTTACCGATGCGGGACGCGAGGTTGCCGAAAAAATGTACCAGCGTCACACCGTGTTGTCAGAGTTATTAATGCGACTTGGCGTCAGCGAAGAAACGGCAGTCGAAGATGCTTGTAAAATTGAACACCATATAAGCGATGAATCATTTAACGCAATAAAAAAATACGTAGGTAAATAAAAGCATAACACCGTTTGACCTTACAGTCAGACGGTGTTTTTATTTTTCGCAACTTCTTCCGCGTCTAAGGCTATCTGTGCCAAATTTTTTGCGGACACTTAAAATAGAGTTTTCTATAATTTCTTGTTTCTGGTCATCATTCTGTTCGCCAAACAAATCGGTCTGAAAAGCAGCGTTTTCCCCTTTTAAATTTGTCACTCTGAATCCAACCGAGCGAAGCGGTAAATCCCAATTATAGTTTTTTTCAAAAATTTTCATTGCCTCACGCGCAAGCAAAATTGAAGTGTTAAGCGGATTTATAAGGGTATGAGAATACTCTTTTGTTTTAAGATTGCTATCTCGCGTATGCACCTGAATTGTTGCAGCATACAAACCTTTATTATGCAATATTTCAGATATTTCTTCAGCAATATTTATATAAATTTTCCACACATCACCCGGTACGCAAATATCGTTAGGTGGCGTCACCGTGCGACCAATGCTTTTGGGCATATCATCTTCACTAGGAGGCATAACAAGCGATTTATCCTCCCCTAATGCATAGCGTTTCAATTGCGCTCCTGCTTTACCAAGCAAACGGCTAAGCATATCGTCATCACATTTTGTTACATCACCAACTGTAAAAATGCCGTTTTGGTTAAGCTTTTCTGCCGTCTTTTTACCAACAAAAAGCAGATCACTTACCGGTAACTTCCATACCTTTTGCCTAAAGTTTTCACGACTTATAACGGTAATTGCATCCGGTTTTTTCATATCAGACCCTAGTTTTGCAAACACCTTGTTAAAACTAACTCCTACAGAAATGGTAATTCCAAGTTCACTTTTTACATCACGTCTTATTTTATCGGCAATCTGTTCCCCACTGCCAAAAAGCAGTGTACTTCCCGTAACGTCAAGCCAACATTCATCTATACCAAATGGCTCGATAAGATCGGTGTAACGCGCGTATATTTCCCTGGCTTTTAAAGAGTATTCGTGATATTTTTTATAGTCAGGCGGTAATGTGACAAGTTCGGGGCATTTGCGTTTAGCCTCCCATATTGCCTCGGCAGTCTTAACTCCAAATTTTTTAGCAATTTCATTTTTTGCAATCACTATACCGTGACGCGCTTCTACACTGCCGCAAACGGCTACAGGCATATCATAAAGAGTGGGGTTCGAAAGCAAGGAAACCGACGCGAAAAAATTATTCAAATCACAATGCAGTATTATTCGGTCTGCCATTTTACCACTCCTTTTTCAAACAAATGTTCTAAAATAATTATATAAAAATTACCTCTTTTTGTAAAGAGGCAATTTGTGTTTTATATTTGTTTAACCCGACCTATAAGGCTTAATATTAAAAATGCAACAAGGTTTATAACCACCACAGCTGCACCCGTCGGTATATCAAAAGCAAATGACACTAATATTCCCAATAAAAATGATATCACCGATATTATAGCCGCGGCAATAACCGTGCATTTATAATGTTTGCATATACGCATTGAAGATAGCGCAGGGAATGTAATTATGCTTGAAATAAGCAGCGCGCCCATTATTCGCATACCAATAACCACCGTAACAGCAGTCAGTATTGCAGTTATGCTGTTATAAAGTTTAACGTTAACACCCGTTACTGCGGCAAAATCCTCATCAAATGTACAGCTAAAAATTTTCTGATAAAAAGCGGTATATACAACAATTATAATCACACCGCTTATAGTAGCAATTACAACCTCGGTTTTACCAAGCGCTAAAATGCTGCCAAACATATAATTGCTGATATCGGTGTTCATACCGGTAGTAAGAGATGCAACAATTATTCCGATAGCCAGAGCCGAGCTCGACACAATAGCGGTTGCGGCATCACCGTTTATCTTGCTGTTTTGTTTAAGTCGCAGTAACAAAAAAGCCGCTATTATAACAATTGGGATTGAAAACTGAAGCGGAGCTATGCCACAAGCAAGTCCCACCGCTGCCGCGCCAAAAGACACGTGCGACAATCCGTCTCCCAACATTGAAAAACGTTTAAGCACCAGATTAACACCTAATAAAGCCGCGCTTACTGATAATAAAACGCCTACAATTATTGCTCTTTGAGCAAAGGGGTAAGATAAAATTTGCATTAAAAAGTTCATCTACTCCACTCCCCCTTTTGACTGCATATTAAAATCGGTTACCTTGCCGTAAAAGTGAGCATTTTCCGATAAACTTAAAATATGTTTTGCATCGGCTAAAGCGCGCTTAGTGTCGTGGGTTATCATTACTATTGCAAGACCCTGATTATTTAATTTTTTTATAAGCGAATACAGTTCATCACTGGAAGTATCATCAAGTCCTGTAACAGCCTCATCAAGCAACAAAACCTTTTTAGCGGCGCAAAGGGCGCGACACAGCAAAACCTTTTGTTGCTGTCCGCCCGAAAGTTCGCTAAACGATTTTTCGGCAATACCTTCTATATCTAAAAGTTTCATATTTTTTTTAGCCAAATCTTTTTGGTGTCTGCTATATTTAAATCCAAAAAATCCCGGTCCGTCAAATCCCGACATAACAACTTCTTTCACACTTGCAGGAAAATCCTTTTGGTGTTGTGTCTTTTGTGGCAACCAACCAATTTCACGTTTTGTAAAGCCGGTTAATTTTATCGTGCCGGTATGTTTAATTCCAAGCCCTAAAAGAATTTTCATAAGGGTTGTTTTGCCCGAACCGTTTTCACCTATTATGCAAAGATAATCCCCCTCTTTTACAACAAAATCAAGATTTTTAAAAACCTGACGTGATTCATAAAAGGCGGAAAGATTACTGACTTCTATAATATTCACGATAAAAGCCCCCTTTCAAGCGCCTCATTATTGCGGTAAAGTATATCAACATAGGTAATTCCACCTGTAAAATCTTTAGCGCTTACATTATGTGCCGAATGCAGTTCAAGAATTTCTACGCCTAATTCTCCACTTAGCGCATTTGCAATACTTTTATTACTGAGTTCTGTACAAAAGACAGTTTTAATGTTTTTTTCTTTTATAGTTTTTGTAAGACGCGACATTGTTTTTAAACTTATATCGGTACTTACAGCGCAACCGTCAAATGCCGCCGCATATTCTATACCATACTGTTTAGCAAAAAATCCAAATGGAAAGCGGTCGGCAACTAAAATAAACGGATTTTTACACTTTGATACTGTGGTTTCTATTTTCTCAGAAGCTGCAGTTATTTTTTTTATATATTCATTGCAGTTTTTTTGATAAACAGCGGCATTTTTTGAATCTACCTCAGCAAAGCTCTGACATATTGACTTTATCATCAACACGGCGTTTTGGGGCGCAGTCCATATATGCTCATCGCTATGGTTATGATGCAGTTTATTGCTGTCGTGCTCTTCGTGCTTTTGCTCTACCGAATTAATAAGAGGTAATGACTTTATATTTTCATCATCGAGCAAGGTATCAACCCATTTATCTGACTCGCCACCAATATACAAAAACAAATCACTGTTACAAACGGCAACCATATCTGATGGCAGCGGGTCATAAGAGTGAACCTCACTCCCCGGTTTTATAAGCATTTTAACCTCTACGTTGTCGCCGCCAACGGCCCTTGCAAAATCATAAAGAGGAAAAATTGTTGTTACGACACTTAGTTTTTTATCGTCTTTTATATTAAAGTCTTTCGCGCAACCGCAAAGCAATAACATACACAAAAAACAAACAACTATTCTTTTCATTTTGTACTGCAAACCTCGCAAACTCCGTAAATTACAGTTTTTAAAGGATTAAGATAAAAGCCGTGATGACTTTTTATATGCTCAACAAGCTCGCTCATTTCGCGACAATCCATATGAAAAAGCTTTCCGCATTTTTCACACTTTAAATGAAAATGCTCGTGGCAAGAATTGTTTTCCCCTACATATTGATAACAAACGCTCTCGCCCGACAAGGCATTATATTTTCTTAAAACGCCTTCGGCAGATAATTTCTCCACAAAACGATAAACGGTAGTTCTACCTATCATTTCGCCGCCTTTTTGCATTTTTTTACATAGGCTGTCTATTGTAAAATGCTTGTCCCCCATAGTTTTTACACAACTCATTATTGCTGATTTTTGTTTTGTATTATAATTTACCTGTTTCATTACATCACCACAAATCGAATTTGAAATCCAATTTCAATTTTACTGTTTTTTATGTCGTTTGTCAAGTTTTTAACATTGCTTGTATTATTGATACACTTATATTATAATATATGAAAATGGCGAATTGTGCGATTTGCATTTGCTTATATTTATTTGGAGGTTAGGTATGAAATTGCCTGAAAGTATTTTACGCCCCGTAAAACTTATACGAGGCGGTATGCATCTTGAGCATCACAAAAACACAGCCGAATGTGAAACTGTCGTGATGCCTGCGCCCAAAACTGTATATATACCTTTATCACAGCACATTGGCGCGCCTGCAACTCCCGTTGTTAAAAAAGGTGACAGCGTTTTTGTAGGTACGCTTATTGGTGAGGCAAACGGTTTTGTCAGTGCACCCGTTCATTCAAGTGTTTCCGGTACAGTAACCGACGTAAAAGACCTTACCATTGGTAACGGTACCTTGCAAAAATATGTAATAATTGAATCCGACGGTAAGATGGAAAAAGACCCATCACTTAAACCTTTTAAGGTGAAAAAATTTTCAGATTTGGCAGAAGCTGCAAAGCTTTGCGGTCTTGTTGGTCTTGGCGGCGCAGGTTTTCCAACCCACGTTAAGCTTTCCCCGTCAAAAGATGTCAAAATTGATACCCTTATTATAAACGCTGCCGAATGCGAGCCTTACATAACATCTGACTATCGCGAATGTGTCGAAGGTCTTAACGATGTAATTGAAGGCGTTTATCTTATAAAGAAAAAGCTCGGCATAGAAAAGGTAGTTATCGGCGTTGAAAAAAACAAGCCTATTGCGATTGAATTGCTTATGCATGTAGCCGCTGACCACCGTGACCACGATGATAGCGTCAAGGTTATGAAACTACCGGCAAAGTATCCTCAAGGTGCTGAAAAGGTTATCATTTATTCAGCAACCGGTCGCAAATTGCCTGCAGGCAAATTACCAAGTGATGTTGGCTGTATAGTTATGAACGTTACAAGTGTTGCAACACTTTATCGTTTTATAACAACCGGTATGCCACTTGTTTCAAAGCGCATAACTGTTGACGGCACCGCAGTTAGCGAGCCTAAAAACGTAATTGTACCTATAGGTACCCCTATAAATGAAATTTTAGATTTTGTGGGTGTTGATATCGAAAATACCGACCGCATACTTATGGGCGGACCTATGATGGGTAACCCCGTTGTTAGTGACCAGTCTGTATTAGAAAAACGCAACAACGCAATTTTGGCTATGCGCGACCCAAAACCGCAAATGCAAACGGCATGTATCCGTTGCGGAAGATGCGCCGACACCTGCCCTATGTCTCTTTATCCCGCTATGGTCGAAACGGCGCTTAGGGTTAAAGATAAGGACGCTTTAAATTCACTTAACATAAACTACTGTATGGAATGCGGCTGTTGCTCTTATGTGTGCCCTGCAAAGCGCCCACTAACTCAGATAATGCGCACCGCCAAAGCAGAGATAAGGAGGCAAAAGTAAATGAGCAAACTTTTTAAAGTTACTTCGTCGCCGCATATACGACACGAAGACACCACCCGTGGCATTATGCTTGATGTTATAATCGCGCTTTTGCCTGCCGCAATTTATGGTTGCATTCTTTTTGGACCTAAAGCCCTGTTTCTTATTTTAACAACGACAACCGTAGCCGTAGCGGCTGAAGCCGTTTGGAATTTGGCATTACACAAAGAGCAGACCATAACCGACTGCTCAGCAATACTTACAGGACTTTTGCTTGGAATGAATCTAAGTTCTGAAACTCCTCTTTGGATTGCCGCAATAGGCAGCCTTGTTGCTATAATCGTTGTAAAGCAGATGTTTGGCGGTTTGGGCTTTAACTTTGCAAACCCTGCTATGACAGCGCGAATTGTTTTGCTTGTGTCTTTTGCAGGACAAATGTCAAATTACGTTGCCCCTATGGAATGGTGGTCAACGGGCGCAGTAGATGCAGTGTCTAGCGCAACACCGCTAGCTCAAGAGAGCGCGTACACCTTTAAGCAGTTATTCTTTGGTATGCATAGCGGCGCCATTGGCGAAACTTCTTCTTTCTTGCTTATCGTAGGCGGATTATACCTAATGCTTCGTCGTGTTATAAAGCCAATTATTCCTGTGTGCTTTATTGCTACTGTAGCAATTTTAAGCCTTATCGCAGGCAACGACTTAAAATTGGCAATCTTTGGCGGCGGACTTATGCTTGGCGCCATCTTTATGGCTACAGACTATGTAACCACACCAACAACTAACCTTGGCAAATTAATATTTGGCGTAGGTTGTGGTATTATTACCTTTGTTATAAGACAGTTTGGTTCTTTGCCTGAGGGTGTTTCATACGCAATACTGCTTATAAACATTTTAACCCCTCACATAAACCGTTTAACACTTTCTAAACCGTTTGGATTTGGGGAGGTGGCTAAACCGTGAAAAAAATACTCAGCAAAGTTGAACCTATAATCAATAAAATAACTTCCCTTTATAAAAAAATCGGCGATGTAGCTACACCAACTATAGTTTTATCGATTATTTGCGTAGTTGTAACACTTGCGCTTAGTTCTACAAATATGCTCACTGAAAACAAAATCAAGGCTTTAGCCATCAAAAAGCAAAACGAAGCTATGGCTAAGCTTATTGCAGCTGACGAATATCACGAACTAAAAGCAAATACCACCTTAGGCGACGTAACCTATAATGCCGCTATTAAAGACGGTGATACAATTGGCTGTATATTCGTAACCGAAGCCAACGGTTACGGTGGCACTATTTCGGTTATGACAGCAGTCAATATGGATTGCAAAATCATTGCGGTAGAAATTCTTGCCGCATCCGATGAAACTCCCGGTCTTGGACAAAACGTAACAAAACCTGACTGGTACTCACAATTTTCAGGGCTTAAAGACGATATAACCGTTATAAAGGGTGGTTCTGCAAACACAGAAAACAACGAAATCAACGCTGTAACAGGCGCAACAATCAGTTCAAAGGCTGTAACAAGCGCTGTAAATCAGGCTCTCGATTACGCCGCTGAAATTATAGTAAAGGGGGATAAAATTAAATGAAATCAAAGAATTTAAGTATTCTTACAAACGGTATCATTAAAGAAAATCCCGTTTTACGTCTTGTGCTAGGCACCTGTCCTACGTTGGCTGTTACCACTGCAGCTATAAACGGTATCGGTATGGGTGTTGCCGCAACAATAGTTCTTGTTTGTTCAAATTTAGTTATATCATTACTGCGCAATTTTATTCCCGACAAGGTTCGTATTCCTGCCTTTATTACAATTATTGCAGGTTTTGTAAGCGTGGTACAAATGCTTGTAAAGGCGTTTACCCCCGCGATTGATGAATCTCTGGGCATATTTTTACCACTAATAGTTGTAAACTGCATTATTTTGGCGCGCGCCGAAATGTTTGCATCTAAAAACCCCGTGCTTCCAAGCATTTTAGACGGCTTAGGTATGGGCATTGGCTTTACAGCAACCCTCACCCTTATGGGTGCTATTCGTGAACTTTTGGGCGCAGGTACACTCTTCGGTCTTACAATTACCGCAGAATTTATCGACCCTATGATAATCTTCTTGCTCCCCCCTGGCGGCTTCTTTGTATTCGGTATTTTGGTAGCCGTATCAAATGCGCTTGCTAAAAAGCAGGGCAAACCTGTGGTAGAGCATTTAGGTTGCGCTAACTGTCCTTCACGCGCGGCATGTAAAAATGCCGTAACAGACGGCGCGCCTCAAGAATGTGAAAAGGTAGGTGGCAGCGATGAATAGTACTACATCAATTGTAGCAATACTTCTTGCGGGCATTCTTACCAACAATATGGTACTGTCAAAGTTTTTGGGCATATGCCCATTCCTTGGCGTATCAAAGAAGGTAAACACCGCCCTTTCAATGAGCATTGCCGTAACACTCGTTATGGTAATAGCCACAGCGGTAACCTGGCCTATCTACACATATCTTCTATACCCTAACTTTACATATCTGCAAACGGTAGTATTCATACTTGTTATTGCGGCTATTGTTCAGTTAATCGAGGTCTTTTTAAAGAAGTTTATTAAACCAATTTATAATGCGCTTGGCATTTATCTGCCACTTATTACCACCAACTGCGCAGTGCTTGGTATTACAATGCTCAACATAACCGATGGTCTTAACTTTGGTTTGTCACTTGTAAATGCGCTCAGCGCAGGACTTGGTTTTATGCTTGCAATGATACTTTTTGCAGGTGTGCGTTCCAAGCTTGAAACTGCCGATATTCCCGAATTCTTAAAGGGCTTACCCATTACGCTTATAGCTGCCGCTTTAGTGGCGCTTTCGTTCTTGGGCTTTGCCGGTATAGGAGGTTAAGATTATGAACATTTTAATTCCTGTACTTATAGTAACCGCTATGGGCGTTGTTTTAGGTCTTGGTCTAGCGCTGGCGGCTAAATTTATGGCAGTGCCTACCGATGAACGCGAAGCGCAAATTCGTGAGTGTCTTCCCGGCGCTAACTGTGGTGCTTGTGGTTACACAGGTTGCGACGGTTATGCCGCGGCTATTGCCAACGGTGAAGCCGAACCTGATAAATGCGCACCCGGTGGCGAGACTACTGCAAAAGCTTTGGGTGAAGTTTTGGGGGTAGAAATTTCTGCCACACCAAAGGTTGCATTTGTTGCTTGTCAAAGAAATTCAAAAGAAAAATACGAATACACAGGTAAACCCTCTTGCCTTTCTGCAAGTCTTGTTCACGGCGGTCCGCTTGACTGTCAGTTTGGTTGTATTGGTCTTGGTGACTGTGTAGCGGCGTGTTCTTTTGGCGCAATAAGCATACAGGACGGCAAGGTAGTAGTTTGTGAGGATTTGTGTGGCGGCTGTGGTTCTTGCGCGGCAGTTTGTCCTAAATCAATTATTAAAATTGTTCCAAAGACACAAAAAACTCGCGTTCTTTGCGCTAACTGTCACAAAGGTCCTAATGTTGTTAAGGTTTGCACCACCTCTTGCATAGCCTGCGGTATGTGTGTAAAGGCTTGTGAAAACGAAGCCATCACGTTAGAAAATAACGTTGCGGTTATCAATCCCGATAAATGCACCAACTGTGGCAAATGCAAAGAGGCTTGTAAACGAAAGGCTATAATTTAATATGACTTCTACCCTACTTATAATTGCACTAGTTTTTCTTTATAGTTTACAAACACTTTTTTGTAAATTTTATTCAGACAACTACACCGGCAAAACAGAGCTTTCCAGTCCTGTTTTGTGTGTTTGCCAAAGCATTGCTATTGCGCTTTTAAGTTTTGCTTTTGCAGGATTCGAGTTTAAAATTTCAATAATTTCATTTTTATTTGGCGCATTAAACGCAGCCGTTCTTTTTGGGTATAATACATCACTTATAAAAGCAGGTGAGCGTGGTTCATATGCTTTTATGAATATGATGATGCTGTTCGGTGGCATTTTTATACCGCTTATTTATGTTTCAATTTCCAGCGGAGAGTTACCGTCTTTTTTACAGTGTGTTGCAATATTTGCAATGATCATTGCTTGCATACTAATGAATATAGAAAACATTAAATTAGGCGGAACCACACCAGCATATTATATCTTTTGTTTATTATTGTTTGTATTTAACGGTCTTTATGGCACGTTGCTTAAAGTGCAAGAACAATACAGTTCCGACGAAAGCCAAGAAATGATTATAGTTTCTTACGGACTTATGGGAATTATAGCGCTTGGTCAGTTATTTGCAAAAGAAAAGAAATCTTTCGCCAAAGCATTTTGTTTTAATAAAAAATGTTTGCTGTTTTTAGTACTATTCCTTATCATTTCCGGACTTGCTGTAAACGTACTTGTGACGTTATTAAGTTATCTAAACACAGCTGTTCTTTATACCGTTGATAACGGTGGTGTTATGATGCTTTCTGCTATTTATTCAATTACACTTTTTAAAGAAAAATCAACACCACTAAAAATAATAGGTATTATCATTGCAATAATTAGCCTTTGTGTTCTTGGTTACAGTAGTATTTAAAATTTAAAAAGGTCGGTTTTCATAAAAACCGACCTTTTATTTTCTTGACAAATATTTCAAGTGTTATATAATTATATATGATAGATTTTATTTATTTTGGGGGTACCTATTATGGCAATATTACTTACAGGTGGCGCCGGCTACATAGGAAGCCATACCTGCGTTGAAATGTTAAACGCAGGCTATGACGTAATTGTTGTTGACAACCTTAACAACAGCAGCCGTGAATCACTCAACCGCGTAGAAAAAATCACAGGCAAAAAAGTAAAGTTTTATGAGGAAAATGTTTGCGACTATGACGCTCTTCGCAAAATATTTAGTGACAACAAAATTGACGCTGTAGTTCATTTTGCAGGTCACAAGGCTGTTGGCGAGTCGGTTCAGAAACCGCTTATGTACTACAAGAACAACCTTGAAAGCACCCACACTTTAATTGAAGTTATGACTGAATTTAATGTTAAAAAACTGGTGTTCTCCTCTTCTGCTACAGTTTATGGTGCATCTACCGAAGTGCCACTTGTAGAGGGTATGCCCACAGGCGCTACCAACCCTTACGGCAGAACAAAACTCTTTATCGAAGAAATTTTGCGTGACCTTTACGTATCAGACAAAGATTGGTGCATTGCCCTTCTTCGTTACTTTAACCCAATCGGCGCTCACAAGAGCGGACTTATTGGCGAAGACCCTAAGGGTATTCCAAACAACCTTATGCCATATATTTCACAGGTTGCAGTTGGTAAACTTAAAGAGCTTCACGTGTTTGGCGATGACTATGATACCCCGGACGGCACTGGCGTTCGTGACTATATTCACGTTGTTGACTTGGCTATCGGCCACGTAAAAGCTGTTGGCTGGGCTTTAGAAAATCTTGGTTGTGAAGAAATCAACTTGGGCACAGGCAATGGTACTAGTGTGCTTGAACTTCGTGATGCTTTTGTTAAAGCATCCGGCAAAGACGTACCTTACGTTGTTGACCCACGTCGTCCTGGTGACCTTGGCGAAGTTTATGCCTGCGCTGATAAGGCATTTAACCTTTTAGGTTGGAAGGCTGAACGCGGCATAGAAGAAATGTGCGAAGACACTTGGCGTTGGCAAAGCGGCAACCCTAACGGATATAAATAATACTTAAATGGTGCCCTGCTTTTTGCAGGGCACTACACAACTTAATACTTCCGCTTGTGGCGCAGCTGGATAACGCAGCAGATTCCGATTCTGAAGAACGGGGGTTCGAATCCCTTCAAGCGGGCCAAAATCGACAGGTTTCGACAGGGACTTGTCGATTTTACTTTTTCACTCTTAACTCTTCACTTTTCACTCTTCTCTAACGAAACTTGTCGATTAGGTAATAAGTAATAGTGAATAGTGAAGAAATTTCGGTGTGCCTTCGGCACGAATTATAAAATCTGTAGGGGTTCAAACACATAGCCTAAAAACTTAAAGTGCATCGAATTTGTACACCCTTTCCAATTAAAAAGGAGTGGTATCGCAAGATACTGCCCCTTTTTAATTTTTCTATTTAACGAAGGGATTTGAACAAGGAGGGAGCAACATTTATGTTGCGGAAGAAAACAGTACAATGTACTGTTTTCGCCGACGTGGGCAAGCCACGAAAGTGGCGCAATAGGCACATTTCGCCGGAAAATTTCCTTCTTTTTTAATCATTGAATTTAAATTATATACGTGATATAATTTAAATATAAATTAATTAATTATTAAAGGGTATTATAAATGAAAAAGAAGAAAACAAAAGTTCAAAAAGCTCAAATTAGAGGCATTCTCATATCTATTCCTACTGTTTTGTCTTACCTAATTTTTGTGATAAGTGGTAATGAGTTTTTCTCCATAATAACAAAGGTGTTTTTGATCCTTTTGCTGCTTTCTATTGTAAACTTATATATAGAGAAGACAATTTATATAAATAGTTGTGATTTTAAAAAAGTGGAAAAAATTCAAACTGAGAACGGTTGTTTTAAAGCAGCAAAGACTCTAGATACTATCAAAGGAATTGTATTACACAGTATAAAAGGTACTGACTTAAAAAATTATATAGATTTTAATGCGGAATTAGGTTATTCCTCCGATCATTGGAATACAAAAAGCAATACGAAAATGCCACATTATTTTATAGGTTACAATAAAAACAAAGAAATCATTATTATAAATACCCTATCACACTCGCATTCAAGTTTTTTGTGTGGCAAGGGCGAAAAGGGAAGTTATGATTTATCACCTAATGGTCATTTGCAAGTCATGATTTGTGAGCCCGAAGAAAATGATGAAGAATATTTTGATAAAGCTGTATTTACTGCTGCACTTCAACATTGCACCGTTTTATGTAAAACTCTTCATTTATCTCCAGAACAAATAGTTAGTGATAAAGAGGCATTCGAAAAAGGTTTTGCCGCAGATTTTAGTTCTTTAGATTCTTGGTTAACTTCTAACAATAAAACTATGGACGATTTTCGCTTTGCTGTAAAAAACAGGCTTAAAGGCAGATAAGTCAAGTTATCTTTTATTATTAGAACAATCATATACTCGTCCCTCTAATCGCACGATTATAAAGTTCAAACATATACCCTTTAATTATTAAAAGACATCTAATTTGTTTGGCTCTTCCAAGAAAAAAGCATCGACTTTGTCGGTGCTTTTTTCAATGAAATTCGCCTTGCGGCGAGTGAAATCGCTTTGCGGTGAAATACGCTTTCGCGTATGAAATATTTGGCTTACGCCAAATATTTTGGAGGCGAATTTAATTTCACTTTTTGCGTTAGCAAAAAATTTCATCCAAAACTTGTTTTGGATTTCATCGTGAGCGTTAGTGAAACGATTTCATTTCAAATGAATAGGAGTTCAAACACCTTCCCTTTATTATACCAATAACTTTTTAGGTCTAAAACCACCAATTTTGACCTCTTTTCAAATTGACAAATACCATATATCGTTATATAATTTAATTAGCAAATATTTGCAAGGATTGGAGAATATAACCATGAACTACAAAGTAAATTATAAAGTCCCCAATATTATGGACACCGCACCCCTTGGCTCTTGTTTTTTAGAGGGTGAAATCGGTGCGCGTTTTGACCGCTTTATACTTGAACGTGTCAGCGGTAAATTTGCTCTTGAGGAAATTTTGCGCGAAGCAGAAGACTTTTTCAAAACTCAGTATGACGACATTTACACCTTCGGTTATTGGAGAAGTGAGTTCTGGGGCAAACTTATGCTCAGCGCTGTAAGATGTTGTCAGTATAAAAATGATAATGTTTTAAAGGAAGAACTTCGCAAATCTTGTTACAAAATGTTATCATTCCAAAGAGAAGACGGTTATCTCTCTACATACAGAAATTCAGACAACCTCTACCCCGTTGACGTAGTAAAATCTGCCCTTTACTCAGGTTGGGAGGCAAACTACTGCTGGAACGTTTGGGGTATGAAATACACCCTTTGGGCGCTTATAGAAGCATATGAATATATGCAGGATGAAAAAATCCTTACAGGCGCTACCAAACTTGCCGATTGGATTGTTAGCAAATTTGCAGCAGACGGCACACGCGTTAAAGACAGCGGCGTTATGGACGGTATGCCCTCAAGCTCTATCTTAAAGCCAATGCTTGTTCTTTATCGCATTACAGGCGATGAAAAATACCTTCAGTTTGGTAAAGATATTGCAAAAGAATGGTCACGTGACGATAACGAAAGACCAAATCTTTTAAACAATGCCCTTTCAGGCGAAGCCGTTGCCGATTGGTATGGACTATCTGCCAAAAAACTTAACGAAGGTCACGACCTCGGTAGCGACTGGGTTCCAAAAGCATATGAAATGACAAGTTGCTTTGACGGTATAATCGAGCTTTATCGCATCACAGGTGACGAAAAACTGCTTAACGCATCAAAAGCGTTTTATGAAATGCTTCTTAAATACGAAAGCAACATTTTAGGCTCGGTTGGCTATTGTGAAAGATATCAAAATGCGGCATCTTATGCCGACAGCGCTACCGAAATTTGCGACGTACTCCACTGGATGCGCTTGTGTTACGAGTTGTTCAGACTTACAGGCGAAGCAAAATATATGCAGTCCTTTGAAAAGGCTTTTGTCAACGCATATATGGCAGGCGTTTATGAAGACGGTAAAATGAGTGCCTTCTTTGTGCGTAGCGCCGGTCGTCATTATAGAGCGCAACCTCAGTGCGAGACTATGTACCAGCATTGTTGCCTTAACAACGTAGGTCGCGGACTTGCAAATGCTGCCGAAAGTTGCGTTACCAAGAGTGATACAGGCTACTTTGTAAATATGTTTACACAAAGTTACGTGCGCTTTGGTGATACCGACATACGTGTTGGCGCCGGATACTTTGACAGTGGTTGGGTTGGCATTGCAGTAAGAAATCCCGAAAAGGGCAAAAAACTTTACCTTAGAATTCCTGAATGGAGCAAAAATACCAAAATTCGCATAGGTCTTGGTGACGAGGTTGTAGTACCCGTTTGCGGTGATTACTACGAGGTTGAACTAAACGAAGATACCACAATTATGAAAATTCGTTTTGATATGACCACCGAGGTTATAAACTGCGATTGGGAGCCGATTCCCGATGATGATTATCATAGCTTCCGTTGGGGTGACGGCACATTTGGTCTTTGCAATAAAGATATGATGCTTAAATGCTCTAAAATTGTTTTGCGCCGCGGCCCTGTAATTCTTGCGCGCAGTAAAAAGTTTGGCGCTACCGAAGAAGATATGTTCTCCCTCGATACACTTTACGGCAAAAAAATTGATAGCATTATAGCGCGTCCAATTATAAATAACATAGGCGTTTTGGTCACCCTTAGAGTTCACATTACGGTTGACAACGAAGTAAAAGAATATGTTTTGTGCGACTTTGCATCGGCAGCAAACCTTGATACAAACGACCCAAAATACTTCTCAATTTATCTTTAAGTAAATAAAAAGAACAGTGCATAGGCGTTGTACCCGTAAGGATACAACGCCAGTTTTATTCGCCTTTGGCGAGTTATATTGCTTTGCAGTTATATTCGGCTACTGCCGAGTGATATTGCCTTCGGCAGTTTATTGGCGAATAAAATATCACTAAAACCGAAAGGTTTTAATATCACTTTGCCGATAGGCAAAATAACACTGTGAGACCTGTCTCACAATATCACTATTAAAATATTTTTTGATACAGTAAAACGGATGTGCAGAAATTCTGCACATCCGTTTAATATTTGTCTTACACCGTAACAAGCAGGACATTTTGGCGCCCAAATATCACTTGTTAGGAGAACCTAAAACCCTTAATCTATCTAAACTGATAGCAGCCTGTGGGGCAGCACATTGGTCGATGAGAATAATTTTAAAAACTGTCCTTAACTGTACAACGCCTAGGCACTGTTCTTTTTGTTTATTCATACCACGGAAGTTCTACAACTGTTTTAGGGTGAGCCACAGCATTTATAAATTTATCAAAAATATCTGTGGTCTTTATTTTCATACTTGTGGTGTTAACACACGGGTGGCAACCGATATATTCATCATTTAAAATATCTTTATCTACAAGCAGTCGAACAACCCTGTCCTTATCATTCATAAGACCTAACACACTTACCGAACCGGGAGTTATGTCAAGAAAATTTTGCATAGCGTCACTATCTGCAAAAGAAAGCCTTGCCGAATTTATTTGAGCCGTGAGGTCCTTTGTTTTAAAAGGTTTGTTTGCCGGCATCATAAGCAGATAAAAGGCTGTCTTTTGGCGATTACACAAAAACAAATTCTTACATATAGTGCAACCTAAAACCCCGTCTATAGCCTCGCAGGCTTCCATTGTGTCAGCCGCCATATCACGATGGTCTACGTGATAATATTTAATATCAAGTCTGTCTAAAAACTCATAGCAACGAATTTCTTTTTCAAGCCTTCCGTCAGTTTCTTGCGGTCTTCCCTCTTTAAGTTCCAAATTCATAACAACACCCTTTTTAAAATGAAATACTTTCACCCAGATGGAAAGAGTAAATTATCTTTTCTTTTACTTCTTTTCCAAAAATCTTTTTTGCCGCTTTAGAATAAATATCTAACTGTTCGCCATAGGTAGATACAAGTTCACTTAAATTATCTACCCTATCGGTCTTAAAGTCAAGCACTACCACACCGTCATCCTCTACAAAGCAAAGGTCGATAGCGCCCTGAACTATAATGTTAGCGTCACTGGCATCCACACTGCAAGACGGGTCAATACTCACAGCCGGCACCTCGGTTAAAAAACGCATCTCGCGGTGAAGTTCATCTGAAGCCATAATGCGCTCAAACAATTTACTTGCAAAAAACTTTTCAATAGCCGCGAGGTCAGAGCTTGCCGCCTCTTGCTCGGTAATAAACTTCCATTCAATCAACCGTTCAATCTCAGCGTTAACGTCAATAGGCGGTTCAAAATTTATAAACTGCATAATGTGGTGCATTGCGGTTCCTCGCGCCACGCCTGAAAGGCGGTCACCCAACATAAAGGCAGGTTTTTCACAAAAGGCAAATCTATCGTCCTCGGCGCTGTGAACAAGTCTTGACACCGAAGCCTTTGCCTGTAATTTGCGAAGTGCTTCATAAGGGTAAACGTAAGCCGCGTTTGACTTTATTTTTTGTGCAAACTGAGTGTTACAGCCCTCTTGTTTTTCTTGCTTTTCTTCGCTTGTTGCAACATCCTCTTCACAGTCAGAAAAAATAGAAATTTTAAAATCGAAGTCGAGGTTAACCTTATCTTTATCGGGTTTAGCCTTAACGTCGGCATCAGAATATGCTATAAGTTTTTCACCCATTGGATGCAGCAGCGCAACCGACAGTATCCAGTCACCCATATTGCGACTGCTTTCTAAAATTTCACGGCTTATTATTGGCTCGCAGTCAGAAAGCGACGCCGCCAATTTGTTAAGCTTGTTGTCCATATTTTTTGAAGAACACACAAGACAAAGTCGGTCAATCGCACGTGTCGCGGCAACATATAAAAGTCGCAGTTTTTCTTCTGCGGTTTTTGCGCGCGCCGCCTGCGACATAACCTGATGGCCCAACATCTGCACGTCTCCGCCATACATTTCATCATAATACTTAAAGGCTATACCGCCTTTTTCTGAAAAGAGCACACGGCTTATAGAGTCGGCATTGTTAATTTGTGAAGACAAATTTGCCAATATGCACACAGGAAACTGTAACCCTTTTGAGTTATGCATAGACATTATCTTTACAGCCGATTCCGCGCCCGAAGTGCTTACTCTGAAACTGGTTTCGGGCAAAGATTGCATATATTTTATAAATCCGTAAATTCCGCCGTTTGTGCTGTCAAAATAACCTTTTGCAAATTTTATAAGGCTTAAAAGATTAGCGCGCTTTTGTT
Organism: Clostridia bacterium; assembly: GCA_017516965.1. Lineage (GTDB taxonomy): Bacteria > Bacillota > Clostridia > Oscillospirales > Acutalibacteraceae > UBA737. Next base: position 41,344 of record JAFXAP010000001.1, read on the forward strand.
TGCCACCGTCAAGCGCCGACATTTGATTTAAAATATCGGTTGAATGAAGCAGTTTTGAAATTAACTTGTCAACCGACAAAACCGCCGCATCACGTCGATATTCAGTAAGTTTTTGTATAAAATGGGTAGTCTTCTTATCGCCGTTTTTGCTATATAACACAACTGCCGAATAAAGCGGACCTCGCTTTTGGCAAACCCTTATTTTAGCCATTTCATCAGCAGTAAAGGCAAAAAGCGGTGACATCATTACAGCAAGTAACTCAACGTCACTTTTAGGATTATCTATTACCTGTAAAAGCGACATAACTGTAGAAATTTCAAAGCTTTCTAAAAAAGCATCTCCACCCAGAGATACGGGTATGCCATAGCTTGACAGCACCTCGGCAATAACCGCCGCTTTATCTTTAACCTTATCAAGCAGTATTGCAAAATCGCTGTAACGTGCCGCGCGTAAAGACTCGCCATCGCTTATAACAGCGCCCTCATTCATTACCGAGATAATATACTGCGCAATTCTCTTTGCTTCGCACTCAAGCAAACTGTCGGCGCTTTCATCACCGTATTTATCTACTACCAAAAGTTCAGCCGTTGGCGCATTACTTTCAGGAAAGGCGCCACCCGCATTAAGACGTTCCTCTTCGTTATAAATAATATCGCCGCATTGACCTGCCATAAGGAAGTGAAAAAAGAAATTTACCGCATCGCATACTCCCTTGCGGCTTCTGAAGTTGTCAGATAATATTATTTTTTTAGAATCGGTGTCGCTAGACTTTTCAATTGGTATGTAATTATTTTTCTTGTTTAAAAAGTTTTCGGGGTTAGAGCCTCTGAAACCGTAAATACTCTGCTTTACGTCACCTACTACAAAAAGTTTTTGCTCACGGTTTGAAAGCACGTAAAAAAGCATATTCTGTAAATCGTTTACATCCTGAAATTCGTCAACCAAAACCTCGTCATAACGCTCACAAAGTTCTTTTGCCTCATCACGTATTATAACTTCTCCGCACTTATATTCGCACAGTAAATTTAAAGCTAATTGCTCCATATTGTAAAATGTAAAAGCATTTTCCTCTTTAAAAGCATCAAAAAGTCTTTGACCATATTTTGTAATGATTTCTGCAAGCAATTTTACAGCAGACGCATTTTGCGATATTTCTTCCTGCATTTGCTCAAGATTAAGGCTAAACATTTCACACAAACTTTTTAAAATGTCGCTTAACCCTTTTTTATTTTCCTTAACAATACTGGCAAAAGCATCGTCTTTGCTACTTGACGGAACGCTTTTTAATGTGGCGCTGTCTAAAGCAACGTAAAATGCATCCCAATCTTTTAAGTCGCACACCTGCTCAAGCTCTAAAAAAATCTTTTGCGTTTCCTCTGCATACGCTACATATTTGTCGCCGTTTTTTTCGACGTAGCATGCGTTTTCCTGCATTTTCTTTATATAATTTTTAGCAACTTCAAATCTGCTTTTTGCAAAATCAAAAGCCATATCATACCAAGCATTACCCTTGCTAAATGGAGTGGTATACGGCAATGAAAGCCCATTTATAAATCGCTCTGGGAAAGGTAGTTGCTGACTATAAAGATATATTCGGTTTACAAGTTCGGTCAGGTTCTTTTCGTCATATTCGCAATTGGTAAGCTCCAACAATTTCACAAAATCTTGTGACGGGGAGTGCAAATATTCCTCAATAAGCTTTGTCATAACTTCATTAACAAGCTTACCCTGAGCCGAACCGTCACTTATTTTAAAATCAGGTTCAACACCGCATTTTTCAAAATTTTCGCGTACAAGTTTAATACAAAATGAGTCTATTGTGCAAATATCTGCGCTATTAAGCAAATACTTTTGTTTTTGCAAAGCGGTGTCATTTGGATTTTTTTGTATCTCTTCATAAAGGCGTTTTTCAATTCGGCTTCGCATTTCAGCCGCGGCGGCATTGGTAAAGGTGACAATAAGCAATCGGTCGGCAGTGATACCTGAATTTTTGTCGGTTAACATATTTATAACTCGTTCTACAAGCACCGCCGTTTTACCCGAACCTGCAGCAGCCGACACAAGAACATTCCCTTTGGTCTCAATCGCCTTTTGCTGTTGCGCTGTAGGCTTAAATGCCATCTTCACTCACCTGCCTTTTAATTTCTTCTAATACCTCTTGATTTGTAAGCTTGGGCACCGATTTGTTAACCTTGCCTGCTTTACGGCAAATACCCTGATATTCGCAATACTTACAAGCGCCACTATCAAGCCCATCAACAGGATCAGTGGCAACGTCACCGCCGTAAATTGCAGCGCCTGTGCGTTTTAGCTTACTTTCAATAAACTCAAAAATCTCTTCAAAAGATTCCTGGCTGATATAACTGTCAGAGGGTGATTTTTCGGAATATTTGGGTATAAAATCGCCCTTGTTTTCCTTGTCCATTGCGTTTACGAGCGACTCGTCCGCAGCAATAAGACCGTTCATTCGACGAGCGGCTTTGTTACCGGTTTTATCACGACTTGCCGGCATATAGAATATGCCCGCCGCCTTTCCGCCAAAGTTTTTGTCTTTTGACACGGCATACAGATATATGAGCATCTGCATATTTTGACCAAATAATATGTCGGGCAGACGGAAATCTCTATGACCTGTTTTGTAATCAATTATTCTTATATAACCGTTCCAGCTGTCAAGTCGGTCTACAACACCGATTAGCTCTAACGTACCGCTATTTTCAATCGGTATCTTAATTTGCGGCATATCACCGTCAAAACCTATTTTTAGTTCGCATTTCACGGGCACGAAATCACTTTGCGCAAACTCGAGCGCCAAACGCTCAAGCACAAATTTAAGTGTTCGCTTAATGGTAGATACCAGATATTTAAGATACGGGGTTTCAATATCAGCATAGCCTGCCACCATATCAAGATATTCATTGGTGTACTTTTCAACCAAATCCGCTAACTGCTCGCGTTTTAGCTCACCCAAACCTTTGCCATAATCTTCTACCGCTCTTTGCAAAACGTAATGAACTAACGTACCGCGTTGCATAGCATTAAACTCGGCTTTTTGCAGTGATTCAACGCGAAGACCATAGCGGCAAAAATACATAAAACGACATCGGTTAAAGGTATCAAACTTAGAGGGAGACATTACTATCTTATCTCCAAAAAGTTGCTTTGCCGTATCTTCATTTATAAAATGCTTTATCTCACGGCGACAGTCAACAACATTTTGTACCCTATCATTAAGCTGCGTATCTTTTAACACCTCAAAAAGTGTTGACGAATCTGATTCTATATCAGATATGCTACCGCAAAACTGTGAAAAAGCATCTTCAAGCGTTTCGGGAAGCAAAGTTTCACTTAGCGCAGACGGGAAATCAACAATCTTAGGGTCAAATTGTTTTACAATATCGGCAACAAATGCAGAGGGTTCTGCTGTGTTGTTATCAATATTTGTAGCATAACTTATAAACACACCCTTTGAAGCGCAACACAAGTTGCTGTAAAGCAGACATTCTTCATCAACCGCTAATGAAAAGACCTTGTTTGGTATATCAAGACCCAACATTATAAGTTTTTCACGTTCGGCGCTGGCAAACAAACCGCTGTTTTCCTGAACACGCGGAAAAACGCCCTGATTAGCGCCCATAATGAATGCATATTTAGGTCTTGAAGGTCTTATGCGGTCAGCCTCACCAAAAATTGCTTCGTCTATCATTTGCGGAATTATACCAACCGTTTCAAGCGATAGCGCCTGCGAAAGCGCGTCGCAAAACTCTTTTTTTGAAACATTTTCAGCACCAAAACACAAACTGATGCTGTTTAAAATTTTCATAACGCTGTCCCACGACTGACGCACAGCGTCGCGATAAACGGAATCGGAAGCATATTGTTTTGAAAAAGCCTTAAAACGCTCTGCGGCGTCACAGTCGTCGAACGCACGCACCAAAGCACGCGCCATATTTTGCGCGTTACCGTTAAAATTATTTCTCAATTTTTCAAGTGGTTGAATGGCTTTTTCACGTAGTTCGTTTATATAATTTAGCGTTTGCTTTGCTTTATCGCTAAGATCTTCGTTTGCAACAAAGCCGTCAGGATCCATTGTCCACTCTTTTAACCAAGCGTCACCCTCTACGCCCCATAAATATGTATAGTTTTCAAGGGTTGCTATCTCGTCTATGTCAAGTATGTCTATACCGCATTTGTGAAAACGCAATATATTTTCGGTGGTGAAATTTTTAGCTGTATTTGCCGCCGACATCATAGCCACAGCCGTTGGCATAACAGCAAGCGGAATTCGTTTATCAATAAAACAACTTACATCGTTTTTTTGACAAGCAACCTGTAACGGTTCTTCATAAGGCGTTGTGTCACGCGCAATTATAACAAAATCGCTATACCTTGCGCCCGTTTCACGCACAATGCGGCGTATGCTGCGCGCCACAAAATCCGCTTCGCTGTAAACACTGTCGGCACGACAAATAGCAATGTTTTTACACTCACCGCTAAAATCAGTATGTCCCGTTGCCATAAACTCTTCAAGCGAAGCAAGACAATCACTATCATAATTTTGAGTCGTAAGCATAATATCATCTTTCACATGCACTGCAAATTTACGAGCTATAAGACCTATGCGACTTTTAACCTTTTTAATATTAGAAAAAAGCCCAAACTCATAGTTTTCTTGTGGGTTATCAACCAACGTTACCGTAACATCTTTAGCCTGTGAAATTACCCTTTCGAGTATTTTATACTGTTGACCCGAAAAGCCTTTGAATGAATCAATAAAAACAGTTTTGTTTTCAAAATATCTGTAATTTTCCAGCGCATAGTAAAGCTTTGTAAGGCGGTCTGTATTATCAATGAATTTTTCAGCAATCAGCGCATCATAATTTTCATAAATAAGCGCCGTATCAAAAAGTTTTAATTTTAACTGCTCGTCATCGGTAGTATTTGCCGCGTCGCGCAAATCTTCTGCCGATATAAAGTTCATTTTAAATTCGCCTATGGTATCAATCATAAGACGCGCAAAGCTGTTTGAAGCGGCATACTTTTTAAACCTTACAAGCTCACCGCGGCACATCTTTATTGTCCTGGTCATTAAAATAACTCTATCGGCATCGGTTATGCCTTCTCCGCAAACGCCACCGTTAATGCGCTCTATCTCGTCACAAAGACGGGTAAAGCTTATAACCGAAACTCGCTGTGCGGCGCCATCGCCCACAACGTCCAAAATATTTTTTTCGCTTTCAAATGAAAACTGCTCAGGCACCAAAAGAACAGGGTTTTCACCCTGTGCTAAGCACTCTGCAATTTTTTGTGTCACCATATAGGTTTTTCCGCTTGAAGCGCGACCTAAAATAAACTGAAGCATCAATACACCGCCTTTTTAAATATTTTACCACAAACATCACCATAAAACAATTATAAAGATTTATATGTGACAAAAAAAGGACATTAAAAACTATTGAATATATTAAATTTTTCAATTATAATACTTTCAAGGTGATAAATATGTTAAAAGAAATAACTAGTAATGCCAAAACGGCTATAAAAGAACTCGTTGAAATTTCGGGTATTAAATCGGGTGAGCTCTTAGTAATCGGTTGTTCATCAAGTGAAATTATGGGTGGCGATATTGGCAAAGCCTCAAGTCTTGATGCCGCAAAGGCGGTTTTTGACGGTGTGTACCCCGTGTTGCAAGAAAAGGGAATTTATCTTGCGGCGCAGTGTTGTGAGCATCTTAACCGCGCAATTATAATTGAGCAAGAGACAGCAGAAAAATTTGGACTTGATATAGTAAACGTTATGCCTAAGTCAAAAGCGGGTGGCTCATTCGCTACTGTCGTATGGCAAAATATGAAACAGCCTGTAGCAGTTGAGCACATTAAAGCGCATGCAGGGCTTGACATTGGCAACACACTTATTGGTATGCACTTAAAGGAAGTCGCCGTACCGGTAAGATTATCTATAAACAAGATAGGCAAGGCTCCAATTGTTTGCGCCAGAACCCGACCAAAGTTTATCGGCGGCGAAAGAGCCACCTATTGCGAAAATTTAAAATAAAATATTTAACCCCCGCTTACTCTTACTGATAAGCGGGGGTTGTGTTATTCTATATTTTGAATTTCTTCTTTTATTTTCTGCATTTTTTCAATGCAGTTTTTACAAACCAATTGACCTTCAAAATCAATGCAATCCTCTTCAATGCCACAAAAAACACAGTTTGGCTTATGTTTTTTAAGCACTATGCAATCATCTTGCATATAAATTTCAAATTCATCGACGCCCTCAGTCATATCAAGGAACTTTCTTATTTCTTTGGGTATTACTACCCTACCCATATTATCAAGACCACGTATAATTCCTGTTGATTTCATAATTTAAAATCTCCTAATCTATAGTCCAATCTATTGGCAACTGCCCACTTGATAACAAAATTTCATTGGTCGCAGAAAAATGTTTGCATCCAAAAAATCCATTATAAGCAGACAGAGGACTCGGATGCACGGTAATCAGTTTTTTATGTAACGGATTTTTAATAATCTCGGCTTTTTTTCGGGCATTAGCACCCCAAAGCAAAAATACGACGGGGGTCTGCTTTTTATCAAGCTCTGCTATTACCCTATCGGTAAAATGCTCCCAACCCATTCCCTTGTGGCTGTTAGGTGTTGCCTCTCTGACTGTAAGTACTGCATTAAGAAGCAGCACACCCTGTCGCGCCCATGTCGTCAGCTCGCCATGATTTGGTATAATAAATCCTACATCATCGTGAAGTTCTTTATAAATATTTTTAAGCGACGGCGGAGGTTCTATACCCTTTTGCACCGAAAAGCAAAGTCCGTGAGCTTGGCCCTTACCGTGATATGGGTCCTGACCTATAATCACAACCTTTGTATCGGCAAAAGATGTATAGCGCAAAGCATTAAAAATATCGTTCATATCAGGATATATTGTTCGAGTGCTATATTCTGTTTTTAAAAAACCACGCAAGTTCTGATAATATGGCTTTTGCCATTCATCAGCCAAAATATTGTCCCAATCGTTACCTAAACTAACCAACCTATTCACCATCCATCTGAATTGATAAAAGTTGAAAATTGAAAGTTGAAAATTGAAAGTTTCGGTGTTCGCCATAGGCGAACCATTATATTTGTCGGCGTTGCCGACTCAATAATTTTCCATTTTCCATTTTAAATTTTCAATTAAATTATATCGTAAACCTCAACTATACCACTTGAATGGTAAAGAGAAGGGGTTATCATAATCGAATAACCTCTGCCGTTATCACTGGTCCACTCAACCGAACGTTTGCGTGGAACCGCGCAAGCAGAAAGCAGCATCATTATAGCGCCGCCGTGCATTATAACACCCGCGCTTGTAACGTCGTTTTGCATCATATCACGCACTATCATATTAAGTGCGAGGGCTTGACGCTTCACAAAATTTTGTGTGGTCTCTCCACCTGCGGGTGCTTCTAACTTGCCACTTGTCCACTCTAAATATTCGGGCATAAGTTCAAGTTGCTCAGCAGTTTTGCCTTCAAACTCACCAAAATCATATTCGGTAAGCTCATCAACAATATGCGCTTCAAACCCAGGGTAGATGATATTAGCGCTTTGCTTACATCTAAGCATGGGGCTGGTATATAGACGTTCAATGTCCGGGTATTCTACCATCTCTCGCATTTGCTGTAATTCACGCACACCCTCAGGTGATAGCGGTAAATCGGTACGGTTACCAATATACATACCTGCCACGTTTGCATCGGTAGCACCGTGACGAATTAAATGTATTTTAAAAGTTTTCATATAATCACCATAATAATTCTGAAATTATACTGTTCGAAATTAACATACCACTATCTGTCAGTGATATGTATGGCAAATCTGCCTTTATATAACCTGCTTTTTTTAGCAGATCAATTTTCTCTATAATATTTGGCGGTATCTCGTCATAAATTTTTGACAAATCTACACCGCTGGAGAGTCGCAGTCCTAACATTAATTTTTCTTCATTGCCGCCCGACTCGCCGTCATACACAGTTTGCGGATTTTTTATAAATCCCCTCAAATCGCGTGGGTAATAAAACCTCTTACCATCAAGGCAAGAATGCGCCGCAGGACCTATTCCAAGATAATCTTCACCTATCCAATATTTTATATTGTGACGGCTTTGTTTGCAATCACGTGAAAAATTAGATATTTCATAATGATTATACCCACTTTCACCTAAAGCTTTACACATATACAAATATTGCTCGGCAGTATCGTCATCATCGGGTAAATTTAATGTGTCATATTTTTTTGAAAACGCAGTATTTTGCTCAATTTTTAATATATAAGACGATATATGTTCCGGGTTTAATGATAAAATAAAATTAATATCATTTCGCAACGTATCAGCGCTACTGTCAGGCAACGCTATCATAAGGTCAAGCGATATGTTGTCAAAACCCAACTCTCGCGCCTTTTTTACCGTAACAGCGGCATCAAGTGTTGTATGAGTTCTGCCTAAAACCTTAAGCGTTTCGTCGCTTCCCGATTGCACACCAATAGACAATCGGTTAGCGCCTGCTTGCTTTGCATATCTTAAAAAATTGTCGCTGGAAGATGGGTTTACCTCTACGGTAAATTCAGCATCATCTAAAACGCAAAAATTTTCCCGTATGCACTCAGCAAGCGTGATTATGCTTTCACCCAAAAGTGACGGAGTACCGCCGCCTATATAAATAGTATCAATGGGGCGGTGTATAGTGCCGCCCCATTTTTTTATTTCACCTTTAAGCGCCTTAAAATAAACACTCAGAGTGTCTTTGTTATAAAACGCCGAGTAAAAATCACAATAATTGCATTTTTTCTCGCAAAAAGGTATGTGAATATAAAGTCCTAACGGATTAGTCAAGAATTTCACCTATGCAGCTACCAGGTACACAAGCGGCATTTGCTTCATCGGTGTCAATGTGCATAGCAAGTGCATAGCTATCGCTAACACGTGCTACAACATCACCAAACACAAGCGCTCTACCTTCGGTTGGAATTTTAACGCTAACAATTTGCTTATCAACAATGCCATACTTTTCGCCATCTGCGCAGGTCATATGTATGTGACGCTTTGCAGCAATTACACCTTCGGTAAGTTCTACCTCACCGCAAGGACCAACAAGCTTACAAGCACCGCTGCCTGCAACATCGCCTGATTCACGGATTGGAGCTACAACACCGATTGTACGAGCATCAGTAAGGGAAAGTTCTACCTGGTCAGCGGGACGACAAGGACCAAGAATAGATGCCTTAAGACTACCTTTAGGACCTACAACGGTTACCTTTTCTTCACAAGCAAACTGACCTGGCTGTGAAAGGTCTTTTTTGTTTGTGAGGGTATGGCCTACACCAAAGAGTGTTTCAAGTGTTTCTTGTGTTACGTGCACGTGACGCGCTGAAATTTCAACTAATACTTCCTTTTTCATTACAAAAATCTCCTTTATTTTTTCAAGTAGAGTTATTCTACCATAATTTGACATATTTTTCAAGTGTTTATTACACTTTCATTCTAAGCATAGAACCCGATTTTACTTCGCGCTCAAACGGAATTTTTATCTTGCTCATCGGTTGATATGCGCTCTCAATCTGCTTACCTTTTTCATCATATAAAACGGTAGTATCGACGCTAAAAGGTATACTGCCTGCCTCTAAGCAGTCAAGCAGCGTGCCACTTAAAAACTTGTTTTTAACAGTAGCAACAATACAACCGTCTTCATAGCCGTCAACAATAGCCGCAATGGCATAATCGCGAATATAACCTGCATTTTCATAGGTTTGCGCATTTTCGGGTCTACCAAAATAAAAACCTGTTGAATATGTGCGGTGGCTCATTTTGTTAAGCTCGTCGCCTACCCATTCGGGCAAGGTCCATTCGCCCTCAGTTTGAAGCAAACTATTAACCGCGCCGCGATATGCATTTGCTGTAACTGCAACATAATACTCTGTCTTGGCTCTGCCCTCTATCTTAATGCTAGACACACCTGCCTCTAACATCTTATCAAGATAAGGCGCCATACACATATCATTGGCATTTAGTATATATGTTCCCTTGTTCGTTTCGGTAATATCAAAATACTGCCCCGGTCGTTTTTCTTCCATAAGGCTATAACTCCAACGACAAGGCTGAGCGCAGTCGCCACGGTTAGCGTCACGTCCCGTCATATAGCTTGAAAGCAAACATCTCGCCGAAAATGACACACACATAGCCCCGTGAGCAAATGCCTCTATCTCAAGTTCGGGCGGTGTGTTAGCGCGAATTTTTGCAATCTCTTCGAGTGATAACTCACGAGCTAAAACTACGCGTTTTGCACCCATATTATAAAAAGCATTCGCCGTAGCGCTGTTTACAATACCCGATTGCACCGATACGTGCAATTCGCAATCAGGCGCATACTGCTTAACCATACCAATGGTACCAAGGTCAGAGGCAATTACTGCGTCAACGCCAATTTTATTAAGATATGTTAAAAAGTCAGGCAAACGTTCTATCTCGTCCTCGTGAGGAATGGTGTTGCAGGTCACGTGCACCATAACGTTATGCGCGTGCGCATAAGCCACACCCTCTTTTAAATCCTCGCGACTAAAGTTCGCGCTGGCAGTTCGCATACCAAACTCTTCGCCTGCAATATATACTGCGTCTGCGCCAAAATCCACCGCAGTTTTAAGTCTAATTAAATCTCCTGCCGGGCACAAAAGTTCAAGTTTTTTATTCAAATGTTTCATATACCCAATTGTCTTCATTTTGCAATTTATCGATTATTGCAGTATGTTCATTTCCTGTTTGTGAATAATAAAATTGACCGTCTTTATCGGTAACAAAGTAATAAATTCCATCCATATCGCCGGCAGGATAAAGCGCCGCCTTTATAGCGTCTAACCCCGGTGAACAAAGCGGTCCGGGTGGGATTCCCTTTATCTCATAGGTGTTATATCTGCCGTCATCTTTTCTAAACGACTCGCCATAATAACAGGTTGGGCTAGAACCCAAGGTATTAAAGTCTTTGCTATCTAAACGATTATAAAAAACCGCCGCAACATTTGCCATTTCCTCGGTGTTTTGACCTGATTCCATCTGAATAATTGAAGCCAAAGTCAAAATTTCGTTCATGCTATAACCCATTTCTTTTGCTCGCTTATACATATCAGGGGTAATTTTTGCTTCAGTTTGCGCAATCATTTTCTCAACAACAATCTTTGCGCACTCAAGCGAATCGTAAGCATAAAAATCATAAGTATCGGGGAATAAATATCCTTCAAGTGAATAATAGGTCTTACCAACGTTGCAATTTTTCAGCAAATCGGTATCAAATTCAATTTCACCCAAGGCATAAAGAAAATCTTTTTTAGAACAAATACCCTTCTCTTCAAGAATAGTAGCTATACCCTTTATTGTTTTCTCTTCTCCGTTAACAATATGCGTATAATCATTTATACCCGTACCCTCAGGTATTGTAACCGGCACACTTTCAGCCTTTGCGCCGTCATACATAAGCATCTCGGCAAGGCGGTCATAACCGGCTTCGGTATTAAATGAGTATAATCCGTATTTGTATTTGCTTTCATAGCCCTTTAATTTTGAATAAACTCTAAAAAGCATTGGCAGTTTTACAGCGCCGGTTTCTTCAAGCTTTTGCGCGATTGTGGCGGTTGAAGAACCATAGGGTATGTCCATCTGAACATCTTTACCTCTGCCAAAGCCTATGCCAAAAAAGTCTGAAAAAGGATATATTATTGAAACAGCAATAACAATAGCTATTAAAAATATGCTACCAATCCATATAATATTGCCAAGCACGGAGCTCTTTTTGTTGACTTTCTTTCGTTTTTTAGGTGTTTCAACTTCTTGTAATTTAAAACCCTTACCTATTATAAAATCCTCATCATTTATATTGAAATTATTATTTTCCATAACTACCTCTTATGTGTTATAACGCATATTTCGCGCAATTTTTTTAGCGAGTTCCTCGTTTTCACTTATTGCCTCTAAATAAAGTAATGCAAAATCCATTGCGCCACCTGCGCCCCAACCGGTAACTATGTTACCGTCTCGAACAGCAGGTCTGTCAAGCACGTGCGCGCCTGTAAGTTCTTTTTCAAAGCCGGTGAAACATACGGCATTTTTGCCTCTAAGCAGACCTTTGTGTCCTAAAATCATAGGTGCCGCGCATATTGCGCCAATGATTTTACCATTTTGCACGGCATAGTCTATAAACTTGTTAACGGTATCATCTGCTTCTAAATTTGTAGTGCCTGGCAAACCGCCGGGTAAAATAATACCGTCAAAGTTGTTTATATCGGCTTCACCTATGGTTATATCACAGTTAACCGAAATGTTGTGTGAGCCACGCACACGCTTACCTGTAACACCAACCGTTTTAACCTCTACACCGGCACGGCGCAACACATCTACAGGCGCTAATGCCTCAAGTTCTTCAAAGCCTTTAGCTAAAAAAACATATACCATTTATATCACCTTAAGCGTTTCTTTTAAAATATCATTTGCTATTTCATCTATAGGACGAGGTTGGCCGTCTTTAGCGCAAGGAATAACCGTCCACCCCGAATAAGCTGCTGTAAACATAGCCGCCTTTCGACATTTATCAAGATAAGCGGTATCACTTTCGTGAATATCTTTTTTGGTTTCATCGCCCTTATATCTGCCGGATAACAATTTTTGCGAAACCTCAACAGGCATATCCAAAAAAATTACCTTGTCAGGTTTTGGAATACCAACCTTGTTATATTCAAGGTCATAAAGCCAATCCAAAAAGCCTTGCCACTCACTTTCATCCATCTTAGATGTCTGATGAACGGCATTGGATGTCGTGTATCTACCTGATACTATAACGCCATTTTGGTTATAGTATTCACCCCAATTAGTTTTGTAGGAAGCAAAACGGTCAACTGCATAAAAAAGGGATGCCGCATAAGCATTTACATCGTTAGGTTTACTGCCAAATTCACCGTTTAAATACATCTTTACAAGGGCACTTGAATCGCTGTCATAATCAGGGAATGATACGCTACGGCTTTTAATACCCTGATTTTTAAGATTTTGCGGCAAAAGTTCAAGTTGGGTTGATTTGCCGCAACCATCGAGTCCTTCAATAACAATCAGCTTACCCATTACTTTTTCATATCCTCATAAAACTTTTTAACTTCTTTTGCTTTACCGCAAGTCATTTTGCCCTCAGGACAAGGGCCTGTAAGGCAAGGCGGACCCGCCTTTTTAAAGAGTTCGGGCGCTACGTCACTTACAAGACGCAACATCTGATTTGCAACCTCTCTTATCTCCCACTGGGCGCGGTTGCAACAACGGTGACGGAAGAAATTATGTAGAGATCTTGCATTCATTGTAACAACCATTTTTGTTTCACACGCATTAGGCAATACAAAACGTGCATCCTCTATTGCTTTTTTAGAAGCAAGTCTGGCGGCGGTTTTTTCATCTTTGCCCTCAGCTATGAATGCAGCAGTATGCTTTTGGGTAAGAATCTCAGCAATTTTATCATAAGACTCTTGAGCGAGTCGCATTGATTCTTCATACGCCTCAAGCGCAACAGGGTCAGCTGCAACCTCAGGCGGAGTTACAAACTCAAAAGCGCCCTCTTTTACATAACGCTGACTTTTAACCGAATATGACGCCATTCTGTGACGTGTAATCTGCGCCAAAAACGCGCGTGACACACCCGCGATACCAAAGGTAAACGACGCATGTTCAATTGGGCTTTCGTGACCTATTTCAGAAAGCATTTCAACAAAATCTGCCGCTTTTTCTTGGGTGAGCCCATCGTACAAATCAAGTATGTTAGACGAACTGTAACAAAGCTTTGCAGCCGACGCTACCGTCTTTTCGGGATTGGGTGTGTGCGCAAGCAAAGTAACTGTTGGCATATTATGACATCTCCTGACAAAATTGTGTATTTATAGTTAGATTTATTATATCACATATAGTCAGTAATAGCAAATATTTTTATTTTTTAAAAAAATGTAAAAAAATTTGTAAAAAAGTCTTTTTATGTTGAGAAAAATGTGTTACAATAGACTCAGTAAATTTTTTATATTTCTTGCGGAGGGATTTTTATATGTCCAGTATCAATTTTAAACACACACCTTATGGTGACCTCGCAATTATAAGTATGCGTGGTTGTGAAGACATTTCTTCACAGGTGGACTTTTATCTTAAACAATGGCGTAACATTGATGAAGAGCAATCTTTTGTAATCGACGCTAACTGTCCACGTTTTGGCACAGGCGAAGCAAAAGCAGTTCTTCATCATTCTGCCCGCGGTCTTGATGCATTCATCATCTGCGACTGCTTTAACTATAACGTTACATACAAAATGTATGGACAAACCGTTCCAATGAGTCCTGATGACCATTTTCAAGACTTAAAGCGCATTATAGCAGCATTTGGCGGTAAGGCGCGTCGTATCACCGTTATTATGCCTATGCTTTATGAAGGCAGACAGCATCGCCGTACCGCGCGTGAGTCTATGGACTGCGCTATGGCTTTACAAGAACTTGTTGCAATGGGCGTTAAAAACATCATCACATTTGATGCTCACGACCCACGTGTTAACAATGCTATTCCGCTTGATGGCTTTGACAACGTTCAGGCGGCATATCAAATGATTAAGGCACTTCTCCGCAATGTGCCGGACGTTAAACTTGATCGCGACCATACCATGATAGTTTCTCCCGACGAGGGCGGTATGGGCAGATGTATCTATTACTCATCAGTTTTAGGTCTCGACCTTGGTATGTTCTACAAGCGTCGTAATTATTCTATTGTTGTAAACGGCAAAAACCCAATCGAAGCGCACGAGTTCCTTGGTAACGACATCACAGGCAAAGACCTTATTCTTGTTGACGATATGATATCAAGTGGTGAGTCAATGCTTGATATTGCCGCTAAGTTAAAAGAAAAAGGCGCCGGTAGAATATTTGTGTTCTCTACCTTTGGTCTTTTTGTTGAAGGTCTCGAGAAGTTTGATGAATACTATGCTAACGGTCTTATCGACAAGGTATTTACAACCAACCTCATTTATCAAACACCCGAACTTCTTTCACGTGAATGGTACTGCAGTGTAAATATGTCAAAATATATTGCGCTTTTGGTTGATACCCTTAACAACGATAACTCTATCAGCAAACTTCTTGACCCGGCTGACAAGATTAAGGCTGCTGTAGCAAGATACGAAGCTGAAAATAACGTATAATTTACAATACTTGAATTTACACAAAACACCGCTTAAAATTTTAAGCGGTGTTTTAATTTTTAGGGCATAATAGATTTGGGTGATTTTATGAGCATCAGAACAGACCTTATTGCTGAAATCAAGGCAGAAAGCCCCGATAATATTACGGGACTTAAAACGCGCGATGAACAACTGAATGATATTACCATTTCTACCGTTTGTGTTACTAATGATATAGCGGCTAATGCTATAAAAAAACCTAAAGGATGTTATTGCACCATTTCGTTTCCTCGCCTCGATTTTATATGCGATACCAACGATATAATAAATGCTATTGTAAAGTCACTTAAATCAGTTTGTAAAAAAAAGATTGATTCTGCGCTGGTGGTGGGTCTTGGCAACACAGATATCACCCCCGATGCATTAGGTCCGTTTGTTGCCGACCGCATACTTGCAACGCGACATATAAGCGATGGGTTAAAAAACAGTTTAGGACTTCAAAAATTAAAAAGCGTTTGTTGTCTTACGCCTAACGTACTCGGTAAAACAGGCATAGAAAGCTATGACCTTATTAAATCCGCCGTAAACACAGTAAAACCCGATATAGTAATTGCCGTCGATGCTCTAGCCGCACGTGAAGCCGAACGACTTTGCCGTACAATTCAGATAGGTGACAGCGGCATAACCGCAGGCTCAGGCGTTAACAACGCGCGAAAAACTTTAAACTGCAAAAACCTTGGTGTGCCTGTTATTGCAGTGGGCGTACCTACGGTTATTGACGGCAATTCTTTTTTTGAAACACAAGAAAATATGATGGTAACACCCAAAGAAATCGACCTGCTTATTGAAAAGGCATCTGATATAATCTCTCGCGCAATCAACATTTTTTTACAGCCGGAAATAGATATTAATATAATTGAAAGCCTGACATAAACCACCCATATTAAACATAAAATGTTTGTGGATGGTGATAAAAATGAACAATCGTGGCGCGATTATACGCCTTTACTCATCAGCGCTATGCATTGCGCTGTTTTTAACATATATAAGCGCCAAAGGACTCTCAACTCAAGGCAAAAATAGCACACTTAAGGCACAGCTGCCTATTGTCCATAGCGTTAATAATTTAGAGTCAAATTCAAATCAAAACACTTCTTCGTATAGCGAAAAAAATCCAGAAAGCACAAACTCTGATTCTAACGAAAAAAAGCAATCCGTAATGATTTCTGCCACGGGCGACGTTCAAGGAAAGGTTATAGAAAAATTCATATCACCATATACAGCCAACACATCATACGACAATATTTATTTAAAAAACAATACAACGCTTGATATAAATTTAAAAGACTTTCTAAACAGCAATTTGGGATTTAAAATAGAAAAAAACAATGCTCCACAGGTGCTTATACTACACACCCACGCCACCGAAAGTTATCTGCGACATAACGAAAACTATTACACACAAAACGACACTGCTCGCAACACCAACAATGCATATAATATGGTTGCGTTGGGCAAAATAATCACAAACAAACTCAATGCCGCAGGTATTGTAACGTTACACGATACAACACAGCACGACAACCCCTCATATAACGAAAGTTATTCACGCGCCGCGAGCACCATTTGTACCTATTTAAAAAAATACCCAAGCATAAAAATAGTTATTGACCTGCACCGAGATGCCCTTGCTGAAAATGACAACGATAAGGTAAAACTCACCACCGAAATAGACGGCAAAAAAGCCGCGCAGATAATGCTTGTAATGGGTTCACAGAGCGGAAATGTGACAAACTTTCCCGATTGGAAAGAAAATTTAAAACTTGCTGTAAAGTTGCAAAAAACAGTTGAAGATATGTACCCAAGCCTTGCCCGCGCAATTCATTTTATGCCAAAAAATTATAACCAAAGCTTAACAACGGGTTCTTTACTTATAGAAATCGGCACCGATGGTAACACCTTTGAGGAGGCGCAATACTCAGCGGAGTTGCTTTCAAATTCGCTTATAAAACTGCTTGATACGTTACAATAACAAATAAGGAAACAAGAAATGAAAAGACAAACAAAAACCTATTTTAGAACACTTTATATAAGCCTTGTGATTATCTCTTGCCTGTCATTTGGCTGGATAGCAATATCTACGGCCTATGAAAACACGGTAGAAATAGCATTTGGAGAATGCAAAAAAGCAATAGAAATAAGCAAAGATAAAATACGTATACTTGATTTTGAGATAGAACTATAAAAAGGATGGCAGTTGCCATCCTTTGTTTTTTATGATATAATAAAATTAAGATAAGTCGAAAGGATGGTATTAAAATGAAAAAACTATTTTTAATTACATTTTGTGTAATATTGTTATTTTGCTTATCTGCCTGTAGTTCATCTTCTTTACAGCAGACCAACAATTTGTCTCAACTTACTCAAAGTGAAAATGTTCCAACTCTGATTGCCGCTTTAACCGCTACTGACAGCGTAGATAAAATACAAAATTTTGAAATTATCCACGAATTTGATGGAGTAGGGACTATAATCTCTGATAATAACGACCTGAAGTTTTTAGAAAAATACACCTATAGTCACATATATCCCTCAGATAAACTACACGAGTTGCTATTATTCCCTAACAATTATATTATAAATCTGAAAGTTAACGGCTATACAAACAACCTTTATTTAATGAAAGATGGTAGTATAGCGATGCGTCAAATGTGCGGTGATAGTGATGTTACTGACGTTCCATTTGAAGTTTATAAGGCAGATAACCAATATATGCTCAACCAAGAAAGGCTTATTGAACTGCTAAAAAAATACAACGGATACAATGAAGATTATATTAAATAAAACACAACCCTCTGCTTAAAACAAAAGCAGAGGGTTATTTTTTATAATTTTGATTTCAAAAACTTAATGTAATGATTCCAGTCTTCACGTGAAAAAAAGTGTCTGCCTGCGCGAAGGTGGTAACCTATGTTACCTTCCATTAAATGGTCACCTATTTCGGGAAGTTTATCAGGTGTTATAATTCCTTTTTTACCAAACAATTCCCAAGCACAGCTTGCGTGAAGCGAGGTTAAAAATTCAGATAGTGGGTCTGCGCCTTTATCTTCTACAGCCGAGCCAATACAAACAAGCCGCGGCGCAATAGCCGCTGTTAAATACGCCTGATCATAGGGTTTGTCGTCTTCTGCGTCTTTATAATCCTTAAAATTTTCGCAAAACCAATCCCAACTACCCGCTCTAAAAAAGTCAATAATTTTTTCGCCGGTACTGTGCTTAGAACTTGCGGCGCCGCCATAGCCCGAGTCGTTAGAGATAGCGCACCAAAAACGCTCGTCCTGCGCGGCAGTCCAGAGTGCTGTTTTACCTAACCTCGAGTGACCGATAACTGCAGTGTGTTCAGCGTCTATATCGTCGCGTGTAAGCAAATAGTCAAGCGCTCGTGAACCGGCATATGCCCACATACCAATCTTGCCCCATTGTGTCTTATCTTGACGTGGATTTTTGACATCAAACATCTTACCCAAGCCATCAGAAAAATCACCATAGTGGTTATCGTTTACAACATCGGTATAAACCATAACAAACAAGGCAAAACCCTGGTCGGTAATTTCTTCAACAGGAATATATCTATCGGGTACGCGACGAAACGCGTGATTTAAAAAAACGGGTGGTTTTTCTACATTGTTTGGAATATATAATTCCGTATAAACTGTAAGTTCACCACTAGGTGTATTAAATGTTAAATTTATATGCTGTTCGGTTACCTTTCCGGCGTAGGCCATCTTGTCTTCAAAAATAACCTCCCCGGTTCCCTTTCCTAAACACTCGGGGGTATAACCATAAGAGTATTTTTGCAACAGCTCTAACATTTCTGCTCTACGCTCAGCCCACAACTGTGGTGTAACCTCACGACCATCATTCATTTTTAAAATGGGCAATAAATCGCGCTCTTGCAGCACTTCTTTTAACATATTATTTTACCTCGGGTTTGCTTTTTCTATTGCTAATATACTCGCCTACTTTTTTTACAATAAAGATTGCAAGCAAGCCGTCTATTACGCCAAGAGCCGCACCGGCTAAAACATCGGTTGGGTAATGAACGTAAAGATACATCCTAGAAAGACAGGTAAGCACCGCAACCACAATTGCAACAGCGCCCCATTTTTTATTGTTTGCAAAAATTGCAATCGAACACTCAACCGCGCAACGCGAATGTCCCGATGGAAAAGAAAATGACGAAAGTTTATCTATAATAAGCGTTATGTCGGGATTTACAGTATAGGGTCTTGGTCTTTCAAAAATCTTTTTAAGAATTTGGTTGCCTAAAATCTCACCTATTATAAGCACAGCGCCAAGACAGATACCCGTTTTGCGTGTCTTTTTAAAACAAAGCAAAATAATCGCTAAAGCTATCCAAAAAATACCTTTATCTGAAAGAGAAGTAATGCCAATAAAAAAGTAATCTAAAAATTTGCAAGAAAAGGTTTCTCTTATAAAATCAAGTATACCAATTTCAAATTGATTTAAAGCATCCATTTTTATTACCCCTTATTTAAAAAACAACGGAAGTTTTTCAAGAAAGATTATATCATCACGGTCGGCAGCATCCCCCTCTGCCAAAAATGCGCACGCCGCAGATTCGGTTGCTCCTGCGCGTTTTACAAGTTCACGCACAGCCATAAGCGATTCTCCTGTGCTTATAACGTCGTCAACAACAAGCACTCGTTTCCCTTTTATCTGCTCTACTTCGGTTTCACCTAAATAAAGATGCTGCTGCTTTTGTGTGGTTATGGAAGTAACCGTAACTTCAAGCGGATTTCGCATATAAACCTTAACACCCTTGCGCGCTACAATATATGGCTTTCCACTTTGACGAGACATTTCATAAGCAATTGGAATGCTCTTTGCCTCGGGTGTAAGTATAACGTCAAATTCGGGAACCTTTTTAAGCAGTTCAGAACACCCTGCTATTGTGAGCTCGACATCACCAAATATGATAAATGCCGCAATATCAAGACTCTCACTTACAGGAAACATTTCAAGTTTACGCTCTAACCCTGCAATTTTCATAGTATAGAATTCAGACATAATTATCTCTTCCTTTCACATTGAAAATATAAACACTAAAACTTTAAAAGAAATTTTAAAGTCAACCCGGTGGCCATTGTAGATAGCGACGTGCTAAGAGATGGAAGTGTATATGACCTACCGTCTGACCGCCGTCCTTGCCGCAGTTGTTTACCACGCGGAAGCCGTCTGCCAGATTTTCCTTAGCCGCAATTTTTGCCACAGCTTCAAAAATCTTTGCAATATAACCACTGTTGTCGGCAGTAATTTCTTCCGCTGATGCAATATGTATTTTAGGAACTATAATTGCGTGAAAAGGCGCTTGTGGATCGATATCTGCAAAGGCATAAACCCACTCGTCTTCATAAATTTTTGTGCTTGGTATTTCGCCTGCGATTATTTTACAAAATAAACAATCTGCCATCTTAAACACTCCTATATTTCTATTTTCAAACCTTCAAACGAAGCTATAAAACCGTTTTTTTCTGCAATGGGTGAAAAATCGTCATATACGGCGTCGCCACCATTATGAGAAAAATGATTAAGTATAAATTTAGTATTTTCATCAGCAAGACCATATTCAAACAGCATATCACGGGTTTTAATGTTGCGCGGCAAACCCATATGCGCTGAATAGGCAATATCGGTAGTGCCTGCAGTACAGTCCATTACAACTGCATCAAAATAAAAACCGCTATCTTTTAAATATTCCCAGGTCTCCTCAGGCAATAAACCTGTATCTTGCGCGTAAAAAAGGGTTTTATTTTCCTTTTCTATTACGTATATATACGGATTTTCGGTGCCGTGCGTTGCCTTGAGAGCAGTTACAACATAATCCCCTACCTTAAAGGGTTTAAATACAGGGTTTGACTCGCATCTTAAATATCCTTGCGAATTTGCCGCTATATCAGCAAGTGGCTGCTCGATATCACGGCTGCCATAAACCGTAATACCGTGCCAATCTGATGGAGGACACGAAAAACCCCTTGCCATCCAGTTTAAATCATTGGGATAAAAATGGTCGTCATGTATATGTGTAATAAGAACACTTTTAATATCTAAAAGATTTATTTTGTGCTTTATTATATGATAATAAGTATCAGACGGGTAGTCGATAAACAATTCATCATCTATCAACGTTTGTGAGCGTGTGCGAATATTTTTACCGCCTAGTTTTCGTGCTTTTACGCATTGTTCACAATCGCAAAACATCGCGGGAAATGCCTCGGCAGCCGCTGTACCTAAAAACTTAATTTTCATAAATTTTCCTCTTATTTTAATTGCGACTCAACAATCGAAATTACCGCAGAAAGCGCCTCATCTACTTTTGCGATTTCTTTACCGCCTGCCATAGCGCTATCGGGCTTACCGCCTCCGTTACCACCGGCTATTTGAGCAACAGCGCGAACAATGTTGCCTGCGTGTGCGCCACTTGCAAGTGCCACTTTACCAACGCCTGCGCAGAAGGTAAGCTTTTCACCGTTTACTGCCGCCAGTACTGCTACTGCGTCATCATTTTCTGCCTTAATGGTGTCAATCATCTTGCGAAGCTCATCAGGTGCTGTACCATCAAACTTGGCAGTAGCAACCTTAACGCTACCTATTTGTGCAGCGTTTGCCATAAGGTCAGTAAGTTTGCCTGAAGCAAGTTTTGCTTCAAGTGATTCAATCTTCTTTGAATCTTCTTTCATTTGCTTAACTGTAGCAACCGCTTTGGTAGCAACATCTTCAATATTACCAATCTTAAGTGTAGCTGCTGTTTCGGTAAGCAATGATTTATAGTGATTTATAAGGTTTACAACGTTAAAGCCTGTGTATGCTTCAATTCGGCGTGTGCCTGCCGCAATACCACTCTCAGAGATAATTCTGAATAAACCGATTTTGCCTGTGTTGTCAACATGGGTACCACCGCAAAGCTCGGTAGAAAATTCACCCGCTTTTACAACACGGACTATATCGCCATACTTTTCACCAAAGAGCGCCATTGCGCCTAAAGCTCTTGCCTCATCAATGGGCATTTCACGGTTATCGACAACTATGCCGTCAAGTATTGCTGTGTTTACAAGCTGTTCAACCTGCGCTATTTCTTCTGCTGTAAGCGCTGAAAAATGTGTAAAGTCAAAACGAACTGCCTTTTCATTTACAAGCTGACCTGCCTGCTCAACGTGGGTACCAAGCACCTGACGCAATGCCGCTTGCAAAAGGTGAGCCGCTGTATGATTGCGACGGATTGCCTCACGGCGAACTGTGTCAATCTTTGCTACTACTTTATCGCCTACCGAAATGGTATCATTTGCAGTACCGATATGGGTAAATATACCGTGGGCTGTCTTTTTGGTGTCGGCAACTGCAAAAGAGCCGATAACACCTGTATCACCTACCTGACCGCCGCTTTCAGCATAGAAAACGGTTTTGTTAAGAACAATTATTGCCTTCTCACTAGCATTTACAGCAGATACGTGTTCACCCTCGACAACAATATCAAGAACGGTGGCTTCACATTCATTCTCGGCGTAACCCAAAAATTCGGTAGCGGCAATATCGTCAAAGTTAATGCCGTCACTGCTCCAACTTTCGCCATCAGATGCCTTACGGGCATTACGCGCTTTTTCACGTTGCTGTTGCATAAGGGTGTTAAAGCCCTCTTCATCAACACTCATACCCTTTTCAGACAATATATCACGTGTTAAATCAAGTGGGAAACCATAGGTATCGTAAAGGCGGAATGCATCCTCACCCGAAAGTGTACCGCCGTTTGCGGTAAGGTCACCAAGTATGGTAAGACCCTGGTCAATGGTCTTTGAAAAACTTGCTTCTTCGTTTGCAATAACCTTCTTAATAAGTTCTTGCTTATCAATGAGTTCAGGGTAACCCGAAGCGTTTTCTTTTATTACAGCTTCGACCATCTCTACCAAGAACGCGCGGTCAATGCCAATAAGTCTGCCGTGACGCGCAGCGCGACGAATAAGACGGCGAAGTACGTAGCCCCTGCCCTCGTTAGACGGAATAATACCGTCGCTTATCATAAATGTGGATGCGCGGGCGTGGTCGGTAATAGCGCGAATAGAAATATCTACCTTTTTATCAGCGCCATAGGTCTTGCCCGATATTTCACAAACCTTGTCAAGTATATTGCGAATGGTATCAACCTCAAACATATTATCAACACCCTGCATAACGCAAGCGAGTCGCTCAAGACCCATACCGGTATCAATATTTTTGTGTTCAAGTTCGGTATAGGTGCCGTCACCCATATTGTTAAACTGGGTGAAAACGTTGTTCCATATTTCCATATATCTGTCGCACTCGCAACCCGGTTTACAATCGGGTGAACCGCAACCGTATTTTTCACCGCGGTCAAAGTAAATCTCACTACAAGGACCGCAAGGACCTGTGCCGTGCTCCCAGAAGTTGTCCGCCTTGCCAAGCTTTACAATATGTTCTTCGGGCACACCGATAACATCGCGCCAGATAGCGTATGCCTCGTCATCCTCTTCATAAACCGATGGCCAAAGAAGCTCTGCAGGAATCTGGAGGTCTTTGGTCAAAAACTCCCAAGCCCACGGAATAGCTTCATTTTTAAAATAATCTCCAAAAGAGAAGTTACCAAGCATTTCAAAATATGTGCCGTGACGCGCTGTAATACCCACACGCTCAAGGTCGGGTGTGCGAATGCATTTTTGGCAGGTTGTAACACGACTGCGTGGAGGTGTTACCTCACCCGTGAAATACTTTTTCATAGGCGCCATACCTGAATTTATAAGCAACAATGATTTATCATTATTTGGCACCAAAGAAAAACTGCCAAGACGCAGGTGACCCTTTGACTCAAAAAATGACAAATACCTTTCTCTAAGTTCGTTAAGTGACATCCATTTCATAACTATTACTTCCTTAAGATAAATATATAATTAAATATACACATACACAATGATTATATACCAGTCACACCGTTTTGTCAACAATAGTGGCGAGCAAAAAACACCGATTTTTGAAACTTTTTGGTGACTTTTAGACCATTTTGTGTTAATATATCATTTGAGGTGAAATTTATGTTTTTTATACCTAAAAATGAAATACCCGAAGGGTTCGGTTTCAGTCTTTTTGGCACCACTCACCTTTTGTGGTTGTTGTTTTTTGTTTTGCTGTGTACTGTAAGTCTTATAGTATATAAAAAGCTCAATTCAAAACACCGAAATATTATGCGAATTGGCATTGCCGTTACGGTTATAACCCTTGAAACCGTAAAAAATATAGTAGCCTTTGCAGTCGGAAGTTTTGGCATAGGTCATTTACCGTTTCATTTGTGTGGAATAAACGTAATGCTCATCACATTTTGCATTTTTAAACGCACAAAAACGGTTGAAAACTTTTTATATTACATTGGTATTCCGGGCGCAATGTTAGCTCTGCTTACTCCCGATTGGACAAGCCTTCCCTGCCTTAATTATTTTCATATGCACAGTTTCCTGATACATATGTTTTTAGTGCTGTATCCATTTGTTTTGGTGGCAAGCGGAGATGTTAAACCCGATTTTAAATCTATGCCAAAATGCATATTACTGCTTGTTGGTTTTGCAATACCCGCGCTTATATTAAACATTATATTTGATCAAAACTTTATGTTTTTAATGAACACCTCAGGTGTAGGATTTTTGCAGCTATTTAAAGACATATTCGGCGCTCACCAATGGGCATTCCCCATACTTTTGCCAATAATTATGTTTATAATGTCCCTACCTTTACTTATTGCAAACAAAATTAAAAAGGCAAAAGAAAGTAAAAAAGAATTAATAAATGCGTAAATTTTAAAAACTCGACACCATAAAGTGTCGAGTTTTTAGTTATATCACATTTATTTGACAACAACGCATTGTATCAAGCGCGGCGTTGTGCGTTTCGGGTGTTACACCCGCGCAACAAGACGAATCAACAAAAATTTCTGTGTCTAACAAGTTGGCTTTAAGAATTAACGCGTTAGACACCACACATATATCGGTGCAAAGGCCTATAAGTGTAATTTCGGCCTTGTTTTCCCCTATACACTCTTTAATCATATCAGGCAGTTTCACCGAACCAAAGGTAAGTTTTTCAACAGTTTTATAATCTTTACCTTCAAGCGCTTCGGCAATCTTGGGGTTAAGCTCCCAACCCTTTGTTCCCTTTATGCAATGCACAACGGGTAGCTTCTTGCCCTCCATAGTATCCATATAATCTTCAAAATGGGTATCGTAGGTCACAAATATGTCACCGTCGAAACCCTTTATTTTTTGAGCAGCATTATCTACTATAGCAACAGCCTCAGCGGTGCCCAACGCTCCGTCAACAAAATCATTTTGAATGTCTACAACCACTAGTATCTTTTTCATAATTACACTTCCTTTTAGATTTATTATACCGATTTTTTAAAAAAATTCAATACATCGCACTTGCATATTTTTCGTGACATTTGTCGCTTTTTGTGTTATTATGACATAGAGGTGAGACTTATGTTTTTAGATACCGTTGAAACCGTTAAAGATGGTGTGGGGTTTAGTCTGTTTGGCAAAACTCATTTAACCTGGATTTTAGTTTTTGTAATTTTAGCAATTAGTGTTCCGCTAATATACCGTCGCCTTGCGCCCAAGGCTCGTAATATTATGCGCATAACGGTAGCCTCTCTTATTTTATTTGATGAACTTTGGAAGTGGTTTTTCTTGCTTTTGGGCAACCGATACGAGCACAGTTATCTTCCGCTTCATTTGTGCAGTATTAATGTGTTTTTGGTAGCCTTGCACATATTCAAACGTCCAAAGGTTGTTGATAATTTTCTATATGCCATTTGTGTTCCCGCCGGAATTATAGCGCTGCTTACTCCTTCGTGGGCGGCTTTGCCTGCCGGTAACTTTATGCACATACATAGCTTTACAATACATATGCTACTGGCCCTTTATCCGCTTATGCTAACAATAGGCGGCGATATAAAACCCGATGTAAAAATGGCGCCAAAATGTCTGTTGCTGCTGCTTTGTATGGGAGTTGTAGTGCTGGGAGTCAATTTTTTATGCGGTACAAACTTTATGTTTTTAATGCGGACTGATGACATAGGTTTTCTTGTTTTGTTTGAAAACATATTTGGCGCGCATCAATGGGCATTCCCAATACTGTTGCCTATTGTACTTACCCTAATGTATATTCCAATAGTGATTACAAACAAACTTAAAAAATCAAAAAATAAATCTTAAACGCAAAAATCCTTGCTATTGTAGCAAGGATTTTTCTTTATGAAAATATTTTTCTTTTTATCTTGCCAAGCGGTAAACGTATCTTTGTCATCCAAAACCACCTTACAGGATAAGAAATTCTATTAAGTTTTACATATATTTTATACTTTTTAGAGGTATTACAATCGATATATTTACCACCGCGATAAACGGCTGTCATAACACCTATGACACTGTCGTGCGATACATATTCTTTATGATAGGTGCTGTCTCCGCGTATTATATATGTGTTGCTGTCTTTTGCGCCAATAACACGGTGAAGCACCAGTTTTTCACTGCCACGCACCTTGTAAAGCGCCACGTCACCTACAGCCAGCGGATGATTTGGTCTTACAATTACAACAATATCTTTATGTGTGCGAAGAAGCGGTCGCATACTAGCCCCACGGGTTAAAAATGCAACAGACTCTTGAGTTTTAAGTTCTTGTTCGACTGAATTTATATCATAAGTTTTCATATCAAAAGTTGCGCTCCACTTAATTTTTCAAGTAATTCATCAACACTCTCACTTACTTCTTTTTGTGAAGCATCGGGATATTTGCAAAGCACTGTGTTTATAATTTCTTCGCGTGTGGTATCGTTTTTTAACGCGTTAAAAATCACAGCGCCTGTTTCGTTAAGTTTTATATAACCGTTAAACTGTCCGTCATTGTTGCCCACCGATACGGCAACTGTCTCGCCTGCAACCTGATTTATTACAAAATCATATTTCAGTTTCATCCTGCGGTTCCTCCTCTAATAAATCTTTACTTATTTCAAATCCGCCTTCAAATTCCTCGTTTGGCAATAAAATTTCTTCATCAAGCAAATCTAAAATACTTTTTGTTCGCTCCTGCTCTAATTCTTTTTGCCGTTCCTGTTCTTCCTCGGCTTTGTCGTCGGCAATCCAACCGTCAAGAAGCATTTCGCCCTCAGGGTATTCTACTTCCGCTTGTCTTTGTTTAAGATAAAAGCGCGATATCAGCATATAAATTATAAATACCAGTAATGACACGGCTGTTATCACTCTGCCGAATATAAGCCCCGTGTTTTGATATTCAAATCTTATTTCCGATTCTCCTGCATCTACCGCAACCGCCATAAAGCCCACGTTAACGTTTTCAACCTGTACTGCCTTGCCGTTTACGGTAGCGGACCAACCCTTGTCATACGGCACCGAGAAAAACACAAGTGATTTTTTATCTCTTACCACGTTAGCGGTAAACCCGTGATTATCCAGCGCAAACTTTTTAGCCGACGTTTTTCTGAGTGTCGCGGCATCATTTGCCATATCATCATCGGTAAAACGTACGTTGCGATTTTCTATATCGGTCATATAGTCGCCATATTTTTGAATTTGGTCTTCACTAAGCAACATCGCTTTTAGCATAAGCTCTGAGCGCATGCTTTTGCTATAAGACTCACAAAACTCATAATCCATATAGTAATCATACGAAAAACCATAAGGCACGTAGTTATTATTTTCATAAACGTAATAGTCGCCGCTTGTTTTAATATATTCAAAACCTGGCATACGTACATTGCCGTCATCATCAATAAAGCTTTCTCTGCTTTTGTGGTTAAGTAAATATTTAACCGATAGCATAGAGCGAATGGCAGGATGATCGGTACTAGGTCTACTTGCCACGCTACGCTCAACACCTATAAAGTCATAAAACTCCATTATCGATGGTGTAACAACCGAGTGAAAGGCATTTATGGTTGGGTAACCAAGATACATAGCGGTATTGTCAACGCCATCATACACGTCTACCCTGAATTCGCTTTCATCTTCAAGATACACTTCGCCCTCAATAAGCGAGTCAATAACTATTTCTTTTACGTCATACGAATGTGTACGGCCAAGCGCTATAAACACGTTTCCGTAAAGTATTGAGATTAAGCAAACGCTGATTATTGCGCTTTTATAAAATCTTGCGCGGTTTGATTTAAGCAGTTCAAACAACAATTTTTGTACAGGTAAACAAATAATTGCAATAAGGCTTGTTATCCAAAAACGTGCAATATACATTCCATTCTCGCTTTGAGTATAAAGGCCAAAAGTGAGCGTACCGTCGTTCTCTTGTGGGAAAAAGCCTATAACCAATGCAAATGCCAACGTTATGACAGTTGTAAAACGCCAACCGGAACTGAAATCTACCTTTTTATCTTCGGTAAGCATAACTGTTGCAAGTGATATCATAAGCACAGGCATATAAAACCAACGCGCATAATACGAAGTGTTAAAAGCATAAAAAGCGCTGTTTAAAATTGGTACTAATGCAAACAAAACGCAAGTTGCCAACACACGCTTTAACCAACTTTTTTCTCTTAGCTTAAACCAGGTGAAAAATCCCGTCATACTAAACACAGGAAGCCAACCGCCAAGCGACGACCATTTTACGTTAGCCTCAGGGAAAAATACCGGTCGCGCAGGAAGGTCTGGCGGAAAAAAGAAACACTGAATAACGTTAAGATAAATTTGCTCTTTACCGTATGTTATACCGCTCCACCCCATAAGAATGCTCGATATACGCTCGTTACCCATTATTGCATTAAGCGAGGGAATCAGCAGTATCGCTGAAAGAGCAAGTCCCAACACCGCCTCAAAAATAAATATCAAAAATCTTGAAATGCTGAGTTTTATAGCGCGTGAGACAAAACGCATTACAAAATATATAACGCTAAAAACTACCATACCAAAAAAGAAGAAATAGTTAGTTATCGCGCACAGCGCAACCGTCAGCGCAAACACACCGCGTCGATTTTCGGTAAGAAGCAGTTCAATGCTTAAAAGCAAAAGCGGAAAAACAATTATAGCCTCGTGAAAATGGTTAAAAAATATATTGTATATCGAAAAACCCGAAAAGGCATACAGCAGTCCGCCAAGACTTGCGGCATACGCAGTTTTGGTAAAACGTCGTATATAAAGGTAGCCTGTAAGCGCCGCCAAGGCAAACTTGAGCATAAGAAGCGGCCCCATTAAATATGGCACAAAACTGTTGGGAAAAATAAGCGTTATCCAGAAAAACGGACTGCCAAGCAGATAAAATGCATATGAACCCACAAAATCAGAGCCCAGGTCGGTAAACCAACTCCAGTTAACGTCCCCTGTGCGAATAGCCTGATGGCACAGCTGATAAAACGGAATTTGCTGAACGTTAAAATCGCCATAGAAAGTAAAATAACCCTCGCTCAAAATCATATATGGCACAAAAAGACAGGCGGCAGTAAAAAACGCCACCAAAAAAGTAAACAGTTTCTTTTCTTTTTGTGGTTTAAGCAACATTTGCTTACTTTTAGAAAAGGTCATTTAACTTCTCCAAACACTAAAAATATTTATTATTGATATTATAACAAAAAATGTTATAATATTCAAGTAAGGATGTGATAACTTATGCCAAGTCATTTTTATGCAATGATGTCGCGAATGAAAAATATACAGCGTTGGGGTCTTATGCGCAACACCCGATATGAAAACCTTAGCGAACACACTCTGGAGGTTGCCTTTATCGCCCACGCGTTAGCGCTTATAAAAAACAGTCGTTTCGGGGGCAATGTTGATGCCAATGCAGTGGCTGTAACTGCTATGTTTCACGACACCTCTGAAATAATTACAGGCGATATGCCAACCCCTATAAAGTATTATAACGCAAATATAAAAAATGTTTACAAAGAAATTGAATCGGTAGCCGAACAGCGTCTTATATCTCTTTTACCCGAAGATTTACGTCAGGATTTTAAACCCATTTATAATCCTACCCCGGAAATCGAAACACTTGTAAAAGCGGCTGATAAAATCTCGGCGCTTATAAAATGTATCGAAGAAAGAAACAGCGGCAATCAAGAATTCCGCTCTGCCGAAAGCGCAACACTTGAGGCAATAAAGCAGATGAATTTGCCCGAATCCAACGTCTTTTTAGATGAGTTTTTACAAAGCTATTCCCTGACACTTGATGAACTCAAATAAAAAAGTCCCTTAATATAAACTTAATACCATATAAAAACGGCAAGGATTTTTCCCTTGCCGTTTTCGTTTTATTTAGTTTTAATATACTTATAACTCGACCAACCTGAGTAGTATTTTTTACCATTTACTGTTTTGTAGGTTCTTACTCTTACGTAGTATGTCTTTTTAGCGCTAAGACTTTTTAAAGTATATTTCGTTGTTTTGTAACTTGAAATTGTCTTTGTTTTAGCGCTTGTAAACTTCTTGCTTGTAGAGTACTGTACCTGGTAACCTGTTACCTGTGTGGATTTCTTAGAGATATTTACAGTAACACTCTCTTTACCTGTAGTAAGCTTAGATACACTGGTCTTTACAGGGTTAATCTTGAAGGTGAGTGTCTTAGTACCTAAGTACTTGCCCTTCATCTTGATTGTTACTTTATAAGTACCAACATTTTTCCTACCGCTAGCGTAGCTTACAGTATAATCGGTGTTTTTCTTTAGCGTCTTACCTGCAGAGTCTTTTACAACTACACTAGGCGTTTTAACCTTGCCGTTATAGGTATAACTTGTAGTCGAAAGTTTAAAACTCTTAGCATATTTAATTGTAGTGGTGCTTGCTACCTTACCACATACTTTACACTTTTTAACAACCTTACCGTTCTTTGAAAGTGTTGCCTTGGTGGTAGTGGTTGTGTATTTGTGTGAAACCTTGCGAATCGCACCACATACATTGCAAGAGGTATCACAGGCATTATTATATGTATGCGATATTTCATTAGACTCAAAATTTTCATCAACACACTTTGAACATGCAGTATATCCCAGTTTTTTTGCTTCGCTCAATTTTTTTGAAATTGGACTTTTCATATTTGAACATTGTGAACTTGCGTGATATTTTTTTCCGCTTGCTGTAACATAAACTGTTTTTTCAACGCTAGAAAAATTGACGGGGGATGAAGAAGTAACAATGTTATTCTTATACTTAATGACACCGTTATTAATATCAAAAACAATTGTACCATTTAAATCTGTTCTATAAATGTTAGAACAAACGGAAGATATTCTTTCTACAGCGTCATATGTGGGGTGTCCATAAGAGTTATTTGCACCAACTGAAATCACAGAAACTTTTGGTGTAGCAATATTTAGAAAAGTTTGTGAAGACGAACTAGCCGAACCATGATGAGCAACTTTAAGAATATCTACATCAATATTCTCACCAGTAGATATTATTTTTTGTTCTATGGTACTGGAAATATCTCCAGTTAGTAATGTTTTAATTTTTCCGCATGACACTTTTAAAACAAGCGAAGAATCATTTGAATTAGTCCCATCAGCACCATCATAAACAACATCTACTATTGCATCACCAACATTCCAAGAATCATCATTGTCAGCTACACGATAATTACTTTTTGGTTCGTTTTTAACAGCAGTTTTATATTCATTGTAAATAGCTGTTGTTGCAACATAAGGTGAATATATGCTTTCGTTTATTTGATACTTTTCATAAATACTCGGCATACCTCCAATATGATCTTCATCGGGATGACTAGCTACAACATAATCCAGTTCTGTAATCCCAAGCGCATCTAAGTAATTTGTTACCTTATGTGCATTACTAGATTTTCCAGCGTCAATAAGCATATTAGAACCTTCACTGGAAATTAAAATAGAATCTCCTTGACCACAATCAATAAAAGAAACAACCATATCTAATGTTTCTTGTGCGGAAACAAAAATATTACCAAACGGAATTATTGATATAATTAAACATACACATATTATCAAAGAGATTATTTTTTTGTTTTTATTCATTTATGTTCCTCCTTAAAAATGTGCCTATCGAAGCAGACTACCACTATTTAAATACTTTTTGATTTTCAAATATAGCTATATTTTGTCAATATATATTTTACCATATTATTTCAAAAAGTGCAATATTTTCAACTTTCAATTTTCCATTTTCAACTTAAAAAGTCCTTTGAAGTAAGCCATGTGGGTTTTACTTCAAAGGACTTTTTATTATCTTATTCCGTAATTTTCAATTACATAATCCATATCTTTGTCGCCACGACCCGAAAGGTTTATAAGCACCGAACCGTGATCCATGCGTTTGGCAAGTTTCATACCGTACGCCACTGCGTGTGAAGACTCAATTGCAGGGATTATGCCCTCTAAGCGAGCAAGTTTAAAGAATGCGTCAATTGTTTCTTCATCATCAATTACGTCATACTTAACTCGACCAATCTCTTGCAAAAATGCGTGTTCAGGACCGGAAGACGGGTAGTCAAGACCGCTTGCTACCGAATAAACAGGAGCAGGCTCGCCGTTTTCATCCTTTAGCATAATGCTGTTAAAGCCGTGCATTATACCCTCGGTACCGTATTTAAGACTTGCCGCGTGGTCACCAAGTTTTGGTCCGCGACCAAGTGGCTCAATACCGTAAATATCAACAGGGTCATTTAAAAATCCTGAAAAAAGACCTGCCGCATTCGAGCCGCCGCCAACACAAGCAACAATGGCTGAAGGCAAATGACCTGTCATTTCAATAAACTGTTCACGCGCTTCAATGCCCACAACGCTCTGAAAATCACGCACCATCATTGGAAACGGATGAGGTCCCAAAACCGAGCCTATGCAGTAAATACAGTCTTTATATTCCTTGCTATACGCATCAAAAGCCGCGTCAACCGCTTCTTTAAGGGTGGCAAGACCGTGGGTAACCTCTATAACGTTAGCACCCAAAATTTTCATACGGGCAACGTTTGGAGCCTGTTTTTTAATATCAACACTACCCATATAGATATCGCATTCAAGTCCAAAATATGCCGCCGCTGTAGCCAGCGCCACACCGTGCTGACCGGCGCCCGTTTCGGCAATGATTTTCTTTTTACCCATATATTTTGCCAAAAGCGCCTCACCCATACAGTGATTAAGCTTGTGCGCGCCCGAATGGTTAAGGTCTTCACGCTTGGCATAAAGCTGAACCTTGCCGCCCAAAGCGTCAGACAATCTTTCAAGATGTGTTACGGGTGTAGGTCTGCCCTGAAATTCTTTTCTTATGCGACGAAGCTCGGCAATAAATTTTCGAGACTGACAAATTGAATAGTAAGCCTCGGTAATTTCAGCCATAGCGTCCTTTAGCTTGTCTTCGATATAAACGCCACCATATTTACCAAAGTAACCGTCTTTATCGGGATAATTGTTAAAATAGGTATCAAAATCTACATTGTTAAGTTTCATAAATTATTTCTCCTTAAAAATTTGTTTTTACGTTTTGCTTTAAAAACAAATTCGCCATCGTTTTGTAAGTAATATCATTTAGCATCACCTTAAAATAAAAAAATCCCATCCCTAAAAATAGAAGGGACAAGATAAAATCCTGCGGTGCCACCCTGTTTGATGAAAAAATCATCCGCTCACACTTATACTAACATATAAGTTGCACTATAACGGGTGCTACCGTCGACTGCTACTAAAGTTTTAACTCTTTCGGTCGCCCTCATAAGTCCATTCACCTTAAACTCCACTACAGTACTTCCACCAACGACTGCTCTCTTTAAGTTTCAAATTAAGGTTACTACTCTTAATCTCAGGTTTTAATCTATGTAAAATATACTAACACTTCAATTCATAAAAGTCAAGTTTTTATTTTTGTATAATCACCGCGGAAAATTCAATTAATACTTGAAAAATCTTATGAAATATATTATATTATATATTTAGTATATAATTTTGTTACTTTACCTTTGGAGGTTTTATATGTCCGATTACTTAAAAATGAGCAAAGAAGAGCTAAAGGCTGAGTTTGAAAAGGCAAAAGCCGAATACGAACAGCTTCGTTCCCTTCACCTAACCCTTGATATGTCACGCGGTAAACCCGGTGGCGAAAATATGGATTTAAGTGAAGATATGTTTGACCTTGTTGGCAATGACACCGGTTTTAAAAACATTGACGGTATTGATTGCCGCAACTACGGCGGTCTTGACGGCCTTCGCGAACTTAAAAACCTGTTTGGCGAGGTTTTGGGACTCGAGCCCGACCAGATAATTGTTGGCGGTAACTCTTCACTTAATATGATGTTTGACACCATCGCTCAGGCTATGACCCACGGTCTTGGCGGAGAACCTTGGTGCAAACAGCAAGGTCTTAAATTCTTGTGCCCGGCTCCCGGTTATGACCGTCACTTTGCCATAACCGAATATTTTGGTTTCGAGCTTGTTCCCGTAAAGCTTAACGCCGACGGTCCTGATATGGACGCGGTAGAAGAACTTGTAAAAGATGAAAAGGTTAAGGGTATTTGGTGTGTACCAAAATACGCCAACCCCGAAGGCATTACCTACAGCGATGAGGTTGTGCGTCGTTTTGCCGCTTTAAAACCTGCTG
Source organism: Clostridia bacterium (assembly GCA_017516965.1). Taxonomy (GTDB): domain Bacteria; phylum Bacillota; class Clostridia; order Oscillospirales; family Acutalibacteraceae; genus UBA737. Next base: position 76,230 of record JAFXAP010000001.1, read on the forward strand.
CAAAAGATTTCAGAATTTTTTGGGATAACGCTTACTGCATTCACGACCTTTATGACGAGGGTGACACTCTGCTTAACATTTATGACGAATGCGCAAAAGCAGGCAACCCCGATTTGCCAATAATCTTTGCTTCTACATCCAAAATTTCTTTCCCCGGTGCAGGTGTAGCAGTAGCGGCAGGTAGCCACAATAATATGGCAATCCTTAAAAGCCGAATGAAGTTCCAGACCATAGGTCCTAACAAATTAAACCAGTTGCGTCACGCTCGTATGTTTAAATCTGCCAATGATTTATATGAGCATATGAAAAAACACGCTAATATAATAAGACCCAAATTTGAAAGTGTGCTCACCGAGCTTGACGCTCGAATCAAAGGCACGGGTATTGCCCATTGGACCAATCCAAAAGGCGGATATTTTATAAGCCTTTACGTATTACCCGGTTGCGCTAAACGCGTTGAGCAACTTTGCGCTAATGCAGGTCTTATTCTTACCCCTGCAGGCGCTGCCTACCCATATGGCATTGACCCTGAAGACTCTAATCTCAGAATAGCGCCTACCTACCCCAGCGCCGAAGAGATTAAAACCGCAGCCGTTATTCTTTGCGCGGCAGTTAAAGTTGCGGCTCTTGAAAAGTTAGTCGAAGATTAAGTTTAATTGATTGACTTTGTCTTAAATTTCTAGTATAATATTTTATTATTAAAAAAACACATTGGAGGTTTCAAAAAAATGAAGTCAAAAACTTCCCGCAAGTCAACCTTTTTTGTAATCCTCGCGCTGATTTTAGCCCTTACATATTTGGCTTTTTTTGGCATTGAGAATTACTACGGTGACATCAGACAGGTTTATGTAAAAAGCGCCAACGACATTCGTTGGGGCATCGATATCAGCGGTGGTGTTGAGGCAGTATTTAGCCCCGATATCAAAGATGTTGAGATAACATCTAACGATATGGATTCCGCAAAAGCCGTAATCGAGACCCGTCTTGTAAACAACAATATCACAGACTATGAGGTTTATGCAGATACGCACAACCACCAAATTATTGTGCGCTTTCCTTGGAAAGCCGGCGAAAGTGAATTTGATGCTCAATCTGCAGTGCAGGAATTAGGCGAAACCGCTATGCTTACCTTCTGCGCAGGTCAAGATAACACAAATGTTATTCTTAAAGGCGCGCAGGACATTAAAGAGGCATACGCAGGCGTTCATCCTGAAAATCCATCTCTTCCTGTAGTTGCGCTTGAACTCACCGAGCAAGGCACATCAAAATTTGCTACAGCAACACAAACATACTTAGGTCAGGTAATTTCTATCTGGATGGATGACACAATGCTTTCTGCGCCACAGGTAAACTCAGTTATCACAAACGGACAGGCAATTATTGACGGTATGGGTAGTGTTGAAGAGGCTGTTGCTCTCGCTAACAAAATCAATGCGGGTTCACTCCCCTTTGCGCTTACTGTTGATGAAAGCAAACTTCAAATCATTTCTCCATCCCTCGGTTCTGATGCTCTTAACGTTATGATTGTTGCCGGTGCCATTGCATTTGGTATAGTATGTATCATAATGATAGCTCGCTACCGCGTAAATGGTGTTGTTGCTGCAATTGCGCTTTTAGGTCAGCTTTCCGCTTCAATTGCTTGTATCTCAGGTTTCTTCCCCGGCGTTCAAAGCTTTACACTAACTATACCGGGTATCGCAGGTATTATACTTTCAATAGGCGTTGGTGTTGACTGTAACGTTATTGCCGCAGAACGTATCCGTGATGAATTTAAACGCGGTAAAACACTTGACAACGCTATTGAATACGGTTACAAAAACAGCCTTAGCGCTATTATCGACGGTAACGCAACAATCGTTATTGTGTCGCTGGTTCTTATGGGCGCGTTTGGCTCACCCGACAGTTTCTTAGGCACTGTATTCTCACCGCTTATGTCATTGTTTGGTAGTTCAATTACCGGCTCGATTTACTCATTCGGTTACACATTGCTTATAGGCGTTATCTTTAACCTTATTATGGGTGTTCTTGCTTCCAGACTTATGCTCCGTAGCATTTCACAGTTTAAGTTTATGCGTAATCCTGCTTTTTACGGAGGTAAGAAAAATGGCTAATAAAACTATAAATACTAAAAAATGGTTTAAGGTTTCAATTATTGTTTATGCAGTTTTAATTCTTGCAGGTATAATAATGACCGTAGCTTTTGGACCAAAACTCGACATTAACTTTAGCGGTGGTACACGAATTTCTTATTCATACACAGGCGATATTGCCGAAAAAGATTTTAAAGACACCGTTGCAACCGTTCTTGACAAAGACTTCACTGTAGGTCAAAACACTTCACTTGCTAACGACGACAAGGCATACGTTATCACCCTTGCCGGTAAAAATTCTGTTTCAGCAGAGATTCAGGAAAAAATTACCGAAGCGTTACAAAAGAAATTTGCTGACAACACAGTTACACTGCGTGACTCTGAATCGGTAAGTCCTACCATTGCCACGAACTTCTTTATAAAGAGCTTAGTAGCAGTACTTATAACAGCGGCTTTGGTTGTTGTGTACGTTGGCATCAGATTTAGAAAAATCGGCGGTGTTTCAGCGTCGCTCACAGCGTTTTGCTCTCTTATTCTTGACCTGCTTACAGCTTTCTTCATCTGTGTAATTTTTAGACTTCCAATTGATATGAACTTTATGGCAGTAGTGCTTACCATACTTGGTTACTCACTTAATGACACCATTGTTATTTATGACCGTGTTCGTGAAAACAAATATCTTTATCCTAATATGTCACTCTCGGACAATATGGATTTAAGCGTATCAAGCACACTTGTTCGTAACATTGTTACAACTACAACAACCGTTTGCGCAGTTCTTACAATAGTTGTTGTAGCCGAGGTTTGCGGTCTTACCTCACTTCGTTCTTTTGCAATTCCTATGGCATTTGGTCTTGTATCAGGCTGTGTATCTTCATTGTTTGTATCAGGTCCATTATGGGTTAAATACAAGGAAGCAAAGGCTAAATAATAAATATGTATAGCAAAAACACTCATCGCAATGCGGTGAGTGTTTTTTGCTTTTTTATTTAAACATAGTTTGCACACCGTCAACTATCTCGCCCACCGCTTTTATAACCTTGGTAGAGCCCTTTGATACGTTGTGCTTGTCTTGCATTACCATTTTACCTACAACTACTGCCGTGGCGCCTGCTAACATTCCTGCGCCCACGCCCTTTATAAAAGACATACCATTACCTTTTTGCATAAAATAAAACCTCCCTTCAAACTTAGTTTAACCGTTTGATAGGAGGTTATTATTTTTTGTGTATTATTATTTATCTTTTCTATATTCGCTAAAAGGCGCGTAAATTTTATCTTTATCTGAAAGTTTAATTTCCATACCTTCGGGGATTGGCCACTCTATGCCAAAATCAGGGTCGTTCCACATAAAGCCAACCTCATCATTAGGATGGTAATAATCATCTACCTTATAGCAAAACTCTGCTTCATCAGAAAGCACAACAAATCCGTGCGCAAAACCTTTTGGCACTAAAAACTGACGTTTGTTTTCAGCGGAAAGAATAACACCCTCCCACTTGCCGTAGGTTGGTGAACCCTCGCGTAAATCTACGCAAACGTCAAACACTTCACCGCGTATGCAGCGAACAAGCTTGGTTTGAGGGTAGTTTTTTTGAAGGTGCATTCCGCGAAGCACGCCTTTGGTAGACATTGACTGATTATCTTGAACAAAATCAATATCAATGCCCCCTGCTTTAAAATCTTCTTTCTGATAGGTCTCCATAAAATACCCGCGGTTATCACCAATTGCAGTAGGTTCTATGATAACAACACCGTCAATAGAAGTCTTAATAAAATTAAACTTACCCATTAAAGTTCCTCTTTTCCGCTATACATTGTATCATAATACTTTTGATAAGCGCCACTTGTTACGTTGTCAAACCATTCCTTGTTATCAAGATACCACTTAAGAGTTTTCTTAATACCAACTTCAAAACAGGTTTCGGGGTACCAGCCAAGCTCATCTTTAATTTTTTGAGGATCGATACCATAACGGCGGTCGTGGCCTTTGCGGTCTGTAACGTGCTTAATCATATGCTCGCCAACCGTTTCGTCAACATTTTCTTTAATGTATTCGATAATTGATTTTACAATAAAGATATTTGGCTTTTCGTTATGACCGCCAACGTTATAAACCTCACCAAGTCGGCCATCGCGCACAACCATATCAATAGCTTTACAATGGTCTTCAACATAAAGCCAGTCACGGATTTGCATACCATCGCCATAAACAGGAAGGTCTTTATGCTGTAAAGTGTTGTTCATAATAAGAGGAATAAGTTTTTCGGGGAACTGGAACGGACCATAGTTATTAGAACAACGGGTAATATTAATCGGGAACTTATAGGTATCGCCAAATGCTTTTACAAAAAAGTCAGCCGATGCCTTTGATGATGAGTACGGTGAGTGTGGATCAAGTGGAGTAGTCTCCATAAAGTAACCTGTTTCTCCAAGTGAGCCATAAACCTCATCGGTAGATACCTGAAGATATTTTACACCCGGCTTATACTCGTCATCACCAATAGTCCAGGCAACCTTAGCGCACTGAAGCATATTAACGGTACCCTCAACATTTGTTTTTACAAATATTTCAGGGTTTGTAATGCTACGGTCAACGTGACTTTCTGCCGCAAAGTTTACAACATAGTCAATATCGTTTTCAGCAAAAATTTTAGAAATAGCCTCTCTATCACAAATATCTGCCTGAACAAAGCTATAACGGGGATTCTTTTCAACGCTCTTAAGGTTTTCAAGATTTCCGGCATATGTGAGTTTATCTACGTTGATAATCTTTACATCGTCATACTTGTTAAGCATATAGATAACAAAGTTTGAACCAATAAATCCTGCGCCGCCTGTTACTAAATAGGTTTTCATAGTTTAACCCTCCAAGTTAAGTGTTTCTAAATTTGAAATATATTCTTTTAAAGCAACTTCCCAATCGCGCATCTCATTACCAACTGTACATTCGAGCGCCAAATTGCGAAGTGATGAATAACTAGGACGTTTCGTAGGTACGTTAAACTTTGCGTTGTATTCTTCGGTTGTGCAAGGTGTTACCGTGTCACCAAGACCCGAATATTCAGCAATCTTTACCGCAAAGTCATACCAAGAGCATTCACCCTCACCCGTGCAGTGATAAATGCCATATTCTTCGGTTACGGCAAGTTTAAGTAAATGATGCGCCAAATCGTTAGCATTTGTCGGATTACCACGCTGGTCACACACAACGCCGATACCGCCGTTTACCTTTATTACCCTACGTACTGTTTTAACAAAATTTTTACCAACATAGCCATAAAGCCAGGATGTGCGAACTACAAATGAACGCTCACAAAAACTTAATGCATACTTTTCACCCAAGGCTTTTGACGCGCCGTAAACGCTTTGTGGGTCAACCTTGTCCCACTCACAGTAGGGCTTTGTTCCGTTGCCCGCAAAGACGTAATCCGTAGATACGTGAATAAGTTTTGCGCCTGTCTTTTGAGCACAAACCGCCAGGTTTTTAACGCCTAAGGCATTAACTTTAAATGCGGTTTCGTAATCGCTTTCACAACCGTCAACATTTGTCATTGCCGCACAGTTTATTATAATGTCGGGGTGATTTTCATTTACATAGTCGCTTACCGCTGTCATATCTGAAATGTCAAGCGAATCGATATCTACCGGTAAAACCTGAGCGCCAATTACTGCTTGTGGCGCAGGACCAATTTCGCTTTTACCGCTTGAAAGAATCGATTGCAATTCGTTGCCAAGTTGTCCGTGACAGCCTGTAATCATAATTTTCATTTGAGTTTACCCCTCCATTTAAACAAAAACTTAAATCCGGAAATTATGTGCAAAATCAAATATTTTAAACTTTTTGTACATTCACGCTCCCACATATGTGTAACACTAAACTGAGGCAGTATCATTACCTTGCCCAACTGCTTTGCTTTTAATGCCAGGTCAGCATCTTCAAGATACATAAAATATCTCTCATCAAATCCACCCAGTTTTTCAAACGCATTGGTTCTTATGCAAAAGAAACATCCCGTGCAAAAGTCAATTTCAGTAGGGGTGGTAATCTGCTTGTTTGCCCAAACATATTCACTTCTTACACTGCTAAAAAGTCTGCCTAAGAAAAGTCTTTTAAAAGTAGGACGCTCTTTAGGAAGTTTTTGCTCAGTACCATCAAGATTCAGTATTTTGGGCATCGCCATAATAACATCGGAATTATTTTCAAAATAATCTACCATATCTGATATTACATCGCTGTCAAAACTTATATCAGGATTTATCACAAAGTGATATTTTCCAAGTTGTTGACCCAGCGCTATATTATGCCCTGCGCCAAAACCTAAATTTTTGTTTTGTCTTATAACCGAAACTTTATAGGATTTTTCTATTAAATCGGCTGTGCCATCGGTGGAATTATTATCTATTACATAAAATTTTAAAGGATATTTTTTTGTGTTTTTTAAAACACTTTCAACTGCTGTTGGAACACAGTCAATATCGTTATAGGTAACAATAGCTGCAGATACCAAAACATCAGTATTCATAATAATCCTCCTTCATGTAGTAAATAAATTTTATTTTAAGAAGCCGTTCACAATCTCTTCTTCAGCCTGCGCTTCACTAAGGCCTAACGTCATCAATTTTATAAGTTGTTCACCCGCAATTTTACCAATTGCCGCTTCGTGAATAAGTGACGCATCAATATGATTTGCATTTATTTCGGGAATAGCGCTAACCTTGGCATCTCCCATTATAATTGCATCACATTCGGTATGACCTGTGCATTTATTATTACCGTTAATGTTTGAACGATATACCTGCACCGAGTTATCACACGCAACCGAACGCGATACAACGTTAGCGCTGCTGTCTTCACCGTTCATATCTACCGAAAAATCGGTATCAGCGCGCTGTGTGCCGTGTGTCATAAGTTTTTCGTGAATTATAAGCGTAGCCTCTTTATCGAGTGTTGCGCGTGTTATGCGGTTGGTGTTGTCAATGCCTTTAATCTGGCTGGTTTCCATCTCCATATAGCCGCCTTCGGCAATGTTTACAACGGTGGTAGGATTCATATTTTTACCACCTGTACCGTCACCTTCGCCGTAATGACGCTCAATATATTTAACACGTGCATTTTTGCCTACAAAAAAGCTGTGAATACCATCGTGGCGCGATTCTTCGCTGCCGCAATTGTGAATACCGCAACCTGCCATAATAGTAACATCGCAATCGTCGCCGATTATAAAGTCATTATAAACCAAATCGTTTATGCCGCTATCACTTATTATTACCGGAATGTGTATCGTTTCACCCTTTGTACCAGGACGAATTATAATATCAATACCATCTTTATCGGTTTTGTTGCGAATGTCAACATTTTCGGTTACGTGGCGTTCTGCCAACGCGCCGTTTGCTCTGATATTAAAGGCGCCATTTACTGCGCCATCCATATCGGCGATAATTTTAAGCAAATCTTTTTCTATATTATTCATTACTGTGCCCCCTTCATATTGTTAGTAAGCACAGGGCAAACTGCATTTGTTTTTCCGAGCAGTTCTGGCAAAATATCTTCGCGCTTGCCGTAAGATTTAAGTTCGCCTGCAGACAGCACTGCTACCTTATCTGCAATATTTAAAATGCGTTCCTGATGTGAGATTATGATGATTGAACCGCCCAATGTTTCGTGCATTTTTTCAAAAACATTTATAAGGTTACCAAAACTCCAAAGGTCAATACCTGCCTCAGGTTCATCAAACAAAGATACCTTTGTACCACGCGCCAAAACTGTAGCAATCTCAATTCTCTTAAGTTCACCGCCTGAAAGCGACGCATTAACCTCACGGTTAATATAGTCGCGTGCGCAAAGACCAACCTGTGACAAATAATCACAAGCCTCTGACATTGTTATCTCTTTACCTGAAGCCAATCTTATCAAGTCGTTTACCGTAATACCCTTAAAACGAACAGGCTGTTGAAAAGCGAAACTAATGCCCTTTAGAGCGCGTTCGGTAATTGACAAATCGGTAATGTCCTCACCGTCAAGCAAAATCTTACCGCTGGTGGGTTTTATAATACCTGCAATAATTTTTGCCAAGGTAGACTTTCCGCCACCGTTAGGTCCAGTAATGGCCAAGAAGCCATCGGTTATGTCCATTGAAATATCTTTTAAAATTTCTTTCTTACCATCTTCATTTTCGGCAGAAAAAGAAATGTTTTTAAGCTGTAACATTAACATCCTCCATATTAGTATACCTGTGCGCAGACACACACAGTTATTATACAATTTTTATACAAAAAAAGCAATAATATTATTTGCTAAAAATAACCTTTTATGGTACAATACTGTAAAATGCTTATAAACGGAGATTTACAATGAACATTTTTGAAAAAATAACACAAGAACTTAGTTTAAAGTTATGGCAAACCGAAGCCGCAGTAAAACTGCTTGACGAAGGCAATACCGTCCCTTTTATTGCGCGATATCGCAAGGAGGTAACCGGTAGCCTTGACGATCAGGTTCTACGCGCGCTTTCCGACAGACTCGGTTATTTGCGCAATATGCAAGAAACGGCAGAAAAAATTAAAGCCGCCATTGAAGAGCAGGGCGCACTGAGTGAAGAACTTTCAGCCGCAATTGACGCGGCCGCAACACTTACTGAACTTGACGACCTTTACCGCCCTTATAAGAAAAAACGTAAAACTCGCGCGTCGGTAGCCAAAGAAAAGGGACTCTCCCCCCTTGCAGATTTAATATATGCTCAAGAGCCTAACAGCCCGGAACCCATTCAGTTAGCGGCTGATTTTATAAATGAAGAGCTTGGTGTTGAAAGTGCCGAAGATGCACTAGCCGGCGCTAAAGATATTATTGCCGAAATGATAAGCGATGATGCCGACATACGCAAACGTATGCGTTTTGTTTGTATGGCACACGGTAAACTTGTGGTACGTGCCGCAGGCGAAGAACTTGACGTTTATGAAATGTATAAAGAATTCGAAGAACCGCTATCAAAGATCGCCAACCATCGTGTCCTTGCCATAAACCGTGGTGAAAAAGAAGACTTTTTGCGGGTTTCTGTAGACTTTGACCGTGATAAAGCAATGTTTATAATTTCTCGCGACCACATCAAAGAGGGTTCCCCCTGCACCGAAGCTGTAAAAGAAGCGGCAGAAGACGCTTATACCCGTCTTATATTCCCATCTATTGAACGCGAAATGAGAAACGCCCTCACCGAGAAAGCAAGTCACGATGCCATAAAGGTTTTTTCTCAAAATTTGCAACAACTACTTATGCAACCGCCCGTTAAAGATACCGTAACCATTGGTCTTGACCCCGGTTACCGAACAGGTTGTAAAGTGGCTGTTGTTGACGGCACTGGCAAACTGCTTGACACAGGCGTTATTTATCCCGTTCCCCCTCACAACAAAATAGACGAGGCAAAACAAATAATTAAAAACCTTGTTAAAAAACACAATGTACGCACCTTTGCAATAGGCAACGGTACTGCAAGTCACGAAACCGAATGTTTTGCCGCAGAGGTTATAAAAGAAATAAATGATGGGCTTAATTATATGGTGGTAAGCGAAGCCGGTGCTAGTGTATATTCAGCATCAAAACTTGCCGCCGAGGAATTCCCACAGTTTGACGTATCGCTTCGAAGCGCCGTATCTATAGCGCGTCGTATGCAAGACCCCTTGGCAGAACTTGTAAAAATAGAGCCAAAGGCAATTGGTGTTGGGCAATATCAACACGATATGCCAGAGCGTGAACTTGCCACAAGTCTTGACGGTGTTGTAGAATACTGCGTAAACTCGGTGGGTGTTGACCTTAATACTGCCTCTGTTCAACTGCTCTCACGTGTGTCGGGTATAAACCAGGCAATTGCAAAAAACATTGTCGCTTACCGCGAAGAAAACGGCGTATTTACCGACCGCGCTCAGCTTAAAAAGGTTTCAAAGCTCGGACCAAAGGCTTATGAGCAGTGCGCAGGCTTTTTGCGTATAGTGGGCGGCAAAAAAGCGCTTGATAATACAAGTGTTCACCCCGAAAGTTATGACGCTGCTACAAAGTTATTAAAACTATGTGGTTTTAGTGAAACGGATGTTGCCTACCGTAAGATAAACGGTATTACTGAGCAGGTGCAGTCCCGCGGCGCCGAAGAACTTGCAAACGAACTCGGCATTGGTGTGCCGACACTTTTAGATATAGCAAAAGAACTCGAAAAACCCGGTCGCGACCCACGTGACGAACTGCCAAAGCCAATGCTCAGACAGGATATTATGAGCATGGAAGACCTCAAGCCCGGTATGGAACTTACAGGTACTGTGCGCAATGTTATCGACTTTGGAGCATTTGTAGATATCGGTGTTCATCAAGACGGACTTGTTCACATCTCACAAATAACCAATCGTTTCATAAAGCATCCGTCAGAGGTGTTAAAGGTTGGCGATATTGTCACAGTATGGGTGTTATCGGTAGAGCCTAACAAAAAACGAATTTCCCTCACGATGAGAAAGGACAAACTAAATAATGACTAAAAAAAGCAACTTAAAGGGCAGTTTAATACTGTGTACTGCCGCACTGCTTTGGGGTGTTGCCTTTGCAGTACAAGACAGTGCCGCAAAACTTGTTCCACCCTTTGCATTTAACTGTTTGCGTTCAATTGTTGGAGCCGCGTTTTTATTTGGTTTTATGGGTATTAAATCGATAAAAAATAAGGATTACCTTCCAGTTCCTAAAACAATGAACAAAAAGTTATTGCTTACGGGCAGTATGCTTTGTGGCATAGCACTTGCGGTTTCTACAAACTTTCAACAGTTTGGTATTGCCGCCTACCCCGACGGTGTACCAACCGCGGCGCGCTCGGGCTTTATTACAGCGCTTTACGTAATTTTAGTGCCGATACTTTCAGTTTTTGTAAAAAAACGAGTACCTATAATGGTTTGGATTGCCTGCCTTGTAGCAGTTGGCGGTTTTTATATGCTATGTCTTTTTGAAGGTGTTAGCGGTTTTTACCTTGCAGATATATTGGTGCTTGGTTGTACCTTTACCTTCTCGTTACATATAATGATAATCGATAAATACTGCGATGCCATTGGCGGAATGAGGCTTTCAGCTTTTCAGTTTGTTTTTGCCGCTATAATTTCGGGCGTATTGGCGCTCATATTTGAACTTGATATAATAAGTTTAGCTAATATCAAGTCGGCAATTCCACATATTTTATATATGGGTATTGTATCAAGCGGTATCGCTTATACTCTGCAAATCGTTGGGCAAAAATTTGCCGAACCTGCAATAGCGTCGCTTTCTATGAGCCTCGAAAGCGTGTTTGCCGCATTGGCTGGCGTAGTTGTAGGTGATTTGCTTGAAGTGAACGAAATAATTGGTTGCATACTTGTGTTTGCCGCAATAGTGCTTGCGCAAATACCTGAATTTTTTAAAAGGAAAGACACATAAAAATAAAGCATCTACGAAATTTTCGTAGATGCTTTTTAATTTTATAAACTATTTCTTAAGCGCGATTGCTTCTTTGGCTTTTTCTACAATATTTATTGCTCTAAGACCAAACTCATCCAAAAGTTTCACTGCAGGACCAGAGTGGCCAAACTGGTCGTAAACGCCAAGTTTTACAACAGGTACAGGTACTGTTTCGCAAACAACTTCACTAACAGCAGAACCCAAACCGCCAATTACCGAATGTTCTTCTGCGGTAACGATAGCGCCGGTTTCCTTTGCGGCTTTGATTATAATATCGCGGTCAATTGGCTTAATTGTAGCCATATTGATAATACGTGCGTTAATGCCCTCTGCTTTAAGAAGTTCGTAAGCCTCAAGTGCTTCTTTAACCATAAGACCTGTTGCAATGATTGTAACGTCACTACCCTCGCGAAGTTCTACACCCTTACCAATCTGGAATTTATATGTTTCGTCAAATACTACAGGCACTGCAAGTCTGCCGAATCGCATATAAACAGGACCGTCACACTCAAACGCTGCTCTTACCGCAAGACGAGCTTCGGTATCATCAGCGGGGTTAATGATGGTCATACCGGGAATTGTACGCATAATAGCGATATCTTCATTACATTGGTGGGTTGCGCCATCTTCACCAACCGAAATACCCGCGTGTGTTGCGCCGATAATGACGTTAAGGTGTGGGTAACCTACCGAGTTGCGAACCTGCTCAAAAGCACGTCCTGCCGCAAACATAGCAAATGAACTTACAACTACCTTCTTACCGGTAGCGGCTATACCTGCCGCAATACTTACCATATTTTGCTCTGCAATACCGCAGTTATAAAAACGCTCAGGGAACGCTTTTTTAAATTTACCGGTTTGTGTAGCGGCTGCAAGGTCAGCATCCATTACAATAAAATCGTCACGTTCGTTACCTAACTCTACCAAGGTTTCGCCAAAGCCTACACGTGTTGCAACTGTTTTAACTTCTGCCATTAGTGTTCCCCTCCTTAGTTAAATGCAGCAAGCGCTGCGTTAAGTTCTTCCATAGCAACGGCATAAAGCTCGTCATTAGGTGCGGCGCCGTGCCAGTTGACCGCATTTTCCATATAAGATACGCCCTTACCCTTTGTGGTTTCGGCAATGATTGCTACGGGCTTATCCACGGTTTTTGCTTCTGCTAAAGCGGCTTCAATAGCGTCATAATCGTGACCGTTAATGGTGATTACGTGCCAACCAAAAGCCTCAAACTTTTTGTCAACGGGTTTTGCTGAGTTAACCTCATCAATAGTGCCGTCAATCTGCAAATTGTTAAGGTCGATAAATGCAGTAAGGTTAGAGAGCTTTTTGTTACTTGCAAACATAGCAGCTTCCCAAACCTGACCTTCTTCTATTTCGCCGTCACCAAGAATTGTATAAACATTATAATTATCACCGAAATGCTTAGAAGAGAGCGCCATACCAACAGCAGTTGATATACCCTGACCTAAAGAACCTGTTGACATATCAACGCCGGGAATATTTTTCATATCGGGGTGTCCTTGAAGGCGTGAACCAATCTGACGAAGGGTTAAAAGTTCATCAGGTGAAAAATAACCGCGCTCAGCAAGAGTAGCATACAATGCCGGTGCTGCATGTCCTTTTGAAAGAACAAAGCGATCACGCTTTGGGTCTTTAGGATTTTTAGGGTCAATATTCATTTCCTTAAAATAGAGATATGTAAGTATCTCTGCAATAGAAAGCGAGCCACCCGGGTGACCTGCTTTTGCTGCGTGAACGCCCTCGATAATACCGATGCGCACCTTGCAAGCAATTTTTTCTAACTGTGTTTTAAATGTTGCTTCCATTTTTTAATTTCCTTTCGGTAAGATAATCTATAAATTCGGCAACAGCGCCGTTTTTTGCTTCGCAAACAACCGTATCAGCTACAGCCCTTACCTCTTTTGGAGAATCAACAAGAGCCGCGCCTATATCAGCGGTTTTTATCATTTCAAGGTCGTTAAAGTAATCGCCTATTGCGTAACAACAACCCGTTTTTATATTTAACTTTTCGCAAAGTATTTTAAGCGTAGATGCCTTTGATATGTTTTTAGGCACGTGCTCGTAATAATACCTACGCCTTCCGTCGATTATTGCGGTAGTATCTACAAACTGTGAATTATGGCGACACTCAGCAATAATTTTCTTAACCGTGGCGGCTTCTTCGCTATTGCTAAAAAGATACAAAACCTTGTTCCAATTATAACCCAAAGCCACTTCATAATCAAGTGAAATTGCAGTAAGATTTTCATATTTTTCGTGATCAATTGTTTCCTGGTTGCAATTTGCAACCAAAACCTTTTTTCCACTATGAATTTCAATGCCGACAGTGCTGCAACTCTCAAGCACTTTTTTTACTATGTATCTATCTTCTTTGGGAACAAACTGCTCATATATGGCAACGTCGTTAGTAAAATCATATATTACACTGCCGTTTGCAACAATAGATGGAGATAGGTTTTTAATTCTTGACGTTACGCTTGAAACAGCGCCTGCCGTCCTACCGGTAGCCAAAGCAAACGCTCCGCCTTCACGTATGAAGTATTCTATTTTCTCTATATTTTTTTGTGGCAGGTAATCACTCAACAGCAGTGTGCCGTCAATATCGCTTGCAAGCAAGCATCCATCAAATATTCCCACTACTGCACTCCTTTAAAAATTTTGTAAAATACTGTGGTAAATCGCTTGTAAACTCCATATACTCGTGTGTATCGGGATGAATAAAACCGATTTTACGAGCGTGCAAACACTGCCCACACAGTTTTGTTATAACCTTATGCGGTCCATAAACATCATCCCCTGCAACAGGGTGACCCAGGTGCGCCATATGTACTCTTATCTGGTGTGTGCGGCCTGTTTCAAGCCTTAATTTCACGTGGGTAAAGTTACCAAATCGCTCAAGCACTGTATAATGCGTTACAGCCTCTTTTCCACCAGGTACAATCGCCATCTGCTTACGTTTTACTGGGTGACGGGCTATTGGCGCATCCACAGTGCCGCTGTCGTTTTTTAAATTTCCGTAAACTACAGCTTCATATTCACGCGTTAGGGAGTGTTCTTTTATTTGTTCTGCTAAAAATAAATGAGCGCTATCACATTTTGCAATAAGCAATAAACCGCTTGTATTTTTATCTATGCGGTGCAAAATGCCCGGTCGCATAACACCATTAATACCCGACAGACTGTCTCCGCAATGATAAAGTATAGCATTTACTAGCGTTCCGCTATAATTGCCTGCGGCAGGATGAACCACCATATCCTTTGGCTTGTTTACTACCAAAAGACTGTCGTCTTCGTAAACAATATCAATAGGTATGTTTTCGGGTTCTACCAAATATTCCTGTGGGTCGGGTATGGTAACGTTTATTGCGTCACCAAGTTTTAATTTTGTGTTTTTTGCGGCGGGTTTACCATTTACCGTAACACAACCGTCGGCAATAAGTGTTGCCGCATAAGAACGAGTTACCTGAGTATTTTCCGCTAAAAACACATCAAGACGGCGGCTTTCGCCGTCGTCAAATGTGAAATCAAATTTTTCCATTGTCAGAGTTTTCCTGTATGGTTTGTTCAAGTTTCAGCATACGCTTTTCTTTGTTTTCTTTAAGTATATCAATAACAAAATACAAAATCAACAATCCCGCGCCTATAACTACAGCGCAATCTGCTATATTAAACACAGGGTAATCCATAAATCTGAGATCCAAAAAATCTCTTACGTGACCCTCGCGGGCAACCCTGTCTATCAAATTGCCTACGCCTCCCGAAAGAATCAGGTTTATAGCCCAAAACATAAGTTTATTTTTTAAACCGTATTTGAGCAACAAGGCTATACACACAAGCATAATAACGATTGTCACCGATAACAAAAGCCAGGTTTGATCCCTAAACATACCCCACGCGCCACCGGTATTGTTGATATAGGTTATACCCAAAATACCGGGCAAAAATTCATACGATACATTTTCGGTAAAATTGTTTGAAATATAATATTTGGTAAATTGATCGGCCACTAAAAACACAGCGGCAGTAATTACTGCAAAAATATATGATACCAAAAATTTCACTCCTAAATTTTAAATATCTTCTAATTCTTCAACGTCTTGTTCGTCGTCATCAAAATCAAATTCATCAGAATTTATAACAAAACCGGAAGAACCTGTAACGGTTTCAATCAATTTTTCGGCAGGTTCTTCACTGGGAGTTTCCATTATTACCTCATCGGTAGATAATGCGAGTTCCACCGGATTTTTTGCATATTCTTTAACGGTAGGAACCTTATCATAAGAAAGTGATACTGCAGCTGCAATCTCGCTAGGATCATTAGGAACGCTGTCGGGTAAAGATGCCAAAAGTTCAAGATGCTCTTTATATTTAGCGGTAATTTCAGCCTTGAATGCAGCCACTTCAATCTTCATTTTGTTAAACAACAACTGCTGTCTGTCAACACAGTCTTGTGTTGCCGCTTCAATTGCAGTTTGCTTTTGCTCAGCATTAGAAATAATTTTATCTACGTCGCTTTGAAGCGCATCTTTACGTTCGCTTGCCTTTTTATCGAAAGCAGTTGTAAGTTCTTTTTCCTGAGCAGTTATTTTTTCAATACTATCTTGTGCAGAAGCAATGATTTCAGCGCTCTTTTGTTTTGCTTCCTCTACTATCTGGTCGGCAAATTTTTGCGCACTTACCAACACGTTTTGTATGTTACCTTGTGAATTTTTGTAATCTTCGAGTTCGGTTTTGAGTTCACTTATCTTGTTGTTCATTTCACGAAGAGTTTTTTCAAACTGCTCGTAATCTGCCTCTACCTTATCAAGAAAAACGTCAACCTCATCTTTTTTGTAGCCACCTACGGCAGCAGAAAAACGCACACTTTTAATTTCATTTGCATTTAACATAACACACAAATCCTCTCTAAACGTATTTATCATATTTTAAAATAATTCTGCCTTTTTTTGAATAATCATCACAAGCTGTGATTTGAAACTTTCCCTTTTGTCGCACAACAATCTTGCTTTGCGCATTTATAAGAGAAGTTATTTTATTTACACTAACAGAATTAACCGACACAAAACCATCAACAATCTTTCTTGCTGCTTCTTTTCGAGAAATATTGCACAGTGCCGAAACCACACAATCAAGACGCAAAGACGCAACCGTAACGGTGCAAGTCTGCTTTTTGCCACACTGTGGTAAAGGATTAGAAAATCCCTCGGTTAAAGCAACCCCGACGTTTCCTATTTTTTCTATCTGAGTGAGCACAAACTTTGCCACATCGCAAGAAACAAACGTCACTGCGCGACCAGGTTCGATAAGTATATCGCCAACCGTTTCCCGATTAATTCCAAGCGCC
Organism: Clostridia bacterium; assembly: GCA_017516965.1. Classification (GTDB taxonomy): domain Bacteria; phylum Bacillota; class Clostridia; order Oscillospirales; family Acutalibacteraceae; genus UBA737. Next base: position 93,142 of record JAFXAP010000001.1, read on the forward strand.
ATTAAAGCGCCTAAAAAATCTCGGTGAGTAAGCGTATCGCACTCGCGATAGATAAACGTGATGGGCATTATCGGAAAACTCGCCTCATCACACCAATCGGGTAAAATGCCAACTACCACACGCTCGGCATCTTCATAGCCGCCAAACAGTTGATAACGCTCACCCGGTTTGAGATGCTTCACAACTACAGAAACTTCATCAGCGGTAAGAAAGCCTAAAAATTTTGGTGTGTTGGTTTTTTCGCATTGTTGCTTCAAATCATCTATTCTTGCGAGCAAAAGATTATTATTCATTAAAAGTAAATCTTGCCGTCCTCAAATTCTTCTGGAAGCAGTTCGCCCATAACATCTACACCACGCGCAACTACTATAAAGGTGTTTTTTGCCACCTTGCGCATATTGCCACCATTGGCATACGCAACACCGCTTAAAAAGTCAACTATTCGACGACTGGTATCACGTGCGCTTTCTTCAAGGTTGAGCACTACTGTTTTTCCTTCATTGAGGTGATCGGCAATGCTTGTAACCTCATCAAAGCGGTCAGGTTTTACCAAAACAACCTGCATTGAACTTTGCGCAGGAGAATAGTTGATTGTTTTTGATTTTATAAGTCTTGCGCCAATTTCTTTTTTAGGCGCAGCTTCAGTGCGCACTTTTTCGCGTGGCGCACGTTCTTCTACCTCTTCAATTTCTTCCTCAAACTCGTCTTCTTCGGGAATTACCATAATGTCTTTAATGCTGTCCCACAAACTCATAAATACACTTCCTTTTAATTTATTAAATATTGTAATTTCGCCTACCAAAAAGCGCCGTGCCAAGACGTATCATATTGGCGCCTTCCTCTATTGCCGCTTCATAATCATCCGACATTCCCATAGACAAAATATCCATACTACTATTATCTATTTTTTTATGCCCAATGTCAATAAACAGTTTTTTCATTTTTGAAAAATACACACGATTTTGGTCACTATTTTCACAAATTGGCGGTATTGCCATAAGTCCTTTTATTTTAATACCATCAAGCTGAGCTATTTTGCCGACCGCATCGCACGCTTCATCATATAAAAAGCCCGATTTGCTTTGTTCATTTCCAATATTGATTTCAAGCAAAACATCTATGCTCAAACCTTTTTTTACGGCTTGTTTTGATATCTCGGCGGCAAGTTTGTAAGAGTCAACCGAATGTATAAGTTCAACCTTATCAATTATATCTTTTACTTTATTGCTTTGTAGATGTCCGATAAAATGTTTATGTGAAGGCGCATAATCGTTATATTTTGATAAAAATTCTTGCACACGATTTTCACCTATAAACTCCACACCCGATTTTATGGCGTGATTTATCACATCTACATCAACCGTTTTAGTAGCCGCAAGCAAGGTTATATCCTCATATTTCCTGCCTGATTTTTCTGCCGCACGGGCTATGTTTGAGATTATTTGTTTGTAATTTTCATCAAATATACTAATCGACGATTTTTCCATCATATAACCTCTTTCCTTTAACAACCACGTCGTCGTAAAGACGCAAAACATCATCGTTGCTTATTTGCTGTTCGCAAACAATATATTCATCAGTGCGGTATATAACGTTTACACCCACAAATTTGACCATCATGCCCGAACGAACAAAAACGCCCGTTTTATCATTTTGGAAACGCAATGCCTTGGTTGGAATTTTAAGCCCGGTATAAGTGTTGTTAATAATTGTCATGCTGTCTTTTCTGATCGAGGCTAACTCGCTGTTCATTTGCTGACACGCTAGCACCAACACTGCAATATCGGTATCTTTTGATGCGTTGATTTTTTCAACCTTCACGTTAAGTTCAGGCGTTGATTTAAGGGTTGTTTTAAGAGTAAGCTCATCGCCCACTTTATATTTAAGTGAATCACTTATTTTAATGTTTGCAACAATATACCACGTATAGTCGGAAACAATCTTTCCTATTGCATTCTGGGGAGTCGCATCTTGTTTTAATTCATTAAGATATTCAGGTGTAATTTGCTCAATATTGCTGCACGAAAGCACATTTTCATAACCGTCAACACCCGACACAAAATATCCTGATACATCTGTCTTTATACTGCCGATAGGTTGCGGCAAAGATTTATTAAGCCCGTCTAACTCGGATTTCAATTCAGAAAGGCGCGCCGAAAAATCGGTTTGCTCACCTGTAATCATCTGTCGGCGACTTATGTTTGTAAGAAGCTCGGCTGAGTTGTCTTCTACCGATGAAAAGTTTCCGGTGGCAATCTCCCTTAGCATCTTATTAAGCGAATTGTTTACTTTGTTGTTAGCAAGTGCAATATCTGCCGCCTCAACATCGTTATACCCTTGTATTTCTTCTATATCACTTATACGTGACTTTAATTGTTCAATGCGATTTACTGTTACCGATGCCTGTGAATCTGAATAGACACTTGCTATTGTTCCGTTTTTGGCAACCCTTTCGCCATCTGAAAGAGAAAAATGCAACGTACCCGACATATCTGACGTTATAATTTTTTCTTCGCGAACTATAGTTGCGTTAATTGGGAAACCGTCTACAGCAGTATAGTATTCGGCGCTTACGGTGGTTATTGGCTTGTATGCAGAAGAGTATATTTGATGACCCACAAAAACTATGGCTATAATGCAAATTATTACTTTAAGTGCTTTGTGTTCACGCATAATTATCCTCCCTTTCTGCTATAGCAATTGCCAATTCCTCAATGTTTGGTGTCTTGTCTTTGTAAATCCAATTTATGCGACAATCTTTATTAAACCAGGTAAGCTGTCGCTTGGCATATCGGCGTGTAGAACGTTTTAAATTTTCTACCGCTTCATCTAATGAAATTTCACCTTTAAAATAATCAAAAAATTCTTTGTGTCCAATTGCCTGAACCGCGCCGCCGCCAATCTTTTTTTGAAAAGCCAATTGTGCTTCGGGCATCAAGCCATTTTGGAGCATTACATCAACACGGGTGTTGATTCGTTCATACAATTTTTCGCGGTCGCTATAGGTAATACCTATCATACAGCACTCATACGGCGACTCGTTTTGTATTGAGATTTCGTCATTAAAAGATTTTGTATGCCCTGTGCTTTCATAAATTTCAAAAGCCCTTATTATGCGTCGCTTGTCGTTTGCGTGAAGTTTACTTGCGGCGTCAGGGTCTATGTCTCTTAATCGCTCAAGCATCTCTTCGCCGCCTATGCGGTCGAATTCCCGCGTTATATGCTCACGGAGTTCAAAATCGGTTTCTTGCTTTATAAACTCAACATTATTTACAAGTGAATTAATATAAAGCCCTGTGCCGCCAACTATTATTGGCAGTTTATCTCGTGAAGCAATATCGGTGATTTTTTTGCGAGCCGCTTTAACGTAATCGGCAACGGTATAACTACTGCCATAGGGCAAAAACTCTACCAAATGATGCGGCACACCCTCGGTTTCGCTCTCATCAGGCGCCGCTGAGGCAATGTGCATATCTTGGTAAATTTGCATAGAATCTGCCGAAATTACCTCGCCGTCAAAATGCTTTGCGAGCGCTATTCCGAGCCCTGTTTTTCCCGAAGCCGTAGGTCCCACAACGCAAATTATTTTTTGTTTTTTCATTGTATTCTTCCAAAATGTTTTTCAAGATTATATTTTTTAATTTCAAATGCAACGGGTCTTCCGTGTGGGCAATACATAACATCTTTATCGTCTAAAACCTTTATTGCAAGATTTAATTTTTCAACATCAGATGTTATATAACCTGCTTTTATTGCCGCTTTGCAAGCAACCGAATGTAAAATATCATCAATTCGGTCAAGGTCTACGCTACCTTTGGCTGTCAGACTACCTGCGGCTTCAACAATTACGCTTTCGGCATCTTCTTTAGAAAGCATTGCAGGAATGGCGCGCACCATTACCGACTCGTTGCCAAAGTCTTCCACCTCAAAGCCATAGTCGTTAAGCAAAGATATGTTGCTTACCATAGCGGTGTATTCGTCACCTATAAGTTTAACTGTTATAGGCACTAAAAGCGACTGGCTTTCGGCAACGTGATTTTCTTTAAGCTTATTAAAAAGTATTCTTTCGTGGGCGGCATGCTTGTCAATCAAGAATATTGTGTCACCCTTTTGAACAATTATATACGTGTTAAAGGCCTCACCAACAAGTTTGATTTCATCTTTTGGTGAATATTCCCTTTCCTGTGTTTTTTCTTGCAGTTCGGGTTGTGTTTTTACCGGTGTTTCTTTATTTTCCTCTGCCGTTTTTTCTATATCAACCGCAATCTTTTTTTGCGTCACGTTAGGTTTGAATTCATCGCGCAAGAAAAACGGAGTGTTGTCAGACTTAAGTCGGCTGGGTTCGGAGGGCGTTTTTATAACCTCTTTGGGTTGAGGTTTAATTTCTTGCGCAGGTAAATTTACAGCAGTCTGACGATACTGTTCGGTGGTCATATGTAAAAATGTGTTTGTTTTAGGTTTGTTTATCTCTAATTGCGGACGTGTGTCCCCTGATAAAATCGCATTCTTTACTGCGTTATAAACCGCTGTAAAAACACGCTTTTCATCCGAAAAACGAACCTGTGTTTTTGCAGGATGTACGTTTACATCAACCGTCTCAAAAGGTATTTTTACATTAAGCACAAACACAGGAAATTTGCCCACCATAGCGCTGTTTTTGTATGCTTGTTCGGTTGCGGCTGTAATTGTACCCGACTGCACATATCTGCCGTTTAAAAAGGTAAACTGATATGCGCGCGAAGCGCGACAAGCCACAGGCTTACACACAAGACCCGATACCGTTACACCATCAAGTGTTAAATCGGCGGGAATAAGAGTGTTTGAAATTTCACGACCCAAAATGCTATAAACCGCACCGGTTAACTTTCCGTCGCCTGAGGTAGAGAGCGTTTGTTTTCCGTCACGAATAAGTTTAAACGCAATTTGAGGGTTCGACAGCGCCTGACGCTCTATTATTGCAGAGACTGTAGTTCCTTCAGAAACATCTTTTTTAAGAAACTTCATACGGGCAGGTGTGTTATAAAATAGGTCACGAACAATCAAAGTAGTGCCATCAGGGCAGCCAACCTCTTCGTGCAAAATTTCTTCTCCGCCCTCTATTTTATAGTGGGTACCAAAATCTTCTTCGGCAGTTTTTGTAAACATTTCTACCTTTGATACAGCGCATGTTGCCGCCAAAGCTTCACCGCGGAAGCCCAGTGTAGAAATTTGGTCAAGGTCACAAGCCTTACCAATTTTACTTGTAGCGTGACGCAAAAATGCCTTGGGTACGTCATCAGCCGCTATACCGCAACCGTCATCGGTTATACGAATATAGCTTATACCACCGCGCTGAATTTCAACAGTTATGTGACTAGCACCAGCATCTATTGCGTTTTCAACCGCCTCTTTAACTATTGATGCAGGGCGTTCAACAACCTCACCCGCCGCAATAAGCTCGGCAATAGATTTTGGAAGCACGTTAATCTTTGGCATTTTTGTTCACCTCTTTTGTTATATGGATTTTGCTTTATTAGCTATGTCAAAAAGAACTCCCATAGCTTCAATTGGAGTAAGTGTGTTAACGTCAATTGCCTGCAGTTCACGTAAAATATCGGTAGCGCCCTGCATTTCAAGTGACATCTGGTCGGTGTTGTTTTCAACCGTTTTATATGTAACAATTCCGCTTTCAAGCGTTTGTTTTAGAATTTGTTTTGCTCTGCGTATTACAGAATCGGGTATGCCGCCAAGTTTTGCAACCTCTATACCATAACTGTCATCAGCGCCACCCGGAACTATGCGACGTAAAAAGATTATATCGTCGCCGCGTTTTTTTACTGCGATGTTATAGTTTTTTATACCGTCAAGTTCATTTTCCATTTCGGTAAGCTCGTGATAGTGTGTCGCAAAAAGGCTTTTAGCGCCTAAACGTTTTTTGTCTGCAACATATTCAAGCACTGCTCGCGCTATTGACATACCGTCAAAGGTAGATGTGCCTCGACCGATTTCGTCAATAATAAGCAGACTGTTTTTGGTGGCATTTTTTAAGATGTGCGCCATCTCACTCATTTCCACCATAAAGGTAGATTGACCGCTTGCTAGGTCATCTGATGCGCCAACACGGGTAAATATTGCATCTACCACGCCTATTTCTGCCATTTGAGCCGGCACAAATGAACCTATTTGAGCCATAAGTGTAATGATTGCCACCTGGCGCATATATGTAGATTTGCCCGCCATATTGGGTCCCGTAATAATGGCGCAACGGTCGGTTGAATTATCAAGATACGTATCATTAGAAACGAATGGAGTTTTAAGCAGTTTTTCAACAACAGGGTGTCTACCGGCTTTTATGCTTATAACTCCGTTACCTGTTATAATAGGACGGCAATAATTGTTTTCAATCGCAACCTGCGCCATTGAGCACATTGTGTCAAGTCGCGCAATAGCCGCCGCAGTAGCGCGCACGCGATTTGCCGCTTCAGCTACTGTTTCACGAATACCGTTAAATATTTCATATTCAAGTTGAAAAGCTCTGTCCTTTGCAGTAAGCAGACGGTTTTCAAGTTGTTTTAGTTCATCTGTTATAAAACGTTCACAGTTAGTAAGTGTTTGTTTTCTGATATAGTTTTCGGGAACTTTATCAAGGAAGGAATTTGTAACCTCTATATAGTAACCAAACACCTTGTTATAGCGAACACGCAAATTTTTAATACCGGTTGCCTCACGCTCACGAGCCTCTATTTCAGCAAGGTATGATGTTCCGCCATCCATATCGTCACGCAACATATCTACCTGTTCATTATAACCTTTTTTTATAATTTTACCTTCACGAACGGTAGCGGGCGCGTCTTCACTTATGGCCGCGTCAATAAGCGCTACTATTTCATCAAGCGTATCAATATCGTTATATATTGATTTTAACATCTTGCAGTCAGCAGATGCTAAAAGTTGCTTTATATAAGGAAAGCGATGCGCAGTAGCCGCAAGACCTAAAAGTTCTTTGGCTGTGGCAGTGCCATAAACTATCTTGGTCATCATACGCTCAATATCACGTATTCCGCTCATATACTCCTGAGCTTCACAGCGCATAACCGTGTCATTTGCCAATTCTTCAACAGCGTTTTGCCTGAGTGTGATTTCAGGTATGCTAAGAAGCGGTTGCAAAACATAAGAACGCATAAGACGCTTACCCATAGCAGTTTTGGTTTTATCAAGCACTCCAAGCAGCGAACCGCGTTTTGACTTGGTGCGCATTGTCTCGCAAAGTTCAAGATTGCGCACAGCCGTAACGTCAAGCTGCATAAACTGTGCCGATGTATACACATTTACGTTTTTAATTGCAATAGTGCCTGTTTTACCATTTTCTTGTAAATAATCGATTACTGCGCCCAACACACTCTGAGATATGCTGCCAGCCTCGATACCAATGTTTTCAGGACTTATAACACCAAAGTTTTTACAAAGAGCCCCCTCGGTAACTGCGGCATCAAAACGAGTGTCTTCACGAACCGATATTGCCGCGGTGATTCTTTGCTCCAAAAATGTTGCTATTTTATCTTTAAGTTTTGCATCAATTAAAATTTCGCTGGGACTAAAGCGCATAATCTCATTTTGAATATCATTATACATATCTTCGCCCGAAAGTTCGGTTACGTGCGCTTCACCCGTTGATGCATCGGCAAAGCACAAACCGATTTTACCGCCATTTTCAAAAGCCGCAGCCAAGTAGTTGTTGCGACCCTCATCAAGCATTTCACCCTCGATTACAGTGCCTGGAGTAATAATACGCACTATATCGCGTTTTACTATGCCTTTGGCTGTTGCAGGGTCTTCGACCTGTTCACAAATGGCAACTTTATATCCCTTTTCAACCAAACGGGCAATATAACCCTCACTGCTGTGATAGGGCACACCGCACATAGGTGCGCGCTCTTCAAGACCGCAATCTCTACCTGTTAGCGTGAGTTCGAGTTCTTCTGAGCCTTTAATGGCATCATCAAAGAACATTTCATAAAAATCACCCAGACGGTAAAAGATAATGCAGTCTTTGTTTTGCTGTTTTATTTCCATATACTGTCGCATCATTGGTGACAGTTCAGCCATAGTTTATATCCCCTTTGGTTAAAAGTGTGTTTGTTTTATTAAGGGAAAACGTTGCAGTCAAAATCTTCGATTTTGCGAGACGTTGTCCCGTTATGTCCCTTTGTTTTTGTGGGGCTTTGCCCCGCAAAAACTCATCTTAAAGCGAAAAGTGTCGCAAGGCACTTTTCAAGACTGAAAGGCGAGTACTCAAGGGAAAACGTTGCAGTCAAAATCTTCGATTTTGCGAGACGTTGTCCCTCAGAGTAATCTTAGTGACATCCCCCACAAGTCGAGCAAGAACCTGTGCAGGCTGTTTGTGGCTCTGCAGTTAAGGGGTCTTCACCCTCTACGCACTGCATAATGATGCTGTTTATATCATTAAGCATAGAATCAACATCAGCCTTTGCGGTGTTATATTCAAGCATTGTTTTACTTGACATTACAGCTGTATAAATTTCACGAAGTTTTTCATTAAGTTCACGAATCTTTTCTTCATCCTGTGTTTCTGCATTCATTTCGCGGTCAAGATTCATACGAACGGTGTTAAATTCACCAATCTGATTCTGTAAAGTTTCGTCATTATCGTTTGCAAGTTTAGCCTTTATAAAGCGAATAAAACGCTCGTCCTTTTGAATTTCTACTCCTAAATTTCTTGTTGCTTCAATAATTCCCATAATTAAATTCCTTTCAAAATTTATTTTTTAATCTATAACTGTACCGTAAAGTGTATTATTTTCATATCTGTCTACACTAACGGTTACAAAATTACCTAACATATCGGGCGCACCCTCAAAAGTGACGCTTGAATAGTATTCGCTTTTCCCCGAATATAATCCTTCACCCAAATTCTCTTCACAAAGAATTCGCATTTTTTTGTCTATAAGAGAGCGGTTTAACTGCTCTGATATTTCGTCCTGCGCTACAAGCAGTTCATTGAACCACTTTCCCTTTTCCTCGCGTGTTGCCACATCGGGCATAATAGCTGCCGGCGTACCCTCTCGCGGAGAAAAGATAAAAGTGAAAAGCGACGTAAACTTAACCTCTTTTACAAGCGAAAGCGTTTCGCAAAAATCTTCATATGTTTCACCCGGAAAGCCTACTATAATATCGCTGGTAAACTCTACGTCGGGCAAACGCTCACGCGCCGCATCTATAAGTTTTAAATAACCCTCACGGTCATAACGACGATTCATTTGCTTCAAGATTTTGCTGCTACCACTCTGAAAAGGCAGATGAATATGTCGCTCTACCTTTTTGCAGTCTTTTATCGCGTCAAGCAGTTCTTCGGTGCAATCCTTTGGGTGTGACGTCATAAAACGAATTCTGAAATCGCCCTCGATATCGTTTATCATACGAAGAAGTTTAGCAAAATTAATGCCGTGTTTCTCTCCCTTGCCGTATGAGTTAACGTTTTGACCCAAAAGCATTATTTCTTTAAAACCGGAATTTATCATTTCGGTTGCTTCTTTTATAATCTCCTGTGGGTCACGTGAGCGTTCACGCCCACGAACATATGGCACTATACAGTAGGTGCAAAAGTTGTTACAACCGTACATAATAGGCAACCAACCTTTGAGTTTACCATCGCGACAAACAGGAATATTCTCGACAATTTCTTTATTATCAAGTCCTAATTCATAAACACGCTTAGATGTCATTCTACGGTAAATGAATTCGGGCAAACGATGGTATTGCTGTGTACCAAAAACAATATCAACATACGGATAACTTTTATAAAACTTGTCCGCAACCGATTGTTGTTGCGCCATACAACCGCAAACCGCTACAATCAAATTGGCATTTTGTTGTTTTAATTTTTTTGTGGCGCCCACATTACCATAAACACGGTCTTCTGCGTGTCCACGCACGGCGCAGGTGTTAAAAAGTATAAAGTCCGCATCATTAATTTCTTCGGTAAGACTATAACCGCAAAGCAGTAACATTCCCTTTATTCTTTCCGAATCGCTTACATTTTGCTGACAGCCAAATGTTACAATATGCGCCTTTGGCGATCTGACGTCGCGCTCATTAAGAAGTGCCTTTACCCTATCAGCATACGCGCACTGTTCGGGCAAATAGCAGTTAGTTTTTTCGGTACAAATCAATACAAAAACCTCAATCTCGTATAATCTATATTATTATACTATAAACTTATATTTAAAGCAAGAAATATATTATTAATAAATATAAAAATTTGACTTGCAACTGCCGTAAAATTTTGATATACTGTTTTTGTATTTGATTTTCCTATTAAGGAGGTTTTTTTGTGGCAAAAATCGGTTTTGACAATGACAAATATATAACGCTTCAGTCGCAAAACATCCGCGACCGTATTGATATGTTTGGCGGCAAACTTTATATGGAGTTTGGCGGCAAGCTTTTTGACGATTTTCACGCTTCACGCGTATTACCCGGTTTCAAACCTGATTCAAAGGTAAAAATGCTTTTAGAACTTAAAGATGAAGCTGAAATAGTTATTGTTATAAATGCCGATGCTATCGAAAAAAACAAACGCCGCGGTGACCTTGGTATCACATATGACCTTGATACTTTAAGACTTATAGACGCTTTCCGTGGCATAGGTCTTTTTGTAGGCAGTGTTGTAATCACCTGCTTTACAGGACAGCCTTTGGCAATCGCTTTTGAAAACCGACTAAAAGCCCTTGGTATAAAGGTGTACCGTCACTACCCCATAAAAGATTATCCGTCAGATATACCGCTTATAGTTAGTGATGACGGTTTTGGTAAAAATGATTATATTGAAACCACAAGACACCTTGTTGTAATCACGGCTCCCGGTCCCGGTAGTGGCAAAATGGCTACCTGTCTTTCACAACTTTATCAAGACCACAAGCGTGGCATTAAAGCGGGTTATGCCAAATTCGAGACATTCCCCATCTGGAACCTTCCGCTAAAGCATCCTGTTAATGTTGCTTACGAAGCGGCAACAGCCGACCTTAGCGACGTTAATATGATAGACCCATTTCATTTGGAAGCATATGGCAAAACAACGGTAAACTACAACCGTGATGTTGAAATTTTCCCTGTGCTCAACGCTATTATGGAGCGCATTTTAGGCGAGTCACCGTACAAGAGCCCTACCGATATGGGCGTTAATATGGCGGGTTGCGCTATAAGTGATGACAAGGCAGTAAGCGATGCCGCAAAGCAAGAAATTATACGTCGTTACTATAACGCTAGTTGCAACGTAAGACAGGGTCTTAGCGAGCGTAGTGAAGTTACTAAAATCGAACTTCTTATGAATCAACTGGGCATTTCAACCAAAGACCGTCCCGTTGCAAAGGCCGCTATTGATAAAGCCAATGCCACAGGCAATCCTGCCGCGGCAATTGAACTTCCCGACGGCAGAATTATCACCGGTAAAACCTCTTCGCTTTTGGGCGCAAGCTCGGCAATGCTTTTAAACGTTTTAAAGGAGTTAGGCGGTATTCCCGACGATGTTTTACTGCTCTCCCCAACGGTTATTGAGCCTATACAAAACATGAAAACCAATGTGCTTGGCAACCATAATCCACGAATGCACATCGATGAGATTTTGATAGCGCTTTCTATTTGCGCCGCAACCGACAACAAGGCTAAGATTGCGCTTGACCAAATTGATAAACTTAAAGGTCTTGAGGTTCACTCAAGCGTTATACTTTCGCGAGTAGATGAGCAAACCTTTAAAAAATTGGGTGTAAACCTCACCTGCGAACCAAAATATCAGACCAAAAAACTTTATCACGCATAAGAAAAACGAGTCACAAAATGTGACTCGTTTTTATCTTTCGGGATAACTTAAATCTTTTGGCAAATCTAAAATATAATCGGCACAAACCTTATAATATAAACATAGTGTTTTCAAAGCCTGTAACGGTAACTGACGCTTTTCACATTCATACTGCTGATATATATTTTGTTTGCAATTAAGAATTTCCGCCGTTTGTTTGTTATTTCCAAGTATACTTATCTAAATCAATATGCCCATCTTTTTCAAATACAATGCCCTCTTGTTCTAACATCTCGCGTTGCATATCTCCTCCACCAAACGCAAATGACTCCGCCACGCGACCTTCGCGATTAACAACTCGATGACAGGGTATTATTCCCGGAGCGGGATTGTTGTGAAGAGCATAGCCTACAACTCTTGCCCATCGGGGATTTCCCGCAAGACGAGCCACCTGACCGTAGGTTGCAACCTTGCCTTTTGGAATTTTGCACACCACGTCATATATCTTTTTAAACGTAGACAAAAGCCTCACCTCAAAATGCGTGTTTATCGTTTATTGATAGGTTTATATTTTACCTCATCTTTAACATTTATATACGCAGGACGTATAATCTTACCGGCATTTTGTATTTCTTCTATGCGGTGAGCCGACCAACCTGCAATACGCGCTATTGCAAAAAGCGGTGTGTATAGCTCGTTAGGAAGCCCCAACATACGATAAACCATACCTGAATAAAAGTCAACGTTAGCGCTGACACCCTTGTATATCTTTCGTTTTTCAGCAATAATTTCGGGCGCCATTTTTTCTACTTTACGGTAAAGTTTATACTCTTGTTGCATACCCTTTTCTTCCGATAACTTTTTAGCATACTCACGCAAAATCTCGGCGCGTGGGTCAGAAAGCGAATAAACCGCATGGCCCATACCGTAAATAAGACCATTGTTATCAAAGGCTTTTTTATCGAGCAAATCTTCAAGATACTGCCTGATTTGCGCCTCATCGGTTATATCAATATTTGCCTTCATATCATCAAACATTTGCACAACCTTTATGTTAGCGCCACCGTGACGCGGGCCTTTTAGAGAACCCAATGCCGCAGACACAGCAGAATATGTATCTGTACCGGACGAAGTTACAACATGGGTGGTAAAGGTTGAGTTGTTACCACCGCCGTGCTCAGCGTGAAGCACAAGCGCCAGGTCTAAAAGACGCGCTTCAGTTGGGGTGAACTTACCATCTTCACGCAATATGTAAAGTAGATTTTCAGCCGTGTTATACTCTTTTTTGGGGTAGTGAATAAATAGGCTTTCACCCTTGTGATAATGCTGATATGAGTGATATGCGTACACAGCCAAAAGCGGAAACTGCGCTATAAGCTGTAAGCATTGGCGAAGCACGTTAGGTACCGATGTATCATCAGGATTATCATCATAACTGTAAAGCGCCAATACACATCTTGACAAAAGATTCATCATATCTTTACTTGGCGCTTTAAGTATCATATCACGCACAAATGATGGTGGCAAGGAGCGGTAGTTTGCAAGCTGTTCACAAAACTCATCAAGCTCATCCTTTGTAGGCAAATTAGATGACAGCAACAAATACACCGCCTCTTCAAATCCGGGTTGCCCGTCATCCGAAAAGCCTTTTACCAAATCAAAGATATTTACACCGCGATAAAAAAGTTCACCACGGCACAAAAACTCGTTGCCATTTTCATCAATTTTACGTGAGTTTATGCACGAAACTTCGGTAAGACCAGACACAACGCCTTTGCCGTCAAGGTCACGAAGGCCTCGCTTTACGTTGTGGGTCAAATACATATCATATTGTATATTATTGTTATCACAAGATTTCTCTGCAAGTTGCTTTATATAAGGCGTAATTTCTGAATAATTCATCATTTTTCCTTTCATATTTTCTTGTTTTAATAATACCATAAATACAAAAAACTGTCAAATTTGTGGGACAAATTTAACAGTTTCTTAAAATAATCATAAAAAGTATAAGTATAAACAATATACCAAAATTAAAGGCAGAAAATTGCTTAATATAACTTACTGCTTTATTGGGATTGTGCTTTGTATATTCACGAAATGTAATAAGACTTGCCAGAGAGGCTATGAGTGTACCTGCGCCACCGATATTAACACCTATAAGCAAATCGGCATAATTATCGGTAAACTGTGAAAGCAGTATTGCCGAAGGCACATTGCTTATCACTTGACAAGAAAGTGTGCTAAAAAGCAGTGTGCTTTTACCCAAAAGATAAGAGAACACATTTTGCACCGCGTGGATACGAGCCATATTACCCGCAAAAATAAAGAAAAATACAAAGGTAAAAAGCAGTGGATAGTCAACCTTTTTAAGCGCTGTTTTATCGGCAATTAACAGCACTGTGGTTATTACTACCACACCTATTTGATACGGAATGCTTCTAAAAACTATTGCAATACTAAGCGCAAAAAGCGCCAGATAAAGCATTGTTTTACCCAATGGCAAATTAACCTTTTCGCCCTTAATTTCAAGCGGTTCAGGGCGCACAAAAATTATGCAACACAAGGTGATAACCGCAATCGACACCATAAACGGTGGCGCCATAATGCGCATAAATTCACCGTTTGGAATGTTGAATTTAGTGTAAAGATAAAGGTTTTGCGGATTGCCAAATGGTGTTAACATTCCGCCCAAATTTGCTGCAATATTTTGCATTATAAAGGTAAATGCCATATATTTTTGCTTGTTAGTATTGTTTAAAACAAAGAAGCCAAGTGGTAAAAATGTAAGCAACGCCATATCATTTGCAATAAACATAGAGCCAATAAAGGTTATATACACAAGCGCCACAACACAAAGACGGGCATTTTTAAAAAGTTCTACAATCTTTTGAGCTAAAGTATAAAAAAACTTAATGTTTTTAAGTGCGCAAACAACCGCCAAAACGCTGTAAAGACAGGAAATTGTTTTAAGGTCTATATAGCCTAAATACTCACTGTCAATCGGCACAATAACACTTGTAACCGCCGCCGCAAGTAATGCCACACACATAACAACGTTATTTTTTACAAAACTTAAAAGCTTTGGCAAAATATTAATTTGCGGCAAATTAACTCTTCGCGTTATTACCCTTGTGCTCAAATCCTGTCACCCCTTTTTGCTCTTTTGGCGCAAACCTTGACAATTCTACTGCAAAGAGCTTAAAAAGTCAATATAAATTTTCCATAAAAATATTGTGCTTGTACTCAAAATATAATATAATTAAATAAAAATAAAAAGGAGTTTTAATTATGGTATTTGATAATCTTAAAAACTGCGAACTTTATTACGGTATGCACCCTAGATTTAAAGAGGCGTTTGACTTTATAAAAAAGGCTTTAGACGAAAATCTATCTGTGGGCAAATATGAAATTGACGGCAAAGAGCTTTGGGCATCGGTTCAGGAATACACCAGCAAATTAACAAGTGAGGCAAAGGCCGAAGCGCATAAAAACTATATCGATATTCAGTTTATTGTTTCAGGAACTGAGGTAATTGAGGGTTTTGACATCCGCTATGCCACACCAAAATCAGAATACAATGATGTAAAAGACGTTTTGTTTTTCGAGGATTTTGAAAATGCCGGCAAGGGTATTTTAAACGCAAATGAATATGGCATCTTCTTCCCTCACGACGTTCATAAACCCGGTATGTGTTTGGGTGGTAATCAAGACGCTGTTAAAAAGATTGTTGTAAAAGTTAAGGTTTAATAAACTTAAAAGAGCCGAGATATCTCGGCTCTTTTTTTTATAATCCCAAGTCTTTATAAAGCGCATTTCTTATAGCGCATTGGTCAGGCTCAAGACCCTGAACATTCTGAAAATATGTAAGTGAAATTTTGTTTTTGGTATCAACCATCGCAAACGCACCTGCGGCTCCGTCCCAACCAAACTCACCCACGGGGCTTATTGTACCGCTACGACTAGGGTCTATATGCACTCTAACACCCAAACCGTAACCGTAACCGCGGCGCATATTGTCAAAATCCTCAGCCGCCATACCGCTTAACTGATTACTACCCCAAAGTTTAACCGTTTCTTCACTTAAAATGCGATTACCTGTTTTGCCAATTCCACCACAGGCAACTGCATCTAAAAACAGCGCATAATCTTCGGTTGTAGAGGTAAGTCCTGCGCCGCCGCTTTCATATTCATCGGTCAAGGTATAAACGCAACGAAGTGGTTCTTTTTTAAAGTTATCATTATAATTAGAATAAAGCGAAGGCATTTTTGATATATCTTTTGGCACCCCAAAAAATGTGTTTTTCATACCAAGGGGTTCAAGAATATTTTTGCGCATATAATCGCCGAATTTTTCACCCGACCAAATTTGTACCAACGCGCCTAAAACATCGTGACACAGACTGTATCTAAAGCGTGTTCCCGGCTCAAATCCAAGTGTTTTTTGCGCCATTGCGCGAACGAGCTCACGTGTGTTTGTTTTGCCCTCGGCTATTGCATTTTGAATTTCGGGACAATATATGCTATAGTCAAGACCCGCCGTCATTGTAAACAAGTGTCTTACAGTAATTGGTGTTTTAGCATAGCCGTCAAACGAATTGTCAACCTCTTCGCCAATGCTTTGACCACTTGCAATTTTTTTTGCATTTTCTATATTAAGTTTGTCGGCAGTAATCTTCATCTTTGCATATTCGGGCAAATATTTTGAAACGGGATCATCAAGCTGATATTTACCCTTTTCAAGCAGTTGCAGCGCGCAACAGCAGGTGAGCATCTTGGTCATAGAGTATATAAAGTAATACTCATCGCCACACAATTCCCCGCCGTTTTCAATGTCCATAACTCCTGTAAAATAGCGGTACAGCAACTCGTGGTCACGATAAACCATTACGTCAACGCTGGGTCTTTTTTCGTGGTTTACAAGCGTATCCATACAACTTTTAAGATTTTTAAATTCCATAAACTATTCCTACCTTATCTGATTAATGCCAAAGTATGTAGTTAAGACCCATTAGCAAATATAACGGTCCAAAGCAATATACCATAAACATTTCGTGATGATCTATCTTTGTTCTAAAACAATCGGTTGCCGCAAGGCACTCAAACAAATATGCCGCCGCGCCGCAAAAATAGCCAACCGCTTTAAGCACATTGTACGCGCCGTGCATAAAAAATGATAATATAAAAAGTACTGCCGCCGCAACTACAAAAATATTACGCAAAAGATATAGCGCATAATCTATTTTGGGGTGTTGCGCTGTTTGGAGGTCTTCCATTTCAGGAATTGTAACCTCAACTCCGTGTTTAATTTCTTCAATTAGATTCGACATAATTTAATCCTTTCAATATTATTAAAAATATCGTTATAATTTCACTGTAACAAGACAAAGTTTGTACCATTACTTTTCAAATTACTTATGCGTTGTTAAATGCTCAAAACAATCCCTGTCTTGCTGTAGTTTTTGATTAAATTTATCTTAGCATTTTTGACTATTTTTGTCAAGAAAAGTAAAAAGACCGACAAACGACTAAATCTCGTTTATCGGTCCTAAAATCACCATATAATTTCAATTATAATAGGTTCGTCAGAAAACTTATCGGTGTCTATACCATATATATGAAGCAATTTGTCTTGTTTATTTTTACTCATATCAATAAACTCAGGCAAAAGAATCATATCATATTTTAAATTCTCTCCTGAATTCATAAGCTTAACACTTTTAGGTTCACTCGGATAGTTTTTAAGTGCTACAGAAGTGGAGATTAATCCTTCATAAAAATGCAGATACGTCTTACCGTCTTTAATGTTCGCAATATATTTATTGTGGCAAATTCCGTAATCAAAGTTATCTTCATCAGCATTTTCAAGACAGCCGTTCATACGATTGTACCAGTCGGCAACCTTCATAAGATTTTTTTCATAATCTCGCGTTACAACACCCTTAGCATCAGGCCCCACATTAAGCAGGTAACTTGCGCCCTGCGCCATAAATCTGTCTATAGCACAGCACAAATGCCGCTTGGTATAAAAATCCTCTCCTGCTCTATAGCCCCAACTTTGTTGACCCACCGAGTTACACGCCTCGGTCATACGGGTAAAACGCTCCGATCCTTCTGCTTGATATTCGCGTTCAGGGGTAGAAAAATCCCCCTCGCTCCAACCGCGATCATTTATATAAATCCCCGGTTGCAAACTGCGCACCAATTCGTTAAGCGATAAATCTTCTATACAAGGTGGTATATCCCAAAAAAATGTATAGATCGGGCCATAGTTTGTAAGTAGTTCAGTGACTTGCGCCTTAATAAAATCACGAAGTTTTTGTGTATCAACTTTATTTTTATATTTGGCGCCCCATTGGTGTGATTTTGATTCGGGGTTATAGCCATACTCATAATTCCAATCGGGATTACTGTAATAAAGTGATAAGAGCATATCGTGTTTTTTACAAGCCTCGCTAAGCATTTTTAATGTATCTTTGCCATAAGGCGTGTTCATTATGTTGTAATCGGTAAGTTTTGTGTCCCACATACAAAAACCATCATGATGCTTTGCGGTAAAGCAAATATATTTCATACCGGATTGCTTTGCTAACAGCACCCATTTTTCAGGGTCGTATTCCGTGGGATTAAACTGCATAGCCATTGATTCATACTCATCATATGGAATATTATAACGCGCTAGTGCCTGCTCATGAAGTCCAAGCGTTGCATATGGACCCCAATGAATAAACATACCGAATTTATTGTCAAAAATCATACGTCATACATCCTAAGTTTTTACTTAATATTTTTATATCATATTTTTGTAAGAAATGCAATAAAACTCCCCTGACTTTTCAAGGGAGTTTTAAAATTTTATTTAACATAAAATGCCTTTATATCGGTTATAGCATAATCACCGTTGTGACTGTTTATAACAACCTCATACTTTGAAGCGCGCAGCGCGCTAAATTTGCAAAGCACCTTATGACCTATGGTTTTGCCTTCAAAAAGCAAAATCTTTTTGTGTCGGTATGCAGGTAGATAGCCATATATGCTAAACGATTCCACCTTTTGTCCGTTTGTAAGGTCTTCTTTTATCATAAGACAGTTGGTAAGATTTTTTTCAAGCGGCTTTTTCCACTCGTCAGTAGGGCCTGCTTCCTTATGGGTTATTGTATATACGTCGTCTTGCTTTTCAAACTCGGTAAAATTAGCAGGGGTGCCGTAACTAGCCTTTATTCTTTTACCAAGTTCTAAAATACGCTCAACATCTGCCTCTGGTAAAAGTCCGCGATTGTCAGGACCAATGTTAATAAGGAAATTTGAGCCGTGACCTACCGACATTTCATACATACCAAAGAGTTCCTCAGTGCTCTTGATGGTATCTTCATTGTTGTCATAAAACCAGGTAGCGCGCAACTTGCAATCGCATTCTGCCGGCAAAAAGATTGCTTTTTCCAACTTTTGTTCTTCGGTTGCAAGCTCGGAAAAATCGGTTGATGACACAACAAGTGGGTTGTTAAGCGAAGCGTAACCGTCTTCATTACCTACCCAACGCACACCTGGGGTCCACTCAGGGTCGCAAAAGGTAAGCAAATCAGGTTGCATATCAGCCATTGCTTTTACAATACGCGCTTTATCGTATTCGTGACCTTCACTTCCACAGCCGTCAAACCACAAGTAATCAATCTTGCCATAGTTTGTAAGCAGTTCGGTGATTTGGTTTATAAAGTAATCGTCATATTCCTTGGCGTTTTCAAAGGGAATTGAGTATTTGCCCCATTGCGCAGGCGAATAGTATAGACCTACCTTCAAGTCATATTTACGACAAGCGTCAACAAATTCGCGCACAACGTCACCCTTACCTTGTTTCCAAGGGGTTTGAGCTACGCTGTAGTTTGAATATTTACTGGGCCACAAAGCAAATCCGTCGTGATGCTTGGTGGTAAGTATTGCATATGTAGCGCCCGCCTCTTTAGCAACGCGAATCCACTGCTCGCAGTCAAGCTCTGTCGGATTAAACTTTTCAGGTGGCATTTCTTTTTCATCCCAATCAACGTGACCGGGGTAAAAACTACGTATGCCAAAGTGGAAAAACATACCATATTCCCAAGTTAAAAATTCTAACTGTTTTTCATAACCATTCATGAAAAAACCTCCGCCATAAAAACACTACTAATTCACAATTATTTTTTACCTGCCTTTGCGGCATCTATAATATTTGTTACCATACCGCTATTTCCATCAACATCGTTAAGCTCGCCCGATATCTCATCTACCGAAATATCACGCATTTGCATAAGCTCACTTATTGAGCAAAAACGGTACCCCGCCCTATAAAAATCGGGTAGCAGTTGCTCTAAAATTTTATATGTATCATCGCAAGCGATAACCCCTGTTTCGTGGCAGAGAATTACATCGCCATCTTGCCATGTATTTATACCTTTTTTAAACAGGTTATATCTGTCATTATATGTTTTGGTTTTGTCCCAATCAAGCGCATCGTGCTTAAGCCAGATAACCGCTAAGTTTTGCTCACTACATACCTTAAAGCTGTTTTCAGTAGGCTTAATATTGGGTGGGCGGTAAAGGTTAACCTTATATGGCGCGCCATCACGTGTTTTGAGATTTGTTTCAAGCTTGGTTGTAAGGTTGGTTATATCAGCCTTTATCTCATCATAGGTAGCCTCCCCACCGTTTACGCCACCGATTTTTGCCACAAGATGATTATCTCCGTGATTGCCTATGTCCCAACCATTATCAATGGCGGACTGCATAGCAATATAACTGCCATCATCGATTATTGAGTTACCCCTTACAAAAAACGTGCCTGTACCCTCATACCAAGAAAACAACTGCACCAAACGGCTCATATTATTGCTGGGGCCGTCATCAAAGGTAAATGCAAGCAGTTTAAAGTCTTGCGGATGGCTTTTCCATTCAGGCTCTTGGTTAGTATCTTCCGGTTGACTATCCTGTGAAGAATCTTCCGGAACAGAAGATACTGTTTGTTGGTTTGACTGTTGGTCTGATTGCTGACTGGATTCTATGTTAGACTGCTGATTAGATTGTTGACTTGATTGCTGACTAGACTGCTGATTTGTCTGTTGGTCATTTTGCTGGTTTGTTTGTTCATTAGTTTGCTGATTTGATTGTTGATTTGTCTGTTCATTAGTTTGAGGGTCAGATATAATACTATTTACATTATCATTGCTACTTGTCACATCATTTCCCCCTTGAACAATTGTTTCCTCTTCTACAATAATTTCTACTTCGCCCGATGATTGCGTTGACTGTGGGGTTGTGCAACCCGAAAAGCCAAAAACAAATGTAAGCACAAGCAAAAATGCAATACCTTTTTTTACCATTTAACTTTCTCCTAAATGAATATATTTCACCCGAATTTTATCACTAATATATTATAATGTCAAGAAAATCTAAGCCACACAAATGACCTTTTTTGTGAAAATTTAATGGTTATCTGCTTCCCGTTTATATTGTATTCGCTATTCGCATTTTGGTAAATTACCTCACCCTTTAAGTGCGATATATCTTTTGGCAATTCAAAAGTAAATGTATCACCCTTTGCGGCTTCACGAAACAGTATTAAATTATACGTTTTGGTATCACTACAATCGCAAAAATACCCCGAAAAATTCATACCGTCAGGGCAATTGCCAATAGGCACTACGCGCGAGTGAAAAAGCTCTGCCTTATAATCTTTATAAACTGCCGAAATATTTGCAAGATTTTCGGCATCTTCTTCTGTAAGATTGGTCATTTCCATCCAGAAAAGCGGATTTGCAACCATAACCGTTGCAAAAAGATAGTCAGGGCTGTATGTGTTTGGCGCAAACAACACTCCTTCATACCTATCAGTATTACGCCGTGTATTAAGCAGTTCCATCTGCAAACGACGGGTTGGTATAACATGCGCTAAATTCCACACATTTTTAAATGTATTATGTGGAAAATAGTTTGGATAGTCGGTGTATCGGTTTTCTACAAACAAACTTCCGAACTGACTTTGATACATATAACCAAATCGGTCCTCCGCGGTAACGTCAAGGTTAAATCTCATATCGCCTTTGGTAAGGTTGGTTAACTCGGTAAGCATTTCAATAAAACGCATTTCTCCAAGTTTACTGCGTATTTTTACGCCATCAAGTTTAAAATAACGTATACCATATGTATTGTAAAAATTCATTAATGTTTCAATATCTTTTTTATAGTTTGCAAAGTCATTTACCGAGTCAGGACCAAACCAAAGCCCCATCTCTACACCAAGACTTTTTGCCTTTTCTAAAAGTGGTTCAAGTCCATTTGGAAAACGTTCGGTATTAACGCGCCAAAAATCGCTGTCATCGGCATAAAAGCCTTCCCAAACTCCGCCTGATTTTCTGCGTGAATTTGCAGTAATACCCGATTCCCAACCGTCATCTATCTGAATAATATCAACGCCCATTTGCTTTGCACGGTCAAGTTCACGCATCATAAATGACTCACAAACCGCCATATCTTGACTGCGATCGCCCCATGTGTTAGACATTATAAACAGTGAACCACGTGGGTCATCGGTGCAAAATGCGGTATTATAGCGCCACATTTCTTCATAAATATCTTCAGTTTTACCCACGCCTACTGCCGAAGCGTAGTAAGGAACCTTCCCCTCAGGGATATCATTAAAGTCAACGCCCGTACCATAAAGTGTTGCGTAAAGGCTGCCTTGCATTGTAAAATCTGGGCCCCTGCGGTTAAGGGCTGAACTTTCGGTTGGGGAATGCTTTATAAGCATAATAGAGTTATCGCTTGTATAATCGTTTATGCAAAATACATTGCCGTCACGCTTAAGATCACCGTTACGGAATGTGTAAACAGTAGCACTTTGTTGCTCTACCAACATATCGTTGTAGTCGGTTTTGTCATATAACTTAAAACTGTTAACGTTAATGTGCCCACCACCTAAAGGAATAGCGTCAAGGGTGTCTACGTCGCAATAGATTTCACTGGCATTTACCCTTACCTGTTCTTCCTCAATACCGGTAGGTTTTTCGTCAAGTTTTTTATCATAAACAAACTCTATTTCGCCCGATTTTGAAACAAAATTCTGGTTATAGATAAAAGAAATTTCAGGAAAAATTAGATATTCATACCACGCAATACCACTTTTACCGCTAAGCTCAATTGCAACCTTCAGATGTGGCTTCATAACGTATGGATTTTTAATAACATCCGTTTTAAATGAAACACTCGGTTTTTCATTAGTTTCAAGCACCGGACAACGTTGCCAAAGAGGCTTAAATCCTGCCCACTCTTTTTGTGTTTCAAGATCTTTTACGCTTACTGTACGAATAAAAGAGCCCCGCAACTGTAACACTTTTTCTATTTTACTATTGCCAAGACGTATAAAACCAGTGTTTTCATCATAAAAAGCATAACAATCCTTAAACATAAAACTTCTCCTTGTTGATTACTTCTTGCAATTATTTACCTAATAGTATATTGATAATAGGAAAAAATCAAGTTATTATCTATCATAAATTTGACTTAATCAATCAAAATATATCCTTTATTAAATCTTAGCATAAATATAATAAATTGCAAGAAAAAAAGAACAAAAATTTCAATAAATTCCGTTCTTTTTAAAATCTATAAAATTTTATTTTATTTAAGCAACATCATTTCAAAAAAATAAAACCTTGTGTTTTCACACAAGGTTTATTTTTGTGTTGGCATCTACTTATTTTCCCAGGCAGCTGCCCGCCAAGTATCTTCAGCGCAAGTGAGCTTAACTTCTGTGTTCGGTATGGGAACAGGTGGACCCTCACCGCAATCAACACCAACTATGGCGCCTCAAGTAGGACTCGAACCTACGACAACTCGGTTAACAGCCGAGTGCTCTACCGACTGAGCTATTAAGGCGTATTTGTCGTGCCGTAAGGCACTTATATATTAAACAGTATGCACTGTTTAACACAAATTATGAAAAAATTTGGTGACCCGTACGAGATTCGAACTCGTGTTGCCGGCGTGAGAGGCCGGAGTCTTAGGCCACTTGACCAACGGGCCACATTTTATATAAACACTTTCGTGTTATAAACAATGGTGCACCATCAGGGACTCGAACCCGGGACACCCTGATTAAGAGTCAGGTGCTCTACCAACTGAGCTAATGGTGCATATAGGTGACTGGTTCGAAATGTCACGCAGGAAAATTGGGCTCACACCCTGAAAACTGAACAAGTAATGTAAGAGAGGATTGAAAAATAGGTCAAGCCCTCGGTCTATTAGTACAGCCTAGCACACGTGTCGCCACGCTTACACTTGCAGCCTATCAACCCGGTAGTCTTCCGGGGACCTTACTAGCTTATGCTATGGGAAATCTAATCTTGAGGC
>JAFXAP010000002.1 GCA_017516965.1 Clostridia bacterium
CATACTTTTTGCGGTATTAAAATAGGTTTTGCTCAAAGTTACATATTTTTATGTTTAAAACGGCGTTTCGTTGCTCAAACTTGTATATTTTTATGTTTCAAAGGCGCTTTTCAGTCAAACTCACCCATTTGGCATAAAAAAGGCCGTTTTCGACTAAAAAACGACTTAAAAATGAAAAAAACGCCCAAAAAAATGGACGTTTTTTTCTTCTGGAGGCACCACCCAGAATCGAACTGGGGATAAGAGCTTTGCAGGCTCCTGCCTTACCGCTTGGCCATGGTGCCATATTAAATTTTGGTGTCGTTTGGGGTAAATAAAGGGCGCTTAAATATTTAAGCGCCCCTATGGAGCGGATTACGAGGCTCGAACTCGCTACCTCCACCTTGGCAAGGTGGCGCTCTACCAGATGAGCTAAATCCGCATAAAATGGTGCCTCCGGTCGGAATCGAACCAACGACACGGGGATTTTCAGTCCCCTGCTCTACCGACTGAGCTACAGAGGCAAATGGCGACCTGGATGGGGCTCGAACCCACGACCTCTAGCGTGACAGGCTAGCGTTCTAACCAACTGAACTACCAGGCCAAATGGTGGGAACAACAGGGCTCGAACCTGTGACCCTCTGCTTGTAAGGCAGATGCTCTCCCAGCTGAGCTATGCTCCCACGAAACGCTGGCTCTGTTAATCGCAACTCACCGGCGACGAACACTATAATAGCATAACGAGTCAGTATTGTCAAGCATTTTTTTGAAAAAAATTTAATTTTTTTATTTTTTCAAAAAGGACTTTATTTCATCACTTGTAAAGGCATAAACACTACCGCAAAACTGGCAAACTGTTTCGGCTTTTTCCATTTCATCTGCCATTTGCGCAAGTTCTTCTCGGTTTAGACTTTTAAGGGCTGATTCAAATCTTTCCTTTGAACAATTACATTTATATGTGGCAGTTTGCTCGCTTAGAACCTCAACCTCAAAGCCCTGTAGAGCAATTTTTACAATGTCTAATATGTCTTTGCCCTCGTCAAGCAGGGTGGTAATTGGCTTCATAACCTTTATATTTGCTTCAAGCTTATCTATAACCTCATCATAACCGTAAGCCGCAGGAAGAAGCTGAATGATATAGCCGCCCGCAACGCGTACCGTTAAATCGGGGTTTACAAGCACACCCAAAGCGCACACAGTCGGTATTTGTTCACTTACAGCGTAATACGCCGCAATATCTTCGGCAATTTCACCCGTAGAAATGGGCACAAAGCCATTATAAGGCTCTTTCATACCAAGGTCTTTTATTACATATAGGGTGCCATCGGTACCAACGGCGCCGCTAACATCAAGCTTACCATTTTCTTTAAGCGGAATTTCTACGACGGGGTTCACCGCATAACCACGCACATCACCACGGCTGTCAGCCACTGCAATAACAGCGCCACTTGGCCCATTACCGTCAATTTTTACGGTTATTGTGCTATCCTCACCTTTAAGCGCGTTACCCATAAGCGAGGTGGCGGTAAGCAGTCTGCCCAAAGCGGCGGTTACTACCGCCGAAGTTTTGTGCAAACTCTCGGCCTTGGCTACAATATCTGTGCTGTCAAGCGCAGTCGCCATAACCAAACCGTCAGAGGTTATACATCTTATAAGTTTTCCCATTGTCAATTCACTTTCCTTGTAACATACACTACGCGCTCGGTTTTGTCATTTGGCGCATTTTGGGTCATATCTTCAAAAATGGCTTCAATTTTAAGCCCCGCTTTTGTAAGCGCGTTTTTAATTTCTTCACTTGTATATGCCCTCTCGCAAAAGCTTTCACCACTGCGGTAATAGGCGTCGCCCTCAGGCGTAAAAAAGTCAAGATTTATTTCTACCGTGTTATCTTTTTCTCTAAATTCATTTTGCCACACGCAATAAACATCATCCGTTTCGATAACGAAGGTATTGTCACCCAAAATCTCACGGTGCTTATAAACGGTGTTAAGGTCAAATATAAAAAGCCTGTCTTTTTCTAAAAAGAGTGACACTCGCGCTATCGCATCGCAAAACTTGGCATAATCTGTTATATGATTAAGCGAGTCAAGGCAACAAATAGCGCCGTCTACGGTGCCGTATAAATCAAGCTGTGCTGCGTCCTGACAAAGATATAATATATCATTGCCCTGCTCTGCCGATTTTTCTCTTGCGACAGACAGCATATCATAAGAAATATCAACACCAATAACCGAAACGCCCGCCTTGGCAAAGCGATTACTGAACTGCCCCGTACCACAAGCCAAATCAAGCATTAAAGTTGGGGCGCGGTCAAATTTTTCAAAAAGAGAGCAGATATAATCTGTTCTCTTTTCATAATCGACATCGGTCATTAAAGCGTCATACGAATATGCAAACTCGTTATACATTTTTAAGTCTTTCCAGCACGGTCTTGCTACCCTTGCTCATAGTGCGGTTTACACGACTGATGGTTGCTGTTGATGCGCCTGTTTTATCAACAATATCGTTATAAATCTTGCCCTCACTGAGCATTTTTGCCACGGCAAAACGCTGAGCTATAGATTTAATTTCCTTTGGGGTGCACAAATCTTCAAAAAGATGCTTGCATTCCTCTTCAGATTTTAATGTCATTACTGCGCTGTAAAGAAGTTCGGAAAAATCTTTTTCTGCCATTTTTAGTACTCCTTAAAATTCATATATTCCATCAAAAACCTTTGTGGCGCCACCACGCATAAACACCCTGCCGTCAAGTGTATAGGTAATAAACAAATCCCCACCAACAAGGTGCACTGTGATTTCAGTATCGTGTTTGCAATAGCCGTTTACCACTGCCGCAACAACTGCAGCGCAAGCGCCCGTGCCGCAGGCAAAGGTTTCACCGCTGCCGCGTTCCCAAACACGCATTTGTAAACTTTTATCGTCTATAACACGTATAAACTCGGTGTTAACCTGCTCGGGAAACATTTCGTGATGCTCAAAGCCGGGACCAATCTCATTAAGATTAAGACTGTCAATTTCATCACAAAAGACTACCGCGTGGGGATTGCCCATTGAAATGGCTGTAATGTTATAGTCTTTTCCGTTTACCGTTATAGCCGTATCAATTATCGACTCACCAAAGGCCTTTGCAGGTATTTTTTCGGGTGCAAACTCTGCTATACCCATATCAACCGTAATGCTATCGGCAAAGCCGTCTTTATCGGTAATTTTAAGTGTTTTAATGCCACTCAATGTTTCAATCGTTATCGTTTCCTTGTGCGCAATACTATTGTCGTAAACAAACTTGCCCACACAACGAATTCCGTTTCCGCACATTTTACCCTCACTGCCGTCAAGGTTAAACATACGCATTTTTGCGTCAGCCACATCGGACGGGCAAATTAAAATAACGCCGTCGGCGCCAACGCTAAAGCGGCGGGGTGACATTTTTATTGCCAATTCGTTGGGGTTATCTATCTCCTGCTCGAAACAGTTAATATATACATAATCGTTACCAATGCCGTGCATTTTGGTAAATTTTATTTTTGGCATTTTGCACCGCCTAAAAAAATAATGATTGGTATATCTCAACCAATCATTATTATATGATACATAAAAAACAAAGTCAATAAAAAACTTTTATGCTTTAAAGACATAAACTTTAAATTCGTTTTTACACTTAGGGCATACGGTTGTGTGTTTGCCTTTACGCCTGGGAAGTCGCAAAACCGAATGACAGCGAGGGCATTTTTTATAAACGTGTGTTTTATCATTTGCGCGCTGTTTTTTTGTATTACAATACTTTTTAAACCTATATAGAGCTCCCAGCACCTTTTGGTTTTCACGGCGGCGCGCTTCAAGATTGCGTGAGAGCACCCTAAAAAGCGCATATATCATAACAGCGTCAATTAAAAGTTGCACAAAAATTGTTCTTGCAAATAAATTTACAACAAACAACACAAATGCTACGCCAAACAACATATAAAACACGGTGTCTATACCGTTTCTACCGCTCATAAACCGCATCAATTTATATCTAAAATTCACTGTAATTACCTCTTTTCATATGTATTATACATCATTTTATATGATATTTGTTACCAAAAAATTAAAAATTTTGCATTAAGTGTAATTTTATGTTAAAATGTGCTTAACAAAATCCTTTATACGAGGTGATTTTATGTTTTCAATGGTAAAAAGCGCCGGGATTTTCGGTATAAATTCATATATGATTGAAATTGAGGCCGACGTTTCGGGTGGACTGCCCGCATTCGATATAGTGGGGCTACCTGACACCGCGGTAAAAGAATCGCGCGACCGAGTGCGCGCCGCAATAAAAAACTGCGGTTACAAATTCCCCACCGGCAGAATAACCGTGAATCTTGCCCCAGCCGATAAGAAAAAGGAGGGCGCCGTTTACGACCTGCCTATACTTATCTCTATTCTTATAGCATCTAAACAGCTGGATTGTAACACTCGCGACTGCGCTTTTTTAGGCGAAGTATCGCTAGACGGTCAGCTTCGCGGTATTAACGGTCTGCTTGCAATGGTAATAGCCGCAAAGCAAAGCGGTATTCGTGATATATTTGTACCCTTTGACAATGCAACCGAAGGCGCCGCAGTTGAAGGTATAAACGTTTATGGTGTAAAAACTATAAAAGAGCTTATTGACCATCTTACCGATTTTACAAAACTTGAACCTGCGCTTCCTGTTCCTCCGCAAACAAACCCTATAAACGCTATGCTTGATTTTAGCGAGGTTAAAGGTCAGATTTTAGCCAAAAAGGCGCTCGAGGTTGCGGCGGCAGGCGGTCACAACATACTTATGATAGGACCTCCCGGCTCGGGCAAAAGCATGCTTGCTAAACGTATGCCTACCATTTTACCGCCTATGACCTTTGAAGAGTCTATAGAAACCACAAAAATTCACTCGGTAGCAGGAAAGTTAAACAAAACAAACCCCATTGTTACTGTGCGACCTTTTCGCTCACCGCACCACACCATATCATCGGTTGGTCTTTCGGGCGGTGGTACCGTACCAAAGCCGGGTGAAATATCTATGGCTCATAACGGCGTGTTGTTTTTAGACGAATTGCCCGAATTCAAGCGCGACGCTATGGAGGCGCTTCGCCAACCGCTCGAAGATAGAACCGTTACTGTAACCAGGGCTTCGGGTAGCGTGACATACCCCAGTAATATAATTCTTATCGCGGCTATGAACCCCTGCCCTTGCGGTTACTATGGTCACCCCACCAAACCTTGCACCTGCTCACAAAACGCTGTGCATAAATATCTTAACAAGATATCGGGGCCCTTACTTGACCGACTTGATTTGCACATAGAGGTACCTCCCGTTGACTACAAATCACTCGCTGACAAAAAAAACGGTGAGAGTTCGGCTCAGATACGCGAACGCGTCAGCCGCGCACGCGCTTTACAGGTAGAACGTTACCGAGGAACCGGCATTAGTTGCAACGCGCAACTGACCCCGTCACTACTTAGAAAGCACTGTGTTATGACCGATGAAGCAAGTGAATATTTAAGCCGCAGTTTTGACGCTATGGGGCTGTCGGCACGCGCATATGACCGCATACTTAAAGTGGCGCGAACAGTCGCCGACCTTGCGGGCAATGAAATTATACAAAAAGAAAACATTGGTACCGCGCTTCGTTTCAGAAGTCTTGACCGAAAATATTGGGAATAAAATTAAGAACCTGCTATATACCTAGCAGGTTCTCTTTTTATTTACACAACTTTAAAGTGGGGTTTAAATGCTTTCGGTTTCATCAACGTCGAGGGTTTCTTCGTATGTGTTTTTGCTTTTTTTATTAACATATTGCTTGAAAACAGTGTATATAACTGTGCATACAGGTACGCTAAAGAGCATTCCACCTACGCCAAAAAGCGCTCCGCCAACGGTAACCGATGCCAAAACCCAAATACCCGGAAGACCTACCGACTGACCAACAACCCTTGGGTATATGAGGTTGCCCTCAAGCTGTTGAAGTATAAGTATAAACACTATAAACCAAAATGCTTTAATGGGGTCTTCAAAAAAGATTAATATTGCGCCTACACCCGTACCGATAAATGCGCCAAAAATTGGAACCAATGCGGTAACGCCAATTAAAACCGATATTATACCGGCATAGGGCATTCTGAAAATTGACATACCTATAAAGCAAAGAACACCTATTATACAAGCCTCGGTAAGCTGTCCTGTAACAAATTTTGCAAAAATATTATTTGTAAGATTTGCAAGTTCTACCGTTCTTTCAGCTTTTTGAGGGCTAAATATTGCAAATACTGCCTTTTTGCATTGACGGCACAGTTTTTCTTTTTGTGAAAGAACATATATTGAAAATACTATTCCCAAAACAATGTCAACAACAACCGAAACAATCGAAGATGTTATGTCAAACGTTTTGCTAAACACACCTTGGAAAGCGTTAAGTTGAGGAGCCTCTTTGTTGCCGAAGAGCTCTTTAAGCGCCGGAAGCGTAATGTCATATTTTGCTAAAAATTCTACCAGTTGATTATACCATTTTTCAGCAGTTACAGCATACTGAGGTATGCGGCTTGTAAACATCGAAACAGTTTCTTTTAGTGCCGGCAAAACCATAAACACAATAGCAAAAATCATACCAAGCACAATCAAAAAACTTAAAACCAGACACAAGGGGCGTTTTATGATTAAAATTATTTTTTGATTCTTAAGATTTCGCCACAACCATAGCCAAAATTTTTCTATTGGGCGAAGCAACAAATTTACAACATATGCCAAACAAAATCCAAAAACAAGCGGTGAAAATGCGCCGGTTACAAACGCCAACGCTGCCGTAAACTTTTCAGGATTAATGACCAAGGCAACCAAAGCAACCAAAATAAATATGGGTAAAATTGTGTATTTAAGTATACCCACGCTTCGTGACTTGTTAGTTGTAGATTTAATTAAAGGTTTGTTTTCCTTCATTTTTATTCCTCTTCTTCTACTTCCGTAACCTGTTTTTCTACCTTTATGGTTGCCGCGCGGTGTGAATCTACCTCTGTGACGGTAACCACCAGATTTTCATAGGTAAAGTTATCGTTCACATCGGGAATATTACCAATCTGCTCTGCAACCCATCCACCTACAGACACGCTGTCAGACTCGGTTTCAATCTGGAATTCTTCACAAAAATCGTCAAGATTCATATTGCAATCGATAACAAAGTTTTTATCATCAAGTTCTTTAAATTCTTCAACAACCTCGTCGTGCTCATCCCATATATCACCTACAAGCTGTTCAAGTATGTCTTCCATAGTTACAATACCCAATGTACCGCCATATTCATCGACAACAACCGCGATATGTGATTTTTCTTTTTGCAGTTTTCTAAGCAAATCATCTGCCATTTCGGATTGGTGAACAAATAATACAGGTGAGATTATCTCTTTAATTGGCGCTGTTGTTACGCCACTTCCTACATAAAAATCCTTTTGGTGTATTACACCGACAATGTTATCAATATTGTCTTCATACACAGGAATACGGGAAAAACGTGTTTCGGTAAATTTTTGCGCAATTTCTTTTTTAGCCGCATCAACAGGCAAAGCCTCTATGTCAACGCGGTGGGTAAGTATATCTTCTGCTTTAAGGTCAGAAAACTCTATTGCATTACGCAAAAGGTCGCCTTCGTCTGTGTCGATGTCGCCCTCTTGCTCAGCTTCTTCTACCATCATAAGAAGCTCTTCCTGTGCCATATTATCTTCTTCTTCAACCTTAAAGAGTTTGCCAACAAGTTTTTTCCAAAGCGAAAAAATAAAATTAAGCGGCATAAGTATCCATATAAAACTACGAATGAGTGGCGCTGAAAACATTGCAAACTTTTCAGGAAAGTCATTCGCAATGCTTTTTGGTGTTATCTCACCGAAAATCAACACCGCTACAGTAATAACAACAGTAGAAAGCGTTGCGCCCAAATCCTCACCAAAATGTTTTGTAAACACAACGGTACCAAGCGACGCTAAAAGTATGTTAACTATATTATTACCAATAAGTATCGTTGAAATGAGACGGTCATATTTATCAGCAAGCTTTACTGCAAGTTCCGCCCTTTTATTTCCCTTTTCTGCCAGTGCGCGAAGTCGCGTTTTATTAGCACACGAAAATGCCGTTTCAGTCGCAGAAAAATATGCCGAACCAATAAGGCATATCACCATAATTATAATATATGTTGTCATTTTTTTATTAATTCTCCTTAAAGTTGTATGTTGTATTATTAGGGTAAATTTTTTCAGCTTAAAACCCTTTTTAGACGCAAAAAGGCATACCTCTGCCCCAAATAGAGCATAGGTACGCCATTATATATACTTTTCATATTATTAGTATCGCCGTTATCGTCGCTACTGTCGCTACTGTCCATTTAGACAATATTCCTCCTAAAAGAAAATATTTTAATCAGCAGTGGTATTATACCAAACACACAGCTTTAAGTCAAGTGTAATTTTAAAGCAGACTTTCCGCATCATATCTAAACGGAGCGGTATAAAGCACACCGCGTTCCATTCCATCCATCCACGCGCGGTATGTACGCTCAATATTTGTCCACTCGTCAAGGCGTGAAATATTATGTGCGCGAAGGTCGGTAAAGAATTGATTTATTTTCTCGGCGTTATAGTTTCCGGCTAATACTTCATTCCAGAAAACATCGGCAAAGCGAATAGAAAGACGCGCCTTTTGCACACGCATAAGCCGCACTCCGTCGCCTGCTACTGCCGCTTCAGCCTTATCAAAAATACGATTATATTGCTCTAAGTGCGCATCATCAAGATATGGCGGACGTTTTGTATCCTGTATATAAAGGTGATAGTTTTCCCTTTCTACAAAATCGCACAGCATATTAAGATATTCTTCTAAGTGCGGTGCCGCATCACCATAATAATACTGCATAAACTCCTTGCGGTGACGCTCGATATCGCAATCAGGATTCCACATAAGTTTTGAAATCAAATAGGTACGAAGTTCGTTAAAATCAACGCCACCATTGCGAGCGCAGTTTGCCTCTTCAAAAACACC
This sequence comes from Clostridia bacterium, assembly GCA_017516965.1. Classification (GTDB taxonomy): domain Bacteria; phylum Bacillota; class Clostridia; order Oscillospirales; family Acutalibacteraceae; genus UBA737. Next base: position 9,017 of record JAFXAP010000002.1, read on the forward strand.
CTTTACGTTATATTTTGCAAGGGTTTTAAGATTTGGTTGAAGCACTCTCCAGTTAGGAAACGGCATTGGGTAAAGCGGAAAGTTTGATGTATAATCCCAAACGTAAAGTCTTTCGCACACCTTACTCCAATCTATAAGGTCCTCTATAAATAAACTCGTCTTTCCGTTTGGATGTTTAACTGCGCGGGTGCGATCATCACACTTATCATAAGGGTGCGCAAAACAGGTGGAACTTGCGCAAAGACGCACACAAACGTTATGTCTTGTTTGTGTTTTTCTTGAAGCGGGTCTTGTATAGTGATATGCAAGTATATCAAACATAACATCAGGAAACTCGGGTTCTAAAATTTCGGCTACACGGTTTACAAATTTAATAAGTGTGCCTGCAGGCGAACCCTCATCAGCATCCGATTTAAGACAGTTTTCGCACTGACAGCTATACGGATTATCGTTTTGTGAAATCGACAGTATTTTTTTGTCAGGATTTTCTTTTAAAATTTTACGGGCATTGTCAACAACTATATCAAGAATATCGGGATTTGTAAGGCAAAGTTGCCAATGGTCATCCTTTATCGACTGACGTCTGCCGTTATAAAATGAAAAATATTCAGGGTGCGTGTCGCGGTACTGTTCGTGTGGCACAAGTCTCGCAAAGCTGTGCGCGCCCAAAGCATATCTTATGCTTCCACCCAACATTTCGGGCATACCGCTCCATCTACCGTTATTGCGACACATTGATGCAAACTTAGAATATTTTTGTATATCGCCGTAATCGGTATCGCGAAACTCGAAAACAGGTTTTTCACGTTTTTGTATATCGCCTATCTCAAGTTTTGTAAGTGTGGGTATTTTTTCGCAGTGCGGTGTAAAAAACCGGCATCCCAACATTTCAAGCAATTCGTAACCGCCGTAAATGACACCGCGTTTTCCTCCGCGTATATAAACACTGTTTCCCATAGTGTTGATTGAAAACTCATCATCAAGATAACTTTTATCAAGTTCAATGTATAACCCGTTTTCGCCCTGATTTGTGTCTACCTTTATTTGAAACGGCGCGGTGGTAATTCTTGCAAGATAATACCTAAGCTGCGTTGCAATAAACCAAACCTGTGAATTATATTTATCAAAATCATTTTCCGGCACAAAAATTGGACCAAACGGCACACGGTTTTCAGCTAAAATCATTTAAAACACCCCTTTAAATTCATACGTATATTATAATATGTAAAATTTGGTTTGTAAACTGTATTTTCACTTGAAAAACAAAAGCTTTTGTGCTAAATTAAAATGGTAATAATTTTACCCGCGAGGTGTTATATTATGAGTTTTGAAAATCAACTTAAAAATCTTATGAAACAAATAAATGATTTTAAGGCAACTGCAGACAACAGTATGCCTCAAAACACATTTTATTTAAACGACAAAGACATTTTATGTTGTGAACGCGAATACGGTGTATCTCGTTTTGCATATGATGCAAACGGTCTTGTTGTTTGGGCACGCAGCAGCGGTCATATCGACGCATACGATTCAACCTTTACTATTTTTAGAGAGCTCAACAATTTTGAAGACGCATCTATTGCTTTTATGGGCGGCATTTTGCAACCAAATGGCGAGTATTTCCCCGTGTCACTTTTTGAATGCCACCGTCAGTTGTTTGAAACAATTGACATTAAGCGATATGTTGTTTACTCATTTAGAAGCGCGTATTACATAGCAGATACACAAAATGTAACCTTTGCAGTACGTGTTCACGCAAGTATGGACAAGCACATTCATTTTGCCTTTGCCGCTATAAACAAAAGCGACAAACCGCAAAATATTTATATGATGTCTTGTATAGATGCGTGGCTGTTTTATCGTAACAACGGCGGTGTATATGATATAATGAACCGCTTTGCAAAGCGTTATGATAACGGCAACTACCTTCTTCGTTCTTATGGCGACAGCATGGCAGTAGGTCGCGCAGCCTTTGGCGCAACACCAAAAGCTGAATACCTTACTGCGCAAAAGTCAGCAGTTCTTGGTCCTGTTGGTAGACTTATGATTAACGCCGCAAGTCTTAAAACAGGTGTGTTCAGCAACCAGTCAGATGCTGCAAACTCGGTTGACGTGCCCGTATGCGCCGACAGCGCTCATTATACACTGGGCGCTAAAGAGTCGGTTCGCCGCGAATATGAAATGCAGTATTTCCACACAACCGAAGATGCCGAGGCAGTAATCGACCAAAAGCCTGATATTGAAAAAATCGACACCGTACTCGAATGTGATGAACAACTTGCTCTTTCAAAATTTGCAACAATGCAGACACATTTTGCTGACTATGAGGGCAAACTTAACGCAAGTGTTCTTAACAAATTTGTGCGCAACATTCAAAAACAGATTTCTTTCTGCGCTTTGGGTAAAAACTACTTTGGACCTATGATGGGTATGCGCGACGTTATGCAACAGCTTGAATCATCACTCATCTGGCAACCAAAAGAAAGTCGAGCGCAGTTTCTTAATGCGCTTAATCATATTTTGGAAGACGGCAGACCCCCTCGTCAATTCTCTAACCAAGAAAGTGACGACTATATGCCAATGTTTGACCTTCGCAAATTCATTGACCAGGGCGTATGGATTATTACAACACTTCATACATACCTTGCTTACACAAACGATTGGTCAATTCTTGATGAAAAGTGCGGTTATTATATCGCCTCGGATGATAACAGCCGTATAGTTGCAAAAAGCAAAATTGTTGATACTGTGCTTGACCACGTGCTCAAAATTATGGATTTCCTCTGCAGTAACATCGACGAGGAAACAGGTTGTTTGCACTCACTCTTTGGTGACTGGAACGACGCGCTTGACGGTCTTGGTAAAACTGCCGACAAGTCTCGTGAATACGGCACAGGCTGTAGCGTAATGTGTTCGCTTCAGCTTTACCAAAACTGCGGCGAAATATGTGAAATTCTTGAAAGTGTCCACAAATATGCCGACAAGGTTGAAAAGTACAAGGCAGCCGCCGAAACACTTAAAAACGGTCTTAACAAGTATGCCATTGACACAAACGCTAATGGTGAGCGTCGCATAATGCACGGTTGGGGCGATAACCGTTCTTATAAAATCGGTTCCTGGTGTGACCCTGACGGTCTTGCGCGTTACAGCAGCACCGCCAATTCTTTCTGGGCAATTTCAGGAATGGTGAAAAACGACCCCGCTACAAAAGAGATTGTTATGAACGCATTCCGTGGTCTTGATTCAAAATATGGCATTATGACCTTTGACAAAGCATTCCCACTTGATATGCACAAATATGTAGGTCGTATTGCCAACATTTCGGCAGGTACATACGAAAACGCAGGTACATACGTTCACGCAACAATGTTTGCTGTGTCAGCGCTGTTTTTGATGGGTGAAGCAAAGGAAGCCTGGCGTCAGTTTGAGCTTGGTACAGTTCTTTCACACAAAGACTGCTCAAAATCACCCTTTGCAATGCCTAACTCATATTTCAGAAATGAAGCGCTTTGCATCGACGGTCAGTCTTTTGCCGACTGGTACACAGGAAGCGGTACAGTATTTATTAAAAACCTTGTAAAATTCGGCTTTGGCGTATGCCCAACACTTGACGGTCTTGTTATACAAACCGCAAGTTATATGCCTACAAAAAATGCCGCTATTGACCTTATTGTTAAAGGCCAACCAATAACCGTCAAATATCAAAATAACGGTCGCGGAAATCGTACATTCCTTGTAAACGGCAAAGAAATATCAGGCAACTTTGATGAGCTTATGAACACATACAAGTTGTTTATTCCCACAGCCGATATTACAAGCGGTATGGTTATAGAAGTTATCGACTAATAATTTCTTGACAAAAAACTATAAAAGTGCTATACTTTCAGTATATTTTAAAAGCTATGATAAAGAAAAGTAACGGTATAAACGGTGCTTAGTGAGTGGCAGATAGTGTAAATGCCGCCATACGCATACCGCGAAGAACACTTTGGAGCTGCAAACCCAAAAGTTAACACTTAGTAGGGGCGCCGTGGGCGGCACGTTAAAGCCGATAACAGTTTTAGCTGTGAGTGACTGTGGTTACACAGTAATACGGGTGGCACCGCGAGTAGTTGTTAATGCGCTATTCGTCCCTGATTTTTCAGAGGATGAATAGCGCTTATTAGTTTTGAGTAAATTATTTACGGAGTGATATATTATGAAACACATCGACATTATCGAAATTATGAAGGGTAATTACACCGACCAAAAGGTTACCGTTTGCGGTTGGGTACGCACCTCACGCGATTCTAAAAACATGGCGTTTTTAGAGCTTAATGACGGCACCACACTCAAACATTTGCAAATCGTAATCGACAAGGCTGTTATGAGCGACATTTCCGAATTTATGAAGCTTGGCACCTCTCTTAAGGTAGAGGGTACGGTTGTAAAATCGGTTGTAGCCGAAGATTCAGTAGAAATCAATGCCGAGGCAATCACAGTTTTGGGTGTTTGCCCACCTGAATACCCACTTCAGAAAAAAAGACACACACTTGAATACCTGCGCACAATTCCCGCGCTTAGAGTTCGCACCAACACCTTTAACGCGGTGCTTCGCGTGCGTTCGGTAATTTCGGCTTGTATTCACGAATTTTTCCAGGAGCGTTATTACACATACATTCACACCCCACTTATCACAGGCAGTGACTGTGAGGGCGCAGGTGAAATGTTTAAGGTAACCACCCTTCCCTTTGACCACGGCTTTAAAACAGAAGATGAAGCAGATGCCGCAGACTTTTTTGGCCGTCGTGCCGCTTTATCAGTATCAGGACAGCTTGAGGGCGAGGTTGCCGCAATGGCGCTTGGCAAAATTTATACCTTTGGTCCTTCGTTCCGCGCTGAAAAGAGCAACACCCCACGCCACGTTGCAGAGTTTTGGCACGTAGAGCCTGAGGTTGCTTTTGCAGAACTGCCTGATATTATCGAAATTGCCGAAGACCTTATCAAGCACATTATAAACACTGTACTTAAAAAATGCCCCGAAGAGCTTAAGTTCTTTAACGCGCATTTTGAAAAAGGTCTTATTGAAAAACTAGAGAACGTAGTAAATAACGACTTTGCAATTATGACCTATACCGAAGCAATTGATGCGCTAAAGGCAAGTGGCAAAGAGTTCCAGTACCCTGTAGAGTGGGGCTGTGACCTTATGACCGAACACGAGCGTTACATTGCAGAGGAAATTTGTAAACGCCCCGTATTCCTTACCAACTACCCCAAAGAAATCAAGTCTTTTTATATGAAACAAAATGCCGACGGCAAAACCGTTGCCGCAACCGACTTGCTTGTTCCTACAGTTGGCGAAATTATTGGTTGCAGTGAACGTGAGGCTGACCTTGACAAGCTTATTGAGGCTATGAACATTCGCGGTATGAATCTTGAGGATTACACCGACTACATCTCACTTCGCAAATTCGGTTCTGTTCCGCACAGTGGCTTTGGTCTTGGACTTGAGCGAATTATTATGTACGTTACAGGTGTTCAGAATATACGTGACGTTATTCTCTACCCACGTACAGTTGGTACCATTTCTTAATTTTTGATTTTCACTTGGAGTGATTTTATGTATAAATCAAAACTAAACATACTCGAAACACAGGGTATTATTCGTTCCCTGCGCCACAAATTTGAAGAGCATCTTTGCGACGCGCTAAACCTTCGCCGCGTGTCAGCGCCGCTTTTTGTAAAGCGTGGCAGCGGACTAAATGATGACTTAAGCGGTGTAGAGCGCCCTGTTTCATTTGATATTTTACAGTCAGGCGAGGTTGTAGAGGTTGTTCACTCACTCGCTAAATGGAAACGTATGGCGCTTGGAAAATACGGTTTTTCTATGCATACCGGTCTTTATACCGATATGAACGCCATTCGCCGTGATGAAGTGTGCGACGCAATTCACTCGCTTTACGTTGACCAATGGGACTGGGAAAAGGTAATAGATAAAAGCGACCGCACTATAGAATTTTTGCAAGATACCGTGCGACGCATTTATTCAGCAATTTTGCTTACTGCCGATTTTGTTGAGCGCAGACACCCGGAACTTAAAAACTATCTGCCACGTGAGATTAAGTTTATAACTTCACAACAGCTTCTTGACCGCTACCCCACACTTACTGCAAAAGAGCGTGAAAACGCTATTGCAAAAGAGTATGGCGCAGTATTTTTAATGCAGATAGGCGACCGCCTTTCTAACGGAGAAAAGCACGACGGCAGAGCCCCCGACTATGACGACTGGGCGCTTAACGGCGACCTGCTTGTTTACAACCGCGTTCTTGATTCGGCGTTAGAGCTTTCAAGTATGGGAATTCGCGTTGACAAAGAAACTCTTCTTCGTCAACTTACCGCCGAAGGCAAACTTGACCGATTGGAACTGCCATTTCACAAGTCACTTGTAAATGATGAACTGCCACTTACTATCGGCGGCGGTATTGGTCAGTCAAGACTTTGTATGCAGTTACTACAAAAGGCGCACATCGGCGAGGTTCACGCATCTGTATGGCCCGAAGAAGAAATAAAAAAATGTGAAGAAATGGGAATTGAGCTTTTGTAATGCACAATTATAAAAAATTAAAGACACCGCTTAAACACATAAGTGGTGTCTTTTTTATCATTCGTTCGAATGACTATTCAACAACTTTAAACTTGTTCTACTATATACATAAAAACTTTTCATAAAACAATTAGCATACATTATTAATCACCCTTTAATATTTCTTTCGCCTTTTTTTCAGCGAAAGCGGTAAGCGCACCGAAATCCATAGCATCTATATAGTATTTTTCGAGTGTGTCGTGAACAGCCTTTGCTTTTTCGAGTGTTTCTATAGCGCCAAGTAGTAGTTCGCGTGTTACACGGCGGTTAAAGGTAAGTCTCGCGCGGCATTCGCGCAAAAGGTTTATCTCATAAAATCTACGCGAGTGCACTCGGCGGTGAGACGAGCCAAAGTTTATATATTCATACTCTCTGACAAATGCGAGTGAGAGTTCGGGTATTAGTATATGGTCGATAAGTTTTGAGGGTAAAAACGGGTTTTTAAGCGTTATAATTTCATAGCCTTTTGTAAGCGCCTCTTTGCGCACCGCTTCCATTATTGTGTTTGCTACTGCGCCATATTTATCGTCTATTACTATTATATTTTTATAAAAATCTTCTATAGTACCCTTAAATGCTATAACCCCTTTGGGCGTTACTCCCCCTATAAAACGCACCCATTCGCGCGGGGAGTTTTGACTTGAGTGTGGTATAAGTTGTTTTGAGAGCCTGAGCGCAAATTGCTCAACTTTTTTAAAATTTGTAAAGCGTTTGGAAAGGTTAAGGTTGTCGCGCATCAGTTCCCCCGCTGTCGATATATAAACCGCGGCAGTTTTATGAAGTTTTTTGTTTTTAGCAGTAACCTTAATAATTTCACCAGCCCTTTGGCGCAGTTTTTCGCCATTCCAAAATTTGCCTAAATTTATAATCTCTTCACAAATACCGGGGTATTTTGGTTCCACCACATGTGGTGCGGTGCCGTCAAGAATTATCACTTTTATCTCTTTAATTATCACTCCGTCAAGGCTGTCAGGGTCGGATGAGCAGGGGCAAAGCTCTACCGTATAACCCATATCTACCGCCTTTACTGCTACGTATTTCATAAATGATGATTTACCCGTACCGGGACCACCCTTTATTATGTATGCGCGCCAATTATCTGCAAAATCATAGTTTAGTTCAAACTCTGACACAAAACCCTCGCCAGAGTTTGCCGCCAAAAAATATTTTAAAAACTCAGTTTTCATAGCCTTACCCACCTAAAACTCATTAAAAATTTTCTTTTACATACTATTCGCGATTTAAAAGTTTTGACACAAGTGGATTTTTGTGTTAAAATACATTTTGCGAGTTGGTTACGCGGTTGCGCATACTTTGTATGTGAGGAAAGTCCGAGCCCCACAGGGCAGAATAACAGCTAACGGCTGCCGAGGGTGACCTTAGGGAAAGTGCAACAGAGATATACCGCCGCTTTAAGCGGTAAGGGTGGAAAGGCGAGGTAAGAGCTCACCTACCAAATGGAGACATATTGGTACTGTAAACCCTATTTGGAGCAACGCTGACTGTGGCTATACATTGGCCCGATGTGCCACGAAAAGCGGCTTGAGCGCACAGGCGACTGTGCGTCGAGATAGATGACCGCGCACGACAGAACTCGGCTTATAGACCAAGTCGCATTAAAAAAAGACCGCACGGAGCGCTCACATAGGGATAATTTGCCCGAAAAAGCGAATTTTTGCGGTCTAATGTGTTAAAAAGACACAGTACGCGACAGCGTTACTGTGTCTTTTCGCCTGTTATACCACTAAAAATTCATCTTTTTCGGGTGCTTGCAGTTTTGTAATTATAAAAATCGTTCTATTTTCAAAGCCGTAAAATCGTGGGTATACTGGCGTATTTCAAGATTTAAGGCAAAGAAATAGGGCGATTTTTAATTTCAAAACCAATTTCTCCCTATGCGAGTGCTCCGAATTGCGGTCTTTTTTATTCTTTTGCTTTATACCCATCCCAATCTTTATCTACAACCTTGCGGTTTTCCTCATGCGGCAGTCCCTGCGCAATTTTTGGAAAGTCGTTATCACTATCAGCCGTAGGCTGAATTTCATAGGTGCCGTATTTGTTTATCAGTTCATACACCGTTTTGGGTTGTGATACAACGTTATTAGCAGGGATTTGTGTGGGTACGTTTTGATTTTTTTTAGAGTTCTTTTTCATATTATCACCAACAATAGTTTTAACAAAAAAATTACTGCTATTCCCTTTGACATATATAAATACTTATGATATAATACAAGGTACGATAATTTCCTTGGAGGAATGAAAATGTTAGACATTAAATTTATTTGTGAAAATCCCGAACTTGTAAAGGAAAATATTAAACGCAAGTTTAAAGATAGCAAATTGCCACTCGTTGACGAGGTTATTGCGCTTTATAACGAGAAAAAGGACGCAAACCAACGCGCAAATGAGCTTCGCGCTAACCGCAACAAAATAAGTAAACAAATAGGTATGCTTATGGCTCAGGGAAAACGCGAAGAGGCTGAAGAAACTAAAAAACTTGTTACTCAGCAGGCAGAGCAGTTAAAAGCTCTTGAAGAAAAAGAGGCTGAGCTTGAAATCCGTGTTCGCGATATAGTTATGAAAATACCTAACATTGTTGACGAAAGCGTACCTGTAGGTAAAGACGACAGCGAAAACGTTGAAGTAACACAGTATGGCGAAAAAACACAAGTTGATTTTGAAATACCGTATCACACCGATATTATGGCGCTTTTTAACGGCATTGACAAAGAGGCTGCAGGTCGTGTTGCAGGCGAAGGTTTTTATTACCTTATGGGTGATATCGCGCGTCTTCACTCAGCGGTTACCGCATATGCTCGTGACTTTATGATTGACAAGGGCTTCACCTACTGCATTCCACCGTTTATGATTCGTAGTCACGTGGTATCAGGTGTTATGAGCTTTGAAGAAATGGACGCTATGATGTATAAAATCGAGGGTGAAGACCTTTACCTCATCGGTACATCAGAGCATTCTATGATAGGCAAATTTATCGACACAATCACACCGGAAGAAAAGCTTCCCCTTACACTCACAAGCTATTCACCCTGCTTCCGTAAAGAAAAGGGCGCTCACGGTATTGAAGAGCGTGGTATTTACCGTATTCACCAGTTTGAAAAGCAGGAAATGATTGTTGTGTGCAAACCCGAGGACAGTATGGAATGGTTTAACAAAATGTGGAGCTATTCTGTAGAACTTTTCCGCAGTCTTGATATTCCTGTTCGCACACTTGAATGTTGCACAGGCGACCTTGCCGATTTAAAGGTTAAGTCTTACGACGTTGAGGCTTGGAGTCCCAAACAACAAAAATATTTTGAAGTTTGCTCTTGCTCAAATTTGGGTGACGCTCAGGCGCGTCGTCTTGGCATTCGTATAAAGGGTGAAGACGGTAAAAAATATCTTGCCCACACACTTAACAACACCGTTGTCGCTCCCCCGCGTATGCTTATTGCATTCCTTGAAAACAATCTTACTTTTGACGGCGAGTATTACACCGTTAAAATACCCCAAGCGCTCAGACCATATATGGGTGGCAAAACCGAAATTAAGGCCATTAACAAATATAACGGCTAATTAAGAGGTACTGTTATGGAAGATTATACACCTCAGCAGTCTGATAACGAAAAAAACAAAAAACGTTCTATTGTCAAAAAAACAATATATTTAACAATCGTTATTATTGCTGTAATATTGTTGATTTTATCAGGAATTACGTTGGTAAAAAGATGGCTTAGCGGAAGAGAAACTTTTGAACATTATAAAAACGAGCCCGCTCCCACTGTTTCAACCACTGAAACACCAACAAACCCAATAAATTTTGAGGGTGCGCAACTCGATAATGAAAATATTTGCGGTTGGATTCAAATTCCCGGAATAGATACCATCGACTACCCTATTTTGCGAAGCTCTGCTAAAATGGATGATAGTTATTACCTTAATCACGATGCATATAATAGAGAATCTTTTGCCGGTTCTATTTATATTCAAAAGGTTAATCATAAAGACTTTGGCGATCCAAACACAGTAATTTACGGTCACGATATGTTAAATGGAACTATGTTTGGCCAACTCAAAAAATTCCGTGATAAAGAATTTTTTGATAAAAACCGTGAAATATATATTTATACTCCGGGTCACATTTTAAAATATGAAATCATATCGGCTTTTGTTTATGACAACCGCCACATTATGAATTCATTTGATTTTTCAAAACCGGAACAGCGTCAAGAATTTTTTGATATGTGCACCAATCCAAAATCTATGGTTAAAAACGTTGTTGAAGGCGCAAAGCTTGAAGATGATGACAAAATCATTACCCTTAGCACCTGCACGGGAATTGACTCTCAGCGTTATCTGATTGTTGCTAAACTTATAAGTGACACCAAAACCGAATAAGTAAAAAGCGTTGATGAATTTCATCAACGCTTTTTTGTTTTATTTTTTTATATCATCTATGTCATACGGCGTAGTCTGATAAACAAAATAGTTAAGCCAGTTTGAATAAAGCAGATTAGCATGTGAACGCCAGGTAACCAATGGTGCGTTTTCGGGGTTGTTTTCAGGGAAATAGTTTTCCGGCATTTTTATGGGCAACCCTGCGTTAAGGTCACGCAAATACTCATTTTTAAGCGTATCTGCATCATATTCACTGTGCCCTGTTATAAATATCTGTTTGCCGCCTTCGGTTGCTGCGGCATAGATTCCGCAACGTTCACTTGACGCCAAAATCTTAATCTCGGGCACCGCCGCTACATCCTCGGTTTTAATGGTGGTGTGACGCGATTGCGGAACCATAAATACATCATCAAAACCACGGAAAAGTATAGACTTTTTATAGTCAACTTTGTGTGGGAATATGCCAAAAAGTTTTTCATCCAATGGGTATTTGTTTATACCGTAGTGGTAATAAAGTCCTGCCTGTGCGCCCCAGCAAATGTGAAATGTGCTGTGAACGTTGGTTTTGGTCCATTCCATTATCTCACAAAGTTCATCCCAATATTCCACTTCCTCAAACGGCATTTGTTCTACGGGTGCGCCCGTTATAATCATACCGTCAAAGGTTTTGTTTTTTACGTCATCAAACGTTTTGTAAAATGTAAAAAGATGTTCTGCCGAAGTGTTTTTTGAAACGTGGCTTTTTGTGTGAATAAATTCAAAATCAACTTGAAGCGGCGAGTTTCCAAGAAGACGTGACAGTTGTGTTTCGGTTTCAATCTTCTTGGGCATAAGGTTAAGCAGTAATATTTTAAGAGGACGAATGTCTTGAGTAATGGCGCGAGTTTCGGTCATTACAAATATATTTTCATCATTCAAAATTTTTACCGCAGGTAAATCATTTGGTATTTTAATGGGCATTGTTATGCTCCTTATAAATTTATTTTATTAAATATTATCAAGTGCCTGTTTAATATCAGCGATAAGGTCATCAGCGCTCTCAATTCCGCAAGAAAAACGAACCAAGTCTGCCGAAATGCCTGCTGCCTCAAGTTCTGCATCATTCATCTGACGATGTGTTGCGCTTGCAGGGTGCAAACAACAACTACGCGCATCGGCAACGTGGGTTTCGATAGCGGCAAGACGCAGGTTTTTCATAAAGCTTTCAGCAGCCTTTCTGCCACCCTTTACGCCAAAGCTAACAACACCGCAACCGCCATTTGGTAAATACTTTTGAGCAAGGTCATAATATTTATCGCCTTCAAGGTTCGGGAAGGTTACCCAAGCGATTCTATCGTCATTTTTAAGGAATTTTGCTACTGCCAAACCGTTTTCGCAGTGTTTTTTCATACGAAGATGCAAACTTTCAAGCCCTAAGTTTAAAAGGAATGCATTTTGCGGTGACTGAATTGAACCAAAGTCACGCATAAGCTGTGCTGTTGCCTTGGTAATAAATGCGCCTTCAAGACCAAAACGCTCTGTATATGTTACACCGTGATAGCTTTCATCCGGAGTGCAAAGTCCGGGGAATTTATCAGGATAGCGAGTCCAGTCAAATTTACCGCTGTCAACTATGCAACCGCCTACACCTGCGCCGTGACCATCCATATACTTGGTGGTAGAATGGGTTACAATATCTGCGCCCCACTCAAACGGACGGCAGTTTACAGGAGTAGCAAATGTATTATCAATAATAAGCGGAACACCGTGCGCGTGAGCCGCATTTGCAAAACGCTCAATGTCAAGCACGGTAAGCGCAGGATTTGCTATTGTTTCACCAAACACAGCCTTGGTATTAGGACGGAAAGCCGCCTCTAACTCCTCATCAGAGCAGTCAGGATTTACAAATGTAAAATCAATTCCCATACGCTTCATAGTAACGGCAAAAAGGTTGTATGTGCCACCATAAATGGTAGATGAAGACACAATATGGTCACCGCAAGAAGCGATATTAAATATTGAATAGAAGGATGCCGCCTGACCGCTTGAAGTAAGCATAGCCGCGGTGCCGCCCTCCATCTCACAAATTTTTGCAGCTACAGAGTCATTGGTTGGATTTTGTAAACGGGTATAAAAATAGCCCGATGCTTCCAAATCAAAAAGCTTACCCATATCTTCACTGGTAGCATATTTAAAGGTTGTGCTCTGCACAATGGGTATCTGACGCGGTTCACCATTGCCTGGGGTGTAACCACCCTGAACGCATTTTGTTTCTATGTTGTAATTACTCATTATATTTTCCTCCTAAAACTATTGTATTAGCCTAAAACAGCCTTTAATTCATCAATCTTATCGGTTTTTTCCCAAGTAAATCCTTGGTCTTCACGACCCAGGTGACCATAGTTTGATGTCTTGCGGTAGATAGGTCTTCTCAACTCTAACTTATCAATTATTGCCGCAGGACGAAGGTCAAACACCTTTTGCACTGCATCGGCAATAACTACGTCGTCATATTTACCTGTGCCGAATGTGTCAACCATTATTGATACGGGTTTTGCTACGCCGATGGCGTAAGCCAGTTGCACTTCACATTTATTTGCTATACCTGCAGCTACAATGTTTTTTGCAACGTAGCGCGCAGCATAAGCAGCACTGCGGTCAACTTTTGTGGGGTCTTTACCCGAAAATGCGCCGCCACCGTGACGTGCCGCGCCGCCGTAGGTGTCAACAATAATCTTGCGTCCTGTAAGACCGGTATCACCCTGGGGACCGCCAATTACAAATCGACCTGTAGGATTTATAAAGATTTTTGTTTCATCATCCATAAGCTTGGCAGGAATTATAGGCTTAATTACCTTTTCTAAAATATCTTTACGCAGTGTGTCTAAATCTATGTCTGCGCTGTGTTGTGTTGAAACAACAACCGCGTCTACGCGCTTTGGTTTTCCTGCGTCGTCATATTCAATGGTAACCTGTGTTTTACCATCGGGACGAAGATATGTAAGTTCGCCCGATTTACGAACGCTTGTAAGCTTGTATGACATTTTATGAGCAAGTGAAATGCTAAGTGGCATAAGCTCGGGTGTTTCGTCACAAGCAAACCCAAACATCATACCCTGGTCACCCGCGCCGTGTTGGTTGTACTCATCATCCTCACCATCTTTGAGTTCGAGTGAATTATCAACGCCAAGCGCTATATCGGGTGACTGCTTATCAAGATTCACAACCACCTTGCAGGTTTTGCCGTCAAAGCAAGCTTTTTCTTTGCTGTCATAACCTATATCACACAAAACCTCACGCACTACTGCTTCTATATCAACGTTGGCGTTTGTTGTAACCTCGCCCATCACGTTTACAATATCGGTTGTGCAAAAGGTTTCACACGCTACGCGTGAAAACTTGTCCTCGCAAAACATTGCGTCAAGTATAGCGTCAGAAATCTGGTCGCACACTTTGTCGGGATGACCTTCGGTTACCGATTCAGAAGTAAATAATTTTTTATACACATTCAGTTCCCCCAAATTCTACAAAAAACTAAAGCCGCTTACCAAAAGATAAACGGCTTTATAAACAATCTTATCTTTCGGATAATCCGCAGGATTTGGCACCTTGAAAACTCAGGTTGCCGGACTTCATAGGGCCTGTACCCTCCGTCACTCTTGATAAGGACTATATATTTATTTGTCGTGTAGTATTTTACTACTATTATTTTTATTTGTCAACTGTTATTTTTGACGAACAATCTCAAATTTACCATCAAGAACAAATAAAATTACTAAAACAGCAATTATAAGCAATAACAAAGCAACAATTGCCAAGGGTATAAACTTTTTTAAATCAGTTTTAGACGTAGCGTTATTTGTAAGTCCTACCTTTTTAAGCGCTGTAGTTATAGGTTTGTAAATTATCATAGTTATCGCTGCATTAACTACACCTTTAATAAGATTAAACGGCAAAAGCAGTGACGGTATCATAGCGGCAACCTGGGAACGTGCAACACCCATATAAAACGGAGTTATAAAAATATTAGCCACAAGCATTACCGCCGTCATAGAAAGCACAGCCGTAAAACTACCAAAAATGGCACCCGTGAGTGTGCGACGATATTTATAAATTATACCGCAGCTGGCCGTAAATACTGCACTTGATAACGCGTTCATTATAAGTCCGTATACACCCGTGTCACTTACCGATAAAAATTCTATAAAAGCAACCAAGCATGATGACACGACCGCATAAACCGGTCCATATAAAAATGCTATAACCGTTAGTATTGCATCTTTAAAATCGAATGTTAAAAAGCCTACTTTGAATTTAAAAACAAACATACAAATGTATGCCATAGCACACAACATTGCTGTTACAGATAACTTTTTCAAATTGGTTTTTTGTTTCATAATATCACCTTAAAAAATAAAACCCCCACAAAATATGTGGGGGCAAAAAATTTATATAACATAAGTTTTTTCTTCTACCATCCGGACTGTACCGTCGGCTTTGGAATTTCACCAAATCAACCTAAAAAGGCTCGCAGGCTTGAGTAAATAAAATAATAATAATTAGACTTCAACATAAAATTAGTGCATTTTTGCATGATTTTTTGCTTGTTGGATTGAAGGAAGGCTGTCGCCTTTCAAAATTCGAGAAGCATAAAGGCAGCGAAAAGGCGCAATTTTATGCTAATTAGTATTATTTTATTTACTCTTTACTGCCGGTGGGGAATTGCACCCCGCCCCGAAGAATATTTTGTTTTATATATTTTATATCACATTGTATGTTTTGTCAAGCGATAAGGTGCAAAACATACAGCAAAAGCAGAGATTGCACCAAAATCAATATCGGCAAGGTAATCATAAAGCGTTTGTGCAGTGTCTTGTGCCTTATAAGTTTCATTGTGACATACATACCAAGCGCGCCGCCTAAAAAGCTTATAACAAAAAGTTGAGTCTCGCGCACACGACGGCGATACCATCCTTTTATTGCATACAGCTTATCTATTGCGCACACTGCGACAGCGACAACATTTACAAAGACTAAATATAACAACAAGGGTTTCACTGTTTTTCACCAAAAAACTTATGGTAATAGTAAAGCGGCAATGCGCTCCAACCATGACAAAGGCTACCGGCGTTGCTAAAGTCTGCCTCACCCTTGATGGTTTCCCAAAAGCTTGTTGCGCCACAGTCTAACATATAGCCGTAAAGTTCTCTGATTTCTTTTAGTATAAATTCTCGATTGTCAGGGTCCGCCGCAAGCAAAGCGTCATACTTGTAAACGAGCATCGAAAGTGAGGTTGCAATAAGGTTTTTATCGTCCTTTATCGCCTTTACAGTGCGCTCATCACCAAGACCTATAAGAAGCGCAAACGAATTGCCAAGTTGAGATTTTAAACTGCGGTCATCGGTACGAAGTATAAAGTTGCCGTCAGTCTCGTCAAAAAACTCTTTTTTTATTGCGGTCTTTATACCCTCAAAATCGCAATCAAACTCGGTGCCGGTCATTTTGCAAAGCTCTTTGAACATTTTACCTGAATACACAAATGCACAGTTAATCAGCAAATGATAATATGGCACGTACTTATATCTTAACTGACTGGGTATTGCATCCGCGCTACCGTCAGTCCACTCATAAAAATTCCAATAAGGAGCTTCCAAGGATTTTATAAGTCCGTTTTGTTCTACCCTGTCTTTAAAGTTTTGCATAATCTTTAACATTGTGGGCATTGTGCTATCAAGAATAGAACTATCGCCCGTATGCTTTATGTACTCATAAACCTCAACGGGATACATAACCGAGAAGAACGGAATTGCAGGGGTATCTACCGAAGGATAGGTAAGCTCAAGCATACCGTCTTTTCGTGTTCCTTTGGCTATAAGTTCCAGATTTGCGCGCTGAAATTCGGTTTCACTAAACGCATAATAACCGCACAGCATTTGGTTACGAGAATCTAGTACATAAAGCGCCTGCTCACGCCAAGGGGTGTCTTCATAGTGCATATTCATACAAAGACGCAAGGTGCGAACACAGGTGTCATATATTTTTTGGTCAAGGCTATTTTCAAGTTTTAGCGGTGTTTCTGTAAGAGGATAAATATAAGGCATTACGCCGATTGACAAAACCTCTATGCCCTCAGGCAATATAGCCTGTAGGTATCTGCCCGATATTCTTGTGAAAAATTGCTTGAATTCGTAAGTGCCTTCGCAAAGTTCAAAATCAAGCGAAAAGTCTCTGCCACCTACAAGATAACGAACAGCGCCATCGACAATATGCTGACCATAAGCAATTTTTGCAACGTCTGGTTTTGCCGCTTTAAATTTAACGTACAAATACCCGGCGGTTTCGCGACCTATATCATAAAGATTTTTTTCTTTGTCGATAAGTTTACCCTCTACAAATGGCAACTCAACCGTCTTTTTTACAGGACGCGGTTTTAAATTATAACTTTTTTGCACCTCAACACAAGGTATATCGCAAAGGTAATCACCTACCCGCATTTGTGTGCCGTAGCCAATTTGTCCCGTTATTTTTCGGGCCGTGTGCTGAATATAGCGATTATCATAGCCGCCTGACACACCCTGCTTACTGTGAGCTATAGTTTTACCGTCAACTGCTATTGAATATATAACCCCCGCGCCATCGGCGATGTGCGTATGGGTGTTTAAACCTTCATAACGAACGGTAAGGGTAAAATTGTTTTCGCCCACTTCACAAAAGTTTGTTATGTCGAGTTCATCATAATACTTATGTTCAGGATACCCTGCAAACTGACCAAAAGAAACAAAAGTGCCGTTTACATATAAAACGTAATCTATTTCCGCGCAAACCGAAAAGGTAATTTTGCCACTTGAAACATTAAATTTTTGCTCAAAAACGGCATACTCATCATCCTGTGGATTGTTGTTTATCCATATCCATTTTGCATTTTTGTCAAGCATTTAATTCTCTCCCTATCTTCCAAAATAGTTTTCGGCTGTAATACCTTCAATGTGATGGGCATCGTTTACAAGTTTAAACTGCGGTGTGGTTAGTTCTCCCTCTTTACCACAAAAATCAACCACCGTTATTGCAGTAAAGTCAGGACAAATAGTCCAACAAACAAAACTAAAAGGCAGGTTAAATATATGGGAAAGCGCCACGCTTGACGAGCCGCCGTGGCTTACCATCATAATTGTATCATTATTTTCTTTTAATACCCTGTAGTACTTACCTTCGCGCTGGTAGCCAAAATCTTTTAGCCAGCAATCAAAAGCAGCAGACACTGTGTTGTAACTGTCAACAACCTCGTGACCCTTAAAGTCAACGTGTTCCTTCCAATCAAGATTTACTATATCTTTATCATCGCGCACCCATTCGGTAGCAAGTGTCCAAGGGTGAACAAAATCATCGGTACCCGGCGTACCCCAACGAATCTCACGCATAAATTCAAGTTGATGAACATCCATATTATGTCGCGCTGCAATATGCTGTGCGGTCTCTACCGCTCTACCGCATGTAGAAGAGAATATTTTATCTATCTTTTCATTTTTTAGTCTTTCTGCCGCCGCTTTAGCCTGTGAATGACCAAGTTCAGTAAGGCAGTCATCTTTATAATTTGGATGTCCGTGACGAACAAATATAATTTTCATAATATCACCAATAAACTATTTTTCTTCTGTGCAAAGATTTATAAGGTCATTTACATTAGCGGTCGCCAAACACTCTACCGTATCTGACGCGCCATAATAAATTTTAACCTCACCGTCGTCTTCAAGTATCATACCGCCTGGGAATATAACATTTTGACGAAGTCCTTCATCCACCTCGTAATCGGTTTCTGGGGCAATAAGCGGTAGTTTGCTCATGCCAATAACCTTTGAAGGATCCTCTAAATCAAGCAGCATTATACCCGCGCAGTAACGTTTTTTCCAGGTTTCTTCCCAACCGTTTTTGCCTCGTGTTTGGTCTATATCTACGGTGTGGAATGTAGTAAGCCAACCCTTTTCAGTTTTTACAGGAGGCGCTGCAGGACCGATTTTATCATTGGCATAGGGCACGTGTTCTACACCCATAACCAATTTATTATTACCCCAAAATTTAAGGTCGGGTGACTGCGCAAACCAGATATCAAAACGGTCTACCCCGCCTCGTGAATAAACAGGAAAAGGTCTTTCAAGTCTTGTATAAAGCCCGTTTATCTTTTCGGGGAAAAGCACCATATTGCGATTATCAGGCGCCGAAATGCTCATAATCTCTAAACGCTCAAGGTCGTGAATAATGCCAACACCACCGTGAACACCGTGCTTTGTATCGACGGCAAAGCACATATGTAAAACTCCGTCAATTACAGTAAGGCGTGGGTCATAAAAACGCAGTATTTCATCGGTTTCTATATCTGATTGCGCAATAAACGGCTTATCATTAACAGTCCAATGAATACCGTCATCGCTTGTAGCAAGTCCTAAATCTATGCGGCTTAACGGCATAGTACCATAACCGTGGGTGCGAACATCATTACGGAAAACCATAACGTATTTACCGTTCCATTTTGTAATACCCGCATTATAAATACAGGTCGCTTCATAGGGAATATCTTTCATAGAAAGTATGGGATTACCCTCGAAGCGTTTGATAACCGGTGATGATTTAAGTTCCGGAAAAACCTTCGGCATAATAACTCTCCTTTAAAATTATATATCTCGCGCCAACACCTTGTGGCGTCGCCATAACCCTGATAAAAAGTATATAACACCCGGTATCGCAAAACCGTATGGCGCCAGACCATAACCCAACACAAAACCATAAAATCCCCAACCAAATGCTATACCAAAAAGCCAACTAAGACCAATTCTGAGTACAACTCCGTCAAGAAGCGCTAATACCATACTAAGTTTTGCATTGCCAATACCTTGTATCAAAGCGCCCGTGCCACGCATTAAGGCAAGAGCCGGGAACATCCATATAATTGCGCGTATAAACTCGCCTGCCATAGAGTGAACCTGTGGGTTTTCTGAAAACAGCATAAACATCTGCTTGCCAAAGAATATGTAAAGCGCAATAAACACGACGGTCCATATACCAGAAAAAATCCAGGCGGTATATACTACCTTTTTTGCTCTTTCGGGTTTATTTGCGCCAATGTTTTGGCTTATCATAGGCATTGCCGCGTGGTGTATGCCCTGTGATATTTTATTTATAATATCATCAATTTTTACACCTGCGCTAAATGTTGCCGATGCCACAACACCGACCTCGTTTATCATAGAGTTTACAAACAGCATTGATATATTTATACAACCCGACTGTATCGCCATAGGAGTACCGATAGAAAACATCATTTTAGCATATGTAGGGTTAATTTTAAAACTTTGCAGTTTAAAATCGAAGCCAAAATTTTCTTTTCGTTTTGCAAGATAATAAATTGAAAAGATAAATGACACCGCTTGTCCTATAATGGTGGCATATGCCGCGCCTGCGACGCCCCAGCCTAAATAACCCGTAAACAATAAATCTAGCACTAAGTTTGTTACCGATGCAATTGCAATAAATAAAAATGGTCTTTTTGAGTCACCCATACCGCGAAGCACCGCCGACACCATATTATAGCCTGCCGTAAATACGAGTCCCGCAGCGCAAATTGTCATATATTGTATAGACATTTGATATGATTCGGGCGGTATATTCATTATATCTAAAATTTGTCTTCTGCACAATAGAATTACGCTCGACAAAATCACCGATAATATTGTCATAAGACTAAACAGCGTACCCATTATGTTGTTCATTTCTTTACGCTTACCGGCACCCAAAGCCTGCGCTAAAAGCACCTGACCCGCGTTGGCAAAACCAAGGCATACCATTGTAGCAAAATTTATAATCTGACTGCTTTGCCCTACCGCAGATATACCTGCCGACATGCCGTCGGTGTCTACAAAATGCCCTACAATTATCATATCTACTGTGTTGTAAAGCACCTGCATTGCATTTGAAAGCATAAACGGCAGCATAAAAACGAACATTTGCCGCGCTATTGGCCCAGTTGTAAAGTTTTTTGAAATTGTCCCCTTAGACACAGTTTATTTCATCTCTTCTTCTGTTAGTTTTCTATGAATACGACAGGGATTACCAAAAGCCATAACTCCGTCGGGAATGTCTTTTGTAACAATACTTCCTGCGCCTATGATTACATTACTGCCGATTGTAACACCCGGCATTACGCGAACGCCTGCGCCAATCCACACATTATCACCTACGGTGATGGGTTTTGCATACTCTATGCCTGCGTTTCGCTGACTGACGCTTACAGGGTGACCCGCTGTGTAAAAGCCACAATCTGGCGCTATAAAGACGTTGTCGCCAAATTTTACCTTTGCGCCGTCGAGTATCACACAGTTATGATTGGCAAAAAAGTTTTTACCCACCTCGATGTTATAGCCGTAATCACACCAAAAGGGTGATAAAATAGTCGTATTTTCACCGTGTGAGCCTAAAATTTCATCAAGGCATTTTGCCTTTTTTTCAAACTCTGTGGGAGATAACAAATTATATTTATGGCACTTCTCTTTACAAGCGACAATCTCTACTCCAAGCTCTTTATCATAGTTAGGATTATAAAGCTTTCCCGCATCTCTTTTTTGCTTTTCGGTCATAAATATCGCCCCTTAAAACATACAACTATATTTTACCACATTTAATTTATATTGCAATAAAATATAAATAAAAAAGGTCCAAAAACAAGATGTTTTTGGACCTTAATTAATTATTTGCTCTTTTTTTCTTTTGGTTTTTTAATTTTATTCAATTTGGCATTGAGTTCGAGCAAATCTTCTTTTGTGAATTTTGCATCCATCATACCGCCCATAAGAGTGAATAAACGAAGTACCGTGAAGCCACCCATCATAGACATCATTTCAGGACCTACCTCAAAGCCCATTGCTTCTATCTTGCCATCTTTGCCTTTGCCACCCATAAGCTTACCTGCAAGACTCATAAACAACATCTTACCCTGAAGCGTTGCCAAAACGTCACTCATTTTGTCATTAAGAGAGAGGTAACCATCTGGCATATCAATATCAAACCAGTTGATAATTGCGCCCTTTTCTTTAAGGCGATAATCCTCGTTAAAGGTATCTACCTTGCGGATTTTACCGCTATCCTTAAACTCTCCTGCAACAGCAACGAGTTCGGTTTCGCCTGTGTTTTGTACATCAAAATAGAAGAAGTGATCTTCTGCGGTCTTTTTACCTATCGATACGCCGTTTGCAAAAAGTTCTACCTGTGGAAGATTTGAATAAACTGTAACCTTTGTAACATCTTCTACACGGTCAATGTAACGTTTACCGCAAAGATGAACAAACGGATCGTCTGATAACCACGCTTTATATGCGTAGAAAGAGTCTTTTTTGTATTTGCGGTCAATTGTTACAAGACCCTTATGGTTCTGACCATTTTCGCCGCCCTCGCTACGAGCATCAGCACCAAAGTCAAACATATTCCATACATGTGTTGCCCACATATATTTTCTGCTAAAGAACTGCTTGATAAGTTCTTCGTGATAATATGCCTGATATTCTTCGGTATAGTCACCCTGTCTTGGCTCAGATGTATGCCAGTTAAGCGCCTCGCATCCATACTCTGAGCAGCCAATCGGAATGTTGGGGTTGGTTTTGTGGAACTTGTCAAACCAAGGACCATTCATATCGGTCTCGCCGCCATACCAACCAAAATAGTGATTGTATGATACTAAATCCGGAATCTTTAAATATGGATCATCCATCTTACACATCGAAACTGCCGCTACGGTTGTAAGACGGGTTTTGTCCATTTCGTGACACATATCATTAAGTATACGATGATTTTCAAGCAGATCTTCGTCACTGCCACCGATACCAATTTCATTAGAAAGACCCCAAACAACAATACATGGATGATTGTAGTTTTGAGTTACCAATTCTTTCATCTGTGAAATGGTGTTTTCGCGACCGTTTGGCATATGCTTTGAAATGTATGGAATTTCTGCCCAAATAACAAGTCCCTTTTCATCACACAAATCATAAAAATACTGGTCGTGCTGATAATGCGCAAGTCTTATAGTTGTAGCGCCAACCTCACATATAAGCTCAATATCTTCTGCGTGATGTTCGGGTAAAAGTGCGTTACCTATGCCCCATCTGTCCTGATGGCGCGAAACACCACGAAGAGGATATTCTTCACCATTAAGAATAAATCCATTTTCGGGATCAACTTTAAATGTACGGCAACCGAAACGGGTAGATATATTATCAATAACATTGCCGTCTTCTAAAAGCTCTACCTTTGCTGTGTATAGATATGGATCCTTGCGACCGTGCCAAAGATGAACGTTATTTATAGCAAAGTTTACCTTTGTATCATTTGCGGTTGTTTCTGCTACAACGTTGCCATCGGCATCGCATATTGCATATTTTATGTCCTGACCGAGTTTTCCGTTGGTTATGTACACCTCAACTTCAACGTCAGCATCGCTACCATTTATTGTAGGTGTAACCTTAATTCCCGGACCGCCATAATAATCAAGATCAAAATGTGATTCGCTTACGCAAATAAGGTTTACGTCACGATAAAGACCACCATAAAAAGTAAAGTCAGCCATCTGCGGATAAACTCTGTCATTGGGTGAGTTATCTACCACGATAACCAAAAGGTTTACCGCTGCAAGTTTTTCAGTAATATCAACTCGCCAGGTAGAATAGCCACCATCGTGTGATGCCAACTTTTCACCATTAAGATAAAGTTCTGCCGAAGAGTTTGCACCCTTTATTTCAATATAATAGCGGTCACTTTCGGGAAGATCTATCTTGCTGAAAGACTTTGCATAATAACCCTTGCCGCGATAATAATCATTACCGCCATCCTGTCCGTCAAGAGCATTCCAGGTGTGAGGAAGATTTACAAAATTCCAACTTTTATCAATTTGGGTTGGAATTTCATTTGCCTGCTTTGAAAATGCCCACATATTATTAAAATTAATAATAGTTCTCATTATATACCTCCAAAATATTATATTTCCATTTTAATCTATAGCAAAAAATAATGTATGAATAAAAATTAAACTTTATAAGAAAAGCCCGATTGTTTTTGACAATCGGGCATCATAAAATTTAAGCTAAATTGTCAGAATTTGCTGTTTCGGTGCTGGTTAAAACGTCACGTCCAAGGTCAGCGTTCATTTTAGCAAGAGTTTTCTTATCAAGGTTATAAACAAGACCAAGGCCTACAAACTGAAGTATAGCTGAGAACAAATATGTGCCTGCAACAAGATAGCGCATATTAACAGCAACTTCCCATACTTGATTACCCTCATTAGCGCCAACGTAACCTAATGCCACCATTATAACAAGAACAAGTGAAGGACCAACACCCTGAGCCAGTTTTCTGAAGAATGAGTGCAATGAATATACTGTACCTTCTTCACGGGTTCCTGTTTTCCACTCGTTGTAGTCTATAGCGTCGCCCATCATTGCCCAAGACACAGTTGAATATATGCCAAGACCTAATGAGAATACCAACTGACATACAACATAGATAATAAGGTCAAGACCGGTGTTGTTAGGCATTGCTACAAATAAGCCCAAACCTGCTACAATAGAGCAAATTGAACCAAATGTTGCCAATTCTTTCTTGCCGAATTTTGCTACGCATACACGTGCAAGAGGAGTAAATAAAACAATAGGAATCATAGCAAAGAGCTGAATAATACCTGAAATTTGTACGTTTTTAAAGTAAGACTGGAATACAACTGTAACTGCTGTCGCTGCGCCCTGCATACCAATAAACATACCCATTGCGGCAATTGTAGCGCCCACAGCAGGACGGTTTTTAATAAAGTTTCCAAAAGCCTTAAACACGTTAAACTTAGGAGCTTCTTCGCCAACTGAAACGTTTGTTTCTACGCGAATTTCAGTATTGCGAATCATAAACTGGAAGCACAAGAAGCCAAGTGCGCCCATTATAAGAGCAGCGATAAATACGCGCTCACCAATAAGGTTGTTATCTTTGTCATAGATAATGAATGGCAAAATAACCATTGGAAGCATATTGCCAAAAATTGAACCTACCGAACGCCAAGCAGAAAGCGAAGCGCGATCCTTAACGTCATTTGAAATAATTGAAAGCAAAGAACCGTATGGCACGTTAGCAACGGTGTAAAAAGCGTCCCACACAACGTAACCTGCAATAAAGATGATTGCTTTTGCAAATGTAGGTGCATTTGGGAAAGGTAAGAAGCAGCAAGCGCCGCCTATAATAAGACCTATTGAACCTGCCCAGATGTATGTAAGAAACTTGTTTCTTTTATACTTGTGTTTGTCAGCGTCAACGATAGAACCAATAAGCGGATCGTTTATTGCATCCCATACCTGAACCACAATAAGCAGCAAGGCATACCAAAGGTCCATACCCATAAACTGTGTCCAGAAAATTGACATTGTGCCCTTAAGCGCAAAACTCATATTGCAGCCAAGGTCACCGGCAGCATATGCTAAACAGTCACGTATACTAAACTTACGATAACCGTTAGCATCGAGCTTAGGTGCTTTTTTCATAACATTTTCCTCTTTTCTTATGATAAAATTGCAAAAAACTACTAACATAAGTATAACCTATTCAAAGCAGTATGTGTGAGTAATATTTTTATGTATTTTTGTAATATTTTTATTTTTTTCAAAATTTTCCATTGAAAAACGGTAAATTTTTACTATAATAGATAAAAGAGGTTTATAACTTTTGTTATTTTCTACAAATTAAGGCGGTGAAATTTATGCTGTATGACCGAGAACTGCATTTTTTATGCGAAACATTAAAAAAAAGTATGATTCCTGCAACCATAATCACATCAAGCAATTCAGAAGACAGCATTATAAATCAAAATTTTAAATTGCTTTTTATAAACGGCGAGGACGTACCCATAGACCTTAAAAATCTTGAACCATTTACCATATACAGAGTTAACAATAGTTTTGATCTTCATTGCATAATTTTGCGCCTACCTGATACTGCCACAGGGTCATCACTTATAATAGGACCATACCTGACCAAACACCACGATAAACAAAACATTCTTGAAATTGCCGAACAAAACTCTTTATCACCTCAGCAAATAAAGTTGTTAGAACGTTTTTACGGTAACTCCGCTGTAATATCAGAAACAAGTCATATTTTTGTTATGATTGATACGTTTGCCGAACATATATGGGGCGCAAACAACTTTAAAATAATAGATATAGATAACAACCGAAGTGTTGAACCAACAAAGTTAGATATGCATTTTTCAAGTTTAGAGCAGGACACCCTTATCAATATGAAACTTATGGAGGAACGCTATGCCGCAGAAAATGAAATGATGGACGCCGTGTCATCCGGCCAACCTCATAAGGGTATGCGTTTGATTGCCGATTTTTCAAATATGCCATTTGAAAAAAGGCTTGATGACCCACTAAGAAACTTAAAAAACTACAGCATTATTATGAACACACTTCTGCGAAAGTCGGCTGAAAAAGGTGGCGTGCATCCGCTTTATATTGACGAAATTTCTTCAAGCTTTGCAACAAAAATTGAACATTCCCCCTCTCCAAAGCATTTACAAAGCCTTATGGGAGATATGTATTATTCTTATTGTGAGCTCGTTCAGCAACATTCGTTTAAAAACCTTTCATCTCCTGTGAAAAAGGCAGTTTTGCTTATCGAAAAAGATATTTCATCAAATATTTCACTTGCCACCATTGCAAGAGCGCAAAACATTAACGCCTCATATCTTTCTACCCTTTTTAAACGCGAAATGGGACAAGGCGTTATTGAATATATAACTGAAAAACGTATGAGCAAAGCCGCCGACCTGTTAAAAAATACGACGTTGCAGGTGCAAACCATTGCGGCGCATTGTGGCATATTGGATGTTCAATATTTTTCCAAGCTTTTTAAAAAGTATTTTGGCGTTACGCCTAACAATTTCCGCAAAAGTAAAAAGAATGTCTGAATATTCAGACATTCTTTTATTTTTATTCAGTTCTTATAGAAATGCTATTTATCACCGGTTGAGAAGACGCAGGTATTGTACCGTTATTGTCAACAGGATTAGAATCTTTACAAACCTTATCTACAATTTCTATACCGTTTGTAACGTAACCAAAAACCGCATAGCTGCCATCAAGGAAGGTGCTGTCTTCGTGAACAATAAAAAACTGTGAACTTGCGCTGTCGGGATGACCTGAACGCGCCATAGATATTGCGCCACGAGTGTGTGATAGTGTGTTGTTATGTCCATTTGCAGCAAATTCGCCCACAATCGTCTCGCTGGAACCACCATAACCGGTGCCCTCGGGATCGCCACCTTGCATCATAAAGCCTTCCATTATTCTGTGAAAGGTTAAGCCGTCATAAAACTTTTGATTTGCAAGATTTATAAAGTTTTCACAGGTGATGGGTGCGCTTTTAGGATCGAGCTTTACTGTAATGGTGCCATAGTCTTTAATATTGATATCTGCATAATAATTAGTCTTTGTATCAAGTGTTGTGCTATTGTCAGCGCCACACCCAACAAAACAGGTGCAAATAAGCGCTAATACAAAAGTTATGGCAATAATACCTTTAAATTTTAAATTAAATTTTTTCATTATTTTAACCTCTTATACTATAATTGTTCTATCGCATCGTAATTTATAGAATTCATAGCCTCAGATATACTCTAAATAATACTAAGGCTTTATAATTGACATCAATTATAACATAGCATTCTTTGATAGTCAACTTGCAATTAAAAGTTAAATTGTCTTAGGTTTGACAATTTGCGACAAACTTTTTAAGAACTTTGTCGTTAGATTTTTTGTGTTTTGTGATAAATTTAAAAATAAAATTAAAAAAACACTTGCATTATAAAATGTTATGTAGTATAATACCCTTACGCTCAGGAAAGCGCACAATATATCGCGGGGTAGAGCAGTTGGTAGCTCGTCGGGCTCATAACCCGGAGGTCGTTGGTTCAAGTCCTTCCCCCGCAACCAAAAAATGCAGTCGACTTTGTCGGCTGCTATTTTTTTGGTTGCAATGAAGCGCACCTGGCGGTGCATGAAAAATGAAGTCGCCTACGGCTATGAAGCATGCTTTCGGCACATTGAGAGGCAATGTGTGCGCTTTGCTAACGGTCGGGCAGGACTTGAACTAAATTCAACAGATATCAAGGGCAGATTTTACGATTAATTTCGTAAAGTCTGCCCCTTTTTTTGTTTTTATAAATGTTTGTGTCTTGAAGAATAGCTCCTAGCTGGAGAAAAGCAAGTTTATTTTCTCCCTTGCGACCCGTTCATTGCAATACACAAAATTAAACTCACCACTAATCTGCATATCTGCAACAGAGAAGGTGGCAAGGTCGTCACGGCATCGGGAGATAGGTTCATAGGCAAAGGTAATCGCACCGTTGTTTGCCACAATGTCGCAGATCACGGAAAAATTACTGACAGAGATACAACGCTTAAAGTTGTCAAGGGAAAAACCTCGGTCTGTAATTGCATTATGCAATAATGTTCTCGTTCCCGAATACGGCTCTCTGACCACAATGTCCTTTGAAAAAATATCTTCAAGGGTCACGGTCTTATTGGCAAAAGGATGGCTTTTTGCACAGACCCCTACAAACGCTTCTTTTTTGTAAAGGTGGTAGCCATATTTGGATTTGTCAAATACACCCTCTATAATAGCAAAATCGATCTCTGCCTTTTCAAGCATATGTAAAAGAACTTCGGTGTTATCAACGATCAAATCGAGCGTATGGTTTGGCTCTTGCAGAAAGGAACGAATCTCCGGCACGATAACAAATTCGCCAATAGTTTTGGTTGCACCAACGGTCATATGAACGGTATCTGTGGGCATAAACTTTTCACGGATGTCAGCTTCCTCTGCCTTGATGCTATCAAAATAACGCTTTAGCCGCTGGGCGTTCTTTGTTCTTGATAGTGTCCGTCCATCATACTCAAACAGCTTCACACCGTAATAATTCTCCAAATAATGAATATGCTGCGTGACGCCCGGCTGTGTCATATTCAGTTTTTCCGCCGTTTTACGATAGTTCATTTCATCATAAAGGGCAAGGAAGGTAAGCACTCTGTAATCTAACATAACAATCTCCAATTAACTCATATTATC
Source organism: Clostridia bacterium (assembly GCA_017516965.1). Classification (GTDB taxonomy): domain Bacteria; phylum Bacillota; class Clostridia; order Oscillospirales; family Acutalibacteraceae; genus UBA737. The sequence continues at coordinate 38,160 of JAFXAP010000002.1, forward strand.
ATCCGATAATAAATGATAATTTGATTTTATCACAAAACTGCAGTATAATCAAGAGGTGTAAGTGAAAGTAGGAGATTGTTTATGAAAGTATTAAAAGTTTTTCCCGGAATAATATTATCTGTAGGTGTGGCTCTTCTTGCGTGCTGGCTTGAAAGTCTGCTGCCTATCCACCTTATTGGCTCTGCCGTTATTGCAATGTTCATCGGTATGGTCCTCAATCATTTTTTGAGGAATACAAAAGTCTTTGCATCGGGGCTCAAATTTACATCCAAGAAGATTTTGAAATTTGCCATTATTCTGCTTGGCTTGTCCCTCAATATTACGACTATCCTCAACGTAGGTAAAATGTCCCTTACCGTTATGATATTTACTTTACTTACTTGTTTTGGCGGTGGTTATTTTATCGGTAAGGCGTTGGGACTCAATTGGAAACTCTCCAACCTTATCTCTGCCGGTACGGGTATTTGCGGTGGCTCTGCCATTGCCGCTATTGCCCCGACTATCGATGCAGACGATAACGATGTAGCTTATGCTATGTCTGCTACTTTTCTGTTCGATATGGCAATGATCGTATTGTTTCCCATTATGGGACAAGCGATGGGAATGACCGATCAGGCATTCGGTATTTGGGCGGGAAC
>JAFXAP010000011.1 GCA_017516965.1 Clostridia bacterium
CCCTGCAAAACTTGGTTCATGCAAGTTGTCAGCAACAACCTATACCTATAGCGGTAAGAATAAGACACCTACAGTAACGGTTAAGAACGCTGCAGGTACAAAGCTTACAAAGAATACACATTACACATTAAGTGTTGCAAGCAGCCGCTATAAAGTAGGTACTTACAAAGTAACCGTTAAGGGTAAAGGCAACTACACAGGCACAAAGACTCTTAGTTTCAAGATTCTCCCTGTAAAGACAACTGTATCTAAGCTTACCGCAGGTAAGAAGAGCATCACTGTGAATATTTCAAAGAAATCTACACAGGTAAGCGGTTACCAGATTCAGTACTCTACAAGCAAGAAGTTTACAAGCGCTAAGACAAAGACAATTTCAAGCTACAAGACAACTAAGTATACACTCAAGAGCCTCAGCGCTAAGAAGACATACTACGTAAGAGTAAGAACCTATAAGACTGTAAATGGTACTAAGTACTACTCAGGTTGGTCAACCTACAAATATGTAAAAACAAAATAGCAAAATAATAAATTCCCGCAAGGCTTTGCGGGAATTTTTATTTACGCCTAATTTATTACTCTATCTAACCAAAGTGATAATTACCAAAAAAAATTCACTTTTTTGTGCAATGTTACAAAAGTGCAAAAAAACCAAAAAAACACTTTACAACTTTAGTTTGGTAAAGTATAATAGCAACATCAAATAAAACCCGTTAGGGAAAAGGAGAAAAATTATGAAAAAAATTATTGCATTACTTATGGTAGTGGCTATGGTGTTCTGCTTTGCAGGCTGTGGCGCAAAAGAAACGGTTGTTGTTGGTTACACAGAATATGCTCCAATGAACTATTTTGACGAAAACAATAATCTTGTTGGTTTTGATACCGAATTGGCAACAGCAGTTTTTGAAAACCTTGGTTATGAGGTTGTTTTCCAGAAAATTGAATGGGACAACAAATATACCGATCTAAACGCTGGCACAATCGACTGTGTATGGAATGGCTTTACCTGTAATACTGCTGATGACGACGGTGTTGCACGTGCTGATAAGGTTGATTTTTCATATAACTATATGGAAAACCGTCAGGTAATTGTTGTTAAAAAAGACAGTGGTATCGCAAAGGCTGAAGATTTAAAAGGTAAGACAGCCGCTGCTGAAAATGGTTCTGTTGGCGCTGACTACGCTGCTACTTTTGAAGGCGTAACAATTAAAGGTTGCACAAAGCAGACCGACTGCCTTATGGAAGTTAATGCATTAACTGCAGATTTTGCTGTACTTGATGCTCAGCTTGCTAAGACATATTGTGGCAAGGGCAACTATGCTGATCTTATGATCGTTGATGACCTTTCAAGCGATGTTGAATATTATGCAATTGGCTTTAAAAAGGATAGCGAACTCACAGCAAAAGTAAACGAACAGCTTGTTAAACTTGCTGAAGATGGCACCATTAAGACAATTGCTGAAAAGTATGAAGTTATTAACACAACCATTCTTGATTATTCAGACCAAATAAAATAATTTAAAAATCGGAGATACATAATGACCTTTTTACAAGTAACCCTTTTTCTTTGGGAAGGTTTTAAATTATCTTTGCTTATCTTTGCGGTGACGCTGCTTTGCGGCGCACCGCTTGGTTTGCCTATAGCCTTTTGTTCGATGAGCAAATTTAAACCCTTAAAATATATAACTAAAGTTTTTGTTTGGATAGTTCGCGGTATACCGCTTATGCTTCAGATATTTATTTTCTATTATGCGCCGGGTCTTGTGCTGAATATACCCATTTCAAGAAATATAAATCTGTTTTTCCTTAAAAACTTTGGAATAGAAAATATGGGAATGATAGTTCCTGTTTTGGTGGCTTTTGCTATAAACTATGCTTGCTATTTTTCTGAAATATACCGTGGCGGTATCGAAAGCATTTCACAAGGGCAATATGAAGCCGGCTATGTTTTGGGACTAACTAAATTTCAAGTGTTTAAAAACATTGTCTTAAAGCAGGTTATAAAGCGCATAGTACCGCCAATGTCAAACGAAATTATTACACTTATTAAAGATACTGCGCTTGCTAACTGTATAATGTTACCTGAAATTATTATGAAAGCAGGGGAACTTGCTTCTAGAGAAATGCTTGTTTGGCCACTATTCTATACGGGTGTATTCTATCTGGTTTTTGTAGGTTTGCTTACAATAATCTTAGGCAGAGTCGAGAAAAAACTTGATTACTTTAAGGCGTAAGAGGTGACAGTATGGCAAATTTACATATTAAAGATATTTATAAAAACTTTGGTAAAACCGAGGTATTAAAAGGTATAAGCTTCACACTTAACGAGGGTGAGGTTGTATCTATAATCGGCTCATCAGGCAGTGGTAAAACAACCTTATTGCGTTGTCTTAATTTTTTAGAAACTCCTGACAGGGGTGTTATCAGCATTGATGATAAGGTGCTTTTTGATGGAGATGCTAATATAAAATTAGATGACGACGAGATAAGAGAAAATCGTTTGCATTTTGGTCTTGTTTTTCAGTCCTTTAATTTATTTCCACAGTACAGCGTTTTGGAAAATGTAACCCTTGCGCCAAAACTGCTTAAAAAAGGTACTAATGAAGATATTGAGCAAAAGGCAAAGCAACTTATTGAGCAGGTGGGACTTACCGAAAAGGCAGATAGTTACCCTTGCCAATTATCAGGTGGTCAGCAACAACGTGTAGCAATAGCTCGCGCTTTGGCGCTTAACCCTGATATACTTTGTTTTGACGAGCCCACAAGCGCGCTTGATCCTGAGCTTACAGGTGAAGTTTTACGTGTTATAAAAGAACTGAAAATAGCCGGTAGAACAATGATTGTTGTAACTCATGAAATGGAGTTTGCAAAAAATGTGTCAGACAAGATAATTTTTATGGCTGATGGCATTATTGAAGAAATAGGTACTCCTCAGGAGATATTTGAAAATCCAAAGTCGGAAAAAACAAAACACTTTTTGCAAAATTCACTTGAGCGCATCTGAAGGCGGTGTGATATATATTGACTAACAACGACATTAAAGAGTTATATTCACTTATTTTATCACTTGAAAATGAAGAGGATTGTGATGCATTTTTCTCTGATTTGTGCACAAACAAAGAACTTGAACAAATGTCACAACGTATAAAGGCGGCAAAACTGTTGATAGAGGGTAAAACCTATAACCAGGTTATGCAGTTGTGCGATATCTCTTCTGCAACGCTTAGCCGTGTGTCGCGCTGTGTTCAATATGGTAAAGGGTATAAAAAAATACTAAAATAAATTTTAAAGGCTTCTCGTTTTGAGAAGCCTTTTTTGTATTTATAATCTCCAAGTTACCAATAATACATATGGTGATTTTATGAAAAGAAAAAACAGTATCAATTTTTTTGCTAAAAGAAGCGCTTTATGTTTTATTTTAATAGTTTCTTTGTTTTTATCCGCTGTATTAAGGGTTTCTATTATATCGATGGGAAAATATAATGAGGCAAACTCAAACTATACGACATATAAAAAGATTAACGTGTCACGACTTCGTGGAACAATTTATGATTGCAATATGGTACCTATTACAAACAGTAAAGCTAAATTAATTGCCGCTGTTTCAGCAACTCCAAATGCAATTATAGCAATATCATCACAACTTGATTCTAAGTCACGCAAGGATGTTTTAGATGAACTTAAAAAAAATTTTCCCGTTGTATGTACCGTTGATAATCCTATTAAGTGTGATGGAATAACAACAACACAAGTCTATAATAATAGCGATAATAATCTTCCTGCTTGTCACATTATCGGTTATACCGACAGCACAGGTCACGGTGTTACGGGGCTACAAAGGGCATATGACGATTTATTGTATAGTGAAGAATGGGTGAAAGCAGTTTTTGAAGTTAATGGTAAAGGTCAGGCGTTAAGGGGTATTAAACCTTTTTTTGAAAATAATACAAGTGTTGTAAATGATGGGGTTGTTACGACAATTGACATAAATATACAAAAAGCGGTAGATGAAATTTGTACTCAACTCAATAGCGGCTGTGTGGTAGTAGCGGATGCAAAAAACGGTAAAATCAGAGCACTGTCAAGTGCGCCCACATTTGAAATTAATAATTTAGCGCAGAGTTTAAACAAAAGCAATTCACCAATGATAAATAGAGCATTATCTGTTTTTAACGTGGGCTCAGTCTTTAAACCGTGCGTTGCTGCCGCCGCTATAGAGGGAGGATTTTCATATCACAGGTTTAATTGCGAGGGTAAATTGAAAATTCTTGACCGTGATTTTCGTTGCCACAAATTAACAGGTCACGGCGAAATGAACCTATGTGATTCTTTGGCTCAGTCGTGCAACTGTTTTTTTTATGATGTTGCAATAAAAATGGGCGGAAAAAAGATTTATAACAAAGCTTCATCGCTTAGTATATCAAGTGATATTTATATAGCAGATAATCTCTATGCCAAAAAGGGAAGTCTACCGATAACCGAAAGTCTTGAAAACCAAGGGACTCTTGCCAATTTTAGCATAGGTCAGGGTAATTTAACTGCAAGTCCCATAGCAGTGTTAAATTTATATTTGGCAATTGCAGGAGACGGAAGTTATCGTTTACCAAGCATTGTCGAAATGACAATAAAAAATGGTAAGAAAAATGAATACATTTTGCAAAATCCTACGCGAGTGATGAGTGAAAGTACAGCCAAAACATTACGTGAATATCTAAAAAGTGTTATTACCGAAGGTACCGGAGAAGAGGCAAAGCCTCAATTTGTTTCGGCAGCAGGTAAAACCTCTACTGCGCAAACAGGTAGATATTATGAAAATGGTCAGGAAATAACAAACAGTTGGTTTTGTGGTTTTTTTCCCGCCGATAATCCTCAATATGTAGTTGTTGCAATGAGTGATAGTCACTCAAATGTTAGCACAGCATCGATTTTTGCGCAAATTGCCGATTCAATTTATGAACTTAAATACAAAAATGTAGAAATTGAAGATTGACAGTATATCGTTATTATTGTATAATTGTATACAATAATACAATTGAGGTGAAAATATGCTCGAACTTTCAAATAAAACTAATTTGCTTGAGGAAAATGATTATAAGTATTCACTGCAAGACGTAGCCGATCCGAATCTATATCGTGAATTTTATAGTTATGATGACGTGCCACGTGTGGCATTTAACCATCGTCGCGTTCCTATGAATATGCCACAAGATATCTGGATTACCGACACATCACTTCGTGACGGTCAACAATCGGTAGAGCCTTATAGTGTAGAACAAATTGTAAATTTATATAAACTAATGTCAAAACTTGGCGGTCCTTATGGTATTATTCGGCAAACTGAAATGTTTGTTTATAGTAAAAAGGACCGCGAGGCTATTAAAAAGTGTCAGGAACTCGGGCTAAAATTTCCTGAAATTACTACCTGGATCAGAGCAAATAAAGAGGACTTTAAACTTGTTAAGGATCTTGGTATTCGTGAAACGGGTATTTTAGTTTCTTGTAGTGACTATCACATTTTCAAAAAACTTAAAATGACACGTAAACAGGCGATGGATACATATCTTGCCGCAGTAGCCCAGGCTTTTGAGGCTGGTGTTATGCCACGTTGCCACTTAGAAGATATTACACGCGCCGACTTTTACGGTTTTGTGGTACCTTTTGTAAATGAGCTTATGAAAATGTCAAAAGATGCAGGAATTCCTGTTCGTATACGTGCTTGTGACACAATGGGTTATGGCGTACCGTATCCAGAAGTTGCTTTACCACGTAGTGTTCCGGGCATTATATACGGTTTGCAACACTTTTCAGATGTTCCAAGCGAAATGCTTGAATGGCACGGTCACAACGATTTTTATAAGGCAGTTACAAACGCATCTACTGCGTGGCTTTATGGCGCGTCGGCAGTAAACTGTTCTTTGCTTGGCATTGGTGAGCGTACAGGTAATGTTCCGCTTGAGGCAATGGTTATGGAATATGCATCTCTTCGTGGTTCATTCGATGGTATGGACCCTTCTGCAATTACCGAAATTGCTGAATATTTTAAAACCGAAATGGGCTATGACATTCCTGTAATGACACCATTTGTAGGCAGAAACTTTAATGTTACCCGCGCGGGCATTCATGCTGACGGGCTTTTAAAGGATGAGGAGATATACAACATTTTTAATACCGAAAAAATCCTTAACCGTCCTGTGTCGGTATTGCTTGGTAAAACCTCAGGTCTTGCAGGTATTGCTTATTGGATTAACCAAAATTATAACCTTAAGGGTGAAGCCGCTGTTGATAAGCGCAGTGATTTGGTTATAAAAATGAAGGAATGGATTGACAAAGAGTATGAAGACGGCCGTCAAACAAGCCTTTCTAACGATGAAATTGAAGAGAAGGTTTCTCTTTTTTCAGGAGGTAAACTATGATAGAACATAAGACTATATCACTTGCTGACCAGGTTTTTGAGCATCTTGAAACCGATATTTTAAGTGGTAAATATCAAAAGGGTGAAAATATAACCGAAAGTAAGTTAAGCTTAGAACTCGGCGTAAGTCGTACCCCTATTCGCGAAGCGCTACGCCGCCTTGAACAAGAGCATTTGATAGAAGAATCTCAAAAAGGTATGGTGGTTGTAGGTATCAGCGAAAAGGACCTTGCCGATATTTTTGAAATCAGAGCAGCGCTTGAAGGCAAAGCGGCATTTCTTGCGGCGCATAACCATACTGAAAAACAGTTAAGTGTTGTGCGTGAAGCGCTTGAGTTTCAAGAGTTTTATCTTGGTAAAAAAGACCCCGACCGTATAAAAAGTATGGACAGTCGCTTTCACGAAACAATTTATAAAATGAGCGGAAGTACGGTTTTTTATGACGTTTTGATGCCATTACATAAAAAAATTCTTAAATATCGTAAGGCATCGGTAACTGACAGCAGTCGCGCGGCGGCTTCGGTTGCTGAGCACCGCGCTATATATGATGCAATTGCCAATCACAATGGTGAACTTGCCTCGCGCCTTATAAGCGAACATCTTAAAAATGCATATAACCATATTTGTAATAAGGAGAATTAAAAATGGGTTTAACAATTGCGCAAAAAATAATAAAAGAACATCTTGTTTCGGGTGATATGACACCCGGTAGCGAGATATCACTAAAGATTGACCAAACCTTAACTCAGGATGCCACAGGCACTATGGCTTATCTTGAATTTGAAACAATGGGCCTTAAACGTGTAAAAACCGAAAAGAGCGTTGCTTACATAGACCACAACACGTTACAGTCAGGTTTTGAAAATGCAGATGACCACCGATATATTCAGTCTGTGACATCAAAGCACGGTATTTACTTTTCACGTCCCGGTAACGGTATTTGTCATCAGGTTCATCTTGAGCGTTTTGGCAAACCGGGTAAAACCTTAATCGGTTCTGACAGTCATACCCCAACTGGCGGCGGTATAGGTATGCTTGCAATGGGCGCAGGCGGACTTGACGTTGCAGTTGCTATGGGTGGCGGCGCATACTTTATAACAATGCCTAAAATGTATAAGGTTAACCTTACAGGTAAATTAAACCCCTATGTAACAGCCAAAGATATCAGCCTTGAAATACTTCGTATTTTGTCGGTTAAAGGTGGCGTTGGCGCAATAATAGAATGGGGCGGCGAGGGTATTAAAAACCTTACGGTTCCCGAACGCGCTACAATTACAAATATGGGCACCGAGCTTGGCGCTACAACCTCTATTTTCCCATCTGATGATGTAACAAAAGCATTTCTTAAAGCAGAGGGCAGAGAGGAGGATTACATTCCTCTTTGCAGTGACCCCGATGCAGTATATGATAAGGTTATAGATATTAATCTTGATGAACTAAAGCCACTTATCGCTTGTCCTCATAGCCCTGACAACGTTGTAACGGTTGAATCACTTAAGGGCACAAAGGTAGATCAGGTTTGCATTGGTTCTTGCACAAACTCTTCTTTAATGGATATGCTAAAGGTTGCCGCAATGCTTAAAGGTAAGGTTATTTCGCCATCGGTTAGCCTTTCAATTTCACCGGGTTCTAAACAGGTTCTTAGAATGCTTGCCGACTGTGGCGCTCTAAGCGATATTATTGCTTCAGGCGCTCGTATTCTTGAATCGGCTTGCGGTCCTTGCATTGGTATGGGATTTTCTCCAAACTCTGCCGGCGTATCTCTTCGTACCTTTAACCGTAACTTTGAAGGCAGAAGCGGTACTGCTGACGCAGGTGTTTATCTTGTTTCTCCCGAAACTGCTGTTGCGGCGGCGCTTACAGGTGAAATTACCGACCCCAGAACCTTGGGTGGTAGCATAGAGATTAATATGCCTGAAAGTTTCAAAATTGATGACAGCGCTGTTATTGCTCCCGCTCCCGAAAGTTGCGCTGATAGCGTTGAGGTGCTTCGCGGACCTAACATCAAACCGTTCCCCGAATCAAAACCACAGGTAGATAACTTTACTGCCGAGGTAGCGCTAAAGGTTGGAGACAACATTACAACCGACCATATAATGCCTGCCGGCGCTAAGATTTTGCCCTATCGCTCTAATATTCCACACCTTTCACAGTTTTGCTTTGGTGTGTGTGATAAAACCTTCCCCGAGCGCGCAAAGGCTTTGGGCGAAAGCATTATAATCGGTGGCAGTAACTATGGTCAGGGCTCATCGCGTGAACATGCGGCACTTGTTCCTATGTATTTGGGCGTTCGCGTTGTTATTACAAAAAGCTTTGCGCGTATTCACGTTGCAAATCTTATAAACTCTGGCATTATGCCACTTACATTTAAAAATGCCGATGATTATGACAAGATTAATCAGGGTGATAAGCTTACTCTTTCAAATGTGTTTGACGGCATGGAAAAGGGTGCCATTATTCTTAAAAATGAAACAAACGGCGCTGAGATAGAACTTGTATGTGAGTTTACCGACAGACAAAAGAAGATACTTAAATCGGGCGGACTTTTAGCCTTTACAAAGTTAGGTGAATAATATGGAAAAATATATAAATAGCGCAGTATCTCATTTTGAACAACTTTTGCGTGAACAGATTGCGCGTCAGCAAAAAATGGAAAATGACAGCGGCGCAATTGATTATAGCAGTCTTGATAAAATCATTATCGGTGTTTGTGGTGGTGATGGCATTGGACCGATAATTTCTGCCGAGTCGGAAAAACTTTTGCGTTTTTTGCTTGAAGATGAGGTAAAGTGCGGTAAGGTAGAGATTAAAACAATCGAGGGTCTTACCATTGAAAATCGTATTGCAAAAAACAAGGCAATACCCGATGATGTTTTAGCCGAAATTAAATCTTGCCACGTAATTTTAAAAGGACCTACAACAACTCTTAAGGGTGGCACACTTGAAAGCGCCAACGTTGCAATGCGCCGTGAACTTGACCTTTATGCCAATGTTCGCCCAGTATGCGTACCCCAAGAAAACATAGACTGGACATTTTTCCGCGAAAATACCGAGGGCGAGTACGTTCTTGGCTCAAAAGGTGTGGAAATTCCCGATACATTAGCTTTTGACTTTAAGGTGACAACCAATGCCGGTACACGCCGTATTGCGCGCGCAGCGTTTGAATACGCGCGCAACAACGGTAAAAAGAACGTTGCCATTGTAACCAAAGCAAACATTATGAAAAAGACCGACGGCAAGTTTTCTGAAATATGTCACGAAGTGGCACGTGAGTACCCCGAAATCAACGCTGATGAGTGGTATATCGACATTATGACAGCAAACCTTGTAAACGAAAAAATCCGTAGCGGATTTGAAGTTTTCTTAATGCCTAACCTTTATGGTGATATCATTACTGATGAGGCGGCGCAAATTCAGGGCGGTGTTGGAACTGCAGGCAGTATGAACCTTGGTGATCGCTACGCTATGTTTGAGGCTATTCACGGCTCGGCTCCCCGTATGATAGAGCAGGGTATTGGTGGCTATGCTAACCCGACAAGCATTTTTAAAGCAACCGAAATGTTGCTTAATCACATTGGTTTTAAGGCTCAGGCTGCAAAGTTAAGTAAAGCGCTTGAAATTTGTACCGAAACCGAAAAAGCAGTTGTGGTTACAGGTGACACCGATGGCGCAACCTGCGCTCAGTTTAGCGAGTACGTAATGGAAACAATTAAAAAATTGTAATTAGTGAAAAAGCAAAAGGATGTGTAAAATACTACACATCCTTTTAATGCTTTTTATTATTGCAAATTAAATACAATAATGTTAAAATTAAATTGTAAAACATTTACTCGTTTTTTGGGGGAATAAAAATGAAAAAAATGTTATCACTCGTTTTAGCGGTAGCGATTATGGTTTGCGTGGTGCCTTTTGGTGCGTTTACATTTACCGCAAGTGCGGAGACAACATATACCGAGGATTATTATACCTACACCGTGTCAAATGGCGAGGCGACCATTACTGATTTTAGTTACTCTAGTTCCAATATAACCATACCATCAAAGTTAGGTGGCTATCCTGTTACAAGTATAGGTGATAGCGCATTTTATGATTGTTATTGGCTTGAAAATATTACTATACCAAACGGTGTTAAAAGTATAGGTAATAGCGCGTTTTATGCTTGCATAAGACTTAATAGTGTTATGATACCAAACAGCGTTACAAGCATAGGTGAGAGTGCATTTTATTATACAAACCTTTCAAGTATTACTATACCGGGCAGTGTTACAAGTATAGGTTGTTTTGCATTTGGATATTGTAAAGAGCTTACAAACGTTACAATTATGAACGGTGTTAAAAGTATAGGTGATAATGCGTTTTATAATTGCATAAGACTTAATAGTGTTACGATACCAGACAGCGTCACAAGCCTAGGCAATGGAGCATTTTTTTGGTGCCGTAGACTTACAAGTATTGCAATACCAAGCAGCGTTACAAGTATAGGTAATAATACTTTTTATGATTGTATAGAGCTAGCAAACATTACAATACCAAATAGCGTTACAAGTATAGGTGACTGGGCATTTTATAATTGTCAAAGCATTACAAGCATTACAATACCAAGCAGCGTTACAAATATGGGTGATGCTATATTTTATTGGTGCGATAATCTCAAAAGCATAACTATACCCGATGGAGTTACAAGTATAGGCAATAGTGCATTTGAAGATTGCGAAAGCCTTACAAGTGTTATAATTCCAAACAGCGTTACAAGTATAGGTTTCAATGCATTTTATAATTGCAACAACCTTACAGATATAACAATTCCAAGCAGCGTTACAAGCATAGGTGATCGAGCATTTTATAATTGTAAAGGCCTTACAAATTTTACAATACCAAACAGCGTCACAAGTATAGGTGATAGTGCATTTTATAATTGCAAAAACATTACAAACATTACAATTATGAACGGTGTTACAAGTATAGGTAATAGTGCATTTTATAATTGCGAAGGTCTAACAAGCGTAACAATTCCAAATAGCGTTACAACTATAGGTGATGATGCATTTGGATATTGCAAAAACATTACAAACGTTACGATTGCAAATGGTGTTAAAAATATAGGTTCCGGTGCATTTTATAATTGCACAAGCCTTACAAATATTACAATGCCAAACAGCGTTACAAGTCTAGGCACTAATGTATTTTATAATTGCACAAGTCTTACAAGCGCTACGATATCAAACAACGTTACAAGTATACTATGGCGTACATTTTATCATTGCGAAAGTCTTACAAGCATTACAATACCAAACAGTGTTACAATTATAGATGAGTGCGCATTTATTGGTTGTTCTGGACTTACAAACGTTATTATACCAAATAGCGTTACAAGTATTGGTGAGAATGCATTTGGGTATTGCGAAAGTCTAAAAAATATTTATTATAGAGGAAACGAAACAAACAAGACCAAAATCTCAATTGGCAGTTGGAATGAATGTTTAACCAATGCTAATTGGTATTATAATTGTTGTATTGACGGTAATGCTCATCGTTATAATTTAGGTAAGGTAACGAAGAATGCAACTTGCGAAGCAGAAGGCATTAAGACATATACATGTACCGTATGTAGCGATACTAAGAGTGAAACAATTACAAAGTTAGCTCATACATATGATTTATGTGAAGTAACAAAGGATGCAACCTGCAAAGAATCAGGTATTAAAATTTACACTTGTACAGAATGTGGCAAAAAGAAGACTGTAAGCATTGCAAAGGTAGCGCATAGTTATGCAACAGCCACCTGCACCAAGGCTAAAACCTGTAAAGTATGTGGTGTAACAAGTGGTAAGGCATTAGGTCACAACTACACAACAGCTACCACAAAGGCAACACTTTCAAAAAATGGTAGTGTAACTAAGAAATGTACTGTATGCGGAAAGACAAGTAAAAGCACAATTAAGTATGCAAAATCGTTTAAACTCACCACTACAAGCTACACATACAACGGTAAGGTTAAAACACCAAGTGTTACTGTAAAGGATTCTGCAGGTAAGACACTAAAGAAAAATACAGATTATACAGTAACTTATGCTAGTGGTAGAAAGAACGTTGGTACTTATAAGGTAACCGTTAAGATGAAGGGTAAGTACTTAGGTACTAAGACACTCACCTTCAAGATTAACCCTGTAAAGACCAGTGTATCTAAGCTTACTGCAGGCAAGAAGAGTATTACAGTAAATATCTCTAAAAAGTCAACACAGGTAAGCGGTTACCAGGTACAGTACTCTACAAGCAAGAAGTTTACAAGCGCTAAAACAAAAACAATTTCAAGTTATAAAACAACGAAATATACTTTAAAGAGTCTTAGCGCTAAAAAGACATACTACGTAAGGGTAAGAACCTATAAGACTGTAGGCGGTAAAAAGTATTACTCAGGCTGGTCAAGTTACAAATATATAAAAACTAAATAAAAAACACAAGGGGCAAGGAGAAAAAATCTCCTTGCCCTTTAAATTTTAGGTTATTATTGTGTTAGCATTTCAATTATTTTTGAATATATAGCCGACGGGTTTTCTAAAAATCTTTCTCTTATAAAACTACCTTGTTCTTCATCGGTTATAAGTAGTTTTACAGTAATAAAAGGTTTGCCTCCGTCAAGCGCCGAGCAACTAAGATATGTTGCGCCATTTTCGTGGGTGATTTCAAATGCATTATCTTTGGCATTTTTAAATTTAGCAAACATTTTCATAACTGCTAAATATGCTCTTTCTTTTACAACCGAAGAAAGTGAAGACTTAAGTGTTTTGGCGGTATTGCGACCGCTATCGGTTATGCGGTAGTTTTGTTCAGATGTGTCCACAGCTATAATTTGACCGCTTTGTGATAACGATACAACAGCATCACTTACTTCAAATGCGTTTGCAAGACCCTCATAATGAAGCACGTTAGCAAGCATATCAACAGGAACAGGCTCATCAATTGCATCAAGAATATAGCATATTAAAATTTTTATTTCCGAGGTGCTAAAAAGTCCTCCGCGAGAAACACCTGCACCCGATGCATTTTTTTCCATATAAAATCTCCCGATAAAATTCACATTTTTCTTATTATAATTTGAAATGTGAAAAGTTGCAAGTGTTTTATACATATAATTTTTGCTGTTTATTGAAAAATATTATATTATGTGTTAAAATTTATATATGAATTTTATGTTTACAGTACGGCTTTTTGTACATCAAATGATATAATATAACACTATAAAGCATATTATTAAAAGACGCGTTTTTAAGGAGTGTTTCTTTTGAATATGCTAAAAAGATTTTCTTCGCAAATTGTTTTGCTTGTTGTTATTTGTCTGATAGCAATGTTTGGATACATAAAAGGTGGTATCATAAATGCAAACACCGATGCCGAAAATTCAAGAAAAATAATAATCGATGCCGGCCACGGCGGGTTTGATGGCGGGGCATCTGCAGCAGACGGTACGGTTGAAAAAGATATAAACCTGCAAATTTCACAAAAGGTTTGCGCACTTTTAAAAATTAGCGGTTATGATGTAATTATGACACGTAATGATGATACCGGCACTGAAGATGATGAACAGGAGGCTATTGCAAAACGTAAAAAAAGCGATCTCTCTAACAGGTTAAAACTTATGAGAGAAAACCCTGATGCTATTTTTGTTAGCATTCATCTTAACAAGTTTACTACTTCTGCAGCAAGTGGAGCGCAGGTTTTTTATACAAAAAATTACCCCGATGCTTACAACTTGGCAAATTGTGTTCAATCGAGTATAAAAACACTACTTCAACCCGAAAACACCCGTGTTGTAAAGCAGGGAACCGGTAGCACCTATCTGTTAAAAAATGCGGCAACCCCTGCAATAATTGTAGAATGTGGGTTTTTAAGCAACAAGCAAGAGCTTGAAAAATTAAAACAGGATGAATATCAGTCACAAATGGCGTTTGCTATTGTGGGTGGAATAATGGAATTTTATAAATAAAAGGAGTTAATATGGCAGGAAAGATAAAAACGGTTTATGTGTGTAATGAGTGTGGCTATGAATCGCCAAAATGGATGGGGCAGTGTCCTGCTTGTAGCGAGTGGAACACATTGCAAGAGGAGATATTAACCGATAAAAAATCAGCCGTTGGCTCAATGAGTTCAACCGCTGTGAAAAAGGTTATTTCAGGCGCTAAAAGTTTATCGGAAATTAATATTACAGATGAAGAGCGTTATTTAACACAAATAGGCGAATTAGACCGTGTGCTTGGCGGTGGCATAGTTAAAGGTTCTGTGGTGCTTTTAAGCGGTGATCCGGGCATTGGTAAATCAACCATACTTTTACAAATATGTGAAAGTATGCGAAATAGTTTGAACATTCTTTACGTATCGGGAGAAGAGTCTCAGGTCCAGATAAAGCTTCGCGCAAAGCGTTTAGGTGTATCAGGGGACAATGTTGCAATTATGACCGAAACCGATACACAGGCAATTTGCGAGTATATTATGGCGCAAAAACCCGACCTTGTTATGATTGATTCGATTCAAACACTACAAATTAGCGAATTATCGTCATCGGCTGGTAGCATTGTTCAGGTGCGTGAATCTACAAATATGCTGCTTCGCACAGGTAAATCACTCGGTATTCCAATATTTATTGTAGGTCACGTAAACAAGGGCGGAGATATTGCAGGACCTAAGGTGTTAGAGCATATTGTTGACACAGTACTTTATTTTGAGGGCGAAAGAAATCAATCTTACCGAATTTTGCGCGCTATTAAAAACCGTTTTGGTTCAACAAATGAAATTGGTGTTTTTGAAATGCGTGATACGGGACTGAGTGAAGTCGAAAACCCGTCGGCAATGTTGCTTTCCGGTAGAATGAGCAATGTTTCAGGCGCGTGTATCACCTGTGCTATTGAAGGAACAAGACCCATACTTTCAGAGGTTCAGGCACTTGTTACTACAACGGGTTTTGGAAATCCCAGACGTATGTCAAACGGTTTTGATTACAACAGACTTAATTTGTTACTGGCTATTCTTGAAAAGCGACAAGGTCTTTATTTCTCAAATCTTGATACATATCTTAATGTTGTTGGTGGTATGCGGCTTGATGAACCGGCTTGTGACTTGGCGGTGTGTATGGCGCTGGTTTCTGGACTTAGAGATATACCATTAGATGAAAAAATTATTGCCTTTGGTGAGGTCGGTCTTTCGGGCGAAATTCGCTCAATATCGCGTGTACAATCGCGTGTAAACGAGGCAGCGCGTCTTGGTTTTACACAGTGTATTTTACCTCGAAGCTGTATAAAGCAAATAACAAAAATACCCGACGGAATAGAACTTATCGGTGTTAGAAATATTAAAGAGGCATTAATGATTATAAGATAAAATAAACCCTGTAAGGTTTTTTCTTACAGGGTTTAAGTTTTGTTATTATTTTGTACCAAAAATACGGTCGCCTGCGTCACCAAGGCCAGGAAGAATGTAAGCGTGGTCATTAAGACAGTCATCAAGTCCTGCGCAGTACACAGGTACATCAGGATGTGCTTTTGTAAAAGCTTCAATGCCTTCGGGAGCTGCGATAATGCACATAAACTTAATTCTTTTTGGGTTAAATTCTTTAATGCGTGATACCGCATCAATAGCGCTGCCGCCTGTAGCGAGCATTGGGTCAAGTACAAAAACATCGCGTTCTTCTAAATCGGCAGGCAATTTACAGTAGTAATCAACAGGCTGATGTGTTTGGGGGTCGCGGTACATACCTATATGACCAACCTTTGCTGAAGGAATAAGGCTGAGTACGCCGTCAACCATACCAAGACCTGCGCGAAGGATTGGCACAAATGCCATCTTTCTACCAGCTAATACTTTTGTTTTAGCGCTCATCATAGGTGTTTTGGTTGTAACCTCGCGAAGTGGGAGGTCACGTGTTGACTCATAGCACATAAGCATTGCAATTTCACTAACGAGTTCGCGGAACTGCTTTGTACCTGTGCGTTCGTCGCGCAATATGGTAAGCTTGTGTTGAATCAGGGGATGGTCCATTACAAAAACATTGTCTTTCATTTTTTACTCCTCCGTTATGTATATAATCAATTATTTTCAATCGCAGTGATTTTATCTACTCTTGCTTGGTGTCTACCGCCTTCAAAGCAGGTATCAACAAATAGGTCAACAAGTTCTATTGCCGTACCAACACCTATAACTCGTCCACCAAGGCAAAGAATATTTGAATCGTTGTGAAGACGGGTATATTTGGCTGAAAAATGTTCACTGCAGCAAGCGGCGCGAATGCCCTTAACCTTATTAGCTGCAAGTGACATACCAATACCGGTTCCGCAAACCAAAATACCGCGGTCACATTCACCACTGGTAATTTTTTCGCAAACCTTTACAGCGATGTCGGGGTAGTCAACCGATTTGTTTTCATAAATACCGCAATCAACAACCTCAAAACCTCTGTCTTTAAGGTGTTCGGCAATGGCGTTTTTATGTTCAAAGCCGCCGTGATCACAACCAATTACAATTTTCATTTTATTTTGCCTCCGTTTGATTAGTTTTTTGCTTTAAGTTCACGCTCTGCTTGTGGCAGGCGAAGATATACAGGTAATAAATTTTCGCATGTTACAGCATTGATGCTCTCAATGTTTTTAAATGCATACATACCAATGCCGACTGCATTTTGAAATTTTAGATGTTCGGGCGCCAAAACAACATTTTTAACACCGCATAGGTTTTTATAAAATAAATCAGCGCCGTCGCCGCATATAATAATATGTTTATCGGGTGAGATTTCTTTGATTTCAGATATTAGTTCTTCTGCAAGTAGTGCGCGATCATCGCATAACTTTGAAATAACCCCATCTTTAATTTCAAAAAGGGCATTATAAAACTGATTGCATCGCGCATCCATAACTGCGCACACAACACAATCACGGTGGGCAAAGTTTTCCGCCATGCCGTCCAGAGTTGAAACAGGAACACAGGGAATACCCAAAGGGGAAGCCAAGCCTTTTACTGCGCTTATACCAATTCTAAGCCCTGTAAAAGAACCGGGACCTACCGCTATTGCTATGCGGTCAATATCACAAAGCTTGGTTGCAGAATTATCGAGTGTGTTAATTAACATTTGCATCAGCGTTTGTGAGTGGGTAAGCTTTGCATTTACAAAAGAACTTGCCCTGATTTTGCCATCGTCAATTATAGCGCACGAAGCAGGCGAAGCCGAACATTCAACACTTAAAATTTTCATTTTACTTCACCTTTCCACAGATATTTCACGACTTGTTTCATCAAGGCGTTTAATGGTTACTTTTATAACGTTTTCGGGAAGGGCAGATTCAATATTTTCGCTCCATTCAACCGCCAACACGCCACCCGATTCCATATATTCAAAGTAACCGGTGGTGTATAGGTCGTCCCAACCGCTGACACGATACATATCAAAATGGTAAAGGTCAAGTCTTCCGCCTATATATTCGTTAATTATAGCAAATGTTGGGGAAGATACTTCACCCTTATAACCTAAACCCTCAGCAAGACCCGTTACAAAACAGGTTTTTCCTTGTCCTAAATCACCGTAAAAGGCAATTACCTCGCCACCTTGCAGGGTTGCCGCTAAATCCCCGGCAAATTTTCTTGTCTCTGCAGGAGAATTGGTAATAACAGTGGTATTCAATTTAAAAATTCTCCCTTCAAGGCATTATATATAAAATATTATCATAATAATATTTGACTGTCAATCAAATAAATTTTAAAAATACGTTTATTATATTTGATTTTTGTGGTATTATATCGTTAGAGGTGTTTTTATGACTTGGATTTTGCTAATAATTTTTATACTTGCTGTTTTGTTTGTTGTTGGCATGTATTGGGCTTTTGACACCGCTTTTATAAGGAAAAAGCATCGACTTTTTACTGTTGATACAGGTCCTTTGGCTGAATATAAAGACGTTTTAAACAAGGGGCTCAATTTTGTTAATTCTTTAGAAAGTGAAAGAGTATATATTAAAAGTTTTGATGGGCTAAGCCTTGCCGCCAGTTATTATAACAATAATTCAGATACCACAATTTTACTTTTTCACGGCTATCGTTCTGACGGAAAATTTGATTTTGCATGCGCTGTTAAATATTATTTGGAAATGGGCCTCAACATTTTGATAGTAGATCAACGCGCTAACGGTGAAAGTGAGGGAATACTTACCACCTTTGGTATAAAAGAGCGCCGTGATGTTGTTAGTTGGGCGCAGTTTATAAATGAAAAATATGCGCCTCAAAATCTCTTTTTAAGCGGTGTTTCTATGGGGGCTACAACAGTTTTGATGGCATCAAACCTCGATTTGCCCAAAAACGTCAGGGGTATTATTGCCGATTGTGGTTTCACCTCTGCGACTGATATCATTAAAAAGGTTGCAAAACAAGCATTTAAGATAAATGCTACGCCTATAATACCTATTTTGAATTTAATATGTAAAATTTTAGGCAATTTTAGTCTTTATGAAACAACCACTGTAAAGGCGCTATCGGAATCTGATATACCTGTATTTTTTATTCACGGCAGGTGTGATGGGTTCGTACCCTGTGAAATGAGTGAAATTTCATACAGGGCTGCACGTGCCGAAAAACACATATGCATTGTTGATAATGCTGACCACGGACTAAGCTTTTTGGTTGATAGTGATAACATAAAAAAGCAAATTTTAGAATTCGTAAATCAACATTGTTAATATTTTGTTCAAAAAATGTTGAGATTTTTAGAATTTTGTGTTATTATGTTATATTATAAGAGGTGATTTGATGAGACCAGACGGAAAAAGAGTAAAAAACGCCGACCCAATGTATACAGTTGCTGCCTACATTATGGATAAGCGTGTGGATTCAATGAATATGATAACCATTGATATTCCTATTGACCCTATAAAAGAATATATTAACGAAAAGCGACGCGAAGGCATAAATATCAGCCATATGTCTGTTGTGCTCGCGGCATATGTTCGTACTATTAAAGAGTTTCCCGAACTTAACCGCTTTGTTGTTAATAAAAAGATTTACCAAAGAAATGAACTTGCTGTTGGTATGGTTGTTTTAAAACCGGGCGATATGGGCCACGGTACAATGTCAAAAATGTATTTTGATGAAAACAACACTATATTTGAGGTTAACGATATTGTTAACAAATATGTTGAAGAAAATCGTGAAGCCCCTGAAAACAACGGAACTGAAAAGATAATCAAATTCTTGCTTAGCGTTCCGGGCGTTTTGCCGTTGGGTGTAGGTCTATTTAAATGGATGGACAAACACGGCTTGTTGCCTAAGTTTATTATTGATATGTCACCGTTCCATATGAGCTGCGGTATTACAAACCTTGCATCTATCAGAACAAATCATATCTATCATCACTGTTATGAGTTTGGTACCACAAGCGTATTTTTGGCAATGGGTAACACACGCGAGGTTCCAAAGCGAAAGGGTGAAAACATTATATTTGAAAAATGTATGCCAATAGGCGTTACTATGGATGAACGTATCGCATCGGGAAGTTATTTTGCAATTGCTTTCCGTAAAATGCGTACCTTTTTGCGCAACCCTCGTTTGCTTGAAGTGCCACCCACCGATGAAAAAGAATAATAAGTTTTAAATTTATAAAAATATATCTTGATTTTAATACATACTTGATATAAAATATATTGGTAAATTTTTAACACGGAGGATATAAAAATGTTAGTATCAGCAAAAGAAATGCTTACCAAAGCAAAGGCAGGTAAATATGCCGTAGGTCAGTTCAACATTAACAACCTTGAATGGACCAAGGCAATTCTTCTTACCGCGCAGGAGCAGAACTCACCTGTAATTCTTGGTGTTTCTGAGGGCGCAGGTAAATATATGTGCGGTTTCAAGACCGTTGCAGATATGGTTAAGGCTATGATTGATGAGCTTGGCATTACTGTTCCTGTAGCGCTTCACCTTGACCACGGTAGCTATGAAGGCGCTAAAAAGTGCATTGAAGCAGGTTTTTCATCAGTTATGTTTGACGGTTCACACTATCCTATCGAAGAAAACATTGAAAAAACCAAAGAATTGGTTGCTACCTGTGATAAGCTTGGTCTTTCACTCGAAGCAGAGGTTGGTTCAATCGGCGGTGAAGAAGACGGCGTTGTAGGCGCAGGTGAATGCGCTGACCCTAATGAATGCAAAATGATTGCCGACCTTGGCATCACAATGCTCGCTGCAGGTATTGGTAATATTCACGGTAAATACCCTGAAAATTGGGCAGGTCTTAGCTTTGACACACTTGACGCTATTCAGCAGCTTACAGGCGATATGCCACTCGTTCTTCACGGCGGTACAGGCATTCCTGCAGAAATGATTCAAAAGGCAATTTCTTTGGGCGTTTCAAAAATCAACGTTAACACCGAGTGCCAACTTGCATTTGCTGATGCAACACGTAAATATATTGAAGAGGGTAAAGACCTTCAGGGTAAAGGCTTTGACCCACGTAAGCTCTTAGCCCCAGGTTTTGAGGCTATTAAGGCTACTGTTAAAGAAAAGATGGAACTTTTCGGTTCAGTTGGCAAGGCTTAATTATTGAATATGAATTTTTTAAAAGCACACTTCTATTTGAAGTGTGCTTTTGCTATACGCGTTAAATTTAAAATTGAAAGTTGAAAATGGAAAATTACGGTGTTTTCGCTTTGCGAAAACTAATTTATAAAAACGGATTGCCACACCGCTCACGCGGTTCGCAATGACAGAGGTCCGTATATAATGTAGGGAACGACCTGTGTTTCGTTACATTTTCGCTATAAAACAAAATAACCGCGTCAATTTGACGCGGTTATTTAAGTGTTTGCAATAAAAATTTAAATTATTTTGCAGCAGGTGTTTGCTGTTTGAGTGCTGCGCGTGTTTTGCGGATTTCACCCAAGTTTGCGGTGAGACCTTCATCAGCGCGACGCATAATATCATCAACAAAATCCTGAGCTGCGCGGCGCATTTCTTTTGATTTGCCCTGTGCGTTAGAAATAATTTCAGCAGCCTTTTCCTGAGCCATTTTAACTATTTCTTCTTGCGCTACGATTGCCTGTGCCTTTTCTTCGGCAGAGCGGATAATGCCGTCAGCCTCACGTTTAGCAGTTGTGATAATATCTGCGCGGTCAGCAACAATGCCGCGAGCCTGTTTGATTTCGCTTGGAATGTTAAGACGAATATCGTCAATAATAGCGCGAAGCTTTTCAACATCTACCAAAGTTCTTTTACCGGGCATTTTAATACCGCCGTCAAGTACCTCATCAAACTGTTCAAGTAATTCGTCAAGTGTCATTTTAATTCATCCTCCGTTAAGAAATTGATTATTTAGTTAATTTTGTGATGATATTCTTTTTAAAACATCATCATAGATAACCTCGGGAAGAAAATCACTGACATCTCCACCCATACCGGCTATCTGTTTTACCATACTGGAACTCAAATACATATTTTGAGCGCTAGTGGTAAGAAACAGGGTTTCTACGTTGGGGTTAAGTTTTTTATTGGTAAGTGCCATCTGAAATTCATATTCAAAATCAGACATAGCACGTAAACCCTTAATAATTGCGCAGGCGTTTTGCTTTGCGGCATATTCAGCAAGTAAGCCGTCATACACGTCAACCTGCACGTTGGGCAAATTGCTTACACACTTTTCTATCATTTCTTTGCGCTTTGCGGGGGAAAAGGTGTAATGCTTTTTATCGTTGTTCATTACAACAACAATCAGCTTATCAAACATTGCAGCAGCACGGGTAATGATATCAAGATGACCCATAGTAATCGGGTCAAAACTACCGGGGCATACGGCAATTCGTTCACTCATTATCAGTCACATCCTTTTTGTAGACTGTTATCAAGGTTTTACCATATCTGTAAACCTTTGTGACTATAAAACAGTCGATTTTTTCAGGCATTTTAAGTTCGGTTGGATGCTCACAAAAAATTTTACCGTAATCACTCATAAGAGGAATTGTTTTTTTGACTGCATCTTCAAGTAATCCTGCTTTATATGGAGGGTCAAGAAAAGCAATATCAAATTGTTGTGTGCATCGCAAAGCAAATGTAGCATAATCGCTCTTGTGTACTGTGGACTTGTCCACAAGACCTGTGTTTTCAAGGTTTTGCTTTACCGCTTTAAGTGAAGCATCATTACAGTCGACAAATACAGCGCTTTGCGCACCACGGCTTAAAGCCTCGATGCCAAGTTGTCCGCAACCTGCGAATAAATCGAGAATGCGTCTGCCCTCAATATCAAACTGAATTGAACTAAAGAGCGCTTCTTTTACCTTTTCGCCTGTAGGGCGCACAATATCATTACCTGAAACGGTAACCAATCTTTTGCCACGGGCAATGCCGGTAATAACTCGCATTAAAGAAACCTCACAGTCAAATGCATACAATGTTTGCACATAAAATACCAAGCATATTATCGCACTAAATGGGGTGGTTTGTCAACAGTTAATTTTGAATTGTGTTGTTTTTTTATTATTGAAAGTATATAATTGTATATAAATTTTAAAACGTATGCAACCTTTTCTGTTGTTTGGAAGTATTAAGGGTGAAAGGGGAGTTTATTATGAAAAAAATATTGTGTTTGTTTATTACAGCTATACTTACGGTTTCGCTTTGTGGATGCAGTTATGTAAATTATGAAAAACAAAATTTCAGCCAAAAGGTAACCATTGTTAAAATGCCATCGCCTCCTAAATGCAAAACAACCGATAGCACCACGGTGGTTAATGATGTAATTGCTGTTTTAAGTGATATTGAAAAAACGTCTGTTGAAGAAGGCAAAATAAACGGCGGTTGGAATATAATGGTAAAACTTAATATTGATAAGAAAGAATTAGTCTATACAATAGGCAGTGTCTTTACCGATTCCGACGGCAGACAATACAAAGTGAGTAATTATGAAGAAATCGAGGACAAATTGACCAAAATATATAATGAACTGGATGTTGTTGAGGTTGATTATCCATAAATAATAGATTTTGTAAAAAAATGCTTGATTTTTGAAAAGAGTTGTGGTAATATATTTGAGCATTTGATTTCACCTTGCCTTAAAAGGTGGGTTTAGTGCCGAAAAATCGACATTGAAGCGGATGGTCCTCTGTTACAAAATGTTTCACGAACGTCTGAAAAAATTTAAGGAGGAAAATTTGATGGATGCAGTAAAAGAGTTAGTTGCTTCTCAGCTTAAAGCCGATGCTCCCGAGATTTTAATTGGTAGCACTGTTAAGGTTCACGTTAGAATCAAAGAAGGCGAGAAGGAAAGAATTCAGATCTTTGAGGGTACTGTAATTGCTAAAAACAACAGCGGTATCTCTGAAACCTTTACAGTTCGCCGTGTATCATACGGTGTAGGTGTTGAGCGTGTATTCCCCGTTCATTCACCAATTGTTGCTAAGGTTGAGCTTGTTCGTAAAGGTCGAGTTCGTCGTGCAAAACTTTACTATTTGCGTGATCGCGTTGGTAAAGCAGCAAAGGTTAAGGAACTTATCGGTTAATTTGACTTTAAAGAGTGGGGGACGGGGCAAAGGCCTTGTCCCCTTTGCTGTATAAATTGCTTGAATGGTGGTGTGGTTATGAGTGAAGAAAAACAACAGTTTAATGATTTGGGTGAAGAAAATATAACTGAAACCGAAAATCAAAATGATGCGGTTTTGCAAGAAACTGATATCAAGGAAACGTCAGAGAAAAACGGCGAGTCATTAAAAGACTTTGTGTTTGATTGGATTGAGGTTTTGGTTCATGCAATTATTGTGGTTGTTATTTGTTTTAGTTTTATATTCAGAATTGCCACAATTGATGGACCTTCGATGATGAATACACTCATTGATGGGGAAAGGGTTATTATTACAAACCTTTTTTATGAGCCGAAGGCGGGTGACATTGTTGTTATTTCGCGTAATAAGGAAAACAGTACGCAAACAATGAATGCCAGTAATACACCCATTATTAAGCGAATAATTGCTACCGAAGGTCAAACAGTAAATATAGATTTTGACGCAGGAATTGTTTATGTTGATGGCGTGGCTTTAGATGAGCCATATACAAGAACTCCAACCAACCGATTTTATGACATTAAGTTTCCTGTAACTGTTGATGAGGGTTGCGTATTTGTTCTTGGTGATAACCGTAAGGATTCTATCGACAGCAGAGATTCAAGCATTGGTATGATTGATACACGATATATTTTAGGACACGCAGTTTTCAGGGTGTTCCCTTTAAACAAGATGGGTAAAATTGATGAATAACAATACACAAACAATTCAATGGTTTCCGGGTCATATGGCAAAAACACGCCGTAAAATCGGTGAGCAGTTAAAGTTAATCGATGCTGTTGCAGAGATTGTTGATGCGAGAATACCCGTAAGCAGTCGTAATCCCGAACTTAAGGAAATAATAGGCGACAAGCCACATTTAATATTATTAAACAAATGTGATATGGCTGATGAATCAGCTACAAAAAAATGGATTGATTTTTATAAATCGCAGGGTATATATGCAATTCCTGTTGACTGCAAAAACGGCAAAGGCATAAACGCATTTAAAGATACGGTAAAAACCGTTTTAGCCGACAAATTAGAGGCATATCGCGCCAAAGGAATGGTCGGAAAACCACTTCGTGTTATGGTGGTAGGAATTCCTAACGTTGGCAAATCATCTTTTATTAACCGTATTGCAGGCGGCGGTCGCGCCAAGGTTGAAAACCGCCCCGGTGTTACACGTGGCAACCAATGGTTTACAATTGATAAAGAACTTGAGCTTTTAGATACCCCAGGTGTCCTTTGGCCCAAATTTGAGGACAACACAGTAGGTGAGCATTTAGGGTTTACCGGTGCAGTTACCGATAGAATTATGGACACAGAACTATTGGCAATGCGTTTGCTTGAAATTCTTATTCCGTTATATCCGGAACTATTGAATGAACGCTACAAAATAACAGAGTTTCCTGAAGATAGTTATGACGCGCTTTGCCTTTTGGGTAAAAAGCGCGGTATGATGATACGCGGTGGCGAAACCGATACTGAACGTGCAGCCGCAATGTTGCTTGAAGAATTCCGTAACTGTAAAATTGGTAAAATAACGCTTGAAAGGGTTGAATAAAATGCCTGATTTTTCTTATGAAAAGGAAGCATACAGCAAGGGTTATAAACTTGTGTGTGGTGTTGATGAGGCTGGTCGCGGTCCGCTTGCAGGTCCTGTTTGCGCGGCGGCTGTTATTTTGCCCGAAAACTGTGAAATTGATGGGCTTAACGACTCAAAAAAAATCAGCGAAAAAAAGCGTGAAATGCTTTATGATATAATAATTGAAAAAGCTGTTGCATATAGCATTGCATACGGCACATTGGAAGAAATTGAAGAGCATAATATTTTAGAGGCAACATATATTGCTATGAACCGCGCAATAGATGGCTTAGATATCAAATCAGATTTTGCTTTAATAGACGGTAACAGAGTACCTAAGGGTATTAAAATTCCTTGTGAAACGGTGGTAAAAGGTGATTCAAAATCATTTTCTATTGCTGCGGCATCAATTCTTGCCAAGGTAACCCGTGACCGATTGATGCTGGAATACGATAAAAAGTACCCTCAGTATCTTTTTGCAAAGCATAAAGGTTATGGTACCAAAGCGCACTATGATGCCATTAAACAACACGGCGTGTGCGAAATTCACCGCCTGTCTTTTTTAAAAAATGTACTCGGGTAATGAGCGTTCCGCTTTGCTTGGAAAAGCGGGAGAAGACTTTGTAGCACAGTACCTAAAGTCACAAGGCTACATAATTATTAAACGCAATTGGCGTGACAGCCGTTATGGAGAATTAGATATCGTTGCCGAAAACCGTGAGTGTATTGCCTTTGTAGAGGTAAAAACAAGGCAAAAAAATTCACTTGTTAGCGGCGCTGAAGCGGTTGATTTGTCAAAACAGCAAAGAACCAAAAATGCGGCGCATAACTTTATGCGAAAACTTAGAACAAAATTACCGCCAAGACTTGATGTTGCAGAAGTTACTGTAATCTCTGAAAAAGACGGAGTATTTCAATTTAAAATAAATTATATCGAAAATGCTTTTTAGGGTGATTTTTTGAATTTTTTTGATTTGCATTGTGATACGGCATATAGATGCTATAATGAGCATCTGCAGTTTACTGATAACTCTCTTGCAGTTACGCCGCAAAAGGCTTTTTGCTTTGAAAAATGGCATCAATGCTTTGCAATTTTTATAAAAGACGGTATTAATAATCCGTTTGAATATTATAAAAACACGCTTGAAAATTTTAAACTTGAGTTAACAAACAAGCCGGGTAATCTTACTCCAATTTTTACTGTTGAGGGCGGTTTGTTAATAGAAGATAAATTAAGTCGTGTTGAAATTATGCATAAGGATGGTATTCGCGCTTTGACATTAACCTGGAACGGTGAAAACCAAATTGCTGGTGGCGCCGATACAGACGTTGGTCTTAAAGAATTTGGAAAACAGGTGATAGCGGAGCTTAACCGTTTTGATATAGCTGTTGATTTGTCGCATCTTAATAAAAGGTCTTTTTATGATGCAATCGAACTTTCAAACAAACCAATTATTACACACTCTTGTCTTGAATCGGTTAATAAGCATAGACGAAATATTGACAACAATCAATTAAAGTTGCTTGTACAAAAGGGCGGAATTTTTGGACTTTGTTTCTATCCTGTATTTTTGGGTGAGGGCGATGTTTATGAGCAGATATACAAAAATATTTTTAACATTCTTGATATGGGGTTTGAAGACAGTTTAAGTCTAGGTTCTGATTTTGATGGCGCTGATATGTCTAAAAATTTTTATGATATTTCGGCAGTACCGACGCTTTATGAATATTTAATATTGAAAAGAATTGATGAAAAAATACTGAATAAAATTTTCTTTGAAAATGCATATAACTTTTTTTGCAAGGGGAAAAACAATGAATTACGTTAGTACGAGAAATAATGAAGTTAAGGTTTCTTCGGCTTTTGCTATAGCGCATGGTATATCGGTAGAGGGTGGACTTTATGTTCCTGAAAATATACCTGTTTTAAGTGATGAAGAATTTGCTGCACTTTCAAAACTTGACTATAAAGGCAAAGCTGAATATGTGCTTAAAAAATACCTTACAGATTTTACTGATGAAGAAATCTCTCATTGTGTAAACGGGGCATATACCGGAAGTTTTGATGACGAATTACCTGCGCCGATTGCGCAACTTGGTGAAAATATAAATATTCTTGAATTGTGGCACGGCCCAACCTGCGCCTTTAAAGATTTGGCGCTTCAACTGTTACCATATTTGCTTACAACCTCTACAAAGAAAACGGCTGATGGTAAAAAGACGGTTATTCTTGTTGCAACTTCGGGTGATACAGGTAAGGCTGCGCTTGAAGGTTTTAAAGATGTTGACAATACTGAGATTATCGTTTTTTACCCAAGTGAAGGCGTAAGCCCGATGCAAAAACTTCAGATGGATTCACAAAAGGGTAAAAACGTTCATGTTTGCGCTATAAAGGGTAATTTTGACGATGCTCAGTCAGGTGTAAAAAAGATATTCACTGATAGTGAGATTAAAAACACACTTGCTCAAAACGGAATGGAGTTTTCCTCGGCAAACTCTATTAATTGGGGTCGTCTTGTACCGCAAATTATTTACTATATTTCAGCTTATTGCGATATGTTATCAAAGGGCGACGACTTAAGCGATGGCTTTAATATTGTTGTACCTACAGGTAATTTTGGTAACATTTTAGCGGCCTATTACGCTAAGAAAATGGGTGTGCCAGTTAACAAGCTTATTTGCGCGTCTAATGCTAACCGCGTTCTTACCGACTTTATAAATACCGGTGTTTATGACCGCAATCGTGATTTTTATACAACAATGTCTCCTTCTATGGACATACTAATATCAAGCAATCTTGAGCGTATGCTTTATATACTCGCAGACGGCGATGACAAATATATTGCAAAATTGCAAAATAACCTTGCTAATGAAGGTAAGTTTACAGTTAATGATGATGTTTTTTCAAAATTGCAATCTCTTTTTTACGGTGCGTGTTGTGATGATGAGGGAACACTCAAAACAATAAAAAACACTTTTGAAAAATACGGTTATCTTTGTGATACGCATACTGCAGTTGCCATTAATGCATACGAGCAATATCTTAATAATACAGGAGATAACAGACCTGTTATAATTGCTTCGACAGCGTCGCCTTATAAATTTGCCAAGAGTGTTTTGTCAGCATTGTCGTGCGATATCCCCGAAAACGAATTTGACACTGTTGATGCGCTTACAGAACTTACTAACGTTACAGTACCTACACCGCTTGCAGAACTTAAAAATGCTGTTGTACGTTTTAAAGATATTTATGATAAGGATGATATGTACAAAGCTGTTTGCAACTGTTTGAAAATAAACTAAAAAATATCCGACTCGCTGACGAGTCGGATATTCTTGCAAGATTACTGTCTTGATTTGAATGTATCACAACAAGTCTCGCTACAGGTGCTTGCGGTTCTGTTACCAACCTGAATGTTGCCTGCTGAGCAAGAATCGTTTTCAGTGTGATGCACACAATTTTTAACCGAGCATTTAATACAAGTTTCGGTCTTGCATTTTGACATATCCATTTTTATCACAAATCCTTTCCGGCTCTTAGCCAAATATATTATTTGTTTTTTTATAAAATTTATACTCAAAGTAGGTGAAACTCAGATATGAAATTATTTGCAATTGCTGATTTGCATTTGCCACTTGCCGTTCATAAACCAATGGATATTTTTGGCGGTTGGGATAATTATGTTGAAAGAATTGAAAAAAATTGGAAAAAATTAGTCAATGAAAATGATACTGTTGTTATCGGTGGCGATATTTCGTGGAGTAGTTCATTGTCTGAGGCAATTCCTGATTTTGATTTTATAAATAAACTTCCCGGTAAAAAAATAGTTTTAAAGGGCAATCACGATTATTGGTGGGGTACTGCTAATAAAATAAATGAATTTTTAAAAGAAAATAATTTTGATACTATCAATATTTTGCACAACAACGCTTATTCTGATGAAAAGATAGCAATTTGCGGAACACGTGGCTGGATATATGACGGAACAGGAGAAAAAGATTTAAAGGTTATTGCGCGTGAAGCGTCGCGACTTGAAACATCAATAAAACAAGCCGTAGATAGTGGCGTTAAACCTTACGTGTTTTTACACTACCCACCGGCATATGCTGAATTTGTTTGTGAAGAGATTATTGCTGTGCTTAAAAAATATGATATTGATTCCGTCTATTACGGACACATACACGGAAAAGGAATTTATAACACAATTGATGAGCACGACGGTATAAAACTAAAATTAATTGCAGCTGACGGCGTTGATTTTACACCCGTACTTGTAACTGCTTGTGGAAACTTTGAAAAAATATAGCTTTATCTATTGTATTAATTAATATTGTCAGTAAAAAAGCCTTGCATTTTTTGCAAATTATGGTATAATCATTTTAATTTATTATGGAGTCTTGCGGACTTTATGCGGAGGTAAAAAATATGACTTTAAAAGAAACTAAAAAACTTGAAACAAATCGTTATCAACTTGAAATTATTATTGATGGCGAACAGTTTCGCGATGCTATTAAACAGGCATATCGCAAAGAGGGCAAAAAGATAAATGTTCCCGGTTTTAGAAAGGGTAAAGCACCACTTCACATTATTGAAACATACTATGGCAGTGAAGTTTTCTTTGAAGATGCTTTAAATCTTCTTTATGCTGATGCAGTTGAGGCTGCAATAAACGAATCAGGTCTTAAGGTTATTGATGACAAAATGGACTTTGATCTTATTTCTATTTCTAAGGAAGATGGTGTAGATTTTAAGGTAAGTGTTACTACATACCCTGAAATTGAACTCGAAGCATACAAAGGTCTTAAAGCAGAGCGTCCTTTAGTTAAGGTTGAAGCTGCTGAAGTAAATGCTGAAATAAAATCATTACAGGAACGCAACGCGCGTATGGTATCTGTTGAAGACAGAGCTGCAAAGAAAGGCGATACAGTTGTAATTGATTTTGAAGGCTTTAAAGATGGTGTTGCTTTTGACGGCGGTAAAGCTGAAGGTCATTCATTAGAATTGGGTTCAGGCCAGTTTATTCCCGGTTTTGAAGATCAGATTATCGGTAAAAATATCGATGATGAATTTGATGTTAACGTTACTTTCCCGGAAGAATACGGCGCAGAAGATTTAGCAGGTCAACCTGCAGTATTTAAGGTAAAACTTCACGAAATCAAACTTCGTGAACTTCCTGCAGCAGATGATGAATTTGCTAAGGATGTAAGCGAATTTGACACTCTCAAAGAACTTAAGGCAGAACTTAAGAAAAAGGCTCTTGAGCGCAAGAAAAAGGCTGCCGAAGAAGCTGTTGAAAACATTCTTGTTCAGCAAATCGTTGATGGTATTAAGGGCGAAATTCCTGAGGCTATGTTTACAAATCGTCTTAACCAGTCGGTTGAAGAATTTGGCTATCGTTTACAGTCACAGGGTATGAACCTTGACTTATACTTGCAGTACACCGGTAGCACAATTGAACAGTTCCGTGAAACCTTCCGTCCACAAGCAGAAATGCAGGTTAAATATCGTCTTGCACTCGAAAAGATTGTTGAACTTGAAGGCATCAAGGCTGACGAAGAGGCTGTTGAAGCAGAATTTGCTAAGATTGCTGAAGGCTACGGCGTAGAAGTTGATAAAGTTAAGGCAGTAATTCCTGCAAGCGAAGTTGAAAAAGATGTTGCAGTAGGTAAGGCAATTGACTTTGTAAAGGCTAACGCTGTTATTACAGACGCGGTTGACGAGAAGAAAGAAGCAAAAAAAGCTGCTGCTAAGAAGACCGAAGAATAATTTGTTTATAACACAAAAATTTAGTTCATAATATTTAGTATTGGAGGTAATTGCTATGGATATGACTTTAATCCCTTATGTTGTTGAGCAAACAAGCCGAGGCGAACGTTCTTATGACATTTTTTCTCGCTTGCTTAACGATAGAATTATTATGCTTAACGGTCAGGTTGATGACGCTAGCGCAAGTGTTATTATTGCTCAACTTTTGTTCCTTGAAGGGCAGGATCCTGACAAAGATATTAGTTTTTATATCAATAGTCCCGGTGGCTCTGTGTCTGCAGGTCTTGCAATTTATGATACAATGCAGTACATCAAGTGTGATGTAAGCACAATATGTATGGGTATGGCTGCATCTATGGGCGCATTCTTATTATCATCTGGCGCAAAGGGTAAACGCTATGCTTTGCCAAACAGCGAGATTATGATTCATCAGCCTTTAGGTGGCGCGCAAGGTCAGGCGAGTGACATTATTATTCACGCTAATCACATCAAGCGCACACGTAGCAACCTCAATAAAATCTTATCTGAAAATACCGGTAAACCGATTGAAGTTATCGAGCAAGATACTGAACGCGACAACTTTATGACTGCTGCTGAGGCTGCAGAATACGGTCTTATTGATAAGGTTATTACAAAAAGATAAGAGGTATTTTTATGTCAAAAGACATAGATAGAGAAATACGTTGTTCATTTTGCGGAAAAACACAAGATGAGGTTATGCGTCTTGTGGAAGGTCCGGGTGTATATATCTGCGACAATTGCATAAATTTTTGTTCTTCATTGCTTTTTGATGATGAAAAAGCTTTTAACGACAAAAAGAAAAATAAAAAGCAACCTGAAAAGGTTTTGCCAAAACCACAAGAAATTAAAGAAAAACTTGATGAATATGTAATTGGTCAGGATGAGGCTAAAAAAACACTTGCAGTAGCGGTATACAACCACTATAAACGTGTTTATAAAAACGAAAATCTTGATGTTGAGCTTGCTAAAAGTAATGTGCTGATGCTCGGTCCTACCGGTGTTGGTAAAACATTACTTGCGCAAACTTTAGCTAAAATTCTTGATGTGCCGATTGCTATAACTGACGCTACAACTTTAACTGAAGCAGGTTACGTTGGTGAAGATGTCGAAAATATACTTTTGCGTCTTATTCAAGCTGCAGATTATGATATCGAAAAGGCTGAACACGGTATTATTTACGTTGATGAAATTGATAAAATTTCTCGCAAAAGTGAAAATGCCTCAATCACACGTGATGTAAGCGGTGAGGGTGTTCAACAAGCTCTTCTTAAAATTCTTGAGGGAACGGTTTCTAATGTGCCACCTCAAGGTGGAAGAAAGCATCCGCAACAAGAGTTTATTCAGATTGATACTACAAATATACTCTTTATTTGCGCCGGCGCATTTGACGGCATTGATAAGGTTATCGAGCGTCGTATGGGCGGCAGTAGTTTAGGTTTTGGCGCAGATGTTAAATCACCTAAAAGTTTTGAAGCACAGCAACTTTCAAAATTTGCTACGCATCAAGACTTGGTAAAATTCGGTCTTATACCGGAACTCGTGGGTAGATTGCCTGTAATTACCAGCCTTGACTCTATGGATAAGGAGACACTTATTCGCATAATGACTGAACCCAAAAACTCAATTATTAAGCAGTATCAGGCTCTTTTTGCGCTTGATAACATACAATTAGAGTTTGAGCAGGAAGCATTACAAAAAATTGCTGAGCGCACGATAGAAAACAAAACGGGCGCCAGAGGTTTGCGTTCTATTATTGAAGGTGTTCTTCAGGATTTGATGTTTGAAATGCCTTCAAGTAGTGATGTTGAAAAAATAATTATAACCTCAGATACTGTTGACAACGGTAATGCTAAAATAATTAATAAATAATTTAAGAGAGGCTGTTTTAAGTCTCTCTTAAAATTTTTCTTTTAGTTTTTGTAAGGCTGCCGTTTCAATTCGTGATACATAACTTCTTGAAATTTTTAATTTTTTTGCAATTTCACGTTGTGTTTGCTCTTTTTCTCCATCAATACCATAGCGCATTTTAATTATTTTAAGTTCTCTGTCGTCTAAAGTTCCGTTTAATAATACGCGTAACTTTTGTAATTTAATTTTAGTATCTATTTCATCATCAATATTTGTTTCATCGGCAATAATATCAATTAATGTAAGAGTATTGCCATTTTTATCAGTATCAATAGGATCGCTGATGTAAACATCTTGTGAGTACTTTTTATTGTTTCGGAAGTGCATTAAAATTTCGTTTTCAATACAACGTGCAGCATAGGTTGCAAGACGGATTTTTTTATCACTTTTAAAGGTATTGATCGCTTTTATCAGACCAATTGTGCCTATAGAAATTAAATCATCCTGATCATCCGCAGTGTAATATTTTTTTACAACATGGGCAACTAAACGCAGATTATGTTCTATTAATTCATCACGCGCGTTTTTGTCACCTGAATCTTTAAGTATCAGCAGTTCTGCTTCGCGTTTTGCTGAAAGCGGCGGTGGAAAACACCCTGCATTTGTAACGTGAAGCGCTAAATAAAATAGATTAGATATAATTTGTAAAACAGTTTGAAAAAACATATAAATCCCCCTTAACAAAATATATGAAAAATGCTCGACAAAAAATCAAAAAAATGTGTAAAAAAACATAGTTTTTTGATTGAC
The DNA here is from genome assembly GCA_017516965.1 of Clostridia bacterium. Classification (GTDB taxonomy): domain Bacteria; phylum Bacillota; class Clostridia; order Oscillospirales; family Acutalibacteraceae; genus UBA737. The sequence goes on from JAFXAP010000011.1 coordinate 33,996, forward strand.
AACAAATATGTATTATGATAATATATATAAGATAAAATTGTATAAGTATGCGAATATAAATTTTGTTTTATGAAAGGAAGGTTTAAAATGTCAATCAGATTTGAAAAGAATATTTATAAGCCCGAATTTCTAAATGGTTTTATTCCTACCGTTGATAAGGCGGTTTTGTCTCCATTTTTTGCTGATACACAAAATAATTATTTCATTTTACCCGGTTTTTGCGATGTGCATGTGCATTTTCGTGAGCCGGGTTTTTCTTATAAAGAGACAATTAAATCAGGTTCACTTGCTGCGGCTCACGGTGGCTATACTGCCGTATGTACTATGCCAAACCTGAACCCTGTTCCTGATTGTGCCGAACATTTGAATAAGCAGTTACAAATTATTGAAAACGATGCTGTCATAAACGTATACCCATACTCCTCAATTACTGTTGGACAGCAAGGCGAACAACTTTCTGATATGGACTCTATGGCAAAAGATTGCATTGCTTTTTCTGATGACGGACGCGGTGTGCAATCACGAGAACTTATGAGGACTGCAATGCTTAAAGCAAAATCACTTGGTAAAATGATTGTTGCGCATTGCGAAGATAATTCACTTTTGCATGGCGGTTATATACACGATGGTGAATATGCAAAAGAGCACGGCCATAGGGGCATTTGTTCTGAGAGCGAATGGGGACCTATTAAGAGAGATTTAGAACTTGTTAGGGAAACGGGTTGCAAGTATCACGTGTGCCATATTTCTTGCAAGGAAAGCGTTGAGCTTATTAGACAAGCAAAGGCAGAAGGATTAGACGTCACCTGTGAAACAGGGCCTCATTACCTTATACTTGATGATAGTGATTTGCAAGAGGATGGAAAGTTTAAAATGAATCCTCCGCTTCGCTCTTATGAAGATAAACTTGCCTTAATTGAGGGCATAAAAGACGGCACTATTGATATGATAGCAACCGACCATGCTCCACACAGTAAAGAAGAAAAGAGCAAAGGTTTAGAGAAAAGCGCATTTGGCATAGTCGGTATTGAAACGGCTTTTCAGTTAATGTATACATACTTTGTAAAAACAAATATTATTACGCTTGAAAAACTGCTTGACCTTTTGTGTTTTAATGCTCGAAAACGTTTTAATATACCGCTTAGCACAAATGATTACACAATCTGGCGGCTTGATGAAAAAACAGTTGTAAATCCCAAAGACTTTTTATCTCTTGGTAAAGCGATGCCTTTTGAGGGATATGAACTTTACGGAAGGTGTTATTTAACTGTTTGCGGCGGAAATGTAGTATATAAAGATGATTTAACATATATTCAGGAGGAAAAAAACAATGGCTAAGAGAACAGATATAAAAAAGGTGCTTATAATTGGCTCAGGTCCAATAGTAATCGGTCAGGCAGCTGAATTTGACTATGCAGGCACTCAGGCTTGTTTAGCACTTAAAGAAGAAGGTTATGAGGTTATTCTTTGCAACTCTAACCCCGCTACAATTATGACCGATACATCTATTGCAGATAAGGTTTATATGGAACCGCTAACCCTCGAATATATGGCAAAGATTTTACGTTATGAACGCCCTGATGCCATTGTTCCCGGTATTGGTGGACAAACCGGTCTTAACCTTGCTATGCAACTTGAAGAAAAGGGTATTCTTAAAGAATGTGGCGTAGAACTCTTGGGTACTTCAAGCGAAAGTATTGAACGCGCCGAAGACCGCGAACTCTTTAAAGAAATGTGCGAGTCAATTGGTGAGCCTGTTATTCCTTCTGAAATTACTTACAATATTGAGGAAGCAAAGGAAGCTGCTAAAAAAATCGGTTATCCTGTAGTTTTGCGTCCTGCTTTTACATTGGGTGGTACAGGCGGCGGATTTGCTTATAGCGAAGAAGAACTTGTTGAAGTTGGTCTTAATGCGTTTAAGCTATCTCCGGTTCATCAGGTGCTTATTGAAAAAAGTGTTAAGGGCTATAAAGAAATTGAGTTTGAGGTAATGCGCGACTCAAATGATACTGCAATTACTATTTGCGGCATGGAAAATATTGACCCTGTTGGTGTTCATACAGGTGACTCTGCGGTTGTGGCGCCAATACTTTCACTTAATGACCACGACCTTAAAATGCTTAATGATAGCGCAATTAAAATTATTCGTGAGCTTAAAATAGAGGGCGGTTGTAACGTTCAGTTTGCTCTTAATCCATATTCAAGCGAATATTATCTTATCGAAGTTAACCCACGTGTATCACGTTCTTCAGCGCTTGCCTCTAAAGCAAGTGGATATCCAATTGCTCGTGTTACTGCAAAAATTGCTCTTGGTATGGCTCTTGAAGATATTCCTGTAGCAGGTGGTACAGCAGCAATTGAACCAAGACTTGACTATATTGTTGCAAAATTCCCACGTTTTCCTTTTGATAAGTTTGCCGATGCGCCAAATACACTCGGTACACAAATGAAGGCGACAGGTGAAGTAATGGGCATTGGCTCTACACTTGAAGAATGTCTACTTAAATCGGTTCGTTCACTCGAAACCGGTGTTTGTCATTTCCATATTGCAAAGTTTGACAATATGAGTGATGAAGAAATATTTGAATATCTTACCACGTTCCAAGATGATAACATTTATGCTGTGTTTGAACTTATACGTCGCGGAATTACCCTTCAAAAATTACACGAAGTAACAAAAATTACACCACTTTTCTTAGAGTCTTTCAAACGAATAGTAGATATGGAAGTTCTTGTTAAGAAAAATGTTGGTGATGTTCAGACCTTAAAATCTGCAAAAGTTTTGGGATTTGGCGATCAATACATTTCAAAGGTTTGGGGTATGCCTGAAACTGATATATATAACCTACGTAAAGAAAATGGTATCACACCAATTTTCAAAATGGTTGATACATTGCATACAGGTAAATATATCGCATATCTTTATTCTTCATACACAGGATCTAATGAATCACGTCTTACCGACAAACGCAAAATTGTCGTTTTGGGCGCAGGTCCTATACGTATAGGTCAGGGTGTTGAGTTTGACTATTCAACCGTTCACGCTGTACAGACAATCAAGCGCGCAGGTTATGAAGCAATTATCATCAACAACAATCCTGAAACCGTTTCTACCGACTATACAACTGCAGATAAACTCTATTTTGAACCACTAACCCCGGAAGATGTTATGGCAATTATCGATTTTGAACAGCCTGAGGGTGTTGTTGCATCTCTCGGTGGTCAGACTGCAATTAACTTAGCGCAACCACTTATGGATCGCGGTGTTAAAATTATCGGTACAGATTGTGCGGCTATTGAACGCGCCGAAAACCGCGATAGTTTTGAAAAGATTTTGCAGGAACTTAACATTCCTCAACCAAAGGGTAGAGCAGTTACAAAAATTGAAGATGGCGTAGCCGCCGCTGCAGAAATAGGATATCCTGTGCTTGTTCGTCCAAGTTTTGTTCTTGGTGGACGCGCTATGCAAATTGTTGCTGATGAGGCTCAACTTCGTCATTATCTTAAAACTGCTGTTGAAATTGATGCGGACAAGCCTGTACTTGTTGACAAATATATTCAGGGTAAAGAGGTTGAAGTTGACGCTATTTGCGACGGTCAGGATGTATTTGTTCCAGGCATTATGGAACTTGTAGAGCGTACAGGTATTCACTCTGGTGACTCAATCAGTGTTTACCCGACATTTAGCATATCTGATAAAGTGCGCGGCACAATTTTGCAGTATGCTAAAAAGTTAGGTTTGGGCATTGGTATTATCGGTCTATATAATATTCAGTTTATTGTTGACGATAAGGATGATGTTTATATAATCGAGGTTAACCCACGTTCTTCAAGAACTGTTCCATTCCTTTCAAAGTCTACAGGTTACAGTCTTGCTGATATTGCAACCGAGGTTATTCTTGGTAAGTCACTTAAAGAACAGGGTATTTTCTGTCTCTATCCGGAAGAAAAAAACCGTTATTACGTAAAGGTTCCTGTGTTCTCATTTAATAAAATAAAGGGATTAGATGCTTATCTTTCACCAGAAATGAAATCGACCGGCGAAGCAATCGGTTATGATGACAAGTTAAATCGTGCTTTGTATAAAGCGCTTCAGGCGGGTGGCACACACTTGCAAAACTATGGTACTGTTTTTGCAACAATTGCTGATAAAGATAAACAAGAGGCATTACCGCTTATCCGTCGTTTCTATAACCTTGGATTTAACATTCAGGCAACTGAGGGTACTGCTGCATTCCTTAAAGAAAACGGTATACGCACACACGTGCTTAAAAAAATTAGTGATGATCCTGACGAGATTCCTGATGCAATCAGACAAGGACACATTGCTTATGTTATTAATACAAAAGACATTGGAGCTTCGGTTCAGACAAGTGATGGTCAGCAGATTCGTCGTCTTGCTACAGAAAATAACGTTACAATATTTACTTCACTTGATACCGTAAGGGTTCTTCTTGATGTAATGGAAGAAACAACGCTTACAATATCTACAATTGATGCATAGAGGTTTAGAATGAAACAAGGTGTTTTTAAAATATCACTTAATGAAAAGTTAACTGATAATGTTTACAAGATGGTGCTTGTCGGTGATACCTCCGACATCACCGCTTGCGGACAGTTTATTAACATTAAACTTGATGGACTGTATCTTCGTCGTCCCATTTCGGTTTGTGATTGTGACGAAACATCAGTTACCATTATTTATAAAGTAGTAGGCATTGGCACAGAACAAATGTCTGAAATGACGGTTGGCGATACACTTGATGTGCTTACCGGACTTGGCAATGGTTATGATTTATCACTTTCAGGTGATAAACCTGTTTTGCTTGGTGGTGGTGTTGGAGTACCTCCGCTTTATATGCTTGCTAAAGAACTTAAAAAACAGGGTAAGGACGTGAGCGTAGTTTTAGGCTTTAATACCGCAGACGAAGTCTTTTATGAAGACGAGTTTAAGGCGCTTGGCTGTAAAGTTACTGTTACAACCGTTGACGGTAGTTACGGTGTTAAAGGCTTTGTAACAAATGCTTACCCTGAAAACTATACATATTTTTACACTTGCGGTCCTGAGCCGATGCTTAAATCTGTATATAAAACTGCCACTACCAGCGGTCAAATGAGCTTTGAAGAACGTATGGGTTGCGGCTTTGGCGCTTGTATGGGTTGTAGTTGTAAAACAATTGCGGGATATAAGCGTATTTGTAAAGATGGTCCCGTTATGTTAAAGGAGGAGATTTTATGGGAAGATTAAGTGTTAATCTTTGTGGTATTGAAATTGATAACCCCATAATTCCTGCTTCCGGTACCTTTGGTTTTGGTTATGAATTCGCAGAACTTTATGATATAAACTGCCTTGGTACTTTCTCCTTTAAAGGCACTACAAAGGATGCCCGTTTTGGTAATCCAACTCCACGTATTGCCGAGTGTACTGCCGGTATGATAAATGCAGTAGGTCTTCAAAATCCCGGTGTTGAAAAGGTAATAAGTGAAGAACTACCAAAACTCAGTAAATGCTTTAACAAAAAAGTAATGGCAAATATCAGCGGATTTGCAGTACCTGATTATGCATATACTTGTGAACTACTTGACAAACAGGAGCAGGTTGGTTGGCTTGAAGTGAACGTAAGCTGTCCTAATGTTCACGGTGGCGGCATGAGTTTTGGAACAAGTCCTGAGGCTGCTGCTGAGGTTGTAAGAGCCGTTAAAGCTGTTACAACAAAACCTGTTATTGTCAAACTATCTCCAAACGTTACCGATATTGTGGCTATTGCTAAGGCTTGTGAAGAGGCAGGCGCAGATGCTATTAGCCTCATAAATACAATGCTTGGTATGCGAATTGACCTTAAAACCCGTAAGCCCGTTATTGCTAATAAAATGGGCGGTTTTTCAGGTCCTGCGATTTTTCCGGTAGCTGTCAGAATGGTTTACCAGGTATCACACGCAGTTAATATTCCCGTAATTGGTATGGGTGGCGTATCTTGCGCTGAGGATGTAATTGAAATGATGCTTGCAGGCGCTACTGCTGTTGAAGTGGGGGCTGCAAATCTTATAAATCCTTATGCTTGTCGTGACATTATTGATGATTTACCACGTGTTATGGCTAAGTATGGAATTGATAGTTTATCAGATATTATTGGAGGAGTAAAATAATGGGTAAGGACGTAATTATCGCTTGCGATTTTGCAAGCGCCGAAAAAACATTCGAATTTCTTGATAAGTTCACAAATACAAAGCCTTTTGTGAAAATAGGTATGGAACTCTTTTATGCAGAAGGTCCATCAATTGTTAAAGAGATAAAGGCAAGGGGCCATAAAATTTTCTTAGATTTAAAACTTCACGATATTCCAAATACTGTTAAAAAATCTATGGCGGTGCTTTCAAATCTTGATGTTGATATGACAAATCTTCACGCTGCAGGAACAATCTCTATGATGGAAGCGGCGCTTCAAGGTCTTACACGTGAAGACGGTACACGCCCGTTACTTATTGCTGTAACCCAGCTTACTTCTACCGATCAGGAAAGAATGGAAAACGACCTTCTTATAAAAGAACCAATTGATAAGGTTGTTATGCACTATGCATCAAATGCTGCAAAAGCAGGTCTTGACGGTGTTGTTTGTTCACCGCTTGAAGCAGGTAAGGTACACGACACTTGCGGCAAAAACTTCTTGACGGTAACTCCGGGTGTTCGTTTTGCAGATGGAGATATTGGCGACCAAAAGCGTGTTATGACACCTGCAGAGGCTAAAAAAATCGGTAGCGATTATATTGTTGTAGGTCGTCCAATTACTGCGGCAGAAGATCCTGTTGCGGCATATGAACGTTGTGTCCGTGAATTTGTTGGTTAAGGAGAATTGAAATGGAAAGTTATAAAAGAGAATTTATACAGTTTTTAGAAAGTGCAGGAGTTTTAAAATTTGGTGATTTTACCGCTAAAAGTGGCAGAAAAATTCCTTATTTTATAAACGCCGGTGATATTAAAACAGGTGACCAAATTTCAAAACTTGGCGAATTTTATGCCAAGGCTTATTTTGAAAAGGTAGGTAATAAGCGTACTGTTCTTTACGGACCTGCATATAAGGGTATTCCAATTGCGGTATCTGTTGCTTGCGCTCTTTCAAAAGAAGGTCTTGACGTGCCTTTCTTCTTTAACCGTAAAGAAGAAAAAGACCACGGTGAAGGCGGAGTTTTTGTAGGGTATAAACCAACCGAAGGCGAAGAAATTGTTATAGTTGAAGATGTTATCACTGCAGGCACCGCAATACGTGAAAGCATGGCAATTTTGTCAGGACTCAATGGTACAAAGGTTGCCGCAACATTTGTTATGGTTGACCGAAAAGAAAAGGGTCAGACCGAAAAATCTGCTATGGCAGAAGTCGGAGAAGAGTATGGTTTCCCCGTATATTCAGTGGTAGACGTTTACGATATCATTGAATATCTTGAAGAAGATCCAGCAAACAAAGAAAATGTTGAACGCATAAAGAATTATCTTGCCGTAAACGGTGCTAAAGAATAAAATAAACTCTTTAAGGAGAAAAGTATGAGAAGCGTTATTGATATATTGGATTTATCTATCAGCGAACTTGATGAGCTTATCTCGACCGCTCTTGACATAATTGATAATCCCACAAAATACGCACACATTTGCCAGGGAAAAAAGTTGGCAACATTATTTTTTGAGCCTTCTACCAGAACAAGACTTAGTTTTGAGGCTGCAATGTATGAGTTAGGCGGTAATGTACTCGGCTTTTCCGAGGCGAACAGCTCGTCAGCTGCTAAGGGCGAAAGTATTTCTGACACCGCTAAAACTGTAAGCTGTTATGCAGATATTATTGCAATGCGTCATCCAAAAGAGGGCGCGGCATTAGTTGCTGCAACCAATGCATCAGTTCCTGTAATAAATGCGGGAGACGGTGGTCATTGTCACCCAACCCAAACACTTGCCGACCTGCTTACCATTTATCGCGAAAAAGGGAACTTTGATAATCTTACGGTTGGTCTTTGTGGTGACCTTAAGTTTGGCAGAACTGTGCACTCGCTCATTAACGCGCTCAGCAGATATAACAATATAAAATTTGTTTTAATTTCACCCGATGAACTTAAATTACCAAGTTATGTTAAAAAGGATGTTTTGCAAAAAAATAACATTCCTTATGAACAAACTACTGATTTAGAATCTGCAATGCCTAATCTTGATATTCTTTATATGACTCGTGTGCAGCGTGAACGTTTCTTTAATGAAGAGGATTATTTGCGACTTAAGGACAGTTACATTCTGACACCTGACAAGCTTAAAAATGCTAAGGCTGATTTGTCTATTCTTCATCCACTGCCACGTGTCAATGAAATAAGCGTTGCAATAGATAATGACCCACGCGCTTGTTATTTTAAACAGGTGCTTAATGGTAAATATATGCGTATGGCGCTTATTCTTAAACTACTTAAGGAGGCAGGAAAAATATGAATATAGATTCTATTCAGAACGGTGTTGTAATCGATCATATTACAGCGGGACAGGGTATGCGTCTTTATGAACTATTGGATCTTGCTTCACTCGATGCTTCCATTGCGCTTATTAAAAATGTTGCAAGTAAAAAGATGGGTAAGAAAGACATTATTAAAATTGACGCTGATATTGCGCTTGATTTTGATGTAATTGGTTTTGTTGATCCTGATGCTACTGTTAATATTATTAAGGATGGCGTTCTTGTTGACAAGCTAAGAATTGCTATGCCGCAAATACTAACTAATGTAATAAAATGCAAAAATCCAAGATGCATAACATCTTGCGAACAAGAACTGGATCACATCTTTAAACTTGCCGATAAAGAGGCTAAGGTTTATCGTTGTATTTATTGTGAAACAAAGGCATAAAATTTTGCAAATTTTTGGTCAATTTTATATGACAAATTTCTTGTTTGCCCATTGACAGTTTTTTTGTAAAATGATATACTAATAGTGTGCTTTTGCACCATTCTTTGCGACTGACGGAACTTTTTGTGGAGCACCACTGAGAAACAAAGAATGTAATATATTAGCCGACCGTCTGGGCACACTTGAAAACCTTATTCAAGTGCGCCCTTTTATGTTTTTTTGGAGGTAATTTATGAAAAAAGTCGGAATAATAATGGGTAGCGACAGTGATTTACCAATCATTAAAAAAGCTACCGATATCTTAACGGCGCTTGAAATACCTTTCGAGGTTCACATATATTCAGCGCATCGCACACCTGTAGAAGCACGTGATTTTGCACTTAGCGCCCGTGAAAACGGTTTTGGAGTTCTAATCGCGGCGGCTGGTATGGCGGCGCATTTAGCAGGAGCCATTGCGGCAAATACTACTTTGCCAGTAATCGGTATTCCTTGCAAGTCTAGTAACCTTGACGGTATGGATGCTTTGCTATCTACTGTTCAAATGCCTACAGGCATACCGGTTGCAACCGTTGCAATAAACGGTGGCGCTAATGCGGCGTTGCTTGCAGCGCAAATAATTGCGGTAGATGACAAGGAACTTGCGCTTAAATTAGACAATAAGCGTGCAAACGATGCGGCTGCTGTACTAAAAAAAGATAGCGAAGTAATGAAAAATTTGTAATTTTTTTTTAAAGGAGTAATAAAAATGGAAAACAAACTTTTGTACACAGGTAAAACTAAAAATGTTTATGCGTTAGAAAATGGTAATTGCCTTTTAAAATTTAAAGACGATTGCACAGGTAAAGACGGTGTTTTTGATCCGGGTGAAAATTCTGTTGGCCTTACTATTGAAGGTGTTGGCGACGTTAATCTTCGTATGTCAATCTACTTCTTTGAAAAAATTAATGCGGCTGGCATTTTTACACACTTTGTAAGCGCAAATCTCGAAGATACCACAATGGAAGTTCTTCCTGCTAAAGTTTTTGGTCACGGTCTTGAAGTTATCTGCCGTTATAAAGCAGTTGGTAGCTTTATTCGTCGTTACGGCGATTATATTGAAGAAGGCGCTGATTTGCCTGCTTACGTTGAAATGACATTCAAAAATGATGAAAAGGGCGATCCACTTGTAATCAAGGATGCTCTTGTAGCGCTTGGTGTTATGACCGATAAACAATATGAAGACATCAAGGATATGACTCAGAAGATTACCAAGATTGTAGCAGATGATCTTAAAGAAAAGGGTCTTGATCTTTATGACATTAAGTTTGAGTTTGGTTATGCGCCAAATGGTGACGTAATGCTTATTGATGAAATTGCTTCAGGTAATATGCGTGTTTATAAGGATGGCGAGTATATCGATCCTATGACACTTTCAAAACTTTTCTTTGCATAAAATTCCCTTATTAGAAAGTAGGTCATTATGGGCGGTTTTTTTGGAATCACCTCAAAAAAAGACTGTATGATGGATGTGTTTTTTGGTGTGGATTATCATTCACACCTTGGCACCCGTCGAGGCGGTCTTGCTGCATTCGATAGTGAAATTGGTCTGCAGCGTAAAATACATAATATTGAAAATTCACCCTTTAGAACAAAGTTTGAAAAAATCTTTGATGAAATGAAGGGTACGTCGGCCATCGGTTGCATAAGTGATACCGACCCACAGCCAATGCTTATACGTTCAAAATTTGGCACGTATGCTATTTGTACGGTAGGTATTATAAACAACGTTGATGAACTTATTGATAAGTGTCTTGCTCAAACCGGTGTGTATTTTGATGCAATGACTGGCGGTAGGGTAAACACCACCGAGTTAGTTGCGGCGCTTGTTAATCAAAAAGAAACCTTTGTTGACGGCATTAAATTTGCGCAAGAGCAAATTGACGGAACAATGTCAATTTTGATTTTAACAAGCAAAGGCGCAATAATTGCTGCCCGTGATAAGCTTGGCAGAATACCCGTTCTTGTTGGAAAAAATGAGGACGGTTATGCAGTAACTTTTGAGTCGTTTGCTTATCAAAAACTCGGATATGTTGATGAAAAAGAACTTGGTCCTGGTGAGGTTGTAAAGATTACACCTGATGGCATTAAGCAGTTGTCAGAGCCTGGTAAGAAAAAGCGTATCTGTTCTTTCCTTTGGAGTTATTACGGTTATCCAACGTCAACCTATGAAGGTGTTAATGTTGAAACGATGCGTTGTAGAAACGGTGAAATTATGGCAGAAGCCGACCGTAAAAACGGAGTAGCGCAGGATGTTGATTACGTTGGTGGCGTTCCTGATTCGGGTATCCCACACGCAATTGGTTATTCAAATGAAAGCGGTAAAAAATATGCTCGAGCCTTTATTAAATATACTCCTACATGGGCTCGTAGTTTTACCCCTGCTAAGCAAAGCGATCGTAATAAAGTTGCGCGAATGAAACAAATACCCGTTCACGATTTTATTGTTGATAAAAATCTTCTTTTTGTTGATGATTCAATAGTTCGCGGTACACAGCTTAAAGAAACTGTTGATTTTCTTTATGAAAACGGCGCAAAATCAGTACATATGCGTTCAGCGTGCCCACCGATAATGTATGGTTGTAAATATCTAAACTTTTCGCGTTCTACGAGCGATATGGAACTTATCGCCCGTCGTGTTATTATTGAACTTGAGGGCGAAGAAGGCTTAAAGTATATCGATGAGTATTCAAACGGTGCAACCGAACGTGGTAAAAAATTGCGTAAATCTATTTGCGACAAGTTAGGTTTTGCATCTCTAGAATTCCAATCACTCGAAGGTATTATTAAGGCAATTGGATTGGATGAATGCGACCTTTGCACATATTGTTGGAATGGAAAGGAATAAGTAATAATGCATAATAATTCTAAATCAGAAGCATACGCTGCTGCGGGCGTTGATATTACCGCAGGTTATAAATCAGTAGAACTTATGAAAGCGCATATTGCGCGTACAAAAAATGCAGGTTGCCTTGATGACGTTGGTGGCTTTGGCGGTTGCTTTGGTTTGCCGGGTGGTTATGAAGAACCCGTTTTGGTAAGCGGTACTGACGGTTGCGGCACAAAGGTAAAACTTGCAATTTTAATGGATAAGCACGATACCATTGGTATTGATGCTGTTGCAATGTGTGTTAATGACATTATCTGCTGTGGCGCAAAACCACTTTTCTTCCTTGATTATATTGCCTGTGGAAAAAACATTCCTGAAAAAATTGCATCTATTGTGAGTGGCGTTTGTGAAGGTTGCGTTCAGTCAGGTGCGGCGCTTATTGGTGGCGAGACTGCTGAGCATCCAGGTATGATGCCTATAGATGATTATGATCTTGCAGGTTTTGCGGTTGGCATTGTCGACAAGAAAAAAATTCTTGACAATAATGCAGTTTCTGCAGGCGACGTTGTAATTGCATTGCCATCTACCGGTGTTCACTCTAATGGTTTTTCACTTGTGCGCAAGGTTTTTGATATTGAAAACTGCGACCTTACCGCATACAAGGATGAACTTGGTGGTAAGACATTAGGTGAAACATTGCTTACACCTACAAAAATTTATGTAAAACCTGTTTTAGCACTTATTGATGCAGTTAAGGTACACGCTATTTCACATATAACCGGCGGCGGATTTTATGAAAATATTCCACGCAGTTTACCTAAAGGCTATTCTGTTAAGGTGGACAAATCTTCTCTTAAAATATTGCCAATTTTTAACCTTATTCAAAATGTTGGCGGTATATCTGAACGCGATATGTTTAACACCTATAATATGGGTGTTGGTATGAGCATTGTTGTTGCGCGTGAAGATGCCGATAAAGCATTAGAAGTTTTAAAGGCAAATGGCGAAGACGCTTACATAATAGGTTCAGTTATAGAAAGCGACGAGGGTGTTATAATTGAGTAATACAAAAAATATTGTTGTTTTGGTATCTGGTGGCGGAACAAATCTTCAGGCACTTATTGATGCCCAGTCTCGCGGTGAACTTGGAAACGGAAAAATTACCTGTGTAATTTCATCTAAAGCCGATGCATATGCGCTTACCCGCGCCAGTGATAATGGCATTAAAACGCGTGTGCTTATTAGAAAAGATTATGCTGACATTTCGTCATACAGCAAAGCTATGCGCGATGCATTAATTGAAGAAAAAGCAGATGTTGTGGTTTATGCAGGCTTTATGACAATACTTGACGAAAATGTTTGCGATGCGTTTGAAAACCGTATGATAAATGTTCATCCGGCTCTTATTCCTAGTTTTTGCGGCAAGGGTTATTATGGACTTCACGTTCACGAAGAAGCATTAAAAAAAGGTGTGAAAGTGTCGGGTGCTACAGTTCATTTTGTAACTGCTGAATGTGACGCAGGTCCAATAATTTTACAAAAAGCAGTTAATGTGCTTGATGATGACACACCCGAAACTTTGCAAAAGCGAATTATGGAGCAGGCGGAATGGAAAATTTTGCCCGAAGCTGTAAAACTTCTTTGTGAAGACAAAATTGTTATAAAGAATAATAAAACATTTATTAAAAAATAGGAGATATTTTGGTATGGAAATTAAAACTCTTGAAAATGAGCTTAATTCTTTAGCTTATCACGGCAGAGGTATTATAATCGGTAAAAGTGCAGACGGTGAAAAGGCTATTACCGCCTACTTTATAATGGGTAGAAGTGAAAACAGCCGTAACCGCGTATTTATAGAAGATGGTGAGGGTATCAGAACTCAGGCATTTGATGATTCAAAAATGGTAGACCCACATCTTATTATCTACGCACCTGTTCGTGTACTTGGTAATAAAACTATTGTTACTAATGGCGACCAAACCGATACAATCTATGAACTTATGGATAGACAAATGACATTTGAGCAGGCGCTTCGTACCCGTGAGTTTGAGGATGACCGTCCTAACTTTACACCACGAATTTCAGGAATTATACGTCTTGAAAACGGTGATATGAACTACGCTATGTCTATTTTAAAATCTGCAGAGGGTGATGATTCTTCTTGCCAAAGATATACCTTTGCTTATTCAACTCCTCTTGCCGGTAAGGCTAAATTTATTCATACCTATAAATGTGACGGTAATCCACTTCCAAGTTTTGAGGGTGAACCTAAAACATTAGAACTTCCGGATGTTGATATTGATTCTCTTACCGATATTATTTGGAAAAATTTAAATGAAGATAACAAGGTATCTTTGTTCGTAAGATATATTGATTTAAAAACCGGTAAATATGAATCACGAATTGTTAACAAGAATGTATAAGGAGAAAACTCATGAAAGAATTTGAACTTAAATATGGCTGTAACCCAAACCAAAAGCCATCAAAAATATATATGAAGGACGGAAGTGAACTTCCAATAGAAATTTTGTGTGGCAGACCTGGCTATATTAATTTTCTTGATGCATTCAATTCCTGGCAACTTGTAAAAGAACTAAAAGTTGCATTAGGTCTTCCCGCAGTTACTTCTTTTAAACACGTAAGTCCTACATCGGCGGCAGTTGGTGTACCGCTTAGCGATAAACTTAAAAAGGCTTGTTTTGTTGATGATATTGATGGTCTTGATGAGTCTCCACTTGCTTGCGCTTATGCACGTGCTCGTGGTACAGACCGTATGTGTTCTTTTGGCGATTGGGTAGCGCTTTCTGATATATGTGACGTTACCACCGCTAAAATGATTAAGCGCGAGGTTTCTGACGGTGTTATTGCACCGGGTTATGAACCTGAGGCGCTTGAAATTCTTAAATCAAAAAGAAACGGTAACTATAACATTGTAAAAATTGATCCTGATTATGTACCCCAAGTTCAAGAAACAAAGCAGGTATTTGGTATCACATTTGAACAGGGTAGAAACAATTTTGAAATTAATCGTGAGTTGCTTTCTAACATTGTTACCGATAATAAGGATTTGCCCGAAAGCGCAATTCGTGACCTTATTATTGCGCTTATTACCCTTAAATATACACAGTCTAACTCTGTTTGCTATGCAGTTGATGGTCAGGCTATCGGTGTAGGTGCCGGTCAGCAGTCACGTATTCACTGTACCCGTCTTGCAGGCACTAAGGCTGACACTTGGTTCTTGCGTCAGCACGATAAGGTATTAAACCTTCCTTTTAAAGATACATTAGGTCGTCCTGATCGTGATAACGTTATTGACGGTTATATAAATCAAAATGAAGAAGATGTTTGCGCTGACGGTAACTGGGAAAAGTACTTTACAGTAAAGCCAGAGCCTTTCACTTTAGAAGAACAAAAAGCATATCTTGCAACTATAGATGGAGTTGCACTAGGTTCAGATGCTTTCTTCCCATTTGATGATAATATTGAACGCGCTAAGCGTAGCGGCGTTAAATATATTGCAGAACCGGGTGGTTCAATCCGTGACGATGTTGTTATTGATTGCTGTAATAAATACGGCATAGCTATGGCATTTACCGGTATGCGTTTGTTCCACCATTAATATAAAAATTTTTGGAGTTATTATGAAAATTCTAGTTGTGGGTGGCGGCGGTCGAGAACACGCCATCATCAAAAAAATAAAAGAAAATAAAATCGTAGAGCAAATTTATGCATTGCCGGGTAACGGCGGTATTGCGGCTGACGCTGTGTGCGTTGATATTGCGGCTACAAACATAGAAGCGATTGTTGAATTTGCCACAACAAATAAAATTGACTATGCAATTGTAGCGCCTGACGATCCGCTGGTTCTTGGTTGTGTGGACGCATTAAACCAAAAGGGTATTCCATCTTTTGGACCTGATAAGGCTGCTGCCATAATTGAAGGTAGCAAGGTTTTTTCAAAAAATCTTATGAAAAAATACGGTATTCCTACAGCGGAGTATGAAGTGTTTGATGATGTTCAAAAAGCTTTGGAATATCTTGATACTGCACCCATTCCTACAGTTATCAAGGCTGATGGTTTGGCTTTGGGTAAGGGCGTTATTATAGCGCAAACACGTGATGAAGCCCGCGCAGCTGTTGTATCTATTATGCAGGACAAGCAGTTTGGTAAAAGCGGTGACAACATTGTTATAGAAGAGTTTTTGACAGGTCCTGAAGTTTCTGTGCTTTCTTTTACTGACGGTAATGTGGTGGTTCCTATGATTTCATCAATGGACCATAAAAGAGCGGGTGACAATGATACCGGTCTTAACACAGGTGGTATGGGTACTGTGGCACCAAACCCATATTATACCGATAAAATTGCCGATGAATGTATGGAAAAAATCTTTTTGCCTACAATTCGCGCAATGAAATCAGAAGGCAGAACATTCAAGGGTTGTCTTTACTTTGGTCTTATGCTTACACCAAACGGACCAAAGGTTATTGAATATAACTGTCGTTTTGGTGACCCTGAAACACAGGTTGTTTTACCTTTGCTTGAGAGTGATTTGCTTACAGTAATGCAGGCAGTAACTAATGAAACTTTAGCCGATACCGAGGTTAAGTTCAGCGATAAAAATGCTTGTTGTGTAATTATGGCGTCAAAAGGCTATCCCTCAAGTTATGAAAAGGGTTATGAAATTACAATACCTAATGATTTGCTCGATAGCACTTATGTTGCAGGTGCTACATTAAAAGACGGCAAACTGCTTACAAGCGGTGGTAGAGTACTTGGTGTAACTTCTGTTGAAGATACACTTAAAGATTCTATTGAATCATCATATAAAAAGGTAGAAAACATTATGTTTGATAATCGTTACTACCGTAATGATATAGGTGCAAAGGCTTTAAAAGCAGGGGAGGCAAAATAAATGGTATATAGAGTTTATGTAGAAAAGAAAAAAGAACTTGCTAATGAAGCAATGGGTTTGCTTAGCGAAGCTAAAAATTTGCTAGGCATAACAAATCTTACAGATGTTAGAATCTTTAATCGTTATGATGCTGAAAACATCACCGAAGAATTGTTTAACTACGCTATTGGTACAGTTTTTTCTGAACCACAGCTTGATATTGCAACTTCAGATATTGAAACTGGCGATGCCACTGTCTTTGCAGTAGAATTTTTACCCGGTCAGTTTGATCAGCGCGCAGATTCAGCAGCTCAGTGCATACAAATTATATCTCAGGGCGACCGTCCTCTTATACGCTCGGCAAAGGTTTATGCGCTTTATGGCAAACTTACTGACACCGATATTAACGAAATTAAGAAATATGTTATCAACCCTGTTGAAGCGCGTGAAGCAGACCTTGCATTGCCGCAAACTTTGGCAACAAAGTATGATATTCCTACAACTGTAAAAACACTTGAAGGATTTTTGTCACTTGACCGTGAGGGTCTTGAAAAGTTTGTTAAAGATATGGGTCTTGCAATGGATGCTGATGATATTGCTTTTTGCCAGAATTACTTTAAAACTGAGGGCAGAGAGCCAACTATCACAGAAATCCGTATGATTGATACATATTGGTCTGATCACTGCCGTCATACCACCTTTTTAACAGTTATTGATGATGTTAAGTTTGAAGACGAACTTTTGCAGAGTGCTTATGATGAATATATTGCAGTACGTAAGGAACTTGGACGCACAAAGCCAATTTGTCTTATGGACATTGCTACTGTTGCTGTTAAGTATTTAAAAGAAAACGGTAAACTTGAAAAACTTGATGAGTCAGAAGAAATAAACGCTTGCACTGTAAAAATAAACGTAGACGTTGATGGTGTAAGTGAACCTTGGCTTTTGTTATTTAAAAATGAGACACACAATCACCCAACCGAAATTGAACCCTTTGGTGGTGCGGCTACCTGTATTGGTGGCGCTATTCGTGACCCGCTTTCAGGTCGCTCATATGTTTATGGCGCAATGCGTGTTACAGGCGCTGCTGACCCAACAGTTCCGGTAAGTGAAACTATACCTGGTAAATTGCCACAGCGTAAAATTGTTACTACTGCGGCGGCTGGTTATTCTTCATACGGTAATCAGATTGGTCTTGCAACCGGTATTGTTGATGAAATCTATCATCCCGGTTATGCGGCTAAACGTATGGAAATTGGCGCTGTTATTGCGGCGGCTCCCGCTGAAAATGTCCGTCGTGAAGTTCCGGCTCCAGGTGATATTGTTATTCTCTTAGGCGGTAGTACCGGTCGTGACGGTATTGGTGGCGCTACTGGTTCTTCAAAAGCACACACAGCGCAATCGGTTGAAACCTGTGGCGCAGAGGTTCAAAAGGGTAATGCTCCTGAAGAACGCAAATTACAACGTCTTTTCCGTAACAAGACTGCTACACAAATGATTAAACGTTGTAACGACTTTGGTGCAGGCGGTGTATCTGTTGCTATTGGTGAACTTGCTGACGGTCTTGAAATTAACCTTAATGCAGTTCCTAAAAAATATGAAGGTCTTGACGGTACCGAAATTGCTATCAGCGAATCACAAGAGCGTATGGCTGTTGTTGTTGAACCACACAATGTAGATGCTTTCTTAAGCCTTGCGGCTGAAGAAAATTTACAGGCTTGCCCAGTTGCTGAGGTTAAAGCCGAGCCACGTCTTGTAATGAATTGGAACGGTCAAAAAATTGTTGATATCAGCCGAGAATTCTTGAATTCTAACGGTGCTGATAAACATATTACAATTACCCCTGAAGCTCCTAAGGCGTTTGGCGGTCCTGTTGAGGGCGGTTTTGTAGAAAATTATAAAAAGATTGCCGATGACCTTAATATGTGCTCAAAACGTGGTCTTTCAGAGCGTTTTGACTCTACAATCGGCGCTGGTACTGTTCTTATGCCATTTGGTGGTAAGCATCAGTTAACACCAATTCAGGCAATGGTGCAAAAGATTTCTGTAGAGAAAAAACACACCGACGATTGCTCACTTATGTCTTGGGGCTATAACCCATTTATTACCGAGCTTAGTCCTTATCACGGTGCATATCTTGCAGTTGTTGAATCGGTTTCAAAACTTATTGCAACAGGCGCTAAATTTGAGGATGTATATTTAACCTTCCAGGAATATTTTGAAAAACCCGGTACAGATGGCAAACGTTGGGGTAAACCACTCGCGGCACTACTCGGCGCATTTAAAGCACAAAAGGAATTGGGAATTGGTTCTATCGGTGGTAAGGATTCGATGAGTGGTTCTTTTGAGGATCTTGACGTTCCACCAACTCTCGTTTCTTTTGCTGTTACTACCGAAAAAATCAAAGATATTGTTTCTCCTGAATTTAAATCAGCAGGTAATAAACTTGTGTTGTTTGCTCCGATTTATGATGAAGATACAAATCTTCCTAACACTAAATCTCTTATTTCAACATTTAATACTGTTACTGCGCTTATGCGTTCAGGCAAGGTTGTTTCTTGTTATACACCAGGTCTTGGCGGTATAGCAGAAGCAGTTATGAAAATGAGTTTTGGTAATGGCCTTGGCTTTAAATATGAAGATTACCTAAGTGTTGCAAAATTATTTGATTACTCATATGGCGCATTTTTGCTTGAAGTAACCGAAGACATTGATGACGGTATTACAATTGGTACTGTAACCGATGACGGAAAAATTACACTTGGTAGTGAGAGCGTTTGCATTAATGAGTTACTTGGTATATATGAAGATAAATTGGAGTCAGTTTATAGCTGTAATATACCTGATGCAAAAACACCTATGCAAAACTTTGAATTTAAAGCAAGCGAGTATCCAGCTCCTTCGATTAAGGTAGCGCATCCTAAGGTTCTTATTCCTGCTTTTCCCGGTACTAACTGTGAATTTGACAGCGCAAAGGCTATGCGTGATGCAGGCGCTGACCCTGAAATTATTGTTATTAAAAACCTTACAGCTTCCGGTATTCAATCAAGTATTGAAGAGTTTGCTACCAAACTTAAAGATGCGCAGATGATATTTATACCCGGTGGTTTCTCAGGCGGTGATGAACCTGACGGTAGCGGTAAGTTTATAACTGCATTTTTCCGCAATGCCGCTATTAAAGATGGAGTTACAGATTTGCTTGATAACCGAGATGGTTTGATGTGTGGTATTTGTAACGGTTTCCAAGCTCTTATTAAACTAGGACTTGTACCTTATGGTAAGATTATTGATACCGATGAAAACTGTCCAACACTTACATTTAACACAATAGCGCGTCACCAATCACGCATTGTTCGTACACGTGTTGCATCTAATAAATCACCGTGGTTGTCACTTACAAATGTTGGTGATATTTACAATGTGCCGATTTCACACGGCGAGGGTCGTTTCTTAGCAAGTGAAGAGCTTATCAAGCAACTAGCTAAAAATGGTCAGATTGCTACACAGTATGTTGATCTTGACGGCAATGCTACAAGTGATGTTCACTTTAATCCAAACAACTCAATGTATGCTATTGAGGGTATTACTTCACCCGATGGCCGTGTATTTGGTAAAATGGGTCATAGTGAGCGTATCGGTGAAGGACTTTACAAGAACGTTCTTGGTGAATATGATATCCGTATGTTTGAGGCTGCGGTTAAATACTTTAAATAATTTTATTGGAGGTAAATAAAATGGCTTATTTATCTGATATTGAAATCGCACAACAGTGTGAGATGAAACCAATAACCGAAATTGCCAAAAGAGCAAAAGTAGACGAAAAATATATTGAGCAGTACGGCA
This sequence comes from Clostridia bacterium, assembly GCA_017516965.1. Classification (GTDB taxonomy): domain Bacteria; phylum Bacillota; class Clostridia; order Oscillospirales; family Acutalibacteraceae; genus UBA737. The sequence goes on from JAFXAP010000011.1 coordinate 54,468, forward strand.
AGTATAAAGCAAAAATTGATTTGTCACTGCTTAATGATACCGACCGTAAGGATGGTAAGTTAGTGCTTGTAACTGCCATTACACCAACACCTGCAGGGGAAGGCAAGACCACAACAACTATTGGTCTTGCTGATGGACTTGCCCGTATTGGCAAGGATGTTACGGTTGCTCTTCGCGAGCCTTCTCTTGGACCTGTTTTTGGTGTTAAGGGCGGCGCAGCAGGCGGCGGTTATGCGCAGGTTGTTCCAATGGAAGATATCAACCTTCACTTTACAGGTGATTTCCATGCAATTGGCGCCGCAAACAATCTTCTTGCCGCAATGCTTGATAATCATATTCAACAGGGCAATGCTTTAGGCATAGATGTTCGAAAAATCACCTGGAAGCGCTGTGTAGATATGAATGACCGTCAACTTCGTTTTGTTGTTGATGGTATGGGCGGCAAGGCAAACGGTGTTCCGCGTGAAGATGGCTTTGATATTACCGTTGCAAGTGAGATTATGGCTGTGTTCTGCCTTGCATCTTCTATAACCGACCTTAAAGATCGTTTATCAAAAATAATAGTTGGATACACCTATGATGATAAACCCGTTACAGCGGGCGATTTAAAGGCCGTTGGCGCTATGACAGCATTACTTAAAGATGCTATCAAGCCAAATCTTGTTCAAACGCTTGAGGGCACACCTGCTTTTGTGCACGGTGGACCATTTGCTAATATTGCGCACGGCTGTAACTCTGTTATGGCAACAAAACTTGCTCTTAAAATGGGTGATTATGCAATTACTGAGGCAGGTTTTGGTGCAGACCTTGGCGCTGAAAAGTTCCTTGACATTAAATGCCGTATGGCTGGACTTACGCCCGATGCAGTTGTGGTTGTTGCTACAGTTCGCGCTCTTAAAATGCATGGCGGTCTTGATAAAAAGTCGCTTGACACCGAAGATTTAGCAGCTCTTGAAAAAGGCATTCCAAATCTTTTGCGTCACGTTTCTAATATTAAAAATGTTTACAAGCTACCTTGCGTTGTAGCGGTTAACCGTTTCCCGACCGACACAGATAATGAAATTGATTTTATTATTGCTAAATGTAAAGAGCTTGGTGTTAATACTGTGCTTTCTACAGTTTGGGCAGAAGGCGGCAAGGGCGGTGAAGCACTCGCGCGTGAAGTTGTTCGCCTTTGTGAAGAAGAGCATGGTGATTTTACCTTCTCTTATGAGCTTGATGGCACTATTGAAGAAAAGATTGAAGCTATTGTTAAAAAGGTTTATGGCGGTGATGGTATCGCTATATTGCCTAATGCTAAAAAGCAAATTGCGCAACTTACTGAACTCGGTTTTGACAAGTTGCCGATTTGTGTTGCAAAAACACAATACAGTTTTTCGGATGACCCAACTAAGCTTGGCGCGCCACAAAACTTCACCGTGACTATTAAAAACGTTAAGGTTTCAGCAGGTGCAGGTTTTATTGTAGTACTTACCGGTGATATTTTGACTATGCCGGGACTTCCAAAATCACCAGCAGCAGAGCGTATTGACGTTGATGAAAACGGAAAAATCACAGGATTGTTTTAATGTTATACCCCTATGCACATTGCATAGGGGTATTTTTGTATTGAAAAATATATATTTTTATATTATAATTAAACAAACATAATTGAGGTGTTTTTATGATTATATGTAAAATTTGCGGACACGAATTTAGTGATTTCAAATTTTGTCCAAACTGCGGTACAGAGGTTGCTTCAAAGCGTGTTGAAATCATTTCAGATGAAGTTGTCTTAAAAAAATCAAAGGCAAAAAATACAGGTTTTCCAGGAGAGGGAAAGGGTATTGCCGCTTTGGTTATGGGTATTTTGTCGCTCATTAATTCGTTATCAGGTTTTGGTATTGTTTTTGCAGTCATTGGTATCGTATTAGGTTCCCTTGGCGTAAAAGAATCTGTAGCGTTCGGATTTGAAAACGATATGGGTAAAATTGGTAAAATACTTAGCATTATCGGTCTTATTATCAGTGTTATTTGTTTAGCGATTATAACAGTATGTTTAATAATTAATTTTAACTACTTTTCGGCAATGTTCTAAAAAGAATTTTGATAAAAATTTATATTAAAAACTCCATCCTGACGGGATGGAGTTTTTGCTATTTAAGTTCTACTTCACCTAAAATAGTGTTGGTAATGTAATCATTTTTAAAACTGCGCAGGGTGTCCATATGGGGTTGTTCAATATGAATTTGTTGATGCTGCTTGCTTTCCCACTGTTCAATTAGTAATAGCTCGTTAGGGTCCTTTTCAGATAGATAATAGTCATATCTAATGCATCCGTCTTCATTTCTGATAGCATCTAAAACGCCTGTTTCTTTTACCTTTTCTATAAATGCTTCTCGCTTTTGTGGTAGACAGTCAAATTTAACATATATTGTGTACATAATTTTATTCTCCTTTTTAAAGATTAATTTCGCAATAATTAGTAATGTAGATATCGGCGATATCTTTTAGCGCCTGAGGGTGTTGCTCACTTGCGTCATAGATACCCACAACATTATAACCGTTTTCTTTTGCGGTTTTTGCGGCATATAAAGCGTCTTCAAACACCCAGGTGGAATTTTTATCTCCACCAAGTTCAGCGCGCACAACATCAAAAACCTTTGGTTCAGATTTTGCGGCGCCCACGGTATAGGTACTGTAAATTGCCGAAAAGTATTTAAGCATATCAAATTTTTGAAGCAGTGGTATAAGCGCTGATTCGCCGGTGGCAGTTGCAATACCCATTTTTACACCTCTTTTTTGTAATGCTTCTAAAAAAGGTATAATATCATTTTTTGGCAATGCTAAGCTTAAATATTTCTCTTTAAGAAGTTCAAAAAACATATCAAGCAATTCTTTAACGCTCTGCTCTAAATTAAAACGCTTTTTTGCAAGGGGGAGAGCCTCCATTAAAAAAAGACCACTAAAGTCTTTTTTATCTTGTTCGGTAAGAACTAACCCCATCTTATCAAAAAACTCAAATTTTAATCCTTTCCAAATCGGCATAGAATCAAACAAAGTGCCGTCAAAATCAAAAATTGCTGTGGTTATATTCATATTAACTCCTTGTTTTTGGTCATCTAAAAGATTATATCATAAAAATTTTTTATCTGCAATAACTATAAATTCGTTGTCTTATGAAATTTCTTTTATACTTAGTTTTTTTCTCGCTGTCTTATTTTCATTTTTTGCCAATTTATAAAACCGTATATATCATTTACCAAAAAAGCAACAAAACACACCACAACCGCAATATAACGAACGTTATATATACTTGCCAACACCCATCAGAGCAAGACCATAAAACAATCTCAAGCTTTGAAAAATAATTTCTCAACAAAAACACTCCTAAAAAATAAACACCCGCATGCATATCTTCTAAGACCTAACGATATGCAAACGAATGTCCTTAACATTCAACTACTCGGTAGCAGTTTAACTATATTGGATTTGCTTAATAATAACATACAATTATTAAATAATCAATAATTAATTTATAATAAAAATTCACCCTACCAATATTTAGCAGGGTGAAAAGTCTTTTTAAAATAATAAAATAGGGAAATAATTAGCCGTTTACATTATAGTCAGCATTCATTTTGTTAACAGCCTTAAACATTTTGTGTAAGTAAATGAAAGGACCAACAATGATGAAGCTACCTAATACATTCCAAAGCCAATAGTCAGCTGCGCTGAAGTTATACGCAATACCGCGTCTCTTAAGTTCTGCGCCGATACGGTTAGAAATTTTATGAGACCAAACAATACCTGCAATGCCAAAGGTAATAGGCGCAACGACAAAGGTCAACAAGCAATAGTGCATAGTTTTTTTGCCGTCATATCTTGATGCAACAATGTTTATGTCGTTAGAAACAGCAGACATAACAACTAATGGATAAATACCAAATGTTACGATTGCAAGCAAAATTGTTTTTAGCAATCCTTTGTTAGTCTTAAGTTGCCCAACCGGAGCAGTGTTTACAGTGTTTTCCATAATGAAACCCCTTTCTTTGACTAGAAATTATGAATTTTTTGTTAACTAGTCTATATGTAGTATAACATATACTTTATGTTGTGTCAACAAAAACTGACAAAAAATCCCCACCGATTACTCGGTGGGGATTTTTTGTTTTATAAAGTCAGCAATTACTTGCTTTCCTTGATAGCAGCCTGAGTCGCCAAAGTTTGCAGGGGGAATTATGTACTGGGGCGAAATAGTCGCCCCTTTCTTGCGGTTACCCTCCACATTCATAGGAATGGGAGAGTCGCCGCCGAAATCACCACGAAGATACCACTTAAAACAGTCCTTTGAAACCTCTATTTTCTCTACAAAGGCTTCGATAACACTTTCAGGGATATCACCGTCGGTATCGAAATTGGTGTATTGCTCCAAGGCATAGCGGAGAACGGTGATCTTGCTTTCGTAGTCGATTTCTTCCTCCTCGGTTTCCTCGACTACGGGTGTCAGTTCTTCGATTTCCGCCTTAAGTTTATCAATCTGCTTATCCACCTCGGCACGTGCCTCTTGATAGTCCTCACGGGAGATATCACAGTTGCTGAGCAAATCCACAAGATTTTTTCGTTTAGTATTGGCTCTTTCAAGCTCTCTTTGTTTTTGTTCGATGAGTTTTGAGTTATCTTGTACTTGCACCTCGGTGTAGCCGATATGCTCCTCCAGCAAGGAATTTGCAATCTCCAATACCTTTTGTTTATTTGTAAGGAAGTGTCGGAAAATATAGTTTGCCATCATCTGAAGCTTCCACTCAGCGATCATCGGCGACTGGCAAATGCCGTCAATAGGAAGTCCACGCTTCAGGCGACTTTTGATAGTACCTGTCTGCGTTGTACCGTAGCATTGGTAGCCGAAGAACTTTTCGCCGTTTGCATTGGTTCTCCATTTGCGGCGGTTAAACCGTCTGCCGCAGGAGCAGATCATCAGTCTGCCCCATACGGTCTTTGGCGGTGTTACACCCGTCAGCTTTCTTCCTGTGGTTGGATTTTTGAGTTTTCCCGTTTTGCTTTTCATAATCTTTTGCACCCTTTCGTATTCTTCAACGGTTATAATCGGCTCGTGTCTGCCTTGCACTTGTGTTAATGCCATTTCACCGTAGTTTTTTACCTTTTTCTGCACCAAAAAGTCGGGAGTGTATTCCTTGTGGTAGGTAATGATGCCGCAGTAAAAGGAATTCTTGAGCGTTTGGGATATTCCCGTACAATGCCAGTTGGGTAGTCCCGTAGCAGTTTTCCGCCCCGTTCGCTCCATTTCATTTTTAATTGCCATCAGCCCGTGTCCCTCAAGGTACATATCAAATATTCTTCGCACCGTTTCGGCTTGCACGGGATTTATAAGAAAATCCACCTGCTTTTTGTTGCCCTCAACGATCTTCTCCACTCGGTCATAGCCGAGAATATTGCCGTTGCCATAGAACACGCCCTTTTCCATTGAGATCTGCTGACCGCTTTTTACTCGGATGGAAGTTTTACGGCTTTCGTCTTGGGCAAGACTTGCCATAATGGTTAGACGAAGCTCGCCGTCACCGTCAAAGGTTTTAATATTATCATTGATAAAGAACACCTCAACGCCAATGCGGCGGAGCATCTTTGTAAAGTGAAGGGTTTCCTCGGTATTTCGGGCAAATCGTGACACCTCACGGGTGATGATTAAGTCAAACTTGTGCGCCTTGGCATCCTCAATCATCTGCGTAAAGCCCGGTCGCTTTTCTGCCGAGGTTCCCGTAATACCCTCATCAATATAGCGGTCAATTAAGTTCCATTCAGGGTGGTGGTCGAGATATTGCTGATACCATTCCAGCTGATTGCTGAGTGCAGATATCTGCGCTTCGTGTTCGGTGGAAACACGGGCATAAATCACCACCCTTCGTTCGTCAAATTCATTGTATCGATACATCATCCGGCTTTTTCTCCTTCCTGCTGAATGGTGAAATTGAACTTAGAAGCATCCACCATGTCAGCGTGCTGATTTACCATATTCCGAAACATATATAACGGAATTTTGCCGTCGTGATAAAGCTGTTCGCAAAGCTTTAAGGCGGCGAAAATATGGTTAGGATTATTATCTTTTATAATTGTAATCATAGTGCTACTCCTTTACAAATGTGCGATTTTTATCTCGCATCACGATTTCGCTGTCGGTGTCGGTGCAAAAGCTCTAAACCTTTCAGGATATCTTTCTTTATCTGCTGTTCGGTGTAGGATTTTGGGAAATATCCGTTAAAATCCTCTCTGCGAAACCGCAAATGCTCCTGTTGGTTCGGCTTTTCCTCCGACATTATTTCATATATTTGATCTTTAGTTAGCACACAGTCCTGCGATAGCTTTTTGAGCCGTATGCTCTGTGCGTGAGAAGGGGTGCAGTCATTTAGCTCAATGGCATCAAATAGGATTCGCTGTTCATTCTCTGTCAAGAATGAGATTTCCACTGCCGGACTGAAAGCAATTTTTCCTTCATCCACCTTGGCGAGTAGTTCGGGGATAAGGTACGTTAGGCGGATATATCTTTGAACTTGATTACGACTATCGCCTGCCGCTTCACCTATGAAAGCATCAGTTCTTAACTTTGTCCCAAGTTGGGACAAACTACTCCTACCTTGATGATTTAGTGCTTCTTGTTTAAGTTTATAAGCAAACGCCTTTTCGCTGGGGAGTATGGTTTCTCTTTGCAAATTTGCATCTACCATTGCGATCACCGCCTCATCATCTGTCATTTTCCGAACGATTACGGGCATCGTTTTGAGTCCCAACACTTGACACGCCGCAAATCTGCGGTGACCAGATATCAGTTCAAAGCCGCCGTCTTCAAGCGGTCGTGCAAGGGCGGGGGTTATCGCCCCGACCTTGCGAATGCTCTCAACCATTCGGTCCATTTCTTCGCCCGATTGAATTTTAAAGGGATGATCCTTGAAGGGGTGTAGCTCCTCAAGGGGAATATTGTGTACTCGCTCTAAGCGTGCATCGTCTCTTTCCGCCTGCGTTGAAAAGATTGCATCAATGGGTATGGGCGGCAGAGTAAAATCTGATTTTCTTGCCATTTATATGACCTCCTTTTTCGCTTTTTTCAGTAATTTAATTAGCTCGTCAATCTCATCTGGATAGAAGGCGATGCCTTTCAACGGCTTGCCGTTTCTCCAACGCCGCACGTCGATACACGGCTCGTTACTGCTCCATTTGATGATGTTGATTTCCTTTGTGTCGTTGCCGTTTTCTCCTGCAACTCCGATTTTCTTTATAATTTCGTATTCAAACATTTTTGTTTCCTCCTAAAGTTTTTCAATTTGTTTTAAATAGGTTTCACCCTTACTGCTTTGTCCGTAGACAAGCCTGAGCCTTGTGCCGTTGTCCATTTCGTAGAAGCCTAAGTACCTCTGCCACCAGAACACCGGCGTTATGATCTTTCTTCCGTCTACCAACCGAAGAAAAAGGCGAAGCATACCGCCCCTTGCTTCTGCTTTCATTTCGAGCGTTCCGATATATTCACCGGGCTTGTCCATAAAAGCATAATCGTTGGTGACGATCCCTGCCTCTTGCATTTCTGCTCGGCTGTAGACCTTGCTGTTTGCCATTTGCTCACTCCTTTCTATAGATTAAAAATTCATTCTTTTTCGGAAAGTAAGTTATATATTTATTTATATATTTAAGACCTCCGACCGTTTTTGGTTTTGACAACCACCTCCTTTCACTTATTTGGAATTACACCCCTGATTTGCACCCCCTCACTAATTAGGAATTTTGAGACTGCTTTTGCACACCCAACTCGAAGGAAAATTTTTATCCCTTCACTTATTTGGACAAGGGGTACCGTTTTGGACACCCATTTGTCGGGATTTCTGAAAAATATTTTTTTACCCTTCACTTATTTGCAATGGGAAAGGGTGTTTTTTAAGTCTATTTGCAAAATTTCTTTTCACTTGTTCCCACAGAGCGACCGCAAATTATCGGGTGTTTTGAAAAAATATTTTTGCCCAACCTCAGTTCCTGCTCGGAATCTCACCGTAGCGTTGCCTTGCTCGTATCATCGCAAAGTCGTATCAGATCGGCGCTATTCAGTTGTCAAGGTACATTTGAAAGGTTCTTTCACTAATTCGCACTGAGAGAAGCCAATCCACAAGGGTACTTCAAAAAGTTCCTTCACTTATTCCCACTGAGCAAGGCAATTTACTAACCCCCTCTACTTTTAATTGCTGAATTTTTTTGGCGTTTAGACACTTTTCTTTCAGAAAAAGTATAAAAAAAGACGCCTATCTTTCGTAAGCGTCAGATGATCTATTAAATTTCAAAAAATGATAACACAAATAAATTTTTATTATCATTTTTATTGACAAAATCCAAGTATCGAGATATAATAGTTTGTAAGCTAACTAACTTACATATAGGAGGTGATTTATATGCCTAAAAAAGACAACAATATTGAATTTGTTGATTTAGATTCTCTTGAATACGAAGTTTTTGAATTCGGAAAATATTTACGGTCCGTACGACAAGCCAAAGGTATTTCGATCCGTCAGTTAGCTAAAGATGTTAATAAAACGCCAACGTATTTAAGCGATATTGAAAACGGGCATAACAAACCACCTGAAAAAGAACTGCTTGAAACTATTATTCAAAAGCTTAATCTTGATGATTTTCCCAGGGTTAAATCTACACTATTTGATTTGGCTGCCAAGGAAAGAAATGATATACCTGCTGATGTTAAGGACTACATCATGAGTAATCAAACTTTATTAAGAATAATCCGTACCGCAAAAGATAGACCTAATAGTGAGCAAATATGGTCACAGATTGCGAAAACTATATAATTTGGAGGTAAAAGCAATGGCTAAAAAGCAAAAGAAACAGGAGGCTCTCTCTGTTAGCCGACTTATTAATGAAGTATTGGTGGCACAATTAAGCATTCCTTTCCGCCAAATTGTAAATGATACTACTTTCTCAAAATATACTGGTTCAAAACGTCCGGATATTCTTATTTCTGAATTTGAATACGATGGTACTAACGATGAACAGTACATTAAAAACCTTGTGGCATATGCCGAAGCGAAAGACGATTGCAAGGTTGGAGATAAGGATTGGAAAGATGCTTTGAAGCAGGGCAAAATCAAAGCACCTAAACTAGGCTTGCCTTACTTTATCGTTACAAACTGTAAAACCACATATTTTTATAATGCGAAAACCTTGAAACAGTTAACACTCAACGGTAATCCGATTCGTGAATTTCAGACCATTGATATTTATAGACTTATCAAGAACAAATTAACTGCAAATCCCGACTTGGATGCAATCAACACCAATGTTGACTCTATCTCTACAATCTCTGAAGCCATCTTTAACAAGAAGCTTTGGGAATTAGCAGGAGTGTATCGTGGCATAAACTTTAAGGACAATGTACAAAAGATTGACTTTACGGTTGGCTTTGTTGCCCTTGAATATTTTGAAGAAAAAGAAGAAATAGACGGCAACAAAGATGCATCTAAAGTATATTGGTCTACTTGTGATGATGAGGTTGCCGAAAAAGTAAAGAATAATTTAAGCGGTTATATTAGCCGCTTGGAAGATGAAACTACTTTCAAAGAATTCAAAAATGTTATGGAAGTAGTTAGAATTGCAATAAGTGGCGATGGTAAAAACAAGCCTCTTATTAGTGTTGATGATGTTAAACAAATTTACAGCATAATTGATTCCATGAAACCTTTGCACGGAACTGGATTCGACTTGTTTGGTGCAGTTTACGAAATGTTTGCGTCGTCTAAAGAGAAAAAAGATTTCGGTGAGTATTTTACACGACGTCATTATACGCATATATTCTCTAAGTTGTTGTTACAAGATGAAGATGTTTACAACGAAAAGAAGGAATTTTCAATTATAGATCCCGCTTGTGGTACAGGTGGATTCTTAACCGAGAGCTTTAAAGTCTTATTAAACAATTATGAAAAAAGCGGCACTTTGACTACTGAAGCAAGAGAGTTCCTTTCTAAAAAGTGTTTTTATGGCGTAGATGTCAGAGATGAAAATATATCAAGAACTCGTTTGAATATGTTCTTGGTTGGCGACGGGCATACCCATATGTATTCGGACAATTCTTTGAATCCAACAAGACAAAACGGCAAAGCCACGCTTAGCAAAAAATATCAGTATGTAATAACAAACCCTCCGTATGGTAACGGTACAATCAAAGCAAAAACCAACGCAATTTCCACAAACAGAACGGAGATAGCATTTATTTGCAAAGTTATTGACCTGCTTGAAGTTGGCGGTAAAGCTTGTATCATTACCCCAGATGGCGTATTAGAAAACCCATCATACAAGAAACTTCGTCAAGAAATACTTGAAAAGTGTGAAATATATGCAATAGTTTCTTTGCCGAAATTTGCTTTTGCACCTTACACCAAGGAAAAGACCTATGCTTTATTCATCAAAAAGCGCAGCGAAAAAGTAACCAAAATACAAGATAAACCTATTTGGATGTATATCATTGACAATGATGGATTGGCCAATTCGGATAAAAGATTCCCAACTAAACTACGTAACAACCGCAATGGTTGGATGCACGATGAAATATCCGGTTGGGTCAGTACTGATGGTGTTGAAATGCCTGGTGTTTTAGAAAAAAGGTGGTTAACTTTTGATGATAGTACTAACCTTACTATGTGGATTGATGAGAAAGGTATCGCACAAACCGCAAGAAAGGGTGGTAATATCGATATTAATACAATCAAAAACGATCATTATAAAACGCTGTTACCAGAGTATTATTTAAGACCATATTCTCCGCATTATATTAGTGAAACTGATTTTGAAGATGAATTAAAACAAATAGATAATAGTATAAGGGGGTTGCTTGATGAAATTTCTTGATGTTTTTAATGAAATTGAAAAAGGCAATTATGCATTAACGGATGAAGCTATTTATGTATCACTACAAAATGGCGATGAGTTAATTCCCTTATATGGTGGAAATAAAGAACATAAAACAACAGACCGAAGAATTTCTATTTCCGCAAAAACGAAAAAAGGTGCAACTATTAAAATTTTCTCTGGAGAAGGCATAATTATTAGCTTGGATGGCAGTGCTGGAAGTATGACATATAAAAACGGAGAAAAGTTTGCTTTAAATCATCACGCAGGATTCATAACTTTACGCAAAGATGCTATTGATAAAGTGAACCTTGAATATTTCTCGTTATTCTTACAAAATTTTTATAGAGAAATGGGGGTAAGTGACGGCTCAAAAACATTATCATTGGAGCAGATTTATGCAGAGGAGTTTACGCTCCCTGATTATAATGTTCAATGTAATATTTTGAATTCTTTGAAACCCATCAAAGATAAACTAGATGCCTTAATAAGGGTGAAGAACCATTGTTATGAGTTGATAAACAAAGAATTGACACCTGAATATAGTCAATATCAAGGAAAGCAAATCGAAATTTCAAAATGTATCGATTATATGAGCGGTTCTTCAAAATTAACTGAAGAGATGAACTATCAGCGACTAAAAATAGATGGCGATAAGTATTTGTTACTAACAGGCGCAACAGTCAAAGAAAACACTTATGTTACACTAAACGAAACTGTGAACGTACCCAAATTTGAACAAAGAGATGGATTGTTAGTAACGAGAAAAGGTAAAGCCGGAAATGTTCGATATTTACCTAAGGGTCATTATACTTTAAATGATGATGCGTATATTTTGTATGAAAGAGATGATTCTGAATATAAAATAAACTTACAGTGGCTATCAATTCAATATAAGCAAGAATTTCTTTTGCACGCATCAAATTCTGATAACGGAACATGGAACATGACAGGCTTTTTTGAGTGTACAAAGGTTGATATACCAAGTTTTGATGAACAACTATCTGTAGTAAATAATTACAACGCTTTACTACGTCGTATAAAAACAATTGAAGCTATAGAAAATCAATACTATGAGCTCATCGCAAAAGAAATAGCATAAAAGTGAAAAAGTGGGATAGCAACATTGTGTTGCGGCCCACTTTTCTTTTACAAACAAATCTTTTCAGTATTGACGACTTCCTTTACACACTCACGGATAATATTCATCTTCTGCACCCACTTCATTTGGTCGGGGGCTTTGAGTTGTTCGGTGATGCCCTCTTTTTCGGCGTATTCTTTTACTAACCGAGAAAAAAGGTTTTGCGCTTGTTCTTCGACGTCTGCAAGGTGGGAATGGAGCTTGCCGGAAGTGAGCAGGTTATGATACATAACTTTGCGATGGTGCTTTAGGTAGTGTAAGCGGCGTTGTCCCCATACGCCGATCGGTCGAGTATCATTTTCTTCTACGGTTAGATTCGGCAAGCGGTAGTCGCCCTGCATTGTGTACGTGCCGCCGTGTTGTTCGAATAATGTTTTCATATAGCAAAACCTCCTTTGATGCTTTGATTGTACCAAAGGAGGTTTGTTTTTGCGAATGTGTGATTTTGAAAATTGCAAATGGGTATTAGGGTGTCCCTAACGAGTACTGTTTTGCGACAATCGGAGTACAAACGGTCTGCTCGCTAAGATGATGCAATCATTGGGCGAGCGAGCGTTTTACGGGAATGTATATATAAACAGTCTGCTCGCTAAGATGATACAGATATTTTTTTCCAAACAAAAAACAAGCACAGCGGACAGAGTTTTAATTCTATCTGCTATGCTTTTGTAATTGATTTTATTCCTTTAACAAGTCCTCGAACGGTGTTTCGGTTGAAATGAAAGCATCATAAGCGAAGTTGGCGCCGAGGCGAAAACCCATAATAAAACTGTCAAGATTTGATTCGCCGTTGACAATGCTCCACGCATTTGAGAAGTCCAAAAACCATTTCTTCGGCTCGTCGGTCAAAGCGTTTGTGAGCAAATCTTCTGTCTTCATCAGCACTTCCATTTGCTTTTGTACCGTCTTATTTTGCTTCGTACTGCGTGCCTGCGGATCAATATTTCCGTAATAAAATTCTTCAATAAACCGTGCCATAGTCAGCACCTCCTCATGCCTAAAGTTTAGCAAAAGGAGAAAGAAACTGCGACTCTGCAAATTTAAAAATCGCACATTGGTATAATTTATTGAAACAAAAATAAGCAACTACCGTTAAGATAGTTGCTTATGTGTTTTACGGTTGTATCACAATATACGAACCTTTACCCAAATGATTTTCAATAATTTTTACACAAGGAGCTACATCAAATGTCACTAAAGTTGCATGAAAAACACTCAACACTTTATCCTGGAGTTCCTGATCGTTTTCGAGAAGAGTAATTTTTAATCCCTTTTCTTGAGCCAACTGATAATTTATAGGACGTCCGTGTGTTTTGTGTTCATTAAAATCTCCTAACCAGCCCGCAATAGAAGCCCCTTTCTTGTCATCATCTTTAAACATATAAGTGTCGAGCCATTCCGCAACTTTCGATTTAGAAAGATCAATTGTTTTCTGACACAAATCCAAGAAGCCATTAGGAATTTCCATAAGTTTGGGGATCCAAACATTTGCGGAATTTTTATCGGCAGCAATTTCTATTTTTGCTCTTTCAAAATCCGCAAGAATAGAGTGTGCAGGTAAAGTGTGTGCAACTCCGTTTTGTTTTACAAGCGTCATTTGGGGATCGATAGGGCCTATTGCTGATTGTTTTCCCATAACAATTTCATCACATGCGCACGCTAACATCGTGGCAGCAGACATTGCACTTTGTGGAATAATAGCTCGAATATATTGATATTTTGCTCTTAAATATTGAACCAATTGCTCAGTAGCTTCAAGGGAACCGCCAGGGCTGTGAATTATCAAATCAAGTTTATCACCTTTTAATCCATTAAGGCAAGTCATGAAACCCTGAATATCATTAGAACCAATACTCAAAAGATTGCCTGGTACGTTTGGATGCCTACAAGGAAAAGATGCAGCATAAACTATTGTATCATTTCCGGTGTACTCGTTCAAATTAGACAGATACTCTCTTCGAATAATATCTTGTCCTGCATTTTTATATTCTACAATTTTTCCTAATATCTCATTTTTGTTAGCCATTACTTCCACCTTCGCAAATTACAAAACTGTACTGTTCACTAGCAACTTCACAAGACTCTTTGATGCTAAGGATTTGATTAAAAAATTCGTTATCACTTTCAGCAAACTCTTTAAAAAGCAATTCCTTTTCTTTTTCTAAGGTATTAATAGCATAATCTTTAAACTGTTCTTTAACCATAGGTTAATCCTCCACGGTTTCATATTATGATGAAACAAAACAAGTTGATGAATATATCTATATTCGATATTATAACACATAATTTTAAATAAATAAAGTATAAATTTAATCATCCCATTTTCGTCCCGGTACGGCTTCCATATCGAACATTGCAAGGGCTTGGTTGATTTTATGGAGTGTGATATTGTCTTTGCCTTGTTCAAGGTCACGGAGAGCATGTAGACCTATTCCGGAGAGCTCTGCGAACCTCTCTTGAGTTAGATGGGCGGCTTTACGCTCCATTTTAATATATTCGGCTATCTTATTCATAAATTCACTATACGTAATCGGTATAGTTTTTGAAAACTACACTCAAAGCTATCCCGATTTTGCGGTATTTTTGCACCTCGCTTTCTATATCTGTTTACGGGTGCATTTTAACAGAAAAACAGAGCTATAACAAACGTGCGAACATACAAAAAGCCCACTACCGAATTTCTAGGGTAGTGGGCTAAATGCTTGATTTTACTAGCTAAATCCACACTTCAACGGTTATATCGTCGAAGGAGTGGAGTCGCTGGTTCGGGCGGAATGCTTTGATGAAATCTTCAGCATTTTCCCGATTGAGTTGGAACTGAAATGCTCGGATTTTTCCGATTACTTCATTTCCTTTATAGCAGCCTGAGCAGCAGCAAGACGAGCGATCGGCACACGGAATGGTGAGCATGATACATAATCAAGACCAATCTTGTGGCAGAATTCTACAGATACTGGGTCGCCGCCGTGTTCACCGCATATACCACAGTGCATTGTAGGACGAACCTTTTTACCAAGAGTAACAGCCATATCCATAAGTTTGCCAACACCGTTTTGGTCAAGTTTAGCAAATGGATCGTTTTCATAAATCTTGCTATCATAGTAAGCTGTAAGGAACTTACCAGCGTCATCACGGCTGAAACCGAATGTCATCTGGGTAAGGTCGTTTGTACCGAAGCAGAAGAATTCAGCTTCTTTAGCGATTTCATCAGCTGTAAGGCAAGCACGTGGAATTTCCATCATAGTACCAACTTCGTACTTGAGGTCTACGCCTGCAGCAGCGATTTCAGCGTCAGCAGTAGCAACAACGATGTCTTTAACAAACTTCATTTCCTTAACTTCGCCGGTAAGAGGAATCATAATTTCAGGAACAAGGTTCCAATCAGCGTGAGCCTTTTTAACTTTGATAGCAGCGCGAATTACAGCCTTAGTCTGCATAGCAGCAATTTCAGGATAGGTAACTGCCAAACGGCAACCACGGTGACCCATCATTGGGTTAAACTCGTGAAGACCTGTAATGATATTTTTGATATCAGCAACAGTTTTGCCCTGAGCAGCAGCCAAAGCTTCAATGTCAGCTTCTTCGGTAGGAACAAACTCATGAAGAGGTGGATCAAGGAAACGAATGGTTACTGGGCAGCCTTCAAGCGCTTCGTAAAGTTTTTCAAAGTCGCCTTGCTGATAGGGGAGAATCTTGTTAAGAGCAGCTTCACGCTCTTCTACAGTGTCAGCACAAATCATTTCACGGAAAGCAGCAATTCTGTCAGCTTCAAAGAACATATGCTCTGTACGGCAAAGACCGATACCTTCAGCACCCAATTCACGAGCTTTTTTAGCGTCTGCAGGTGTGTCAGCATTTGTGCGAACCTTAAGTGTACGGAACTCATCAGCCCAAGCCATAATACGACCAAATTCACCAGCGATTTCAGCGTCAACAGTTGGGATGATACCGTCATAAATGTTACCGGTAGAACCATCAATAGAGATAAAGTCACCTTCGTTATAGGTTTTGCCTGCAAGTGTGAACTTTTTGTTTTCTTCGTCCATAATGATGTCGCCGCAACCAGATACACAGCAAGTACCCATACCACGAGCAACAACGGCAGCGTGAGAAGTCATACCGCCACGAACTGTAAGAATACCCTGAGAAGCCTTCATACCTGTGATGTCTTCAGGTGAGGTTTCAAGACGAACAAGAATAACCTTTTCGCCACGAGCGTTCCAAATTTCAGCATCTTCAGCAGTAAACACAACCTTACCGCAAGCAGCACCAGGAGATGCGCCAAGACCCTTGCCTGCAGGTGTAGCAGCCTTAAGAGCTTTTGTATCAAACTGTGGATGGAGAAGTGTGTCAAGGTTACGAGGATCGATCATAGCAACAGCCTGTTTCTTGTCGATCATGCCTTCATCAACGAGGTCACAAGCAATCTTAAGAGCAGCTTTAGCTGTACGCTTACCGTTACGTGTCTGAAGCATATAGAGTTTGCCGTCTTCTACGGTGAATTCCATATCCTGCATATCACGGTAGTGGTCTTCAAGAATTGCACATACCTTGTTAAATTCTTCAAAAGCTTGAGGGAATTTCTCTGCCATTTCAGCAATTGGCATTGGTGTACGAACACCTGCAACAACGTCTTCACCCTGAGCATTGGTGAGGAACTCACCCATAAGACCAGGTTCACCGGTAGCAGGGTCACGTGTAAATGCAACACCGGTACCACAGTTGTCACCCATGTTACCAAATGCCATCATCTGCACGTTAACAGCGGTACCCCAAGAATATGGAATATCGTTGTCACGACGGTAAACGTTTGCACGGGGGTTGTCCCATGAACGGAAAACTGCTTCGATAGCGCCCATAAGCTGTTCTTTAGGATCGGTAGGGAAGTCTTTACCAATCTTTGATTTATATTCAGCTTTAAACTGTGTTGCAAGTTCTTTAAGATCGTCAGCGGTAAGCTCAACGTCCAAAGTAACACCTTTTTCTTCCTTCATTTTGTCGATAAGCTCTTCAAAATACTTCTTACCAACTTCCATAACTACGTCAGAATACATCTGAATGAATCTGCGGTAGCAGTCATAAGCCCAACGAGCATTTCCGCTCTTTGCAGCCATTGTTTCAACAACGTCTTCGTTAAGACCAAGGTTAAGAATGGTATCCATCATACCGGGCATAGATGCGCGTGCACCTGAACGAACAGAAACGAGCAATGGATTTTCTTTGTCGCCAAACTTTTTGCCGGTAACACCTTCCATTTTAACGATATATTCCATAATTTGTGCCTGGATTTCATCGTTAATCTTTCTGCCATCTTCGTAGTACTGTGTGCAAGCTTCGGTAGAAACTGTGAAACCCTGTGGTACAGGAAGACCAATTTTTGTCATTTCTGCAAGGTTTGCACCCTTACCGCCAAGAAGCTCACGCATTGATGCGTCGCCTTCGCTAAAAAGGTAAACATACTTGTGACTCATTGCGAATCAACCTCCTAATAATTTATGGATTTAAAATCCAATTTTAACTTAATTATACCCATTTCTATGGTATCTAATGAATTATACCAAAAAACTTTCAAAAAATAAAGTCTTTTTTTACAAAAAATGTAAATTTAAACACTTTTTTAATAAAATTTAAATCTTTAGTGTAAAAAATAGCAATTTTGCACTAAAAAACACCGTCCATTATTTAAATGAACGGTGCAAATAATGTATTATTTGTCTTTTACAAAAGTCATAACCTTTAATATAACAGGTGCTAATATAATATTTATTAACAATTCAAATATAAAATTGCCGCCTGCAAGTCCTAAGAACATATACTGAACAGCGTTGTTGAAACCATTTGCAAGACCCCATTCGGTTACTGCGCTCATAAAGAAAAGTTTACAACCAATTAGAAATACTCCGGTGTTCACAACCGGGCATACAACTGCAGCAGCAATAACTGCCAAATATTTGTTTTTGTTTTCAAATAAATTGTAGATAAGCCCTGCACACAGTCCGCACAAAGTACCTTTAACCAAAACGGTAGCAATTGTACCCGGTACGTTAATTGAATAAAAAGCAGCCGCATCTCCGCTTACAAGTACCACAACACCAAAGATAAAGCCAAGCCAAGCACCTATTTTGTAGCCGCACATTGCCGCGCCCAAAACAATTGGTACAAGAACCAGTGATACTGAAAAAGGTCCAAGTTTAATGAAAGAACCCAAAAGTTGTAATATCACTACAAGCGCTGTAAGAACAGCGCCAAGAACAAGCTTTTTTGTTGTTTGTTGTCTATTGTTTGTTTTTGTCATAAAAATTACCTCCGATACTGCCCAGTATGGTGCAGTTCATAAAATTTTGACATATTATATTTACTGATAAATCAGTTATGTCTATGAATACGCATAAATTCCATATAATTAATCCATGCGTGACGTGATAAAAAGTGTGTAGTAGCTGTCATGCTAAAGCCAACATTGCCCTCAAGTAATTTTTCACCAGGGTTAAGATATTGGTCACACTTCTGCAAACCAACAAGACCTAAATTTTCCCAAGCCTCGCTTGCAGCAAGACAGCAAAGCTGTTCACCCTTTTGGTCAGCCCAAAAGTCCAACTCAGCAGCAGTTACGCACACATTGCGTGGCGCAATACTTGCTACAAGATAATGTTGGTCAAAGTTGGTTCCGTAATTTTGCTTAGCATATTTTAAATAATTTTTACAGAACCAATAGGGGAATACTCTTGTAATTCTTTCAACGGTTTCACCACGATATTTTTCTTCAACGGCATAGTTGCCACCGCTATCAGCAAGTCCCGAGTTGCCACGCGAAAGTGTATCACCACTGCAACCTGCATTATTAGACAAAGAAAAAGTAAATCTTTCATCTAACATACCTGTAACTAAAGCAGTTTTACCAAGGCGTGATTGACCAACAATAGCAATATTATTTTCGTCAACGCAATCCAATGTAAGCGCGTAATCAAGCACACGCATATTACCAAAAGCCCAAAGACCAATTTTGCCACAGTCGGTGTCGTCTTGTCTTCCGTTTGGAAATACAAGCGGAGCAATACCTGTGGTAAAATCACCGTCGTCACTAGTTATATCGGTATAAGTAAATATGATTAGGTTATAACCATTTTCAACAATTTCTTCTTCGGGAACAAAATTACCTGGGTATCTGCCAGCAATATGAAGTATTGTTGGGTGCTTTTTACCATCGGTGTGCAAAAATTGGTTAATAGGGAAAGTGTGAGAACCGTTTTTATTTGTTAAGGTAAAATCAACGGTTGAATAGATAACTTCACCTTTTGCAAGACGACCATCTTTGCGTTTGTAATTTGAAATTTCCCATTTAAAATTATTTTGCGGTAAATATCCATATTCTTCGCGCTGCAATATTTCAACCATTTCTTCGCGTGAAAGCAGTGGTGGAAGATTACGGTTTAATAATTCTTGTTTTAACATATTGCTACCTCTTTTATTTGTTTAGATGTTTGCGCATAAATTCCATATAATTAATCCATGCGTGACGTGATAAGAAATGCATTGTAGGCGCCATAAATAATCCAACGTTACCATCAAGCAATTTTTCGCCACCTGTAAGGTAGTGGTCGCACTCCTGCATACCGTCAAGTCCCATATTTTCCCAGGCTTTAGCTGCCGCCATACAGCAAAGCTGTTGTGATTTTTGGTCAGCCCAGTAGTCAAGTTCTGCGGCATTTACGCAAATCTTACGAGGCGCAATACTTGCTAAAACAAAGTGCTGGTCAAAGTTGTCGCCATAGTTTAACTCGCCGTGTTTTTTATAGTTTTCACAAAACCAGCAAGCTGCCCAGATTGATGTAAGGTTAGAAATAATTTCGCCTCGAAACTCTTGTTCTACCTTGTAATTACTGTTTTCATCTGGAAGACCTGAACCGCCACGAGCGATTGCATCGCCACTGCAACCTGCATTGTTCGACAATACAAATGAAAAACGTTCATCCATCATTCCGGTAAAGAGCGCTGTTTTTCCAAGACGCGAGTGACCAAGAATTGCTACGTTTTTGCTGTCGGTATTGGGTAGAGTAAGCACATAATCTAATACACGCATATTTGCAAAAGCCCAAAGACCAATTTTACCGCAATCGGTTTCGTTTTGTCTGCCATTTGGGAATATAAGTGGCGCAATGCCTGTCGAAAAATCGGGGTCATCACTTGTTATGTCGGTATAACAATAAGTAATAATGTCAAATTCTTGCTCGGCAAGTTCTTCTATAGGGAAGTATTTATCGGGTACTTGTTTATCAATGTTGATGCAAATAATTACAGGACGCTTTTTATCATCCTGATGCAAAAGTCGATAAACAGGAAAGGTGTGACTACCGTTTTTGTTGATAAGGGTAAGATCAACACTTGACAAAAAAACATTACCTTTTGAAAAACGGCGCTCAATTATTTTTTCATTAGAAACTGACCATTCAAAGTCGTTTTTTGGAAGATAACCATACTCTTCACGCTGCATGATTTCTAACATTTCTTCACGTGAAAGCAGTGGTGGAAGATTGCGTTCTAATAAGTCTTGGTTTAACATATTGCTTCCTCTTTTATTTATTTAGATGTTTACGCATAAATTCCATATAGTTATTCCATGCGTGACGTGATAAGAAATGCATTGTAGGTGCCATAAAGAAGCCAACGTTGCCGTCAAGTAATCTCTCGCCGCTTGTAAGGTAGTGGTCACATTCCTGTATACCGTCAAGTCCCATATCTTCCCAAGCCTTAGCCGCTGCCATACAGCAAAGTTGTTCACTTTTTTGATCAGCCCAGTAGTCTAACTCTGCGGCATTTACGCAAACATTACGAGGCGCAATACTGCCAAGTAAAAAGTGTTGATCAAAATCAGTGCCATAGCCTTGCTCTGCATAGTTTTTATAGTTAGCACAAAACCAGTATGGGAATACACGGGTTATTACTTCAATATTTTCGCCGCGGAACTCTTTTTCAATTAAAAAATTTCCTTCATCATCGAATTGAATACCTGTACCGCCACGGGCAATAGCATCACCTGCGCAACCGGCATTATTTGAGAAAACGTGTGTAAAACGTTCATCTAACATACCTGTAACTAATGCGGTTTTACCAAGGCGTGAATGACCAAGTATTGCAATATTTTTATTATCAGTACCGTCCAGTGTAAGCACGTAATCAAGAACACGCATATTAGCAAAAGCCCAAAGACCAATTTTGCCGCAATCGGTATCATTTTGTCGGCCGTTAGGAAAAACGAGTGGCGCGATACCTGTTGTAAAATCATCATTATCGCTTGTTATATCGGCATAGCAATATGTAATTATATCAAATTCCTGTTCGGCAAGTTCTTCTATAGGGAAGTATTTATCAGGTACTCGTTTATCAATGTTAATGCAAAGAATAACAGGGTGTTTTTTGCCATCTTGGTGTAAAATTTTGTGGACAGGGAAGGTATGACTACCGTTTTTGTTGGTTAGGGTAAAATCAACGCTTGAATGAAATACAGTACCTTTTGCAAAACGACGTTCAATAATTTTTTCATTAGAAACTGACCATTCAAAATCATTTTTTGGTAAATAACCATAAACCTCACGTTGCATGATTTCAATCATATCTTCACGTGGTAAAAGTGCGGGGAGATTACGATTTTTAAGTTCTTGTTTTAACATAAAGACACCTCTTGTTATCTGTTCTTTTCATATATTTCACGCAAACCGTCAAGAAGCAGATTTGCGTTGTAGATAATATCATGTTCACAGTGAACAATTATATCTTTGGAAAGTCCACCTGTAGCAACAATTGTTGGTTTTTTACCAAGCTCTTGAGTAATACGGTTAAGCAAACCGTCAAGCATTGCAGCGGTGCCGTAAATTAGTCCTGATTTCATACAGTCAACGGTATTTGAGCCAATGACCGATTTTGGAGCGTTAATGTCAATTGAAGGAAGTTGCGCTGTGTTTTCGGTGAGTGCTTTAAGAGTAAGACGCACACCTGCAGAAATTACACCGCCAAGATAAGCGCCATTGCCATCAATTACACTGATTGTTGATGCAGTGCCCATATCAATAACAACGCAAGGTAAGGTATATTCACTTATTGCGCCCACGGCACCTGCAACAAGATCTGCGCCCAGTTGAGCAGGGTTATCGATTTTGATATTAAGACCTGTTTTCACACCGGGACCAAGTTCAAGCGGTACAATATCGCAAAGCAATGACACAGCATTACAAACTGCTCCGCCAACAGAAGGCACAACCGATGAGATTATACAATCTTCAATTTTATCAGCCTTAAGGCCGTGAAGTTCTAAAATGTTTTTAATTTCAACAGCGTATTGATCTGATGTTGTTCCTTGGGCTGTCGCAAGTCTTGCTGTAAAACACAAAATATCATCGTCATATGCGCCAAGGGTGATATTTGTATTGCCAATATCAATAGTGAGTAGCATAAATCAAATTCTCCTTATTGCTTATTCGCGATTATTATATATTAAATATATCTAAAAATCAACAAAAATACAAAAAAAGTTGACATTTAAAAAATTTATGTTATAATGTTAGTCGCTGATTAAGATTTTTTTGCTTAATTTAGCTCCTTGCCCCGTGCAAAATGCGCGGAGCCATTAGACCAGAAGGAGGTGCAACGAAATGACCAACAAGTATGAGGTAGCTCTTATTCTTTCAGTGGCAAACGGTGATGAAGCTGTTAACGCTCTTAAAGAAAAGTTCAATGACCTTATGGCTAAAAACGGTACGGTCGAAAATGTTGACGAATGGGGTAAGCGCAGACTTGCATATCCTATTAACGACGAGACTGAAGGTTACTACATCTTCACAACTATGACCAGTGAACCGTCACTCCCTGCAGAGCTTGAGCGTATTGCAGGCATTACCGAAGGCGTTCTTCGCATTATGGTAATAAGAAAGTAATGGAGGAATTTTAAATGTTTAATCTTGTAGTGTTAACAGGCCGTCTCACAGCAGACCCTGAACTTAAAACAACACCAAACGGTATACCCGTTACAACGTTTTCCATTGCTGTAAACCGTAACTATCGTGCAGGTGAAGAACAGCAGACTGACTTTATCAACATTGTTGCATGGCGTCAGCGCGCTGAATTTATCACCAAGTATTTCAAAAAGGGCAGTATGATTGGTATTGAAGGTTCAATTCAAACCCGTAGATATCAGGACAAAAACGGTAACAACCGTACAGCATTTGAGGTTGTTGTAAATAACGCACAGTTTGTAGAGTCAAAGCGTGATGGCGCTGCGACTGCAGGTAATGAACCAGCAGCTTTCAGCAACGCTGATGCAAGTGATTTTGCTGAGATTGGCGGTATGGATGACGATTTGCCCTTCTAAAATTTATAAAGGAGGAACTTTTCCATGGAAAAGACAGATAGACCACTTCACAGAAAGCCACGCAAAAAGATTTGTCATTTTTGCGCTGACCGTGTAGAAGCTATTGATTATAAGGATGTAGCACGCCTTCGTAAATATGTTTCTGAAAGAGCTAAGATTTTACCTCGCAGAACAACAGGCACTTGCGCTAAGCATCAGCGCGAATTGACAACCGCTATTAAGCGCGCTCGTCAGGTTGCTTTACTTCCTTACAGCAACGACTAATAAGTTAAAAAACCGACAAGTTTTGCTTGTCGGTTTTTTTGTATAACGAATACTATCAACACTGCTGGTAGTATTCGGTATACAATAATTAAAAATTCCAAGAACATAAAGTTCTTGGAATTTTTGGCTGGGGTGGCAGGATTCGAACCTACGAATGCAGCAGTCAAAGTGCTGTGTCTTACCGCTTGACGACACCCCAAGATATTAAACTGTAATAATCCTGCCACGTGGCAGGGTACTCTGCGCTGTGATTTTTTTCGAACACTGCGAGTGTTACCGAAAAAAATTCACTGCTCGAGACTTCATAGATTGTAAAGCCTACGCGGCTTTCCAACTACTTCGACGAACCTACGAATGCAGCAGTCAAAGTGCTGTGTCTTACCGCTTGACGACACCCCAATAGGTGTTATGTTTTAAAAAAGCAACCTCGGTAGAAATTTTAATACCGAGGTTAACTTGTGGGGTGGTAGATGGGATTCGAACCCACGGTCTCCAGTGCCACAAACTGGCGCTTTAACCAACTAAGCTACAACCACCGTAACGCAGACTATTATATCATAATAATGTAATTTGTCAAGAGATTTTTAACAAAATTATTTAAAACCCGCCACTTTTTCAAAGCGACGGGTTTATATGTTTTAATTAACCAATAAATGCGTCGTGAACGGCTTGAACAGCCTTGTCAGAAAGCTCTGTATCTATAAGAACAGAAATCTTTGTTTCGCTGGTAGAAATCATATGAATGTTAATATCAGCATCATAAAGAGCCTCAAACATTTTTGACGCAACACCCGGGTTGCTTTCCATACCGGCGCCTACGATAGAAATTTTTGAAAGACCGTTGTTTACCTTAAGGTCTTGATAAGCAAATACGCCCTTCATTGATTCCATTGCCTTGATTGCGTCATCCATCTGCTCGTGAGATACGGTAAAGGTGATATCTTTTGTACCGTGACGGCCAACAGACTGCAAAATAATATCAACATTAACCTTGTACTGCGCGAGTTTATTAAATAATTTAAATGCAACACCCGGTTGGTCTTTAAGACCTACAACCGAAATGGTGGTAACGCTTGTATCTTTTGCCACACCGCGAATTAAAGTTTTTTCCATCTTAACATGCTCCTTTACAATAGTGCCGGGTTTTCTTTCAAGACTTGAAAGCACCTCAAGCTCAACATTATATTTTTTAGCCATTTCAACCGAACGATTGTTAAGTACTTGCGCTCCAAGTGTTGCCATCTCGAGCATTTCATCATACTGAACTTCATCCATTTTAACAGCGCCCTTAACTTTGCGTGGGTCAGCAGTATAAACACCGTCAACGTCGGTATAAATTTGACAACGGTCAGCGCTCATAGCAGCGGCAATCGCAACTGCGCTTGTGTCTGAACCGCCGCGTCCCAGTGTTGTAAGATCGTCATATTTATTAAGACCTTGAAAACCAGCAACAACAATAATGTTGCCTTTTGAAAGTTCGGTTTTCATACGCTCGGTATTAATTTTTTTGATTCTTGCTTTCGTGTGGTGAGAGTCTGTGCTAAATCCAGCCTGCCAACCAAGAAGTGAAATAACCGGACAGCCAAGTTTATCAATTGCCATAGCGAGAAGCGAAATTGAAATTTGTTCACCGGCTGTCATCAACATATCCATCTCACGTTTAAGTGGGGTAGCCGCATTGATTTCAACTGCTTTTGCAATTAAATCGTCAGTTGTATCGCCCTGAGCAGAAACAACAACAATAATATCGTTACCTTTTTTATAATCTTCTACAACTATTTCGGCAACGTTAAATACGTGTTTGGCATCTTTTACTGAAGAACCGCCAAATTTTTTTACTATAAGTGCCATTATAATGACCTCCTAAAACAAGGTGTGCATAACCTTTAGTTCATCACACTTAATGGAATTTATTTTTTTCATTAATGCGCTTTCATAATCCTGATTTGTTATAAATGCGATCTCTTTTTTGAAATCGTTTTTAATATGCCAGGTATTATCGGAAAACGCATCATTAAACTGTTTACATAGCATATCAAAGTCATTTGACTGAATATATACATAAAGACGAACTTTTTCGTCGGGAGTAACAACATAGTCACTTGAACCATCGGCCCAATCAATATATTTACGTGCATTTAGGTGTTTTGCGCAGTCAATTACATCTGCAACAACCGCACTGGCTGTTGGCATTTTACCGGCGCCCTTGCCGTAGAACATGACATCACCAACAGCATCACCTGTGACCATAATTGCATTAAATACACCGTCAACATCAGATAATATATGACTGCGACTTACAAGCATTGGTTGCACATTAGCGGTGATATTACCGTTTTCGAGTTTTTTTGCGCTGCCAATAAGTTTAATAGCGCAATCAAAAGAGTCGGCATACTCAACATCAGTAAGAGTGATATCGGTAATTCCTTTGGTAGATACTTGGTCAGGATAGACATGTTTACCAAAAGCAAGCGCTGCTAAAATACATATCTTGCGGCAAGCATCATGACCGCCAATATCTGCTGTAGGATCTTTTTCAGCAAAACCCATTTCCTGAGCCAAAGCAAGTGCCGCGTCAAAATCCATATTATCTACTATCATTTTATTTAAAATGTAGTTTGTTGTTCCGTTAAGAATTCCCTTAACCTCGGTAATTTCATTGGCGCCAAGACATTGAGCGATTGGTCTTAAAATCGGAATTCCACCACCAACGCTCGCTTCAAAAAGAAAATTAACATTTTTTTCGTTTGCAATGCTTAGCAATTCTGCGCCTTTTGCCGCAACGAGTTCTTTGTTGGAAGTTACAACGCTTTTTCCTGAAAGAAGACATCTTTTTACAAAATCATAAGCAGGATTAACTCCGCCCATAACTTCGACAACAATCTTAATGTCATCATCCTGAGCTATTACATTAAAATCTTTTATAAATTTATCTGAATATGGAAGATTGTCAAAATCGCGCAAATCGAGAATATATTTAACGCAAATTTCATCTTTAATTTTTTCATTTATCAAAGCATTGTGCTGCAAAAGAATTTCAGCAACACCAGAGCCTACCACACCATGTCCCATAATAGCGGTATAAATCATTTTAAACCTCCTAAAAGCTCGATTGTTTGTGTAACAATCGACATTTTGTCATTATACTACACTGCTTTGTAAAAATCAATATTTAATTATATTATATAGATGTTTTTTGGTGATATTAATATTAAAAGGCGGTGATTTAATAATGAATTTGGAAGAAAAGAAAAAATTTATTATAAATTTTATATATTTTTCTTTTTGGACGGCAATTATATATTTATTGTTCAGGGTGGCATTATTTTATCTATTGCCTTTTTTAATGGGGCTTGTAATTGCTTGCACAGTACAAAAACCGGGAATATATTTTTCAAAAAAATTTAAAATTAAACGTGAGTTTTGCGCAGCGTTTTTAGCTGTAGTATGTTTTGTTTTTGTTGTTGGTGTAGTTTCGTTTCTTGCTTGGATAATGTACACACAATTTAGTGAACTGCTAAATGATCTTTCGGGGTATAGCAATACTCTTATAGGTTTTTTTGAAAATTTTTATAATATTTTGCGTGATAGTTTAAGCAAGTTAAGCGAAGGTCTTCGCGGCACCTTGAATGATTTTTCTAAAAATACAATTAATGATATTATTTCAAAAATCAGTATGTTTTTATCGAGTGTTTTAACCGGTTTTATTAAAAAAATACCGACGATATTTATAAGTATTGTTGTGACAATTGTTGCAACATGTTATATATCTAAAGATTACAATAAACTTTCGCTTTTTTTTCGAGGAATTATAAACGAAGAAAACTATAAAAAAACAATTGAATTGAAAAATATCCTAAAAGAGTGTTTTTTAAAATTTATTGTCGGATATTTTTGGCTGTTTGTTATTACCTTTTTACAACTTACTTTTGGATTTATTATATTAGGTATTAATCATTTTTTTGTTCTGGCTTTTTTGGTAGCTTTTTTAGATATATTACCCATAATTGGTACCGGTACAATACTTATTCCTTGGGCGATTATTATGTTTTTTCAAGAAAAGTACACTTTAGGAATAGGTTTGATAATATTGCTCATTTCTATTGTACTTGTACGTAATTTTGCTGAACCAAAAATAATTGGAAAGCAAACAGGAATAAATCCTCTATTTACACTAATTTTTGTTTTTGTTGGTTTGCGGTTTGGCGGTGTTTTTGGGATGCTTATTTTACCAATAACACTCACGGTATTATTTACATTTTACCGACGTCAATATACTGAAAACACCCTTAAATAATAGCACCATAAATTAGCGCTTAGCATACAATGTAATGTAGATTTTTCTATATATTTATTACGGAGTGTTTTTATGCAGCGCCATATTATTTCGGTAAATTCTATTACCTATGCAATAAAGGGTAGAGACCTGCTGCGAAAACAAGGATTTCGAGCATATATCGAACGTAAAACAAATGCAAATGGTAATGCTGGTTGCGGTTATGTAATAATTGCAAATGGAAATAAAAATAAAATAATTAATGCATTATTAGAAGCGGGAATAAATATTGTTGATGTTAATACTGTTGTATAGGTAAAAAAGGCAGCCCTTTGGGGCTGCTTTTATAAAGGAGAGAATGATTTTGATATATTTTGATAATGCGGCAACAAGCGGTAAAAAACCACAGACGGTAATTAACTCGGTTAACTATGCGCTTAAGAACTTATCTGCCAATCCGGGTAGAAGCGGACATTTTGCATCACAAATAGCTGCAACAGAAGTATATAAAGTGCGTCAAAAGGTAAGTGATTTTTTTGGAAGCAACGGAGCGGAGTCGGTAGTTTTTACGTATAACTGTACTATAAGTATCAATATGGTATTAAAGGGGATTTTAAAAAATGGTGATCATATTATTATTTCCGATATGGAACACAATGCAGTTACAAGACCGCTTAATAAAATGAAAATTGATTACACAATGGCAAACGTGTCATTAGTTGATGACAAACAAACGGTTGAAAATTTTAAAAATGCAATAAGACCCAACACAAAAATGGTTTTTTGCACGGCAGCATCGAATGTTTTAGGCAAAATTTTGCCGCTTGATGAAATAGGAAAATTTTGCAAACAAAAAGGATTATTATTTGGCGTTGATGCCGCGCAGGGTGCCGGTCTAATTCCAATTAATATGAAAAAAATGAATATTGATTTTTTATGTATTGCGGCTCATAAAGGGTTGTATTGTCCTATGGGACTTGGCATTTTAATAGCGCGAACTCCTATAAATAATACAATAATTGAAGGGGGAACGGGGACCAATTCAATTGAGCAAAACCAACCGGATTATTTGCCTGAAAAACTTGAAAGTGGAACTTTGAATTTACCTGCTATTTATTCCCTTAAAGCAGGTATCAATTTTGTAGAAAATAAAATGAATTGTATTTTAAAACACGAAAACGCTCTTGTTAAACAATTGTATGATTTGTTAAAAAAAGAAAATGTAATTTTTTATACAAACCCATATAACTTTGGTTATGTGCCTGTAATATGTTTTAATGTTGATGATTTGCAATCGGAAAAGGTTGCAGAATTTTTAAACAAATCGGGTTTTGCGTTACGCGCAGGATTGCATTGCGCACCAACAGCACATAAAAAAATAGGCACATTACAGTATGGAGCGGTCAGATTTTCCCCATCGATATTTAATACCGATAAAGAGGTTTATATGTTAGTAAAAGCAATAAAAAAATTAAAAAATTTATAAAATCACTATTGATTGAGCAGAAAATATATGTTAATATATATTTGGAAACATATGTTAAAATAAAGGGACTGATATTTTGATAAATATATTTAATGCTTTGTATACGTATTGGAATCAATTTGCCTATACTATTTCCAATGTTAGAGTTTTTGACATTATTGATATTCTAATAATTGCTTATATAGTCTATAAGGCTATTGAGTTTTTACGCGAAACAAGAGCCGGACAGCTTTTTAAGGGTATTTTGCTTTTGTTAGTGCTTTATGCTTTTGCGTTGATTTTTGAATTGGCTGTTTTAAGATGGTTATTGTCTGCGGTGTTTGGTTCTGCAATCGTTGCCGTTGCAATAATTTTTCAGCCTGAACTTCGTCGTTTGCTTGAACGTGTCGGACAAACAAAAATCGGTAATTTGCAATCATTTAACAGCGAAGCTGAGCTTGTAAATTCTTCGGTTGATATTATTTGCAAAACCGCCGGTCAAATGCAAAAAAGTAAAACAGGTGTTTTGGTAGTTTTTGAGCGCAAAACACAGCTTGGTGAAATTATAAATACCGGCACAACAATTGACGCCCAGGTTAGTGAATCGCTAATAAGTAACATTTTCTTTCCAAAATCACCGCTTCATGATGGTGCTGTAGTTGTTCGTAACGGTCGTGTATATGCAGCTGCATGCATTTTGCCTCTTACACAAAGTACTGCGTTTTCTTCACAACTTGGCACACGCCATAGGGCTGCAATTGGTATGACGGAAAATTCAGACGCTGTTGTTTTGGTTGTTTCTGAAGAAACCGGTATAATTTCGATTGCGCATAATGGTGAAATTTTTAGATATCTTACACCTGAAGATGCGGCTGAGATGATAAAGTCAAGATTGATCGATGATAATTCACAGGAAAAAGATTCTCTTATCAAGAAAGTTATCAGCAAATTTTCCGGTCTGAGAAAAGAAAAAAATGATGTGGTTTTAAAGGAGGAAGAAAATAATGACAATTAAAATTCCTCAAAATTTAAGGCTTGGTAATTTAATTTATAACAAAAAGTTTACAGTTTTTCTTTCGCTTATCGTTGCTTTTGGATTGTGGCTAGGTATTGCTATGTTTGAAAATCCAATTCGTGAACATGTTTTTACCAATATGTCTGCTATAGTAACCATTGATAATACTTTTGCCGATGAAACCGGTGCGCTTGGTATTGTTTCAGATGTTGCATCTAAAAAATTTAATGTTACTGTAAGAGGTACTAATCGAATTGTTAGTTCTCTTAAGGAATCTGATATTCATTTGTACGCGTCGACAGTTGACGTTGATAAACCGGGAACCTATGAACTTGAAATAAAATCTAACAATGAAAGCAACAAAACAGGGTATGAAATTGCCTCTATTGAACCAAAAACAATCACAGTTACGTTTGATTATATTGATTCTAAAAAGTTTGAATTAGTTCCAAAACTTGTTGGTGTTAGGGCTAGTGATGGACTTGTTGCAGAGACTCCGGTAGTTGCTAATTCAAATAAAAGTAAAATCACTATTCGTGGTCCTCGTACGGTTATGGAAAAAATCGATTCAGTCGGAACAATTGCTGAGGTAAATCGTACGCTATCAAAATCACAAACCTTTAATTCTGATATAGTTTTGTATGATGCAACCGGCGCTCCGCTATATCGTTTTACTTCTGACGGTACCGTGTATGACCCCGGCAACAATGTTGTTACAAACTCGCATTTGACATTATCTTTTACCAGTGTAAAGGTAACACAACCAATTTCCAGAAAAAAGACTGTTAATTGTAAATTACAGTTTGTTGATTTGCCTGAAGGCCTTTCGGAAAATGATGTTAGATATACTATAAATCAAAATAGGGTTACAATAATTGGAACACCTGAAATTGTTGATAAATTAGAAGCTGTAACGTTATCACCTATAGATTTTAAAATGATTTCTAAAGAAAATAATAAATTTGAGCTTTCGGCTGCATTGCCAGATGGTGTAAAAATTCTTGATAATGTTGAGGTATTTAATGTAGAAATCAACACCACCACATATGCAGAAAAAGAAATTGAAATTAGTGATATCAGATGCATTAATCTTGGTGAATCTTTAAAAGCCAGGACCGATAATAACATTCGAGTAAAAGTGTGTGGTCCTGCAAATATTATTGAAAAACTGAGTGCAAATGATGTTTATATTGTTGTGGATTTAACCGATAAAATTGTCGGAGAGCACACCGTTGTGACTACGCTTAAATCTAACGTTTACAACAACATTTGGCAAGTAGGTACAAACATTTTGACCGTAACAATTAATTAATTAATTATTTATAATTTTTACCAAATACCGCCTTTATTGCATATTATGTGATGAGGTGGTATTTGTGGTTAGAGAAATTTTAGTTGCTATTACTTTGATTTTTGCAGTGTGTGGCATTTGTGAGTTTATTTACATAATTAAAATGTTTTTTATATATCCCGGTGTGCGCACGCGAAATTATTCGATTATCGTTTTACAAAAAGATTATTCGATTGAACAGTTAAACTATATTTATCAAAAAATAAAATGGAATGGCGATGAATTTTCGAGCGGTATCGTTGCTTTTACTGATTTACTTGAACAAAATGAGATAGATATATGTAATAAATTTATCAGTTGCAACAAAATTTATTTATGTAATTCGAAAGAATTTTTAGATAGTGAGTATGTGAAAGGAAGGTTATTTAATGGATGATATTGAATTAAATGAAACCAAAGAAATAAGCGGTATTATTGAAAAAATAACCTATACTAATTCACAAAACGGCTATACAGTATGTACAGCAAGAGTGGGAAAAGAGCATATAACTGTCGTCGGCACGTTGCCCTTTATTTCTATTGGTGACAATGTGAAATTCAGGGGTAAATTTATTGTTCATGCAACCTACGGCGAACAGTTTTCTGCCGAGTATTATGAGACGGTTACTCCTAAAACTGTAGCGGCTATTTTACGCTACTTATCTTCCGGTGTTATTAAAGGTGTTGGTCCTGCTACTGCAGAACGGATTGTTGAAAAATTTGGCGCTGATTCGCTTGAAGTAATACAAAATTCTCCTGAGGATTTATGTATTATAAAAGGTATTTCTTTGGAAAAAGCCCATAATATCTCTAATGAATACAAAAAACAGTTTGGTATTCGGGATCTTATGCTTATGCTAAGTCCTTATCAGATTTCCATGGAAAAATGTATTTCAATATATCAGTATCTTGGCATAAAAGCAGTAGAAAAGATACGGCAAAACCCTTATGTATTATGCGGTGATGGAATTGATATACCTTTTGAAAAGGTAGAAACCATTGCGTTTGATTTTGGAGTATCTTGTGAAAATGAAATGCGTATAGCAGCCGGTGTTGAATATGTACTTAGAAGAAATTTGTTAAATGGACATACCTGTTTACCTCGCAATAAACTAGTTGATGTGTCTTCACGTTTGTTAGAAAATGATTTAAATCGCATAGAACAAGTATGCGATAAAATGATTGAAAACTTAATTTTGAGAACAAAAACAGTCGATGAAAAAGATTTTTTGATGTTGCCGGAATATTATAATGCTGAAGAATATATCGCTATGCGACTTTATGCTGCAAAAAATTATATTAATACATCAAATTTTATTGATGAACTTGAAATAGATTTTGTTGAGAACAAACTTGGTATAAAATTTGAAAAATTACAACGCGAGGCAATTTCTAAAGCATTTAATGAGGCGGTGTTTATTTTAACAGGAGGACCTGGCACGGGAAAGACAACAACGCTTAACGCTATTATTGAACTATTTGAGCAACGAGATGCAAAAATAGTTCTTGCTGCGCCAACAGGTAGAGCGGCAAAGCGTATGACCGAGCTTACCGGTTTTGAAGCAAAAACCATACATCGTTTGTTGGAGGTTGAATGGACAAGCGATAATAAGCAGAGTTTTGCTCGAAATGAAAAAAATCCCATAGATTGTGATGCAATTATTATTGATGAGGCATCAATGCTTGATTCGCTTTTGTTTGAAAGCCTTTTACATGCAATAAAACTTTCTACTCGTATAATTTTGGTTGGTGATACCGATCAATTGCCCAGTGTTTCAGCGGGAAATGTACTTAACGATATTTTGTCATCAAATTTATATTCTTCAGTTGCGCTAAAAAAAGTATTTAGACAAGCAAAAACAAGCACAATCGTGACTAATGCGCACGCAATTATTAATGGTGAAGAATCAAATTTATCAAACAAATCAGACGACTTTTTTATGATGCATAGGGATTTTGCATCGGATGTTGCAAGCACTGTGCTCGAACTTTGTGATACGCGACTGCCCAATGTGTATAACTTAAATCCGCTTACCGACATTCAGGTTCTTTGCCCTTCAAGAAAGGGGCAAACAGGTACGGTAAACCTAAATAATTTGTTGCAATCAACCCTCAATCCCAGAAACAATAATCAACCACAACTTGCCTATAAAGGTGTATATTACAGAACAGGCGACAAGGTAATGCAGATTAAAAATAACTATGATTTACAATGGGAACGGGAAAACGGTGAAATCGGTTATGGCGTATTTAATGGTGACGTTGGTTATATAACCTTAATAGATATTAAGGGCGGAATACTCAAGGTAAAGTTTGATGATAAAATTGTTACATATTTTGTAGAAAATATTGGAGAACTTGAACTTGCCTATGCCGTTACTGTTCACAAAAGCCAAGGCAGTGAGTTTGATTGTGTAATTCTACCTCTTTTTGATATTCCAACGCAATTGCTTTATAGAAACTTGCTTTATACGGCGGTTACAAGGGCAAAAAAACTTTTGATTGTTGTTGGTAATGAAGGCATATATCAAAAAATGGTGAATAATAATAAAAAGACGTTGAGATATACTCTTTTAAAGGATTTTTTATCAGAAAATGAACAAGTTTAAAAAAATCGTCGATATAATAGTTACTACAATATATCCTAACAAATGTCTTGGCTGTGGAAAAATTCTTGATGATGATAATTACTTGTGTGAAGAATGTAATGCAAAAATAGAACGAAACGACCTTGAAAAAATATGTCTTAATTGCGGTTTGGAAGAGCACGACTGTGTTTGCAAGTATAATGTCTATAGATTCAATTCTTTAATAACAGTTTTTAAAAATCAAGGTGTTGCTCAAAAGATATGCTATAATTATAAATTCAAAAAACGTCAGCATTATGTTCGATTTTTCGCAAAAGAAATTTGTAATGCAATAGGTAATTGTTATGATAATGTTGAGTTCGATTTTGTTTGTGCAGTTCCTTCTTTTGACCGATTTGGTTTTGACCATAGTGGCTATATTGCGCGCGCCGTTGCTAAAAAGTTGAATTTACCATTTTATAATAATATGTTACAGTGCGTTAAGAAAACAAAAAAACAGCACAAGTCTAGTTATAAAGAAAGACTAAGTAATGTTGACGATAAATATTGCACGACTCAAAGCATATCAACGGTAAACGTGTTGTTGATTGACGATATTAAAACAACCGGCGCTACCTTAGATGAATGCGCAAAGCAACTTCTTTTTGCAGGCGCCGACAGCGTTTATTGTGTTTCGGTATTAGGCAGTGTAACAAATATTGAAAAATGAAAGAATATGATGTATAATAAATTCTGGCGGTGATTTTAATGGCTATGGAAATAGGTATTGATATAGGTTCTTCAAAAACTGTAATTTTTTCTTCTTCAAAGGTTGTGCTTGAATTACCAAGCATTGTTACGGTTGACAGCGACACATATGAACCTTATTATTTTGGTGAAAAGGCGAAGCAAACATTAGGGCGAACCCCAGATTCTTTTGAGTGTGTTTTTCCAATAAAACATGGCATTATTGCTGAATATGATATTGCTGAAGCAATGCTTAAAGAGTATATGGGTATGGCTTTTGGTAATAAAATTGTACGCCCTAAAATTATGGCAACATTGCCTGTAGGGCTTACAGAACTTCAGCACCATTCTCTTTCAAATGTAGTAGAGGCCGCAGGCGGTAGAAATATATCTGTAATAGAAAGCCCGCTTGCAATTGCATTTGGGTTAGGTCTTGATTTTTCTAAACCTCACGGTTATCTTATCGTCGATATTGGCGCCGGTACTACTGATATTGCAGTTGTTTCTATGGGTGGTATTGCGGCTTGTGAATCTTTTAAAACGGCTTCTTATGATTTTGATTCGCAAATAATGCGATATATTCGCAAAGAATATAATATTGAAATTGGTAATTTAATGGCTGAATCTATAAAGAAACAAATTGGATCAGTTATTCAGCGTGATGTTGAAATTGCAATGGTGGCAAAGGGACGTAATGTATTTACCGGTTTGCCCGAAAGTTTTGAAATAACCTCCTCCGAAATTTATGAAGCAATTAAGGAAACCGCAGATGCCATTTGCAATTCTATAAGATTGGTGCTTTCAAAAACCGATCCTGAACTTGTTGCAGATATAAATAATGATGGTCTTTATCTTGCTGGTGGCGGTTCTTTAATATATGGTATGGATAAATTGATTTCCGAATATACGGGCACTACTGTTCACACGTTAGAAGATCCAACACACAGTGTTGTTAGGGGCGCGGCTGTGGCGCTACGTCGTCCGGAACTTTTAAAGCACGTTAACTATCAACTGCGCTCTATAAGAGAATTAACAATTGAGTAAAAAAACACTTGACAAATAAAAATCTTGTGGTATAATTAGCAAGACAATGAAGAAGAGCATACCTATGTTTCTCACCTTAACGTGTGTTATCGTAAGGTTAATAAGATAAGATTTTTATTTTGTTTTATTAGACGTGGGTATATTATGCTCACGTCTTTGTTATTATTTTCGGAGGTGCTTTACAATCGCTATTAAAGAATTTGCCATCAACACAGACATCAAATTCAAAAAGGTTTTAGTTATCGATACGGACGGTTCTTCACTTGGAGTTCTTCCTATTGAAAAAGCTCTTGAGGCAGCTTATGCTAAGGAACTTGACCTTGTGTGTATGTCACAAAAAGGTGACACGCCCACTTGCAAAATTATGGACTACGGTAAGTTCCATTTTGAGCAAATGAAACGTGAAAAAGAGTCTAGAAAAAATCAAAAGGTAATCGAAATCAAAGAAATTCGTATTGTCGGTACTGGTATCGATGATCACGACATTGATACGAAATGTAGTCACATTATACGCTTTTTGACAAAAGGTAATAAAGTTAAGATTACAGTTCGTTTGAGAGGCCGAGAAAATGGTCATCCCGATCAAGCTTTTGATGTGATGAAAAAAATTGCTGAAAGATGCGAACAATATTGCACTATTGAAAAGGACGCTAAGTTAGAAGGCAGAAATGTGCTTATGTTCTTAGCACCTAAGTCTGGTAAGTAAATTGCAGGAGGATAAAAATTATGCCAAAGATCAAAACACACAGTGGCGCTAAAAAGCGCTTTAAGCTCACAAAAAACGGCAAGGTAAAACGCGCTCATGCTTTCAAGTCTCACATTCTTAACAAGAAGACTACAAAGCGTAAGAGAAACTTGCGTAAAGTTGTATGCGCTGATGTAACAAATGTTGCAACAGTAAAGAAACTTATTCCTTATAAGTAATCGTTAAACTTGAAAGTGGAGGTAAACTTTAAATGGCTCGTATAAAAGGTGCGTTAGCAACACGCAAAAGAAGAAAAAAGGTTCTTAAACTTGCCAAAGGTTATTTTGGCGCAAAATCAAAACTCTTTAAAACTGCTAAAGAAGCAGTTATGAAATCTGGTAACTACGCTTATATCGGTCGTAGACTTAAAAAGCGTGATTTTCGTCGTCTTTGGATTACCCGTATTTCTGCTGCAGCTAAGATGAACGGTATGAACTATTCAACATTTATGAACGGTCTTAATAAGGCTGGTGTTCAGATCAACCGTAAGATGCTTGCTGACATAGCAGTAAACGATGCTGCAGGTTTTGCAAATCTTGTAAAAACTGCTCAAAAAGCATTAGATAAATAATTTTACCTCGCCCGAGATACAACTGTTTCTCGGGCGAATTTTGCTTTTATTTTAGGAGAAAAATATGCCTGAATTTGTAAAAATAACTTCAAAAGACAATCAGCTTATCAAGTTTGTTAGCCTTTTACAAACGTCCGCAAAACAAAGAAAACAAAGCGGTTTATTTGTGCTTGAGGGTTTGAGAATTTGTACCGATGCATATGATAACAATATCAAGTTTGATAAACTGATTGTGACCGAAACTGCTCTTCAAAAGTATAGCGACAACGTTGATATGTTTTCTGCAATTAGTGACAGTTGCTATGTTTTGAGTGAAAATTTATTTAAAAAAATTAGTGATACCAATTCTCCACAAGGTATTATTGCTGTTGCAAAAATGCCTCTAAAAACATCTGAAATTTCTAACAGTGGTAGATATATTGCTCTTGAAAATCTTGCCGATCCGTCAAATCTTGGTGCAATTGCGCGAACTGCCGAAGCTCTTGGAGTAAGTGGAATTATTATGTCTGCCGACAGTTGTGATCCATTTGCGCCAAAATCTTTACGTAGTTCTATGGGTACATTGCTCAGACTGCCAATTTTTGTTGTGGATGACATTATGACATGCATCAAAGATAATAACTTGCGTTCTTTTGCCTGTGTTGTAGATAAGGATGCCCAAAATATTGCTAGTCAAACTTTTTCAGACGGAGATGTTTTGTTAATTGGTAATGAGGCTAACGGTCTATCAGATGACGTAAAGTCAAATGCTGATTATTTAATTACAATTAAAATGCAAGGCAAAGCCGAATCACTAAATGCGGCGGCAGCTGCTGCAATTGCAATGTGGGAAATGATAAAGGAAGTATAGTATGTTGCTTTCAAAAGAAAATATAACTCTTGTTAACCTAATAACACTGCAACAAGCATTTGGCGCAGGTAGCATTAAGGCTGTAAAACTTTTTAATTTTATGCGTGAAAGAAATATACTTGATAATCCTCTTTCTAAAGACACCATTAAAAATCTTTTACAACCTAAAGATGCAGAAAAATTATTGTCTTTTGATACACAAAAGATTTATAAAATAATCGATGACTGTATAAAAAATGAAATTGCAATTAT
The DNA here is from genome assembly GCA_017516965.1 of Clostridia bacterium. Classification (GTDB taxonomy): domain Bacteria; phylum Bacillota; class Clostridia; order Oscillospirales; family Acutalibacteraceae; genus UBA737. The sequence goes on from JAFXAP010000011.1 coordinate 92,984, forward strand.
TACAATATGCGATGCTAATTATCCTGAGAGATTACGTAATATTAACGATTGTCCTATTGTATTATATATTAAGGGTGAGTTGTCGGATGTTGATAAATTGCCTTATATTTCAATTGTTGGTCCGCGTAAAATCTCTGAATACGGTAAAAAGGCTGCTTTTTCACTCGGCAAGCGTTTAGCAAAGTCGGGTATGATTGTTGTTAGCGGCGCTGCTCTCGGGGCTGATACCTATGCTCATAGCGGTGCATTGGCGGCAAAGGGAAAAACAATTGCTGTTTTGGGTTGTGGTATATGCTACGATTATTTGCCCGAAAATCGTCATTTGAGAGAAACAATCAGTAAAAACGGTTGTCTTATCAGTGAATATCCGCCGTATACCGCTGCAACTAAGTATAGTTTTCCTATAAGGAATCGTATAATTTCTGCGCTGTCTTTAGGTACAGTTGTAATAGAGGCATCCCTAAAGAGTGGCTCACTTATTACAGCGCGTCTTGCGAACGAGCAGGGCAGAGATGTTTTTGTTATACCGGGAAATCCTTCTCTCGATAACTACAAAGGTTCTAATGCACTTTTGCGTGATGGCGCTATTCCACTTTTGAATGCAAGTGATATATTTAATCAGTATTTATTAAAATTTCCGGAACATATAGACATTGAAAAAGCTTTTTTGGAAGAAAAAGATGAAAGAATAAATGAAAAAATTAAAAAAAATTTAGATATAGGTCTTTCAAAAGAGGCAAAAATAGTGTATAATAATTTGAATAGTCAAAAATTCACAGTCGATGACTTGTTATCTCTTGATTTAAGTGATGATCAATTACTGTCAGCATTGAGCGAACTTGAAATTGAGGGTATTATCAAAGCATTGCCCGGCGGAATATATGATTTAACTAATAACTAAAAGGAGATATCTAATGGCAAAACTTGTTATTGTTGAGTCACCAAGCAAAATTAAAAGTGTAAAAAAATACCTCGGTAGTGGCTATAATGTTATGGCTTCTGTCGGTCACGTTCGTGATTTGCCTAAATCAAAACTTGGTGTTGATATAGAAAATGATTTTAGACCTCAATATATTAATATGCCCGATAAAAAGGATATAATTAAACAACTAAAAGATGCTGCTGCTAACAGTGAGCAGGTTCTTCTTGCAACCGACCCGGACCGTGAGGGTGAGGCTATTTCTTGGCATTTGGCGCACATATTAGGTCTTGACTTAAATGAGGAAAATCGTATTTGTTTTAACGAAATAACACAATCGGGTGTTAATGTTGGTATAAACAACCCACATAAAATTAATCTCGATCTTGTTGATGCGCAACAAGCTCGTCGAGTTCTTGACAGAATTGTTGGCTATAAGTTAAGTCCGTTTTTGTGGCGCAAGGTAAAAAGCGGTTTGTCTGCAGGTAGAGTTCAGACTGCGGTTCTTCGTCTTATTGTTGAGCGTGAACGCGAGATTGAGGCATTCCAAAGTGAAGAATATTGGACTGTTGATGCAAAACTCAAAGCAGACAGAAAAAGTTTTGATGCTAAACTTTTTGGCACTGTTGATGGTAAAAAAATCGACACTATTTGCGATGCCAATACTGCAAACGGTATAGTTTCAGAACTTGAAAATGCTCAATACGTTGTAAGTGATATTAAAAAGGGAACACGCAATCGCCAACCTGCTCCTCCATTTATTACTTCAACACTTCAGCAAGAAGCTTCAAGAAAACTTAATTATAATGGTCAACGTACTATGCGTATTGCACAGCAACTTTATGAAGGTATTGATATTCCGGGGCACGGCGCAACCGGTCTTATTACCTATATGCGTACCGATTCGCTTCGTATTTCAGAGGAGGCACGTGCCGCCGCAACAAAGTATATTGATCAAAAATACGGTAAAAAATATTTACCGTCAAAACCACGATATTTCAAATCAAAAAGCGGCGCACAAGATGCGCACGAAGCAATTCGTCCTACAAATATTTTCTTAACTCCTGATGAGGTTAAGGGTGCGGTTACTGTTGAGCAATATAATTTGTATAAGCTCATTTGGGAACGTTTTATAGCCTCTTTAATGGCGGCATGCGTTCAAAAGACCGTTGCTGTTGATATTTCAGCCGGTAATTATTTGTTTAAGGCAAGTGGCTATTCGGTTGATTTTAAAGGCTTTACCGAACTTTATGAAGAAGGTAAGGATGAAAAAGATACCGATGGCGCTGAACTGCCTGTAATGAATGTAGGGGATATTTTAAAACTTAAATCTCTTACACCAAATCAGCACTTTACTCAGCCACCACCACGCTATACCGAGCCTACTCTTACAAAGACACTCGAAGAAAACGGTATTGGCAGACCTTCAACATTTGCATCTATACTTGCAGTAATTTCTGATAGAAATTATGTTGAAAAAGAAAAGAAAACCTTTAAACCTACTCAACTCGGATTTGCTGTTTGTGATCTTATGAATGAATATTTTTCTCGTATATTCGAAGCAAAATTTACAGCAGGTCTTGAGAAAAAATTAGATAAAATCGGTATTGGTGAACTTGATTGGGTTGAAACTATTGCTGATTTTTATGGCGATTTTGATTCCCACTACAAAAAAGCTGAACAAGCTCTTAGCGGTAGGCGTGTAAAAGTACCGGTTGTTGAAACTGATGTCGTTTGTGAAAAATGCGGCAGAAAAATGGTTGAAAAAAGCGGTAGATTTGGCAAATTCCTTGCGTGCCCCGGATATCCGGAATGTAAAAATACAAAACCAATGCCGGAAGATGAGGTAAAACAACCTTGCCCTAAATGTGGTTCAAAACTTCTTAAAAAAGTTTCTAAAAAAGGTAAGAAGTTTTATGGTTGTTCTAACTATCCAAAATGTGATTTTGCCTCTCCCGGTGTTCCAACCGGTGAAATTTGTTCTGAATGTGGTGGGTATATTATTTCCGGTATTAGAAATCGCAAGTATTGTATGAATTCTGAATGTCCGACAAGAAAAGCGGTTACAAAGACTAAAAAGGAAAAATAATATGAAAAAAATTACCGTAATTGGTGCGGGTCTTGCGGGTTGCGAGGCAGCATATGCCGCCGCAAAACGCGGTATTAAGGTTGATTTAATTGAAATGAAGCCTTTAAAAAAGTCTCCCGCGCATAAAACCGATAATTTTGCTGAACTTGTGTGTTCTAATTCTCTTAAGGCGTCACGAATCGATTCAGCTGCAGGGCTTTTAAAACAAGAAATGCGAATTTTGGGCTCACTTTGCCTTGAGGCCGCTGATAATGCGCAGGTTCCTGCCGGTGGCGCATTGGCGGTTGACCGTAATTTATTTTCTGAGTTTATTACTCAAAAAATAAAAGAAAATCCAAACATTAACGTCATTAATGATATAGTTAATGAATTGCCTGAAAATGAGATTTGTGTTGTTGCAACAGGACCTTTAACTGATGGTGCATTAGCTGAAGAAATTGAAAATATTACTGGGGAAGGTCATCTCAGTTTTTATGATGCTGCAGCACCCATTGTAACAGCGGAAAGTGTTGATTTTTCATCTGCATTTATAGCGTCACGTTATGACCGTGATGAATCGGGTGAAGGTGACTATATAAACTGTCCGATGAATAAAGAGGAATACGAAGCGTTTCACAATGCTTTAATAAATGCAGAAGGAGCGCCGCTGCACGAATTTGATAAACAACTTAAGGTTTATGAAGGTTGTATGCCAATTGAGGTTTTAGCCCGTCGTGGAGCCGATTCAATAAGATTTGGTCCTTTAAAACCTGTTGGTTTGCGTGACCCTAAGACCGGTCATAGACCTTGGGCGGTTGCGCAACTCAGAAAGGAAAATAGCCAGGGAACGCTTTATAATCTCGTCGGTTTTCAAACTAATCTAAAATTTGGCGAACAAAAAAGGTTTTTTTCGATGATACCCGCACTTAAAAATGCCGATTTTATGCGCTATGGTGTAATGCATCGTAATACATTTATAAATTCGCCTAAAGTGTTAAACCACGACCTTTCATTAAAGCAAAATAAAAATATATTTTTTGCAGGTCAACTTTCAGGCGTTGAGGGCTATATGGAATCCGCGGCTTCAGGTATAATAGCTGGAATTAATGCTGTAAATAAATTACTTGATAAAGAAGCAGTTATTTTGCCAAAATTCACTATGATTGGTGCTTTAATTGATTATATAACCGATGAAACAGTTACAAATTTTCAACCTATGGGCGCAAATTTTGGTGTTTTACCAGCGCTTGAAACACATATAAGGGACAAGCGTGAGCGATATATGGCTTTAGCAAACAGATCACTTGAATATTTTAAAACTATTGGGGAGTGAAAAATATGAGAATCGTAGTTGATGCTTTTGGTGGAGATAATGCTCCACTCGAAATTGTTAAGGGTGCATCCTTGGCTTCTATGCAGTTTCAGACTGAAATTACATTAACCGGTAAAAAGGAAGAAATTGAAAATATTATCAATGAAAACAATCTGAAGTTTTTTGGTGAACTAATGATTGTTGATACCGATGATGTAATTACTATGGAAGATGATCCAACAACAATTCTTAAATCACATTCGGGTTCATCTATGGCGCTTGCATTTAAAGAACTGTGTGAAAATCGCGCAGACGCATTTGTTTCGGCAGGTTCTACAGGTGCAATAGTTGTTGGCGGTACGCTGATTGTTAAAAGAATAAAGGGGATTAAGCGTCCTGCTCTTGGAGGACTTATTCCGTCTCCTGATGGTCATTATATGCTTATGGATATGGGCGCCAATGCAGAATGTCGTCCTGAAATGCTTGCGCAATTTGGTATAATGGCAAGCGTTTATCTCGAAAAGGTCGAGGGAATCGAAAATCCTAAAATTGGTTTGCTTAATATCGGTGTTGAAGATACCAAGGGTGATGAACTTCGTGTAGAAGCATATAAATTGCTAAAAGAAACGCCGATTAATTTTGTTGGTAATGTTGAATCGCGTGAAATGCCAAAAGGCGTTTGTGACGCTGTTATTGCCGATGGTTATACAGGTAATATTGCGCTTAAACTTATCGAAGGAACTTCAATTACTCTCTTTAAAATGATTAAGGGCGCTCTTTATAAAAATATTTTAAACAAAATTGCCGCTTTAATTTTAAAGAAAGACCTTTATGCGCTTAAATCTATGATGGACAGTTCAGAGGTTGGTGGCGCACCACTTTTAGGCGTAAGCAAACCTGTTATCAAAGCGCACGGCAGTTCTGATGCTAAGGCTATAAAAAATGCTATTCGTCAGGCAATTATTTTTACTGAAAAGAATGTTATTAATACCATTAGCGAAAATTTAGTTAAATCGGAGTAATTTAAATGCAAACGCTTGAAGCTAGATTAAAATATAAATTTAATAATATTGGGCTTTTAAAAAATGCGCTTGTTCATTCGTCATACGCTAACGAAGTAAGAGGCAATACCCATTCTAACGAAAGATTAGAATTCTTGGGTGATTCGGTTTTATCAATCATTGTTGCCGATCACATTTATCATAAATTTCCCAATTTACCTGAGGGCGAACTCACAAGAATGAGAGCTTCGCTTGTTTGTGAAAAAACGTTATGTGCTTTTTCGCGGGAATTGGGTATTGGCGAATATCTGTCCCTTGGTCGTGGCGAAGACAAAAACGGCGGTAGGGAACGCGACTCTATACTTGCTGACGCGTTTGAAGCGGTTCTTGCTGCAATATATCTTGATGGTGGTATGACTGCCGCTAAAAATCACATTATGAACACTGTTTTGCGTGATTTAGAGCACCATTCTGATGAAGACTCTTTTAAAGATTTTAAGACAACGTTGCAAGAAATTATTCAGCGTAATCCTGAAGAGAGTGTTTCATATACATTGCTTGATGAAACAGGACCCGACCACGATAAACAGTTTAAAGTTGCAGTAAAACTTAATTCAAATATTATTGGTACAGGTGTGGGTAAAAGTAAAAAACAAGCCGAACAAATGGCAGCGCATCAGGCACTTAAACTGATGGGTGAAGATGTATGAGTGCAGGTCATTCAAACATTTCAATTTTTGTTCCGCATATTGGTTGCCCAAATATGTGCAGTTTCTGCAATCAACGTCATATTACCGGAACACATTCCGCCCCTAAAGCGCAAGATGTTATAAAAGCTGTAAAAATTGCCACATGTTCGCCTAAATACAATCCAAATACTACCGAGATTGCTTTTTTTGGCGGAAGTTTTACGGCTATAAATCGTACATATATGAAAACCTTACTTGAAACTGCATATAACTTTGTAAAAAAAGGTACAGTTTCAGGAATAAGAATTTCTACACGTCCTGATGCGATTGACGAAGATATACTAAATCTTTTAAAGGATTTTGGAGTTACTTCAATCGAACTTGGTGCACAAAGTCTTAATGATGAAGTTTTACTGCTTAACAATAGAGGGCATAATGCGCAAGATGTTGTTGACGCATCAAAACTTATTAAAAAGCACGGTTTTTCTTTAGGACTGCAAATGATGACAGGCTTATATGGTGATTGTGATGAATTTGCTATTTCTACAGCGCAAAAAATAATTGATTTGTGTCCTGATACTGTTAGAATTTATCCTACTATTGTGCTAAAAAACACCGATTTGGCGGCACTTTATATAGACAAAAAATTTGAGCCACAATCATTGGAAGACGCTGTAGAATTATGTTCTAAACTTTTAATAATGTTTGATGATGCAAACATTAACGTTATTCGATTAGGACTACATTCAATCGAGCAAGATAGTTTTATTGCAGGTCCGTGGCATCCTGCTTTTAGCGAACTTTGTTATTCAAAAATATTTTTAAAAAATGCTAAAAATTTGCTTTTTGAAAAGGGAAGTTATATTCTATATGTTAACCCATCTTCAGTTTCAAAGATGATTGGACAGCACAGGGTTAACATTGATAGTTTGAAAAAACTCGGTTTTGATTGCATTGTGAAAACTGATAGTTCACTTGATATTAATGATATCAAAGCCGAAAGGAGATAAAAATGCTTTTAAGTTCAATACAAATTCAAGGGTTTAAGTCTTTTGCCGATAAAACGGTGCTTAAATTTGGACGTGGAATTACTGCAGTTGTTGGTCCAAATGGTAGCGGTAAAAGTAATATTTCTGATGCTGTGCGTTGGGTTTTGGGTGAACAATCTACCAAAAGCTTACGTGGTCAGTCTATGGAAGATGTTATTTTTGGTGGAACAGACACTCGTCGTCCACACGGCTTTTGTGAAGTAACTCTTAATATTGATAATGCTGATCGCACCCTTAATTTTGATAATGATTTTGTATCTATAACACGTAGATTTTATCGTTCACACGAAAGTGAGTATCTTATAAATAATGTTTCTGTTCGTCTTAAAGACGTTCATGAACTTTTTATGGATACAGGTCTTGGTCGAGACGGTTATTCAATGATAGGTCAAGGTAAAATTGATAACATCATCAGCACAAAATCTGATGAGCGTCGTGACATTTTTGAAGAGGCATCGGGTATATCTAAATATCGTTATCGTAAAACCGAGGCTGAGCGCAAACTTACCGCTGCCGAGGATAATTTGTTGCGCCTTAAAGATATTTTGGATGAGTTAGAGTCACGAGTTGGACCACTCGAAGAGCAAAGCAAAAAGGCTGAGAAATTTTTAACCCTTGCCGAAGAAAAAAAGCAACTTGAAATTGGTCTTTGGCTATATACTCTTAATAATTCTAAAGACGCTTTGCGCACACAAGAAAGTAAAATTGCCGCTGCGCAAATGCAATATAAAGAAATAGAACAAGCTCTTACTGATTTTGATGCAAAATCAGAGGAAAACACCGCAAGGTTTGCTTTTATAACTTCTCAGATTGAAAATATTCGTCAAAGAATATCTGCTTCTAATGAAGAAACGGTGAAATTTGAGGGTGAAATTTCGGTTTTAAACAATGATATTTTGCACAATAATGAGACAATCGAACGTTTGAATGCAGAAAAATCAGCTTTAGAAGAATCGGATATAACCGCCAAGCAGGAAGCATCACTTAAACGCAGTGAGGCGCAAAAAAAGCAGATAAGTATTGATGAATTAAATAAAAAACTTTCAGAATTTGAAAATAGTCTCAATAATCTTTTAAGCGATAGTGAAAGCATTTCAAGAAAAATTGAAGACCAAATCAAATCACTAAATTTGTTATCGGTTAAATCATCTGATTTGCGTGTAGAAATGACCACATCAACGGCTTCAATGGATGAAATCAATTCACGTAAAGCGGTTATTTTTGAATTAATCGAACAAAATGAAAATGAAAATAGTATTCTTCAAATAGATTTTGATGAAACAAACCAACTTGTAAATAAAATTGATGAAGAAATTATTTCTTTGCAAAACTCTATCAAGGGTTATGAGCTTCGCCTTGAAAACCGTGTAGACGAGCAAAAAGATCTTTTAGAAAAAAGCACCGGATTACACCTTGACATTGAAGAAAAACGCCGTAGAGTACAAATTCTTAAAGAACTTGAGAACAATATGGAAGGTTTTTCTCACGCTGTTAAAAAGGTTGTTTCTGAATCCGAAAAGGGTATTTTGCGCGGTGTTCACGGTCCTTTATCAAAACTTATTTCGGTTGATAAAAAATATTCAGTTGCTATTGAAACGGCTCTTGGCAATGCCGTTCAAAACGTTGTTGTCGAAACAGAAGCCGATGCAAAGCGTGCAATGAATTACCTAAAGACCAACAATGCAGGTCGTGCAACATTTATGCCTGTTACTTCTACTACAGCGCGTGAATTTAAAGAAAACGGTTTTGATGATATTTTTGGTTTTATTGGTGTTGCATCCGACCTTGTAAACGTTGATGAAAAATATCAAACCATAATTAAGCATTTACTTGCAGGTACTGTTGTAACAGAAGATATTGACAGCGCAACAACACTTGCAAAAAAATATAATTATCGAGTTAAAGTGGTGTCACTTGACGGACAGGTTATTAATCCGGGCGGTACTTATACAGGTGGTTCACTTGTAAAGCAAGCGGGTATGCTAAGCCGCGCGGCTGATATTAAACGTATTGAGTCTGAAATCGAAAAACTACAAGATAAAGAAAAAACAACACTCAAACTTCTTGATGAAGCAAATTCTGCCGTAGCTGAAGTTAATGCAAACATTGTTGCTATTAGAGCCGACCTTACTAATGCTAACGAAGATAAAATTCGCGCTTTAGCTGAACTAAAACGCATTGACGAGCTTATAAACAATGTTAAATCGACCATTGCATCACTTATTGAAGAGCGTGATGGTAGCGATGAAAAAATTAAATTACTTGAGCAAAAATCTAACACAGCAGCAAAAGAAATTGCTGAAATTGAGTCGCAAAAATCGTTAATTCAAGCTGAAATTGACCAAATGACAGGTGGTAGAGACACTCTTTCACAAAAGCGTGAAGAATTAACAACAAAAATCACCGATATTAAACTTCAGATAATTGAAAACAAAAAAGATGTTGACTCACTTATTTATTCTGCAAATGATATTGAAAATTCAATTAGCAACAGAGCCCTTCGCGCTGGTGAGATTGACTCTGAAATTGCTGCAGTAAATTATAAAATTACTCAGCTAAAAACCGATATTTCTTCACACATAGATGAGATTGATAATATCAAGCAAAAAATTGTTGATTACAACAAAGAAATAGAGAATCTTATGAGTGAAAGAAACGAGGTTGAAAAATCAGGAATTGAACTCCGTTCAAGTGAACGTGAAAGAACACTTGAACGTGAAAAAATCGGTGGGGAACTTGCGCGTCTTACCGAGCGCAAGGATGTTATGATGAAAGAGTATGACGATGTTATACGTCAGCTTTATGATGAATATCAACTTACCAAGAGCGAAGCTGAAAATGTTGCAATTGAAATCGAAAAACCGGCAGAAGCCAAAAAGCAACTTGCAGAAACAAAATCAAAGATACGCGCACTTGGTAATGTAAACGTTTCAGCCATCGAAGAATACAAAGAAGTTAAAGAGCGTTATGACTTTATGAACGCTCAGGTTGAAGATGTTGAAAAGGCGCGTACCGAACTTCGCAAACTTATTAATCAACTCACAGCGCAAATGCAAGAAATGTTTGTTGTAGGTTTTGCAAAAATCAATGAAAACTTCACCAAAACATTTAAAGAACTTTTTGGCGGCGGTAGTGCAGAACTTAAACTCACCGACCCGGATAACGTTCTTGAAAGTGGTATTGATATCGAGGCTCGTTTGCCCGGAAAAAATGTACCTAGTCTTAACGGACTTTCCGGTGGTGAAAAGGCGCTTGTTGCCCTTTCTATTTACTTTGCAATTATGAAGGTAAATGCTCCGCCATTCTGCTTCTTGGACGAGGTTGATACAGCGCTTGACGACATTAACGTTGATCGTTTTGCTGATTATATGAAACGTTCTGATTTTAATACTCAGTTTATTTGCGTAACACACCGTCGTGGCACTATGGAATCTGCTGATATGCTTTATGGTGTTACAATGCAGGAAAAGGGTGTTACAAAATTACTTGAGCTAAATGTTGCAGAACTTGAAAAGAAACTGCTTGAAAATCAAGGCGCATAATTTTAAGGAGAAATAATTTTAATGGGATTTTTTAGCAAAATTAAAGCCGGTCTTCAAAAGACAAAGGCCAGCATTTCCGAAGGAATTACAAGCATTGTAAACAGCTTTACAAAAATTGACGAGGATTTTTTTGAAGAACTTGTAGAAATACTTGTTATGTCAGATATCGGTGTAGAAACTTCAGTCAAAATTTGTGATGAATTACGTGCGCGTGTAAAGCGTGACGGTATTACAGACCCCAATATGATTAAGGGTATTATGCACAACATAATTATCGAAATGCTCGGTAGTGACAGTTCTCTTAACCTTGATACAAAACCATCGGTTATATTGGTTATCGGTGTCAATGGTGTTGGTAAAACTACCACTATTGGTAAGTTATCGCTAATGTTAAAAAATAGTGGTAAAAAGGTAGTTTTAGGCGCTGCTGACACATTTCGCGCTGCCGCAATTGACCAACTCGGCATTTGGGCACAGCGCGCTGATGTTAATATGGTAAAAAGTGTTGAGGGCTCTGACCCTGCGTCTGTTGTATTTGATACGATTGCGTCTGCAAAATCAAAAGGCGCCGATGTTATAATTTGTGATACTGCGGGTCGACTTCACAATAAAAAAGACCTTATGGACGAACTTGCTAAAATTTATCGAATTATTAAAAGGGAATTGCCTGATTCTTCTATCGAGACTCTTTTAGTTCTTGATGCGGCTACAGGTCAAAATGCAGTTAATCAGGCGCGCGAGTTTAAAAATGTTGCTGATATTACAGGAATTGTGCTTACCAAGCTTGACGGAACTGCAAAGGGTGGTATTGTTATTGCAATTCATAATGAACTTGGAATTCCTGTTAAATATGTAGGTGTCGGCGAGGGAATAGATGATCTACAACCATTCAGCGCTAAAGAATTTACCGATGGAATTTTTGATTTAGGTGAATGATATGAAGATATTTATTGCAACTAAAAATCAAAAAAAACTTACAGAACTCAGTAGAATTTTAGTTCCAATGGGCTTTGAAGTTTTAAGTCAAAAAGATTTTAGCGAAGAGTTTCCCGAACCGATTGAGGATGGAACCACATTTGAAGAAAATGCCATCATCAAGGCAAAAGACGGTCTAAAAAACACAGGACTCATATCGGTCGCCGATGATTCGGGTATTTGTGTTGATTATCTTGACGGTGCGCCAGGCATCTATTCAGCGCGCTATTCAGGTGAGCATGGCGATGATGAGTCTAATAACCAAAAACTGCTTAGTGAACTTGACGGTGTACCACTTGAAAAACGTACTGCAAGATATGTAGCGGCTATTGCGTGTGTTTTTCCTGATGGTAAACAATTTACTGTAAGAGGCGAGTGCGAGGGCAAAATCGGATTTGAACCAAAAGGTAACAACGGTTTTGGTTATGACCCTTATTTTATAAGTGAACTTGGTGTTATGGCTGAACTTACTGCCGAACAAAAAGACAGTATAAGTCATCGCGGTAAAGCGCTCGAATTATTTAAAGAAGAACTAAAAAAATATATAAATACAGATGAGGAATAATAATGTTAAATAGCAGACAAAGAGCTCAGCTTCGCGGTATGGCAAATACCTATGAAGCAATTTTTCAGGTTGGAAAAGGTGGCATAAACGATCAACTTATTATACAGGTTGATGAAGCCTTAGAAGCACGCGAACTTATTAAAATGCGTGTTCTTGAAACCTGTCCCGAATCTTCAAGAACCGCGGCAGATACTATTGCCGAGCGAGTAGGCGCTGATGTGGTACAGGTTATCGGTTACAGATTTATTCTTTACCGTGAAAGTAAAAACAACAAAACGATTAAATTGGTGAAATAAATGTCAAATATTGCGATTTTTGGCGGAACTTTTAATCCGTTTCATATTGGGCATTACCAAATGTTAAATGCAATTTGTGAGCTTGATTTTATTGATAAGGTTTTTGTGATGCCTGATAAAATACCACCACACAAGGAATTTGATAATGTGGTTGATGATTTGCATCGTAAAAATATGTGCCAAATTGTTTGTGATGACTTTTCAAAAGCTCAACTTTGTCTCATAGAGTTTGAACGTGAGGGTAAAAGTTATTCTATTGATACGGTAAAACTACTTAAAGAAAAACATCCTAACGATAAGTTTTACTTTGTAATAGGCGGAGATATGTTATCAAGTCTTGATAGTTGGTATAACTGGCAAGAACTTATAAAGCTTGTACCATTTATTGCTTTTAAGCGTGAGGGACTGCTGAGTTTTGATGAAGATCATAATCGTCTTAGCGCTTATGGCGCTGATATAAAAGTTGTTAATGCCAAAATTGATGATATTTCGTCAACTCAATTGCGACAAAAAATTGATAAAAATTTATTACCGGAAAAAGTATATAATTACATTATTCAAAAAGGAATTTATAATGTCTGAAAAATATTTGGAATATAAAGAAATTTTACAAAAACGTTTAACACCTAAACGTTATAACCATTCGCTTTGTGTAGCCGATGAAGCAGTTCGACTAGCTCGAAAATATGGCGGTGATTGTGAAAAGGCTTATCTTGCGGGTTTGTTGCATGATATAACAAAAAATGCATCACAAGAAGAACACTTGCATATCTTTTCGGAATTTGATATAATGCTAAACGATATCGAAAAATCAGCAGAAAAATTATGGCATGCTATAAGTGGTGCCGCATATTTAGAACACATTCTTAAGGTTGATGATGAAGAAATTATAACTGCTGTGCGTTATCATACAACAGCAAGAGAAAATATGACACATCTTGAAAAAATTTTGTATCTTGCTGATTTTACTTCGCGAGACCGTGATTATGACGACGTTGATATAATGCGTCAAAAGGTTGAAATTTCAATGGAAGCGGCGCTTTGTTATGCTTTGTCATACACAATAAATGATTTAGTGTCGCGCGAAAAGCCACTTCATATTGATACTGTAAAGGCATATAACCAGATTGCTTTGGAAGGAGAAAATTAATGGATTCTGAAAACATTTTAAAGGTAGCGGCAAACGCTTTAAATAACAAAAAGGCTAAACAGTTAAAGGCTTTAAAAATTGACAACCTTACAACACTGGCTGACTATTTTTTAATTGCTACGGCAACATCTTCTACCCACGTTCGTGCGCTTGCTGATGAGGTGGAAGATAAGTTAGCAGAAATATCAATTGAACCCCATCATATAGAAGGTAAATCTACAGGATGGATTGTGCTTGATTACACATCGGTTATTGTTCACGTGTTTACACCAAATGAACGTGAGTTTTATAATCTTGACAGTATGTGGAGCGACGCAGAAGAAATAAGTTTAGAAACAATTCTTGATGAAGCAGAGGGCGATTAAGATGAAATATAATTACACTGAAATTGAAAAGAAATGGCAGCAAATTTGGGATGATAACAAAACTTTTGCTGCAAAAAATGATTACACTTTACCAAAGTTTTACGGTCTTGTAGAGTTTCCGTATCCTTCGGGTCAAGGTTTGCATGTAGGACATCCACGTTCATACACCGCAATCGATATTGTTGCCCGTAAAAAGCGTTTGCAGGGCTTTAACGTTCTTTATCCAATGGGTTGGGACGCGTTTGGTCTTCCTACCGAAAACTTTGCAATTAAAAATCATATTCATCCTGCTGAAGTTACAAAAATGAATGTTGCTAACTTTAAGCGCCAGTTAAAATCTTTAGGTTTTTCATTTGACTGGGACAGAGAGGTTAATACAACCGACCCCGAATATTACAAATGGACTCAGTGGATTTTCTTACAACTTTATAAAAAAGGTCTTGCATATAAAAAACAAATGGCAGTTAACTGGTGTACTTCATGTAAATGTGTTCTTGCTAACGAAGAGGTGGTTAACGGCGTTTGTGAACGCTGCGGCAGCGAGGTTGTTCAAAAAGAAAAGAGCCAATGGATGCTTAAAATAACCGATTATGCTGAAAAATTGTTAGACGGACTTGATGATGTTGATTTTATCGAGCGTGTAAAAACTCAGCAACGCAACTGGATTGGCCGTTCTTACGGTACTTTGGTTGATTTTGGCACTACCAGCGGTGACAAGTTCCAGGTGTTTACCACACGTGCAGACACACTCTTTGGTGCTACATACACCGTTTTATCACCTGAACATCCTTTGATTGAAAAATGGGCTGATAAAATCGAAAACTATGATGAAGTATTGGCTTATAAGCAAGAGGCTGCTAAAAAGTCTGACTTTGAGCGTACTGAACTTGCAAAAGATAAAACCGGTGTTATGCTGAAAGGAATAAAGGCTGTTAACCCAGTAAACAATACAGAAATCCCGATTTTTATTTCTGATTATGTACTTATTTCATATGGTACTGGTGCAATTATGGCGGTTCCTGCACACGATACACGTGACTGGGATTTTGCTAAAAAGTTTAATTTGCCAATCATTGAGGTTGTTGCAGGCGGCAATGTAGAGCAAGAGGCATTTACCGATTGCAATACCGGTGTAATGGTCAACTCTGATTTTCTTAACGGACTTTCTGTTGAGGACGCAAAGGTAAAAATTCAAGAGTGGCTTACACAAAAAGGTCTTGGAGAACGTAAAACTAACTATAAGTTACGTGACTGGGTATTTTCTCGCCAAAGATATTGGGGCGAACCTATACCAATGGTATATTGTGAAAAATGCGGTTATGTGCCACTGCCCGAAAGCGAACTTCCACTAACCCTTCCAAACGTTGATTCATACGAGCCAACCGACAACGGTGAATCACCACTTGCTAAGATTACCGATTGGGTAAATACAACATGTCCGCACTGTGGTGCTCCCGCAAAACGCGAGACCGATACAATGCCACAGTGGGCTGGTTCATCCTGGTATTTCTTGCGTTACTGTGACCCAAATAACAGCGATGCTTTGGCTTCAAAAGAAGCGCTTGAATATTGGGGACCGGTTGACTGGTATAACGGTGGTATGGAGCACACGACACTTCACTTGCTTTATAGTCGTTTCTGGCATCTTTTCTTATATGATATTGGTGTTGTACCTAACAAAGAACCATATGCAAAACGTACAAGCCACGGTATGATTTTGGGTGAGAACGGTGAAAAAATGTCTAAGTCACGCGGTAACGTTGTAAACCCTGATGAAATTATACGTGATTATGGCGCAGATACAATGCGTGTTTATGAAATGTTTATTGGTGACTTTGAAAAGGCTGCTCCTTGGAGCCAGTCTTCAATCAAGGGAAGTAAGCGTTTTCTTGATAAAGTGTTCTCACTTTGTGATATTTTGGTTGACGGTGATCAATACCGCAGTGAAATTGAGTCTGAAATTCACAAGACAATAAAGAAGGTTACAGACGATATTGAAACTCTTAAAATGAACACAGCAATTGCAGCGCTTATGTCATTGCTTAACACTATCAGTTCTACAGGTAGTATTAACCGCGCCGAGTTTAAAACATTTATTACCTTGCTTAATCCTTTTGCTCCTCATATGACCGAGGAACTTTGGGAAATAGCAGGTTTTGACGGTATGCTCAATGCAACCGAGTGGCCTAAATATGATGAAGCTAAGTGTGTTGATGCCGCCGTTGAAATTGCTGTTCAGGTTAACGGCAAAATTAGGGCTAGAATTAATGTTGCAGCTGATATTGATGCTGCAGGCGCAATAGCACTTGCAAAGGCTGAAAGTTCTGTATCGGCTGAAATAGAGGGCAAGACAGTTGTTAAAGAACTTTATGTTCCTAAACGTCTTGTAAACATTGTAGTTAAATAATAAATTTAATAAGACAGTTCGAAACCATCCTGTCTAAAAACAAAACTATGGGCTAAAAATTTAAGACGCACCCGTAGTATAGGTGCGTCTTTTTTGCCCTTTATGAAAGGGAATTTATATGAGAAATGAATTATTACTTATCGGTTCCGTAATTTTAATTTACGGTGCTGTACTTATAGCATACAAAATTTTTGGTAAAATTGGTATGTATGTTATGACGGTTATTGCCACAATTCTTGCAAATATTGAAGTTTTAATGTTGGTCGATGGCTTTGGTATGGAACAAACACTTGGTAATGTTATGTTTGCTTCAACCTATTTGGTAACCGACATTTTAAGCGAAAACGAGGGTAAAAAATATGCAACAAAAGCTGTTTGGATTGGCGTTTTCACATCGGTAGTTATGCTGATTTTTACACAATATTGGCTATTTTACAGCCCAAGCGGTAATGACTGGGCGCGTGAACATATTTCAGCAATTTTCAGTACAACACCACGATTGCTTGCGGCAAGTTTCTTGGGTTATATTATATCTCAACGGTTTGATGTTTGGCTATATCATAAATGGTGGGACATAACAACAAAAAAAACAGGGGATAGCAAGGCTTTTTTATGGCTTAGAAATAACGGTTCAACACTTGTTTCACAAATTGTAAATACAGTTATTTTTAACACAGTAGCTTTTTTTGGAATTTACGAATTAAAAACCTTTATTTCAATAATGATTTCAAGTTATGTGATTTATATATTTACGAGTTTATTAGATACTCCTGTAGTATATATTGCAAGATGGATGAAAAACAAAGGCTATATAAATGAATAAAATAAATGCGTAACTGTATTTTATATTACAACAATTTTACGCTTTAAAGTGTTGATTTTTTGTTTTATGTGTGATATAATATTGTTTATTAATTTTTGGTAGGTGTATATTATGACAGGTTATGATTGGGTAATACTTTGCACCATTTTTATTTATATGATAATGATGGTTGCTATTGGTTTTGCCGTATCGGGTAGAAATAAAACATCCGATGATTTTTATTTAGGCGGAAGGAAATTAGGACCACTTGTTACTGCAATGAGTGCAGAAGCATCTGATATGAGTGGTTGGTTACTTATGGGTCTTCCTGCCGTTGCAATGATGGGTGGCTTGGCAGAAGCCAGTTGGACTGCAATTGGATTGGCTATTGGTACATATCTTAATTGGTTGTTTGTTGCAAAACGTTTACGTGTGTATAGTAATCGTATTGGCGCATTTACATTGCCGGATTTCTTCACACAACGTTTTGGCGATAAAGCAAAGGTTATGACCACAATAGCTGCTTTATTTATCATTGTTTTCTTTGTTCCATACACAGCGTCAGGTTTCGCTGCTTGTGGCAAATTATTTGGTTCACTTTTTGGTATGGACTATCATCTTGCTATGATACTTAGCGCAATTGTAATAATTGTATATTGCACACTTGGCGGTTTCTTTGCTGCATCTACTACTGACTTTATTCAAAGCATAATAATGACAGTAGCTTTGATTGTGGTTGTTGGTTTTGGTGAGGGTATTGCAGGTGGATTTAGCAATATCTTTAGCAATGTTAAGGGGCTTGACGGTTATCTTGATCTGTTTAAAGGCTTTAACGTTGCTACCGGCACAACTGGTAGCTATGGTACATTACCTGTAATTTCGACACTCGCATGGGGTCTTGGTTACTTTGGTATGCCACACATTTTACTTCGATTTATGGCTATTGAAGACGAAAAGAAATTAAAACTTTCTCGTCGTGTTGCATCTATTTGGGTTGTAATTTCGATGGGTGTTGCAGTGCTTATTGGTGTTGTTGGTTATACACTTATGCAAAAGGGTGTTTTACCGCAATATGCTGATGCATCAGCGGCTGAAACAATAATTGTTGATATTTCAAAATTCCTAAGCAAATACGGTTACGTTTCTGCGCTTGGTGCCGGTATAATACTTGCGGGTATTTTAGCTTCTACAATGTCTACTGCCGATTCACAACTGCTTGCGGCTTCATCAAGCATTTCACAAAATCTTTTGCAGGAAACTTTTGGAATTAAAATGTCTAATAAAGTTTCAATGTGGGTTGCGAGAATTTCAGTTGTTGCGATTTCAGTAGTTGCTATTTTCTTGGCTTGGAATCCTAACAGTTCGGTATTTAGAATTGTTTCGTTTGCCTGGGCAGGTTTTGGTGGCGCGTTTGGTCCTGTAATGCTTTGCGCGTTGTTCTGGAAACGCACTACAAAACAGGGAGCAATTGCAGGTATGATTTCAGGTGGCCTTGTTGTATTTATTTACAAATGGCTCAGAGACGGCTTTACATTTGGTGATAAATTAACGGGTGCATTTATCGATGGAACGATATTTGATATCTACGAATTATTACCGGCATTTGTTATTGGTATTGCTGTAATTTTTGTTGTAAGTTTACTTACCAAAAAACCTGAAGATGAAATTACAAATACTTTTGACGAAGTTAAAGCGCTTTGCAAAACAAAATGATTTATAAAATTTTAAAAAACGGTCTGTTTTATTCAAAACAGACCGTTTTTTTGTAACAAATTATTCTTTTTTGATTATTATGTAATATCAGGGGGAATGAAAATGCGAAGAAGACACAGCAATACAAACAAAGGCTTAATAGGGATTGTTTTTGCTTTAGGATTGCTTATCAGTTGTTTTTGTCCTCCTAAGTTTTTAATTGGCATACTTGCAATATGGGTAATTATTCTTGGAATATCATGTTGCAAACATTAACGGAGGTATTTTATGAAAGTTGTCTTGATTAAGAGCCCAAAAATTTTAAGCGGTTTTTTAAGAATGATTTTTGGAATAAAAAAGCAAGGTGTATAAATACATAAAACCCCGACCGTATTGGTCGGGGTTTTTAGTTAAATATTATTTAATTGTACCAAGAGATGTTTCTTTTTGAATAACGTCGTGTGCGCCGCCTTCTACAATACTTGTTGCAGATACAAGGGTGAGTTTAGCTTTATCGCGGAACTCAGGAATTGAAAGCGCGCCACAGTTGCACATTGTTGATTTTACCTTGCTAAGTGATAAAGCGACGTTGTCTTTTAGAGCGCCTGCGTATGGAACATAAGAGTCAACGCCTTCTTCAAAGGACAACTTCTTGTCGCCACCAAGGTCATAACGCTGCCAGTTACGAGCGCGCGCAGAACCTTCGCCCCAATATTCTTTATAGTAACTACCGTTAAGACGAACCTTGTTTGAAGGGCTCTCATCAAAACGAGCAAAATAACGACCAAGCATTACAAAGTCAGCGCCCATTGCAAGTGAAAGTGTGATGTGGTGATCGTGAACAATACCACCATCAGAACAAACGGGAACATAAATACCGGTTTCTTCATAATATTCGTCACGAGCTTTACAAACCTCAATAAGAGCAGTTGCCTGACCGCGACCAATACCTTTGGTTTCACGAGTAATACAAATTGAACCGCCGCCAATACCAACTTTAATAAAGTCAGCGCCACAGTCAGCAAGGAAACGGAAGCCTTCAGCATCAACAACGTTACCTGCGCCAACCTTAACACTGTCACCATAGTGTTCGCGAATCCAAGCAATAGTTAACTTTTGCCATTCGCTAAAACCTTCAGAAGAGTCAATACAAAGAACATCGGCGCCGGCTTCAATAAGAGCAGGAACGCGCTGTGCATAGTCTCGTGTATTAATACCTGCGCCTACAACATAACGCTTTTTGCTGTCAAGCAATTCGTTTGGATTTTCTTTATGAGCCTCGTAGTCTTTTCTGAATACAAAATACATAAGATTACCGTTTGAATCAACAATAGGGAGTGAATTAAGTTTGTTGTCCCAAATGATATCATTTGCTTGCTTAAGTGTTGTGTTTTGATCGCCAACAACAAGTTTTTCATATGGTGTCATAAATTCTGCAACAGGTGTTGACTTGTCCATACGGCTTACGCGATAGTCACGACTGGTAACAATACCTAAAAGTTTGCCGTTTGCACTGCCATCAGAGGTTACTGCAACGGTAGAAAAACCGTTCTCCTCTTTTAGATTTAAAATATCTTGTAATGTGCTGTCAGGTGTTACATTTGACATACTTACAACAAAACCTGCTTTATATGCTTTTGCGCGAGCAACCATCGCAGCTTCATCTTCAACGGTTTGTGAACCATATATAAATGAAACACCGCCTTCGCGTGCAAGCGCTACAGCCAATTTTTCACCTGAAACGGATTGCATTATAGCAGATACCATAGGTATATTCATACTGATGCTGGGTTCTTCGCCCTTTTTGAATTTAACAAGGGGAGTTTTAAGTGATACATTAGCAGGCACACACTCAGCAGAGGAATAACCGGGAACCAAAAGGTACTCATTAAAAGTGTGTGATACTTCGTTGAAAAAATAAGCCATTTTTGTACAACACCTTTCTTTAAAATAAACAATATTTTATATTTTTACAATTATATCTTTTTTAAAAGCAAATGTCAATGTGTTTTTCTACAAATTATATAAATAAATATGTTAAAAATTTTATAAAAATATGGAAATTGGTTCTTGACAAAAGTAGGAGGTATATATATAATATACTTCGTGACTTAAGGTCATTTTGTGAGGTGCAGTATGATTCTTGATTTAAAACGCATCTTTGCTAACGAGAATTCGTCGTTAGATATTGAACATTCACTTGATATGAGTGATGTGGATTTTATGGGTAACTATCCGCTCAAAAAGCCCATTAAAATTTCGGGTTCAGTTTTTAACAGAGCAAGCGTTGTGTCTTTGAACTTAAATATAGAATATGCCTTTGCGTCTCCGTGTGACCGTTGCGGTGTTGACACCGAACACAACCATACCGTTATTGTTGATAAATTGCTTGCCACTGCTATAGAGAGACAGGAAAGTGACACAATTATCACCATTCCGGATATGAAATTAGATGTGGACGAGTTTGTGTATTCTGAAGTCATTTTAGATTTGCCGAGCAAACATTTGTGCAAAGATTCCTGTAAAGGTATTTGTTTTAAATGCGGCAAAAACCTAAACGAAGGCGAGTGTAATTGCGAAACCCGTGAGGTTGACCCAAGACTTGCCAAGCTTATGGAATTACTTGATAATTAAATTATTCAACATTTATGTTAAGGAGGTGCTGAAAATGGCAGTACCGAAGAGAAAAACTTCTAAAGCAAGAAGAGACAAGAGAAGAAACAACTTATGGAAGCTTACCGCTCCTACATTGGTAAGATGTTCTGATTGTGGTGAGTACAAGCGTCCCCACAGAATTTGCCCTGCTTGTGGCAAATATAACGGCCGTCAGGTTGTAGAAATCGCAGAATAATTAATTTTAAAGAGGAGGAGCAAAATCCTCCTCTTGTTTTTTATTTAAAAATATCGTATAATATTTGATTAGCAAAGGTGGTGTAAGTTATGTCTGTTATAATTAAAGATGTTGAAAAGAAAAGTCCTGCTGCAAAGGCGGGAATTAAAGCGGGTGACACACTTGTTTCTTTAAACGACAACATAATAATGGACGTGCTTGACTACCGTTTTTATCAAAACAATGAAAAGATTATAGCCGAAATTATAAATTCAAAAAATAAGATAAAAAAAGTTAAAATAAAAAAAGGTGAGTTTGACGAAATAGGTCTACAGTTTGATACCTATTTAATGGACGAAAAGCGTTCTTGCAAAAATAAATGTGTTTTTTGCTTTATAGACCAGTTACCCAAAGGACTTCGCGACAGCCTTTATTTTAAAGATGATGACTCACGTCTTTCTTTTTTATTTGGTAACTATATAACCCTTACCAATATTACCGAGCACGAAATTGAACGTATTATTAATATGCACATAAGCCCAATTAACATTTCGGTTCATACCACAAATCCTGAACTGCGCGTAAAAATGATGACCAATAAAAACGCGGGTAAGGTTTTAGAAGTTATGCGCCGTTTTAACGATGCCGGTATTAAAATGAACAGTCAATTGGTATTGTGTCCGGGGCTCAATGATGGTGACGAGCTTCGTCGCAGTTTAAACGACCTTTTGGAACTCGAAAATATGGAATGTATTGCAGCAGTACCTGTTGGTCTTACCAAGTATCGTGATGGGCTTTCTAAGCTTGAACCTTTTAATAAAGATACGGCTACGCAAGTGCTTGAGATTATTGATGAGTATGCTTTAAAATCTGTGCAAAAATATGGCGACAGGCGTATTTATGGCTCTGATGAATTTTATCTCTTGTCGGGCAAAGAAATTCCAGAGGCTGAGTTTTATGGTGATTTTTTACAGCTTGAAAACGGTGTAGGTCTTTGGTCAATTTTAAAATCAGAGGCTATTGATGCTATTACTGATATTGAACAAAATTTTACCGACCGTCACATATCAATTGCAACAGGTGTTGCGGCGTACCCGCTGTTAAAAAATATTGCTAATTTATGTGAGCAAAAATGCAGTGGGCTAAAATGCGATGTCTTTGCTATTAAAAATGATTTTTTTGGTGAAAAAATAACCGTTGCAGGTCTTGTTACTGCTACTGATATATATAATCAGTTAAAAGATAAAGATTTGGGTGAAGCTTTATTTATACCGTCAAGT
This sequence comes from Clostridia bacterium, assembly GCA_017516965.1. Classification (GTDB taxonomy): domain Bacteria; phylum Bacillota; class Clostridia; order Oscillospirales; family Acutalibacteraceae; genus UBA737. Next base: position 115,926 of record JAFXAP010000011.1, read on the forward strand.
ATGCTAAGAGCCGAGGGCGATATGTTTCTTGACAGTATAACGGTTGAAGAACTATCTCAAAAACTTAAAATTAAAATTATTCCAATAGATAACGATGGTTATGCGTTGGTAAACGCTATAACAAACGGTTAGGAGGTATAATATGGCTAAACCGATTATTGCCGTAGTTGGCAGACCAAATGTTGGTAAATCGACCTTATTTAATAAGCTTATCGGTAAAAGACTGTCAATTGTTGATGACACTCCGGGTGTTACACGTGACCGTATCTACGGCGATACCGAATGGCGCGGTAAGAAGGTTATGCTTGTTGATACAGGCGGTATTGAACCCAAGACAAACGATATTATTTTGTCGGGTATGCGCTCACAGGCTCAACTTGCCATTGATACCGCTAATGTAATAATTATGGTTTGTGATATGCAGACAGGTGTTACTGCAACCGATAGTGAAATCGCTTCTATGCTTTTAAAAAGCGGAAAACACATTGTGCTTTGTGTAAATAAGTGCGATAAAATCGGCGATGTACCACCCGAATTTTACGAGTTTTATAACCTTGGTCTTGGTGACCCGATACCTGTATCTTCGGTACACGGTCACGGAACAGGCGATTTGCTTGATGCGGCGTATGATTTCTTGCCGGAAGACGATTTTGAAGAAGAGGAAGATATCATAAACGTTGCGGTTATTGGCAAACCAAATGCAGGTAAATCTTCTCTTGTAAATAAAATTACAGGTGAAGAACGTGCTATTGTATCAAATATTGCGGGTACAACACGTGATGCTATCGACTCACTGGTTGTTAATAAATTTGGTAAATTTAATTTTATTGATACCGCAGGTCTTCGCCGTAATAGCCGAGTTGAAGATAAAATTGAAAAATACAGCGTTATACGCGCAAAAATGGCAATTGAACGCTCTGACGTTTGTGTTATTATGATTGACGGCACCGATGGTTTTACCGAGCAGGACTCTAAGGTAGCAGGTCTTGCGCTCGAAGAGGGTAAGGCTTGTATTATTGCAGTAAATAAATGGGATATTGTAGAAAAAGACGGTCAGACAATGGACAATTACCGTAAAAAACTTATGGTTGATTTTGCATTTATGCCTTATGCGCCTATAATTTTCATTTCAGCAAAAACAGGTCAAAGACTCGATCGACTTTTTGAGCTTATAAATTATGTTCGCACTCAAAATACAATGCGAATTTCCACAGGTAAGCTCAATGATATTCTTGCGGATGCTACTGCTCGTGTGCAACCGCCCTCTGATAAAGGTAAGCGTTTAAAGATATACTATATGACTCAGGCATCTACCTGTCCGCCTACATTTGTATGTTTTTGTAACAATGCTGAACTTTTTCATTTTTCATATCAGCGTTATCTTGAAAATCAAATTCGTTCAACCTTTGGTCTTGAGGGTACTCCTGTGAGATTTGTTATTCGTGAGAGAGGAGATAAAAACGCGAAATGATTTATGCTGTTTTATCTGTAATTTTGGCCTATTTATTGGGTAGCATCAGTTTTGCGATTATTTTTTCAAAAATATTTATGAAAAAAGACGTTCGCGAGCTTGGAAGTGGCAATGCAGGAACAACTAATATAATGCGTACAGGTGGATTTGGACTTGGCGCAATAACCTTTTTAGGTGATGTATTTAAAGGATTTCTCGCATGCTTTATTGGTAAATTGGTATTTGCCAATGTTTTTGAAAACGGAGAATGTTGGGCAATTTACGGCGCGTTTATTTGCGGTCTTGCCTGTATGCTCGGCCACGTTTTTCCAATTTTCTTTCAGTTTAAGGGCGGTAAAGGTATAGCCACAAGTGTTGGTATATTTGCAGTTTGCTGTTGGCCTGCAATACTTATTGGTCTTGCAATTTTTGCTTTGGGTGTTTTGATAACAAAAATTGTATCGGTAAGCTCTATTGCGGCGGCAGTTACCGTTGTTGTTTGCACGATGATATTTAGTTTTATAAATGCTCCTGCAAACTTTTGGCCTCAGGCGGTTTTAGCAACTGTTATGGGCGTGTTAGTTATAGTAAAACATAGTGAGAATATTAAACGACTTATCAATGGTACCGAAAAGAAACTCACTATCGGAGGTAAAAAGTAATGGCAAAGGTTACTGTTTTAGGCTCGGGCGGTTGGGGAACCGCACTTGCCATTTCGGCATTTAACTGTGGGCACGAGGTAGCGCTTTGGTCTCCGTTTGAGCAGGAAGTAAACGATCTTATTAACAATCGTGAAAATACAAAACTATTACCAGGTATCAACATACCAAAACAAATTTTAATCACAACCGATATTAATTGTGCTACTGATTCACTAATTTCAATCATTGCTTGTCCGTCTATTGCGGTACGTTCTGTTGCAAATAGATTAAGCACGGTTCAAAATCACGGCATTGTCGTTAACGTTGCAAAAGGCTTTGAAAAAGATACTTTAAAAAGACTTTCAGAGGTAATTCGAGAAGAACTGCCTGATGATAAAATTTGTGTATTATCAGGTCCTTCACACGCTGAAGAGGTGGCACGCGTAATACCAACATCACTTGCCGCTGCTTCAAAAAGTTTTACTGCGGCTTCAATTGTCCAAGATGTATTGTCAAGTGAATCTTTGAGAATATATACCGCTAACGATTTAGTCGGTGTAGAACTTGGCGGTGCGCTTAAAAATATTATTGCCGTTTGCGCAGGTATCTCTGATGGATTAGGTCTTGGTGACAACACCAAAGCGGCGCTTATTACTCGAGGACTTAGCGAGATGGCAAACCTTGGTGTATGTATGGGCGCTGACGAACGTACCTTTATGGGACTGACAGGTATTGGTGACTTGGTAGTAACCTGTACCTCACAGCACAGCCGTAATAATCGCTTTGGCAACAAGGTTGGTAGCGGTGTACCTGTAGATAAGGCTTTAGCTGAGGTTGGCACTGTTGAAGGTTATTACGCAACCGTTATGGCATATGAACTCGGTAAAAAATACGGTGTTGAACTGCCGATAATTAACTCTTGTTATAAAGTTTTATATGAGGGTTATAGCCCTGACTTAGCCGTAAAAGAACTTATGACCCGTCCAAAAGGAAAAGAAAGGTAAAATTAAAAGCACTTGGTGTTTGCCAAGTGCTTTTTGCATTAAAAAATTCAAACCGCCCTGAAACAAAGGTGGTCAGTATAGGTTATTATATATAAATTATGAATAACTCCATATAATCACAAGAACAATTGCAATAAACAAATGAATAAAAGGTAAAAAACTATAAAATCCGATTTTATTTTTTGTCTTTGTAAAAACCAAAGAAACAAAATATGTTATTGTGTATGTGGCTGATAAAAACATTGCAAGAAATGAAATGATAATTTTAGAAGTTGGTTCTGCAGTACCTATGTTAGCTAATGAAATTATAGAACCAAGTATTGAAATTAAAGAAAATGGGATAGGAACTGCTTGTATAATATATAAAATAGTAACTAAAACTTTATTTTTCATATCATCACCGCCTTGGGTGTATTATAACATAAAAGCGGTGCAGGAGCAATACTTATTCATTATTCACTATTACTTTCCAAAATCACGTTCTAATATTTTAAGTGAAAAGTGAAGAGTGAAAATGTAATAAGTAAAAATCCCGCCCACTTACGTGAACGGGATTTTTGGAGCTGCTAACCAGATTCGAACTGGTGACCTCGTCCTTACCAAGGACGTGCTCTACCACCTGAGCCATAGCAGCATTTTTGCGACCACATTATTATATTATAACTATTCGTTAAAGTCAAGTGTTATTTTTGTAATTTCTTTTTATATTGTTTTATTAAAAAATATATGATATACTTATTATCAAATATAGACTAATCATATATCACACGTTGTCTTATACATAAATAGCGGGGGATTAAAATGAAAAAAATTATTGTTGCATTTTTAGTAATATCTATATTTTGTCTTAGCGGATGTCATAAGTTTTCTTCTGTTGTTTCGGGCAATTCATCAAATTTTGAAGATGTTGATGTTAACAGTTCTTATACAAACAATGTTGATATTAATAGCATAATTACAAGTGTTACAAATTCAAACAGCGATGCTTCAAATGGCACTGAAAACACCACTAACAATATAAATAACGATAATTTAAATAATTCAAATATAAATAGTGATATCATTGATAATCAAAATAAAGATAATTCTAATTTAAGTAATAGTAGCAATAAACCATCTACTGAATCTTCTCAAATTAATTCATCCATAGATTACAATGATTCTCAGGTGGAAGAAAATTCATCAATCAACTCCACAACATCAAACGATGATAACACTTCCTCAAATACTACAAATAAAGTTGAACGTCCTGAAAAAGTAACAAAGGTTTACAATTTAAATATGAATACCGCCGGTACTCAGCATTTAAAAAGGACTTTTTATGATTCACAAAACGGTAACACACTACAGTATTGCTTGTTTTTGCCTGATGATTATTCACTCGAAAAAAAATATCCGGTTATATTGTTTTTACATGGCGCAGGGGAAATTGGCACCGATAACACAACTCAATTAAACAACATAAAAAATATATTTACAAACAATGCTGATTACGTTGCGCAGTCTATTTTAATTTGCCCACAAACACCTGAATGGTGGCGTTTAGATCGTGATTACGGCGATAGAAAAGGCACGTTAAGCAGCGCGATGCATTTGTTAGAAAAAATACAAAATGAGTATTCTTGTGATGAAAATCGAATTTATTTAACCGGTCTTTCTATGGGTGGATATGCCACTTGGGAATTACTGCAAAATTATAGTCATGTTTTTGCAGCAGGTGTCCCTGTTTGTGGATTTGGTAATGAAATGAATGCCGCGACGCTTGTAGATATACCAATCAGAATATATCACGGTACTGCCGACCCTACTGTATCTTTTTCAAACTCACAAAGTATGTATGACGCAATTATCGCTGCCGGTGGTACAAAGGTTGAACTTTTTCCGCTTGAGGGTGTAGGACACGATGCGTGGAATACTGCCTATGCCGACAGCACTATGTTTGAATGGATGTTTGCTCAGGACAAATCTAAAGCAACGCCTGCAAAAATTGAGCCGTCAAGTCCGTTTAAGATAGTAGATGCAAACGGAAATGCAATAATTACCGCCAAAGATGTCACATTTGTTGACTATTTTATTGTTGGAGATACAAAATCAGGTGTAGATATTAGTCTTACTCTTACAGATAACGGTAGGTCAAAACTTAAAAAGGCTTATAAAAATAGCACTGGTAAGGAATTTACTGTTTATTTTCGTTTGCAAAAAGTATATTCTTTTACTGCTACAAAGCCGCCAATTGACAATCAATTTTTAATGAGCGGAGTTTTTAAAATTGATAATTATCTTCTTTATTATCATTTGTTAAAAGATGCTTGTTCAAAAAACTGATAATTGTTAATTTTTACCTCGTGAGGGTTTATTATGAATATTTATGTAAAAGAATTATATCCAAAGGTTTTTAAATCAAACAGTAAGCAAACTTTATATGTTAGTTTTGAACATGATGAGACAATAGATTGTTCTTTGCTTAAAATCAAAATTCAACCAATGGAAAAGTATTCGGTTTTGCACAGTGAAAAATATCGTATTGACGAAGAGGAAAGGTACAGTTATGTGCGGTTAAAACATATAGAAAGCGATATTTTTGCTGTTGAGTATGAATTTTCCGCTGAACAACAATACAGCGTTAAAATTAAATATGACGATAAATTTGTGTGTTGTACGTATATTTATTCACTTAATGATGACCTTGCAAGGTTAAATATATTTAAGGGTGATACCCATTTGCACACCTGTCGCTCCGACGGTGAGGGTACGCCATTTGAAGTTGCTTGTAATTATCGTGCGGCGGGATATGATTTTATTACTATTACCGACCATCACAAATTTGAGCCGTCCTTAGAAGCGCAAGAGCAAATAAAAGAATTAACAAATGATTTCTTTGTTTTTAGCGGTGAGGAAGTACACAACAAAGATATGGGGTATTTTCATATCATTAATATGGGTGGCGAAAGCAGTGTTAATGATATAATAGAAACCGATGATAATTATGTCGAAACAGAGATTAAAAAAATACTGTCAACACGTGATTTCACCGGTATTTCCGACCCACGTTGTGTTGCATATCGCATTTTTGTAGCCGAACATATAAAAAAGGGAAATGGACTTGCTATTATGGCGCATCCTTTTTGGGAGGCATACGGCGAATATCATATGCAAACCGAAGAGTTTATTTACCATTGGCAAAATGGTGACTTTGATGCGCTTGAGGTGCTTGCCGGTTGTGACGGCACAGGAAACGGTAACAATTTGCAAGAAATGTTGCGCTCAGATATGTTATCTCAAGGGTATAAAATTCCAGTTGTTGGTTCTTCTGATGCGCATACTACCGTTAACAAGCATTCAACCGACCTTTTTAACAAGCAGTTTACACTTGTTTTTGCAAAAGATTTTAATGATATAACCAAAGCAATAAAGTGTGAACAAAGCGTTGCTGTTGAACGAACCGATGATAGCAAATATCGTGTGGTCGGTAAATTCCGTTACGCAAAATATGCAAGATTTTTAATGCGTGAATATTACTTTTCCTATTCAAATTTGTGTCTTGAACACGCAAACGCTTTAAAAAACAAAAACATCGCGTTAGTTAAAGAAAGTGAAGACAAAATTTATAAATTTAAATCAAAATTTTTTAATATTTAAAGGGTGAAAATATGTCAAAAAGAATATTGTTTTTTGGAGATTCAATTACCGATTGTGGCAGAAATAGTGACCATTTTTTAAATATTGGTTCAGGTTATGCAAACTATGTAAGCGCAACCTTAGGGGCGCAATACCCAAATCAGTATGAATTTATAAACCGTGGTATCAGCGGTAACAGGGTTGTTGATTTATATGCAAGAATCAAGTCTGATTTTTTAAATCTAAAGCCCCAAATTGCAAGCATTTTTGTTGGCGTTAATGACACCTGGCACGAAATCTCTAAACAAAACGGGGTTGACACCGCAAAATTTGAAAAAATATATGATATGATGATTGAGGAAATTTACGACTCTTGTCCTGATATAAAACTTATCTTGATAGCGCCTTTTGTGTTAGAGGGTAGTGCTACATGCAATACCGATGAAACACCCAATAGATTAGAGCGTTTTGTAACCGACGTTGCCGACAAAGCCGATGCTGTAAAACGTCTTGCTAAAAAACATAATTTACCGCTTATTGAATTGCAACCTGTCTTTGATGAGGCTTGCAAAAAGGCTCAGCCTGATTATTGGACACTTGACGGCGTGCACCCAACCTCATCAGGTCACGAGTTGATTAAAAATTTATGGTTAGAGGAATTTAACAAATTAGCAAAATAAGAGGGTAAACACTATGTTAATAAGCAGAACATGTTTTGGCGCCGATAAAGAGTATTGCAAGATGTTATTTGACGCCGGTTACACAGCCGTTGATATAAACGATACATCACACAAACCTGAAATCTTTTTACAAAGTGAGGACGAGCAGTTTCAATTTGTAAAAAATGCAGTTGACAATATTAAAAATGCAGGTTTGGCTATTGGTCAATGTCACGCGCCACACTCAATCTCTTTGTGGTGTAGCACTCCCAAAGAGGTAGAGCAAAGAATTGTGGCTATAGAAAACTGCGTAAAAACGGTTAGTAAACTAGATATACCGTATACAGTAATTCATCCATTTGTTTTTGCTTTTAACAACGAAGCTGAAAACCCTGAAAAATTATGGCAATTTAATATTGACACAATTCGTCGCATTTGTAAATGCGCTACAAACACCACCATTTGCCTTGAAAATATGCCCGGTACAGCCGGTGTAATTCGCACAGGTGAAGATATGGCGCGTATGCTTTCAGATGTGGGCGACCCCAATTTAATGGTTTGTCTTGATACGGGGCATCTTGCGTGTCAAAGTAGCACAGCAACCGATTTTTTTGCCGCGGTAGGTGATCGTGTAAAAACCCTACATATCCACGATTCGATACCCGGTCAGGACCTGCATTTACTGGTTGGCGAAGGTAGATTTGATTGGGAGGATTTTAAAACTGTTTTAAAAGAATATAATTATCAGGGTAGTATCAATAGTGAAAGTAACTTTGTTTATAATGTAAAAGGTGAGCTTCGACTCGAAGGTCAGATTTTAGAAAGAAAAATACTTGAAGGGTTTGTTAAATAATTGAAAAATTTTCTTAAAATTATATCTTTAATTTTAACGCTTGTCGTTTTTCTTTCGGGGTGCGGTGTTTGGTTTACCAACGATGTTGGTGGTCAAAACGCGCTGTTTATCGGCACTACCGATACTAAGGTTGACACGCTTAGCGATGTTCCTGAGTTTAGTGATGAACCGTATGTAATAATTAATAACAATATACCCGACTTTAAAGATACAGACTTGGTTACACACGCTTATGAAAATTATGCGCCACTTGACACTCTTGGACGTTGTGGGATCGCGTTTGTTTGCGTCGGCACCGAACTAATGCCCACGGGTGATCGCGGTGAAATCGGTATGATTAAACCAACAGGTTGGCACACTGTAAAATATGACAGTGTTGACGGCAAATATCTTTACAATCGTTGTCATTTGATTGGTTTTCAGCTCACAGGCGAAAATGCCAACCGACAAAACCTGATAACAGGCACGAGATATTTAAATGTTGAAGGTATGTTGCCGTTTGAAAATTTGATTGCTGAATATGTAAAAGAAACTGAAAACCATGTTCTTTATCGCGTTACCCCAATTTTTGAGGGCGATAATCTTTTAGCGACAGGCGTTCAAATGGAAGGTTATTCGGTAGAAGATAACGGCAAAGAAATTTGCTTTAATATTTTTGCCTATAACGCTCAACCCGATATCGAAATTGATTATAAAACAGGGAAGAGCAAACTGAAAAATAGCGCTTCAGTTGATACACAAAGTGAACAAAAAGATATAACATACATTATAAATAAAAACAGTAAAAAGTTTCATCTGCCAACCTGTTCTTCTGTAAAAGATATGAAACCGCAAAACAAAAAGGAAAGCAATCAAACTCGTAAAGAACTCGAAAAACTTGGTTACTCACCTTGTAAAGCCTGTTTAGAATAATATTTGTTGACAAAATGTAAATTTTATGTTAATATATTAGACAATTGAATAATCGATAGAGGCGCAATTGACATTATTGTGTTGCTTTTTGGTTCGGATAAACCGCAGCACAAGAGGGGATATTGCCGAAATTGTAAACTTATATCCGTAGGTTTATGGTTGGTATGTTGCAAAATATGCAACGTACTGTCACAAATTTTTTGTGGAGTGCTATCTGTGTTGTAATTTTCACGGTAACTCTGCGTTACCGTGTTTTTTATTTTATAAATTATTTTTTGGAGGAAACTTTTATGACAGCAAAAAAAATTATCCCTAAAGTGCTAATAATTGCTTTCATTGTAGGCTTTGGTGTGCTTTGCGCGTTTACAGGTAACATTACAAGCCCCGTTGGAACATTATGGTCACTTTTCCCACCGGTAGTGGCAATCGGACTTGCCCTTCTTACCAAAGAGGTGTATTCTTCACTCTTTATTGGTATTGTTACAGGCGGCCTACTTGCTACAAACTTTAATCCTATACATACTGTTGGCGCCGTTGTTAACGATGGCTTTATTTCAGCAGTATCAGGCAGTGCAGGTATCTTCATATTTTTAGTAATACTTGGCATTGTTGTTGCACTTCTTAACAAAGCCGGTGGCTCACAGGCGTTTGGACGTTGGGCAGCAAAACACGTTAAGGGCAAGTTTGGCGCTATGATAGTAACATTCTTGTTTGGCGTTCTCATCTTTATCGATGACTACTTCAACTGTCTTACCGTTGGCGCAGTTATGCGCCCTGTAACCGATAAGGCTAAAATTTCACGTTCTAAACTTGCATATATTATTGATGCTACTGCTGCACCTGTTTGTATGATAGCTCCAATTTCTTCATGGGCAGCGGCTGTCTCATCTTATGCACCCGACGGACAGGGAATTTCTTTGTTCTGTAAAGCAATTCCCTATAACTTCTATTCATTGCTTACATTTGTATTTATTATTGCGATTGGTATTATGAATTTTGACTACGGTTCAATGAAACTTCATGAAATTAATGCCGAAAATGGTGATCTCTTTACTAGCGGTAGTGATGATATAGCACAGGGAGAAGAAATTCCAGCCACAAACAAAGGTAAGGTTATCGACCTTATTCTTCCAATCGTTTTCCTTATCGGCGTTTGCGTTTTCTCACTTTTCTATGTTGGTAGATGTATGGGTGAAGAATGGGTATTTGACTTTGCTCAATATGATTCTTCACTTGGATTTGTTGACGCGTTTTCTAACACTGATGCAACTGTTGGTTTGCCTTGGGGCGGTCTTGTAGCACTCGTTGGTATTATTATTTATTTTGTAGCACGTCGCCTTATGACCGTTAAAGAGGCAATGGCTTGTATTCCTAAAGGCTTCATCGCTATGGTGCCTGCAATTCTTATTCTTACAATGGCTACAACCTTAAAAAATACAACAAGTATGCTTGATTCTGACACATTTGTTCAAAATCTTTTGAGCAATGCAGGTTCATTACAAAGCTTCTTGCCGGCAATTATATTCATTGTTGCTTGTCTTATTGCTTTTGCTACCGGTACTTCTTGGGGTACTTTTGGTATTCTTATTCCAATTGTAATATCTATTTTCCCTGTAGGTAGTGAGATTGGTATTATTGGTATGTCAGCTTGTCTTGCAGGTGCGGTTTGCGGAGATCACTGCTCACCAATTTCTGATACTACAATTATGGCATCGGCAGGTGCACAGTGTAACCACATTAACCACGTATCTACACAGTTACCATATGCAATCACCGTTGCTGCAATTTCATTTGTAGCTTATATAATTGCAGGTTTTGTAAACAATTGGCTTATTGTTTTGCCAATAGCAATTGTTCTTATCGTTGCAACATTGTTTGTAATAAAACTTATCACAAGTAAAAAGGCTGCAAATTAATTATTATATTGAAATTAAAGGTCGTTACCTGTATAATATGGGTAACGACTTTATTTTTTAGGTGATATTTTGGCAAGAATTTTAGAAAAACATCAGGAAATTGAACGCAGTATTATAAAAAAATACCGCAAACAGATATGGAACGCTTTTGTTGGTGCTGTGCAGGAGTATGAACTAATAAAAGAAAATGACTGTATAGCCGTTTGTATTTCGGGCGGTAAAGACTCTATGATACTTGCTAAATGTATGGAGCTTTTAAAACGTCATAGTGATGTGCAATTTGAACTAAAGTTTATAGTTATGGACCCTGGGTACGCGAAACCTAACCGCCAACTTATAGAACAAAATTTAAAAACGCTTGGTATTGATGCTGAGATTTTTGTAAGCGATATTTTTGACGTGGCATATACTGCGGGCGGTTCGCCGTGTTACTTGTGCGCACGTATGCGTCGCGGTGCGCTATATGCAAAGGCAAAGTCGTTAGGTTGCAACAAAATAGCGCTTGGTCATCATTTAGACGACGCTATCGAGACGTTGCTTATGAGTATGATTTACTCATCTGAAATAAAAACAATGCTACCTAAGCTTCACAGCACTAATTTTGAGGGTATGGAGTTAATACGACCGCTTTACAAAGTAAAAGAGCGTGATATAATATCGTGGGCAAATTACAACGACTTACACTTTTTGCGATGCGCGTGTAAGTTTACTGCCGATAGCGCCGATGATGAAATGCTTTCAAAACGACAAGAAATGAAAGAGCTTGTAAAACAGTTACGTATTAAAAATCCTGATGCTGACGACAACATATTCCGTAGTTTACATAATGTCAATATGGCGACAATTCCCGGTTGGCGAGATAAGGACGAAGGAGACAAGCATAGTTTTATAGAAAAATATTAAAAAAACCGAGTAGTATAATCACTACTCGGTTTTTTAGAAACTATATTTTGATATTAATTATAATAAATCTCAAACTAATAATTTTCGATTATTTTATAATCACCGCTTTTTAGAACATTAACCAAATCAATCTGCGAATTTATTTTTTCGTTTGTTATAATACCGCCCTTGGCAAGTTTTGAAATCTCGTGAAAATCTGAACCGGAAGTAATAGCTTTATTGTAATGGTTTGCAAACATTTTTGCCATTTCGTTTCGGATTTTTTCTGTACAGCCGTTATAGCCTTCTATTCCAAAAAGATTATTTGGAGAACATACAGTCATATTATTTCGAAAAGGATGAGCCTGCACAATTAGTGCATTTTTTGGTAGTAACGTTGATAGTTCTTCAATATTTTGCAGTTTATTCAAAAGAGGTAATTGATAAAAATCCTGCTCTTCAAGGCCGTAGACAAGATAATCATTAATGCTATTGTCAAAACGCACCTCTGCACCACAAAGAACTGTAAAACCAATTTTTTCAGCCTCATTTCGTGCAGAATAATACCCACGCAGATATCGCTTAATAACATTTTCCTTGTTATTTGTGCCGATTTCGTTCTTGAACCAATCAAATATCTTGCTTTCATAATGGTCAGTAATAACAAGTCCGTCATAACCTGCAGCTTTATAGCGTCTTACAATTTCTGCACCGCCGACCCACGCATATTTATCACATTCAGACGTATGAATGTGTAAGTCATATCTATACATAATTAAAATTTCCTTTCTGTATTAATGAAAAGAACTTACGCTTATCTATTTTTTGGGTATTATATCATAAAAGCGGCGGGAAATCAATGCGAAGCATTGTATTTATAATTCGTGGCAAAGCCACACCGTTTCTCTTATCTCTTCTCTCTTATCTTTTATCCGGAAAAGTCACACAGTTTTAGAGAAGAGTGAAGAGAGAACAGAGAAAAGTGAAAAGTACAAAAAGAAAAAGCCACACTATCGTGTGACTTTTCTTTTTGGTGCCGCTGACCGGACTTGAACCGGTACGGTATCGCTACCGAGGGATTTTAAGTCCCTTGTGTCTGCCTATTCCACCACAGCGGCGTCTAAGATATAATATATCAAACAACATCATTTGTCAAGTTTTTTTAAATAAAAAAATAAAATCAGCGGGGCGCGTAACCCCGCTAAATTTATATAATTTCACCTATGCAATAATCATCTTTTACAGTTTTGATTAAAACATTCAAAATTTGCCCCGTGAGAACTTTTTCAGTATTAACAATAACTCTGGTATAGTTTGGTGTATAACCCTCAGCAGCGCTTTTTTCTTGGCTTTCAAACAAAACGGGGTAGGTGTTTCCGATTTGTGAATTTAAAAATTCGTTTTCGGTTTTTTTGGTAATTTGCGCCATAAGGTGCGCGCGATTTTGTTTTTCAGAGTTGCTAACTTGATTTTTAAGACCCGCAGCTACTGTACCACTTCGACGAGAATATGCAAAAATATGCGCTCTTGAAAATCCGATTTTTTTAGCAAAAGCAAGGCTTTGGTTAAATTCTTCATCACTTTCACCGGCAAAACCTACCATAATATCGGTGGTTATAGCAGCATCAGTAAAAGTGCTGCGAATTCTTTTAACTAAATCCTCGTAAAAAGCGCTATCATAGTGTCGGTTCATACGTTTTAAGGTATCGTCACAACCCGATTGAAGTGACAGGTGAAACTGTGGGCAAAATTTTGGTTGGGCTTTAAATCTTTTTAGCATTTCGTTTGTTATGTGGTCGGGCTCCAGTGAGCCGAGTCTTACACGCTTAATACCATCTACTTCGCAAACGGCATCAACTGCATCGCATAAATTAAAATCTTCATCCTTGCCATAGGAAGTAAGATTTATACCAACCAAAACAATTTCGCAATAACCGTTATCGGCAAGGCGTTGCGCTTCGTTTTTAATATCGCTTACAGCGCGTGAACGTACTCTGCCGCGTGCGAACGGAATAATACAGTAGGTGCAAAAACGGTCACAGCCATCCTGTATTTTCATAAAAGCGCGTGTACGCTCATTAAAATTGCTAAGACCTATTGTGTTATAAGGGTCATCGTTTTGATGCTCGTTAATTTCAAACACACGTGTGTTTTGATAATTATTTATTGCATCAACAATTTTTGAAATATCTCGGTTACCAATTACTATATCGGCTTCAAGAAGCGCTTTTGCTTTTTCGGGAAAGGCTTGTACCATACATCCCGTAAGCGTTATAATAGCATTTGGATTTTCACGGCGCATACGGCGAACAAGCTGTCTTGTTTTGCGGTCGCTTTCGGCAGTAACAGTACAAGAATTTATAATTATTGCATCAAATGGTAGCATTTTATCATTTGTGTGACCAAGATTTATAAGCGCTTCACGCATTGCTTCAGTCTCATATTGATTAACCTTACAACCAAGCGTTTGAAAGAGAATGTTCATTAAATTACCTCAATAAAAAATTTACTTAAATATTGTAATAAAAATAAAATTACTTGTCAACTGTTATTGAAATTAAAATATTACTGTGATATAATTATTTAAATATGTGCGGAGGTGCATTTTATGGCTTTTAAAAAGGATTTTGTGTGGGGCGCGGCAACCGCTGCTTACCAGATCGAAGGCGCTTGGAATGAGGACGGCAAGGGCGAAAACATATGGGATGTTTTTTGCCACGAGCATTCACACGTTGAGCAAGGTCATACAGGCGATATAGCCTGCGATCATTATCATAGATATAAAGAAGACGTAAAACTAATGAAAGAATTAGGTATTAAAGCATACCGTTTTTCAATAAGTTGGTCACGTTTAATACCAAACGGCATTGGTGAGCTTAATCCTAAGGGTGTTGAGTTTTATTCAAATCTTATAGATGAATTGCTCGTTAATGGAATAGAGCCATATGTTACACTTTTTCATTGGGATTACCCATATGCTTTACACAAAAAAGGCGGTTGGCTTAATGATGAAAGTGTTAAGTGGTTTGCCGATTATGCCGCGCGTGTATCAGAGCTTTATTCTGACCGCGTAAAGCACTTTATTACATTTAATGAACCACAATGTTTTATTGGTGCCGGTTATATGACAAGCCCTCACGCACCGGGCTATCAGGTGCTTTATAAAGATATTTTTCAGATGTGCCATAATGTTCTTAAAGCGCATGGCGCGGCTGTAATTGCACTGAGAGAAAATGCCAAACAACCAATAAAAGTAGGTTACGCCCCAACGGGTACTACCTGTTATCCTGCAAGTGAGAGTAAAGCCGATATTGAAGCTGCTCGTAAAAAAATGTTTGAATGTCCTGCTCTTAGTCGTGGCCTTATGTGGAACGTTTCTTGGTGGAGCGACCCTGTAATATTAGGTAAATATCCCGAAGATGGCCTTAGAATGTATAAAGATTTCTTGCCAGAAATTACTGACGATGATATGAAACTTATAAATCAGCCGATTGATTTTTATGCAAATAATATTTATAACGGACAGGAAATTCGCGCTGACGAAAACGGTAATCCACAAAACGTAACACGTAAAGTTGGTCACGGTAAAACTGCTATTCAGTGGCCAATTACTCCCGAGGCGTTACGTTGGGGACCAAGATTTTACTATGAGCGATATAAATTACCGTTTTTTATCACTGAAAACGGTATGTCTGCGCATGACGTTGTTTCACTTGATGGTAAAGTGCACGACCCTAATCGTATTGACTTTTTGCACAGATATTTATTAGAACTCGAAAAAGCTACCGACGACGGCGTTGATGTAAGAGGCTATTTTCAATGGTCGCTTATAGACAACTTCGAGTGGGCAAAGGGCTATACCGATAGATTCGGTCTTGTATACGTTGACTATGAAACTCAAGAACGCATACCCAAGGATTCGTTTTATTGGTATAAAAATTGGATTGAAGAACACAGTGTATAATTAATTTTAGGGGACTTTTTAATGGCGATTGAAAAAAGAGAAAATATAAGAAATGTTGCTATAATTGCGCACGTTGACCACGGCAAAACGACACTTGTTGATCAGTTGTTGCGTCAAAGTGGTACTTTTCGTGATAATGAGTCTGTTGATGAACGAGTTATGGACTCTAATGACCTTGAGCGTGAACGTGGCATAACAATACTTTCAAAAAACACAAGTGTTATGTATAACGGGGTAAAGATTAATATTATCGATACCCCTGGACACGCCGACTTTGGTGGCGAGGTTGAGCGAATTTTGCAGATGGTTGACGGTGTGCTACTGCTTGTTGATGCGTTTGAAGGTTGTATGCCGCAAACTCGTTTCGTGCTAAAAAAAGCGTTGGCGCTCGGTAAAAAAGCGGTGGTTGTTATAAATAAAATTGACAGACCAATGGCGCGACCGATAGAGGTAGTAGACGAGGTTTTAGATTTGTTTATAGAACTTGGCGCTGATGAGGATCAAATTGAATTTCCGGTTGTTTTTGCTTCAGGTCGAGATGGTTATGCAACGTATGCACCCGATATCGCCGGTACAGATATGAAACCGCTCTTTGAAGAAATTGTTAAAGAAATTGAACCTCCAATTGGTGATACACAGGGACCGGTGCAAATTTTGTTTACCAATATTGAATATGACGATTATATTGGTCGCATTGGCGTGGGACGTGTACTTCGCGGTACTGTGAAGGTAGGACAAACGGTTGCGCTTTGCCATAAAGACGGAACGCACTCAAATGTAAAAATTGCAAAACTATTTATGTATCAAGGTCTTAAGCGCACCGAAGTTGAAACTGCTACCGTTGGTGATATTATTCAGGTTGCAGGTATAAGCCAACTTGAAATAGGGGAAAGCGCTTGTGATGTTGAGCATATTGAACCGTTACCTTTTGTAAAAATAGATGAACCTACACTTGCAATGAATTTTATTGTAAATAATTCACCTTTTGCAGGTAAAGATGGCAAATATGTTACATCTCGTAACCTTCGTGAGCGCCTTTTTAAAGAAGTGCTTACAAATGTTAGCCTTCGTGTTGAAGAAACCGATAGCGCCGATACTTTTAAAGTGTCAGGACGCGGAGAGTTGCATCTTTCAATTCTTATTGAAACAATGCGACGTCAGGGATACGAATTTCAGGTGTCTCCGCCAAACGTAATTTATAAACACGATGAAAACGGTAGGTTGCTTGAACCAATTGAACTACTTATGATTGAAGTGCCCGAACAATATGTTGGCGCGGTTATGGAACGACTTGGCACACGACATGCTGAACTTCAGAATATGGGTACACGTGAAGGCGGAATGTCACATCTTGAGTTTTTAATTCCTGCGCGAGGACTTTTAGGTTACCGTTCACAATTCATGACCGATACAAATGGTAACGGTATTATGAATCATATATTCAACGGCTATGAAGAATATAAAGGTGATATCGACCAACGAAACACCGGCTCAATAATCGTTCACGAAACGGGAGAGAGCACGGCGTATGGACTGTTTAACACTCAAAGCCGTGGTCGTTTGTTTATTGGGGCAGGTGTACCTGTATATGAAGGTATGGTAATTGGCGAGAGCCCCAAAAGCGAGGATATTGTGTGTAACGTTTGTAAGGCAAAGCATCTTACCAATACACGCGCTTCGGGTTCTGATGACGCGCTCAAACTTACACCTCCATCAATTATGAGCCTTGAACAATCACTCGATTTTATAAGAGATGATGAACTTGTTGAGGTTACCCCAAACAATATTCGTATTCGCAAAAAAATTCTAAATAAAGAATTACGTATGAAACATGAGGCTAAAAACCGATAATGAACTACGTAATACTTGATATGGAATGGGACAGCGCTTATCACAAACTGCATAAAAGATTTGTAAATCAAATTTTACAAATCGGCGCTGTTAAATTAGATGAAAATTTTAATATTATTGATATTTTTGATGTTACTGTTAAATCCTCTATAAGCAAAAGAGTTTCCCGTCGTTTTAGTGAACTTACCGGTATTACAAAAGAGATGATGTTATGCGGTATTTCACTTGAGGACGCTGTAAAACAATATAATAATTGGCTTGGGGATGATACTGTAACAATCACCTGGAGTAATTCAGATCTTTATACAATTGCAGAAAACGAAAAATATTTGCTTAAAAATATTAAATTTAAAATTGATAAATATCTTGACCTGCAGGTGTTTATTCAAGGTGTATTGCGAATTTTGGGTCATGAATTAAAGTCTCAGATTTCATTAGGTTCGGCAGCGGAACTTTTGGGTATTACTACTGATAACTATGATTTGCATACAGCAAAGGACGATAGTTTGTTGTGTGCAGCGTTGCTTAAAAAACATTATAATGAGGCGACATTTGATAAACTAATTAAAGATACTAATGACCCCGAGTTTTACAAACAGCTTTATTTTAAACCGTATTACATATCTAGAATAAATGATGAACGCGTACAAAAAGAAACACACGTTTTTTATTGCGAAAAATGCGAAAGTAAATTAAGACGTTGTACCAAATGGAAATATCATAATAATTGGTTTAACGCAAATTTTGTTTGTGCTGATTGTGGTAAAAAATATCTTTGTAGGGTAAGTTATAGACAAACATATGACAAACTTATAGTTAAACGTCGTATGTTAGAACCAAAAGTAAAGCAGAACAAGGAGAAAAATGATGTTGTGCAATCTGTGCCCACGACAGTGTAATGCATTGCGCAACGAGACTCAAAACATTGGCGGGGTTTGCTCAATGCCTGAAAAGCCCGTGCTGGCGCGCGCCGCGTTGCACTTTGGCGAAGAACCGTCTATAAGTGGCAAAAATGGCTCAGGAACAGTTTTCTTTAGTGGATGTTCACTACACTGTGTTTTTTGTCAAAACAGTGTTATAAGCGAAAATAACAAAGGAAAAGCGGTTACTATAAATAAATTAGCTGATATTTTTAAAAGTCTTGAAGCTAAAGGCGCGCATAATATAAATCTTGTAACGCCGACGCATTATGTAGATGCCATAATCTGTGCGCTTAATATTTACAAACCCAAAATACCAATTGTTTATAATTCGAGCGGTTTTGAAAATGTTGAAACCCTAAAAAGATTAGAAAAATATGTCGATATTTTTTTAATGGATTTTAAGTATATTGATGAACAAAAAGCCAAACTATATTCTTTTGCTTTTGATTATCCAGAGATTTGTAAAAACGCTTTACTTGAATGCTATCGACAACAACCTAAATGCATTTTTGAAGGTGGAATAATGCAAAAAGGCGTTATTGTAAGGCATCTTTTATTGCCGCAATCAACACGCGATGCAATTACAATTTTTGATTGGGTAAATAAAAATTTACCAAATGCATATTTTAGTCTTATGAGTCAATATTTGCCGCTTTATAAAGCAAAAAATATGCCGATAATAAATCGTAAAATCACTTCAAGAGAATATAATAAGGTTGTTGATTATATTTTAAGCAGTGGATTTGAAAATTGCTATATACAAAACATTAGCAGCGCAACAAAAGAATATATACCAGATTTTGATTTTACGGGAATATAAAAACACCGCAGATTTTACTGCGGTGTTTTATTATTTCTCGGTAAAAGTACCATTTGAAAGACTAAGAATTTTATCACAAGCGTTAAGCGAAGTGTTTCGGTGAGTAATAAATAAAATTGTTTTATCAGTAAGTGTCTTTAAATTTTCGAGCAACTGAATTTCAGTTGACTCATCCAAAGCAGATGTTGCCTCATCAAGTAATAAAATAGGAGCGTCTGATAATAGCGCGCGAGCAATTGCAATTCGCTGTACCTGACCTTCCGATAATCCTTGTCCACGCTCTGAAATTACTGTATTCATTCCATCGGGTAGTGTATTTATGTAATCATAAATTACGGCAGTTTTTGCAGCTTCAATAATTTTTTTATCATTAATTGTATCATCGCAAAGAGTAATATTGTCTCGTATAGTGCCTGAAATAATCATATTACCTTGCGGAACATATGAAAACATATTGCGAGTGGTCTCGTTGATTGGTTTGTCGCCATCAAAACTTAGATTTCCAAACGTAGCAGGGAACAAACCTAACAAAAGTTTGAACAATGTGCTCTTGCCACTGCCTGAACGCCCAACTATTGCAGTAAGCGAACCGCGTTCAATAGAAAAATTATTATCGCGCAAGACTATTTCATTTTCATATGCAAATGAAAGGCTGTGCGCATTAATCGAATTAAAATTAACTACGGTATTGTCATTGTTTTGTAGTTCGTTCTCAAGATTTTCAAGTTCGATTAATCTTTCAGCAGATGCTATCATTGAATAATATTTTGGAATTACACCCGATATATTTCTTAGTGGCGCGCGTAATACTGAAATTAACTGTAAAAAGTAAATCAGTGTGCCAAAACTCATTGCGCCTTTGGCAATTTGTGAAGCGCCCCAAACCAGTACGCCATAATAGCCAAGACTAAAAAACAAGAATAAAAAAGCCGAGATTAAAACGGAGAAAACATTCTTTTTAATTCGTAGCTCGCGATTTGTTTTTAAAAAAGAATTAAGTTTAAGTAAAAAAGGTTTTTTGCCGTCAAAAGCCTTAATTACAACAATATTTGCAAAGCTTTCTTGCAAAAAAGAACGTGTTTCACCCTCGGTGTGTTGAACTTGTTTGTGTAAGTTTTTATAACCTTTGCTAAGCAAACGTCCGCACAGCGGGAAAACAAAACCTATACCTATAACAGCAAAAGCAAAATAATAGTTCTGAATACACAACGCAATCATGCCTGCTATGATTTTAGTAAGCATTGATATCATTGATGGTATTAGCATTATGCTTCCATTTACAACGACATCTACATCAGAAGAAAATCTATTTAACAAATCGCCTGAGTGATATTCTGAAATATCTACATATTTTTTACGCATAGTTGTTGTAAACATATAGTTTTTTAGCGATTGATTCATTTTTGTTGCGACAGATGTAGAAATTATTGAAACAACCGATTCAATTAATATATGTATGAAAATCAGTGCAAAAAGCAGTATACTGCCAATCATAAATGTGTGTTCAGCTTTATTTGTTGCGTTGTCAATAACCTCTTGTGATAGCTTTGCCAAAAAGATATAGGTAAGCGAAGCCAAAACATTCAAAATTGAAACAAATATAATTTGAGGTATATGAGGTTTTGTGTGTTTGTATATCCAGCTTGTTGTTTTATTTTCTTTCATTATTCTATAATACCATTTTCCTTTAAAGTTTTGATAAATACATCGATATTGTTTAGAGCAAGTACGGTTGAAATATCAAAATTTTCAAGCAAACCATTAAGCAATTGTTCTTTATTTGCGGTGCCGCCTTGCAGCATTTTCCAAAGATATTCAGATGTTTCTGTCAAGAGAATAGTGCTGTTAAATGATGGATTAGCGCTTTTGTCACAAATAATGTACGTTTGACCGTTTTCACTTTTTAATTTAAAACCCGGTTTGATTTTCATTTTTTCACCTTGATTCATATATATTTGATAAACTATACTTGCTTTTTTTATAATTATATACTAAAATAATTTATATTGCAAGTGAGTTTATGGAGGTAATATTATGGACACATTTGTTGAACAAATTATATCGATTAAAAAAACAACTAAAACATGGGCAGCATACGCTTTAATTGCTTTGCTGACAATATTACTTATGACTGCCGCTATGATTTTTTTAGGCAAACTTTTTATTGTGGTTGATGCGCTCATAATATATGGCGCTTTTAAATTATATTCCTTGTTTAATATCGAATATGAATATATTATTACCAATTCCACAATGGATATAGATAAAATTATTGCTAAAAGCTCACGCAAACGTGTAGTAAGTTTTGATTTAACAGCGGTACAGCGTATTGACAAGTTCACAGGAACCATTCCTGCTAATATTGCAAAAAATTGTTTTTTTGCCTGCAATAAGACCGATGAAAACGCATATATAATGTACTATCAACAGGAAGGCAAACCGCAAAAAGCCTTTGTTTTTGCACCAAACGAAAAAATGATTGATGGTATGAAGAAATTTTTACCAAAACATATTTGCGAAAACTTAAAATAAATTCGGGTGATTTATATGAAGGTACTTACAGCCAAGCAAATTAAAAATGCCGAATATAATGCCGTTAGTCGCGGCATTTTTTCTTATACGCAATTAATGAAAAATGCGGGTTGCGCCGCTGCAAAGGAAATTATTAACAGATATAACGTTATTGGCAAAAAAATATGCATTGTTTGCGGTAGCGGCAACAACGGTGGCGACGGCCTTGTTATAGCTGATGTGTTAAATAAAAATGGCGCTGATGTTTATTTATTCACACCCATAGGATTTCCAAGCACAGATACTGCTAAATATTTTGAAAGTGATGTAAAAAATATCAAAACAATTACTGATTTTGTTGGAGATTTTGATATTGTTATCGATGCTTTATTTGGCATAGGTCTTAACAGATTTTTATCAGAAAAATTAAATGATTTGATAGATAAGATTAACAGTTACAACTGTATAAAAATTGCTGTTGATGTACCAAGCGGTGTTTTTTGTGATGGCGGTGAAGTTATCAATGCGTTTCGCGCTGACTTAACACTAACTTTTTCAGCATATAAATTATGTCAATTACTTCCACAAACAAGTGAATTTTGTGGTGAAACGGTTGTAATTGATATTGGATTACCAATTGAAGAATACGCGCATCTTACAATTGATAAACCAAAAAAAGTATTAAGAAAAAAGAATTCACATAAAGGTACTTTTGGCACGGCATTATTGTTTTGTGGCAGTTACGGTATGTGTGGGGCAGAAATTTTAGCCGCGCGTGCGGCACTCCGTTCAGGAGTTGGTATTGTTAAAGCGCTTGTATGCGATAAAAATTATTCTGCTTTTACCTCAGCTGTTCCCGAGGCGGTAACCATTCCGGTGGAAACATCACTAAATGGTGCGCCTGAAGTTTATGACCATGTAATTTTATCTGCGCTTTCCAACAGTAGCGCACTGCTTATAGGTTGCGGTTTAGGTCAAACCGAACAAGCAAAACAACTAATATTCAGAACACTTGAAAAAACACAAATTCCAACCGTTATTGATGCTGATGGTATAAATGCTATACAGGGGAATATAAATATTATTAGAAAAATTAACGCCCCCTTAATACTTACGCCGCATCCTGCCGAAATGGCAAGAATTTGTAATGTTACTACCGAAACAATAGAGCAAAACCGTGTAAAATATGCAAAAAAATTTGCAGTTGAGAACAATGTTTATCTTGTGCTTAAAGGTACAAATACAATTGTTGCAACACCAAACGGCAGAATTTTTTTCAACACAACAGGTAACGATGGTCTAGCCACAGGAGGCAGCGGCGACGTACTGTCGGGTATGATTGTGTCAAGACTGGCACAAGGATACGATTCGCTTACAGCGATACTTAATTCGGTTTGGTTGCACGGCGCTGTTGCTGACGAATTAAGTAAAACTATATCAACACGCGCAATACTGCCAAGTGATATTATCGAGGGGCTTAAAACAATTTCAGATTAGGTGATTTTTTTGAAAAAGTTTTTAATCCTTCCTCTATTATTTTGTATTATTTGCGGTTGTTCTCAAAAAAGACAGGTCAAGCCAATACTTAATAATATCGCTTTTACAGCTTTGGTTGATTATAATAGCGATAAGTATAACGTTGATGCAACCATCACAGATGGCGCTCTAAATTTGAGTGTAAACGAACCTGAAAAAATTAATGGGTTTGTATTACAAATTGATAAAAACGATGTTAAAGCAGAATATAAGGGCATTTCATATGACTCTGATATTAATTCATTACCACAAGCCGCTATTGCAAGACTCTTGTTTAATATTGTTGATGATATATCAGATAAAAATTTAGTTTGTAGTAATGAAAACTGTGAAATAATCGGCGAAGTAGATGATATTCAATATAATTTTATTTTTTCACCTGCCGGACTTCCGTTATCACTGAATATAGAAGATATAAATTTAAAAATTGAATTTAGTAATGTAACGTTAAAATAGGGGACTTAACAATGCTTAAAGAAAATTTTAAAAAAATGATGCAAAAATTAAATTTCCCATTAGAAGCTCAAAATGAATTATTGTCAGCATTTGATACAGTTTCTTCATCTGAATTTTTTGATATTATTAATCGGTATAATAGTGGTGAAAATGATTTCGATGAAATGCTTAATAATACAAAACTTTTCGCTGAAGAAAGGGGAGTTTCACCCTATAAGGCGTATATGGTTTTATTGCTGTGTTTGTTACCAATGCTTTTGGATAAATATATAAAAAATGGATTTTGCGATGAATTTTTTTATAATACAATGCAAGATTTGCGATATAAATTGCAAGAATGTTATTTAATTCACGGCGTATATGGAACTTTTGTGCCTAAGTGGTATAAAGGATTTTTTGAAATGCGAATATTTGCTCTTGGCAGACTACAGTTTGAAAAAAACACTACCTGGTTTGATTGTGATGTAAATGGTCTACATATACCAAAAGGTACAAATGTTTTAAGCGTTCATATACCTCGTACCGAAACACCGCTTTTGCATGAACAAGTATTAGATTCATATCGACAGGCAGTAAATTTTTTTAAAGACTATTTTAAAAACAGATGCATTTTTATTTGTAACAGTTGGTTACTATATCCTTGGAACAGGTCAATTTTGAAAGATGAATCTAATCTTGCGCAGTTTTATGATGATTTTACCGTTGTTATGTCGGGAGAATATCAGAATTATAGCGAATGTTGGCGCCTTTTTGATTGTCTTTATGATGGTAATCCCGACAATTTACCTGCTAATACTTCGCTTAGAAGATCATATATTGAACGTATAAAAAGCGGTAAACCCATTGGTCATGGTACGGGAGTTATTGTTTTTGATGAATAAATTAAATCTCGGTAGAAAAAACTACCGAGATTTTTTATATGCTAATTTTATTGGAATTTAATAATTTTCCATCCTCTTCAATATGTGATATTAGAAGCACGGGTTTGTTTTTATCAGTATATTCACGTTTAATAATAGCCGAAGCAACACGCTTGTTTTCAAGATCCAAACCATTAAACGGTTCGTCAAGCACTAATGCATCACCGCCATAGGCAATCGCCCTAATTAGTGCTACACGTCTTTTCATACCACCGCTTAATTCTGACACCTTTTTTTTGCGAATATTATATAGTCCAAACTCTTTCAAAAGACTATCAGCAAAAGTATATTGTTCTTTTTTAAGGACTAATCTAACGTTTTTTTGAATATCAAAATTTTCAAGCAAACGATCTTCTTGAAAAACAACTGATATTTTTTGCGGTACAACTATGTTACCGCTGTCAATATTCTCAAGCCCCAAAATAATTCTTGCAACAGTAGTTTTACCACTACCTGATTCTCCAAATAACTGAACAACCTCACCGTTATTTATTGTAAGACTAAAATTATTAAGTATTTGAAGGTCACCGTAAGAAAATGAAATATTTTTAAGTTCAATCATCTGACTTTCCTCCTTTTAAAACATATCTATTACAGAGGAATTTAAGCAAAAATTCAATAATAATACTTAAAATTACAACGGTTAACGTAACAGCATATACTTCATCAAAGTCAACACTGCCTTTGCTATGCCATAATAACGTGCCGAGCGAGTTTTTAGGTAAACAAATAACTTCTGCCGCAACACCCGATTTCCAAGCAAGTCCCAAAGCATTAACACATACAGTAATTAAGTTTGGTATAATACTTGGTAATTTTACCCTTAAAAGTGTAATGCGTTTTGTAAGATAAAATACCTTTGCCATCTCCAAAAGCTTTTTATCAGTGTTTTTCAGTCCGTCGTGAACGGTTTGCCAAACCAGTGGCAAAACCATAAGACAAACAATTAGAATCGGCAGGGTAGAACTTTTAAAGAAAAGATACATAAGTATTATAATTGCCACAACAGGAATTGCGCGAATTATTTTTAAAATAGGAGAAAACAGTGAATAGAAAATCTTTGATAGGTGAGTTAAAATACCCAACACAAATCCCAAAGCAGAACCAATAACAAAACCGATAAAAATTCGAGATAAGGTCAGTAGTTCGGCATTTATAAATCTTGCTGTAAAAGCAATTTTAATCCATTTTTTAAACACTGTAAAGGGACTTGGAAGTATAAGTAATAATAATTCATTATCACGACTTACAAGACGGGAAGCGGCCTCCCAAATCAGTATCCAGAAGGTCGCTATCAGTACTATTTTTATAATTTTTTTAAAAATTGATTGTTTAGTCTGCTTGGTAGTAGAGATCATCAGCGGGTAATTTACCTCCGATAGAAGTTGGATCTGCATTAAACAAAACGTTAAAGTAACCATTTACGTTTGTTTTCATATCAGTGCCAGTTACATAGCAAAGATTGCAAATCGGAATTGATTTTTTAGCTATAGCGGCTTTTGGTGCTATACCATATGTCTCACAGTAATTTGCTGTATCATCAATGTTTGTTGTAGCAAATTCAATAGATTCCTTATATTCATTAAGAAACTTTTCAACAGCTTGGGGATTTGCTTCAACATAACTGTCAAGTGCAATTACACAACCCATCATCAAAGATGTATCAGATACTTTTGACCATTCGTCATTGATGCTTAAAACACGGTTAAGTTCTTTATTTTGAATCATAACAGCAGTTGCAAGTGGTTCCGGAGCCATTGCAATTTCAGCTTCACCGCTAATAAGTTTAGCTTTAAGGTCATCACTTGATACAAAATTAATTGTAACGTCTTTAACAGGGTCGATTCCATTTTCATTAAGAATATAATTTAAAATATATTCAGGATTTTGACCCTTACCGGTAGAGAATATGGTTTTTCCTTTTAAATCGTCAATTTCTTTGATTGAATTACCTTTTTCAAGAATAGAAAGCACACCGTTTGTGTTAACAGCAAGCATTCTAACCTTACCCTCAGATTTATTGTAAAGGGTTGCCGCAACATTTGTAGGAACAGAGGCGATATTTATTTCACCTTTAAGAAACTTACCGGTTATATCGGTTGCTGCAGCAGCGACAGTAAATGTGTAATTGTTTTCAGTAGTTTTTGCATCACTATCAGCCATAAGCTTTGCCATACCAATACCTGTAGGTCCTGTCATACAAGCTACAGACATATCTGCCGGGGTATAGCCACATGCAGCAAGCGAAAGCATTAATACAAATGTTAATAGAATTGTGAGTAGTTTTTTCATAGTTATCACCTTATTTATTTAATTTGAAGTTGTGACCA
Source organism: Clostridia bacterium (assembly GCA_017516965.1). GTDB lineage: Bacteria > Bacillota > Clostridia > Oscillospirales > Acutalibacteraceae > UBA737. The sequence goes on from JAFXAP010000011.1 coordinate 143,172, forward strand.
TCACGGCTTATAAGTCCTTTGGACTCTAATGTTGAAATATCACGGTAGATACTTGTTCTGCCTACGTTGAGTCTTCGGGCAAGTTCTGCCATACCAAAAGTCAGTTTAACAAAACCCTCAGCATCAGATTGCGATAAAAGATATTCATACAGCTTTTCTTCGGTTGTTTTTGCTGTAAAAGCATCCAGCTTTTTATTTAAAAAGCGAATTCTATCACTAAGATAGGTAATATAGTTCAGCGAAATTTTGGGAAATAAATTTATTAATTCGCAAAATTTTTCTTCACTTATGTATAATACCTTGCAGTCGGTTGAAGAAATGATACTGCTCATACCATCTTTCCAGTCACCAAAAACTGATGCCGCGCCAAATAGTTCATTACAAGATATAGAACGAATCGTAATTGAATCACCAACATCGTTGTGTCTTTTTACAATTGCAGTACCTTCAATTATGATACCTAAAGCGCCATTACAATAAAGTTCGCTACCTTTGACATAATCCTTAGGTTTTTCAAGCAGTGAAAGCGCCGTGCTCAATTCATCATCAGATAATCCATTAAACAAAAAACAGTTGATAGTTCACACCTCCTCGTATTTTTGTGTTCCAAATGGTACACTTTAATTATATTATACATATAAAAATAAAAAAAGCAAGATGCAAAATACATCTTGCTTAAAAATTTCTTTTAAATATATTGCCACCGTGACAATCAATGCCTACAATTAAGGGAAAATCTTTAAAATCGAGTTCTTTTACTGATTCGCAGCCTAAATCCTCGAAAGCAATTACACGATTTGAAACAATGCTTTTGGCAGCAAGTGCACCTGCGCCACCGATTGCACAGAGATAAACTGCATTATTTTTAACAATCGAGTCAACAACAGTCTGGTTGCGTTCGCCTTTACCAATAGTAGCAGTAAGCCCCATATCATATAACTTCGGAGCAAAGGTATCCATTCGTGTAGATGTGGTAGGTCCACAACTTCCAATTGCCATATTAGCAGGTGTCTCGGTAGGTCCGGCATAATAAATTACTGAATTTTGTATTTTAAAGGGTAGGGGTTCGCCTTTTTTAATAAGTTCAAAAATTCTTTTGTGAGCCGCATCGCGACTTGTAAAAACCTTACCGCTTAAATAAACCTTATCACCGGCATTTAGCTTATGGCAAAGGTCTTTTAATTTGTCGGTAGTAATGTAATATTCATTCATTTGTTTACATCTGCAAGTAGGTTTTCAAATTGTTCGGCAAGTTCGCGACTGTTGTCATTGTTTCGCGTTACTTGTTCACGCGCAGTATGTAATGAAGCGACTAGACCGTCAACCTTTGCTACAAAATCATTTGATGTCTGCATTATTTCGGTTTTCAAAGTATTAAGCGATTCTTGCGCATTATCAATTGAGTGAAGATTTTTTTCTACCTCACGATTAGCTATATCACGATTATCGGTTGAATTTTGCATAATGGATTTTGAGTTTGCTTGTGCAACAAGATAAAGTTTGCCTATATTTTGAGAAAGACGCTCAATCTCGTCATATTTATCGGTATATTCTTTAAGCTGAGCTTCAACCAACGCCTTTGATGCTTTAACGTCATCCAATTGAGCATTAATTTTAGCAATTGTATCATCAAGCGCATTGATTTTTTCATTTAGTTGAGTTTCTTTTTGTGAAAACTTTTTATGTGAACTTTGTATGTATTCAATTACATCGTCACAATTAAAACCAAAAAGACTTTTTCTAAATCCTACTGACATATTATTCATCCCTTCGTTTTTATACTTCCATACAAATTGATTATATCAAATAAATCTGTCTTTTACAAGAAAAATGTTTTACTTAAATTCGGGGTCGATATCAAGTGTTGCAAAATAATCTTCCATACTTTGTGCGCGACGAATAGGTTGTATCTGACCATCAGGTTTTAACATAAGCTCTGCACAGCGTAATTTACCATTATAATTATAACCCATAGAATGACCGTGCGCACCTGCGTCGTGAATGGTGAGATAGTCACCAATTTCAACATGCGGTAATTCACGCTCTACGGCAAACTTATCATTATTTTCACAAAGTGAGCCAACAACATCAAATTTACCAATTGCCTTTTCGTTTTCTTTGCCCATAACGGAAATGTGATGATATGCGCCGTACATTGCTGGGCGCATTAGGTCGCAACAGCTGGCATCTACACCAATATATTCCTTATAAATATGCTTATAGTGAAGCGCTTTTGTAACAAGATAGCCGTATGGACCGGTTATATAGCGTCCCATTTCGGTAAATAGAGCAATTTCCAATCCTGCGGGTTCAACAATTTCTTCATACATTTTGCGAACACCGTCACCAATAGCAAAAATGTCAACAGGTTCTTCGGTTGGCTTGTATGGTATGCCAATACCACCTGAAAGGTCAATAAATTCAACGTTAATATCAAGTTTTTCTTTAATTTCCAAAGCAAACTTAAACAATTTTTTAGCAAGTCTTGGGTAATATTCTTCAACAAGAGAGCAACTTGCAAGCATTGAATGAATACCAAAGTGTTTTACACCTTTTGACTTAAGTATAGCAAACGCATCAAGGATTTGTTCGTGGGTCATACCAAATTTTGTATCGTGCAGGTGTCCCATAATATCATTAGTAATATTAAACTTACCGGGGTTATATCGGCAACAAATTGTATCAGGTAGAGGAGCGATTTTTTCTAAAAATTCAATGTGAGTAATATCATCAAGATTTATAATCGCGCCACAATTAAGCGCTGCCTTATATTCCTCTACGGTAGTTTCATTTGAAGTAAAGATAATATTTTTGCCATTTATACCGCTTTTTTGGGATAAAACCAATTCCGGTATTGATGCGCAGTCAGTGCCGCAACCAAGTTCGTTTAAAAGACGTAATATTGCAGGTGTGGGTGTGGCTTTTACTGCAAAATATTCTTTAAAACCTTTATTCCAAGAGAATGCTTCATATAAATCGGTAACACATTTACGGATACCTGCTTCATCATACACATAAAATGGGGTAGGATAATTTTGAGACCAACATTCAATATTTTGTTTAGTAAATGGGAGGTTTTTCATACAATATTACCGCTTTCTTAGTATAAATAATATTACGATTTTACACAAATTTACCCAAAGTGTCAAGTATTATGAATTTTTTTTGAAATTTTAAATAAATATATTGATTTTTGCAGAGAATATAAGTATAATGTATTTGGCAAAAATTTGTATTATTTTGTAAGGAGAATCAGAAATGACCACTAACAAAACTGTTTTAAAATGGCTTGATGAGATGAAAGAACTTCTCACACCTGACCAAGTTGTTTGGATTGATGGCAGTGAAGCTCAGATTGAGGCTCTTCGTGCTGAAGCTTGCGCTAACGGCGAAATGTTTAAACTCAATCAGGAAAAGCTTCCCGGTTGTTATTTGCACCGCACCAACCCTAATGACGTTGCTCGTGTAGAAGATAGAACATTTATCTGTACAACCACTAAGGAAGAAGCAGGTCCAACAAATAACTGGTGCGATCCTGCTGAAATGTATAAGAAGCTTTATGATATTGCCCGTGGCAGTTATAAAGGCAAGACAATGTATATCATTCCTTATTCAATGGGACCTATTGGTTCACCAATTGCTAAGGTTGGTATTGAAGTAACCGACTCTATCTACGTTGTACTTAACATGGTTATTATGACACGTGTTAGCCCCAAGGTTCTTGAAGTTTTGGGTGACAGTAATGACTGGGTACGCGGTCTTCATTCTCGTTGTGATATTGATCCTGAAAAGAGATATATCTGTCATTTCCCACAGGACAACACAATTATTTCTGTAAACTCAGGTTACGGCGGTAACGTTCTTCTTGGTAAAAAATGCTTTGCGCTTCGTATTGCTTCTTACCAAGGTTGGAAAGAAGGCTGGATGGCTGAGCATATGCTCATCTTAGGTCTTGAAAATCCAAAGGGCGAAGTTCGTTACATTGCTGCTGCATTCCCATCAGCTTGTGGTAAGACCAATCTTGCTATGCTTATTCCACCCGAATATTTACGTAAAAAAGGTTATAAGATCTGGACTGTTGGTGACGATATTTCCTGGATGAAGATAGGTCCTGATGGTAGACTTTATGCTATTAACCCTGAAAACGGATTCTTTGGTGTGGCTCCAGGTACCAACGTTCACTCTAACTTTAATGCTCTTGAGTCAACCAAGAAAAACACCATCTTTACAAACGTTGCATTAAATCTTGATGATAACACAGTTTGGTGGGAAGGTCTTGATAAGAATCCACCTGAAAATGCTCTTGAATGGAAGGGTAATGCTTGGAACCCATCAATGTTTGTAAAAGCAGATAAATCAACATATGCTGCTCATCCAAACTCACGTTTTACAGCACCTGCTGAAAACTGCCCATGTATCTCTGATGAGTTCAATAAGGGCGAGGGTGTTCCGATTTCTGCAATCGTATTTGGTGGCCGTCGTGCTAAGTGTGCACCGCTTGTTTACCAATCAAAAGACTGGGTTAACGGTGTGTTCGTAGGTTCTGCAATGGCTTCTGAAACAACTGCAGCTGCAGCCGGCGCTGTTGGTGTTGTTCGTCGTGACCCAATGGCAATGCTTCCATTCTGTGGTTACCATATGGGCGATTACTTCGCACACTGGCTCGAAATGGGCGAGAAGTTGGGCGAGAATGCTCCTAAGATCTTTAACGTTAACTGGTTCCGCACCGATGACGAAGGCAACTTTATATGGCCTGGTTTTGGTGACAATATGCGCGTTCTTAACTGGATTATTGAGCGTTGTGAAGGTAAAGCAACTGCTACCGAAACAGCTATTGGTTATATTCCACAGCCAGAAGATATTGACCTTACTGACCTTGATATGGACGTTGAAACTCTTAAATCAATCCTTAAGGTTGATAAAGATGTTTGGACCAAGGAAGCTGAGGAAATTGAAGAGCATTACAAGAAGTTCGGTGACAAATTACCAGAACAGCTTCGTGAACAGCTTGAGACTCTAAAAGCTAACCTTGCAAAAATGTAAGAAATATTAAAATAACCTGCTACCAAGAGTAGCAGGTTATTTTTTTGTTTAATTTTTATATTATAGCTTCGCAACGTCAGCGTCAGTAATAAGGTGGAAACCTTCTTTTTCAAGCGCTGTCTCAGCAGCTAAATTGTCTGCAACTCTAAGTACAACGTAGGCATGCTTTTCAGTACGTGACATAAAAGCATAAAGATATTCCATATTAATACCGTTTTGGTCGAGTACATTAAGCGCTTTAGATAGTTTACCGGGCGCGTCACCGATTTTAACGCCAACAACATCGGTAGTCTTAATAAGATAACCTTCTTCAGCAAGTGTTTTAAGCGCTGTAGCGTTATCGTTTACTATAAGACGAAGAATACCAAAATCTTGTGTGTCGGCAATTGATAGCGCACGAATATTTACATTGTGACGTGCCAAGGTATCGGTTATGTCAACAAGCGTACCTTGTTTGTTTTCTACAAATACAGTTAACTGTTTAAGTGACATATTTTCATCTCCTATTAATCGTGTAATTTACGTTTATCGATAATGCGAACTGCCTTGCCTTCGCTTCTTGTTATGCTTTTGGGCGCTACAAGATGAACTGTAGGATTAATACCAAGCATAGTCTTCATAGCGTTTGCAAGTGATTTTTCAAGAGCTGTAATACCGCCAACAGTATCGGTAAACTGTTCAGGATTGAGTTCAACGTTTACTTCGAAAGTATCTGTATTGTTAACACGATCAAGAACGATTTGATAGTTGGGCTGATAGCCTTCATTAAGAAGAACAGTTTCGATCTGACTTGGGAAAACGTTTACCCCACGAATAATCATCATATCGTCGCTTCTACCCATTGGTTTGCTCATTTTGATATGGGTTCTACCGCAAGAACAAGGCTTACGTGTGAGTACGCATATATCGCGTGTACGATAACGCAAAAGCGGAAATGCTTCTTTATCAAGAGAAGTAAATACAAGTTCACCTTTACTGCCTTCGGGCAATACTTCACCGGTTTCAGGGTCAATTATTTCTGCTAAGAAGTGGTCTTCGTTAATGTGCATACCGGTTTGCTCCTCACATTCAAAAGAAACTCCGGGGCCGCTTGTTTCGGTTAGACCATAAATATCATACGCTTTTATACCTAATGTATTTTGAATATTTTGACGCATTTCTTCAGTCCAGGGTTCAGCGCCAAAAATACCTGCTTTTAGCGGTATGGTATTGGGAGTATAACCCTTTTCAGTAAGAGACTCACCAAGGTATGCGGCGTATGAAGGAGTACAGCAAAGTATTGTAGCATTAAGGTCGGTCATAAACTGAATTTGACGTTCGGTGTTGCCCGATGACATAGGAAGGGTAAGGCAACCCACCTTGTGTGAACCACCGTTAATACCGGGGCCGCCTGTAAACAAACCGTAACCATATGCTACCTGACAAACATCTTCATTTGTACCGCCTGCTGCAACAATGGCACGCGCGCAACAATCTTCCCAAAGGTCTATATCGTGTTGTGTGTAAAAGGCAACAACACGGCGACCGGTAGTACCTGATGTTGACTGAATACGTACGCATTCGTTAAGCGGCTTAGCAAGTAGACCGTATGGATATGCATCGCGCAAATCGGCCTTTGTTAAAAAAGGTAATAGATGTAAATCTTCGATGCCGTGAATATCTTCGGGTTTTACACCTTTTTTGTCCATCAACTCACGATAATAAGGCACATTTTCATAAACGTGCTTAACTTGTTTCACTAATTTTTCTGATTGAAGCTTTTTGATGTCCTCAACGGGCATAGTTTCAATTTCTTTTTGATAGTAACGTTTTTCTTGCATTTGAAACAACACCTTTCAGTATTTGATTTTAAGAGTTATAACCAAGGTCAAATGCCTTTTTGTTCATCTCAATAAATTTAGGAGCAACTGTGTTTTCAATAGCAGTAATCCATTTATCATATGAAATTCCAAACTGTTTTGCAACCTTGCCCATAAGAACAATATTTACAGCTTTTGATGAACCTGCCTGTTCAGCAAGGGTAAGGGCATCAAACGCTTGAACGTTTAAACCTTTAGCGGTAAGTTCTTCAAGAACATTTTCCGGATATTCAGCCGCGCCAATAATTACAGGCATAGGGTCTATTTGTTGTGTGTTCACAACGATTAAACCGTCTTTATTTAAATATTTAGCATATCGTGCTGCTTCTAATTTTTCAAAAGAAATAATAAAATCTGCTTCGCCTTCGGTAATAATAGGGGAATATACCTTATCACCAAAGCGTACATAGGTTACAACACTGCCGCCACGCTGACTCATACCGTGAACTTCGCTTACCTTTACATCATATCCCTCATCAATGAGCAATCTGCCAAGCAGTTTTGAGGCAAGCAAGCTACCTTGACCGCCAACACCGACAATCATAACATTTGTAGTTTTCATTATACTTACCTCCTTTTAAACTATAGCATCAAATGCGCAAAGTTGTTGACAAACGCCACAACCCACGCACAATGTATTGTCAATTTTTGCTTTGCCGTCCTTCATACTGATAGCAGGACAACCAAGTCCCATACAGCGTTTGCACGATTTACACTTATCAGCCTGTACGTTAAGAGAAGGTGATAACTTAACCGATTTAAGAAGTACGCACGGACGTCTTGAAATAATAACCGAGGGTTCGGCTACAGAAAGTTCTTCTTTGAGAGCGGTTTCACATTCCTTAAGATTATATGGGTCAACAACACGAACGCGATTTATACCAAGAGCATGACATAATGCTTCAAGATTTACCTTTGCGGCAACTTCACCCTTAATATTGTAACCGGTTGTTGGGTTTTGTTGGTGTCCGGTCATACCTGTGATTGAGTTGTCAAGTATAATTACGGTTGAATTTGTAGCATTATATGCCACGTTGACAAGACCTGTCATACCCGAGTGCATAAATGTTGAATCACCAATGACTGCAACGCTTTTTCCTTCGGTTTCGCTACCTCTTGCGGCATTAAATCCATGAAGACCTGAAATTGACGCGCCCATACAAAGTGTGGTGTCGAGCGCATTAAGCGGTGGCACAGCACCTAATGTATAACAGCCGATATCTCCGTGAACGGTAATTTTATTTTTAGCAAGTGTATAGAACATTCCACGGTGTGGGCAACCTGCGCACATCATAGGAGGTCTGTTAGGAACAGGGGAGTCAGCGCAAACACTTTCTTTAGCCTTAATGCCAAATGCATCAGCAATAGTTTTTTGAGAAAATTCGCCCAAAATTGAGAACATTTCCTTGCCGACAACCTCAATACCAAGAGATTTTACGTGATTTTCGATAATAGGGTCAAGTTCCTCAATAACGTATAATTTCTTAACCTTTGCTGCAAAATCTTTAATTGTATCTACAGGTAGTGGATTTGGCATACCGATTTTAAGAACGCTTACACTGTCGCCAAAAACCTCTTTAACATACTGATAAGAGCATCCGGAGGTAATAATACCAAATTCATCATTTGTTCCATATTCAACGGTGTTGTATATACAATTTTCAGCGAGTTGCTGAAGTTTAAGAGTACGTTCTTCAACAAAAGGATGTCTTTTTATTGCATTACCGGGCATCATAATATATTTTTGGGGATTTTTTTCATAATCCTTGAGAACTGCGGGTATTGCATCCTGTAACATAACTACCGACTGACTGTGAGCAATACGTGTGCACATACGCAAAATAACAGGCGTATCATATTTTTCAGAAAGTTCAAATGCGCTGCGCGCAAAGGTATAAGCTTCTTGTGAATCAGCAGGCTCAAGCATTGGCACCTTTGAAGCAATTGCATAGTGTCGTGAATCCTGCTCGTTTTGTGATGAATGCATAGCAGGGTCATCAGCAACGCAAATAACCATACCGCCGTTAACACCTGTATAAGAAAGGGTGAACAGCGGATCAGCCGCAACATTTAAACCAACGTGTTTCATAGCGCAAGTGCTACGGGCGCCTGCAAGACTTGCGCCAAAAGCCACCTCACAAGCAACCTTTTCGTTTGGAGCCCATTCGCTATGTAAATCATCATATTTTGATAAAAATTCAGTAATTTCGGTAGAAGGTGTGCCAGGGTAGCTTGAAACAACACCCAAACCGCCGTCGTGAAGACCTGCGGCCACAGCCTGATTACCAATAAGTAATTTTTTCATAAAGTCAATAACCTTTCATTAAGATTTATTTTGTGAATCAACAATTCCCTCAGCGCCGTACATTTTACGAAGCTTGGGTTTTTCGATTTTACCTGTTGGATTACGAGGAACATCTGCAAAAATAATCTTGCGCGGACGTTTATAACGAGGTAATGATAAACAAAATTCGTTAATCTCTTCTTCGGTACATGTCATACCGTCCTTTATTTGAATAATTGCAGTTGCAATTTCACCTAAGCGATTATCAGGCAAACCGATAACAGCAACGTCCATAATTTTTTGGTGAGATGCCAAGAAGTTTTCAATTTGAACAGGGTAGAGGTTTTCACCACCTGTTATAATGACGTCTTTCTTACGGTCAACAAGATATATAAAGCCGTCTTCATCCTGCATTGCCATATCGCCTGTATATAGCCATCCGTCTTTTAGTGTATCGGCAGTAGCCTTTTCATCGCGATAGTAACAGGTCATAACGCCGGGGCCTTTAAGACAAAGTTCACCAACATCGCCCTGAGCAACAGTATTACCTTGCGTATCTACAATTTTAACTTCCCAACCGTAACCAGCAATACCTATGGCGCCAACCTTGTGCACATTTTCAACACCCAAATGCACAGCGCCCGGACCGATTGATTCAGATAGACCGTAGTTTGTATCGTATTGATGATTTGGAAAATATTCTAACCAACGTTTAATTAAACTTTGCGGAACAGGTTGAGCGCCTATATGCATAAGTCGCCAAGCCGAAAAATCAAACTCATCAAGTGAAATTTCACCATTATCTAATGCGTTTAAAATATCTTGCGCCCAAGGAACCAAAAGCCATACGATTGAACATTTTTCCTGTGCTGCGGCACTTAAAATGTTACGCGCCTGTGTTCCTTTAAGAATAACCGCCTTTGAACCGGTTATAAGACTTCCAAACCAGTGCATTTTTGCGCCGGTATGATATAGCGGGGGAATGCAAAGAAAACAGTCATCTTTTGTTTGACCGTGATGCGCTTGTTCAACGCGACAAGAATGAATCAAACTTTGATGTTTATGTAAAATTGCTTTTGGAAAACCTGTGGTACCAGATGAAAAATAAATTGCTGCATAATCTTCTTCAGTAAGTGTGCACTCAGGGAAGGAAGATGAACATTCACTTGTTAAATCATTGTAATCATCAGCAAATGCGGGACAGCTTGAACCAAAATATATAAGTGTGCACTTTTTTGAAATTTTGTCGGCAACAGCTTCAACACGACCGATAAACTCAGTGCCAAAAATAAGAACATCAGCTTGGGCTAAATCAAGGCAGTAATCAATTTCGTCAGAAGAATATCTGAAATTGAGCGGTACCGCTAAAGCGCCGGTCTTAAGTATACCAAAATATATTGGTAACCAGTCGATGCAGTTCATAAGAAGAATTGCAACCTTTTTACCTTTGCCAATACCGTTTTGTTGGAGCATATTTGCGAGTCGGTTTGATTTTTCGTTAAATACCGACCAAGAAATCTCGCGACGATAATAATCAACGCGATGGGTAGGCTCTACCAATTCAAACTCGTGCCAGGTGCGGCGACGGGTTTCAGGTTGATCGGGATTAATTTCGACAAGCGCAATATCATTCGCGTACTTACGCGCGTTGTCTTCGAGAAGGTGAACAATTGTCATAATAACATTCCTTAATTTTATAAAAAATTTATGTTAACATTTTACTACTTTAAAGTAATAATGTCAACCGAATTATCGACAAAAATCATTAATTTTTAAACTTTTTCTTGACAAACACGCTTTAAAGTGTTAAAGTTTTAAAGTGATAAAGTTTTTGTTGAGAGGAAAGTGGTTAATTTGAGTACAACAGCACTTATTACAATACCAATTTTATTATTGTTTTTTGGTATAATGATTGCCGTAGGATTCTACTGTCGTAAACATTCAACAAGTGTTGATGGCTTTGTTTTAGGTGGTAGAGCAGTAGGTCCATGGCTTACGGCGTTTGCATTTGGTACATCGTATTTTTCTGCTGTAATATTTATTGGGTACGCAGGTCAGTTTGGTTGGAATTTTGGTCTTGCATCGACTTGGATTGGTATGGGCAATGCTTTTATCGGTTCATTGCTTGCGTGGATTGTACTTGGTACTAGGACACGTATAATGACACAAAGTCTTGGCTCAAAAACAATGCCCGACTTTTTTGAAAAACGTTATGAATCAAGCAAATTGAAAATTTTTGCTTCAATTATAATATTTGTTTTTCTTATTCCATATACGGCTTCGCTTTATAACGGATTGTCATCATTGTTTAACAATGTATTTGATATCGATTATTGGATTGTTGTTTTAATTATGGCAGTTTTGACAGGTGTATATGTTATTTTTGGCGGATATATGGCAACGGCAATTAATGATTTTATACAAGGTATCATAATGCTTATAGGTATTGTTGCTGTTATCGTTGCCGTTTTAAATGACAATGGCGGCCTCACTCAAGCTGTTAAATCATTGGGGGAAACAGCAGGTAAAGAATTTATTTCTCCGTTTGGTCCTAATCCCGTATTCTTATTCTTTGTTGTAATGCTCACTTCTTTGGGTACTTGGGGTTTACCGCAAATGGTTGGTAAATTTTATTCTATTAAAGATAAGAAATCTGTAAAAACAGGTACTATAATATCAACAATTTTTGCTGTAGTTGTTGCAGGAGGATGCTATTTTCTTGGTGGATTTGGAAAGTTGTATCAAAAACAAATGATGGCAAGTGGATATATCTCTGATACAGGTGCTGTCAAATTTGATAAGGTTATTCCAACAATGCTAAGCGAACTTGCTCCTTTGGTGGTTGCTATTGTTATCGTGCTTGTACTTTCAGCTTCAATGTCAACACTTTCTTCACTTGTACTTACCTCATCGTCAACCCTAACACTTGATGTTATTAAACCTGTAGCATCAAAGAAAAAAGAATTTACCGATAAGAAAAGCGTATTAGTAATGCGATTATTTATTGTGTTTTTTATAGCTATATCTGCTGTTATTGCTATATTGAAAGATACTGTATGGAAAGATTCGGTATTTATTGCTCAAATGATGGGTGTATCTTGGGGTGCGCTTGCGGGTGCATTTTTGGCACCATTCCTTTATGGCCTGTTTTGGAAAAAAGGAACTCGTGCCGCAGTAGTTACTTGTTTTGTTTTTGGTACCGGACTTGAAATTATACAACTTTGCATAAGTGTAGGTTGGTTTAAATTTACAGATAAAATTCTTGGATTTGTATTTTCAAATTCACTCTATTCCGGTGTTTTTGCAATGGTTGGGGGATTAATACTATTTCCAATTGTTAGTTTTCTTACCCAGAAAACAAGACCACAAAAAATTGATAAAGTTTTAGCCTAATTATATTTAAAAAATCCGCTAAAATTAGCGGATTTTTTGTTGCAATTATTTTGTTATTGAATTATAATCACAGTATTGAATAAATATGAGGCGAGTTTTAACTTATGAAAATTCAAACAAAAAATGCCATTATCATTGGCTTGATATCTACTTTATCTTATCTCGCGGTATATATTGCGCGTAATGTGCTAAGCGCTGTATCACCAACTTTAATTAGCAACGGGCTGTTTGACGAAAATAATATTGGTACTTTATCTTCAATCTTCTTTTTTACATATGCAGTAGGTCAGTTGATCAATGGTATTATAGGCGATTTTATAAAATCTAAATATATGATTACTTTGGGACTGGTTATTGCAGGTGTGTCGAGTATATTTTTACCAATCTTTTCACAAAGCGTAATTACAACTAATGTTTTGTATGGTATTATGGGTTTTGCGCTTGCAATGATATATGCACCGCTTACAAAGCTTATTGCAGAAAACACAAGTCAGAATCACGCTGTAAAATGTAATTTGTTTTTGAATTTTGCCGCTTATTTTGGCGCTCCTTTAGCTAGTGGTTTTGCTATTATTTTATCTTGGCAAAAAACGTTTAAAACAAGTGGTATTATACTTATTTTTATGGCTGTGCTTTCGTTTTTGATTTTTAGTTTTTTAGAACACAAAAAAGCTATTAAGTTTAATAAACGTCAAAAAAATAAGACAACAAAAAGCAATTCTGCACTCGGCGTATTGATAAAAAGAGACATCATAAGATTTACTTTTGTTTCAATTCTTACCGGCATTATAAGAACAACAGTTTTGTTTTGGCTTCCTGTTTATTTGACACAGCATTTAAAATTTTCTGATAATGAATCAAAAACTATTAATATGATTTTTGCATTCTTGATTTCTGCGGCAAGCTTTATTGCGGTTTGGATTTATAAATTTTTCAAACAAAATATGAACAAAACTTTGATTTTTTCTTTTGCTATCGCGACGGTATTTTTCTTATTATGTGCTTTTGTAAATCAAGAATTTGTTAATATATTTGTGTTGCTTATCGCGATTATTGCATCTAACTGCGCTGCCACAATGCTATGGAGTGTGTACTGTCCCAGCCTTTCGGATACGGGACTTGTTTCCAGCGCAACGGGTTATCTTGATTTTATTAGTTATATGTCGGCATCAATCGCATCAAAACTGTTTGCTAACGCTGTTAGTGATATTGGTTGGGGTGGCTTGATTTTTGTTTGGGTCGCTTTAATGGTGATTGGTGTAGTAATATCATTTCCAATAAAAAAACGCTGTGATGCTTAATTCACAGCGTTTTTTATTATTTAAAAGTTACTTTTGCTACGCGTACACAAAGACTTTGACCATATTTAAATCCTGTAAAATTAACAAGAAGTTTATCGTCTTTTTGTGAAAACTCAAGTTCCTCGTCGTTGTCCATCCATTTTATAGATGCAATTTCACGGTCAAATTTTTCAAGCACATTTGCGCCACTATCTTCAAAGCCGAGGGAAACGTTAACGTCACCGGTACCAAAACCTAAATCAAATTTGAAGATATATGCAGTTTTTTCATCTTTAATATCTTTAAGTGCAAATTCTTTCTTATCTGAATAGGTGATGTACGGTCTGCCATTATAGATTGCATCACCATAAGTGTTCATCCAGCGACCGATACATTCCATAATGCCTTTTTGCATTGTTGGCACAGTACCATCGGCGTTTGGTCCAATGTTTAGCAAGAAATTTGCTCCTACCTTTCGGCAATTGCAAAGACTTTCTATAAGAGTTTTTACGGGTTTAAAGTTAATATCGTCGGCAATACCCCAGTGATCACAAAGCGTTTCACACATTTCGCCCGCCATATATTTAGGCTGACCGGTTCTGTCAAGCGGTTCTGCCATACCGCGTTCAAATGTAACCGAGTCGATTTCGCTGTTGCCCATTTTGCCGCGCGCGTTAAGGCCTGTATTGTTTATAACCATAGCCTCAGGTTGCAAACGGTGAATCATTTTATATAAATCGTCTTCTTTCCAGTCAGCATCTGGTTTTGACCAGTTACCATCAAACCACAAACCGCCGATTTTACCATATTTGGTGCAAAGAATTTCGACGCTCCTATAAAGATAATCAAGATAAGCATCAAAATTATTTTCAAAATCAGGATGGTGCCAGTCAAGTGTTGTGTGGTAAAAGAAGGGTACAATATCTACCTTGCGGCACTCGTCAACAAATTCTGCTATTAAATCGCGGCCTGCAGGGGAGTTGAGCGCATTAAAGTCCGAAAGACCGCGTGGGTCATAAAGTGAAAATCCTTCGTGATGGCGTGTTGTAAGGCATATATATTTACAGCCGGCGCTTTTTGCAGTTGCAACAATTTCGTGCATACCAATGCAGTCAAATGTTTCAGCTAATTTTTGATATTTATCCATTCCATCAGGACAATATTTGAAAATCCACTCGCCTTGTTTTAATTGCGAATAAAGACCATAATGAACAAACATACCAAAGCCTAATTGCTCGAAATCTTTGATATATTGAGGTGCTACAGGGATTTTGTTTTCCATAAGAATTAACTCCTTTGTTGATTGCTACTGTTAAAATATCACATTTACATTTAAAAGTAAATATTAATTTTAAAATATACTTGATTTTTTATTGACTATAATATATAATTACCAGGTCACTTGCAGATGTCGCGTAGTTGGTCGAGCGCGCACGACTGGAAATCGTGTAACTATTAAAAGTAGTTCGAGGGTTCAAATCCCTCCATCTGCGCCAAAATCGACAAGTTTCGATAGAAACTTGTCGATTTTACTTTTACTAATTCACTGTAAAAAAAGGCGGCGTTTTTAATGAAAAAATTACAAACAATTATCGATTTGTTATTAATTGTTTTTGCAGCAATTTTATCTGCAGTTGGTCTATATACATTTGTTAACCCTGCAAACTTTGCTCCAAGTGGTATAGACGGTGTTTCAATGATGTTAGAAAAAATAACGGGTGTCAGTATGGGTTATATTTCGCTAGCAATTAACATTCCTCTTTTAGTGATTGCCTGGTTTTTCATCAGTAAAAAATACGTTATATATACAACCTTATTTACCGTCGTATCATCAGTATTAATGATTGTTATGAAAAATACTGATATGTATCAATACATATCAGAAAACAATGCCTGGATTTCGGTTTTTGTTTCGGGTATAATGCTTGGTATCAGAACCGCAGTAATGATAAAAATTGGTGGTTCAACAGGTGGTGTAGATATCATAGCAAGTATGATACAACAAAAAAGACCTTATTTGAATATTGAAAATGTAATCACTTTATTTTGTTACATAATTATAGGCACGTCATTTTTTGTTTATGGCAATATTGAGAGTGTGTTTATGGCAATTGCGCAAATGCTTATCTTTAATCTTGCTATGAATTATATGCTTAAATCTTCACGTAATGCTGTTGAAGCCAAGATAATAACCGATGAACCCGAAGCTTTAAAAGAAGATATAATATGCAATTTAAAGCACGGTGCCACTATAATTGATGCAACCGGTATGTTTACAGGTGAAGGTAAAAAAATGGTAATCAGCATTATTAACGTTCGACAAATGAACGATCTTATTAAGATATCAAAAAAGCATCCCAATTCTTTTATATATTTTAGTGAAGTAAATGGTGTTTGGGGTAATTTTAGATGGAATAAAACCGACGAGGTAAAATAAAATATTCAAGCCGCAAAAGCGGCTTTTTTTATTTGTCATAAATAATTTCAATAAAACATAATATTTATCAGTAAAAATTTTCAAATGTAAAAGTTTCGGAGGAATATTTATGGCAAATAAAAGTATTTATGAGGATATTGCTTTAAGAACAGGCGGAGATATATATTTGGGTATAGTGGGTCCTGTAAGAACCGGTAAATCTACCTTTATAAAACAGTTTATGGATAAACTTGTAATGCCAAATATTTTTGAGGAATATGAAAAAGAAAGGGCAAAGGATGAATTACCGCAATCTTCATCAGGTAGGACTATAATGACTACCGAACCAAAGTTTATACCTGAAAAAGCTGTAAATATTAAAATTGATAATACCGCCAATATGAATGTAAGACTTATTGATTGTGTAGGTTATATTGTGCCAAGCTCGATAGGTTATATTGAAAATGATCAACCACGTATGGTTAATACCCCTTGGTACGAGGAACCAATACCATTTAATATGGCAGCAGAAATAGGCACACAAAAAGTAATTAACGAACATTCAACAATTGGTCTTGTTATAACTACCGACGGCAGTATAAGCGACATTCCACGCGAGGAATATGTCGAGGCAGAAGATAGGGTAATAGAGGAACTGATACAAATTGATAAACCTTTTATTGTCTTGCTTAACAGCCTGGATCCACACTCTGATAGAGCAATAGAAACCGCTGAAAACATTTCAAAAAAGCATAACATTCCTGTTGTACCTGTTAATTGCCTTGATCTTAGTCAAAGCGATATAAAACAAATTTTATCGCGAATTTTATATGAATTTCCCGTAAAAGAGATAAGTGTTAACTTCCCAAAATGGATAAATTCATTACCGATTAATCATTGGTTGCGCGATGATTTAATCACATCATTGAAATCTGCCGAAAGCATTCATCATATACGCGATATAAATTTGTTTGGCAACTGCCTTGAAAATAGTGAAAACACTACTTCGTGTAAAGTAAATAACATAGATTTAGGTCTTGGTAAAGCCGACATTTCCATTACAGTTAAACCTGAGTTATTTTACAGGGTTTTAACCGAAAATACCGACCTTGATATCAAGGACGAAATGGAACTAATGGAATGTATAAATGAATTGTCTGTTATAAAAAAAGAATATATGCGTGTTAAAGATGCATTACAAGAGGTAGAGGCAACCGGTTATGGCATTGTGATGCCAACCATCGAAGAACTAAAACTCGAAGAGCCTGAGATTGTAAAGCAGGGTGGCAGATATGGAGTAAGACTTCGCGCATCGGCGCCGTCAATACATTTAATGAAGGCCGATATTACTACCGAGGTAAGTCCCATTGTCGGTAGTGAAAAACAATCAGAAGACCTCGTAATGTATTTGTTAAATGAATTTGAAGAGGATCCTGTAAAAATATGGGATTCAAACATTTTTGGCAAATCTTTGCACGAACTTGTAAATGAAGGATTACACGCAAAACTTGCAAGAATGCCTATTGACGCGAGAATGAGGGTACAAGAGACAATTGAGCGTGTTATAAACGATGGTTGTAATGGTTTGGTGTGCATAATTCTTTAAAAATATTTTTTTCTTGCAAAAACTTACTTTTTATGATATCATTAAAAAAACGTTTGTTTTTGTGAGGTGTGGTATATGAAATCTAAATTTACTGCAAATTTTTTCATTATAATTTGTCTATGTTTAATTGGTGTATTGTGTTTTACCGCTTGTAAAGATAAGCAGATTTATGCCGAATCATCTGATTTTGAATCATATCCTGATTATTGGAATGATTTTAATGACCAGATTTATGTGCCAAACGATTCTGACACACCAGGCGAAACTCCTGACTTTGATGATGACAACGGTACAACTTCAGATACTGTTGACACCGACAAAGACGGCACACCTGATAAAGACGATACCGACGATGACAACGATGGTAAACCCGACAAAGACGATACCGATGATGATAATGACGGTATTCGTGATGAGGACGAAACAAACGACAATAACAAAACACCTGACAAAGTGCCCTCCACGCCGGGTGAGACACCTGACTTTAGTGATGATGACGATGAAAACGTAACATCTGATACTGTAGACACCGATAAAGACGGTAAACCTGATAAAGATGATACCGACGACGACAATGACGGCACACCCGATAAAGACGATACTGACGACGACAATGATGGTATACCCGATAAGGATGACCCGGACAACGATAACTCATCATCTGATAACAACAGCTCTGAAGATAAAGATGATGAAGATAAAAAAGATTACGGTAACCAAGGTCCGTTAGTTCCATTCAAAAATTAAATTAAAAGCCATAACCAATTACGGTTATGGCTTCTTTTTTACATTTGAAAGCGGATTTGAATCAATAGCATTTTTAATTTGCGAATTGGAAATATGAGTATAAATCTGAGTAGTACCCAAATTAGCGTGTCCCAAAATATCTTTAAGCACCCTTATATCAACATCACCGTGCTGATACATTAAGGTTGCCGCCGTGTGACGAAGTTTATGTGTTGAATAGCCCTGACCACCAAGTCCTGCTTTTTCAAGATATGTTTTTACAATATGTTGCACCGTTTTATTGCTAATGCGCTTTTTGTTACGACTTATAAAGAGGGCATTGCGGTCGGAAAACTCTATGTTATCATTTGGTCTAACCGCAAGATATGCTTTTATTGCAGCGTCACAAGCATCATTGATATATACAATTCGTTCTTTATTACCTTTACCAAGCAGTCGCATTGTACCATCAGAACGAATGTCACTTAGATTTAATCCACATAGTTCAGATAAACGCATACCACAATTTAAAAACAGGGTTAAAATACAATAATCACGCTCTTTATTAGGTCCATCAACGCTTGACAAAAGCTCAATAGAATCCTCAAGACTTAGATGCTTTGGCAAAGCATTTTTAACTTTTGGTGATTCTAGGAGTTCTGCAGGATTTGTTTCAAGCAAATGAATTTGTGAAGTTAGATATTTAAAAAATATACGCAGTGTAGAGGTTTTTCTCGCGCGGGTTGCGGCATTATTGCCTCGCTCGTCTTTGCAAAAAACAATAAAAGCATATAAATCAGATATTGTAACTGTGCTGATTAACTCAGCGTCAACACTTGAAATATCAATTTCATCAAAATTTGTTTTTTTATCAACTTTACCACGTATAAGCAGTAAATATCTGAAAAAAGTCTGCAAATCAAGATAGTATTCATCAACCGATTTTGAGGATTTGCCCTTAATTGTTTCGTTATATGTTAAAAAATCGCGTATGATAGGAGGGCAGGACAGTAATATTTCGTGCTTCATATTGTAACTCCTCCTTGAAATGTAGTATAATTTACATATATTTTAACATTGTTATCAAATAATTGCAATATTAAAGATTTCTTAATAATTTTATGGCTTTATTCTTAAAAGAAATGACGCTATAATATTTTTGGAGGATGAGATGATATGTATAACATTTTAGTTTGCGATGACGAACGCGATATAGTATCTGCTTTACAAATTTATTTAGAAGCTGAAGGTTATAAGGTTTTTACAGCCTATAACGGTAATGAAGCAATAAACGTTTTTTCAAATAACGAAATTCATTTAATTCTTATGGACATAATGATGCCGCAAATGGATGGCATTACAGCTATGGTAAAGATACGCGAAGTCAGTAATGTTCCTATTATTTTGCTTACTGCGAAAAGCGAAGATACCGATAAGGTGTTAGGGCTTAATGTCGGCGCAGATGACTACATAACAAAACCCTTTAATCCTGTAGAATTACTTGCGCGCGTCAGGTCACAAATTCGTCGTTTTACAAAATTAGGCGGTAACATTTCTTTAGAAAATGATGAGATACTTACTATTGGCAGTATATCAATAAATGATGCTTCTAAAACAGTTCAAACAGATGGTGAAACCGTAAATTTAACCCCTACAGAATACGAAATTTTAAAACTGCTTATGAAGAATAAAGGGCGGGTAATGTCACAAAAAGAAATATATGAAAGCGTAAGAAATGAAATGGCATTTGGCGCCGAAAACACTATCGCCGTTCATATTAGACATCTGCGTGAAAAAATAGAAATTAATCCGTCGGAGCCAAGATACATCAAGGTTGTGTGGGCGCACGGTTATAAATTTGAAGGATGATTTTAATGAAAAAATTCGTTGGTAACATAGCAATAAAAATTACGGCAGTTGTATTGTCGTTTATATTGTTTTTTACAATGCTTGTTTCGGTTGCGGGCTGTGTTGTAATGCTGTTTAGTGATTTTTACACACGCGATTTTAACACACTCGAAAGCAACATTATGCAAAAGTTAGCCGAAGAAGAAATGTATAACTTAATAAATAAATATGACGAAGGTGAAAATCAGTTAAAAGCCTATTATAGTGATAAAAATATTCTTTATGAAATTAAAAATGAACATACAGGTTTAAGTTTATCAAATTTTAAAAATCAAGCTTATGTATCTTCGTATACAACAACCGCTTTTGTTGAGCGTTATGTTGGTAAGTCAGACGGAATGTTTTACGGCAGAGACCAGGTAAGTTATGATACCGAACAGGGAATGTATTATCACTATGCTACCAATGAGGAGGTCTATTCAACGAATCAAAAGGCTGAATTTACAATTTACATTCCTTATGATATGCAGTTTACTGATAGGTTTTTTCTTGTCGATAAATTAATTAATATAGGCTTTAGAAATCGTTATAAATTTGTTTTTACAGCCGTTTTAACGCTTGTGTTATGCATTGTTGTATATAGTTTTTTGTTTATCGCTGTAGGTCACAAAAAAGATAACAATAAAATTAACGTTGCTGTCATTAATAATATACCTGCAGACATTTTAACTGTTGGTGTACTCTTAATTTTTGTGATTGGTAGCGCGCTTTTTACAGAGTTGGATGCACTGGTTACCGTGGTGAGCTTTGGTTCGCTTATAGCGTCAGCACTCTACTTTGTACTACTATGGTATTTGTTGAGTGTTGCTGTGCAAATCAAAGCAAAATCATTATTTAAACACACGTTTTTATGGTGGTTTTTAAAACAAATAATAAAACTATTTTACGTTTTAAAGCATATTTATAAAAACTTAGCTACCGTTTATAAAGTTGTCTTTGCAATTGGAATTGTTGGTGTTTTAGAGCTTGTTTTTATGGGGCTTAATGTTTATGAAAATGACAATCTAATTGTAGGATGGATTTTTTCAAGTGTTATTATCGCCATAGTATTACTACTTGCCGCTATTGCTTTTCAACGCGTAAAACAAGGTGGAGAAAAAATCGTAAATGGAGACCTTGATAATAAAATTGACACAACCTATATGTTTGGTGATATTAAAGACTTCGCCCAAAGCCTTAATAACATTAATCAGGGATTACAATCGGCAATTGATGATAAAATGAAAAGTGAGCGTTTTAAAACCGAGCTTATAACAAATGTATCTCACGATATAAAAACTCCACTTACTTCAATTGTAAACTATGTCGATTTAATAAAAAAAGAAAATTGCGACAATGAAAAAATCAATGAATATATACAAGTACTTGATCGCCAATCTAACCGATTAAAAAAATTAACCGAAGATTTGGTTGAAATGTCAAAAGCATCCTCCGGTAACTTGTCAGTAGAATTTACAAAGTGCAACCTCAATCTGCTTGTAAGTCAGGCGCTTGGAGAATTTAGCGAAAAACTTGAAGCGAACAGTCTTTGTGTAGTGCAGTCAATTGAATCGGAAGAGATTTACATTATGGCTGACGGAAAAAGGCTATGGCGTGTTTTTGATAATCTGCTCAGTAATATATGCAAATATGCTATGAAGGGTACTAGAGTATATATTGATTTAAAAAAAGAAAACGGTAAGGCGATAGTAATTTTCAGAAACATATCTGATTCACCGATAAACTTATCGCAAGAGGAACTAACCGAACGTTTTGTTAGGGGAGACAGGTCAAGAAACACCGAGGGCAGCGGACTTGGGCTTTCTATTGCAAAAAGCCTTACTGAATTGCAAAGAGGTGTTTTTGAAATCAGCGCAGACGGCGATTTATTTAAAGCAAAACTTACTTTTGATATTACAAAATAGGTGAAAAAATGCAAAATTTCAAGATGTCAAATGTTGAACGGCTAATTTTAAAGCGAAGGTTAGCCAGAAAAAAACGCACAAGAAATCTAATAATTTCGCTTTTGGCTATTGTTTTTGCTGTATTTTGCGTTATGGGCATTACAATTTATAAAAATAACGGTAGTTTTTTTGAGAAAAAACTAAATGTCAAAACAACTGTTGTTCCTGAATATGTTGATGTTCAACTAATAAATTTAGGTTTTGCGCGTACTGGTGTTAAGCTTATAAAAATTAAAAATATAGTTATTCATTATGTTGGTAATCCCGGCAGTACAGCGCAAAACAACCGCGATTTTTTTAACAAACCCACAACAGAGGTTTCTTCACATTTTGTTGTTGGTTTAGATGGCGAAATAGTTCAGTGTCTGCCAATAGATGAAAAATCTAATGCGAGTAACAACCGAAACATTGATACCATTTCTATTGAAGTTTGCCATCCCGACAGCAGCGGAAAATTTACCGACGCTACATACAATTCGCTGCTTAAATTAACCGCTTGGCTTTGTGATAACTCAAATCTTAAATCAAAAGATGTTATAAGGCACTACGACATAACGGGAAAGGTTTGTCCTAAATATTTTGTAGATAACGAATCAAAATGGCAAAAATTTTTAGAAGATGTAAATAGCGAAATTACAAAGATAAAAGCACCTGCCTGAGTTGGCAAGTGCTTTTTGGCTTTATTCACTTCTAAGCGCTTCAACAGGGTCTTTATTTGCTGCAATTCTTGACGGAAAAAGTCCCGCAACAAATGTAAGACCAATACTTAAGAAAACAAGTAAATAACCATACCACGGCAATACTGCATTAAGCGAAGGTATTCCTGTTAAACTTTGCGCTATAAGACTAGCAGGTATGCATAATAAAACCGTGATAACAATTCCAACCACACCGGCTAGGAAACCTACAATCATTGTTTCTGCATTAAAAACTCTGGAAATATCACGTTTAGATGCGCCGATTGCTCGTAAAATACCAATTTCTTTTGTTCGTTCAAGCACTGAAATGTATGTTATAATTCCAATCATTATAGAAGAAACAATAAGTGATATTGATACAAAACAAATCAATACTACCGAAATTGCGGTAATTATGCTCGAAACTGATGACATCAGCATTGCGGCAACATCGGTATATTCAATTTTGTCTTCTTGCTTTTCGGCGGCTGTGTTGTAGTCACTTATCATTGTAGCAATATTGTCTTTCATCTCAAAGTTCACAGGATAAATATAGATGAAATCAGGGTCCTCTACCACAGAAACGCCAAGGGTGTCTAATACCTCTTCGTGAGTTTTATCTGATACCTTGTCAGGCATATGATTATCATAAAAATAAACAAAATCTTCTCTTGTTGCAGAGTTAAGATATGCATCAAAATCTTTTGCCACTTTTGCATTTTTATCAGCATTAGAACTTCTTGCGCCAAAATCAGTATACATTTTCGTTGCGCTTTCTGTAACAGCTATGTCAAAAGCCTTTTTAAATTCTTTAGCTGACATTGTCGATAAAATTGCAGTCGCATTTTTAACCGACATACCGGTTTTATCTTTCCAGTTTTGCGCAACGTAACCAATATTAATTTGCTGTTTTACAATTTCTTGCTGTGGGGCAGGTAGTTTTGATATATCTTTATACATTTCAGCAAAAATCATATTTTTAATTTGTGACAACTCATTATCAGACGGTTTTGAAGAAATTGTTTTTATTGTGTCGGCTGCATTTTCTGCAAACTGGTTTACAATCATTTCTTTTACAGTAGCTTCAAGAATATCAATCAGTTCTTCTTTTTTATAGCCGCTCAACATACTGTCAATCAACTCTTCGCTATAACCCAGCTCATTAGCATATTGATTTTTGATATCAGTAACAATTTCTTCTGCCGACTTATCTTTATAGTCTTTTAAAAGATTATCAACAGTTTCTTGAACAAAATCATCATTCGGTTTTGCAAGGATTTTTTCATATAATTTAGACTTTTCGTTATCGGTTAAATCTTTTACATAATCCTTAAATGCCTGTATTTTTTCTTGCTCGGTTAGTTCATTTTCTTCTAAAATTTCGAAAGGCAAACCTGAAAGCACATTATTTTGCAAATTATCTTTTTGCTGTTTAACAATATCTGCTTTATTTATCTGTTCCATATAGTACTGAGTAAGAGCTCTTGTATAGCATAGGGAACTGTTTAAAAACGGTGCGGTAGCGTCCTTGCTTGGTTTAATAATACCTACAACGTTCATTGTCATACCTTTGTTAATAATCGAATTAAGCAACGCTTCGTTTTCAGATATATCTACCCAAAGTTTTAATGATTCGTCATACTGATAATATTCTGTAGGCAGCACCATTTTTAGCGGAATCTTACAAATTTCATCGTAAGACCAGGATTTGCCCTCATATTTTTCCCAACCGTTGTCTTCTTTGCCCATCATAGCAGCCATTGTTGCATTTACCATTGTTTGTTGGTCAACCAAACCGAGAGAATGAAGTGTTACGTCAGAAATTTCATTATTTTCATTTAAAACTAATAATATTTCGTTCTTTTCTTTAGGCCATTTACCATAAATTAAATCATACTGCTCGGTAATCAAATTGCTAACTTCACCTGTTTTAGGGTCTGTAATAAGCTCTTGCCAAACATTTACTCCACCTGTTTTTTCTACAACAGATGTAATGCCTGACATCATTGAACTACCTTCCATAACATCGTTCATCAATGCGGCAAAATCAGCCTTTGCATATTTACCGTTTGGGTCGGTTGCATAAATGTTTAGATTAATGTTATAGCCGTATTGAACGGCGTTTGAATATTCAGATAATTTTTCATTGTTGCTGTCTAAGTAAAGTTTAAAATCTTTAAGATTATTTCTGTTAACCTCTGCGTTAAGCATAGATTTCATCATTTTATACATTACGGGATTTCCATAAACAGCATCGCGGTTTGATTTGTCAACGCTTGCGTCGCCCTCACTATTTACACCAATCATATTCTCCATTAAAGAAGTCATATCGGTACTTTCTTTTTCAATTTGAATAGGGAAGGACGAAAGCGTATCCTCCTGAACACTGTCAATATAACATTGAACTCCGTTTGATATTGCCAAAATCATTGCAATACCTATGATTCCTATACTACCGGCAAATGAAGTTAATATGGTTCTGCCTTTTTTGGTAAGAAGATTTTTAAAACTTAATGTGAGAGCAGTAATAAAACTCATTGATGTTTTATTGGTGCTTTTTGCCGATGTTTCTTTAACACTTTCTGTATAAGGGTTAGAATCATTTGTGATTTTGCCGTCTAAAATTTTTATAATACGTGAAGAATATTTTTCTGCAACTTCAGGATTATGGGTAACCATTATAATTAGTCTGTCATTTGATATCTTTTTAAGTATTTCCATAACCTGAACGCTCGTTTCGGTATCAAGCGCTCCTGTTGGTTCGTCAGCAAGAATTATTTGAGGGTCGTTAACAAGCGCGCGAGCTATTGCCACACGTTGCATTTGTCCACCCGACATTTCACTGGGTTTTTTATTTATCTGGTCGCCAAGTCCCACGTCTTCTAAAGCTTTTTTAGCGCGTTCATAACGCTCAGCTTTTGATACACCTGATAACGTGAGTGCTAATTCAACATTTTGCAAAACAGATTGATGGGGAATAAGATTATAACTTTGAAAAACAAAACCAATCGAATGATTACGATAAACATCCCAATCAGCATCGTTGTATTCTTTAGTAGAACGACCCGAAATCATAAGGTCACCGCTTGTATAACGGTCAAGTCCGCCAATTATATTAAGCAGCGTTGTTTTACCGCAACCTGATGGGCCTAAGATTGAAACAAATTCACTGTTTCTGAACTTTATACTAATTCCTTTAAGGGCTTTTACACGATAATCGCCCATATTGTAATCTTTTGTTATATTTTTAAGTTCAAGCACAACAATTCTCCTTTGATGCTGCTTTTTACAATGTATTATACACTAATATTTAACATATTTGTTAAAAAATATAAAATTTTTTATAATATATTTGAAAAAATGTTATTTTAGTGGTATAATACACCAAAATAACATTTGGAGGGATACTATGGAAAAAGCATATAAGTATTTTTGCGTCTTTATGTCAGCAATTATTTTATTTTCATCGGTATGTATGGTTTTTTCATCTTCTTCCGAAAATAATGTTAAAGCCGATTTTCTTAATTGCAATGAAATAGTTAACAACATCAAAAACTATGAACTTAATATGACCTCAATTGTATACGCTAAAAACTCCAAAGGTGAGTGGGAAGAATATCAACGTATACACGGAACTGAAAATCGAATCTGGGTTGAAATTGAAAAAATTCCGCAGCAGCTTATTGATGCGTTTATATCAATTGAAGATCAAAGATTTTATAAACATGCCGGTATCGACTGGAAACGTACAACTGCTGCATTTGTAAACTATTTGCCATTTGTTAATTTATATTCTACCAATCAGGGTGGTTCTACAATAACTCAGCAGTTAATCAAAAACATAACAGGCGATAACGAGCAAGGCGCACTTAGAAAAATCCGCGAAATACCACGTGCATTTTTAATAGAAAAAATGCTTGATAAAACAACAATTTTAGAAGCGTACCTTAATACAATTTCTTTAGGCAACGGCATTTGCGGCGTTGAGGTTGCTGCCAACTACTATTTTAATAAAAACGTTAATGATCTCACTTTGGCAGAATGCGCTTCTTTGGCGGCTATTACAAAAAATCCAAGCGCTTATAATCCATTAACTAAACCCGATGATAACAAAGAGAGACGAAATGACGTTCTCTATAAAATGTACGACCTAAAAAAAATTACCAAAGAGCAATACAACAATGCATTAAAGGAAAAGGTTGTCGTTGATAAAACACAGCAAATGGACTATGAAATACCGATTAATAATTATTTCATAGATGCGCTTATTGATGACGTTGTAAAAGACCTTAGTATTAAGTATAATTGCTCTACAACTATGGCATCTACAATGCTGTATAACGGTGGTTATAAAATATACGCTACTGTTGATTCAAATGTTCAAGAGGCAATGGAATCTGTATATACAGACCAAAACACCTATTTCCCCCAAAAATATTCAAAAGATAAGTCAATTCACGTTCAATCAGCAATGACCATAATGGACTATAGCGGCAACATCAAGGGAATTGTTGGCGGTGCAGGTGAAAAAACCGTAAATCGCGGTCTTAATCGCGCTACCGACTCACCGCGTCAACCTG
The DNA here is from genome assembly GCA_017516965.1 of Clostridia bacterium. Lineage (GTDB taxonomy): Bacteria > Bacillota > Clostridia > Oscillospirales > Acutalibacteraceae > UBA737. The sequence goes on from JAFXAP010000011.1 coordinate 170,887, forward strand.
GTTCAACTATGAAACCGTTAGGTGTTTATGTTCAAGCTATTGAAAATGGCTACGCGCATTTTTCTTCTGACTATGAAGATAAACCTATGAAAAATTACCAAGACGGTAAACCCGGTCCTAAAGAATGGTATGGCGAGTATGAAGGTGTTATGACTGTTGCTGAGGCATTAGAGCGTTCTGCTAACACAATACCTTGTTGGATTTTACGCGACCAAATAGGAATAGAAAATTCTTTTGATTTTTTAACAAAAAAATTAAAATTCCAACACCTTAGTGATGAAGATAAAAATCTTTCTTCACTGGCTTTGGGTGGATGTTCATATGGTATTACAACTACCGAATCGGCTGCGGCATATGCAATTTTTGGTAATGGGGGAGTTTATTACGAGCCCACAACATATACCCAGGTTTTAGATATGTATGACCAAAAAATCTTGGAATCAAACACTGGTACTCAGGTCATTAAATCATCTACTGCAACCATTATGAACCGTTTGCTTCAAAATGTTGTCTACGGTCCGCAAGGAACAGGTGGTGGCATTGCTTGGTATAGCAATATGAGAGCCTATGCAAAAACGGGTACTTCTAGTGAATCTAAAGACTTATGGATGGTGGCAGGCACACCCTATTATGTTGGTAGTGTGTGGTATGGTTTTGACCAACCGGAAAATATATATAATCAAGGCGCCGCTGCTCGCGTATGGCGGGATGTAATGAAAAAAGTTCACTCTGAGCTAGAGCACAAGGATTTTGAGTATTATGACGATATTACTACCGCTAAATATTGTATACACACCGGTAATATAGCTTTAAAAACTTGTGAAAGCCGATTAGGATATTATCTACCCGGTGAAAAGCCTGCTAAATGCACCGGCAAACATCCTGAAAACGATAAAGACAAAGATAAGGATGATATTAAAGAAGAAGCAGATAAGGATAAAGACAAAGATAAAGATGATAAAACAGAAAAACCAACATCAAGTTTAGAGTCCTCTAACAATTCTTCTAAAAATGAATCTGAAGGAAATGAGACAAAACCATCGGAAGATTCCTCGTCTGAGGTTTCTTCGTCAGAAAACACCACTTCCGATGAAGCAGACGAAAGTGAGTCTATAATTGTTGATTCTGTTGAGTCTGATGAAGAAGCAGAGAACTCAGATTCTTCTGAAGAAAGCGATAATGAATCCTCAGCAGTTGAATCTACTGATTCCGATGAACCCACTACCGACTCAAGCGAATCAGAATCGGACAATACTGATACCGAAGAATCAGATGCTACAGACTTATTGCCCGAAACTGAACCTGTAATTAATGATTAAAATTTAATATTTTTATCACTATAACGAGATCTTTACTTTATGTGAAAATCTCGTTATTTTTTTCAAAAAATATATTGCTCTATAAAATATATTATGATATAATACTATAGATATTGGGTCATTATATACTTTTTTGTTTCAAGGGGTGAATTTTGTGCGTATTTTAGGTATCGATCCGGGCTATGCAACAATTGGTTACGGTATCGTTGAATATGATAATTTTCACTTTAAAACAGTTGCATACGGCGCAGTAACAACAACACCTGACAAGGCGTTTTGTGATAGACTCTGCGACATATATGATGACATTACTACCCTTGTTAAAAAATATAAACCCGATTGCTTATCTATTGAAAAGCTTTACTTTAACACTAATACAACAACTGCAATTGATGTAGCGCAAGCCCGCGGTGTAATATTATTGGCCGCAAGAAAAGAAGGTATTGATGTTTTTGAATACACACCACTTCAGGTTAAACAGTCAATCACCGGGTATGGTAGGGCAGAAAAGCATCAGGTAATGGAAATGGTTAAAAACCTGCTTTTATTAAATTCTGTTCCTAAACCGGATGATACTGCCGATGCTTTGGCACTGGCTATTTGTCACGGTCATTGTTCCGGTAGTATTTATAGCAAATTTAAAGGAGTTAAATAAATGATTGCTACTTTAAACGGGAAATTAATTATAAAAGAATTAAATTATGTTGTTGTTGAATGTGGTGGTGTTGGTCTTAAATGCTACGTAACACAAAACACCCATGCAACTGTCGGCAACATTGGCGATATTGTGTTTTTATATACACATCTATCTGTTAGAGAAGATGCTCTCGACTTATATGGTTTTTCAACATCGCAAGAACTAGATGTATTTAAGCTTATCACTTCAGTAAGTGGCGTTGGTTCTAAAATCGGTCTTGCAATTCTTTCTGAATTTACACCAGATAAAATTATGCTGTCTATTGCAAGCGGCGATGCAAAATCACTTACTGCAGCGTCTGGTGTAGGTATTAAACTTGCCCAGCGCATCGTATTAGAACTTAAAGACAAGGTTGGAAGCATCTCAGCAGGGGAGCTAAATTTTGATGTTAAAGCCGTGGGCAACGCTACTGCAAACTCATCATCAAAAGAGGCGATAGAAGCTCTTGTTTCACTTGGTTATTCACAAAGTGAAGCCTCTTTGGCCGTGGGTCGACTCGATCAAACTCTTAATACAAACGAACTTATTAAGCAGGCGCTTAAATCACTTGCAAGGGGGTTATAATTTATGATTGAGCAAGAAATGGATTTTGAAAATCGAATTGTTTCACCTGAATATACTGTAAATGATGATGATACCGAACTTTCACTGCGCCCCAAAACTCTTGATGACTATATCGGTCAAGACAAGGCAAAAGATAATCTAAGCATATATATAAAAGCTGCGCTTCAAAGAAAAGAGTCTCTTGACCATGTTTTGCTTTACGGACCTCCAGGGCTTGGTAAAACCACATTATCAGGCATCATCGCTCGCGAGATGGGGGTAAATTTGCGCGTAACATCCGGTCCTGCCATAGAAAAGCAAGGGGATTTAGTTGCAATTTTAACCTCTCTTAACGAAGGCGATGTTTTATTTATTGACGAAATTCATCGTCTGTCACGAAATGTTGAGGAAATCCTATATCCCGCTATGGAAGATTTCTCACTTGACATTATCTTAGGAAAAGGTCCTTCTGCGCGTTCAATAAGACTTGATGTACCGCACTTTACACTTGTTGGCGCCACAACACGTTCAGGTCAGCTTACAGCACCGCTTCGCGATCGTTTTGGTGTGTTATTACGTTTAGAACTATATACCCCTGAGCAATTAGCACAGATTGTAAAACGTTCAGCAGGAATATTAGGTATTCCTATCGATAACGATGGCGCATTAGAAATTGCTTCACGCTCAAGAGGTACGCCTCGTATAGCAAATAGATTGCTTAAACGTGTTCGCGATATAGCCGAAATTGAATTTGATGGTTCTATAGATGTGAATGTTGCTCAAAGCGCGCTTTCAAGATTTGAAATTGATGAATTAGGTCTTGATGATTTCGACCGAAAAATGCTCTCCACCATCATTAATCATTATGGTGGAGGACCAGTCGGTCTTGACACATTAGCCGCTGCTGTAGGTGAAGAAGCGATAACTATCGAAGACGTGTACGAACCATACCTTATGCAAATAGGATTTTTAACCCGTACACCTCGCGGAAGATGTGTTACACAAATGGCATATGAACATCTGGGAATTAAAAATAATACGACACAACAATCACTTTTATAAAAGGATTTTTTAATGAGATTTTTTGAAGATTTTAATGATTATGAATTAATTGATGCCGACAATGGCGAAAGACTTGAACGCTGGGGCGATATAATACTTATTCGACCTGACCCACAAATTATCTGGAATGAAGGTCACAAAGATGAGCGTTGGAATAATGCGCACGCTATTTACCATCGTTCTAATAGCGGCGGCGGTTATTGGGAAACGCTAAAAAAAGTTCCTGATGTTTGGAGTATTAATTATAAAGACCTTACATTCAGGTTAAAACCTATGGGTTTTAAGCACACCGGGCTTTTTCCGGAACAGGCTGTTAATTGGGCTTTAGCTCAAAAACTTATAAGTAATTCAAATAGGGAAATCTCTGTGCTTAATTTATTTGCATATACAGGTGGCGCAACTATTGCTTGTCTTAAAGCGGGAGCAAAAGTTACACATGTTGACGCATCAAAGGGTATGGTTAATTGGGCAAAGGAAAACGCTATTGCAAGCGGCGTTGCTGACCAACCTGTAAGATGGCTTGTAGATGACTGTATGAAATTTGTAAAACGCGAAATCAGACGCGGTAATAAATATGACGCTATAATTATGGATCCACCGTCATATGGCCGTGGACCTAATGGTGAGGTTTGGAAATTAGAACAACAATTGTCTGAATTACTTACCGATGTTGGCAAAATTTTAAGCGATGATCCCTTATTTTTCTTTTTGAATTCATATACCGGTGGACTATCACCAACAATACTCAATTATATGGTAAAAAGTTGTATTGCACCCAAAAATAGCGGTAATGTATTTACCGAAGAAATTGGCATCAAAGTAACCAAAAGAGATATTGTTCTTCCTTGCGGTAATACAACAATTTGGATGAGATAAATGAATAATATTATTGAAGTTAAAAACGTTACATTTGAATATGAAGACGGCGATAAAAAAGACATAATATTAAATGATTTTTCACTTAATATCGAACGTGGTAGCTTTACTGTAATTTTGGGGCACAACGGTTCAGGTAAATCAACCCTTGCCAAACTTTTAAATGGATTATATAAACCTGCTTTTGGCGAAATTCTTGTTGATGGCATTTCAACACTTGATGAAGATAAAGAACTTGAAATCAAAAGCAAGGTAGGTTTGGTTTTTCAAAATCCCGATAATCAGCTCGTAGCCTCAATTGTAGAAGACGACGTTGCTTTTGGTCCCGAAAATCTTGGTCACGACCCCCTGATTATACGTAAAGAAGTCGATGAAGCACTTAAAGCAGTTGACATGTACGAATTTAGAAAGTCAACACCACATAGACTATCAGGCGGTCAAAAACAGCGTATAGCAATTGCCGGTATCATTGCAATGAAACCTGATTGTATTGTGTTAGATGAACCTACCGCTATGCTTGATCCAAAGGGTAGAAGCGAAATTATCTCAACAATTATGAAACTAAACCGCGAATATAATATTACTATTGTACTAATCACTCATTTTATGGAAGAGGCAGTACAAGCCGACCGCGTTTTAGTTATGGATGATGGTAAGGTTGTTGCAGATTCAACACCAAAAAATATTTTTAGCAATATTAAATTGCTAAAAGATGTTGGACTCGATGTACCGCAAACAACCGAGTTGCTCTACCTGTTAAAAAAAGGCGGACTAAATATTTCTACCGATGTTATTTCTATAGAAGAATCAGCAAAAAAAATTTATGATGCGATTCATTTGGAGGAAAAATAATTGTCAATTCTTGAAGTTAAAAATTTAACTCATACTTATGACGGTAATACACCTTTTTTCAGCGACGCTGTAAGAGATGTAAGTTTTAGTGTGCAACAAGGGGAGATAATTGGCATTATCGGACACACAGGTTCTGGCAAATCAACCTTGGTTCAACATCTCAATGGTCTTTTAAAACCTACACACGGTGAAATTTTATTAGATGGAAAAGACATTTGGGAAAATCCTAAACAAATTCGTATGATACGTTCTAAAGTCGGTCTTGTTTTTCAGTACCCTGAATATCAATTATTTGAAGATACTGTTTATAAAGATATTGCTTTTGGTCCTAAAAATATGGGATTTGATGATAAAAAAATTGAAATTGTAATCAACGAAATATGTGAAATTGTAGGACTAAAAAAAGAATATTTAGAAAAATCACCGTTTGATTTATCGGGCGGTGAAAAACGTCGCGTAGCAATTGCAGGAGTTATGGCTATGCAACCTAAAATCATTGTTTTTGATGAACCTGTTGCAGGACTGGACCCCAAAGGACGCGCCGATGTTATAAAAATGATTGCCGATTATCGTAATAAATATGACGCAACAGTTATCATTATTTCACACAATATGGAAGATATGGCGCTTATCGCTGATAAACTTATTGTTATGAACAAGGGCGAAATGGTACTCTTTGATAAAACCGAAAATGTTTTTAAACAACACGAGTTTTTAAAAAGCATCGGTCTTAACGTGCCAATGGTTACGCAAATAATGTTGGTTTTAAAACAAATGGGTATGGATATACCTGATGACATTTTCACTGTTGATAAAGCGGTAGAATTCCTTCTTAGATTAGCAAAAGGAGGTAATACCAATGCTTAACGACATTACTTTTGGACAATATTATGCCAATAATTCTTTTGTTCATAAAATGGATCCAAGAGCTAAATTGCTTATTCTTGTTACAATTATTGTTTTTATCTTTTTAGCTCAAAACGCAGTTGCATTATCTTTAATAGCACTACTCATTTTTTGTGGTGTTTTCTTTTCAAAAGTTCCACTAAAAATGTACCTTAAAAATCTAAAAGCAATTTTACCAATTCTTATCTTCACATTGCTAATTAATCTTTTTTTTACAAGTAATGTTAACACTCAGCCATCCTGGTCATTTGAATTGTTTTTGGGGCTAACTATTACAAATTTATCTTTGTACAGGGCTTTTTATATGGCGGCGCGAATATTGTTGTTAATAATTATCAGCGCTGAATTGACATATACAACAACCCCAAATGATTTAACCGATGCTATTGAAAATTTGTTGTCACCGCTAAAATTTATAGGTCTTAAAAATGTTGTTCATACCTTAGCTATGATGATGACAATTGCCCTTAGATTTATACCAACACTTATTGAAGAAACGCAAAAAATAATGAATGCTCAAAAAGCACGAGGCGCCGATCTTGAAAGCGGTAACCTTATTGAACGAATTAAAGCATTGATTCCAATACTTATACCGCTTTTAATTTCATCTGTGCGTAGGGCATACGAACTTGCCGAAGCTATGGAATGCCGTTGTTATAATGGTGGTGAAGGCAAAAAACGTATGAAGCAGTTAAAATATTCCACAAATGATTATACTGCGTTTTTTATCGTATTTTTGGTATGTGCAACTACCATTGCTGTAAATTTTATATTATAAATTTTGGAGAAACATATGAAAAGAATGCTGCTTACAATTTCATATGATGGCACGGCTTACCACGGTTGGCAGGTTCAACCAAACGGAATTACTGTGCAGCAAACTTTACAAGACTCGCTCGAACGCCTTTTAGGTGAGAGAATAGACGTTACCGGTTGCAGTCGCACCGATGCAGGTGTGCACGCCAGACGTTTTATGTGTCACATTAATTGCGCTGACAATTTTCCCGAAACTGCTTTTTTAAAGGGTCTGAATTCCTTATTGCCTAATGATATTTCTGTTATCGACTGTAAGCAGGTTGCGCCCGATTTTCACGCAAGATATGATGCTAAGGGCAAAAAATATATATACTCGATGTATGTAGGCGAGTTAAATCCATTTTATTCAAGATATATGTTGCATTTAGAAAAAATGCCGGATATCGATTTAATGAATAAATTTTGTCAGGGAATTTTGGGTACGCATGATTTTGCACCCTTTTCTTGCTCAAAAAGAACCGTTGAAGATACTGTAAGAACAATTACAGAATGCATAGTCAAAATTAAAGACAATATATTAACTTTTGAAATCACAGGTAATGGTTTTTTGTATAATATGGTTCGCATTCTTGCTGGTACTGCATTAGCGGTGGGACAACAAAGGCTTAATCCAAAATGCTATGAGGAGATTTTTGAAAGCCGTGATCGTTCAAAAGCAGGCGATACCTTACCGGCCTTTGCTTTAATTTTAGACGAAGTATATTACTAATCACAGGTGGTTAAATTTATGCCAGATTATAAAAGAAAAAAAGTAAAACGTTTTTCTAACAAAAAAACTAATCAACATAAAGAAGAAAAAATTACAATGCACAATAAAACACGTCGCAGTGTTGTTCCCGAAGAAGAAATTAAAGTTGTGCGTGGTAAAAAATTCTTAAAAAAACAAAAAGA
>JAFXAP010000012.1 GCA_017516965.1 Clostridia bacterium
CGGCGTAGAGCTACCGTTATACCACGGGATTTCTGCCGAAGTTTTGAATGTGGCTTGTGGACACTTAGAGGGGACGTCACTGCCTGTTGGTGGCGAGAATACGCACTGTGTTTTATCCGCGCATCGCGGACTTCCTCACGCTAAATTGTTTACCGAGCTTGATAAAATGGAAGTTGGCGACACGTTTACCATTACAGTTCTGAACAGAACCGTTACCTATCAGGTGGATCAAATCAAGGTTGTTCTTCCAAATGAAACAAATGATGTTCAAATCGTTGCAGGAGAAGATTTATGCACCTTACTTACTTGTACTCCCTATGGCATCAATTCTCATAGATTGTTAGTTCGGGGAACTCGTATTGAAAATGCGGCTCCGGTATTACACGTAACATCCAACGCTTATCGAATTGATTCGCTTGTGGCAACTCCCGTTGTAGCAGCACCGATCCTGCTGATTCTATTGATTGTTTTGATGATAAAATATCGAGATAAAGGAAGCAAACCCCTAATCTCAAAGGAGGAAGATGAATGGCTAAAAGAAGAATGGCAGTAATTATATTCTTGATATGTTTTTGCTTTTGGTTAACGCCGTGTTATGCAATGGCAGCTTCCACAACCGATGCGTCTGAACCAATCAATGTGAACCAAGAATGTATGTTGACACTCACTTATACTTGTGACGGAACAGCCTTTGAGGACGTATCTGTAAAGCTGTATAAGATAGCAGATGTATCCTCCGATTTTCAGTACAAACTAACTTCCCCTTTTGAGCAATCAGAGCTTATTTTAAATGGTATTAGAACCAATGGCGAATGGGATGTAATCCGTTCCACACTTGAGGCTCATATTATTGCAGACAACATAAACGCCGACGCTGTCGCAAAAACCGATTCTGAAGGGATGGTTTATTTTGAAAACTTAAAACCCGGTTTATATCTTGCAACTGTTGGCGTTATAACCAAGGGAGAACTAATGTGTTATTTTGATTCTGCTTTGGTTGCTTTGCCGGGACTCAGCGCAGATGGTAGCCCACAGTATCAGGTTACGGTTGCTTCTAAGTCGGAGATGATACCGCCAAGTGACAAAGAGATAGAACTAAAGGTTCTTAAACTTTGGAAAGGCGACGAAGGAAGAAACAGTCGTCCAAAGAATATTGAGGTAGAGATATTTCGAGACTCAGCGAGCTACAAAAAAATAGTTCTCTCACAAGATAACAATTGGTCGTATAACTGGTCGGCAAAAGATGATGGTGCTAAATGGACTGTAATAGAGAGAAGCACACCGTCCGGATATACTATGACTGTCGAAAATCGAAATAACTCATTTATTTTGACCAATACATATACTCCGAAAAATCCAGACGGACCATTTGATGCTCCGCAAACCGGTGATACTTCTAACATTATGCTATATGTGATATTTATGATTGTTTCGGGAAGTATGTTGATTATCTTAGGTATCATAGGAAAGAGAAACGCACATGAAGAAACTAAATAAACGTGTTATACCCAAAATTTGCGTTTTAGTAGGTATTGCTTTACTGGTTATAGGGGTATTGGTTTTGATTTACTGGCAATGGAATATAAATTCTTCGGTACAAAAATCAGAAACTTATGTCAAGACTTTTCGCAATCTGATCCCTGAGACGCAAGGTTCAGTTCCGGAAGAGCGAAGGGATAATTCAATGTCCGTTCTTTCTATCGATGGGGCAGATTTTGTTGGCGTAATAGAAATGCCACGATATGAGTCGGCACTTCCCGTTTGCGCGAATTGGGGACACCTTACAAAATATCCTTGTAGGTTCAGCGGCAGCATTTATGATAGCACTTTGCAAATTGGTGCAACCTCCCAAAAAGGACAATACGACTTTTACCGTGAAATCTCCGTTGGCGATACTGTCATATTTACGGATGTAGAAGGCAATCAATATACCTATACAGTAACAAATCTGCAATATGAAAAGCACGCGGATCAAATAACACTTGACCGAGAAGAATCTGTGCTTACTCTGTTTATAAAAAATGTGTATGATTTTGAGTATTTGATTATTTCATGCGATATCATGTATTGAAAGTACTGCTGTTCTAACGCTGCCCAATTAAGATGGTTGCGAATATAATCAGAAAGTATTGTCCTTAGTTTGACGCTCATAGCATAATCAACGTTGTTTCATATTATCATCCAAATGGTTTGTTTTAACATTATATAACTTGAGGGGCGATGACAATCACAAGTCATCGCTTCTTTGATGTTTTGATTTAAAATATAAAAAACAATTGGAAATTCTACTCATAATTTCTACAAATAGTGTGATACTAACAAAGAACAAAAACAACAACTCGACCCAAGTCCTCTAACCCCTTATGTCCAACTGGGACAAACGAAAAAAGAGGTAAAATTGGCTTAGGCGAGATGTAATTTGAGCAAATCAACAAATCCCGAAAAGCCGCATAAATACTGGGATTTTTGCACATTTTAGAGTAGAGAAAAGGAGTTAAAATATGAAAGCAACAGGAATTGTACGTCGCATAGACGACCTTGGGCGTGTCGTTATACCGAAAGAAATTAGAAGAACAATGAGGATAAGAGAGGGAGACCCTCTGCTGACAACATTGACACTTTTCGACAGGTTTTGTGTCGCAATACATAGTGTGGTGGAGAGATATAAAGCAACAGCGGAGTGAAATCACTCCGCTGTTGCTAATTATCTTTCCATCAATCTATATGATGGATATTTTCGGAAATTTATGCTTTTAGTTGCAATTATAGTTGCTGCCGAATTAACATTATTTGCCTTTTCTTGCATATTGGATATTCCTAACGGACGTCGATACTTTATTTCGTAACGTTTACCGTCGTAGTACAAAAAAATTAAACTAACATAAGTTATTATGCCATTTGCTTTTTGCGTAAAAGAAACAACATCCAAAATTCCGTCGATAATAAAAATTTTGCCTTCTTTTTGCTTTGCTAAAAACTCATTCGTAATAATTATTTTATCATCTTGATATAGAGGGGCGTTTTTTTGAAGATAAAATGCAGATAACAATTCGTTGTGCGAAGGATAGGGGGTTACATTTTTGAATTCAGAGAAAAAATCAATGCTTTTAGATGCATTTTCGTTATCAATAGTTTCAAGAAGTTGTTTGAAGGTTGAATAGGTTATTATTGCCATAAAAAGGGATAAAAAAACAAATAAAAAGATTCCTGAAGTATGTTCTTCTTTTATTGAAGATATGAATAGTATGATAGCAAGAATGGTTAATAAAACGGCAATTAACAAAGCAAACGCTTTGCGAATAACCATTTTTGTATGCCACTTCATATAACGTCCTCCAAGTGAAATTTTTCTCATTATATCACATACAACAACAAAAGTAAAGTCGTGCAGTATAAATCTCCTTTGTTGACAGATAATAGGAATATCACTACAAAAGTTCCCAAAATGAATCAAAATCAAAAAAGGGACTTTAATTTGTCAATTATCTAAACAAAGGAGATTTATATATGAAAGCAACAGGAATAGTTCGTAGAATAGATGATTTAGGAAGGGTCGTTATACCCAAAGAGATCAGAAGAACAATGCGTATACGCGAAGGCGACCCGTTGGAAATTTTTACCAATAACGATGGGGAGGTCATTTTTAAAAAATATTCCCCCATGGGCGAGATGGCGTCGTTTGCCGCCGATTTTGCCGCTGCGTTAGCAGATGGCACCGAGCTTACGGTGTGCATTTGTGACCGCGACCACTGCATTGCAGTGGGTGGCGGCGCAAAAAAAGACTTGCTTGAAAAGTCGGTAAGCGGTGATTTGGAAAAAATTTGCGAACAACGTAAAATTTTCCAAAATGAAAATGAAAACATCAAAGCTTTTGACGGTGCGCAACAAAACCTTTTGGCGGCATCGCCAATTATTGCCGCAGGCGACATTGTTGGGTGCGTTGCTTTGCTTTCAAACGATAAAAAGCAAACTGCCGACAGCCACGATATAAAGCTTATTGAAATAGCCACAAGGTTTTTAAGCGCAAGAAGCGAATAATAAAACCCAAATTTCCTCACTCTGTTTTTTAGAGTGAGGATTTTTTTATTTTATTCCTTTTTTATGTAACTTATCTTGCGCATACATATTTTCTTGCAATCTTATAAAATTTGTGATATACTGTCTATGCATGTAGCAATAGGAAGGTGATTTTTGATGTTAGAAACTAACAATATGTTTCGCGAAAACACCATTGGTAATCAAAAATTATGTTCTCTGGCAGATGATGACTATGGTAAGGTACATGCAGTATTGCTTGATATGTTAGATGATTTTGATGCGCTATGTAAAAAGCATAGGCTAAGATATATGTTGTGCGGTGGCACGGCTTTGGGCGCGGTGCGTCACAAGGGGTTCATCCCGTGGGATGACGATGCCGACATCGCTCTGCCTCGTAAAGATTATGACAAATTAGCGGCAATCTTGCGTGAGGAATATGGCGACCGTTATTGGTTGCAAGACATATACTCCAGCGAGGTATATGACCTGACATTTATGAAGCTTAGAAAAAAGGGTACGCGTTTTGTGGAACTTACAGAAACAATACCGGAACAAGCCGGTGTGTTTGTAGATATTTTTCCAATGGAAAACGTGCCTGATTTTGTGCTGTGGCGATTACTGCACGGCGTTGTTTGCGACTTTTTGTATTTATGTTGTTCTTGCGTTCGCATAAGAACAAAAAAGCAACGCTTTTTAGACTTTTTAGACACCAAAAAATCTAAGCGTATGATTAAAATTAAGTCATTTATTGGCGCGTGCTTGGGCTTTTTAAGTATGTCTAAATGGTGCCACATAACAGACCGTTGGTCTAGTTTGTGTCGCAACGAGTCATCTAAATACGTTACGTTCCCAAGTGGTCGTAAGCATTATTTTGGTGAAATGTGTACCAGAGAATCATTTTTACCGCTTCGTGATACCGAGTTCGAGGGTAGAAAATATCCTATTATGGTGCATCCGGAAGAGTATTTATCTTCATTATATGGTGATTATCAAACTGTTTTGCCTGCCAATCAGCGCGAAAGGCATATGGTTTTAGAGATAGATTTAGGAGAAAATTATGATTAAATTCTTCGCAGATATCCACAAATACAAAAATTATATCGCATATGCGGCGCGGGCAGAGCTTAAGTCTGAGGTAGCCAACTCTTTTCTAAACTGGGTTTGGTGGGTGCTTGAACCCTTGTGCTTTATGGCAATTTATGCTTTGGTGTTTTCTTTCTTTTTTAAATCAAAGATTGAAAACCTGACGGCATTTATCTTTTTAGGAATAACCATGTGGGAATTTTTTAACAAGATGCTTAAAAGCTGTGTTAAACTTGTGCGTGGCAACAAAGCCATTGTCTCTAAGGTATATGTTCCCAAATATATATTGGTGCTGGTTAAACTGTTTGTAAATTTGTTTAAGACAGCCATCAGTTTTATAATAGTGGCATTATTGATGATAATTCATAAAGTTCCGCTGTCGTGGAATATTTTATGGTTTATACCTATTTGTATTTCATTTGTGCTTTTCACATTTGGTTTATCTTTGGTAGTTATGCATTTTGGTGTGTATATCGAAGACATGGCAAACGTGCTAAACATTGTGTTAAGACTTTGGTTTTATGCTACAGGTATATTCTATAATCTGGCGGACAAGCTTACGGGCGCTGTAGGTTACTGGCTGGTGAGGTTAAACCCTGCGGCAACCTATATTTCAGGCGCGCGTGACGCATTGCTTTATGCTAGATGCCCTAACTTAATGTGGTTGGGTATTTGGACAGTAGTGTCTTTGTTGATTACGTTGGCGGGTATTACCCTTATTCGCAAGAACGAGAACAGCTATGTAAAGGTGATATAGTTTATGAATGCAATACATATAGAAAATCTTCATGTGCGATATCGCGAATTGACAGTTAGTTCTATTAAACGTTCTTTACTTAGAGGCGGTATCAAAAACAGCCGTTACACCCATGCGTTAAAGGGTATTTCTCTCGACGTAGAACAGGGTGAAATTCTTGGCATTATAGGTAAAAACGGCAGCGGTAAATCGACTATGCTAAACACAATGGCAGGTATCTTTGCACCTGACAGCGGCGTTATCGACCTGGGTGGTCGTTCGGTTGCATTGTTGGCGCTTGGCGTAGGGTTTCAGGGTAAAATGAGCGGTCGTGAAAATATTATTCTCAGCGGTCTTTTGATGGGCTTTTCTGAAAAATATGTTCGTGAAAAAATGCCTGAGATTATCGAGTTTTCTGAATTGGGCGTTTTTATAGACAAACCTGTAAACACCTATTCTAAAGGTATGTACTCAAAATTGGCTTTTTCAATTACCGCATTTTTAGAAACCGAAATCATTCTAATTGATGAGGTATTCAGTGTAGGCGATGAGCACTTTAAAAAGAAGAGTTTTGCAAAAATGAAAGAGCTTATTAGCGACAAAAATCGTACCGTTATGATTGTGTCGCACAGTTTAAGCACTTTGCGAAAGTTGTGTACCAAAATGCTATGGTTGCACGAGGGCGAAGTACGTATGATGGGCGATACCCAAGAGGTATTGGATGCGTACGAGCAAAATATGTAAAGGTAATAAGCATATGGTTATCGGTGGTATTTTGGCCGGGGGCCTTGGCACTCGTATGACCGAGGCTGATCTTCCAAAACAATTTATTAAGATTGGCACAAAACCGGTAATTGTTCATACCTTGCAACGTTTTTTACAGCACAAGGGCATTGACCACGTTATTGTGGCGATGAACGAAAACTGGATTAGCTTTTGTTATGATTTGTTGCGCGAATATGGCTTGGACGAGAAGGTAGCGGTTATAGGTGGCGGCAACACAAGATTTGAGTCGCTTTTGTGTTTGGCAAATGCCTGTATGCGCAAAGCGCAAGAGTGTGGCGCTAATGAAGATGTGGTGATGATAAGCCACGACTGCGCGCGTCCCTTTGTATCTGATAGAGTTTTACGCGACAATATTGAAATGATAAATCACTACGATATGGTAACCACTTCGGTGCCTACCATTGATACGGTGCTTATCTCTAAAGATGGCAAGTGCAGTGATTGTGTGCCTGACAGAGATACCGTATTTTTAGACCAAGGACCTCAGACCATACGGGTACGGCACTTTATGAATTTGGTGGAAAGCTTGACCGAGGACGAAAAGTCGAGGTACATTGAGGCGGGCCGCTTGTATATCGAAAAAGGCTTTCGCGTCGGCATTGTTGAGGGTGAGCGCCAAAATTTTAAACTTACTACCAACTTTGATTTAAAACTTGCAGAAATGATTTTATTTGAGCAACAAAAATGATAATAAAAACTTAAAAGACACTTTCAAGAAAGAAAGTGTCTTTTTTATTGACAAACCACCTTTTTTTGTGGTAATTTTAACTTGTCTGAAATTTGTGGGGAAGGGGTGTTTAACGTGGCGAAATCAAAAAAAGAAAAGCAACATTTTTTTGAAGATAAAATAATTGAGACTCAAGACCGATTTATAGCCGCCTATATGTCGGAAAATCCCAACAAGAT
Source organism: Clostridia bacterium (assembly GCA_017516965.1). GTDB lineage: Bacteria > Bacillota > Clostridia > Oscillospirales > Acutalibacteraceae > UBA737. The sequence goes on from JAFXAP010000012.1 coordinate 7,550, forward strand.
TAAGGCGTTGCGACTTTTGTTTAAACTTTATAAAGGTCATTACGGCAGGTTACTTTTAGGCGCGTTAATTTATATTATAAAAGATAGTCCAATGTGGGTTTTGCCGATTATTACGGCAAACGTTATAAACCTTGTCACAAATCCGCCTGAAAATTTTTGGTTGCAGATAATTATCAATGCGGCGGTTGCTACCTCACTGCTGCTTATAAATATTCCGTTTCATACGCTGTATGTTAAAATTCTTTCTAAGGCAAACCGCAACGTAGAGGCAGGGCTTCGCGGCGCTATGGTGCGAAAACTGCAACAACTTTCTATAAGCTATCACAAAGACACACAGTCGGGTAAAATTCAATCTAAGGTTATGCGTGACGTTGAGGTTGTAACCGACCTTGCCTCGCATATTATGAACACCATTTTGGGTACGCTTATCAACCTGTGCATAACTTTGGTGGTTATAATTTCAAACAATATTGTGATTTTCTTTATGTTTTTACTGCTTGTTCCCGCGGCGGTTTTATTGCAAAAAAGTTTTCACAAGGTTATGCACACCCAAACCAAAGAGTTTCGTGAGCAGTTAGAAAACACCTCGTCTGCGGTTTATGATATGGAAGAACTGATACCCGTAACGCGTGCCCATTCGCTTGAGAACACCGAGGTTAAAAAATTGACACGCGCTATTGCAAAAATTGCCGAGCGCGGTTATCGCTCAGATTCTACCTATAGCTTTTTTGGTGCGCTAAGTTGGGCGCTTATGAACTTTTTTCAAATTCTTTGCCTTTTTGTAACCGTGTTTATGGCTTTTAAAAAGTTTATATCCATTGGTGAAATCTCACTTTATCAGACCTATTTTGTATCGCTTTCTGGCAACGTTATGTCGATTGTATATTTGCTTCCGGCAATAACACGTGGTGCTGATGCTATACGCTCTATAGGTGAAATTCTTTCCTCTCACGATGTAGAAAAAAACAGCAACAAACCAAAACTATCAGAGCTAAAGGGTAAATACGAGTTTAAAAACGTTGTTTTTAACTACGATATGGAAACCCACGTTTTAAACGGAATAGATCTTACTGTAAACCAGGGCGAAACCATTGCGTTAGTCGGGGAATCGGGAAGTGGCAAAAGCACTATCATAAATCTTGTTACAGGGTTTAACTTCGCCGAAAGCGGTGAATTGCTGGTTGACGGGCAAAACATAAAAAATTTTGACCTGCGTTCTTACAGAAGGTTTTTATCGGTAGTGCCACAACACTCAATCTTGTTTTCGGGTACTGTGCGCGAAAACATAACCTATGGCTATGATGATTATACCGAACAACAGTTGCGCTATGCCATTACCGCTGCGCAACTTGATGACGTTGTGGCGCGCCTGCCGCACGGGCTTGACACCAGTGTTGGTGAACACGGGGCAAAACTATCGGGAGGGCAGAGGCAACGCATAGCCATAGCCCGCGCTATAATACGTGACCCAAAGGTTATAATTTTTGACGAGGCAACCAGCGCGCTTGACAGCGTAACCGAGCGCGAAATTCAGGCGGCGATAGAAAACCTTACCCGCAATCGCACCACCTTTGTGGTAGCGCATCGCCTTTCTACCATAAAAAATGCTGATAAAATCGCAGTTATAAAAGACGGCAAGTGCGTAGAATTTGGCACCTATGATGAACTTATAGCCAAACGCGGAGAATTTTTTAACTTTAAAGAAATTCAGTCGTGATATAAATTTTTGGGAGTTTGTAAATGAATAACGAAAAAACTATAACTAAGGTAAGAGATTCGGGCATTGAGCTTTTGAGAATTATACTTATGCTTCAGGTGATTTATTTGCATTTAAGCGCCTATGGCAAATACGCAACAGTCAATATTGGTATTGGCGGCGCTCATGAGCTTATTTATTGGTTACAGCAGACGCTTTCACGTTGCCCTGTTTATGTTTATATTCTTATCAGCGGATATTTTTCTGTTACATCAAAGGCAACAATGAAAACAATTTGGCCTAAAGTTAAAAAGATTTATTCTTCGGCAATCTTTTACTCTTTGGCGATTACATTTTTGCTTTTGGCAACAGGTTTGGTTAAAGTTAGCAACATTGACATTATAAAGTCGTTTTTTCCTCTTACATCAAGAACGTGGTACTTTATATCGTCTTATTTGTTAGTTTTTGTTTTAAGCCCTGTGGTAAATATTGCGCTCACAAGACTTTCAAAACAAGATTACAAAATTTTACTTGTGATTCTTTTCTTTTTGTTTAGCATATGGCAGTTTGCAGCAAATTATGAACCAATCAATAAAATTCTCAGCGTAAAAAGTGTTATCGAGGCAACAAACGGCAGAGGACTTTATGGCTTTTTGTTTATGTACATTATAGGTGGTTATATTCGTCTGCACGTAAAACACGCCGAAAAGCCTCAGTGGAAATATCTTGCATGGTATTTTGGATTTGCAATACTTGATGTTATTTTGGTTTATGCAGTAAGGGGTGTTCCTGTATTGGAATATTACACCAAAGTGGTTAACGTCAATAATGCTCCAATTGCAATAATACAAGGCGTTTGCCTGTTTATGTTTTTTAGATCGGTTCATTTTAAATCAAAGTTTATTAACAGAATATCTTCTCGCAACCTTGGTGTGTATATGATACATGAGCATTGGCTTATGAGAAAAGTGATTTGGAACAAACTTTTTGTTATAACAAAAAAAGCAGAATTTTACGCATCACCAATCTTCATTGTAAAAATTTACGGAATAATTTTTACTATATACATAGCAGGAATTTTAATAGATGTGTGTAGAGAATATATTTTCAAAGGCATAGGAAGCTTATACAAAAAAGTGGTGAAGAAATAACAAAAGACAAGTCGCAAGACTTGTCTTTTTTGCAGAAAAGGACGACTTGAACCAACGGTCATTCGCCTTTCGGATTCATAACCCGGCGGCAGATAAGTTTAAAATCTTTCTCATAACAAGAAAAAACTCAGCACACCGGATAATTTATTCATTGCTCTCTTATAGTGTTATTTCTCTTTATACGATTCCCATTGCCATTTCTACCAACAACGCAACGACAACGACCAACGCCGAGATGATAAAACCGTGGATCATCGGACGGATACCGGCTTTCTTC
>JAFXAP010000013.1 GCA_017516965.1 Clostridia bacterium
ATGATAGAATGTTTTGTGTTGACTGTAATGAAAAATTAAATGATAATGATAATGAAAACTTACAACAAGATGTCCAGTCAAAAATAGATGAGCTTTACGACAAAAAGTTGAGTGTAAATGTATTTGATAAAATCATTGGTTTTGTTTCACTTGTTGGTGTTGTAGCCACTATAATAGTGTTTATATCAAATGCAATTACACAAACAAGTTGTGAAGCTTTAGGTTGGAGTTTAATAACCTTTGCGTTATCAAGTTTTGAAGCTTTTTGCCCAAAAATTAACTGGGAACTTGAAAAACTTGCTTTAAGTTTTCGCGTAAGTAGTTCTTTTGACCTTGAACCAAGTGATTTCTATTTCATAAGAAGAAAATTGGCTATAATTATTTTATCTTTGTTGGGAATGGTTATGCTTACCATTAACTTGTTGCAATAGATAAGGTTAACAAGAGTAAAAAAATAAATAAGTTAAAACGGACGAGTTTTACTCGTCCGTTTTGTGTTTTATTCCAATATATTACTTGTTATATAGTCAACACCATATTCGATAAGTCGCTCGGCGTCGCCCGGGTTGTCAACCGTCCAGCAATTGACCTTTATTCCATTTTTATGGCAAGTATCAATAACCTCTTTAGAGCACACCCAATAACCTATGTCTAAATCCAATTTAAACTCCTTTAAATAATTTAAAATTTCGTCATCAAAGCGTTGAACCAGATACTGTATATTTGCGTTTGGCTGCTGCGCTCTTAAATCTTTTAAATTATCAAGAGAAAAAGAAATAAAAATTAATTTCTTAGGGTCATAATATTTTTCCACTTCGGCATAAATTTCGCTTATAACCTCCGGTGTCATTCGCTCTTTAAGCTCCAAAACAGCAATTTTATCATAAGACGCGCAAATCGCGAGATAATCCTTTAAATCAGGAATTTTAAAATCGCTGCCTACCATACGATTTTTTTGCGGTTTTAACGTAAGGGATTTTAATTTATCATAATCACTTGCACTAATTTTTAAGTTTTCATCGCAAAGGCGCTCGGTAGTATCATCGTGATACACTACAAACTTACCGTCAGCGGTTACGTGAACGTCGGTTTCAATACCAAGATAACTGCGATTAGCAGCCGCAACAAAAGCCGAAATGGTATTTTCAAGTTCCAGCCCCGAAAGACCTCGGTGCGCTATAAATTGAGTATCTTTTTTGTTGTTAATTTTTATTGTATCAAGCATTTTTTACTAGCTCCTTTATTACTTCACCTGCAATTATTAAACCCGCAACACTTGGCACAAATGGTACCGAGCCAATAATATTATCAGATGTTGTTATTGGTTCTTCTTTAGAATATACAACCTTTAATTTTTTTATACCATCTTTTTTTAGTCGGGTGCGCATCACTTTTGCCAGTGGACAAACACTGGTTTTGTAAATATCTGCTACCTCAAACATTTCAGGGTGCAGTTTATTTCCTGTACCCATACTGCTTATGATTTTTGTATTGGCTTTATTTGCTCTCACTATAAGCTCAACCTTTGCCGCCACAGTATCAATAGCGTCGACAATATAGTCATATTGTGAAAGTTGTAACTGCTCGGCATTTTCAGGCAGATAAAACATCTTATGCACTGTAACCTGACAATCAGGATTAATGTCAAGTATGCGTTCGGCTGCAACGTCCACCTTATACTGCGCTATTGTTTTGTGTGTGGCATAAAGCTGACGATTAATGTTTGTAACATTAAAGGTGTCGTTATCTATAAGGTCTATTTTGCCCACACCTGCGCGGGCAAGTGCCTCGACAGCATAACTGCCGACGCCACCCACACCAAACACGGCAACGTGCGAGTCTTTTAACCTTTTTATAGCATCTTCACCTAAAAGCGCTTTAGTTCGTGCGTATTGATTTTCCATAATCTTTCCTTATTTAATAGTTTTGTATATAAGCGGTGACCTTTGCGGTGCGCTACCTGTCTGAATAGCCGATTTATAAATAGCGGCGGCCTCGCTCAATTTTTCCTTGCTGTTGCTGTAAAGCGTTGCAATGCGGTCACCAAAACCTACGTAATCACCTGTTTTGGCGCTTAAAATTATACCTGCGGTAAGATCAATCTTATCTTCTTTTGTAATTCGTCCTGCACCTAAAATCGCAGCCGCAGCACCTATTTTTTCACAATCCATACAGCTTATAAAACCACCGCTTGAAGATTTAATCTCCATACTATATGCGGCAGTATCAAAACGAGATGTGTCATCAATGCAATTGGCATCTCCGCCTTGCGCCACAATCCACTCGCGAAATTTTAAAAATGCCATACCGCTGTCAAGCGCACGGCGGGCTTTGTCTTGAGCCTCTTGCTCACTTATGTTATTTGCAAGCGCAATCATATTTCCTGCAAGGGCTATTGATATCTCATAAAGGTCGCCTTTTTGCTTACCCTTTAAGACGTCTATTGCTTCTATAACCTCAAGGCTGTTGCCAACAGCAAACCCAAGCGGTGTGTTCATATCGGTAATAAGGGCGGTTGTTTTTCTACCGCAAAGTTTACCAATATTTACCATACTTTGAGCTAACTTTTCAGCATCTTCTTTAGTTTTCATAAATGCTCCGGAGCCGTACTTAACGTCAAGCACAATATTCTTAGCACCCGATGCCAACTTTTTACTCATAACGCTGGACGTTATAAGCGGTATGCTCTCGACTGTAGCGGTAACATCACGAAGCGCATAAAGTTTTTTATCGGCGGGTGTTAAATTACCGCTTTGTGTTACAACCGCAACACCAACTTTATTTACAATATTAAAAAATTCATCACCCGAAATATTGGTTTTATAACCTTTAATTGCCTCAAGTTTATCTGCCGTACCACCTGTGTGCCCAAGTCCCCTACCCGACATTTTAGCCACCTTACATCCGCAAGCGGCGGCTATCGGTGCTACGATAAGCGTAGTTTTATCACCTACACCACCGGTGCTATGCTTGTCAGAAGAAAAATCGCCAAAATAGGTAAGGTCGACAATATCACCCGACATTGCCATATATTGCGTAAGTGAGGCTGTTTCCTGCTCGGTCATACCGTTAAAATATATCGCCATTAAAAGAGCCGACACCTGATAATCGGGTATTTGCTCTGCTACATATCCATTTACAACAAAACGTATTTCAGCGTCTGACAGTTCTTTACCGTCACGTTTTTTTGCGATAATATCATACATTCTCATAAAATTAAATTTCCTTTAAATTAAAAGAATTTGGCAGCAGTTGTGATAGAGTATATTCATTAAACTCGTCTTTTGTCTTTACAACCAACACTTTAAAATCAGCATTGCAAAACTCTGCCATAACCTGACGGCAAACACCACAGGGTGAAAACGGTGTTAAAACGCCACTCTTTTCACCTGCTATAGCAATAGCCGTAAAACTGTGTTCACCTTCACTTACCGCCTTTGAAAAAGCCACGCGCTCGGCGCAAATGGTTGGCGAAAAACTGGCATTTTCAATATTGCAACCGGTATATATTTTACCACTCTCAGTAAGCAAAGCCGCACCAACCTTGCAGTTTGAATACGGTGAATATGAATTTTTTAAAGCATCAATTGCCCTTTGGCATAACATATTTTTGTTCATATTATCACCTAAAGTTTTATTGCTGTCTCAAGAGCAAGTTTCATCATATCGGTAAAAGAGGTTTGACGCTCCTTAGCAGTAGTTGCTTCACCCGTTAAAATGTGATCAGATATTGTGCAAATTGCAAGAGCATTTTTATGTGACCTTGCCGCATTCATATAAAGCGCGGCGGCTTCCATTTCGACTGCCAATACTCCCATTTTGCCCCAATTTGCAGCAGAAAGACTATCATCATAAAAAGTGTCTGATGAATAAAGATTACCCACCTTTACATCAAATCCAAGCTCGTTTGCAGTATCAGTACAGGTCTTCAAAAGATTATAACTGCAAATCGGCGCAAAGGTTCCTTTTAAATCATATTGACTGGCAAAATTAGAATTGGTGCAAGCGCCCATACCTATGACTATATCTCTAACCTTTATATCATTGTTTATAGAACCTGCTGAGCCTATACGAATAATATTTTCTACACCAAAAAAATTAAACAGCTCGTAAGAATATATCGCCATACTTGGCATTCCCATACCGCTTGCCATAACCGATACAGGCACACCCTTATAGGTGCCGGTGTATCCATTGATTCCTCTAACCGAATTCACAAGACGCGGCTCGGTTAAAAAGTTCTCGGCAATAAATTTTGCGCGCAAAGGGTCGCCCGGCATAAGCACAGTTTTAGCAAAATCGTCGGGAACGGCATTTATATGTGGAGTTGGGTAGTTCTTCATAAATTTCCCACCTTTCATAAGAAATTAACCGAAGTTTGAAAGAAATTTGTTACCAGTGCCGTTTTGCAGTGAGCGGTGCTGTACTAAAGTACCGCCCCGAACAAAAAAACGGTAATGTGGGCAAATTTACTCAAACTTACTTATCATATTTATCGCAAAGCGCGGTTATCTGGTCAGCAAATCGGGCTATTTCTTTGTTAGAACTTTCTTTGTTTTTGTTAATAACCGAAAGCAGACGCTGACCTGCAGCATAAAGACGTGAGAAAACAGTATCGGCACGATGTCTGCCCTCGCTTTTTTTCTCAACGCGAATAATCTTGCCTTTTTCTATACACTCACCTGTTATAAGGTCGTACTTATCACCGCTGAAAGGCGCTATAGTCTTTATACCAAGACGTGCTTCAATCTCCGAAGCAAAGGTGTCACAAACGCTGTCATCACCGTGATTTACAAACACCGTTTTAACCGATGATTTTATATTATCTAACCAGTTAATCATCATATCTTTATCGGCGTGACCGCTAATACCCGTAAGGGTTGCTATGCGGGCATTTACATTTATTTCTTCACCGAAAAGCTTAACGATTTTTTCGCCGTCAACAAGTTTTCTACCCACTGTGCCGTCAGACTGGTAACCAACAAAAAGTATGGTGCTGTCTTTGCGCCACAAATTGTGCTTTAGGTGATGGCGGATTCGTCCGGCTTCACACATACCCGAAGCCGACAAAATAACCTTTGGGCTTTCGTCAAAGTTTATCATTTTAGAATCATCTGAGGTAACCGACAGTTTAAGCCCGTTAAAACGTATTGGGTCTATACCCTGTTCTAATAGTTCAAGTGTCTCGGTGTCATAATAATCAATAAGACCCGATGAATAGATGTTTGTTGCTTCAACTGCCAAAGGACTGTCAACATACACCGAAAAGTTTGCGTGGTTTTTGATAAGTCCTTGTTCTTTTATGTTACGTATAAGATAAAGCATTTCTTGCGTTCTGCCAATTGCAAAAGACGGAATCACCACATTGCCGCCTCTATCAAAGGTTTCTTGCAAAATCTCGGTAAGTTGCGCTGTGTAATCAGGACGCGCTCCGTGTGTGCGGTCACCGTAGGTCGACTCAATTATAACATAATCGGCAACAGGCGGTATGCTTGGGTCATTTATAAGCGGACGATTTGTGTTTCCAAGGTCGCCTGAAAAAATGATGCGCTCTTGTTTTTCGCCCTCGGTAATTTCAAACAAAATACTTGCCGAACCCAAGAGATGCCCCGCATCTATAAAGGTGATTCTGATACCTTCAAATATTTCTATAGGCTCATTATAATCATAATGATAAAACATTTTAAGCGCATTTTCAGCATCCTGCAGAGTGTAAAGCGGTTGATATTCTTCACGTCCTGCGCGCTTGGCTTTGCGGTTACGCCACTCGGCTTCAAACTCTTGAATGTGCGCCGAATCACGAAGCATAATGTTGCAAAGTTTATGTGTTGCAAGTGTGGTATATATATTGCCTTTAAAACCATTTGCCACAAGGGCAGGAATTTTACCCGAGTGGTCAATATGGGCATGTGTCAGACACACTGCATCAATATCACAAGGAACAACCGGAATTTCACAGTTTTCATAAATATCGGCGCCCTGCTCAAGACCACAGTCTATAAGTATGTTTTTACCGTTAGCCTCGAGCAAAGTACAAGAACCTGTAACTTCATGAGCTGCACCTAAAAATGTAATTTTCATAAAAAAACACACTCCTTGCCTTTTTTCTATTTTTATTTTACCATATTTACGCTACGAAATAAAGAAAAAATTATAGATAAAGAGTAAAGAAGTGTATTTTTAGATAATATTACCGTGTTAAGTCATTAAGTAAAGTTTTTATATCTTTATAAATGTAATCAGGTTTTACACCATACTTTTGTATATCGTCCTTAGTACCCTCACCCGACAATACAAAAATACCCTTTACCTGAGCATTTGTCGCACAGGCAATATCGGTATAAAGCCTATCACCTATAAGTGCGGTTTGTTCTCGGGCAAAACCTGTTTTTTCTACCGCCAAATCTACCATAAGTGAGTTAGGCTTACCAATAAAAAACGGTTTTTTCCCTGTAGCGTTATATAACATTTCGCTAACCGAACCGCAATCGGGAACCGAACCATACCAGGTAGGACATACAAGATCAGGATTGGTAGCAATATAGTCTATATCACGTCCAAGCAGTATGCACGCGTCCTCTATTTTTTGGAAGGCAAGTTCGGTATCAAAACCCATACAAAGACAGTCAATATCATCTTCTAATGTATCGGTTATATTAAGTCCTTCCTGTATTAACTGACTTTTAAAAGACTTAGTACCAAGTGCGTATATCTTTTTATACTTTTTAGGTTTCAAATAAAAAATTGTAGCATCTACCGAAGTCAAAAAATCCTCTGCCGTGGCAGCAATGCCGAGTTTATCTAATTTTTTTATATATTTATCGACACTTTTTGATGAATTGTTGGTAAGAAACATATATCTTCCGCCGATTGCCTTGATGTGTTTTAAAAAATCAATAACACCGTCAAACAAATTATCATCAAGATAAATGGTGCCGTCCATATCTAATAGATAAAGTTTAATATTTTTTAAATTCTCCATTACTTAACTCCTGTTTTGAGTTGCAACAATGTTGCTTCCAAAAACATCTTTTACAATTATATCTCCGACTGCTACAGGCAATTTTACCGTAACTGAATTGATAATTTGCATACACTCATATATCTTTTCTTTTGGTATGGGGCTGTCAGTCTTTACCGAAACCAAACTGCCGTTATCACACATAGCGGTAGAGGTAACCGTTCTTTTTGGGCAGGTGCACTCGTTTTTAGCATAAACTTCGCCTCTTTTACAGGTGTTTCCACATACCTTGATTACGTTATTATCCTCTATTGTTACAACAAGTTCACAGCCTAAAGGGCATACTATACAGGTAAGTTTTCTTTCCATATTACTGCACCTCCAATGAAAGATACAATTCTTTTGCGCCGCATATTTGTTCACCTTTTAATGTTATACTTTCCATTTCGCCGGGAGCAAGTTTGGGCCTATGTTTTGACAATATCTGCTTATCGCCATCGCTCACGCAGATTTTTGCATTTTTATAGATGTCACTCACCCTAAAGAATAATGTTACATCTTTAGAATCGGTTATAACCTGCGGCACGGTATATCGAATTTTACCATCGGTTTTAATTGCTATCTCAATCGTTTGTTTTTTGCCCTGTTTTATGTACTCAGCAGCAGCTTTTCCCGCAAGCTCTGCCTCTTGAGATACAAAGTCCACCAAATCGTGCACGTGAAGCACATTTCCACAAGCAAAAATTCCCTCGCACGAAGTTTGACGGTCCTGATCTACAATAGCTCCGTTTGTTATGCTACTGATATCAACATCAGCCTTTTTTGAAAGCTCATTTTCAGGGATAAGTCCTACCGATAACAGCAGTGTATCACAAGGAATATATTCACAAGTATCTAAAATAGGTTTTCTGTTTTTGTCAACCTTTGCGATGGTTACACCCTCTAATCGCTCTTTTCCGTGTATTTCAACAACGGTGTGTTCAAGTTTTAGCGGTATATCAAAATCATTAAGACACTGCTCAATATTTCTGGCAAGTCCTCCCGAATATGACATAATCTCACAAACAGCACGAACCTTTGCGCCCTCTAATGTCATTCGTCTTGCCATAATAAGTCCTATGTCGCCGCTACCCAAAATGACCACATTTTTACCTGGTAGATACCCCATTGTATTTACATATTTTTGTGCGGTACCTGCGCTGTATATACCCGCAGGACGAGTACCCGCGATATTTAACGCGCCCTTAGAACGCTCTCGACATCCCATAGCGAGAATTATTGCCTTTGCCTTTAACTCAAATATTCCGTCAGAAGAGTTGGTAGCGGTTATTACCCGGTCTTTTGTAATGTCAAGCACCATTGTGTTAAGCTTATATTCAATACCTAACTCTTTTACCTTTTTTTCATATTTCCAGGCATATTCCGGACCTGTGAGTTCCTCACCAAATTTGTGCAAGCCAAATCCATTATGTATGCACTGCTGTAAAATACCGCCAAGTTGTCCGTCACGTTCTAAGATAAGTATATCTTGTATACCGCTTTCTCTCGCCGTTATTGCCGCGCTCATACCCGCAGGACCGCCACCAATGATAACTAAATCTCTCATAGGATTTTGCCTCCTTTGGTTTTTGCTATATTCACTTTTGATTTTCCTCCAAATTTTGTAACATTTTCAAAAGGAACACCCAGTTCACGCGATAAAATCTCTGCTATATATGGACCGCAAAAGCCACCCTGGCAGCGACCCATTTGAGCGCGAGTTCTACGCTTGACACCGTCTAAATCACAAGCAGAAGGATTGCGACGTATAGCATCAATAATCTCACCCTCGGTTATGCCCTCACAGCGACATACTATTCTACCGTAAGCAGGATTATCTTTAATGATTTTATTTTTCTGGTCTATAGATGCCTCAAAAAACTTATGAACCGACTCTCTAATTGGGTTATAATTTTGTTTTTTAGTAAGTGTTAAACCCTGTTCGCTTAAAAGTTTAATAATATATTCGGCTATTGCGGGGGAAGCCGATAACCCCGGAGACTCTATGCCGGCGGCATTTATAAACTGTTTTTTGGGAGAATTTATTATAAAATCACCTGTACTGCCTACAGCTCTAAGTCCACAAAAAGATGTAATAGTTTTTGAAAGGGAAACAAAACTTAAATTTTCCTGTGCATTTTCAATAATTTGACCCATACCGTCTTGAGTAGTGGATTTATCATCCTTGTCATCTATATCAACCGATGTAGGACCTAAAAGTAAATTTTGGTCCACAGTCGGTGACACTAAAATACCCTTACCCATTTTGGTGGGTGTTCTAAAAATGGTATGCGACACAACATCGCCGCACTCTTTATCAAGTAATATATATTCACCGCGTCTCGCGTGTACTTCAAAACTATCATCGCCCACAAGTTTTGCTATTTCATCGCTGTAAATACCCGCGCAATTAATTACAAAACGCACTTCGACGCTATCATTTTTTGATTTAATTTTATAACCTATTGCAGTGGTCTCAATGCTTTTAACATCAAAATTACGCTTGAGATTAACGCCGTTATCCATAGCGTTACCAATAGCGGCAATGGTAAGCTCATACGGGCATACTATCGCGCCTGTAGGGGCATATAACGCGCAAAGCACATTATCAGAAAGGTTAGGCTCCATATGTTTTAGTTCTTGCTTTTCGACAATACGCAGGCCCTCTACACCGTTTCTTTTACCTCTTTTTAAAAGTTCGTTTATGGTTTCTCGGTCCTGGTCATTAAAGCCTATCACTAAGGAACCGTTGTTTTTATACTTGACACCGAGTTCTTCGCAAACAGCTGGCATCAGCAATGAACCCCTGACATTAAGTTTTGCCTTCAAGCTACCCTCTTTAGCATCAAACCCCGCATGAACAATTGCAGAATTAGCCTTTGTCGCACCCATCGCAACATCATTTTCTTTTTCGAGTATGCATATATTCAAGTTGTATTTTGACAACTCTCTCGCAGTCATACCGCCGATGACACCTGCTCCAATGATTGCTATATCGTACATTAATAAACCCCCTATTGACAAAACTAAAAAATATATATTATAATAAAACAATCAAAAACGATTGTCAATAAATGGCTTTAAAGTCGATAAACAATCAAAAACGCTCAAAAGAGGTTTGAATATGCTAAAAGAAGAACGATACGATAGAATACTTGCCATTTTAGATGAGGAAAAATATATCTCTGCGCAAAAACTAAGCGAAAAACTGTTTGTGAGTTTGCCGACAATAAGACGCGACCTTGCCGAGCTTGACCGTAGAAATCAGATAATACGCAGTCACGGCGGCGCAAAAATGGTAGAACCCGAACATATTGTAACTCCGCTTAATTTCAGAAAAACGGTTAATTCATTTCAAAAACGAATGCTTTGTCAATCGGCAGCAAATTTAGTAAATGATAATGAAATAATTTTTATTGACTCATCAACCACCACTCTTCAAATGGCTGATTTTTTAGGTGAAAAAAAGAATATAACTGTAATTACCAATGGTATTTCCCTTGCCACTTTATTGGTACAAAAGGGTATTAAAACCTATTGTACGGGTGGTGAAATTTTTCAAAATTCATTAGCGCACTTTGGAAGCTTCGCCGAAGATTTTATCAGAAGATTTAACATAGATACTATGTTTTTTTCTTGTCACGGTGTAAATGATAATGGTATGCTTACCGACCCTTCGCTGCCCGAAACACAAATTAGAAAGGTTGCCATTAACCAGTCTAAAAAAACGGTTTTTCTTTGTGATAAATCAAAATTTTCTTTATCTACCCCATATAATTTAATGTCGATTCAAGAAATTGATTATATTATTACCGATTCACCCAAAGCAAAAGATTTTTTTTGCACAAAAAACAATATTATTACAGTCTAACAAAAAAATCTCGCCAAAGTTAAACTTTGACGAGATTTAATCTTTTTTAAATTGGTTTGATTGTAAAATTAAAGTTTATCTTCTTTTCATTTACTCTGTATTGCTCGGCAAGTTGAGGTCCGCAAGAATTAGAGCCAAGTCCTGACACCTTGTAGTCTATGCGAAGATGGGTTTTGCCATCTTTGAAAAGTTCATTTATATGTTGGGCTTTTGTAAGAGACTCGGTGTTGTAAGACGAAACATTAAACTCAAAATCATCAGCCTCTATACACATTTTACCAATTTTTAGCATTTTAGCAAATGTATGATTGCCGTGCTCTTGGGGGCGAATATAATTTACATATTCATAGTCAGCCGCGCTTTCATACATTCCAACACTTCCTGCATGGCACATATCGCGGTAACTTTCATAAGGTCCGTTTGCAAAGTATTTAAACTCTGCATTTTGTTGCGGCAATACAAATTCAAAACCAAGACGCGGTAACCAATAAGCATTTTCGCGAACGTCACCGTCAAGAGACATACTAATTTTACCTAATATATCAACGCTTACCGTAAGGGTATATTTAATCCAGGGCACACGGCTTACTGCGGCAACACTTCCCTTTACTGTAATTACGTTATCACTGCAAGTACATTCATAAACCTTACCAAATCGAGTGTGATAGCATTCGCCCACCCAAGTGCTACCCCAATGCGCTTTTTCTTTTCGGTCATTGTCCGTGGGCGCGCGCCAGGACGTGAGTTTAACTATATCACAAATTTGCTTTTCACCATCTATAACAATATCGGTAAAGTTACCCGAGTGACGCGAAAATACATAACGGAAATTATCACCCTCAATAATATAATCATAACCGTTTTCCTTAACCTGCGCTAGTGGTAATGCTTCCTCTTTAACAGCTTGGAAAGGTATTTTATGCTGTGTGTGAGCAATAACATTATCACCCTTTAAAAGTTCGCAGTTAAGATATGCGCCAAACTGGCAGTAAAGCGCGGGTATATCAATATTTATATCTGCGCTTTCAAGCGGTTTAACATCTAACTCGGTGCTGTTTTCATAAATCTTTTTACCGTCAGCAACAATAGAATATACAAACTTAAACTCGTTAAGATTCGTAAAACTGTAGCGATTTCTTACACTCAGTACACCGTTTTCAAAAGCAGTTACTATAGGCTGATAAGCCGCCTTAAGTTCAAGCGAACCTGCCTTTAATTTGCGGTCATAAAAAACTACACCGTCACAGCAAAACTCACCAAAGTTTACGAGTTCTCCATCAAAATCGCCGCCGTAACAAGGCACACCATCTTTTAGCACGGTGTGGTCTGCCCACTCCCAAACACAACCGCCTATTAGCGACTTGTGTTTATCAAACAACTCGGTATAATAATACACGTCACCCGGGCCGTTACCCATAGCATGAGCATACTCACAAAGGAATATGGGTTCTGTGATTTTTTCATCGGCTATAAAGCTTTCTAAATCACTAAAGGATGAATACATTCTTGAATATACCTGTGACACACCAGGAAAACCCTCACGGCAAGAACATTCCCAATGGCAAATTCTGCCGTCCCCCAATGATTTTACATAGTCAGCCATTGCAACAAAATTGTCACCGTGACCGGACTCGTTACCAAGCGACCACATAATAATGCTTACGTGGTTTTTATCGCGCATTACCGTGCGCACCATACGTTCAAGATGCTCATCTTTCCAATCAGGGTGAGTGCCCGGCCAATTACCTGCAGGCTCGGTATAATTATATGGTTGCGATGCATAACGGCAGATAAAACCGTGGGTTTCTATGTCACATTCAAGTATGACATAAAGACCATATTCATCGCAAAGCTCTATAAATTTGGGTGGTGGCGGATAGTGTGAAGTGCGCACACAGTTGATGTTAAGCTGCTTCATAAGTTTAACATCGCGTAGCAGCTCTTCATCGGTCTGATACCAGCCGCCTGTAGCGCTTGTATCGTGATGATTTACACCATAAAGTTTTACGGGAACGCCGTTAATAAGTAATTCGTTTTCTTTAGAAATTTCTATTGTTCTAAAGGCAGTTTTTTGTATTATTTCTTCACCGTCACGGGTAATTTTTACAGTATAAAGTTGTGGCTTTTCGGCATTCCAAAAGCGAGGATTTTCTATTCCAAATTCTACTGCGCTACCACACTTTTCAGCTAAAAAATCACCATTTGTATCATAAAGTGAAACGATAGCCTCTTTGCCCATATCAATCGTAATCTTATTGTCACGGGCAGTAACACTAATGTCGGTTATATGATTTTCAGGACGTTGCAAAATATAACAGTCACGGAAAATACCATTCATTCTGAAAAAGTCCTGATCTTCAAGATAACTGCCACAGCACCACTTTAAAACCTTCACGGTGATATCGTTATCGCCTTCTACAACAAAGTCGGTTATATCAAATTCGGCTTGTAAGTGGCTACCTTGGGTAAAGCCTACATACTTACCGTTTATGTAAACAAACGCGCAAGAAGACACACCCTCAAGCACAAAATAGAGTTTGCCCCATAATTTTTCGATGTTAAACTGTCGGTTATATACACCGCACGGATTATCATCAGGCACATATGGCATATCAACAGGATATGGGTATTCCTGATTGGTATAGTTTGCAATATCATAGCCCTCGGTTTGCCAACAAGACGGCACCGGTATTTTATCCCAATCGCTAATTACTTCAGGCACGTCGATATCGCGTGTGAAATACTTAAAATTCCACACACCGTTAAGCAAAATATACTTTGATACACCGCTTGGAATGTAATAACTACGCTGAGCGCATCTATTTTCACTAGTCTTATATGGGTTTTCATAAATTCTCATAAAAATCATTCCTTATCTCTTAATGCGTGGTGTGTTCGACTCTCCACGCATTAAATAAAGTTCTCTTGCATTTCGATGTTTATATACGCTCAGTACCAAACCAACACCCAAATAGATGCAAATAAGCGATGTACCGCCCGCGCTAAAGAATGGCAACGTTACACCAATAACCGGCATAAGCGCTATGCACATACCAACGTTTATAACAAGCTGTGCAAAAATCATACCAAAAAATCCAGCGCAAATTATTTTTCCGTTTGGCTTTGCGCAGTTTCGCGCAATATTTATGGCTCTAAAGCAAATTGCCGCTAAGACAAGTAATACTACCATACAACCTACAAAACCAATCTCTTCGCCAATACTTACAAATATAAAGTCGTTTTGACCTTCGGGCACACCGCCCACCTGAGTAAGACTGCCGTCAAACAGTCCTTGTCCTAAAAATCCACCGTTTGCAAGCGCCATTCTGCCACGGTATTGCTGGTAGGTAGCCCCCATTATATCTGACTCTATATCAAACATATTTATAAGTCGAGCGCGTTGTTCATCGTTCATAATAATAAAATAAATAATCGGTGAGCAAGCAAGTAATGTTGTAAACGCTAAGATAAAATATTTCCACGAAACGCCTGCTACCCACATCATACAAAGCACCATGACTGCAAAAACAAGCGCTGTACCGTCGTCACCCTGAAAATGTATAAGCAAAACAGGAGCCGCACCGTGCAAACACACGGGGATTAAATATTTAAGCTTGTTTACTTTATCTTTAACTCGGCTCAAATGCCCCGAAAAAGTAATTATAAAGCAAATTTTTAAAAGTTCGGAAGGCTGAAATGTGGTAAACCCTAAATCAAGCCACGCCTTGTCATCGGTGCCTTCGGGCGCCCAACCTATAAAAAACGTAAGTATTACCGGCACAACACCTAACAAAGCAAATAAATACCAATATTTAAAAAAGTTGTCAAAATCAAAACTTGATATCACCACTGCCGCCGCAATTCCGATAAGCATACCAAGAATTTGCACAAAAAAAGGACGCATTGTGTCAAGATATCTTGTTGCAGAAAAAACCGCAAGACAACCGTAACTTGTAGCAAAAACGCACAATGTTAGCATAAGCTTGTCCGTTTCACGTATAAAGTCGGCAATTCTTGCAATAATTCTACCCATTTGCGCCACCTCACTTTTTAAAATTATATACATAGTTATTATATATAAAACTTATTATATTTTCAAGTATAATTACCCATCTGATACAAAATTTAAAAGCACCCGACCTTTTATATCGTCGGGCGCTTTAAAATTAAATTATTTCTACCACTTTATATCCTTGTGATTCTATTGCCTCTTTTAGCTGTTCGTCTGCTACGTTTGCATTAAGCTTAACATTTGCAACACCTGTTTTGTGACTAATATCTAAAACAGTTACACCATCAATTTTTTCTAAAGCTGTTTTTGCGTGCGCCTCGCAATGTGGGCACATTAGTCCTTCAATTTTAATGGTTTTATTCATTTTTTTATTCTCCTTTTTATCAAGTTTAGTTTTAAAAAAGTTAAGTCTTAATGCATTTGTTACAACACAAAAGCTCGACAAACTCATTGCCGCCGCGCCAAACATTGGATTCATTTCCCAACCGAGTATGGCTATAAACACACCTGCCGCCAGCGGTATGCCTATTGTGTTATAAATAAATGCCCAAAACAAGTTTTGTTTTATGTTGGTAAGTGTTTTTTTGCTAAGTCTTGTTGCCGTTACCACGTCAGATAAACCGCTGTTCATAAGCACAACGTCGGCAGATTCTACGGCAATGTCCATACCACTGCCAATTGCCATACCAATATCGGCCGTAGTAAGCGCTACGGCATCATTTATGCCGTCACCAACCATTATTACCCTGCCCTCATTTTTTAGCGCATTTACAACGTCAGCCTTGCCGTCAGGTTTAATGCCTGATTTTATTTCATCAATACCAACTAAATTTGCTACAGCAGTTGCAGTTTTAGCATTATCACCCGTAAGCATTATAACGCGCATACCCATTTTTTTAAGGGTTGTTATAGCTTTTTTAGCATCGGGTTTTACGCTGTCTGCCACTGCAATAATGCCTATCAAAACATTATCTGCCACCACAAGAAGCGGTGTTTTACCTTCGTTTGACAGTTTGTCGGTTGTATCGGCTATATTTGTAACATCAATTCCCTTTTGAATAGCCGAATCAACACTGCAAGCAAAGCAAAGTTTATCGTCAATCACACCACTTACGCCAAAACCTGCAGTTTCGCTAAAAGCAGATATATCTAAAGGTTTGATACCCTTATCTTCTGAATATTCATTAATTGCTATCGCTAATGGATGAGCACTGCCTTTTTCGAGGGTGTGGGCAGTCTGCAACAATCCTTCATTTGTTATGTCACCAAGCGTAAACACATCTGTAACGGTAGGTTTACCGCTTGTGACAGTGCCTGTTTTATCGAGCGCAACAATGTTGCATTTACCACAAAACTCAAGCGCCGATGCGGTTTTAAAAAGTATGCCGCGTCTGGCACCCACACCACTGCCAACCATTATGGCAACGGGAGTAGCAAGTCCTAAAGCGCAGGGGCAACTGATTACAAGCACCGATATTGCTCGCGCTATTGCAAAGCCGAATGTTTCCCCAACGCTCAACCATACAACAAGCGTTACAATGGCAATAGCAAGTACTGCGGGAACAAATATTGCTGAAACTTTATCGGCAATACGGGCTATAGGCGCTTTTGATGATGAGGCGTCGCTTACCATTTTAACAATTTTAGCCAAGGTGCTGTCTTCACCTACTGCGGTAGCGCGACAAACAAGCTTTCCTGTTTTGTTAATAGTACCGCTTGATACACTGCTACCCGCCGCCTTATCTACGGGAATGCTCTCGCCTGTAAGTGAAGATTCATCCACCGCGCTATTTCCCTCTATCACTACGCCGTCAACGGCAAAGCTTTGTCCCGGTAGCACAACAAAAATGTCGTCTTTTAAAACCTTTTCGGCATCTACAGTTATCTCAACACCATCTTTGATAATTGTTACGGTTTTGGGGGCGAGTTCCAAAAGTGATTTAATGGCACCCGTTGTCTTACCCTTGGCGTGAGATTCTAAAAGTTTGCCCACTGTTATAAGCGTTAATATCATTGCCGCCGATTCAAAATATAACCCGTGAAGCAGATGCTGTTGCTGTGTAGCTGTTGCCACGGTCATTTTAAACACGTTTGCAACGCTAAAGCCGTATGCCGCGGCAGAGCCTAAGGCGACTAACGTGTCCATATTGGGAGCGCGGTTTATGACACCTTTAAATCCATTTATAAAAAACTTTTGGTTAATTACCATTACACAAGTTGTAAGCAACAGCTGTATTATTGCCTGCGCTAAATAATTTTTAGCAATAACATCAGGTAGCGGCGCTCCCCACATAGTGTGAAACATTGAAAAATACATAAGCGCACACAATAAAATGCAAGAAACTATAAGACGCGCCAAAACACTATGGTTATCGCCGCTTTTATCAGTTTTTGTCGCAACATTACCTTTTAAAGCGGTTTGCTCTATGCCGTAACCTGCATTTACTACAGCGTCAATAATCACACCTGTGTCAACACCGTCATTAACTGTCATATCACCTGTAAGCAGATTTACATTACACTCTGTCACGCCATCAATACCCGATACCGCCTTTTCAACACGCGCGCTACAAGCCGCGCAACTCATACCTGTTACCTTAAATTTTTGCATTTTGTCACCACCTTGGTTAGTAATTGCTAACTAAATATATTATATAACCCTCAGCATATTTTTTCAAGTAATAAAATAAGGCAACTGAAAATTAATTCAGTTGCCTGTATAATTTTTAGAAGCCTAAAAGCTTAGTGCCTGACACCTCAAGTGTTTCACGCTCAGCTAAAGCCTCGGCATCGGTAGCGCCTACTGCGCTAAGATACATTTTAATCTTAGGTTCTGTACCCGAAGGACGAACAATAAGTGAACTGCCATCGGCAAAATAGAAACCTAAAACGTTTGATTTTGGCAAATCAATGCTCGAAATCTTACCGCTTGCAATATCAAGGCTCTCAGATTTGTTAAGGTTGTCAAAACGGGCTACCTTAATGCCACCAATTTCAGCAGGTGGGTCGTTTGCAAGGCGGTCCATAATGCCCTTAATTTGCTTCATACCGGCTTGACCTTCACAGGTAAAGCTCTTTTGTGAGCAGTAGTAATAGCCATATTTATCATAAAGCTCTGCTAAAACTTCAATTAGGTTTTTACCCTGCGCTTTATAGTAAGCCACCATTTCGCAAATAAGCATTGATGCAATAACGGCGTCTTTGTCGCGAACGTAGGTACCTGCAAGGTAACCGTAGCTTTCTTCAAAACCGAATACGTAACGGTCTTCCTCACCTACTGCTTCAAGATTGCCGATTTGCTCACCAATAAACTTAAATCCTGTAAGCACATCACGAAGTTCGCAACCGTAGTCCTCAGCAATTCTGAGACAAACATCGCTTGTAACTATAGTTTTTACAGCTACGGGATTTTGTGGCAATGTGCCGTTTGCCTTGCGGCATTTTAAAATATATTCAAGCAGTAATGCGCCAACTTCGTTACCTGTAAAGAGTCGATACTCATCACCGTTAGGCACTGCAATACCAACGCGGTCAGCATCGGGGTCGGTAGCAAGAAGCAGGTCGGGTTTAACAGTTTCGGCAAGTTTTAGGGCGCACTCAAATGCCTGACGGATTTCAGGGTTTGGGTAAGGCGCTGTTGGGAAATTGCCGTTTGGTAGCTCTTGCTCGGGAACTACCGTTACGTTGGTTGCGCCTATTTTAGAAAGAATTGCGCGAACAGGCTTGTTACCTGAGCCGTGAAGCGGTGTGTAAACCACGTTAAGCTTTGACATATCAATATCGCGGTTAACTCTTCTGTCTTCTACAGCGTCAAGATAAGCCTCAATTATGTCTTCACCGATATATTCGATTTTGCCGTCAGCCAAAGCCTTATCAAAATCAACACGTTTTACACCGTCAAAAATATCAACCTGATTCATAATAGAAAGCACGTAATCAGCAGCTTCAAGACCTAACTGACAGCCGTCGTTACCGTAAGCCTTGTAGCCGTTATATTTCGAGGGGTTGTGACTTGCAGTTACAACAATACCTGCGTCACACTTTAGGTGACGCACAGCAAATGAAAGCATTGGGGTTGGCATAAGTTCTTTATATATGTAAACCTTTATGCCGTTTGCCGCAAGAATGGCCGCCGCATCACGCGCAAAAACGTCTGATTTTATACGGCTGTCATAAGCGATTGCCACTTTACCGTTTTGGGTTACCGAATTAACGTATGCCGCGAGTCCTTGAGTAGCCTTGCCCACGGTGTAAACGTTCATACGGTTGGTACCCGCACCAATAACACCGCGAAGACCACCTGTACCAAATTCTAAATCTTTATAAAAAGCATCGCTTATTGCTTCATCATTACCTTCGATGCTTTTGAGCTCTGCTACCAAATCAGCGTCTAAAGTAGCGCGCTCACACCAAAGCTTATACTGTTCATTAATCATTGCCAAAACCTCCCTAGAATATTGTAATTTAATTTTATAATTAAATTAACAACTTGTCAACCAAAATTTATAGCGAGGTTTTGACAATATTTTTACTTAAGAAAACGCTCCAAGTCCAAAACTGACCGAAAGCGCCTTGTCCACACGGTTCATAGCGCCAGGGTCGATGGCGCCCATCCTTTCTTTAAGACGCTGTTTGTCAATGGTGCGCACCTGCTCAAGCAAGACAATGCTGTCTTTGCTAAGGCCACAGCACTCGGCGCTTATGGGAATGTGTGTGGGCATTTTTGACTTATCGTGCTGACTGGTAATTGCGGCGGCAATAACCGTTGGGCTATATTTGTTACCAACGTCGTTTTGCACAATAAGCACAGGTCTTACCCCACCCTGCTCAGAGCCAATAACGGGGCTTAGGTCGGCGTAGTATATTTCTCCTCGTTTTATATTCATTGTCTGTTCACACTCCGAAATATTACATTGTTGCATTACTATTTTTACCGCTTTTGTAAAAATATAATCACGGCAAAAAACAAATTTTGCCTTACTGCATTTTATGAAAAATATTTTGTTGTGTGAAAAGAAAGCAGCGAACGACAAAAGTCGTTCGCTGACATTTTATTTATTTAGTTTTAATGTACTTATAGCTTGACCAGCCTGAGTAGTACTTTTTACCACTTACAGTCTTATATGTTCTTACTCTCACGTAGTATGTCTTTTTAGCGCTAAGACTCTTTAAAGTATATTTCGTTGTCTTATAACTTGAAATGGTCTTTGTTTTAGCGCTTGTAAACTTCTTGCTTGTAGAGTACTGTACCTCGTAGCCGCTTACCTGTGTAGATTTCTTAGAGATATTTACAGTTATACTCTTCTTACCTGCAGTAAGCTTAGAAACCTTTGTTGATGCAGGGTTAATCTTAAATGTAAGGGTCTTGGTACCTGAGTATTTGCCCTTCATCTTGATGGTTACTTTGTATGTACCAACGTTCTTTCTACCACTTGCATATGTTACTGTATAATCTGTATTTTTCTTTAGTGTCTTACCTGCTGAATCTTTTACAGTAACACTTGGTGTTTTAACCTTGCCGTTATAGGTATAACTTGTAGTTGAAAGTTTAAAGCTCTTAACATACTTAATTGTAGTGGTGCTTGCTACCTTGCCGCATACTTTACACTTTTTAACAACCTTACCATTCTTTGCAAGCGTTGCTTTTGTGGTAATGGTAGTGTATTTGTGCGCAGGTACAGTTCTTGTTGCCTTACACACATTACAGGTTTTATCGCAGCTATTGGTATATGTGTGTTTAATAGTGCGTGTTGCACCACACACGTTGCAAGATTTATCGCAAGAGTTGTTATAGTTATGCGATTTTGTACCTATGCAACTGTTATAATACCAGGTGGCATCGGCTAGGTATAAATTGTTATACAAATTAAAAACTGAATCATTTTTGTTTGTTTCGCTACCGCCGTAAAAAACTTTTTCAAGACTATAACAATCTTCAAATGCATAATTTATATTTTTAACACTGCTAGGTATAGTTATGCTTGTAAGGCTGGTGCAACCGAAAAATGTGCCATATTCAATTATTTTAATACCACTTGGTATAATTACACTTTTAAGGCTAGTACAACCAGAAAATGCATAATCACCTATAATTTTTACACCATTACCGATAGTTGCGCTTGTAAGTGCAGTGCAATTTTCAAACGCACTATCACCTATACTTGTAACTCCATCCTGTATAGTTACACTTGCAAGGCTGTCGCAATCATAAAAAGCACTATCACCTATACTTGTAACGCCCTTTGGAATAGTTATGCTTTTAAGGCTGGTGCAACCGGAAAATGCATAATCACCTATAATTTTTACACCATTACCGATAGTTGCGCTTGTAAGTGCAGTGCAATTTTTGAATAAATAATCACCTATACTTGTAACGCTATCCGGTATAGTTATGCTTGTAAGGCTGGCACAATTACAGAATGTATTCTCACCTATACTTGTAACTGTATAGATCTTACCATCCTTACTTAGTTGTTGGGGTATATTTGCCGCAGTTGCTGATGGTTCACAATCAATAACACTTGCGGTTAAAGTGGCTTCGTTTAAAGCGTAAACCAGTGGCTCTTTATCTGAATAATTCCATTTTGCACTTGTTAACTTGTCATTATAACGAGAAATGCTTATTCGCAATCTGTCTGCATACGATCCACCGTAACAAACGGTAGAAAGGCTGTCGCAACCACAAAATGCACCATCACCTATACTTGTAACGCTATCTGGTATAGTTATGCTTGTAAGGCTGGAGCAATTATAAAATGCATCCTCACCTATACTTGTAACGCCATCCGGTATAGTTATGTTTGTAAGGCTGGTGCAATTACGAAATGCTTCCGCACCTATACTTGTAACGCTGTCAGGTATAGTTATACTTGTAAGGCTGGTGCAATCTGAAAATGCATACGCACCTATACTTGTAACGCCATCCGGTATAGTTATGTTTGTAAGGCTGGTGCAGCCATAAAAAGTAGAATTGCCTATACTTGTAACTGTATAGATTTTACCATCTTTACTTAGCTTTTGGGGTATAGTTGCCGCAGTTGCTGATGGTTCACAATCAATAACACTTGCAGTTAAAGTGGCTTCATTTAAAGAGTAAACCAGTGGCTCTTTATCTGAATAATTCCATTTTGCACTTGTTAACTTGTCATTATAACGAGAAATGCTTATTTGCAATCTGTCTGCATACGATCCACCGTAACAAACGGTAGAAAGGCTGTCGCAACCACAAAATGCACTATCACCTATACTTGTAACGCCCTCTGGAATAGTTACGCTTTTAAGACTGGTGCAATCATAAAAAGCTCTATCACCTATACTTGTAACTCCATCCTGTATAGTTACACTTGTAAGGCTGTCGCAATCATAAAAAGCACTATCACCTATACTTGTAACGCCCTCTGGAATAGTTACGCTTTTAAGGCTGGTGCAACCGGAAAATGCACCCTCACCTATAATTTTTACACAATTACCGATAGTTGCGTTTGTAAGGCTGGTGCAATTTCTAAATACATAATCCGGTATAGTTTTTACTTTACTACCAATATTAACAGTTGTTAGTTTTGTGCAATCAATAAAAACGGAACCACCCGTATTTGTACAATTGATAGCATTGTAGTTCACAGTTGTAAGACTGGTGCAATTATAAAATGCAAAATTACCTATACTTGTAACGCCCTCTGGAATAGTTACGCTTTTAAGGCTGGTGCAAAATCCAAATGCATCATCACCTATACTTGTAACTCCATCCTGTATAGTTACACTTGTAAGGCTGTCGCAATCATAAAAAGCACTATCACCTATACTTGTAACACCATCACCAAGGCTCACGCTTGTAAGGCTGTCGCAATCATAAAAAGCTCTATCACCTATGCTTGTAACACCATCACCAAGGCTCACGCTTGTAAGGCTTTTGCAGCCACGAAATGCATCAGCACCTATGCCTGTAACGCTATTTGGTATGGTTATACTTGTAAGACTTTCGCAATACCAAAATGCCCATTCCCCTATACTTGTAACGCTGTTACCAAGGCTCACGCTTGCAAGGCTTTGGCAACCATAAAATGAATAATCACCTATACTTGTAACGCTGTTTGGTATTGTTATGCTTGTAAGGCTATCGCAATCACGAAACGCATAATCACCTATGCATTTAACAGAATACCCGCCTAATGTTGACGGAATTGTAATAGCACCGGAAATAGATGTTTTAACATCAGTTATGGTAACCTCATCATTTGACACAGTATAGGTATAGTCACCACTTGTCGCAGCACTTACAGTAAGTGTAAATGCGCCAAAGGGTATCACGCAAACCATAATTGTAATTGCTAAAACGAGTGATAACAGTTTTTTCATTTTTATTCCCCCAAAAAAGAACAAATATACTTGCAGTTTAATTTTACCATATAATTTTAAAAAGTGCAATGTTTTATATTTAGCGTAGGGGTTGATGCCCACATCAACCCGTAAAATATCATAAAAAGCAACGATGAAAAACATCGTTGCTTTTTAAAATTATTTTTCTTTCTTTTTTCGTGCGCTTGTTGCGCCCTCGGGGTCGATTTCACCCGCTTTAAGAAGTGACATTTTTGTAAGGGCAGGACCTACAATTTCATAAACCAGCACGGCAAACAAGGTAATGTTTGCAATGATTATGCCCATCGCTCCAAGTTCTTCAGCCTTAATTGCCATACCCAAAGCAACACCTGCTTGTGGGAAGAGTGTTATACCCAGGTATTTAACAATATTGGGGTCGCAGTTCGTCCATTTTGAACTGATACGTGCGCCAAAGTATTTGCCAACGCAACGCGCAATAATATAAACCACACCGATAAGAACTACCGCAATATCTTTAAATATTGAAAGTTCAAGCTCGGCACCTGAAATTACAAAGAACAGTATAAACAGCGGCGCTGTCCATCGGTCAAGACGGTCCATAAGGTTTTCAGAAAAATCACACATATTGCAAAATACTGTACCCAGCATCATACAAACAAGAAGTGATGAAAACGCAATGTGAACACCGTCGCCTATTGGTAAGGTATAACTAAGTTTTGAAAAACCAACCGTTGCCAAAACAAAGGCAACCGACATTGCAAGTCGCTTTGAACGGGAGTGGAAAAACTTTTCACAATAAGTAAATATTGCGCCCATTATAAAGCCTAATGCCAGTGACAATGCAACCTCTAAAATGGGTTCTAAAATTACCGAAATCAAGTCTACCTTTCCAACGCTTATTGCCTTGGCTATACCAAAAGATATCGCAAACAAAACAAGACCCACCGCGTCATCAAGCGCAACTACGGGCAGCAGCACATCGGTAACGGGACCTTTTGCCTTATATTGACGCACAACCATAAGTGTTGCCGCAGGGGCAGTTGCCGCAGCCACCGCGCCAAGAACTATTGCCGCTTCTAAGGGAAATTTATCGGGAATTATAAAGTGCAGACCAATAAGCACGGTATCTACTAAAACGGTGGTAAACACCGCCTGAAAAATACCAATTACCGTTGCCTGCTTACCAATCTTTTTAAGCTGAGCTAAACGGAATTCATTACCAATAGCAAAAGCAATAAAGCCCAAGGCAATATCACTTAGCAAACTGTATGACTTAACGTTTTCGTGGCTTACAAACCCAAGCCCCTCAATGCCAAAGGCACCCAAGGCAAAAGGCCCTATAAGCACACCTGCTATAAGATAAGCCGTAACTGCCGGAAGCTTTAACTTTTTAGCAATACGCGAAAGCATAAGTCCCGCATATATTGCAACCGATAGTGTGAGTAAAATTTGCACAAAAATCCCCTCTTAAACTTAAAATTTCGCACGAAGGTAAGTATAGCACACTTGCCACACAAAAACAAGTGAAATTTTAACAAATTATTTGACAATATACTTCTTAAATAATATAATTAAAATGTAAGAACTTAAAGGAGGGTTTTTTATGAAAATCTTAAAACGATTTACTGCTACAATCTTAGCGTTGGCTATACTTGTTTTAATGTTACCGACTGTGTCGGTTTTTGCTACTGATACAATCACGCGCTATGGCAGAACAAAACTTGACACTAATTTGCAAAAACTTTACGATCGTCTGGTTTTGTGTTATAAAAACGACTCCCCTACCCAAATAGAAATCAACCCCGGCTGGAACATTACTTCAGACCAGTTACATAAAACTTTTGAAATGTTTTATAGTGATTACCCTGAATATTTTTGGGTAAAAAAGGGCGGCTATAATTGGTCTACCTCAAATAATGTTGTGGTGTCATTTACTCCAAAAGAATATTTTTTTGACAACGTAGCTACTGCAAAATCCAAGTACAATGAAAAGGTAAAAGAACTCACAAGTGGTCTTAGCGAAAAATCTGATTACGAAAAGGCTAAGATTTTACACGACCGCCTATGCAAAACCGCGACATATACCTCTGATTGCAACAATCACCAAAATTCATACGGCGCTTTGGTAGAAGGCAAAGCGGTGTGCAACGGCTATGCTCGAGCTTATCAGCACCTTTTAAACGAGGTTGGTATTACTGCTTGGTACGTAAGTGGCACAAGTGTTTCCCCATCAAGCGGCTCCGTTTTAGAGCATGCGTGGAATATGGTAAAGCTTGACGGCAAATGGTATTACACCGATGTAACCTGGGATGATCAGGGATCAAACATTTTTTACGCCTACTTTAACATCACTACAAAGCAACTTTTAAAAGACCATACCATAGATGCTGTTTATAAAGCTTTGGTACCAACGGCTACTGCTACTACAGCAAATTATTACAAAAAAGAAAATCGCATTTTTACAAGTTATGATGAAGAAAGATTTGTTAAACTTTTAAAAAAGGGCAACAACAAAACTCAAATCTATATAGATGGCGATGCCAATGATGTAAATGCATTTATTGCCTCCATAGATTCAAAAGACATAGCAAAACAACTTAGCGGGCTATGTTCATTTAGTGTTGCAAGAAAAATAACAATTCTTGGAAACTCCTTTATTTTAAAATTTGATATAACAGAGAAAGCCAAGCACACTTACAGTAATGCTTGCGATAAAACCTGTAACGCTTGTCAAGATACCAGAACCGTTGCCCACAAGTACACAACAACTACCACCAAGGCAACACTTTCAAAAAATGGTAGCATAGTTAAAAAGTGTACTGTATGCGGAAAGACAAGTAAAAGCACAATTAAATATGCAAAATCGTTTAAACTCACCACTACAAACTACACATATAATGGTAAGGTTAAAACACCTGGCGTAATAGTAAAAGACTCTGCAGGTAAAACGCTTAAAAAGAATACCGATTATACAGTAACTTATGCAAGTGGTAGAAAGAACGTTGGCACTTATAAAGTAACAATCAAGATGAAGGGCAAGTACTTAGGTACTAAAACTCTTACATTTAAGATTAACCCTGTAAAGACCAGTGTATCTAAGCTTACCGCCGGTAAAAAGAGTATTACAGTAAATATCTCTAAAAAGTCAACACAGGTAAGCGGTTACCAGATACAGTACTCTACAAGCAAGAAGTTTACAAACGCTAAGACAAAGACCATTTCAAGTTATAAGACAACGAAATATACTTTAAAGAGTCTTAGCGCTAAAAAGACATACTACGTAAGAGTAAGAACCTACAAGACAGTAAGTGGCAAAAAATATTACTCAGGTTGGTCAAGTTACAAGTATGTAAAAACTAAATAAAAAGTCACAAGGATTAAACCTTGTGACCATAGGGTTAGTTACATAATAATTACTTTTGTGTGAAAAGTTCATCAACCGAAACGCCAAGCACCTGAGATAAGGCAAAAAGTTCAATATCGGTTACTGTACGCGAGAAATCCTCTATTCTTGAAATTGAACCACGGCAAACATAAACACCCAATAGTTCTAATTTGTTAGATAAAAGTTGTTGACTCATTCGCTTTGCTTTGCGATATTTTTTAACATTTTCGCCAATAAGATTCATTTTTTCTCCGTCAATTATGCGTGCCATAAAACCACCTCAATTGTCTTGACATAGGACAAATTTTATGTTATCATAATTCCACGGAGTTCTTGTCTTATGACAAGACAAAATAAAAATTTGGGAGGAAAATTTATGAAAAAGGTTTTATCAGTTTTGTTTTGCGCGGTATTTGTGCTTGCTTTAATTCCAACACTAGCGCTTAGCGTTAGCGCGACCGGCGACCTTACCCAAATTGAAGCAAACAAGGTAAATAACGTTTCTTGGGGTGAAAATGTTGATGAAAAATATCTTTATCTGACCGTTTCCGAAACCGGTTTTTACGACGTAAGTGTTGAAGATCTAAACAAAACCGGCAATCTTGCATTTGAACTTAGCAATATGAATGAAGAGTATCATAATACCTATTACAATACCGCTGTTGGTATATATACTGCATTAAATATGACCTCTTCTAAAAATGTATATCTGATAGCAGACAATATGTATGAAATCAAATGCCGTTATGGCTATTCCAATGAAACTACCGATTGGGTTTTTGCACCGCTTGATGCAAACATTAATGTTAGCGTTATAAAAAATGATTATGAAATTCAAAGTTTTGAATTAGAACAAAACAATGATATAACTATTGGCAATGATATTCCTCAATGGTTTGAATTTACTTCTTCGACTGCGGGAGATTATTTATTAAAAACCCCTCAAAAAGATGACTTTTTTATTTACATTTATGAAAAAACATCAGGAAAATACATATCATATTTTTCTTCTGCCTCATCAATTATAAAAAGAATAAATCTAAAGGAGAACACACAATATATTGCTGTGGTTTCCGATTGGGCAAGTAGCGCTAAACTTTCACGTTTTAGTATATCAAAGGCTAGCAAAAACGTATCTAAAATAGGTATTGTTCAAAAAGATGTTTTGGTACTGGCGAATCACAGTTATTTTCTTGATGGTACTGCAATCCTTTATTCGAGTAAAACGTCAGAATTTAGTTATAAAATCACCTACTCTGATAATACCAGTGAGACGTTAAAGTTTTCTGAGTTAGCAAATATAGGACTCAGTGTTTCCTTAACGTATAAAGGCGGTATATATTCATCTAATGGCAAAAATTTACTTGAAGCCGGTAAACAAAAGGTAGAACTGCAATATATGGACGGAATGAAATCCACCTCGTACATAAATGTTACTACCTATTTGAAGTGGTGCGAAAATTTATATGCGTATTCTGATTTTGAAAATATGCGCATTAAATATGAAGACGAATACAGTCATTCATCTTATTGGAAAATAAAACCCGATAATAACGGTGTTTATAATTTCTATTCAAGTGATTGGAAAGATGTAAAAAGTAGTACAACTATATTTGATAAGAATAATAATATAATTCCCTATAACGCCAAAGAAAAAGGTTGGGTTTTAACTGGTGGCGAGGAATATTGCATGAATATGATATATGCCTATGCAAGTGATTCTGGTAGTGATGTAACATTTTGGCTACGAGAAAGCAAAGATCATATACACACCTACTCTAACTCATGCGATAAAACTTGTAACGTGTGCAAGGGAACACGCATAATCTTTCACACCTACTCTAACGCTTGTGACAAAACCTGTAACGTATGCAAGACAACGCGTAAAATCTACCACACTTATAGTAATGCTTGCGATAAGACCTGTAACGTGTGTAAAGCAACACGAACCGTACCTTCACACAAGTACACAACAACCACCACCAAAGCAACACTTGCAAAGAACGGTAAGGTTGTTAAAAAGTGTAAAGTATGTGGTAAGGTAGCAAGCACTACTACAATTAAATATGCCAAAACATTTAAGCTTTCTGCCACAAGTTATACATATAACGGTAAGGTTAAAACACCTATAGTAACCGTTAAAGATTCTGCAGGTAATAAACTCAAGAAAAATGTTGATTATACATTGTCTTCTTCAAGCGGTAGAAAGAACGTTGGTACTTATAAAGTAACAATCAAGATGAAGGGCAAGTACTCAGGTACTAAGACACTCACCTTCAAGATTAACCCTGTAAAGACCAGTGTATCTAAGCTTACCGCAGGTAAAAAGAGTATTACAGTAAATATTTCAAAGAAATCTACACAGGTAAGCGGTTACCAGGTACAGTACTCTACAAGCAAGAAGTTTACAAGCGCTAAAACAAAGACCATTTCAAGTTACAAAACAACAAAATATACTTTAAAGAGCCTTAGCGCTAAAAAGACATACTACGTAAGGGTAAGAACATATAAGACCGTAAGTGGCAAAAAATACTACTCAGGCTGGTCAACTTACAAATATGTTAAAACAAAGTAATATAGAAACAAAAAAACAACCCTACAAGCTTGTAGGGTTGTTTTTTATTTATCTTACAAAGTTTGTCATTATCCATTTTTCTTTTTCAGGAATACCGTATTTATCTTTACCGAGCGCTATACTTTTAATTAAAAAAGACATATTTTCCGCCAGAGTTCTCATGCCCTGCAGCCCTTCTTCATCCGCGGTTGCCTCGCCTACTTTTCTACCGTGAACGCTGTTCCAATACTGTCCCGATGCCACAGGCATACCTGATATGGTAAAGTATTTATTTAATTGGTCAAAAGTAGCAGTACAACCACCGCGACGAGCCACTGCAACACTGGCGCCAACCTTCATAGTTTTGTTAAAAGAAGTACTGTAAAAAAGGCGGTCAAGCAGTGAAATTAAGCTTCCATTTGCTGAAGCGTAAAACACAGGACTGCCAATAACCAGGCCGTCGCACTCTTCAAATTTTGCGGCAAGTTCCTGGTTTATAATATCATCAATTGCGCATTTACCATTTTTAAAGCAATAACCACACGCCATACAGCCGCGTATATCACTGTTCCCTATCTGAAAAATTTCGGTTTCAATTTCATTTTTGTGAAAGACCTTTTCCATTTCACCAAGCGCCACACTTGTGTTTCCGTTTGTACGCGGACTGCCATTGATAAATAAAACTTTCATAAATTTATTCCTTTCAAATTATATATTAAAATTATAATAACATATCTGCTTAAAAATGTCATTAAAAAATATTAACGGCAAAGTCAAAAAACACCAAAAAAATAAAAAAAGTTCGATGGCGATAGGAAGTGCCTTGGAATAAAAAGAAAAAACTCCTTGAAGGAAAAACCTTCAAGGAGTCCTTGGCGGAGACGGCGAGATTCGCCCACTTCGCTACCGCTCGTGGCACGCACCCGACCTTTGCGACCGTTCACCGAAAGGTCGCAATTCGGCATACGCCGAAACGGTCTTTTCGAATCTCGCTACACTAAAGAATAAACGGAAACCATACCTTACGGCACGATTTCCGTTTATTTGGCGGAGACGGCGAGATTCGAACTCGCGGGGGATTGCTCCCTAACTGATTTCGAGTCAGCCCCGTTATGACCACTTCGATACGTCTCCATATTAAATAAACAAGCCGCCGATTTTGGCGGCTTATTTATTATATTAATTTTGTAACTTATTGTCAAGCGTTTTGAACTTAAAGTTTGTAAAGGTTGAATTCCTCTATTCCATCTTGGAAATAAAGTCTTGAATTTTTATCAACATATATTCTAAAACGCTGTTTTTCTTGCCTTCCTGTTACAATTCCCACCATACGTGTACCTTGACAGTTGTCAACATAAATCAGTATATCTTTTTGTTCTAACTCGGTACCTTTTAAATTATATAAAATTTCTCCGCAATACATACCGCTCTCTTCGAGGTCTAGTTGTACACGTCTTCTGGGCGTATGCTGATATATTTTTAAATGGTCGGTTTGAATTTTTAGTTCCAAATCAAGAAGATTTTTGTGATAAACAAGCTCACTTGCATCAGATAATTCGTTTATATTTGAAATCTTACCCGTTCTGAAGGCATAGGTTTTAAGGGTGAAATTCAAAATGTTTTTAGCGCAGCGTTGCAATTCTCCAATACTCAGATACCCACTTTCAAGTGCTTCTTGTTGGTCATCTTCACAAAGCGCCGAATCACCCTTTACCTTATATACATCGTTTTGTGCTTTTACCATTGTAGCAAGATTGCTGTTTGAATCACTACCATTATTTGGGTCATCCATTGTTGTGCCCCAGTCGGTCATAACAAAGCCATCATAACCCCAATCATCACGCAAAATAGTTGTAGTAAGGTCATAGTTACCCGATGTGTGTGTGCCGTTGATACGGTTATATGAAGTCATTATAGATTTAACCGAACCGCCCTTTACTGCAAGTTCAAAGGGTTTGAGATAAATCTCACGCAAGGCGCGTTCACTAAGCACTTCATTCACATCTCTACGGCTAAGTTCCTGCGAATTAACAGCAAAATGCTTAACAGTTGCAAAAAAGCCTTTTTGTGTAAAATAAGACGATATTTTATCGGCATAAATACCTGTAAGATATGGGTCTTCTGAAAAATATTCAAAATTTCTACCACAAAGACCGCTACGATGAATATTCATACCGGGGCCTAATAAGATGTCGACATCATAGTGTTGCATCTCATTTGTAAGGCAGTTATACATATCACCAAATAGTTCAGGTGCCCACGCTGCCGCAAGCAAAGCGCCAACAGGAATGCAGGTAGCCAGGGCACTGCTTTCCATACGGATGCCGCTTGGTCCGTCACAAGTGGTAACCACAGGTACACCTTTTTCATTCCACGCTTTTGTAATACCTGCAAAACAACTTGCGGTACCTGTGTAAGTCGCCTTTGGACTTGCAAAGCCCTCACCGCGAACAATCTCTGACAACGCTCTTGCATCAAATTGCGCTACAAATTCATCAAGGGTATTTTTACCTGATGCCACATCCTGTAGCATTATGCCTTTATCACCTGTTATTTCAAGTGGTTGTGGCAAATTAGCCTTTATACGTTCTGATAAATCATACTGTCTGAGTGTTGCCTTTTCAAAATTAATTTTTCCATCCACATTTATTATGCGGTCAAATTCTTCTATGGGGGCCAGTGCCTGAACACACTGTTTTATAAGACGAGTGTCGTCTAAAACAAAACTGAATGATTTATTTGCCGCGCGAACATTTTGTCCGACATATATGTTATATTCGCCACTTTCAAGAACCCAGGCAAATGGATATCCTGTCTTACCGCAATCATCATAGCACGCCATATCACAGACATTAATTGTAATATTAATTTCCTGACTTTCTCCCGCTTCTAACGTGTCGGTCTTTTTAAATGAAATAAGTTCGCGTGCGGGTTTACCAAGTTTGCCCTGAGGCGCAGCAAAATACACCTGTACAACATCTTTACCGCTAAAATCGCCTGTATTTTTAACAGCAACTTTAATTGAAATTTCATCGTCGCGCTTTTGTACATCAATAACCTCTTGGCTAAAGGTGGTATAACCCAGACCAAAACCAAAAGGATACAAAACCTTATTGCGCGCAAATGTTTCAAAATAACGGTAGCCTACAAAAATATCTTCTTTGTGTATGTTCTTTTGGGAATCACCAAAGCAATCATCGCAAGGATAATCTTCAGGAGATACAGCAATAGTATCGGTAAGTCTACCACTGGGCGCTGTGTCACCCATAAGCGCATCTACAGTACCTGCGCCACCCTCTTGCCCACCTTGCCAGATGTATGCAACAGTGCCGATGTTATACTTTTTAACCCAGCTCATATCCATAATATTACCGCTATTTAAAAGCACGATAACATTTTTAAAATGCTGTGACAAAAGTTTAATTATTTTGTCTTCATTTTCTGAAAGGTACCAGTTACCTGCCACCTTTTCATAGTCAAAACTCTCGCCGACATTACGACAGATTATGTAGATTGCCTTATCACTTTTAAGCGCCGCATCACGCACCAAATCGTTACTTGGAACGGCGTCATTTTGACAAAAACAGGGTTTCCAACCGTCACCTGTATCAAACGGATTTTGCTTTATAAAATCACCGTAAAACTGTGTTACATTATCATCAAGCTCGACGCGTTTTTTGATTTCGTCATATATATTTGTAACATAAGGACAATTAACACGTCCGCCCGAGCCACTACCACTTTTTAAATACTCAAACTGACCTCTGCCAAAAAGGGCAACCTTTTCACCCTCTTTAAGCGGTAAGGCGCCGTCGTTTTCAAGTAAAACAATACCCTCAGGTATGGCCTTACGACAATGCTTAGCAAATTCTTTTGTTGTGACAATTTTTTCATCTACCATAAAATATCAACCTTTCTACTTACCTACTAATGTGCTGATTGCATTAACTAAAGCAGCATTACGTGTGGCAGAAATATTGTTAACAAACATAACGTCCTGTATATTGTTTTTAATAACAAATTCTTCCAGTGTACCGGAGTACACATCTTTCACATAACGGTAGTCCATTACGTGAACATATCGATAATTCTGGGTAAGGAATGGCACCATAGCGTTACCAAACGACTCTTTTATAACAAGGCAAGCTGAGTCATCGGTTATGGTTGGATTGGTCATCACGCCATAGGGTTGGTCACCGCCGACAAATACGAGGTATTTATTAGCCTCACTCATAGCATTGCCGTCACTGACTATGCAGTATGAATGATCGCCGTTTTTTGTACGTGTGTAAATTTCATTGGTTTGAGTGGGTTCGTATGCCATAACATAGTCAGGTGTGTCACCAAGACTTGCCTTTTGACCCGACTGGGCATAAAAAGAACCTAAAAATCCCTTGTATTTATATTTTTTGAAAGCGCTGAGTTTGGCTGGAGTTTTTTTAGCCGCGGTCATCAAATCACGATATGCATAATATGCGCCACGCGCCGTCCAGTGATGGTCGGTTCTAAAATAAATATACTCATCCTTATGCTCTATAAGAGTAGAATAAATATTAACCTTGGTAACATTTTTTGACATACGGGAATACATATAGTCAATAGCTTTTTGTTGATCAGATGAATTTGTGTTGCCTTTAAAATTTTCGGGTAGGGTTATTGCCATACTTGTGGGTATTACCACATCATAAACCTGCGCCTTACCCTTAAGTTTTTTCGCTGCGCGATTAACAGCCGAAGCATATTTATCAGCAGTAGCTTTGTTGAAATTATAATACTCATAAGCCGCATTATCGACAATAAGCATAGCGCCCAATTGCTCGACAGCAGGCTCTTCTATTTCAGGTTCCGATTCGGTTTCCGGCTCAGATTCCGGCTTGGGTTGTGTTTCGGGTTCTGATTCTACAGATACCTCCTGCGATGATGTTATGTCAGGTATAACATCACCTTGCTCAATTTGGCCGTGCACTTGAACAGTATTTATACCAAAGGTATTTGTCATTTTTGTGTTAAGCGCAACAAGACCGTCACGCAACGGAAATGTATCTGAAAACCAAAGACTTATTTCATCAAAATAATCACCCTTAGCAAGTGAAGAAAACGAAAACTTTGGGAAGGTTTTAAGGTCGCGTTTTTCGACCTCGGAACGTTTTGGTCTAAAGATAGGAGGAATTGCTAAAATTGTAGCCGCCAACCAAATTATAACAAATACTCGTACCATATTGATATCAATTATATGCTGTAAACGCAAATTGCGCAACAGCTTCATATTGCTTTCAAGATTAGCATCATCTTCGCTTTTATCTATGACATCAATCTCTTTTGTAACCATTGGCGTGTCCCCCTCCTTACTTAAAAAATTGAACTGCAAATCAAAGCATTAAAATTGGAAATACAAAAACGGATTATAGCTATCTCCGACAAGCGCTGCAGTTGATAGCAACAAAAGTATCAACGGAATAACAACTCTACCCGCCGAATAAATTACGCGAGCAATAGGATTGTTCATATAAGTATATCTTACAAGGTTGCCTATCTTTCTGACAATAGGTGTTGATACCACTATGCAGAAAAGCAAGATAAACAAATTAGATTTTAAAAACGTTGTTGTTTCAAAGTTGGTAAACGTGTTGCCATTAAGAGCAAACATACCGCGAAGCACCGTAACTATATCGCCCATATTTTCAAAACGGAAAAGTATCCAACCGAAATACACAATAATTACCAGATATATGTGCGAAACAATTCTATCTTTTGAAAGCAGTTTTGACAAAAACAGTTTTTCAAAGAAAATAAATACAAAAAAGTATAGTCCCCAAAGCACAAAATTCCAGCTTGCGCCGTGCCAAAGACCTGTGAGCGCCCAAACAATAAATAAATTTATGTATGTGCGCACTCTACCCTTTCGGTTACCGCCAAGCGGAATATACACATAATCACGAAAGAAACTACCAAGTGATATGTGCCATCTGCGCCAAAATTCAGTAACCGAACGAGATATGTATGGGTAATCAAAATTTTCACGGTAATGAATACCTATCATTCTACCCATACCTATAGCCATATCGGAATAGGCAGAAAAGTCAAGATAAATTTGCAAACTATATGCCAACACGCCTACCCATAAAGCAAGGGCTGTGTTGCTGCCTAAATTTTCGCCTTTTAAAAACTCGTCGGCAATACTACCCATAGCATTTGCCAAGATCGCCTTTTTGGCAAGTCCAAAACAAAAACGCCATATGCCATCGGCTACGTCTTGCGCTGTTGCGCGACGATTTTCAAGTTCGGCGCAAATGTCACTGTATCTTACAATAGGACCTGCTATGCATTGGTGAAACAAACTTACATATAAAAGCAATGTGGCAAAATTCTTTTGCGCAGGAACGTCACCGCGATAAACATCAACAACATAAGATATAAGCTGAAATGTGTAAAAGGAAATACCTATAGGTAAAATAATATTAAGTGTGCCTAAATTATGGCCTGTAACAAGTCCTATATTTTCAAGCACGAACGAGGCGTATTTAAAGAAACCTAATAGCCCCAAGTTTACTACCCCCATCATAACAAGGCCAAGCTTTGCCATTTTGCTATGAGGTTGTTGTTTTTCTATAAATAATGATATAAGCCAGTCGCTAAGTGCCATAAATAACAACAGCAATACATACACCGGCTCGCCCCAGGCATAAAACACGAGGGAAAATATGAGCATTACAATATTTCTTGCCTTTGTTGTCTTTGCAAAATAATAAACAACAAGGTTAAGCGGCAAAAACAAATACAAGAAAAAAAGGCTTGAAAATACCATAAAATCCCTCCTTTTGACAAAAAAATACATATCGTTTTGATTTTACTATTTACTAATGTATTTTGTCAATATATAAAATATAATTAATATGAAAAAATATGATAAAAAAACAAAGAATTCTACCTGACGGTAAAACTCTTTGTTTATTTGTTATATTAAAAGCTAGAATTTGTTATTTGATACGGATTTTTAACTGCGTTTTCAGCCGTTTCAATAAACATAGGAATATTTTTATTAATTGAAGGTGTCATTACGCTGTAATTAAAATCATACGGTGATTGACCGGTAAGATACCTATACCAAGTAATCGCGCCTACATAATAACCAACCTCTTCGCTAAGATGTGAGCCATCTTCTAAGTGAAGCTCTTTTTTCAAACTTGAGGTACGCGCATTCATAATGGCAGTACCCACCGGTACTATGCCTTTAATTTTGCTGTTTGGTACAATATATGTTTGCGCACATTCAGTTATATTTTTAAACATCAATGTATCATCACGATGATATTTATCATCAAGATACTGTGAATCTTTTGTAAAAGCCCAAGTCATATGCCATAAAAGCGTGGCAGCAGGGCACTTGTCGCTTACATAATTTACCATATTGTCAACATTTGAAAATTTGTCTTGTTCTGCCGCGTGTTCAGATTTGTTTTGTAAAGTTATAATGTCCCAATCTTTTTCTTGCAGAATTTTTTCCAACGTATAATTTGGGGTTATTTTCCATTCCCCGTCATTGTTGCGATAAAGCTGATACTCATCAGAATTATTTTGAGCGTTTTCCCAATGTTTATCAAGTGAGCAACCACCAATATACATTATCG
This sequence comes from Clostridia bacterium, assembly GCA_017516965.1. Taxonomy (GTDB): domain Bacteria; phylum Bacillota; class Clostridia; order Oscillospirales; family Acutalibacteraceae; genus UBA737. The sequence continues at coordinate 36,788 of JAFXAP010000013.1, forward strand.
CGATGTCAATTTCTTTGACCCCTGCCGCTTTACAAATATCATACAAATTCCACATACTGTTAAGACTAAAACTATTACCTATTGAAAGTATTTTTATTTTTTCAACAGGATATGTATTTGTGTAACTGTCGCCGCATTTTTTACAGGTGTATTTTTTAGTTCCCGGTGCAAAAAATTGGGCTGTTTTTTCAATTTTTCCGTCATCATAACTATGAAAACAACTTGCAGAATCCACCTGAGAAGACTCATTTTGCAAAGTATTATTTATAGAAGAATTACCTGTAGAAGAATCGTTTACAGAGGAATTATTTGTATTTGAGCTGACTACAGAAGAATTGTTTGTTGATGAGTTATTTGTAAAAGAATTGTTTGTAGAAACACTATTTATTGAAGAGTTATCTACCGTTGGCTCATCTGGCGTTTCAACGTTGCTTGACACTACATTGGAATCTGACGAAGTATTATCTATAATAACTTCTTGTAAAATCACATCATCTGAAAAATCAGACTGTGTTGAAACGCTGTTATTGTTGCAACCTGCTAAAAAACTTACAAGCAAGGTTAATACTAAACTCAAAGAAGCAATCTTTTTCATTTTCCACCCACTAACTTAATTTACCCAAGCAAAACATCTAAAACAAGCATAACGCAAAATCCGATAATCATAGCGTATGTTGCACCACGCTCATGACCGTGAGCGTGTGTTTCATTAAGCATTTCGTCACTTACAACGTATAACATTGTTCCGCCTGCAAAGCTTAGCGCTATTGGCAAAATAACCGTTGCGATATTTACTGCCAAATAACCTATAAGCGTACCTACAACCTCTACCAAACCGGTAGCAATTGCGCATACCAAAGTTTTGCGCGGACTAATTCCGGCGGCTAACATTGGCGAAATAATAACCATTCCCTCCGGAATGTTTTGAAGCGCTATGCCACTTGCAATAAGAAGTGCTTGTCCACTGTCTCCCGTGCCAAAACCAACGCCTGCGGCAATGCCCTCAGGCAAATTGTGTATAGCGATAGCCAACACAAAAAGCAAAACTTTGTTAAGGTTTGAATTGTTATGAGTTTCATTATCAGCGCCTGCAAGTCTGTGTAGATGCGGTATTAATTTATCCATCAAGTTAAGGCAAAATGCGCCTGCAAAAATACCAACTATTGCATAAAGCAATCCCCATTTTCCACCCAACTCTACCGATGGTAAAATAAGACCTATTACCGATGCCGCAAGCATTATACCCGCCGCAAACGACATAACAATATCAGAAAATTTGTGGGTTATTCTTTTAAAAATAAAACCTATAACAGCACCAAAAATGGTTGCCATTCCCACGCCTAACGCTGTGATTAAAACAAGCTCCACCTAATCACCTACTCCAAATATTTTTTTACATCTTCATATCCGCAAAGCAAAAAGTCTTTGTTATGACAGTCAGATGAGAAAATCATTTTTTTGCCATTTGCTTTAAAATAATCTATTATTTCTTTTGCGGGATAGGGCGACTTTACGTGCCCACGCGCTATTCCTCCCGTGTTAATTTCAACCACGGCAGGTGTTTTTATTATTGCATCTGCCGCCCTTTGCCATGCCGCAATATAGCGAGGGTGGTTTGTATCAAAAAGACTGCCGTCGCTATTGTATTTTGTTATTAAATCAAAGTGACCGATTATATCACATTTGGTCTTGCTATAAAGCTTAGCGACGGTGGCATAATAATCCTCAATATAACTGTAAAAATCACCGTTATAATACTTATTTACCGCCTCTATTTGCTTTTCACGACTATAGTCTATGCAAATATATTCACCGTTTTTATAAAGATAGTGTACCGAACCTAAAATATAATCATACCCTTCAAGCGAACATTCGCTATAGTAATCATATTCTATGCCAAGCAGTATTTTAATTTTATCTTTGTACTTTTCTTTTAAAATGGTGATTTCTTTTTTGTACTCCTCAGTTCCCTCAAGCGTCATACAAGGCTCTAAGTCAAACGGAGTATATGAATGACCTGAAAATCCAATTTCAAAAAGCTTTAGTTCAATAGCCTTTTGCACCATCGCTTCTGCCGGTGTTTTTCCGTCGCAATAGGTAGTATGCGTATGATAATTATAAAGCATTATTTTGTCATCTTTTCCTGTTTTACTTTGTGATCAATTATATGGCGACTGCTAAGTTCACGGTGAACATCTTCAACGCTGATACCCATTTCTACCATAAGCACCATTGCGTGATAAGCAAGGTCAGCAAGTTCATAAATTGTTTCAGCCTTGTCGTCAGCCTTACCGGCAATTATAACCTCGGTGCACTCTTCGCCCACTTTTTTAAGTATTTTATCAATACCCTTTTCAAAAAGATAGGTTGTGTATGAGCCTTCGGGTTTGTCTTGTTTTCTGCCTACAAGCATATTATAAAGATTTTGCAAAGAAAACTCGTGAAGTTCATCCGACTGCCAAACAGGGTTGGTAAAACAAGAATCGGTACCTTTATGACAGGCGGGACCGTCTTTTTCAACAACAACCACTAATGCGTCGTTATCACAATCGGCAGTGATGCTTACAATGTGCTGATAGTTACCGCTTGTCTCACCTTTAAGCCATAATTCATTACGTGATCGGCTGTAAAAACAGGTTAAGCCTTTATCAATAGAGATTTCAAGACTTTCTCGGTTCATATAGGCTACGGTTAAAACCTTTTTGGTGATTGAATCTACAACCACTGCAGGAATCAAACCTTTTTCATCAAACTTAAGTTCATCAATATTTATCATAATTAAAGCCTCACAATAATATCATTTTTTCTTAGTTCCTGTTTCAAATCGGGAATTGCAACCTCTCCAAAATGGAAGATTGAAGCCGCAAGACCTGCATCAATATCTGGAATTTGTTTAAATAAATCTATAAAGTGTTGCGTATTTCCTGCGCCACCCGACGCAATAACAGGAACCTTTACCGCATCGCAGACAAGTTTTAAAAGTTCTATGTCAAAACCCTTTTTTACTCCGTCTGTATCAATAGAGTTTACGACTATTTCGCCGGCGCCGTTTGCCACACCCTGTTTTATCCAGTTTATAGCTTCAATACCTGTGTCTTCGCGGCCGCCCTTTGCAAATACGTGAAATTCACCATCAACACGTTTAATATCTACCGATAGCACTACGCATTGGTCACCGTATTTGTGTGCCGCCTCTTTTATTAAGTTAGGATTTTTAATAGCGCCCGAATTAACACTTACTTTATCTGCGCCGCACTTAAGTACGCGATCAAAGTCGTCGACAGTATTTATACCGCCACCTACAGTAAGTGGTATAAATATTTCACTTGCAACCTGTGTTAATATATCGGTAAAGAGTTGTCTACCCTCAAAAGAAGCCGTTATGTCATAAAAAACCAGTTCATCGGCTAAACTGTCAGAATAAAGACGAGCAAGTTCTATAGGTGAAGATACATCATTTAGCCCTTTAAAATTTGTTCCCTTTACTACCCTACCGTTTTTTATATCAAGACAGGGTATAATTCTTTTTGTTATCATAAAGCCGCCTCCAAAGCGTCTTTTAGGTTTATTGCGCCTATGTAGTACGCTTTACCGATTATGGCGCCGTAAATATTCATACTGCGAAGCTCTTTAACATCATCAAGTGTAGAAACACCACCCGATGCCGTAATATTCATTGAATATTTTTGTGACAATTCTTTATAAAGCTGAAGATTTGTACCACGCATTGCGCCGTCTTTTGAAATATCGGTACAAATTATATATTTAACGCCAATGCTTTGCATATTGCTTAAAAAGTCCTCAAGTGTTATATCGGATTTTTCGAGCCAACCTTTAATAGCGATAAATCCATCTTTTACATCGGCGCCAACTGCGATTTTATCACCATATTTTGATACAGCAGTCTTTAAAAAATCACTGTCTGTAACAGCCGCAGTGCCCAATATAACGCGGTCTACCCCTGCTGATAAATACTTATCAACGGTTGCCATATCACGAATACCACCGCCGATTTCTACAAACAAATCAGTCTCATTTGCAACCTGTTTTACTATATCAATATTGGGGGTTGTGCCGTCTTTTGCACCCTGCAAATCCACCATATGAATATATGTAGCGCCTGAATTTTCAAAATCTCGCGCTATCTCGATAGGGTTTTCGCTGTATACGGTCATATTTTGGTAGTCACCTTTATAAAGACGAACTGCCTTTTTTTGATACAAATCTATTGCGGGAAAAATTATCATAAAAAATATTACTCCATTTCACAAAAAGCGCGTAGAATACTCAGTCCTACTTCACCGCTTTTTTCGGGATGAAACTGACATCCCATAATATTATCTTTTTGCACTGCGGCGGTAAGTTCTTTGCCATATTCCGCAGTGGCAATTACGCTATCGTGGCAATCGGTAGCATAAAACGAATGAACAAAATACACACAGTCATCAGGTTTAATATATTTAAATAAATTGCTGTCTTTAGCAAAATGCAAGGCATTCCAGCCTATATGAGGAATTTTTAACTTGTCGGGAATTGTGCCCTTCATAGGTACAATACTACCTTTTAAAAGACCAAGTCCCTTATGTTCACCGTATTCAAAGCTCTTTTCAAAAAGCATTTGCATACCAAGGCAAATGCCCATAAGCTTTTTGCCCGCTTTTGCCTGTGATATTATTACTTTATCAAGACCGCTTTCTCGAAGTTTACGCGCGGCATCCTCGAAAGCGCCAACACCCGGCAATATTATTCCGTCGGCACTACTTATAACATTAGCATCTGATGTTACTTTTATATCAGCGCCGATTTTTTCAAAAGAAGATATAAGTGAAAATAAATTACCGACACCGTAATCAACTATTGCTATCATGCTATAACACCTTTCGTTGAAGGAATATCATCAGCAAAGGCTTTATCAATCGCTACAGCAGTACGAAGTGTACGGGCAATTGATTTAAAGCAACCCTCAATTATGTGATGTGAATTCTCCCCTGCAAACTTTACCATATGGGTAGTAATCCCTGAATTGTATGCAAAGGCATTCCAAAACTCAAGATTAAGCTCGGTGTCAAAATCACCTACCTTTTCGGTTGGCATTTCTACTTCGTAATAGCATCCGCCTCTACCCGAAATATCTACCGCGGTAAGGATTAAAGACTCGTCCATAGGAAGCGTTGTATCGCCATAACGGTTAATACCCTTTTTATCACCCAAAGCCTCTTTAAAAGCAGCGCCAAGAGCTATACCGATATCTTCGGTGGTGTGGTGGTAATCAACCTCAATGTCTCCTACACACTTAACAGTCATATCAAATCTGCCGTGACGGGCAAAAAGGGTTAACATATGATCTAAAAACGGACAACCGGTATCACAGTTTGATTCGCCCTTGCCGTCAAGATTAAGGGTAAGCTTTATATCGGTTTCGGCAGTTTTTCTTACTATTTCTGCAGTTCTCATTTTAATTCTCCTCTAATATAAGGGTGATTTCATCAATCAATTTTTGCATTTGCTCAATTGCGCCTATTGTTATACGGTTATATTGGCAAATGCTATCTTTATTAAAGTGGCGTATCAATATGCCACGGTTTTTAAGTTGTAAATATAGTTCTTCACCATCAATTTTATCACACTTTGCAAAAACAAAATTTGCTTTTGACGGTAAAACCTCAAAGCCTAATTTTTGAAGTTCATTTACTGTCCACTCGCGATTTTTTACAATTGTTTTGCAGTTTTCCATATAATAATTATTATCTTTAAGCGCCGCGGTACCTGCCGCATCGGTCATACGATTCACATTATATGGATTAGTGGAATATCTTATTGTATTAAGGTCGGCAATAAGTGATTCGCAACCTATAGCAAATCCAAGCCTTGCGCCCGCCATAGAGCGTGATTTTGAAAATGTTTGCACCACAAGCAGGTTTTCATATTTTTCTACAAGTGATACAGCGCTTTGCGCACCAAAATCTACATAGGCCTCATCAATAATCACAACATTATTGGGGTTAGATGCTACTATTTTTTCAATATCTCCAAGTGTAAGCGCTATACCTGTTGGCGCATTTGGATTTGCAATAACCACCGTTTTGTTTATACCGATATAATCATTTATGTCAATGGTAAAATCGTCTTTTAGTGGAATTTCGGTATAAGGAATACCGTTAAGCTGAGCAAAGACGGGATAAAATCCGTATGTAATGTTTGGAAATACAAGCGGATTTTTTTGGTCGGCAAAAGCCATAAACGCAAAATTAAGCACCTCATCTGAACCGTTTGTAACTATTACCTTGTTAATATCAACGCCATAAACACGCGCGAGTTCACGGCGAACATTTACACACTCGGGGTCAGAATAAAGCTGTAATTTTTGGCTCTCGCTGAGCACCGCATCGCTTACCGATTTTGAAGGCGCAAAGGGTGACTCATTTGTGTTCAGTTTTATATACTGCATATCCTTAGGCTGTTCGCCCGGAGTGTATGGGGTAAGACTGCTTAATTTTTCTGTAAAATATCTACTCATAGTAATAATATTCCTTTAATAATCGGTTTGAAAGAAAATGGTTTACATCAAATTTACTCAAACCTTATTGTTGCGCTGCGAGCGTGAGCGTCCAAGCCCTCTTTTTGAGCAAAATATGCTACCTTGTCTGCCACCTTTTCTAAAGCATCGGCAGTAAAATATGTGAATTGTGATTTCTTTACAAAATCATCTACCGAAAGCGGAGATGAAAATCTTGCCGTACCGCTTGTAGGTAAAGTATGATTAGGACCTGCAAAATAATCACCCAAAGCCTCGGGGCAATATTTACCCATAAAGATAGAACCTGCGTGTTTAATTTTGTCAAGGTAATCAAAGGGATTATCTACACAAAGTTCAAGGTGTTCGGGCGCTATTTCATTTGCAATATCAATTGCCAACATCAAATTATCTTGGGCAACAATTATCTTGCCGTTATTATCAATAGAAGCCCTTGCAATCTCAGCGCGAGGAAGCTCGGGTATTTGTATTTCAAGTTGGGCGCTTACCTTTTCGGCAAACTCACGACTGTCAGTCACAAGCACTGCACTTGCCATTTTGTCGTGTTCTGCCTGACTAAGCAAGTCGGCTGCTACAAATCGAGAATTTGCAGTAGAATCGGCAACAACCAGAATTTCGCTTGGACCTGCTATCATATCGATAGACACTTTACCAAAAACCTGCTTTTTAGCCTCGGCTACAAAAGCGTTACCTGGGCCTACAATCTTGTCAACCTTGGGAATACTTTCGGTGCCATACGCTAAAGCTGCAACAGCCTGTGCGCCGCCCACTTTAAATATGCGGTCAACACCTGCGATTTTAGCCGCAGCAAGTATTACAGGATTCACCTTACCGTCAGCTGTAGGAGGGGTTACCATAACAATCTCTTTACAACCTGCAATCTTAGCAGGAATGCTGTCCATAAGCACGGTTGATGGATATGCCGCGGTACCACCGGGTACATAAAGTCCCACCTTTTCTATGGGTGTCACTTTTTGCCCTGTAACCACGCCGTCCTGCTCATTTATAATGAAACTGTTTTTTACCTGTTTAGTGTGAAAAGCGCGAATGTTTACTGCGGCTTCTTCTATTATGCTTATAAACTTTTTATCAACCAAGCAAAAAGCCTCTTCAATTTCCTCGGCAGTTACTTCAAGGCTGGTTAAATCTGCCCTGTCAAACTTTAAAGCATATTCAAAAATAGCCTCGTCTCCGCGATTTATTACATTTGCAATAATATCGCTCACAATACCCTCGACATTGGTCGCTATATTGTCACGGGCAAAGATTTGCGTCTTTGAAACCTCACCGTAATTATAAATTTTAATCATTTTCCTTCACCTGATTTTTAATGGAATTTACTATTTTTTCTATGTCCGCGCCTTTAAATTTAAAGCTTGATTTATTTGAAATTAGACGTGCGCTTATTGGTACTATTGTAGATTTAACCTCAAGATTATTTTCCTTTAAAGTAGTACCGGTTTCAACAATATCAACAATAACATCTGAAAGTTTAAGTATTGGCGCTATTTCAATTGAACCGTTAAGTTTTATAATATCAATCTCGCGCCCTAACGACGCATAGTAATTTGCCGCTATATTTGTAAACTTGGTTGCAACCTTTAATACCTTTTGCCCATCATCATTAAATTCGTTTGGAGCGGCAACAGCCATACGGCATTTACCCAAATTTAAGTCTAAGAGTTCATAAACGTCGGGGACATATTCAAGCAAAATATCTTTACCTGCAACGCCTATATCTGCAGCCCCACGTTCAACGTAAATTGCAACGTCGGACGGTTTTACCCAGAAGTAACGAACCTGTTTTTCTTCATTTTCAAAAATTAGTTTACGGTTGTTTTCTTTTATAGAGGGACATTCGTAGCCTGCCGCTTCAAACATAGCATAAACCTTTTCGCCGAGTCTACCTTTCGGCAATGCAACATTAAGCATTTATACCCCTCCTCTTAAATCCATTAACTCTTTATATTTTATTTTACCTAAATCGCAATTTTGCGCCGAAACGGTATTGCCACTATCTATGATTTCAGCCATTTTACTGGTCAAAAGTTTGTTGTCGGTACAGTCATTATAAAGCAGTAAAACATCGACATCATATTTTTCTTTTTCGCTTGGTAAATCATGAAGCATATCAAGATAAATGGCAAATCCTATGGCGCCTGAGCGTCTGCCCATTTTATGAAGCAGATTATCATACTGACCGCCCGAAAGCACACTTTGGGAAATTCCTGCCACATAACCTTTAAACACTATTCCATTATAATAGTTCATATCGCTTACAGCAGAAAAATCAAACTTTATTTTACCACCTAAAGATAGATTGTCAAGCATATCTGACAATGTTTTCAGCATATTTATGCTATCTTTATCTATGTACTCACCTATTGCCTCTAATTTTTGTAAAACGTCGTTTCTTTCGCCATAAATGCTAACAAATTCTGCCAACATTTTCTTGCAGTTTTCTGACACACCGTTCTCATCGCAGATACGCGCAAGGTCGTGGGCATTTTTATCAGATATATATTTTATTGCATCTTGCTTAAAACCTGAATTTTTGCATATATTATCAAGCAATGATGAAAGCAGTCCAAGGTGTGACACTTCAAGCACAAAATCGTCTGATATCAGCGATAAACTCTCTGCCGCCATAACAATGATTTCATAAATATCGTATAATCCGATATCGCCTATGCACTCGACTCCTGTTTGCATAATTTCTTTAAACTGATGTGTGTTTTCTGAAACGCGATAAACGTTTTCATTATAACAAACCTTTTGTTTAAAGCCGTTTATATCTTCACCTGTTTTGATAATAGAAAGTGTAACGTCAGGTTTAAGCGCCAAAAGTTTACCGCTTGTATCATTAAACGCTATAATACGATCACTTACCAAAAAATCTTTGTTTTGAATATAAAACTCATATTCTTCAAACTTGCTCATTTTAAAGTGTTTATAACCATATTTTCCATAAAGCTCTCTTAGGGCAAATATCGCTTTTTCTTCATTTTTTAAGATATTATCAATCATTTTTTTCACCTTCGCATCTACCAATAACTATGTCGTAACCACCTGTGCCATATTCGCAACATTTGCTTACTCGGCTTATTGTTGCCGCGCTGGCGCCCGTTTCCTTGGTTATCTTGGTATAACTTACTCCTTTTTTAAGCATCTTTGCTACCGACAGTCTTTGTGAAATATCAAGCGCTTCTTTTATGGTGCAAATATCTTCCAAAAAAGCGTAACACTCCTCTTTTGTTTCCAATGATAATAAAGCCTCACAAAGCTCATCTGTACTTTTATTGTGCCAACTGCTCATATTTTTCTCCTTCAAAATCACTTTAGCATACTAATGTATTAATGTGATGAATTATACTACCCCTTCTTTACTTTGTCAAGTAAAAGATACAATTTTTTTGTTAATTGTTGATTTAATTTACCAAACATTGTATAATATATTAAAAATTAATGCAAATACTCTAATAAAAAGGCAGTGATAATGTGACTATTACAAACGACATTAAGTATGTTGGCGTTAATGACCGAAAAATTGATTTGTTTGAAGGTCAGTATATTGTACCGAACGGCATATCGTACAATTCATACGCAATACTTGACAAAAAGATTGCCATTATGGATACAGTTGATGCCGCTTTCACACACGAATGGCTTGACAACATTCAAAACGTTTTGGGTAATAATAACCCTGACTACCTTATAATTCAACACATGGAACCCGACCATTCAGCAAACATTGTGAATTTTATAAAACGTTACCCCGAGGCTACTATTGTGTCATCACAAAAGGCATTTGCTATGATGAACCAATTCTTTGGCACCGATTTTACCGATAACCGCATTGTTGTCGGCGAGGGCGATACACTTGATTTAGGAAAACACAAGCTTAACTTTGTTACTGCACCTATGGTGCATTGGCCCGAAGTTATTGTAACTTATGACAGCACAGATAAAGTGTTATTTTCTGCTGATGGCTTTGGTAAATTCGGTACACCCGACACGCAAGAAGATTGGGCATGTGAAGCAAGACGCTATTATATAGGTATAGTAGGTAAATACGGCGCGCAGGTACAAAATCTTCTTAAAAAAGCGTCAGCACTCGATATTGAAAAAATATGTCCGCTACACGGACCTGTGCTAAGCGAAAATTTAGGCTACTATTTAAACCTTTATAATATTTGGTCAAGTTATCAGGTTGAAGAAGAAGGCATTGTGATAGCATTCACCTCGGTTTATGGAAATACTAAAAAGGCTGTATATCAACTTGCCGATAAGTTACGAGCTAACGGTTGCCCTAAAGTAGTAATAAACGACCTTGCTCGTTGCGATATGGCAGAGGCCGTTGAGGACGCGTTTCGCTATAGCAAGTTAGTTCTTGCCACCACCACCTACAACGCTGAAATATTCCCGTTTATGCGTGAATTTATAAACCACCTTACCGAGCGCAACTTCCAAAACCGCACAGTAGCATTTATAGAGAACGGTAGTTGGTCGCCACTTGCCGCTAAGGTTATGAAAGAGATGCTTTCAAAAAGCAAAAATTTAACATTTGCTGAAAATACCGTCAAAATTTTATCTGCTTTAAATGAAGAAAGCAGCAATCAGCTTAATTTGCTTGCAAATGAGCTTTGTATGGATTATCTCGCGCTTCAGGATTCAACAGCCAATAAAAACGACCTTACCGCACTTTTTAACATAGGTTATGGTCTTTATGTTGTTACCTGTAATGATGGCAAAAAAGATAACGGACTTATAGTGAACACAGTAACCCAGGTTACCAATTCTCCTAACAAGGTTGCTGTAACCATAAACAAAGAAAATTACTCTCACCATATCATAAAACAAACAGGCAAGATGAACGTTAACTGTTTAAGCACCGATGCGCCCTTTGCCGTATTTGAAAAATTCGGTTTTGAAAGTGGCAGAAACGTTGATAAATTTGCTGAATGTGAGCCCCTGCGTTCAGATAACGGTCTTGTCTTTTTGCCACGTCATATAAATTCTTTCTTATCGCTCAAAGTTCTACAATATGTTGATCTTGATACACACGGTATGTTTATTTGTGAAATAACCGAAGCTCGTGTTTTATCTGATAAAGACACTATGACATATAGTTATTATTATGATAACGTAAAGCCAAAACCACAATTGGACGGTAAAAAAGGCTTTGTATGCAAAGTATGCGGATATGTTTATGAAGGTGATACATTACCCGAAGATTTTATCTGCCCACTTTGCAAACACGGCGCCGCCGATTTTGAGGAAATAAAATAATTTTTTGGAGGAAAACAAAATGAAAAAGTATGTATGCAACATTTGCGGTTGGGTTTATGACGAAGCTACCGGCGACCCCGATAACGGTATAGCGCCAGGCACAGCTTTTGAAGATTTGCCCGACGATTTCGTTTGCCCACTTTGCGGTGTTGGCAAAGACGATTTTAGCGAAGAATAATTTAACGTTAAAATTCTAAAAAATACCACATTCTATTTTTCTTGTAAATTGAAATGGAATGTGGTATTATTCTATATAGAAAAAATAAGGAGTCCTAAAATTGTCACAAGATCAAAAAATATCTATTAACACAAAAAAAATTATAACATACGTATTGTGCGCTGCTTTGGCCATCACAACAGCGTTAGTTTCCGTTATACTGGTCCTAACGTTACTTAAAAACCCACCCACATTTTTTAATGCAAATAATCCATCATATATTTCAGGCAGTTCGAGTGGTTCAAGCAGTTCTTTTAGCAGTTCTGATATTACAAATCCAAATTTACATAAATATCAAAACGGACTTTTTGTTCCCGGCGCGGCAACAACCTTAACCGAAGAGGGAGCCAAACAAAACGTTGACAAAATTGTAGAAGCCGCAGAAGGCATTGAACCTGAAAGAAGCAACAAAATTATTGTAACAAATTACAAAGTAGATAAAACAGTTCTTACAAAAAAACAGACCAAAATTCCTGTTAATTATCTTTCACAAAACCCTGAATTACCCTCGGGTTGTGAAATTACTGCGCTTACCACCGTTATGAATTATTACGGTTGTGATATCACAAAAACAGATATGGCTAAGCGTTTCCTCGAAACATCAGATAACAAAATCGGCAATTTTTGGGAGGTTTTTGTTGGCGAACCTACCAAAAAAGGATTTGGTTGTTATGCAAAACCAATTATGGACGCTGCAAATAAGTATTTTCAGGCAACAAACACCTCACTGATTGCAAAAGATTATAGCGGCGCTCAATTTGAACAGCTGTTAAAATATGTTGAAAAAGATATTCCCGTAATTATTTGGAGCACAACATACAACCCCGAAACCGATACCTTAAGCGACCCATATGCAACGGTTAAATGGAGCATTGATGGCAAGGAGCTTGAGTGGATAGACCCTGAACACTGTATGGTTCTTATAGGTTATGATCTCGACCGTGATGTTGCAATAGTTTCTGACCCACAGCGCGGCATAGTTGAATATAGCCTTAATATTGTAAAAGCAAGATATCTGGCTTTACACTCACAATGCGTTGTAATAGAAGAACTTCCTATTGTTTCAGGTGTAAAAAACGGTGAGACATATTATACGACACAGTGTGTTACTGTATCCCCCCGAAATCTTGCTAGCATTACCCTTAATGGCAGAAAAATGGATAGCAATGTATTTTTAATTGATGGTAACCGTGAAGAGACTTATAGAATTCTTGTTACCAACCTTAGTGGCAATACTACCGAAATAGAGGTTTACACAAAAGACATCACAACACTTATGGAACCGCTTCAAGGCATCACAGAAAAAAATGCGTCGGCAAATAACAAAGACCTTATTAACTCTGTATTAAAAAAGATACAGGCATGCGATACCAGGTATAATTCAGCCAGTGAAACACAAACAATTAACGATATGGTAACTAATTGCAATTTAATGTTAGAAAAGATAGAAGAAGCCGCAAAAGAATTGTCACGACTAAAAAAAGAAATGACTAAATATGAAGGTAAAGAACTGACATACAAAGATTCTGAAGACCTCGTTAAACTTTTAGATGATATAATGGCGCACAGATCATCCGAAAACGTTACTACTGCCCAGAAAAACGAACTTATTAAAATGCAAACAAAGTGCGAGGGTTGGGTTAAAAAAATACAATCGAAATAATATTTTTGTTTGGCGTAAATAAATTTTATAATTTATTAAAAAAATACTTGCAATCTTAAAAGTTTTATGTTAATATTGTGTTTGCTATGTGACCAATTTGTGTTTTGGTCGATTCAAAAAGGAGGTGCAACCAATGGCAAAATGTGAAATTTGCAGCAAAGAAATTGCTTTTGGTATTAAGGTTTCTCACTCACACAGACGTTCAAACAGAACTTGGAAGCCCAATGTTAAAAAGGTAAAGGCTATCGTTGATGGTTCACCCCGTCGCATTAATGTCTGCACTCGTTGCTTACGTTCGGGCAAGGTTACCAGAGCTATCTAATCAATTCTTTGACTTAAAAGTCCCGTGTAAGTTTTACACGGGCTTTTTTCTTTACATAACGAAAGGAACATTTTTATGATAAAAGCAGTTTTATTTGATTTGGATGGCACTTTGGCTGATTCGCTTATCGATTTAGCCGACGGTGTAAATCGCGCCATTGCTCAAAAAGGTTTCCCCACCCACGAGGTTGAAGCATTTAAATATTTTGTTGGTGACGGAATACCAAAAATGATTGAACGCGCACTACCGCAAGAGCATCGCGATAGTGATACCATAAATGAAATAAAAGATATTTTCTTACCGTATTACGCCCTTCACTATGCTGATAACACCTACGCATATGAGGGTATGCCTGAACTTGTTAACACCCTTAAATCAAAGGGATTTATCGTAGCTGTTGTAACAAACAAGGAACAGCATATGGCAAATGAGGTTGTAACCTCTCTTTACTCAGATGTGTTTGACCTTATTTTTGGAAAACGAGACGGAATACCCGCAAAGCCCGATCCTACAGCCGCCTTAATGGCGATGGAAGAATTGGGTGTAAAACCTGAGGAATGTGTGTTTATCGGCGACTCGGGAATGGATGTTGCAACTGCAGTCAACAGCGGCGCCGTACCCGTAGGAGAGCTTTGGGGCTTTAGAAAAGAAGATGAATTGCTTGCAAACGGAGCAAAATATATAATCCGTAAACCGCAAGAACTTTTAACTATTATAGAGGAACTTAACAAATGAGCGCATCTTACAAAAGTACAAAGATTGCCTGTTTTATAGGCTTTGTGGTACAGGCAATTATAAACAACTTTTTACCCGTACTTTTTATAATTTTTAACACACAATACAGTCTTAACTACGAACAACTTGGCAGACTTTTGTTCATAAACTTTTTTGTTCAACTTATTGTTGATGCAATAACACCTGCCATTGTTAAAAAAACAGGTTATCGCGGAGCCGCCATTGCCTGTCACGGCCTTGCGTCGTTGGGACTTTGTATGCTTGGCATATTACCCTTGCTTTTCCCAAATCACATATATATCTGTCTTGTTGCCGCAATAGTTGTGTACGCTTCAGGCAGTGGTATAATCGAGGTTTGCATAAGCCCTATCGTAGAGCTTTTACCCGGAGACAAAAAGGGCGCAGATATGGCATTTTCACATTCCTTTTACTGTTGGGGTCAAGCATTTACGGTGCTTATATCTACATTACTTATTCATTTAATAGGTCAAAACTCCTGGCAGTTTATACCTTTAATCTGGGCAGCTATTCCCCTGCTTAATATGCTTAACTTTATGCGTGTTCCGATTGTTGAAGAGCAAAACGAACCTATTGGCAAGACTGCAAACACACTTTTTAAAAACCGCGATTTTTGGCTTTTTGCAATTATTATGGTATGCGCGGGAGCTAGTGAAATTGCTATGGCAGAGTGGGCTTCACTCTTTGCGCAAAAGGCATTAGGTGTTGAAAAAACCGTTGGTGATCTTTTAGGACCTTGCGCCTTTGCAATTTGTATGGGTAGCGGCAGAGTTATATTTGGACTGCTCGACGGTAAATTTAACCCAAAAAAAGCGCTTATTATAAACAATATATTATGTATTGGTTGTTATATCGGTGTTGGTCTGTTCAGCATACCTGCGCTCTCACTTATAGCCTGCGCGCTGTGTGGTTTTACCGTAAGTCTTTCGTGGCCGGGTACCTATTCAATGGCGGCGCGTCATTTTCCAAATGGTGGCACACTTATGTTCAGCATATTAGCTCTAAGCGGTGACCTTGGTTGTTCTATGGGGCCTTGGCTTTTGGGTATTGTCGCAAATAAGACTACACTTGAGACAGGGTTTATAGTGCTTGCTGTCTTCCCCGCTATTATGGTTATAACAGCGTCTATGCTTCGTAAAGAAAAATGTTGAAAATATGGGCGCTATCAGTTACAATATAAATATACAAATATTACCTATGAGGTGTAATTATGAAAAGAGATGACTATTTAAGCTGGGACGAATACTTTATGGGCATTGCTTCCCTGTCGGCGCTTCGCAGTAAAGACCCTTCAACTCAGGTTGGCGCATGCATTGTAAATGATGACAAGCGTATACTTTCTATGGGCTACAACGGTATGCCACATCACTGTCACGACGACGAGTACCCTTGGGAGCGCGGTGAAGGTCTTGACTCTAAGTACCTTTACGTTTGTCACGCAGAACTTAACGCTATACTTAACTGCAACACCTCATCTGTAAGAGGCTGTACGGTTTATGTAACACTCTTCCCCTGTAATGAATGCGCTAAAGCAATTATTCAGTCAGGTATTAAAGAGATTGTTTATATGTGTGATAAATATGCCGAAACCGAAGGTGTCAAGGCATCAAAGCGTATGTTTGACAGCGCAGGTGTAATCTACCGACAATACACACCAACAAACAAAGAAATTAATATTAAACTTTAAACTAAAAAATCACTAACCGGTCAGGTTAGTGATTTTTTATATTCAAGCGGAGATATGCCCAAGGTATTTTTAAACACATAGCCAAAATACTCTACCGAATTATAACCACTGGCAAAAGCTATTTCCTTTACTGTAAGGTCGGTGCTGTCAAGCAGATTGCAGGCATATCTAAGTCGCACAGTGTTAAGATAATCCGAAAAAGAAATTCCCATCTTTTTTGTAAATTGAACACCTAAATAATTAGGTGTAATATTACAGTGTTTCGCAAGGTTATTTAGTGACAGCGGTTCTCTGAAATTATTGTGTATATATGCCACCGCTTTTTGCAAAAGCGATGGTATAACTGTATTTTCATCCTGTGATGAATTTCTTATAACTGTGATAATAATTTCGGCAATCAAATTTTTAATTAATATTTCACTAAAAAGCCCGCCACGTTGTTCCTCTCGCTTTAAAATATTAAATAACTTAATGATATGCTGGATTTCACTTTCATCTAACGTACAACAAAAACGATTATAACTTAAAAACAAAAAATCATTTAATTTTTTCGGCAAAACATTTTCATTAAATTGCAGTTTTAGCATCTTCATATCATCCTGTGCTTGTAACTCGTGAAAATCATAAAACGACATTAAATAAATACTTCCACGTGTTAACGTGTATTTTTTATTGTTATAAATATGCTCACCCGTACCATCAAGCACAATTTCAAGTTCAAAATAATCGTGCCAATGCGGCGCAAAGTATTCACCGTTTTTTAAAAAGCGTTCTTCTATATAATAATCCTTGTTGTGCTGAAGCGAAGACTGAAACTTGTTTATCTGCTTTGACATAAAAACTCCTAAAACATTGATTTTCTTAATTTTATCATAGATTATCTTATTTTTCAACAGTTCCTTTTGTTATATAATAAAGCCAAGGGAGTTGAAAATATGATTGGCTTTGATATTGGCGGCACAAAATGCGCAGTGAGTATCGGTGAAGAAAAAGACGGCGTTATGCGTATTTTTAATAAAAAGGTAATCCCCACCGACCACAACATTTCAGGTTATGATATGATAGATAAAATGTGCGCCCTTGCCGAAGAAATGACCGATGATTTCAGCAGTATTGGTATAAGTTGCGGCGGACCGCTTGACAATAAAAATGGTATTATAATTTCTCCGCCTAATCTACCGCGATTTAAAGATATAAAAGTAGTAAATTATCTTAAAGAAAGATATGGTGGTTTTGTAAGGCTCGAAAACGATGCTGATGCCTGCGCTTTTGCAGAATGGAAATATGGCGCAGGAAAAGGCTCACAAAATATGATTTTTTTAACCTTTGGCACAGGTATGGGTGCAGGGCTAATACTCGGCGGAAAACTCTATTCAGGAACTAATGGCAACGCAGGTGAAATAGGTCATGTGCGCATGCGTGACACCGGTCCTATGGGTTATGGTAAATACGGTTCTTTTGAAGGTTTTGCAAGCGGTGGCGGTATAGCTCAAATGGCAAAATCTGCCGCAAGAGAAAAATTATCACAAGGCGTATCACCGTTATACTGTAAAAACCTTGACGAGTTAGATAATGTCACGGCACAAAAGACTGCCGAAGCCGCATATAAAGGCGACAAAACCGCAATAGACGTTTACCGTAAATGCGGCGAAATGTTAGGGTATGGGCTATCAATTTTAATTGATATTCTTAATCCCGAAAAAATTGTTATTGGAAGCATATACGCAAGAAGTCGCGACTTGCTACAAGAAACAATGATGGACGCATTAAAAAAAGAAACGCTTGCTCCATCACTTTCGGTAGTAGAAATACTACCTGCCGAATTGGGCGAAAATCTTGGTGATTACGCCGCGTTATCTTTAGCAGCAGACAACCATTAAGGAGAAAAATATGAAGCAGTTAATCGATTTAAACGGTAAATGGGAACTTTATATTGCACCGCATAATCAGGTAAAAGGAACCGACATTCACTATAGCGAGGTTTTAAACCCTCAAAAATTACCCCAAAATATTGATTTTATTAAAATTGATGCCGAGGTTCCCGGCAACTTTGAGCTTGATATGCAAAGAGCAGGATTGCTTCCCGACATATTTATGGGGACCAACACCCTACTTTGCCAACAATACGAAAACCGCCACCTCTGGTACATAAAAGAATTTACACTTGATAGGTTATCAGATGGCGATGCATTTTTACGTTTTGAGGGTATTGACACTTTTGCCGACATATATCTTAACGGCGAATTTATAGACTACAACGATAATATGCTTGTTGAACACGAATATCTTGTGAATGATTATCTAAATTTAGGTACAAATAAAATCGTTGTTCATATTCATCCTACTGTAATTGAAACTCGCGAGTACGAAGAAAACGCTCTGGCAGTGGGGCTTCCCTATAACGAAGATTCTTTACACGTGCGCAAGGCGCCATATATGTTCGGTTGGGACATTATGCCCCGCACAGTATCGGGCGGACTTTGGCGCGGTGTATCACTAATAGAAAAGCCCAAGCACCGTATAGACGATTTTTATCTTGGTACTGCCAATATGAATTTAAAGCATAAAACAGCGCAGCTTTCGGGGCAAATTCGCATACATACCGATGATGATTTGCTTTCAGATTATGAAGCTGTTGTAACGGGTGTTTGCGGCGACTCACATTTTGAGCATAGCGTTCGTTTTTGGGGCGTTAACCGCAATTTTAGCATAAGCTTTAGCGGCGCTGAATTTTGGTGGCCGCGTGGCGAAGGTGAGCAAAACCTTTACGATATAGAGGTAAAGCTCTACCGCAAGGGCGAGCTTTGCGACACCTGCAAAACACGCATTGGCATACGTCTTATCGAGCTTGTTCGCACTTCGGTGGTAGACGAAAACGGTATTGGTAAGTTTGAATTTTTAATCAACTGCAAAAAAGTATTTATTATGGGTACCAACTGGGTGCCGCTTGACGCATTCCCCTCTCAAAACGAAAAGCGCGTTATAAAGGCGCTCGAAATGGTAGAGGACATTGGTTGCAATATGATTCGACTTTGGGGCGGTAATATTTACGAAAGCGATACCTTTTATAATTGGTGTGACGAGCATGGTATTATGCTGTGGCATGACTTCATAATGGGTTGTGGTTACTACCCGCAATATGAAGAGTTTTGCCAAAAATTACGCGAAGAAGCGATTGTTGCTGTAAAGCGACTCCGTTCACACGCTTCTATTGTTTTATGGGCGGGTGATAACGAATGTGATGCATTTTATACCTATGCTTATAAAAACGGAAATCGTCTTGATCCAAATCAAAACGTACTTACCCGTAAGGTTTTGCCCGAAGTTTTACGCGCTTACGATGGTTTCAGACCATATTTGCCAAGCTCACCATACATAGATGAAACTGCATTTTCTTTAATTGATAAACTCCGCCCTGCCGAAGATCATCTTTGGGGACCACGCAACTATTTTAAGAGTGATTATTATAAAAATGCAACAGCGCTTTTTGCATCCGAAACAGGCTTTCACGGATGTCCATCCGTTGAGTCTATAAAGAAATTTATTACCCCAGAAAAACTGTGGCCAATCATTTTACCAAACGGTCGCCCTAACGAAGATTACATTGTTCACGCGGCAAGTATGGAAACTGAAAACATTGGTCATTATGAATACCGTATAGCATTAATGCTTCGTCAAGTGGCAGTACTCTTTAGCGATATGCCGGACGGCAACACAGGACGAGCTACCGCACAAGAATCTTGCGAATATTTTGAGCGAATGAAATCTCTGTTTGGTGATGGCGTAGAGGCACTTGACGGTATTGCAAAGGCAAGTCAGATTTTCCAGGCAGAAGCCTTTAAGTTTATGATAGAACGCTTCCGCATACGCAAAGCCACACACGGCGGTCTAATTTGGTGGAACCTTTTAGACGGTTGGCCACAAATTTCCGACGCGGTGGTCGATTACTACTTCACAAAAAAACTTGCCTACGACTATATTAAGAACTCACAGCAACCGCTTTGTCTTATGTTTGATGAGCCCGACGATAACAACACGCTAAACCTATTTGCCGCAAATGAAATTCCGCAAGATAAAACCTTTAGCTATAAGGTTACCCGTATTAACGACAATGTGGTTGTTTGCAGTGGTGAAAGCACAGTTGAAGCCAGTGGAATTTTGCAGCTTGATGCCGTAACGGTCGACCCAGAGAAAAAAGAAATATTCCTTATAGAATGGGAATTCGACGGTAACACCTACCGCAATCATTTTATTAATAATATTCGCGGCATAGACTATAATAAATATATTGATTTCTTAAACAAAACTAAAATTGGTCATTTCGAGGGATTTTAATATGGAAACTTTATCTGAACTTATAACAAGATACCCCCTGCTTTCTTCTTGTGAAAGCGAAATAAATCAGGCTGCCAACCTGATTATAAAGGCTTTTGAGAACGGCAATCGCCTTTATATGTGCGGCAATGGCGGCAGCGCGGCTGACGCCGACCATATTGTAGGTGAGCTTATGAAAGGTTTTCTTAAAAAAAGGCCTTTAACCGAAAAGCAAATTGCACAATTTGATGACAAGCAGTTAGCCCTTGGACTTATGCAAGGGCTCCCTGCAATATCGCTTCATTCGCAAACAGCCTTTTTAACTGCATTCTTAAATGACGAGGACCCATCACTACTATATGCGCAAGCGCTTTACGCTCTTGGCAAAAAGGACGATGTACTGCTTGCTATTAGCACCTCGGGTAATTCACAAAATGTAGTAAACGCGGCAAAGGTTGCTCGCGCCATTGGATGTAAAACAGTTTCTCTTGTTGGCGCTAAAAGTTGCAAGCTTGATACACTTTCAGATGTCGTTATTCACGCTGACCAAAGCGATACCTACCGCATACAAGAACTGCATCTGCCAATCTATCACTATTTATGCGCAGCGGTCGAAGATTACTTTTTTAAAATTTGAATATAAATATCAAATTTACACTTGATTATTTTGTCACGTTATGATATAATACAGTGCGTTGTCGAGAGATAACTTATGCGCTGATAGCTCAGTTGGATAGAGCATCTGCCTTCTAAGCAGAGGGTCGGGGGTTCGAATCCCTTTCAGCGTGCCAATTCTAACGGAGTAGTACCCTTAGATACTACTCCGTTATGTTTTATATGAATAAAAGGATGTGATTATATGCAAACAAAATATATGACAATAGTTTTTGATGATGGTCCGCTCCCCTTTATGTGCGAAATGGTGGATCTGTTTAACGAATTTGGCTTTAAAGCAGGTTTTGCCGTAATGGGCGCCAGAATCAATGACGATACCGAATATATGTTAAAATATGCTGTAGATAACGGTTTTCAGCTTGTTGGTCACTCACACGCGCATCCAAGGCTTGAAACTGTATCACACGAGCAGGTAATCAAAGAAATGACCGAGCCTATAGCCGACATTAAAAATCGCATAGGTTATGATATAAAAAATTGGGCAAGATTGCCAAACTTGTGCCTTGATGAACAGGTACTTAAAATATGCAAAGATTTAAATCTTATATTATTAGGTCACGGTATGAAGTGCGGTCACGACTGGACTCCTGACGCTAACGCTGATGAAATAGCGCAAGAAACACTTGATACTGCCTGTGACGGCGCGATTGCCTGCATGCACGTGCGTGAGCAGACCTACATAGCACTTAAAACAATTTTACCAGAACTTAAAAGACAGGGTTATCAACTTGTAAACCCCGATGAATTATTTAAAATAAAAGGTAAGACAAAAATACCTTTTGGTGTGCATATACATAACGTAAATGATATATAAACATAAGCATCTACTGCAAATTTGCGGTAGATGCTTTTAAAATTTTAAAAATAAAGAAAAAAATGTAACAATGCACAAAAATTACCTATAATAAACCAACAAATATTTCACAAGATAATACTGCAAACGCAAACAAAATTTGTGTATGTAAGGAGTGAAATACGATGGCTAAAAACGTAGTACCAGAGGCTAAAGAAGCACTCAACCGTTTTAAGATGGAAGCTGCTAACGAAGTAGGCGTAAATCTTAAGCAGGGTTACAACGGCGACCTCACCTCTAAGCAGGCAGGTTCTATCGGCGGTCAGATGGTTAAAAAGATGATCGAATCTTATGAAAACAGCATGAAATAAGTTGTAGATAGATACAACTAACCGCATTGGCGTCGGCAGTTAATATCTGTCGGCGCTTTTTCAAAAAAAGAGTATATTTTTTAAAAAACACACTCAAACTAACTATATAACTTTTTAAAAAGAGGTGAATTAAATGTTTGATAAGATTTGTTTAGCGCTTTCAATCATAGGTTGTCTTAACTGGGGTCTTGTAGGTATTTTTAGTTTTGACCTTGTAGCGTGGATTTTTGGTGGCACTGGCGCAATTTTAAGCCGTATAGTTTACACCGTTATCGCACTGGCAGGTGTGTGGTGCATATCACTACTTTTCAGAAGCGAACACGCTCACCATCAGGTAGCCAACTAAACTTAAAACCGCAAAGTTTTACTTTGCGGTTTTAAATTTTATACAAAAATATCATTCAATCAAACTATCAGCTTTATAAAAATCGTCAAGATAATATTTTTTATACCAAGCGCAATAGATGGCAACGGTAGCATATGAAACGGCATGTGCTTTTGGGAACATATAGCGAACTTTACTACAAAATTCAAAATACCATTCACCTAATGGCTTAGAAATTTCTTTAAAATGCGTAATAATTTCCTGACTTATTTTATTTTTTGCTATTATTCCCTTGCGCACAATTTCACCCATTTCAAATGCCTTTTGCCTATCAACCCCTATACTAATCAAATCATTTACAATATCATCTCTGGTTGTTGGCAATTTTGAAAGTGGAATGCCTTTTTTTATTAAATTTTCACCGTTGCTGCACCACACGTTTGTACCGTGAGCTAAGCCTATGAGTTTTACAAGGTCGCTAAACGTTTCGGGTTTTGTTTTAATTAGCAAATCACGCATGAAGTTGGTATCAAATTCAGGAATAGCCTTCGTGTCAGTTGTTTTAAAATATTCAAAAATTTTGGGATCATTAACATCTGTTTCAGCAATTTTTACTCCTGTTGTTTTTTGCAATAGTTCCAAAAAATCTACAAATCCGGGGCATAATATGTCGGTTTTTAAAATGGTATCATAAAGATTGTGAAAGTCTAAATGCGTCGCATCTATTGGCGCCCAATTTTTCTTAAGCGGTGTAAAATCCTCAAAATCCATTTTTTTTGGAATTATCATAATTCCGCCGGGATGAACACCATCATTTTTTTTAACACCTTCAAGCAATGAAATGATTCTATCGCGCTGTGTTGTAGTAAAAGAAGCACCTTGTTCTATTTCATATTTATCAAGCATTTTTTGAGCAATGTACTCTACCAAAGTGCATACTGTACCCGCCATAGCAATTTTAGATTTGTCAAAAAGTTCTTGCATATATTCTATCACAGACAATTTCATATCAGATGAAATGTTTATATCAAAGTCAGGCATCCTGCTTCCGTCAAACCCCATAAACGTTTCATAAGGAATATTATGCCCATCTGTTTTAAGCACTGCTTTGCACCTTGGACATTCTTTTTTTGAAAGGTCAAATCCGTCTTGTGCTGAATCACTTGCCTCAAAATAATGGCATTCGGGGCAGTAATAATGCGGAGGTAAAGGATTTACGTTTGAAATGCCAAGCAAAAACGTCACAAAAGACGACCCTGTCGCGCCTCGCACCCCTACATAACGCTCCCTGTCAGTCACATATTTTACTAACTTGTGAGCAATAAGATAAAATGATGCAAAATCATTTTTATCTATAAGTGCGAGTTCATCGTTTATGCGCATTTGCACGGCTTCTGGCAATGGATTACCGTATATCTCATACGCGCGATTAAAAGCTAAATTTTTAATTTGTCCGTAGGCATTCGGAAACGCTACCATATAAAAGCCTTCTTTCAATGGTGAGGCAGGACAAATCAAATCAGAAATTAGTCTTGGGGCATTTATGACAGCATCTTGTGCATCATTTTTTCCAAGATAATCAAATTCATCAAGCATTTGGCAGGTTGAACGCAGGTAAAGATGATTTTCCCTTTGAGGATCAAAACCATACGAAGCGCGAACAATATCGCGACAAATATAATCTTCTGGTAACAGATAATGTGCGTTATTTACTGCAACAACCGGCACACCTAATTCTGTGCCTAAATCGAAGATTTTTTTGTTTATTTCTTTTTCAAGTTCATTTCTTGCAGGAAAAATTTCAAAATAATCATATAAAGCGGCAATTTTTTCTATTTTTTTTATATTCCCGCCTGTTGCAATTTCATAAAATAGTTCACCATCATAACCGCAAGAACCTACGAGTAGATTTTTGCGGTTTCGCTTTAAAACGGACAAATCTATCAAATCACAGATGCCATCGTTTTCTATAGATGAAATCACTTTATACAACTCTTTTATTCCCACCTGATTTTTAGCAAGTAGAGTAAGTTTTTGCCCACATATTCCATTTTCATTTTTATAGAAAAGTTCGGCTCCGTAAATCGCTTTTACATTGCTTTTTTTTGCATATCTTGCTATTTCATAAAAATCTTGAACGTTACTAAGATTTGTAAATGCTACGGCTTCAATCCCCAAATTTTCAGCTTTTTCAAAAATCTCTTTAACGCTTATAACCGAAATATCATCAGATAATTTTGTGTGCAAATGAAGTTCTGCTCTTTTATTTTCCATATTAGTTTCCCTCTACATAAAATTCTTCTAAAGTATCTAAACGAATGCACCCGAGCGGATTCCCAAAAACAGCTCCACAATCAATGGCTATATGATTGTTTTTCTTATATATTTTGCCTTTGCAATCTGGGTCTATAAAAGCCGTTGGCGTATGCCCGGTAATGATGTATTTATTATCAAAATACTGCTTATCATATTCAGGCTCGCCGGCAATAAACTCTTGCCATAAAAGATTTTCAAAGTTTAACATTCTATTTTTTTCCGGTACAGTATGCGACATAAAAAAAGTGTTATTGTTAACGATTATTTCATCATAAATCAAAAATGAATTCATATAGCTTAGTATCTTTTTTTGCTCCTCAAAACTAAGGGCAACAAATGAACGATAGGTTGGCTGTCCCCCATCAATGCTCCAAAAGGCATAATGCTCACGCGCTTTTTCATATTCGGCTTCATTTTCCGGCATACAAAGCATTTTAAGTAATCTACGGGCAGAAAAATCGTGATTGCCCTGTATTACAATAACATTTGGTCTTGTCATTATATCTTGTAATATTTTTATTCCTCCGTCTCCACGGTCAACAATATCACCTAATATATACAGCGTATCACTATCTTTAAAATTTATCTTTTTAAGCATTTTAGCAAATTTTTCATAACAACCGTGCAAGTCACTCATAGCATAAACCATATTTTTACCCTCCAAATCTCTCTATATATAATACCACAACCGCTATACCAAATTTGGTACATAGAAATATTTTTTGTTTGAGAATATCTGCTATATGTGCTATAATGACTTAAAAGAGGTGATGTTATGCTTAATTACGAAAGTTTATCTGAACAAATCGCTTTAAAAATAAAAAAAGACCGAGAAAATAATTCTCTGCCAAAGATTGCTTTTAATGAAGATAATATCATTCGCCGTGACAATGCCAAAGACAAGGCTAATATTATACGTACCGCATTTATTAGAGATATCGATAAAATAATTCATTGTCCTTATTATAACCGATATGCTGATAAAACACAGGTGTTCTCTTTCTATAAAAACGATGATATAACAAGACGCGGTTTACACGTTCAGTTAGTGTCACGTATTGCTCGTACAATTGGCAAAGCTTTGGGATTAAATCTTGATTTGATAGAAGCGATAGCTTTAGGTCATGACATCGGGCACACACCATTCGGTCACGCAGGTGAAGATTTTTTGAATGAACTATTATTTTTGCATACCGGCAGACATTTCAGCCATAACATTCATTCGGTGCGTGTGCTAGATAAAATATTTCCTTATAACATATCTCTTCAAACATTAAATGGTATTGCCGCTCACGATGGTGAAATGGAACTATCAGAATATTATCCTCAAACACTTGATAGTTTTGAGGATTTTGATAAGCAAATTGAAAACTGTTATATTGATAAAAGAAATGTTCGCAAACTGACGCCCTCAACTCTCGAAGGCTGTGTAATGCGAATATCAGATATCATCGCATATTTAGGTAAAGACAGACAGGATGCTGAAAAGGCGGACATTCTCAAAACCAATGCTTATGAAGATTGCGCAATCGGCACATATAACGCTGAAATCATAAATAATCTTATCGTCAATATTGTCGAAAACAGTTACGGCAAGCCTTATATTAAAATGGATATTGAACATTTCGACGCGCTAAAAAAAGCAAAATCCGATAACTACGATTTGATTTATAAAAACGATATAGTCAGAGCAGAAATGGAAACTACTGTTAAACCTATGATGAACAATATGTACGAAAAGTTACTTTCTGACTTAGTTAGTAAAAACAAATCATCGCCGATTTTTACCCATCATATTGACTACATAAACAAAGCGCACTATAAACGCGAAATGCCTTATAGCCAAACCGAACCTAATCAAATAGTCGTTGATTATATTGCAAGTATGACCGATGATTATTTTATTGATTTATATGCGCATTTGTTTCCTGAAAGCGACCTGAAAATAATTTACAAGGGGTATTTCGACTAATATTTTGGAGGTTTTGAGATGCAAAAATATAAAATAACAATGGATAATTTGGATGGTACATTCGAAGTCGTTTGGGAAAAGAAATCAACTGAAGAAACTATGACCGAAGAGTTTTATAAAGTTATAAAAGGGCAACAAAAAGTTAGAAAAGCAGACCCCACAATTAAATGGCGCATAATCAGAGTGTTTGACGAGTTAGGACACCAAATACGTCAAGAAAGTTAATTTATTTTCATTTTAAATTTGAAGCTGGTGATTTTAATGTTCTATTTTTCAAAATCTAAATACTGTCTTGCGTGGCAGTGCCCAAAACTTTTGTGGCTTAATAAATACAAACCTGAACTAAAGCCTGAGGATCCATCATTGCAAGCACGTTTTGATGAGGGTAACGTTATTGGTGATATGGCAATGCAGCTTTTCGGAGATTTCACCGAAGTTACCGCTCTTAAGGATGACGGCAAACTTGACCTTAATAAAATGCAGGATCTAACCAAAGAATGTCTTGCAAACGGCACCGAAAACATCTGCGAAGCATCCTTTAATTATAACGGTCTTTACTGCGCAGTTGATATTTTACATAAAGAAAACGGTGGCTATGCAATTTATGAAGTTAAAAGTTCAACCCACGCTTCACATATCTACTCAGTAGATATTTCTTATCAAAAATATGTTTTAGAGCATTGCGGTGTTAACGTCACAGGAACCTATGTAGTTTGTATTGATTCAAATTACGTGCGTGGCGAAACGCTTGATATACATAAGTTTTTCCAGATTGTTGACGTATCAGCTGAGGTGGCAGATGAAATTCAGAATGTACCCTCTCTGCTTAAAAAGGCTGAAAAAATCTACGCTATGAAGGACGAACCGCAAAAAGATATCGGTCTGCACTGTCGCGACCCATATGGCTGCGCTTTTTGGGATTACTGCACAAACAACTTACCCACTCCAAATGTTTTTGACCTTTATAGAATACAATTTAAAGCTGCCCTCAAATACTATTATGAGGGCAAAATCTCTTATGAACAATTACTTTATGATACCAAAATTAAAAGTGAAAAATGGATAATACAAATGCTTCATGCCACCGAAGAACGTGAACCGTATGTGTATAAAGAAGGCATTAAAGACTTTCTTGGTACACTTTCTTACCCGATTTACTTCCTCGATTTTGAAACAATGCAACCTGTGATACCCCAGTTTGAAGGGACAAGACCCTATGCACAAATACCATTTCAGTATTCACTTCACTATATCGAATACGAAGGTGGACCACTACTTCATAAAGAGTTTTTGGCAGAATCCGGTGCAAATCCCTTACGCGCAATAGCCGAAAGACTTTGTGAAGATATACCAATGAATGTTTGTGTTACAGCTTACAATAAAGCCTTTGAATGCACAAGACTTAAGGAACTTGCCGGATATTTACCCGACCTTGCAGAACATTTACTAAACATTGAAAGCAATATAAAAGATTTGTTAGTTCCATTCCAAAGCGGATATTATTATAACAAGGCTATGGGCGGTAGCTTTTCAATTAAAAGCGTACTCCCTGCCCTTTTCCCCGACGATCCTTCACTGGACTACCACAATCTTGAGCAGATTCATAATGGTGGCGAAGCAATGACCATATTCCCACAAATTCAGTATATGAGTGCAGAAGAACAAGCCACCACCCGCCATAATCTGCTTAAATATTGCGAACTCGACACCTTTGCAATGGTTAAGGTATGGGAAAAATTAAAGGAAGTTATAGAATAAAGGAGAAAAATTGTGGATATATCAGTCATATTACAGGGAGAAAACTTATCGTTATCTCAAGAGCAAAAAGAACTAATCAAAGAAATTGTAGATAGAGATTTTTATTTTGTCGAGAAAGATTTTACTGATATTTGTAAAAATTCCTTTTATATTAAAGCATATCAAAGAGGTTATCGTTGGACCAGTGTTGAAATAACCGAATTATTAAATGATATAGAAGGAATTTCAAATGAAAAATATTGTTTGCAACCCTTAATAGTCAAAAAAGTGGGAAAATTAACGGAAAAAGAAATTTCAAATGGCATTACCGAATCATATTATGAGGTTATTGATGGACAACAACGCCTTACAACTATGAATTTGATTTTAGATTGCTTACGTGATAAAGAATACCATCTTGATTTCAGCAAGTATAATATCAGGTATGAAACCGAACGAAAAATTGATAATCAATATATTGACGAAGCCAAAGAAACAATTAAAAATTGGTTGGATACCCCTACCATTGACAAGGGTTGCTTCGTTGAAAAAATAAAAAAATTGTTTTTTGTTTGGTATGAAATCATTGAAAAAACAAATTCCGAAGAGAAAAATTCTAATAAAATTTTTAAAACAATTAACGATAATCAAATTGCTTTAACTAATGCGGAATTATTTAAAGCTTTGCTTTTAAACCCTGAAAATATACATATTTATTCCACAGAAGAACAAGAAAAAATAAAGCACGATATTCATCAAATTGCATTTGAATGGGACAGGCTTGAACAGGATTTACGAGACAATGATTTTTGGGCTTTTATTTGTAATACTTCTTGCGATGATAGGATGCATTTGGATTATTTATTTGAATTATTTGCTGCCTGTAAAATAGATATCATAAAAAGCCAAAAAAATATAAACAAGTTCAAAAACATAAAATCCAAAGCCAACGCACTAAATCGTGATATCAATAGATACTCTTTTACAGCGGTACAATTATATTTAGAGTATTTGAATTTGACAAAAAGTGCAACGGTTTTTGCTAATATCAAATCTATTTGGGAAGAAATTAAAGAATGTTACAACAAACTATATACTTGGTATTCTGATTACGATTTATATCATTATATTGGTTTTTTAGGTGCTGTTTCTGAAAAAAGACAGACTTCAAGTATAGTGCCAGACATTATTTTGGATTTTTATAAAACCAACGCCGATAAAACTCTTGATAAAGTGCGCCAAAATGCAAAAAAAAGAATTTTTTATATTTTAAACTCTCATATTAAATATGAAGAAAAAATAAAAGACCCTATTTCAATATACATTGAGAAAAAAGATGAAAATAGACTTAATTATGAATATTATACAAATATGGGTTCCAAAAGGATCGGTGAATTCCTTTTGTTCTTCAATATTTGGACAACTATTAAACAAAGAGAGTTAAACATTCGTTTTCCCTTTTACAATCATAAGTTTTCATCAACTTATAATGATAAAGAAATTTCATGGGATATTGAACATATAAATGCCCGTCAATTAAAAATTGATTTATCAAAAGAATCTGATTTTGATTACAAACAATTTGCAAAATGGGCATTAAAAGAAATTGATACCGAAAAACTAGAAAATGATTTTCGCGAGTTATTAAATATTGCTATTAAAGGAACATTAGACAATGAACAAAAGGTGAAATTTATTAATTTGTGGAAAGATTTTGCAAAAAACCGAAATCAAAACGAATCGGGAGATAATAGCATACAAAATCTTGCGCTTTTAGATAGTACTACAAACCGTAGCTATGGGAATAGCTTTTTTGGCGAAAAACGTGCCAAAATAATTGAAAATGATAAAACAGGAAAATACGTTCCAGTTGCTACAAAAAATGTATTTTTAAAATATTACAATAACTCACCAAGGTTTGATAGCGCTTGGGATAGCAATGACAAAAAAGCTTATATGAAAGAAATAGATGCTTGTATTAAAGAGTTAATAGAATTTGAAGGAGTGTAATCATTTTTATGAATCAAGGTCAAAAATATAATTTTATAAAAATCATCCAACAAAAATCCTTGTTAATTCCGCAAATTCAAAGAGATTATGTACAACATAGAACAAGTTATAAAGTTAAAGAAAGCCGAAGCCAATTATTAAAATCACTTGTTGATGTTGCAAAAGGTGATAAGGAAAACATTAATCTTAATTTTGTATACGGATATTCTGATTTTATTTTCAGCGAATCTTCCAACAACGGACCACTTAAGCGATACGATTGTTTTGTTCCCATTGATGGACAGCAACGTCTCACAACCTTATATTTACTGCATCTGTTTGTTTATGCCAAATCAGAAAACGGCGATGTTAGCAAGTTTAAAAACAAGTTGTTTTATCAGACCCGTGAAACTACCAAAAACTTTATTAATAAACTGACAGATGAAATATCAAATATCATAAATGATAATAACATTTGTAATGCCATAAAAAATTCAAGTTGGTATTCAAGTGTGTGGGAATTTGACGTATCTGTAAAATCTTGCTTAAAGGTGTTAGAGGAAATACAAGATAAATTTGAAGACTTTAATAAATGGGATGACGCCAAAGAAAATTTAAACAAAATAAGTTTTATGTTGTTAAACATAACGGAACTTGGCAAGCCGAATGAACTATATATTAAAATGAACTCGCGTGGGCGCCAGTTAACGCCTTTTGAAAACTTTAAATCTGACCTATATGGTTATATAGATGAAGAATTTAAAAATGATCCAGATTTTATTTTGCATTTCAAACAAGGATTAGATAATGAGTGGCAAGAAAACATTTGGAGTTGGTTTGAAAACATTGAGTTTGCAAAACAATATACAGATGAATTAACAAAAGAAATTATACATTGGATTATTGTCAGTCGCAAAATCGTTGATCACAAATCGGATAAAGAAAGTGGTATAAACCTTCAAAACCTCAATCTTACTCTTGAACCACATGAAAAAGATTGTTATATGATTTATCCTAAAACTGCAACACCTGAAAAATATTGGCTAGAAACATACAAAATTAAAGATAGCAAATGGGAAATAAAAGATATCTATAACACATTTTATCTCTTTTCTAAAATATCCGACGAATTACGTAAATATCTTTTCAATAGTCTCTTTGGAACTATAAGCGAAAAAAACAAATTTAACAAAAGCATAAATCAATATCCTGCGCGAATCCGATTGCTTGCAATTTCGCTTTATTCAAACAAGATAGAAGAGGATTTTGATGAAGACAATTTTAAAGAATGGTACAGGATAATTAACAACATCGCAAATCATTCAGAAATTGACACAATCGACCGTTTCTACATAGCAACTAAGACTATTCATAAATTATCGGAACAACATTCGCACACTATGTTGAAAGATTTGAGAAACTGTACAGACGATTTATACAATCTATTAAAGCATTTACCCAATATTAAAGACGAGCAAATTAAAGAAGAGTGTTATAAGGCGAAACTTATTGAAGACCCAGATTGGAATACGGCTATAGAAAAAGCGGAATCTCACGAATATTTCAAAGGAGAAATATATTTTGCTCTTTGTAATTGTAATGATTCTAATAGTTTCAAGGAACGTTGGGAAAAAATTTCCGAAATTTTTAATGATAATGGGAACGACATTCTTTTAAAGAAGTATTTCCTTAATAATCAAATTAAAGATGTATTTCCATATTCTATATCAGATAAATATTGTATGTATTACTGGAATGACAAACATCATAATAACGACTGGCGCGGATTTTTAAGGAAAGAAGAAGGCAGAAAAGCATTTAATGAATTTTTAACAGCATATATTAACAGTGGAGAAAGACTTAAAGAATTTGTTGATAATGAAGATATGCAAACAATTTCTAACGTTGCGATGAGTGATGAGTTCAAATCATCTTTGCTTAAAAACGATGAAATGCTTTCATATATGGGATATGGACGTTACATGTTCGAAAACGGGAATTATTATCTTCTTAAATCTGACGATCGCAGCCGAGGTGTTGATTATAAACTGTTTGAAGCGTATATAAAATTAAAAAACAAATATCGTGATATTACATTACCGGAATTCACATCTAAAGATGATATTAGCAACACAAGTTTATTTGTTTCTGGTAAAAAAATATCTTTTGAAAATGATAGTTATTTAATCGATGGTAAATCTTTAAATAGCATAGATGTAGAGAGATTGAAGAAAGAAATATAAAAAAACGTTGCCTTACCGCAAATTTGACAGTAAGGCAACGTTTTTTTATTTTAAAGTATTTATTTTACATCATATTTTTTAATCCTTTATATGCTTCTGATATTTTACTCAAAATAATCAGCTACCAAAACATAAATTTTGTATTTTTCTTTTTGTTCGGTTATATATACGTTCCAATAAAAATATTCCGCTTTTGATTTTTCTTTTATTAAATCATTACAGGCTTCTATTTCTTCAGGGTTGTCTGCAAGTTCATTAGTTGTAATCACACAAATAACATGTGTGCCCGTGGGAATAAATTCGAGAATTTCAGTTGTTACGCTTGTAAGATTATCTCCGGCATGCACTCTAAAATCAACTGTATTACGCCCTACTATACAGGATTTAAAATCCTCAATATCTAATGCCGCTAACCCCACTTCCTTGTTTATAAGTGTTAAAAAATCCGCATAATTTATTATATCTTCTTCAAGTATATCAAAAAAAAGGGTCTCGTTTTTCAAAATAGAATTTATATTATACTTATCTTTTAAATTCATATTTTTTATCCTTTCTTTTCCTGCTCTACCCACACGCCGCTTTTATCTTGAAAAACGGCATACTGCGTTGAGTCGGTAAGATTATGAATTATTCGGCTGAGCGCCTTTCTTTCAAGTGAAATTTCATAAGGGTATTCACTTAACTTTTTCAAAATGTCATTTTGTCTTAAATGGGTTTTCGAGTTAGAATATTTAGACAAAATTTCAAACACAAAAAGAGGAGCCAGACTCTTACGGGTGTTTGCTTTTTGTGGACGATATAGTTCGTCTAATTCTTCCTCACTCATAAGTTCCATTTTTTCAAGTTGAAGGCGACGAGTGCTATCTACACATTCGCGAGAAATGCCATATTCATACAAAAGCATAGAAGTTGCCAACGCGCAGGCTTCATTACGAATGATAATTTCTGGCGCTTTTAAATTTATAAGACGGCAAAGGCGCATTGAATACAAAATAAAATCGTACGCGCAAAGTTTTTTGCCTAATCGTTTTTCAGCATCGCTATAAACCGTTTCAACGTGATTTCTGCGATATTTTTTCTCTTCAGGCGTTACCGCTATATCAATATAATCGGTTAAGATTTGTCGTTCCTTTTCGTCAAGTTCCTTTCCTTTTGCGAAATTTTCAGCTATACTACGCACCCATTCTATAGTTTCAAG
Source organism: Clostridia bacterium (assembly GCA_017516965.1). Taxonomy (GTDB): domain Bacteria; phylum Bacillota; class Clostridia; order Oscillospirales; family Acutalibacteraceae; genus UBA737. The sequence continues at coordinate 71,187 of JAFXAP010000013.1, forward strand.
GCGGTCGGTAATATCCAGAACTTTTTCAAAATCTATATCACCGATATCAAATGGACGAATATAAATATTCCAAAAGTCTGCTAACTCTTTGCCTAAAACTTTTTTAGAAGTATCATAAGTACCATCAAGTTTATTTTCAAGAGCGCCTATTTGTTTTATCGCATCAAAATGCTTTGTGAACTTATCCATTAAGCTTTCATATTTGCTTAAATTCCAATCCACATGGCAGCGATAATCCTCGCATTTTTCGCTAAAAGAAGGAACGTATAGCACACCATCTTCGTCTGTGCGTTCAAACATAAGGGTTATTAAATCAAAGGGGGAAATTCTTTCATCATCCATACTATTTATTATTTTTTCATCCATAATTAATTCTCCTTATCATTTATTGTAAGGTAATTATATCAGACGTTATGTACCCTATTTGGTACAATCATAATTACATTTAAAGTTTGCTAATTTCAATGCCTATTTCCCAAAACACAACCTTGCTTCTTTAAGAATTTGATAAATATTTCCCAATCCAAAACTATTACCATAACAAAGAATTCCGCAAGCAGACGGAATAACCTTTATAAGTTCTCTGCGTTTTGCATTATCATCTGTAACCACATATATATAGTCACAATTTAAAGCAGCTTTTTTTGTAAGTGTTTTTAATTCTTCAAAAGAGCGTTCAACTTCGATTATAAAGGCATAAGTTTTATTATTCTTTTTAAATGTTATATCGCTACAAAACCAATAATCGTTATCATTTGTTATCTCATCAATACCCTGCGAACCTGCCCAAAGCCATACGGCACCAAATAATAATTCTTTTTTGTTGGGTGTTTCAATCTTTCTTTCAGCCAATTTGTATATCCTCCATAAACTTTTGATATTCGTTATTTAGATGGGTGGTTGCTTCACTTAACCCACAAACCGAACATTCAAATTCTTTTTCCGCCAAAGATTTGCGACCACCGCCTTTATACCAAGGTTTTTCTAAAAACATAATAACCTGTCTATCTATTTTATTTGTACAGCATACTATTTCAGATAAATCAATGCTGTCATCTAAAAGTTCTAAAAAATTAGATACAATAAGAGGTTTCTTCACTCGGTTTAGATTTCTTATTTTTTCAGCTCTGGACCAAAAATCCGCAATACTTATAAAACTCAAATAATGATAAATCACCTTTTCGCTTTCGCTTAGAAAAACTTTTTCATCATTATTGAGATAACCGACTCTAAACTCTCCATCTTTTGAAAGTTTTAAAAAAAGATCTTTGTCTTCACGCAATCTTATGGGTTTAAAATGCTTAATATAATTTGTAATAAAACCCCTAAAACTGCGGGTAGTACCGTAGCCATTTGTAAGTGCAGCAAAATTACCTTGTGGGTAGTACTCTAACAAATCTTTATATCTGAAAAGTTTGTGAGGATAGTCTTGCCTTTTAAAGCGGTGAAAGAAAAGAGATGAATCCATTTCATCATTTTGACGCACTAGTTCAAAATATTCTTTTGTACATTCGATGTTATCTGCGCAAACACAAACATTAAACAGCAATTCACCCCTATGTTTGCTACCACTGATACAATAGGTTTTATCAAGCTCTACAACCGCTAAAAATTCAACGTTATAAAAACTGCGGGCGGCTTCATGCTTTCCAAGAAGTAATTTTATAATATCGTAAAGTTCAATACTACCTTTGACCACCGAAAGCTTTTTATTAAATCCAAGTCTTTCGGTGGTTTTTCCGTTTTTTTTGATTACTATTTGCTTAATATAAAGTTTCATCGGTTTTGTTCCAACATTTCGGCGAATTTTTGTTCACTTATCATTGTGACACCGTTTTCTATTGCAAGACCAACTTTCTTGCTACCTGGAAGATTACCGTAAATTAAATAGTCTACAGATTTACTAACACTGCTATGCGTAACCGCGCCAAGTGATTCAAGCAAGGTAATAAGTGCAGGACGGTCGAAGTTTTCAAACGTTCCTGTAATCACAATTTGTTTATCAAAGAATGGATTTGAATTCCCCTCGTTTTGCTTTTGAACACCCGTAAATTCAAGTTCTGCCATAAGCGCGTGAAGGGTGTTTTGGTTAGTTGGTTTTTCATACCATTCATAAATTGCGCTGTTTAAAGTTTCGGATATACCCTCTATGTGAGAGAAATTAAAACCTGATTTTATAGAATCTTCAAATTTTTCTATTGAACCGTAAAAGTATTGGTGAAGTTTCTTTGCGGCTTCAGGACCAAGCAAAGGAATTCCAATACCAACTAAAAATCTATGCATTAAGCATTTTCGGTTTTTTTCAATTTGTTCTATAAGTGCATTATATCTGTCTGGACCAAAGCCCGGCGTAGAAAGAATGCTATCTTGATGAATTTGAAGATGATATAAATCCTTATAGTTCTTAACCCAACCATATGCCACCATTTTTTCAATAGTTGTAGCAGAAAGTCCGTCAATATTCATAGCATTCTTATCGCAAAAACGAGCAATTTTGTTAGCATTTCTTGCAATACACTCGGTATTGGGACAATAAAGTTCTTTTATGCCTCCGTTTGAAATTTGAATGGTTAATTTTTCACCACAACTGGGACAAAATTTTGGTAATTCATAGGTGCCGCTACGAGTCAGATTTTCGGAAATTTGCGGAATAATCATATTAGCTTTATAAACGCTTATCATATCACCAATACCAAATTTAAATTTTTCAAAGTTACTCAAATTATGAAGACTGGCCCTATGAACTTTGGTGCCATCAATGGTGACCTCGTCAAATTCGCCAACAATACTTACTGTTCCATTTCGGGTTGTATTAAGTGATACACCACGAAACGTGGTCATTTTTACCTCGTCTTTCCATTTAAGAGCAAGCATTCTTTTTTCGTGATGCGCAGTAGCACCCAATGATTTACCATACTCAATATCGTTATACTCGGCAACAATACCGTCAACAGGATATGCAAAACCTTCCGGAGTCCACCTTCTTATTGCGGTTTCAATCTCCTCTTCATTATCAGATTCCACCAAAATATGCTCAACAACAGTAAAATTATTTTCTTTTAAAAACTTCAGTTGCTCAATTTTTGTGTTCGGAGCTTCTTCTTTAATTAGTTCAAAAGCAAAGAAGTCAAGATGATATAACTTTCCCCTATCTGCAACAAAACTTCTCACCGCACCAGCTGCAACAGAACGCGGGTGGGAAGATTTTTCACCAAGCTTGTTAAGAGTGTTAAAATCTTCAAAAGATATTACGCCTTCACCACGAACTTCAAACTTTTCTTTACAAGGAATGTGCATTGGCACATTACGCATTTCCTTTACAGTGTGTGTTACATCCTCACCAACAATACCATCATGTCCACGTGTAATTGCCTGTTTAAATTCTCCGTTTTCATAACGCAATACAAGTGTCAGACCGTCCATCTTCCACGATATCACTACATCATTTTCTTTTGAAAAATCTACCACTTCACGAACATCCTTGGTTTTATTGCAAGAAAGCATTGGTTTTGTGTGGGTCACAATTTCAAGCCCCTTTTTTATATCGCCACCTACTTTACCAATGGGAGAGTTTTTAAAATGAATTCCTGTTTCCTTCTCGATTTTTGTTAATTCCTCTACCAATGCGTCATATTCTTTATCGGTCATAATAGGCTTGTCATCGCCAAAATAAGCTTTATCGGCATTGTTAATTAGTTCAATTAATTCTCTCATTCTAAATAAGTTATTCATTTTTGTCTTCTCCTTTATTATTTTCTAAAGACATTATACAAATTCTTATGCACCTATTTTGGTGCTTTATCTAATATTCTTGCAATTTTACCCCAAGGCGGTGTCACTTCTCTATTATTTATGATCCAAAGGACCGGAATCCCGTTTGCGCGAGCTTCGTTTGGAAAAGGAGCATAACCGTCGGTCAGGATAACAATGCTTACCGGTGGTTCATCTTCCATTTTCTCTTCAACATAATCGAAAATAATATCAAAAGAGGTGCCACCACCGCCTTTTGGTCGAATAATTTTAAATTCTTCTTCATCTTCAAACGGAATAGGTTCTACAACCACCGCATCGAAAAAACCAAGTTTGCCTTGCAGTTTGCCACCGAATTGCCCGATAGCTCCATAGATTTCACTATAGCATTCGGATATTTGTTTATTGCTCATAGAACCTGATGTATCAATCATAAACAAGATATCTTTAACACTTTCATCCTTCTCGTTAAAGTCGGGAAGAAAAAACGGACTGTCTTCCATTCGCTTATCGGGCGGTGAAAAGGAATAATCGCAAATTTCTTCTTGAACGAAGTCATTAAGAATAGTTCTCCAATCAAGTGTGGGATTTTTGATTTCTTCGACCATTCGTTCAGCAGCAAGAGGTACAGTGCCGCGCCCTTTGCCGCCCTCGCTTTGAGCAATAATATCGGTTGCTTCAATCATACGATTAAGCCAAGTATCACGGCCGGTATTATCTTCTTCGTCTCCATTCCAAAACGAGTGATCATCAACTTCGCCTTGCTTTTCGCTGTCTTCTATTTTATCTTCGGCAACACTGGTGTTGATATCAACTTTGCCGTGAATCGCTCTGCCTTTAAGCAAATCAGCTATAAGGTCGTTTAAATCATCCTCAGTAATTTCACCGCCATCTCCTGAGCCTTTGCACCCACTTGATTTGCCTTCTCCCGATTTTTTGCTGCCTTTACCTTTTTTGTTTCCGCTACCTTTACCATCGCCATCATAGTTGGCATTTTCATTATTTTTGTTGCTGTTCTTATTTTGATTTGAAGAATTGTTTTCATCAGAATTATCTTCATCATTATTTTCATCAGAATCTTCCACCGAACTGCTGCCTTGACCCCTTCCTAAACCAGGAATGCCTCCGCCGGTACAGCCGTTTTTATTAGAATTATTTTGTGATTTGCCGGATGCTTTAAGTAATTCATTGTATACCTCTTCAACGGTAAATTTATAGCCTTCTTTACCGCTTGGAGTCATATGCATAGCAACACCAAAATTTTTAAGTGTAATACTCTTTATATCCATATCAAAGCTATAAAGAATATTAGAGTTCACAACAATATCACAAGCTTTGTCATAACATTCAAGGTCATAATCCGATTGCTTTCTAAAAGGGTGACCCAGTGCCGCGTGCAAAACCTCGTGCATAAGAACAAACTCAAGTTCTTTATCTGAAAGCATATCCATAAAATCGGGATTAAAAGCGATCCGTTGACCATCGGTATAGGCCGTTTCGCAAGAAACATCTAACGCAAATTTCATATGTATAAGTAAAAGTGCGTAAAAGGGTTGCTTTGAAAGTAAGGATAATCTTGCGTTTTGAAGTCGTTTTATGATTTCATACGTTCTTTTATCAAACTTGTCCATTGCGAACCCTTCCTCGTTTTTGGCTAAGCTCGTAATACTCGGGGATTTGCATCAAAAATTCCTTATAGTTTTCTTCGATGTTTTCATAATTTTCAATAAGTAATGAAACAAAATCCGCAGGAAAACCCGAGGCGTAAGAAAGCGAATTTCCTATTTGTTCTGCATCATCCTTGTGTTCTTTAGCATAGTTGGTCATAGAAGAAACTATGGCATAAAGTGTATCGGCTGATTTAGGAATTTCACACCTTTTACCCATAAAAATATCTTCGGTGTTAGGGAGTTTAAAGTGTAGTTTACACCACGAACGAAACTCAAGCGCCAATCCGCTTCCAATAAGTCCTGCAATAAGAGGATACATAGTCTTAACATCATCGCAAACATTGTTAAGCAGGTTGCTAACCATTTCCCAAGAACGTGGTGTTGCAAAGGCTAAATCATCGCTTTTGGGATCAAAGCCAAATAGTCTATCGGTTCTAAAAGAAAGAAAACCGATTACCTTTGGGTTAACCCCTGCCCTTACCGCCCAGTTTTGCCAAGATTCAAAGCTTCCTTCAACCTCGATATGTAAAAGACGGTTGGCAAGAGCTTTGGGCATTTTAAATGATACAGACTTATCAGTTACACGGTTGCCCGCCGCAATTATAATGCAGTTATCTGGTAGTTTATGTTCTCCAACCACACGGTCAAGTGTGATTTGATAGGCTGCCGCTTGTACCGATTGGGGTGCTGCAGAAATCTCATCAAGAAATAAGATATTCACAATATCATCGCTCGGATCCATTTGGAATATTTGAGGCTTAAGCCATATAGCCAATGTTTTATCGGCATTGGATGTTGGTATTCCGCGAAGGTCAATAGGGTTAAAAAGAAGCAGTCTAACATCGGTAATACGAGTTTCCTTGCCGGTGTTTCTCTTAATATCTTTTGCAATTTGACGTATTGCTTGCGATTTACCAACACCGGGAGGTCCCCAAAGCATTACCGATGGTAATACTTTTGGGGAGATACCTTTTTTAACAATCTCACAATAAATATTTGATAAATGCTTTATAGTTTTTTCTACCGATAGAATCGGCATATTTACTCTTGTTTCACTCATTATGCTACTACTCCTAACTTTTTATCAATTTCTTCAAGTCTTAAAGCGAGTGCTGCAATTTCGGTAGCGTAAGATTCACCTTTTTTTGCAAGTTCTGCCTCTAACACTGCTTTTTTGTTAAGTAATGCATCAAGAACTTCCTCACGACGTATTTTTGCTTTGGGCAAATCCTCAAGCAGATTGTTAAGTCGCTTTGTAATTCCCGTATGGCTTTCTATTTCCATATAATACGAACCATTGCGTTTCACAAAAACATAAGGGATCGGTTCTTTATTTTTTTGTTCACCCTCATTGTCACCATTTTTTCTTGTATTAACAGTTTTTGGTATCATATGCTGAGGAACAACAACATCAAACCCTTGATATGTAAGAACCTTTTTCTCAATCGGTTGATTTCTATGAACCTTAACTGCGGCAAAAATTAAATCCCTGATTTCTTTTTGAGCTTCATATTCCATTTCCTTGTAATTTATCTTGTTATCACGATAATACTCAATATCCTCCTGTGTTTGAGCAATGCGTTTTTTCTGAGCTTCAATTTTTTCCGGCAATTCCGATAACTCTTTTTCTGTTCTCTGACGTGACAGAATATAGTCCCTCTGTAAAATACGAAGTTTATCGATTTCATTAGTTATTTCAACCTTTTCCTTAATTAAAGGGTTACCTACCGATAACGCTTTAACCTCAGCATAATTTAGTACCGTTTCATCAACATCATCACCCTCTCGGTCACACGCTTCACCCGAAAGAATCTGACTTATAAATCGCTGTTTCTTTTCAAGCAACTGCCAGGAATAAGCATCAAAACTTCCTTTAGTAATATATCGATATATCTTAACCGACTCGCAAAGATTACCCTGTCGCAAAATTCGTCCTTCGCGCTGAACCATATCCGCAGGTCGCCACGGTACATCCAAGTGATGCAACGCGCACAGCTTTTCTTGAACATTTACGCCAAGACCCATCTTAAAGGTAGAACCAATAACAACCGAAATATCACCTTTTCTTAAGTCATAGAAAAGCAAATTCTTTTTATCTTCGCTATCGGCTTCGTGAATAAAGGCAATCTGATGTTCGGGAATACCCATCGCTACCAAAATGCTTTTAAGTTCATCATAGAGGTTAAAACTTTGCTTTGGTGTTGAACTATCGCAAAATACCATTTGTATCAGTTTTTTATCTCTAGTGTTTTCATAAATGTTCATAATGTTTTCGGCGCAACGATATACCTTTGAATCAATATCTAAACCATATACCATATCGATAAGACGCATATCTAAAGCGGCTTTTCTACCGTCGGTTGTAATTTTCAGCAGATTATCTTCTTTTTTATCTACTCGTTTTTTTCTCACGTCGTCTGCTCGGTTAGAAATATCACGCAAATAATCTTTAAAATCATCACTACCCGGAGCAATAGAATCTGAATAGCCCTCAAATTCAGGGAGTCCCATTGAATTATCTACGTGATAAAAATCACTAACAGAAGATAATATAGCCGTAAGTTCCGGAACATTGCAAAACTTGGCAAAACGTGTTGCAAGATGATAACTGTTGGTATCAACGTCTATTTCAAATTCACTAACCTTTTTACCAAACATTGCTACCCAGGAGTCAAAATTCTGAATACCTAAAAATTCAAGTTCGCCATCCTGTAAAAATTTTTGCATAATAAACAGGTCGGTTATAGAGTTTGTGATAGGCGTACCCGTAGCCATAACCACACGACCGCCACTATTTTGACGCTGAACACAATGAACCTTATCCATCATAGCGTCGCACTTGGCCGAACCTTTATTAGTTATACCACGCACACGCATAATGCCCGAATGAAGTGAAACGTTTTTATAATTATGGGCTTCATCAATAAATAAAGTGTTAATGCCAAGCTCATCAAAAGGAATTTCACAAACATTTTCGGTCATATCTTTCTCTAGTTTTTCAAGTGCCCTAAAAGCTGCTCTGCGTTTTGCGCTAATGGCTTTTTCAGAAGAAAATTTTTCTTTGGCTTTCGTGAGTTTTTCAAGCTGATTTTCATAAAACTCTATATAGTATTTTTTTGACAGTGAAAGCATATCAAAGCAACTGTATGTAATCAAAATAGCGTCAAAATCTTCATTAATAATTTTGTTTAGCGTATCAGCTCTTTTCTTTGAATTGAAATTTCTGCGGTCAACAACCAAAAGATTGGCATTGGGGTACATATTAAGGAACATTTTACGCCATTGAGGCATTATATTATTGGGAATCACGTACATATTTTTTTGTGATTTGCCAAGTCTTTTAAGTTCCATACCCGCAGCAATCATTGTATAGGTTTTGCCTGCGCCTACATCGTGAGCAAGTAGCGTATTATCTGAAAAAATAATACGCGCTACAGAATTTTTTTGGTGAGGACGAAGCTTTATCTCCGGATTCATATCAGGAAACTCAAAAAAGCTGCCGTCAAAGTTTCGTTTACGAATGTTTCCATATTTACGGTTATATGCGCCCTGCAATCTTTGAGCGCGGTCCTTGTCTTGCCATACCCAATTTTTAAATTCAGCTACCATTTTATCTTGTTTTTCAAGAACCTTAACCGTTTCCTTGCTATTTAATATTTTAGTTTTTTTATCAGGACCAACATAATCATAAACAGCAAGGGTTTTCATATTCATAATGTTCTCTAAAAGATAAAGCATATGCATTTTTTCGGTTCCCCAAACGTGATAATTAAGTTCTTCATATTTACCGTGAAGGGTAGATTTTCTAAATCTGGTTTTTTGAGGTATGTCCCAAAGACCTGTAACGTCATCGTGGTTAACAGCATATTCTTTTGACAAAAATGGTTCGGCATCGATTGGGTACTGACCTTTAGAATCTTTTTCGAGTCCGATAAGATGCAAAATAAAATCATCTATAATATCTGTAGGAACCCAGGGTGAACCAAGAGTGATATAAATATCATTCGACGCAATATTGGGCTCAAGTAAGGCTTCGATGGCTTTAATATTATCATCAAAATAGCCAAGGTACTGCTCATTTGCTTCTTTTGCCAAATGATATTTATGAAGCAGATTGCCCGATAGATATTCGTCGGCTGTTTCCCATCCTTTATAAAAGCACTCATTCCAATGAAGCGGATTTTGATAAATAGAGCCTTTTAATGTTTCAATAACGGTTTTCATCTCTTCACCGGTAATTGATGAAATAAACTCAATATCAACCATACCTAACGCATCGATAGAGAAAAGCAACCCATCAGGAATGCTGTCACAATGAATGTTTGCGCGGTAATCCTCTTTAAAAGAATTTTCATAATCAACCGGAAGGTCCATTGCCGTAACTTCTTCAACGTGTTTTTTATGTTTGGCAGCAGCGCGGGCAGCAGCGCGTTTTTCAGCGGCAACGCGACGTTTTTCATCTTCTGCAAGTTTCTTTTTAAGAAGTTCTGCTTCTTTTTCCTGAAGTCGTCTGCGCTCACGTTCTTTAATGTCCAACTGAGCGAGCTTCATAGATTCAATGGCAATATCTAAATCCTCTGCTGAAAAAATCTCAGTTCCGTTTTTAATATTTTCATAAAATTCAAACAACGCCTTGCGTTTTTGCTTAGCAAGTTCAACAGGGTCAAGGGTAGTATTTGCAATGTTTTTTGTATCGCTCATTTTAAACGCTCCTTATGATTTTCTAAAAATATTTTACAAAAACTTATGTACCTGTTTTGGTGCGCTAAACACATATTACTTTGGCATCACATTTTTCAAATTTTATATTTTCTCCAAACCGATAATGGTTATAAATTTCTTTAAGATTTGCGCAATCAATAAAAGCCTTATTATCTAAATAACCTTTATATATTTCAAGTTTTTCGAGAGATATGCATTTTTCAAAAACACGTGGATAAATATGTAATGTATTCCACCCATATTCACTCTTTGGGGCACAATCCACCTCTTGTAGAGAACGACAATTACTAAACGCTTTAGTATATATATTTGAGATAGTGTCCGGCAAAAACACTTTTTCAAGTGAAATGCAATTTTCAAAAGCGCTGGGACATATATTAGATATATTTGGTATATCAATTTCTTTAAGTGACAAACAATTTTTAAAGCAACCTCGCCTTAGAATAATCTTACTTCTAGGGAAAACAACCTCTCGTAAATTTGTGCACCCTTCAAAAGCGTGTTCACCTATAGAACTACACCCATAGTTTATAACAACCTTGACAATTTCTTTATTACCTCTGTAAGCATTGGTATCAATATGATCAAGATTATAAGGAAGCTGCAAAACCTTACCCTTAAAATCAAGGCTTGATGCCCTGTTTTTTATGGCTTGTAATTGCGCTTGTTGTAATCTTTTTTGTTCCTTCTTTTTTAGTTCTTCCTTTGCATTTTCCATTGTTTTTATTGCAATCTCTAAATCCTCAACCGATAGTATTTCTTTACCGGTTTTTATGTTTTCATAAAAATCAAATAACAGTTTATTTTTTAATTGTGTATCTGACATATTACAAATCTCCTTTTCTATTATGAAAACATTATAAAAAAATCAATGCACCAATTAAGGTGCATTGATTAAATGGTTTTAACCGTTTTCTTTCATCCATTCAGATATCATATCATAAGTTGTCTCTATTCCCTTTTGCTCTTGCTCGTCTAAATAATCACCTAGTTTTTGAAGTGTTGGTTTATCTACTCCTAAAATTGCCATAACTTGATACTCGGAAAGTTCTTCATCATCTAAATTTTCAGGAATAAACATCTCTCGTTTAAAATCAACTCTTATCTCCTTTCCATCATACTTTTCGTGAAGTTTATCTAAAAACGCAAGGGTATTATTTTCAACACACCATTGACGTTCAGCTTCATAAATAGGAATAACTAATAAAAAGTTAACGGCTTCATCTATACCGGTAAGACGTACCTTAATGGGTAATTTTAAAAAAGCAAAATAATCATAGCCGAATGCTTCTTTAAACTCTTTTGAAACATCCATTGTATGTCCCGTACCAAACCAGGTATCCTCACGGAATGGAAATTTGCTCATCTTTACAAGTTCTGATGCTAAAACCATTCCTTTTTTTGATGTTGAAACAAATTTTTTACTTGCCCACATTACCAATTCACATCTTTTTAAATTAGTTGGCGAATTCATTTCACATGCGCCCATTCCGCAAGTGACAAATACTTTTTCACCATCGGCTGTTTTATGTAAAAGAGTGTCTGTGTGCACATATTCACTTTCGATTTCGTGAATTAAATAATCATAACTCGAACCAAAATTTTCTCTTGCAAACTTTTCAAGTTCCTCAAACTGTGTATCATTATATGTAAATGCTGCCTTATTCATAAATATTTCCTTTCTAAGCTGTAAAGCCTATTTGAATTTTTTTAATTTCAGGTTTGTCCTGTAAAATTTCAATATCCTCTGCTGTAATGGTTATCAGCTCTTCATTACTAATATTATCAACATCCGCTTTCATAAGGCGGTTTGCCTGCGCCATTTTTGCCTTTTCAATAATATTGCGCGCAAATCTGCCATTGCCAAAATCGTTTTGCCTTTGCGCCTTGTCAAATACATTTTTTAGTTTTTCTTTGGCGTCGCTTGATAAAACAAATTTCTTTTCAGCCGCAATAAGTTCAGCAATATCGCAAAGTTCTTGTGAATTATAATCATCAAAATGAATATTAAAAGCAATGCGCGAACGCAATCCCGGATTTTTGTTTAAAAATCCTTCCATTTTATCGGGATAACCTGCAAAAATCACAATAGTATCTTTTCGATTGTTTTCCATTTCTTGAACAATAGTATTTATAGCCTCATCGCCAAAAAGACCATCACGGTCATCTACCAAAGAATATGCCTCATCTATGAACAATACACCTCCTTTTGCGCGTTTGAAGGCTGATTTTACAAGCGGCGCTGTTGAACCCACATATTTGCCAACAATATCAGCTCTGCCGACTTCGTATATATCACCATTTGTAAGCAATCCGTTTTCTTTCATAATTTGTGCAAAGAGTCTGGCAACGGTAGTTTTTGCTGTACCGGGATTACCGGTAAAAATCATATGCATTGATGGGCGTTCAGCTATCATACCTCTATCGGCAAAAAGTTTTTGCGCCTTAAAATAGTTAAGAGCGTTATTCATAACTTCTTTTGCAGAATCAAGACCTATAAGCTTATCAAGTTTTTCATAAGCAGTGCCTCGTGGTTCTTCTTGCCTTATTTTAATCTTTGCAGTCTTTGTCATCTTGTATTCGGGATAAATCTCGTTTCTAAGTTTTTTAGAATACCAGTCATCAAAGATATGGTTAAGTTCGGTCGCTGTATATCCTTTTCCGGCTTCGATTAAAGAGGTCAATTTTTTATCTGTACGCACTTTATTTTCTTTTGCCTTCACTTTGAGATAATTTTCTGCGACTGCTCCAAATGCAACATCTTCATAAATTTCAATAAAGGCTGTACTGCCGAAATTAAGCAAGAAATCCTCTTTTACTTTATTTGCTGTTTTAGGCAGACAAATAATTGTAAGCACTGAATTTTTGTATTTTACCGCAATATCACAAATAGTAGCAATAATATCTGTTCCCCGTTTTGAAAACTGGTTATCATCATTATCTGAGTCGATATATCTGATAACTACCGCTCCGCCTGCGCTCGAGCGATAAAGAGCCTCAAAGGTTGCGTCGGGAAATCTGCTTTCACTATCATAATCAACAAAAGAGTATCGCTTGTTTTTTATTCTTCCTTTAGCATAAAGCGCCGACAACAAAGATTTATATATCGTGTTTCTTATATCGCGATTATCTGCTCTTAATATGTAGTGAACGGGATGTCCGCTGTTTTTGACAACACTGGATTTTTGAATTCTGTCAAGCTCGGGGTGCATAGTATTTTCAAACAATAATTTGCTTGCAATCATTTTGCAGTCGTTGATGGTTAAAGAATCATCAATTATTGCTTCACCAAACTCATAGCTTCCACGATGAGGTTGAAGCCTATCAAGTTCAAATCGCTCTAAAATTTCGTCATCATCAATGATATAGGAATTACGCTGTGCGCATAATAACAAAGACTCTAACGAAGCAAATGTGGTTTCTTCGATTTTAAATGAGGTAATTTGAAAGATGGGTTCTTTTATATACTTTTCAAATTGTGCCTTAACTGTATCGTGTGATTTTGAAATGACTGTAAAAACTGCTGAATCATCTCTTATTAAAACTGTTGCAATAAAGCATTGCCCTGATGATTTATAAAAGAAATTCTCGCTCCTTTCAGCAAGGCAACTGCAAATACCTCTCTTTTCACGAGAACTTAATTCATTTTCACCCTCAGGCATTTCTCGTTTGGCTTCAATCTTGTAAAACACCATACTTTTTACCTCCAACTTTTTATTACGATTATATTATACGATTTGTTATGCACTAATTTTGGTGCATAGAGAAACGAATAAAAAACACCCCATAACCTTTGATATACCAAAAGTTATGGGGTGTAAATATGCGAGTCGCTTCTATTTAGATAGTGGTTTGTTTGGATATTTCCACACTTGAGTTATCATAGTAACCATCTCTTTAGAACGATTAACTATTTCTTCTTCTGTAAACTTTTCGAGTTTAGCTAATGATGAACTTAAATTGATAGGAGAAAACTTGTATCCATATCTTTTGCCGTTGATTTCATTTTCCATATCACGCTTAACTGAAAATCGATAATTTTGATACGGACTATTATAACCCGTTAGCGTTAAATTCCCAATCGTGTGAACATATTTTTCTTGAATATCTTTCCAATTATCGCCTAAATCATTCGCCCAATCCAATTCTTCTTTTGTTTGAATGGATATGTCATTTCGCGCATATAATTCCTCGTGCGAATAGATTGTTTGAGGCATAATATGTTCAATACTATGGTCGCCTTTGCGATAGTCTTTATTTATATTTTGTTCCATTCTTTCTAACCAAATACCAATTTGCTTATGTTTGATTTTGAAGAGTGGTCTTGTTAACAATTCGTTTTGTAATTCTTTATCAGTAGGCATTGATTGATTGTCAGTAAGACTATGTATGCAATTTATAAGATTATTAACTGAGTCTGTACTTCTCTGTATTTTAATATATGCTGCAGTCTTAGAATCTCTACCATACATTTCTCTCCTTACGACATATGATTCGATTATTTTTAGCATTTCGGAAGCATCTTCTTCACTTATCGCATCAATAGATTTGTTATGTATTATTTGCAATATAGCGGGAGTAAGCTTGTATTGATTTGTAAGTTTAATTCTGTATAGAAGTTTTTTAAACCCTATAGAAGTTTCATTTACATCAATCCACAATTTATAATGTTTTGAAAATTCAAATATTTTCTTAACAGCTGTTAATGTGTTTTCGTAGTCCATATTATGGTGATAATCTTTGAATATATCATAATAGTCGTCAGGTAAATTGTCTTGTGTTAAAACACCTACATAATAATATATGAAATTTTTTAATTCCTTGACACCTGCTTTGTCTAATCCAAAACTTTTTTCCATTGGTAGCCAATATTCGTCATATATTTTTTTCTGCTGTTCATTATTTAACTTCATCAATATGTAGTTTCTGATTTTATCCGCCGTATCAAGTTCTTTACCGGTAGTATTTACCGTTTCAAAAACTAATTGCGCATCATCACTTTCATCAATACTTACATTTGCTAAAGCAAATTTTCCAATACCTTTGTAAACAATCAATGGGTCAATATCTTTCTTTTTTAATTCGGATAAAAGTATATTATAATTTGAAAAGACTGTATTTTCTTCTATGTCATTCGGCAAGCAACGTGTTTCTAATAAATTTTTGTAAACTTTAAAGTCCAAATCAGTCAATTTCAGTTTGTAATATTCGTCGGTATTCGCATACCATTCATTTACCAAAAAAGAGTTTTTTATTTCTCTAAAAGAAAGATGCTCTCTTATACATTCTTCCTCTGTTAATTTTTCTTTTGCATAATCCGCTAAAGCAATAAGAAGAAGAGATAAAGTAGTTAATCGTTGTTGTCCGTCAATTATATGATATTTATTTAATATGCCCGCACCAGAGTCTCCAACCCCCATATAAATAATAGAACCTACAAAATGCTTTTCTCTTTTCTTGTCGTTAGACACATCTATAACATCCTGTAATAGTTTTATACATTGATTAGTTTCCCACGAATACTTCCTTTGATATACAGGTATTTGATATTGGACACTTCCTTCTTTTAGCATTTTGAAAACATTAGATTCTTGAATATGCATATTTAGATCTCCTTATATTTAAAACTGTAAATTTTATTTTCGACAATTATAACATATTGCGACATTTTTCGCAATATTATCAGTAACCTTTTTCACTGATACTTTTCTCCTGCCGCTTTCAGATTTCCTTTTATCTTTTCTCTAAGCGTTGTGGGCTTTATTATTTCTACATAGTTAATATACTGCATTGCCCAATGTTCCATTGCAAGTGGACTGGCTTTAACAGAAACTGTTATATTTTCATTATCAAGTTCAATTATTCTTATCTCATTACCAAACCAATCAACTATTTGGTCAATAATGCTTTTTTTGGCAATGAACTCAATATTTTCTACCATATCGGTATACATATATGGCAGCGATGTAGCAAGAACCTTATAATTTATACCGCTCTCAAAACCTTTAATCGTTGTAATAGGAGTAGCGGCTATTTCAACCACTGTCATATTAGAAATATGATCGACACGATAATACACCAAATTTTTAAAATGCTCGTTATAAGACATCAAGTAATACCGCTGATTGTGAAGAATAAGTTGATATGGTGTTACCTTATTTGTACTGCTTTTATGTAGTTTTTTATCAAGTCCGTATTTATTATAATCAAATTTAAGCTGTACTCTGCGGTCAATAGCATCGTCTATGAGCTCAATGTTATAAAAAAGCGCCTGATTATCAGTTTTTGACCAATCATTTACCGAGTATATATTTTTAACATGTGAACGAAAATATTGGTTAGACATATTGCAAAGTTTGTTTATCAAATCTTTAGAGTGTCTGGCGGTTATATACTTACTTGAAAGCACGCCGTCAATTAACATACGAAGCTCGCTATCTTCAAACTCTCGTTCTTCAAGATAACTTCCCGCTTTCGTTGATTCAATTTCATAACCTGCTTCTTTAAGTAAAGATATATTACGGCTTATGGCTTTTCGCTCAAGTGTAATACCATAATCACTTTCAAGATACTCTGCAATATCTTCTTGTAAAAGAGGATGGTCATAGTCACTGTATTTTTTAAATATTTGCAAAATACGAATAAGTGCTAATTTTTTAGGTTCTAAACTTTCCATAAAGAAACCTCCTAAATATGATAATATTATTTTATCATATTCTTTATTTAAACGCAATACCCAATGCACCAAATCAGGTGCATTGGGTGCTTTTAATTTCGTAGCAGAATCTATCATTTAGTTTTTCAGCTGCTTTTACAAACCAAGTATTATCAGGTTCTATTTGTAACACGTAAAAAATCTTGCCCTCAAGATGCGAAAAATAACTATGAATATTTGGCTTTCCATAATTTATATATTCAGACTTGTTACCTTTAACAATGCTGTCTGCAAGACCATATTTTATTGCGTAATAAACTTCCTGACGAAGTTGCCTTTTATATTCTTTAGGGATTGAAACCTTTTCGTTAACAGTCAAACCAGTAACCCTTTGACTTGATGAATTGGTTATGAATTTGGTTTTTTCTTCGTTTAGCTCAAATCCACGTTCTTCAAGCATGTTTTTTACCTTTATATAAGCATTATATAAAGGTGAATTAGCAGAAAAGGTAAGGTCATCACAATAGCGGGTATAAGTTATGTTTCTTTTTTTGCACCAAGCACCGATAATATCATCAAAATTTTTCATCACAATATTTGAAAGTGCAGGAGAAGTGGGTGCACCTTGTGGTAAAACATCGTTAAGACAGCAAAGTGAAGACAGCATTGCACCGATTTGAGTGGGAAATCTTTTTCTATTAAAAGCCGTAGATAATACCTGTAAATATGTAATGCTACCAAAGAAGTCGGTTATATCCATTTTTAGTAAATATTTATGATTTGTGTGGGGTTTGGCATTATCTTTTAAATTCTTACCTTTTACATAAGCGGTGGCATAAGGAGAAATTTTAATATTATTTAAAATATTTTTAAGTATTTGAAGTTGAGCGTGTTTTAAATTGGCGTCGGGTGAATAAATGTATCTAAGTCCGCCATTTTTCTTTCTAAGCATAATTAGTTTATAATGTTTTCGTATGTTTTTAGATAATTCAAAAACGTCTTTGTGAAAAATACGAAGTTCATTGGCTAACTGATAGGTATCGTATATAAATGGGGTATTGTGTTGTTTATAATGTTTTTTCACCATACTTGAGGCTTTAAAAAAACCATGCTTTTTCAAAAAATGCATATCCTGCTGCTCAAATGAAACTGTGAATTTATTTAACTTCATAATTCGCCTCCAAAAATCCCCCCTACAGTACTAAATGACATGATAAATACGAAGATGGGTGTGGCGTTATGGAATAACGGATGACCCATTGAAGGATTTATCAGGTGAGAAACTCGGCTCGGAAATGTGCCTCAGACAGCGACTCGCTGCCCGCCTTGAATCGCTTCAAGCTGTACGCTACTGTAGGGGGATGATTTATTATGTTGTAATTATAATATATACCTTGCACCAAAAGTGGTACACAATTATTTTAATTCAGCTTTTTTTAAATCAATATATAATTCTGCTGAATAGTCTTGTCCAAACATATCATCAATGTAAAGAAAGTAATCTTTTTCTTCGTTCATAGAAAAGATATTTGTTTTGATAAGCGGATCAACGCCATTACAAGGACCGTCATCCTCACCATGTATATGAATATTATTGAGATTGCTTTCTATTGCAATAAACCAATCGGTTATAAATTCACTTTCCATCTCAAATGCAAAATCTTTTCCAGTAAAAGCATTACGCAGAGATTCCATAACATTATAGAGACGATTTTTATCAAGACATTCAAAGTCATCAACAAATTCTTCGTCCATCATATCATCAGCATATTTTTTCATATGAATAATGTAACCCTCTCCATCAAACATAGCATTTTTTGAAAAAGCAAATTCTTTTATCAATTTTCTAAATTCTTTTTTTCCTTTTTCAAAACTTTCAAATACCGTATAGGCGCATTCGAGACCGCTTGAATTTATACATACCTCCGGTAGCGATGTTTTTATTGATAACACCCAAACTTCTTTCATAATTAACACTCCAAAATATTATTTGCAACTTTATGTTACAGGTACATTATACTTGCCACTTTGCACCAAATTTGGTGCATATTTAAAATATATCTAATTACCTTATATCAAAAAAAACAGTTGAGGCTGTCAAACTTCCCCAACTGTTTTTTAAAAATTTTTAATACTATATGAATTTTAGTGTAACAATTTCAAAGTTGCGAACTCTGACAGTAACAGAGTTGTCAGTAAAATCAAGTTCTTCTACGATGTTTTCCATCAAGTCGCAAAGATAAGCCTTGTTAAACCCGTCTGCTACCTTAACGGTTGCATTGGTTCTGCGGTTAAATGCATCATACATACGAACAATCATACCGTTATCATCTTCACATTTTTTAACCGTCTCGATAATAACATTATCTTTATCGCAAGATACAAGTGAAAACTCATCTGAAGCTGAACCGCTATTTTGAGACACCTTCATACATTCGAGTGGTTGATTAAGTGCGTAAGCCTCATTAATAATACCCGCCGCACAAAAATCTCCGGCATAAGGCATAAGTGAATATGTTAGCTTGTGCTCGCCCTGATCGGCCTCGGCATTAGGATATTGACTGCACTTAAGCACAGTAAGCTTCATTGTGCTGCCTTCGGTATTAAAGCCATATTTACAATCATTAAGAAGCGCCACGCCGTATCCGTTTTCGGCAACGGTCATCCATTTGTGACCACACACCTCAAATTTAGCAGCATCCCAACTTGTGTTTGAGTGGGTTGGTCGCTCAATATGTCCAAACTGTGTTTCGTAGATTGCCGTATTGGTATGCACGTCTACCGGAAACGCAACCTTAAGCACCTGATGATGCTCGTGCCAATCAAGTACGGTGTCAAAGTCAATACGATTGGTGTCTGAGTATAGCCAGATGTTTTGTGCAATTTCGGAATCAAGATATTTTTTAACTACCCTAAAGCCTGCGCGAGAGCCGTCGGTGACAGGCGTGATGGTTGCTTCGTCGTCAAGCACCCATTTTTTCTCTTTATAGTAATCGGTGATTTCCCAGTTATCATAAAGTCGAGGGTAGTCTTCAAATGCCTGAAATTCATTTCCGTATTCGCCACTCTTTAACACCTGACGATTTGCACTTTTATCAAACAGTTCAACTATGCGACCGGCTTTATCAAGTGTCATTTTATAGAACTTGTTTTCGGCTGTAAGACCGTTAAGTGTAACGTCGGTTTTATCGTTGTAACTGTTTACAACCCTCCAACCAAAAGCAGGAATGCTGTCGGTAAGTTCTACCGTTTTACCGTCAACAGTTGCAATACCCTTGCGATCAAAGCCCAATGGATTATAAATCAAAATGCCGCCGTCGGTAGTAATATTTTTTGCGATAACTTCCATTTTTTCGTTTATAACGTTGTCGGTGTATTCAGCAATCTGTCTGTAGTCAACATCGGTGCCGTCATAAACCTCTTTTATAGAAGAACCCGGAATAATATCGTGGAACTGGTTGTGAAGAACAAGATTCCAATTGTGGTATAGACCTTGCGCATCGTATTTACTACCAAGCATAGAGCCTATATATGAAAGTCCCTCTGCCTTGCCAAGCGCCATTTCGCTCTTGCGGTTGCCACGCTTGTTTTTTGCCATAGAGGTGTATGTGCCTCGATGCAGTTCGAGATAAAGTTCGCCTACCCAGCGCGGTGTACGTTTTAGTTTTTTGCAAGCGGCGTCAAATTCCTCGCGTTTGGTGTCAAGATGCTCGAGCAAAGTCGGTAATTTTGTAACCGGCATACCGGGAATACCGCGAGCCATTCTGCGCTGTTTTTCGAGCATTTCTTTGGTAGGACCGCCGCCACCGTCACCAAAGCCGTAGGTTGTAAGTGCGTGGTTAGAATACTGTTTGTTTGCAAACTTGTTCCAAGTGCCTTTTATTTCATTTGGTTGGTTGTGAGCAACATAGGTTGTATATCTAACCGGGTCGGGCTGATGATAAGCCTGCGCTGTGATAAAATTTGTAAAAATTTCGGTGCCGTCAAGACCTTGCCACATAAACGTGTCAACAGGCATTGTATTGGTTTCGTTCCAAGAAATTTTAGAGGTTACGAAATGACGGATACCCGATTTTTTAAGTATTTGTGGAAGCGCTGCCGAATAACCAAAAACATCAGGTAAGAACAGTATTTTGTTATCAACGCCAAATTCGTCCCTAAAGAACTTCTTGCCCTGGAAAATTTGACGCACAAGGCTTTCACCACTTATAAGGTTACAGTCGGCCTCTACATACATAGCGCCTTCCGGCTCCCATCTGCCCTCTGCTACCAATTGTTTTAGTTCTTCGTACTTTTCGGGTGCTTCTTCCTTTAAATAGCGGTAAAGCTCAGGCTGTGAAAGCATAAACTTAAACTCGGGATATTTTTTCATAAGCGCTAATGCGTTTGTAAAGCTGCGCTGAATTTTTTCACGAGTTTGCGCACGAGTCCAAAGCCATTCTATATCAATATGCGTATGCGCTATACAATCAACAATTGGCTTGCCTTCTTCGGTACAAACCTTGTCATAAAACTCGCGTCCTATAAATTCTATCGCTTTTTTAACACTCGCCTTATATTCGTCACTGCGAGGCTTGCGGAAATCTATAATATTACAGGTTTGTTCAAGAATAGGAACAATGATTTCGTGTGGGTCCTCATATTGCTTGTGCATCATAAACACTTCATAAGGTACGCGAATATCGTAGTAAAGCTGTTCGCTTTTTTCGTCTAATTCAAACATAGACATATATAGTGGAACGTTGTTTTTTTCAAGCCCTAAATAGAAATAGTTATACATAGTATATTCGGTATCGGCCTCGAGATAAATCTCGGTGTGATTGGTATCGATACCCTGTACCATTTCACCGTTTAAGAAAATAAGACCTTGCGGATTTGTGCCGTCCCATTGACCCTCAAATCCCGTTGTACACTTAATATAATAGGATGTATTTTCCTTTGCGGGTGGGGTTTTAAAGCTTGCACGCAACCAATAATGCGCATCACGGCCTGTCATTATTGTCCCTTTAGTAAATGGTTCCCAACCGTTTTTCGGAAAAGTATTATCGGTTTTATAATCACTTTTCACATACTCTACGCCCTCAAGATCGTAAAGTTTTGTGTTTGCAATTTGATTTAATTTTTGCCAGGTTACTCTGATTTTTTCATCAATAAAAGCCATAATATTTCCTCCAATTATTTAAAAACAATCATACCTACACTGTTTGCCGAAATTTCAAGTTCGCAAACTGTGGAAACTAAACTGTCAATCACATTTCCTTTTTCATCAATCAAATCAGCGCCATTTGTTTTGCTAAGGTCAATGGTAATATTTTGCGGTGTTTGACAATAGTTTGCAAAAAACTGCGCTTGTGTGCCATCACTTGCCTGCCAAGCGGTAGTGAGCACCGTTGGGTACTCGGTAAAGCGCTCGGCATTTGTCTTATACATTTTAACTGTGTCGCAAGTTACCTTACAGGGCTTTATCATATGACCAAATGTAAGATATTTTTTGCCAACACCACGCTTGTATGCAGTAGCCGATTTTATAAAAGACAATGTAGCCTCGCTATCAGGCAACTTTGAAAAATCGCGTTCACCCCAAGCCCAAGCAATCTCGCCATCTTGATTTATAACAAGTGTCATAAAATCACCCGCCAGGAAAGAATGAGCCGCGCGAAGCAAGTAACTGTCGGGTGAACGTTCAATATCGAAAATATCGAGTGAACAAACCGAATTACCCGAAAAATTTTGTAAATATTTGTGGTAGATATATGCGTAAAGGGGTATAAATTTTCCTGCATAACCGTTAAGGTTAAATCGGTTATCACTAAGATTCATATATGGTATATAACTTTCAGCCGCCGCCGATTCACACCCAAGAAGCACTTTGTCACCAACAACTGCTTTTAATTTTTTAAGAAAATCGGTCATATGCTCGACCATCCATCCACCCGGTACTGCAGGGTGAGAGTGCTTGTCACTAAAGCAAAAATAAGGAGTGCCTCCGTGATTTTGGTCAAGGATTTGTATGTAATCAAGTCCTGAGGCTGCCATTTTACGAGTCTCGTTTAAAAGCACGTTTTTGGTAAAATCTTGTGAAATGCACATATCATAACTTTTGCGCTGTGCCTGACAGGTTTTCGAGATTATTTCACCTGTGGGGGACGCGCACATATATTGCGACAAATTTTCATCAAGATATTCTTTTTCCATATTATAGTCATTAATATTACTGCTTATTGTGTAACTTATACCACTGCAGTAAACACCTAAAATATGGTTTTTGTCGTGCAGTTGTCTGCCAAAATCGGCAAGCATATCCGCCCCGCCAATAGGTGGCCACACATAAGGCGGCGCCCAGGGGGCTGTACCCTCCCAATGCATTAGCACCGTAAGTATGCGGCTACCTGTTGCCGCGCTAATCTTATCAAGATATGGCAAAGCATTATTATATGGAAAAAGTCGGTTAGGACCTGAGGGGTCCATATCGTGAATACCCTGTACCGGATAGGTTACAACAAGTGGTGAGTCGCTATACCACTCGGGCAAACTTTTGTTATCTTCAATCGGTAAAAGATTTTCGGGCAAATTGTTTTCAAACCATTTACGGTAAAGTTCGGCAGCCGAGTACCAGTCTCCGCTAAAGAAATCAATAACCAAATTATACGACAACTCAAAATGTTGACAGTTTAAACTTACCCCAGGGTAAAGCCTAAACTGCAACTTAATTGCATCATCCATCGGGCCAAAATCAATTCCCTTTACACTGCGCTTACTGTCTTCCGCCGCGATATAAATACCTGCAGTATCATCATAGTAAGATAAAAACTGACTTTGAACAACTGCCGGAAACATAGCATAAAGACCTTCACTTGGGTAATCAAGAGGTCGGTACTTATAAGGGTAAAAGTTCTCCTTGAGTTTTATATCTTCAATGAGCAATCCCTCATTTGTGTCTATTGCAATACGACCGCTTCCCCCTGTGCTAACAAGGTCATTTGGCACTGCAAGTGAACAAAAATCAACCCATTCAACATAAAACCCGGTTCGGTTTTCAAATGAAAAAGTGGCTTCAATTCTACTATTAAAAGATATTGTTACATAAAAACATAAATTTTCAAATTCATACTTTAGTTTAAGTATATCATCATTTTGCTCAAGGTGAATTTTTTGGGCATTATCAGAAATAAGTTTTTTTACCTTTTCTCCCATTCTTAGCTGCAGAGTAAAAAGCGGTACCCTTTGTTTAATAAACTGTTTGTTGCCGCTTTCAAGTGAAATAGCGGCGCCTTTGGGGTCAAATTCTATAGCGTATTTTTCGTTTTTAAAAATCATAGCGCTACCACCTTTTGCAGTATTTTATACTTTAATTATATTTTTTTAAACAGTATTATTAAAGTAAATAAAATTACACAAAAAAGTATTAGTTCTTTACTTTTTATGCAAAATGCATTATAGTGTTGTTGGGTGATTATTTTGAGCAAGACACTTATAAACGGTAAATATTTTATAACAAATGACTATTTAATAGAAATAAACAACATATCCGAAGAGTCCAGTCACACGCACGATTTTATTGAGTTTGTATATATGCTTAAGGGCAAAAGCGTCCACTCGCTTGATGATCACGAATATTTTTTAAAAAGCGGAGATTTACTTATTATAAACTATGGTCAAACACACCGCTTTAACGGTGAGCATAATGCTCGATTTTGCAATATACTCATAAAACCCGAAATTATCGACAACCGCCTTGGCGAGTGCCGTGACCTTTGGGCGCTTTTTGACACACCGCACTACAATCACTTTAAACAGTTGCTGACTACTAACTGCAATCTTATAAAATTTTCGTCCGAAGAAAAAGACTGCTTTGAAAATTTACTGTTGTTGCTTTATAAAGAGCAACACTCAGCCTCGGTAGGTTTTGATTTTACGATTAAGGCGGGTATAAACTTTATACTGACAATGATTTTTAAAAAGATGTGTGAGTCATCTACCGAAGAGTTTGATAACTTTAAAAACATTTTAGACTATATCGAAAAGAATTATTATCAAAACATATCGGCAAAGGATTTGGCACGACTGTGCCACTATAACCCATCATATTTTAGCAGAATATTTAAAAAATATACCGGCACAACCTTTAGCGAGCATATCAAAAGAACGCGTATTGCAAATGCCTGTCGCCTTATAAGAGAAAGTGATGGCAATATAAGTGATATTTATGATAAGGTAGGCTACACCAACAAAACAAATTTTTATAAACACTTTAAGCAGATTACCAATAAAACCCCACTTGAATATAAAAAACTTTAACCTGATTTACCAGTTAAGTGTATTTTGTTTTACAAAATAACTTCCATTCCAATCTTTTGTGGTTTTAAACCCATTTGTTCATAAAATCTCAACGCCGACTGGTTGCAACTCCATACGTTTAGCGTCAGGTTATAGCAACCATTTTCCTTTGCAAATTTAACTGCCGCTTCATAAAGCTGTTTACCAATATGCTTACCGCGCAAATTTTCATCAACGCATAGGTCGTCTATGTAAAGTGTCTTAATATCGGTCAAAACATTGTTGTCTTTGTGTTGCTGAAAAATGCAAAAGCAATAGCCTAAAACCGCGTCCTGCTCATCCACAGCAACAAGTATTGGACGCTGTTTGTCGGCTAAGAGTATCTTTAACTCATCTGCCGAATACTTTGTGCCTATTTTAAAAATATCGGGTCTGCCTTGGTGGTGAACCAGGTCAACTTGCGACAGTAAATCCAACATTTTTGGTATATCTTTTTCTACTGCTAATCTAATCATATTTTATTCCTCGTCGCGTGATATTTAGGTTTAATAAATTACTTTGCTGATTATATCACAAATAAAGGTATTTAGCAAATAAAATAGGTAATATTAATGCTTTTTTGTTATGCAAAAACGAGTTGAAAATATAGATGCGATATGATAATATTACTATATAAATTATGTGGTGGTGTGTAATGGGTAGAATAAAAGAACTTAAAAACAGTCTTTTGCTTACAGCATTTTATATTGCTGTGTTGTTAATATTTTGGTATTTTAAGGTTCCCTGTTTGTTCAAGCATTTTTTAGGCATAGAATGTCCTGGGTGCGGTATGTCAAGGGCCGTGTTATCAGTAATAAAATTTGATTTTGCCGCCGCATTTGGCTATCACCCAATGGTTTGGTCATTACCCATACTGTATCTATATTTTTTATTTGGCGGTAAGGTTTTTAATAAAAAGTTTTTAGATTACGGCATTCTGATATTTATTGCTCTTGGTTTTTTAATAAACTTTATAGCGAAACTGATATAACTTTGTCTAAAAAACTCTTTTTTTGTTGACAGACAAATATTAAATATGTTATAATTTTTGTAGCAGAAAGCATATTTTTGAAAGGAGAAATTTTAAAATGTTTTGTAAAAATTGCGGAGAACAAATGAACGACAATCAGGCTATATGCTTGAAATGTGGTGTAAAAACAGGTGAAGGCAACGCTTATTGCGCTAATTGCGGTAAAGAGGTTGCTCCTGAAGCTGAAGTTTGCCTTAGCTGCGGTGTTGCTATTAAAAAGGCTGCGAATTACGGTAACTATGACAAGGTTGTTATCGCTCTTGTTTGCTTCTTCTTGGGTTATCTTGGTGTTCACAACTTTATGTTGGGCGAAACCAAAAAAGGTATTGTTAAGATTGTTCTTACCGTCTTCTGCCTTGGTATAGGCACAATTCCTGCTTTGATTGATTTTATAAGAATCCTTATGGACAAATATGAAGTTAATCCTGATAAAGCATTTTAATTAAATTTTTTAAAGAGTAAAATTCCTGCTGATGCAGGAATTTTATTTTTAAAGTGAGGTAATAGATATGTTTTGTCCCTACTGTGGTAAAGAGATTGATAATATTGCCGATGTATGTTTAGGCTGCGGCCGTTCGGTAAAAAAGATTAAAAACAGCGCTCAACAAGACTCCTCAAGCGTGGGCTGGTGGTGGCTTGGATTTTTCTTTCCGCTAATAGGCTTTATACTTTGGTGCGTGTGGACCGATAACACTCCTATAAAGGCAAAACGCGCGGGTTGGGGCGCACTTGTGGGAGCGATAACGTCGGTTGTAGTGCCCATCATCATTTACATTGCAATTTTGGCACTCACCATATTAGGCGGTTTTGCAATTCAATCTGTTTTCTTTTAAGAAAGCAAATGGAATGCAAGGGACAATTCTGTCTCTTTATAAAAATAAGAAAGAATAAAGAAAAAAAATAAAAATTGTGTTTCGCTTTGCGAAACGATATAAATAATGCCGTGCTATGCACGGCACATTTTTTATTATTTATTATTTATTATTTCTTCTTTAATTTTGCACTGCATTCCGTCGTGCTTTATTTCGTAATTGTCTTTAAGTATCAAGTCGCTAATAAACACAAACTCATACCCCTCGTCTTTAAGACGCCAGTCAAGAGAGTCAATATACGATACAAAAGTAATATTTTAATAAGGGCTTGTGCAATTTATACTAACATGTTATAATATCGTTTAAAGTAGAACTAAATTCAGTATTTAAATTTACAATCTTGTTGCACATTTTTCGAAAGGAAAAACAAATGAATAGTATACATTCAAAAAAACAACATATTTATTATATAGATTTTTTGAAATTTATAGGATTAGTTTTAATAATTTTTGCGCATATTAATGCTCCTGGTTGGGCTTTGGCAATCCGAACATTTGATGTTCCGCTAATGGTTATCGTATCATCCTTTTTAGCTTCTAAATCTTATGCTAAATATGAAAATCAAGGAAAATTTCCCATTCAATATCTGATTCATCGAATCAAGCGACTTGCCGTTCCAACATGGATATTTCTTTTACTCTATTTTTCATTACATTTTTTATTTACCAAAGAACTCTTCTCTTTAAAATATTATATTTCTTCGTTTTGTCTTACTAGATATGGAATAGGTTATGTTTGGGTTATTTTAATATATATTTATAGTGCAATCCTCATTCCTCTATTTAACAAATTCAAACTCTCATCAAAATTTATTATATCTATTTTGGCAATATACATCTTATATGAAACTACTTGTTTTCTCAAACTCGGAGAAAACAATATATTAATTGATACTATTTTCTATTATATAATCCCTTATGGTTGCCTAACTTTCTTGGGCTATAACTACGATTCATTTTCCAAAAAAGTTATACATATACTTTTAATCACTTCTTTTGCCTTATTTATTATACTCGCTTTTATAATGTGGTATATTCATGGTTCACCACAATCTCCATCTATCGCAAAATACCCACCGCAACTATATTATTTATCATACGGAATTTTTGTTTCATTCCTACTTTTACAATTTTGCAAAAGATATAACCTTAAAATTTATAAATCTAAACTTGTAAATTATATTTCTCGACACTCTTTATGGATATACCTTTGGCATATTATTACATTAAAATTATATAAAATTTTAAATCTTCCTCAAATATGGTATATTGAATTTGTTATTATTTTAGTTTCCTCTTTATTCATCACCTTTGTTGTTAATAAATTACTAGACCTTATAGAGAAAAAAAGAAAATATACCTTCCTATCTTATCTAAGAGGATAACAAAAAAGACGGCATCAGCCGTCTTTTGGGGTAAGACAGGGGACGGCAACACAAGGTAAAGCCTTGCAAAGTAATAGGTAAAAGTTAAGAAGTAAAAAGTTTTTATATCCGTGCCGAAGGCACACCATACTTCTTCACTATTACTTCTTACTTATTACTTTAAATAAACGGTG
>JAFXAP010000003.1 GCA_017516965.1 Clostridia bacterium
CATTTTGGTACGCTTAAATCAGCTTATGGCAGATATTTGCAGAGAAAAGAAGATAATTCAAATATATCTACAGGAGTTTATAAAGAAGTTGTTTTAAACATAACTAATCCTATTGAAATGAGTGATGGCGCAAGTGAATGGACTGCCGGTTGGGTGGCTTTGCAATTGTTTGAAAAAGGACTCATTACCGAGAACGATTATAATGAGTTATTGACAATGGAAGGATTTTACGATAATACTTATGATAATCCTGCTGCTGAAGCGGTGCGCAAAATTTTAAGTAAAAATGGTTATGATGGAATTGTTTACGAAAACTTGAGCGAGGATGCTGGCAGTTATTCGTTGATAGCGTTGTATCCCGAACAGATAGTTACCGTTGCAGAAAATGGTATATTAAAAGAAAATAGCGGTGTAAGCAGAGCAATCTCGGATGGGGAGGTTGCTTTTTCTATGCCGATGGGAATTGAAAAACATAGTGTTGAAAAATATAATGAAGAACAGTATAATAGCTTTGGCTGGGTAAGATATAATGATGTTTTAAGCACGTCAGAATATAGTATATTACTTTCACGATATATAGACTACAAACATAATAAGAATAAATATCCTACAACAAGATTTGGAGAGGCAGTTATACATTCAAGTGAATGTCCGGATGTTTTGATGTATGTTAAAGGCGATATAGATAGTCCACAGATTACAAAGATTGTCAGGATAAGTATAGACGAATATAACGCATCGGTAATAAAGGAGGAACTTTTACATTATGAGTATAGACAAATACCTATACCGTACAAAAATGTTGAAATTGTTTATGGAGAGGAAGTTCTCAATATTTACAAGAAGCAAGATTTCATCTCTTTTCGAGGGTATAGCACCCGATCAAAAGGAATTGTTGGCGAAGAAAATAGTAATTTTGATAAACGAAAGTTCAACAGAACAGGAAGTATTGGGGAAAATACAGATGTTAGCAGAGCGGATTCAGTAGATGAATCTAATTTAATAAATCCAATTAATAATTCGCGCGATGAAGTAGAATTAAGTCAAAATAATCAAAAAGAAGCAATCTCAAGTGAAGAGATTGCTTCTTCTATGCCGATTGGAAAACAAGAAAATGCAAACAATCAAACAACAAGTGTTGAAAATTTTGAATACAAGCGGTATAATGATTTCGATACATATTTTGGTGAAAATTTACACGATACATCACAAAACTTAAAACCGTCAGGTGAACAAGAATGGCAAGTCTTTTGCAGAAGTTTTGCAAACAAGACGACTAACATTCACCAAGGTGATTTTAAAATTATAACAATATTTACTGCAGATAATTACTATATAATAAATGCTGATGGTTATATGAGCGGAACGGTTTTGTGTAAAAATAATATTGATGAATACAACGAAAAGGAGCAAATTTTTAATGATGACACCAGCACAAATATTTTTGCTACGTACGATGAAGGAACGTGGAATAGAGAAAGAAACCGCGATTATGACGGTGACACTTTTACAGGAGGAATACCAGATACGTTTGATGTGGAATTGGATGAATTCATTGCAAAACATCCCGAGTGGTTCGCAAATAGAAGAGAAAGTTATGCAGATTATAAACGAAGAATAGAAGCAACCTCAGGTGATGGGGTTGCTTTTTCATTTCCAATAGGAAATCGAAAAAATATAAATGAAAATTTGAAAATTAATGCGAACATAAATTTTAAAATTTTAGGGTTAATAGAGAAAGTTAAAAGTGGTATGTTTAAAGGAAATGATAAAGAATATTTAAATAATCCAACAAGTAGTGTTGCGAAAAAAATAAAAGAACTTACCAACATTGATGTCAGAGATTTTAAAGTAGCAATTGAAGCAAGACAAATAGAGCGTATACTTAAAGATCACGGTGAAAATGGCATAACGGATAGGTCAATGTCTAATGATAGTGATATTGCAAAAATGGAATATGTACTTAATTCACCTGACAGTATCGTGAAATCGGGGACAACACAAGCATATGTGACTGTAGTTAATGGAAAAAATAAACCAGCGAATACCGTTTTATACGAAAAATATTTGGATAATAATTCATATTATGTAGTTCAAGCTGTTCCGGATACAAAAGCAAAAACGCTATATATAGTCACTGCATTTATAGGTAAAAAATTGTATAAAAAAGAGGCTTTGCAAACCAACGATGCAAAAAGCCCCGTTGCAACGCCTAAAAGCGAAAATGCAAAAACCTCTATTAACAGTATAACTAAAATTAATGATAATGTCAACAATGATTACACGACAGATACTGACATGTTTGAAGGTGGAATAGAAAACACTGATATAACAAGTGGAGATGAAACGGAATTTTCAATAGAATATACCGAAAAATTGCTTAGTAGTTTTGGTATTACAAAACTTGGAGATTATATTCACGTACAAAAACGTGTTATGGAAACACTTGAAAACGAGGACTTTTTTACCGATAAAGAAAATCGATGCATCAAAGTAGTAAATGATGCATCGGGTGTGGTTGTAGAGATAAATAAAAAGGGTATTAAAGAGACATTTGATGAGAAAAATTATGCAAATGTTGGACGAATTAAAAAGATTGCCAAACTTATGACCATAAGAAATTTAGTAGAAATAATAAGATTTGGCGAATTGCAAGAAGAGGGTGTTAGGAATACTTATAAAGGTACTGCAAAAAATAAATCTTTTGCATATATTAGACATACAGTAAATATTGACGGTAAAGCAATTACAGTACAAATAGATGTAAAAAAATCACCCGAGAAAAATAAGTTCTGGGTGCATAAGATTATAAAAATTTATGGCGCTAACACAAAAAATGTCGATGCTAACAACATTCCCAATAATGTCAAAGCAATTGAATTGGGGCAGACCATTGTTAGCACCGACAAGATGAGTGTATCACAAGAAAGTAAGAATGTCAATAATATTGAAGAGTTCAACGTTCAAGAAGTAGCTTATGTAGAGGAAATATGCAACAAACTCGGTCGCAAGGTAGTGTTTGAGGACCTGCGTGGAATGGTGTATGAGGGTGAGATAATATCACCTGATGGTTATATAGAAAAAGAAACCGGAATAATTCATCTGAACACTTATGCGAAAAATCCGATAGGGTTTGTGCTAAAGCATGAGCTTACGCATTATAGTGAAAAGGCAAAAGGATATTTGGATTTTGTAAATGAAGTAAAACAAAGCGGCGCATACCAAAAATGGATTACCGAAAAAATGGGCGAAAGCAACGTAAGGGTTGCAGAATATAAGTATAAGCAGAAACTTTTGGCAACCTATGTAGATATTGAGAGTATAAACAATCCGAAAATAGAGGCTGAAATGATAGCTGATTTTGTAGGAGATATGTTATTTACCGAAAACGGTAGTGGTATGGTTGCGATAGCAAGTGATATTGAAGTAAAACACCGAAATAAAGTTATACAGTTTGTGCTTGATTTTATATCTTATCTTAAAGAGAGAATTGTCGGCATAGATTCTATCGCACTTGAACTATCAAGGTTGGAAGATAGATTTAATGAATTGTTATTTGATGCGAGAAATAATGACAGCGTGTATGATAATGATATCAGATTTAGTTTTTCGGGAAGCCGAGGAAGTGAGATATTATATAATACACCAAAGGAATTTATGCCAGAAAGCGAACAAGAATGGTCTGTATTTAATCGTCAATTTTCTAATAAAACTTCACGCTTGAAAAAAGGTGAACGAAAGAATATAATTATACATACAGCAAGTAATGTCTATTTTATTCAAGCTACTGGTTATTTAGAAGGATGTATTCAAGAGAAAATAAGCATTTATGACAATGAAGAATTTATCAGTAATAAAATTAAGGAGCATTTAGATGGAACTTTCGTTATTGGAAAAACATTTTATTCATCGATTAAAGGAAAGAGGAGCAGAGACGGACGACGTAATAGGGATATCAATAGCATTGAAGAGCGATATAGACAAAGTCAAAATGTTGATTTGGATGAGAGACAATCCGCAAGCGACGATGTCGGATATTATTGGGAAAACTATGGATATCAGACGTGGGAAGAGTTAATTGATGCAATCGACAGCGGTGTATTAATAATAGATGAGAATGGAGAAATCCTTGAACATGCTTCGGAAGAAGCCATCAAAGCAACCTCAAAAAACGAGGTTGCTTTTTCTATGCCTATAGGAAATAGGAAAAGAAATGCTAATAATGTAATAGAACTTTCGAAAGACAATGAGTTGTCAAATAAAATCGGTGATTTGCGCGGTGCGGCAAAATATAAGGTTATACAGCAGTATATACTTGATGTTTTAAGCGGTGAAGAAATTGTACTGAGTGA
Organism: Clostridia bacterium; assembly: GCA_017516965.1. GTDB lineage: Bacteria > Bacillota > Clostridia > Oscillospirales > Acutalibacteraceae > UBA737. The sequence continues at coordinate 4,353 of JAFXAP010000003.1, forward strand.
TGGAAAAATTGCTGTAGTTGATAAGAGTGACGCATTACATATAGCAAATAAATCAGGATATCAAAAGACAGCAGAAATTTCTGCCATAAAAGAAATTGTCGAAAAAGCCGTTTTGATTGCAGAAGAAGAAAGTAATAAAGCAAGAAAATTTGATTATTTTTATTATTATGAAGCAACTGTTAAATATGATGATGAAATATTTAATATTTATTTAAACGTTGGTAGGGCGACTAATGATAAAAGATATCATCTTTATGATATTACACAAAAATTAAGAGATACTGCCCACCGAATTAACGATGTGGGGCGCCCCAAACCTAATGAGGGATACGCCCTGGAAACAGTATCTCTTAATAATATTGTATCGCAAACAGCAAATAATGTCAACAATGATTACACGACAAAAACTGACACATTTGACGGTATAGCAAAATCTGATACACAAGGTAATGCAGTAGATAAAAAATTAGAGAGCGCAAAATTTGTTGAAAACTTTATTAGGATGGGTTATACTGATGACGAGATATCGGCATTGTTATATAAGGTAGGTGTTTTAGATGACCAATCGGGAAGCGGCAATGGAGATAGCCAAAGCGATAGGAGTATATTGCAGGGGATACGATATAACGCTAGAAGAATTGGTGAGTCAGAGGTTAACAGGGGAGAAACTGGCAGCATTGATGGATATAATAGAACGTACGGATCACATTACGAGCTCTCCAACAGACGAGTTGCGACTACTTATGAAGAAGGCGAAGGGACAAGCGGATTTTTGGAACAAGGAGTTCGTGGCGGAATATCCGCCCCCAGTGTATCCGGACTGGTTCATAGAGGAATAAGTAAAAACGAGGCAACCTTGGAAACCGGGGTTGCTTCTTCTATTGCTATAGGCAAACGGCATGATGCTAATATATCAATTAACAAATCGCAAATTAAAGCAATTGAAAAGATATGTAATAGTTTTGGAATACAAGTTGTATTTGAAGACCTGCGTGAAATGGTGTATAGGGGTGAGACAATATCGCCTGATGGTTATGAATTAAACGGTGTAATTCATCTTAATTTATATGCCCAAAATCCGATAGGGTTTGTGCTAAAGCATGAGCTTACACATTATAGTGAGAAGGCAAAAGGATATTTGAATTTTGCAGAACAGGTAAAATGTAGTAGTGCTTACCAAAAATGGATTACCGAAAAAATGGGCGAAAGCAACGTAAGGGTTGCAGAATATAAGTATAAACAAAACGTAGCAAAAACTAATGTTGATATTTATAGCGCATCCGATCTAAAAGCGCAAACTGAAATGATAGCCGATTTTGTAGGAGATATGTTGTTTACCGAAAACGGTAGTGGTATGGTTGCGATGGCAAGTGATATTGAAGTAAAACACCGAAATAAAGTTATACAGTTTGTGCTTGATTTTATATCTCATCTAAAAAAGAAACTTGTTGGACAAAATCATATTACATCAGAATTGTCTAAATTGGAGAATAACTTTAAACGTATATTATCAGAGGCTACCCATACGGATGGTTCATATAATAATGAAATTAGTTTTAGTTTTGGTGTTACGCAGGAAGATATAAACAACTATGTAGACTTAGCTTATAGTAAAGAAAATACCCAAGATTATAAAAAATATGCAGTACCAACACAAAGATTAATAAATGATGTGGCAGATGAAATTGATATTGCCGAGTATTCGCATGCGTTGCGCGATAATGATATTAGACATATAAAAAATTCACACGGTGAAAATACAAACGAAAAGTATCCAGTCACGAGAGATGATTTAAAACTAATACCTTGGATTGTACAAAATTATGATAAGGTGTTTGTTGTAAAAAGGGAAAATAATCGGATAGGTATAATATATGTAAAGGTTAACGAACAAGGATTATTGTATTTCCTTGAACAGGTTACAACGAAATATGGTAATGAACTACTCTTAGTAAACAAACAAATGATAAAGACCGGGATAGACAATATTCCTAATTTAAAAGGTTTGGTTGATGCGATTAATAAAAAACAAAGTGAGACTGAATTTCTCGCTGACTTAAAAAAAGTCCACGAGGTATACGCCCAAAGCGTGAATCAGCCTCACTCTATTATTAGTATATCTAAAATCACAAATAATGTCAACAATGATTACACGACAAAAACTGACATATCTGATGATGTAGAGAAACTTGATTCGCAAGAAATGGGCTACGTAGAGCAAATAAGTGAAAACTTGGGAGTTCAAGGTGTATTTGAAGATCTGCGTGAAAAGGTGTATGAGGATAAAATAATATCACCTGATGGTTATGTGGCAAAAAACAAGGGTAATAGTATATCAAAAAACAATGGAAAAAGTCAATATTCAAACGATAATGAGGTTAAGTTTAGTTCAAATGATAAAAGCTTATCTGGCAGTGCTACACTTTCAGACGATGTTAATTTCTTATTAAATAAAAACGTTACAGAATCTATAATCGAAGATAACATAGTAAAGGTTATTACAATGGATTCTGTTGCGGATTTGACAGGAGAAGAATTTGAAAAAGGTTATGTTGATTTAATAACTCAAGTCGAAAACTTTTTTAATTCTGTTGGTAATATTGCAAAAAGCAAGTATGGTGATGTAGAACTAACTCGTGTTGGAATAAAGGCATCATTGGGGCACGGTATAGGGCGCAAAAAAGCAATTGCCTTTAAAGCGGTACCTAATGTAATAAAGTATGGCGAAGTGATAAATTATCAAAAGAATTGGAAAAATCGTGGATATGATACTGCGGTTTTTGCAGCACCTATCACAATTGATGCAAAAAAGTATTTTTTAGCAGCGGTTATAAATGTAGAATTTAATAAAAACAGTTGTTATTTGCATGAGGTTGCATTACAAAAAGTAGAGAGCAATGCATCGTTCAAGACTGGGACCATAAAAAATGGCACTCCCAGCGATGCACTGCCCTCTATATATACTTTACTGCAAAAATTGCAGGTTGTCAATGAAAATACATTGACTGTTACTGATAACAGTGCACACAAAACACTCGATATAAAAGAGCAGAGTTATATTGAAGATATATGTAATAAACTTAAAATTAAGGTTGTATTTGAAGACCTGCGTGAAATGGTGTATAAGGGTGAGATAATATCACCTGATGGTTATGTAGAAAAAGAAACCGGAATAATTCATTTGAACACTTATGCGAAAAATCCGATTGGATTTGTATTTAAGCATGAGCTTACGCATTATAGTGAAAAGGCAAAAGGATATTTGGATTTTGTAAATGAAGTAAAACAAAGCGGCGCATACCAAAAATGGATTACCGAAAAAATGGGTGAAAGCAACATAAGAGTTGCAGAATATAAGTATAAACAGAAACTTTTGGCAACCTATGTAGATATTGAGAGTATAAGCAACCTAAAAATAGAGGCTGAAATGATAGCCGATTTTGTAGGAGATATGTTATTTACCGAAAACGGTAGTGGTATGGTTGCGTTGACAGTAGATCTCGACACTAAAAAAAGAAATGCCTTTGTGCAGTGGTTAATTGATTTTATATCTTATCTTAAAACTAAGTTATTTGGCCAAAAGTATATGGCACTTGAGTTATCGGTGTTAGAGGATGGCCTTAGAAGGTTGATAATTGATGCATCACACGAGTATGCAAGTATGGAATTTGATAATGAAACAGAAGTTAATCGTACTATTGATGATGCGCATAAAGCAACCTTAGTAAATGTTGGGTCTGATATATCGTTTTGTTTTGCACATTGTGATGATGAAGAACTTGTCTCTAAAGCAAAAGAGATGGAAGAAAACGGTGAAGACGGGGTAGACATATATAAACAGTTAGGCGTTTTCAAAAATGTTTTTGGAGATTGGGTATCAGAAATTAAACTGGATCGATTTATGTTTTTCCCTTATGGGAACTCCAGCACTAAAAATAATCTTATTGCAGAACGTGGTCAAATTGTGGGAAGACTGAGAGATTTAGTTGTATGGCCTGATTTGTATGAAAAATTCCCGGAATTTGAAAACGTAAAGGTTGTTATAAGAGAATCGCCTTTTTCATATGACAAAATTAAGTTTATTCCCGAAAAAAACTTTGGGAAAATTATTATAAACAAAAAACTTTGTGATGAGTATAGAGCAAAAAAAGATAAGAGCGCTAAAGAACACATAGTGAACGCTATTCAGCGCATGATACAGTTTAGTGAAGGACACTATATAGGTAGAAACTATGATTATTGGAAAGCCTTAGAAGAAAAAGGTAAATTACCTTTTTCTAATAGTAAAGGCAGATATCTTACTGCAAAAGATATGATGTGGTATTTTATGGATAATTATGATGCGCAAATGGCAAGCAGAAGGCAGTATATAAAAGATTACATTACTTATCAGGGTAAAGGAAAAAGAGATTATAGGAACGATGCTTTATATTTGCCGTACATTAATTCCAATGATGTAATAGTTTATGATAAGCGTAATAGACTTATGGCACTTAGTGAAACAAAAGAAGAAAAGGCTAAAGCCTCAAAGATTGCCGCTTTGAAGCAAAAACAAATTGAAGAAGAAATTGAAAAAGTTCAAATAAAAGAAACAGGGGAAACCACAAAAAAAATAAAAGACTTGGTTTGGATTAAAGAAAAGAAGCACAGTGTTAAATTTAGGCAGAAGTTCAGCAATATAAAGGGTGGTAATAGTGGTGCCTTTGAAAAAAGTGAGATAGCAGCTGAAAGACGTTTTGAAAATCAATGCAATATTATTTCTAAAAAACCAATAGCCGATTTAGATACTATAGGTCGCGCAGTACACCTTGAAATAAGGGAAAGAGCAAATGGTACTATTGTGGCAAATAACCAAGGGGAACTTACATCGGTATATGCATTAAGCCTAAGTGGCGACGATGTGTTTAAACAATTACAAAAGGGGCTTAAATTAGGAACAATAGATTCACTTATAGAAAGTTTTAATGACCTTGATATAGAAAATATCAGTTCTAATAAAATAAAAATCTTTGAATTTTTTGCTATTGCTAAAGCTCCAATTAGACTAAAGAGTGAGCCTAGTAAATTAACAACTAAGGAAATTTGTAAGCAACTTGTTGACGACGGTTATTTGACTAAAGGTGAATATTCCAGGGTGATGAGAGCAGATTCAGCCAACAAACAAATAACAACAGGTTTTAAAAGTCTTTTGATTGAAAAAGGCTTTGACTCGATTGTTTATGAAAATCAAAAATATGATAAGGGCAGTATGACACTTATAGTATTGAATGAAAGTCAGTTAATACCGGTTGCAAAAGATGGAATACTGATTGAAGATAACGGTGTTGAGGACCTTACATATGAAAATTATGCATCAGATGAAAATATGAGGGTTGACGGCGCACAGGAAAACAAGGAAAAACTTACAATGTATATAAAAGAACCTGAGTATGACCTTCGTACTGCTCGAAAACAGGTAGATAGCCGAATTAAAATGGGGGATGCAGGTTGTTTTGAAAAAACGCATTTAAGTTCTGAAGAGGCATATGAATATGTGCGTAATGAACTCGAAAAGAATTTTAACAAGGAACTTAGTGGTTATGACAAAGCCGGTCGAAAGTTTGCAAACAAAGCATTAAAAATTTTAGATAAATGTGCATTCAGGGATGAAAATGGAGATATCTTAACATTTTCTTTGTGGAATACTAAGCCTAAAAATATTTCCCAAGCGGCAAAAATGGGCATTGAGTTTGGTAGTGTGAATAGTGCATTTAAAAAGTTTTTTGCTAAAAAGGACGGTAATGTTAAACGCTACAACGGTGTGTTTGAAGAGTTTATTTTAAACTGTTGCGCTCCGCTTATTTTGCCTTTTGATAGTTGGAATAGCATAGAAATGGCAGATTATTTGCTGGATAAAAAAATGATAACCAAAAGTTTTTATGAAAAGATTCGCTCTCTACGCAGTATGAACAGTCCAACGTATATTAGCGATGCTGCGCAAAAACTCCAGGGAGTAATAAAAAGAATAGGTTATGATTGTATTGTTTTTGCTAAAAGCACGGGAGAAAAAACAGCGGTTACGCTCTATGACAAACTGCTGATACCAATATCGCAAAATGGTATATTAAATCAAGATTGCAAACTTTATGATGATGCTGAATATAAGGAAAATAATGATTATAAAGCATCTGGTGTTATAGAGCCCCAAAAGGCGACTATGCGTGATTTTAGTAAAGTTAAAGACATTATATTATCAGAAACAAGCGCTACAAAAAAATTAAAACATCTTACAGAGTTTTTAAGTTATTCAAGTAATTCTATATTAGAGGAAAATGAAAATATAAAAGTTGGATTTAGTGGTATATTTGAAAATATTAGTAACAACTTTTGGAACTTTATTTCAATTTGTAATCGGTTTACAAAAGAAACAGTAACCGAGACAAACCAAAATGACACTGCAGGCCGCTACGTTGAAGACGAAATACGACAAGCGACATCTAATACAAAATTCAAGGATAAAGACGGCAGATTGCTGTCTTTCTTTTTTTGGAACAAATATGGGGACTTTAGCTTTAAACACAGCGCGTTGGGCTATAACCTAACCACACTTGAGGGCGCTCATAACGATTATCTTGCCGAAAGAGAAAAACATCCACAAATAAAAACAGGCGAGTATGTGGAATGTTATGTGAAGGCATCAAGGGTGTATGTACTTAAAAACCCGCTTACAGAGCTCACACCAAAAAAGCTTGCTGAAGAGCTTTATAAAAGTGGTGCTTTGAGTAGATATGAATATACCAGAGCGACAACATTAATAAACAATGATGCAACCAATCATTTTGGTGCCGCTTCAAAATATATAAACCGAAAAATGAAAGAAAAAGGTTATGACTGCATAATTTATATGGACTCAAGTCGGGAAATTGGCGGCATAGGAGTGATAGTGTTTGACCAGTGGCAGTTTATTCCCGTTTCGGTAAACGGACAAGCAATTGAAAATAATGTCGAAAAAACTTATGATATTATGCTTGACGGCGCAGGTGACGTAGAGTATAATAAAAATATAGGTCTCACTTTGGAACAAAAACAAAAAATTAGAGAAAAAACAGGGTGGTCTGATGGTATAATTAATTATATACGCTCTATGGAAGAAGCGCAAATCTATATTAATGCAGATTTAAAAGAGGCGGAAGTTAATGGTAGAAAATGCTTGCTTCGAAGTGATATAGACTTAGAACAAATAGATTATAGGGGAAAAACAAATTATGAGCGAATAATGTCTGGCAAATCACCTGTAAATATCTATGGTGAAGTTATTGTATTACATCATATAGGACAAAAACAGGAAAGTCCTTTTGCTGAGTTAACAAGAAGAGAACATGAAAAAAATGATCGTATTCTTCATAGAAAAAAAGAAAAGTCTAAAATAAATCGAAATATATTTTGGAAAGAGCGAAAAACACATTGGAAAATTCGTTTAAATAAAGGAGAAATTTATGAGTAAAGATATTATTGAAGTGGTAGAAAGTTTAGAAGATTTAGAACAAGTAGGTCCGGCAACTTTGGAAGAGATTGAAAAAGCTCAAGAAATACTTGGTGTTAAGTTTGCTGATGATTTTATTCAACTTTTATCAAAATACAAAGTTTTGTATGCAAAAAATATAGAGTGGATGGGTTTGCATGAGGCGGAATATGTAAATCTTGTAAAAAACACTTTGCATGAAAAAGAGGTTGATAAAACAGCACCTGCTGATATGTATTTCATTGAAGATCTTGGTATAGATGGATTGCAAACCTGGCAGCATGAAAGTGGCGCGGTTTATGGCAGAACACGTTTTTATGATGATTTGGAAAAATTAGCTGATTCATTGGTAGAGTATATCGAAAAATATTATGATGATGACGATGAAATATAACTATAAAATCGCAGTTTTGTGTATTTTTGTAACTTGCTTACATAAAGATTATGATTTATGACACAGAAGCAGACTTGAAAAGGTCTGCTTCTTAATTTATATGAAACAAAAAACAAATGGATGTAAAACGAGGGTTTTACATCCAATTTTATTTTAAGGAGGTATTTTAATATGGTGATGAAAACCATTAATTATAATGTTAGTTTAAATGGTATAACCCCTTCTGTTGAGCAATTTGCCGGCACACAGGGTGATCATAGGGTAACAAAAGTAAATTTTACGTTGTCAGATGAGTTGTATGAGTCGATTATGGATGTAACAACCACTACGTTTGATGGACCGCCTGCTTTAAAGGGTATGTATCGTTTTGATGTGTACGATGGAGAAGGCGGTATATGGCAAAGTGATGTGAAAACATGTGAAAAAACGGTTAGCTTAGAACTGGAAGAGCGACACACACGCTTTGGCGGTAAAATTACGGTATATCTTGTAATAACGTTATTAGATAGCGATAAAAAAACAAATACTGAATTGTATTTTTTTCCGGCAAAGCTTAAACTTCAGAATCGTCCCGAAGGTATATATAAAGAGGGAGAAAATGCCCAAAGTATTTCGGGACTTTGCGATGCTGCAAAGACAGCTGCCGATAGCACAAGGACAATGATGTCACGAGTATCGGTCTTGGCTGAAGAGGCGAGAGTTGATGCTGATAGAGCGGAAGAAAGTGTTAAAACGGCACAAGAACTTTCGGCGAGAATTGTAGAAAATCTTAAAAACGGAGAATATGACGGCGTTGGTATTAAAAAAACCGAGGTTGTAGACGGACAACTTTTGGTTACATATACTGATGGAATAACGCATAATGCCGGTGTGGTAATGGGTGAGAGAGGCGAACAAGGTCCTAAAGGTGATCAAGGTGATATCGGTCCTGTGGGACCTAGTGGCAAAGATGCTGTTGTAGAGCAACATTTTAGTGGAACAAGTGAAAATGCGCAATCAGGTAAGGCCGTTACAGAAGCTTTGCAAAACTACAAGAAAAAAACAGATCAACCCGATTGGGAACAGGTTGAGTTTATAGCGCCTGACTACATTAAAAATAGAACTCACGGTATGACCATAGATTTTATAGTTTGGGACGGCGATGAAACAAATAAATATATTTCTTTGCTTGATACTGATTATAAGTTTGTAAAAGTTACAGATAAAATATATACCCCTGAAGAACTTATAGGGGGCTCTATTACGACCTATGGACCTGTTGAAGTACTCTTTGATTATGTAATTGAAAGTTTTGAAATTACTAATTGTGTTGATGCAAGTCAAGATAAAAACGGTAGTGTATATGAAGTTGAAAATAAGAGTTATGGCTGTTGGGCACTATTGGTAACTGTTCCCACAACACACGATATTTACGGTGTTCTTGAGCCAGGCTTGTATTTTAAAAAAGAAGTGCGCGAATGGGGTAACTATGTTATAAGTTTGACAACAAACAAGGTTGTTATGAAACTTGACCGTAAGTACTTACCTGACGATGTGCCTCAAATAAAAGATAATGGAAACATAATTACCCATACGCCCATTGATGATTTGGATTGCGCAAATAAAGTATATGTTGATGAACAAACCTTAAAAATAGAAAATTCAAAAATACCAAAACCGACGGATGTTGACTGGGGTGCACCTTTTAATTTTGTTGTTGCCTTTGATAACAGCAATTACAGCGTTGACATAGAGGGAAACTACACGATAAATGATACTGCTTTTAAGGCTATAGCTGTGGATGCAGGTGAACTGGGAAAAGGCGCTGAAAATACAGCCGGTATGATACCAACAAGAGATAAATACGCTAATCTATGGACATGCACACCGATTAGTGACCTCGACTGCGCTAACAAAAAGTACGTTGATGATTTAATAGGCGACATTGAAACTTTGTTAGGGGGTATTTAAATGAGTATTGCTACTGAAATACAACGATTACAAACTGCAAAGGCTAATATTAAAACCGCTATTGAAAACAAGGGTGTAACAGTAGGTGACGGCACTATTGATACCTATGCCGACAAGATAAATGAAATATCAAGCGGTGGTAGTGGCGACTATGAACAAGGCTTTGAGGACGGCAAAAACTCGGTTGTGCAGTTAGATAGATATTTAAAAACCGCACAATTTACAAGTCTAAATATGTTCGGTAAAAGTGAAGCGGTATTTAATTTTGACAACATAGTAAACAGTTTGGGTAATCTTTTTTATTGCGATACGGAAGAAAAGCGAAATACCACAGTTGAGCATTTAACAATAAATTGTCCCACTTTGATTACATCAATTTCACAAATGCTTTATTGTGATTTTCCTTATACTGATGTGACGCTAAAAAGATTGACCTTAAATGTTGATACTCAAGCCTGTTCAAATTATAAAAATGCTTTTACACATCAAAGAGCATTAGAAATAATAGACGGAAAACCGCTTGACTATTCAAGTGCTACAGCAAGCAATATAAACGGCTTTTCTAACTGTATTGCTTTGGTAGAGGTTAGATTTGTTGCAAATAGCATTAAATACAGTATATCGTTTGCAAATTGCGGTCTTTTAAGCACCGAAACAATCCAAAGCATTATAGACGGACTTGCTGATTTAACAGGCGGTACGGCTCAAACATTAACTTTGCATTCAATAGTAGGCGGTAAACTTACAGACGAGCAAAAGGCAACCATAACCGCAAAAAATTGGACATTGGTTTATTAAGGGGGAAATAAAATGAAGAAAGAAACTATAAAGCAAATTATTTTAACTGCAGATGAGGGTATGTACCTTACCAATGGGGACACATATGGTAAAACTGTGGTACTTCCTGAAGACGCTGACCAGAGTATTTGGTATGAAATTAGTGAAGCGGAATATAACGAAATTCAAGAGGCGGTGACATAATGAATTTGACAGCATTAGTCGCGCTCGTAGGTGAGATTGGGGTGCTTGTTGGCGTGATTGTGCCTGTTATTATATCTATAAAAAAGATAGCAAACGGTACGAAATGTCAGCTTAGAAGTGAAATGCTCAGAATATACTATCACAATCATCAGCAGAGCATTATAAGGCAGTATGAATATGAAAATTTCGTGGCTTTGTACGAAGCGTATAAAGCGCTTGGCGGTAATTCATTTATAGAAAAAATTTATACTGAAGTTAAAACTTGGGAAATTGTATCTTAAATTTATGGAATAGGAATGATTTTATGAAGATTATTAAAAAATTGGTAGATAAATCAAAATATAATATTAAATGCCCGTTTAAAATGACGGCAACACGCATTGTTATTCACGAAACGGCAAATGACGCATCGGCAGAAAATGAAATCGCATATATGATACGTAACAACAATGAAGTGTCTTATCATTTTGCGGTTGATGATATTAAGGCTGTGCAAGGGTTGCCGCTTGACCGCAACGGTTGGCACGCAAGCGACGGTAACGGAAAAGGCAATCGCGAGGGTATAGCTATTGAAATTTGTTATTCAAAATCGGGTGGTGAACGTTGGCGAAAAGCTGTCGAAAACGGCGCTAGGTTGACTGCGCAACTCTTAAAAGAACGCGGTTGGGGAATAGATAAAGTCACAAAACACCAGGATTACTGCACTAAATACTGTCCGCATAGAATTCTTGGTGAATATGGTTGGAATAACTTTTTAGATTTAGTAAAAGGCTATTTGGAAAATAAAAGTGGTAAACAACCAGAAAAAAAGATTTCGGTTACATATCAAGTGTGGGACAACGTGCAGAACAAGTGGTTGCCAAACGTTACCGACCTTACCGATTATGCAGGAATATACGGTCACGATATTTGTTGTGTATTTGCAAATATTACAAAAGGCAACATCTATTATAAAGTTCATACAAAGGGCGGCAAATGGCTTCCTCAAGTCAAAAACCGAGAGGATTATGCAGGGATTTTAAATAAGTCAATCGATGCCCTTATGATGAAAACCAATACAGGCAAAAAAATTTATTATGCTGTGCATTTGAAAAAGTCAAACAAGTGGTTGCCATTTGTGACAGGCTATAATGCTAAAGACAGCAATAATGGTTATGCAGGTATTTTGGGTCAAGAGATTGACGGAATAAAAATTTATCTTGAATAAGAAAGGTGAAGACTATGAAAAATAAGGTTTTAAATTGGATTAAAGCGGTTGGTATTAAGGTAGCTAAGACTATGGCTGAAACTGCCCTTGCGGTAATTGGCACAAATACTATAGGCATTACCGAGGTTGATTGGCTCGGACTGCTTAGCGCTTGCGCGTTATCGGGTATTGTTACAATACTTTTTAATATTAAAAGCTTACCGGAAAAAAGTGTTTAAACTTTAATAATATAAGCGCCCCATAACATCATAAAATGTTATGGGGTGTTATTATGGTTTTAAAATTTGATTTAAAAAGATTTTTAATAAGTCTTGCAATTCCGCTGTTGACGGGTGCATTGTCGGCAATAATAACGAGTGGCAGTATGAATATTTACTCGCAAATTAAAAGTCCGCCACTCGCACCACCCGGATGGCTGTTCCCGGTAGTGTGGTCGGTACTTTATACGTTAATGGGTATATCGCTTTATATTGTCTGGAATAGCGGTGCAAAACAGCAGGAAAAATTGGTGGCATTTATATTTTTTGGAATTCAGTTGTTTCTAAACTTTATTTGGTCGCCAATCTTCTTTAACAAGCAATGGTTTTTAGCATCGTTTATTATACTTGTTGTTTTATGGCTTTTTACTTTGGGTATGATAATAAGCTTTTACAGGGTGTCAAAGTTTGCAGGGCTGTTACAAATACCGTATCTGCTGTGGCTGAGTTTTGCAGGCTATTTAAACTATGCGATATATTTACTTAACTGAAAACAGGCAGTAATTCTATTTTAGAATTACTGCCTGTTTTTTTGCTTTTATGTAATTATTCTTTAAGTTCGGATGTGCAGTGAGCGCAACGGGTAGCCTCGATTGCAATTTCGCTTTTGCAGAACGGGCAAATCTTTGTTGTGGGAGCTTCAATTTGTACCTCATCCGCCTTTTTACCGATTTTATGGAGATTGTTAATAAGCTTTATAAACAAGAATATTACAATTGTCATAATAACAAAGTTAAGCACAGCTGTAATAAAGGAACCATATGCAAAAACAGTAGCGCCTGCATCTTTTGCGGCGGTAAGGGTTATAAGGTCGGCCGCGGTAACGCCCTCAGGTAAAACTTCGGGGTATTTTAAAATAACAAACTGGTCGGTAAAATTAATGCCACCTGTTGCAAGACCTATAAAGGGCATAAACAGGTCATCCACCAATGATTTTACAATCGTCTGAAAAGCGCCACCTATGATAACGCCGACTGCCAGGTCAATAACGTTACCTCTGAGAGCAAATTCTTTAAATTCATTTAAAAACTTTTTCATAAAGCACCTCAAAAAATGTTTTTATTACAAGTAGTATTATATCATAAAGTGTAACTTTATCAAGAAAAAATTTTTCTCCATTGATAGTATTATACTTGATTTTTTGATGAATAATATTTTTGAGTAGAAATTTGGGAGTTAATGTCGAAACTTGCGACCGATTTTGAGGCGGAAAACGACAAAAATCTCTTTTATTTTTAGGAAAATATTGGTAATATTTTGACATAAATTTTTGAAAGGAGTTGTTTTATATGAAAAAACAACTAAATGTTGTAATCGCTGACGATTCGGCAGACTTTGGGCAAAATTGTGCCAAAATACTCGGCGGTTATGGGATGAATGTAATTTTGTGCGAAAAAGATGGCTGTGAGATAGTTAAGATTGTTAAAGAAAGCAATATTGATGTTGTAATAGCTGACGTTTTTATGCCAAATCTCGACCTTTTGGGTGTTATTGGTAGCATCAATAATCTGGAGCAAAAGGACAGGCCGCTTGTTATGGCTTTGTCAAACTTTGATAATCAGATTCTTGAAAAAGAGATGCTTGAAGCAGGGGTAGCGTATTATTTTTTAAAGCCAATAGATATTAACTTTATGGCGCAAAGAATAATAAAATTTTCTAACTGGAGAAGTGATACAACGCCGTTTTTTGTTAATAAAGGTGATATCGCAACAGACGTTCAACTTGAAATGTATATAACCGACATAATACATCAAATAGGCGTGCCTGCACACATAAAGGGGTATCATTACTTGAGGGAAGGTATCCTTATGACAATTAAGGATTCATCAATGATAAATTCGGTTACAAAGGCGCTTTATCCTACTATTGCAAAAAAATACAAGACCACATCTTCACGCGTTGAAAGAGCAATAAGACACGCTATAGAAGTGGCTTGGGACAGAGGAGATATAGATACGCTTAACTCGTATTTTGGTTACACAATACAAATGAATCGCGGAAAACCTACAAACTCAGAATTTATTGCGATGATTAGCGATAAGATAAGACTTAATCTAAAAGCATCTTGACAAATTGTAAAAGCCTCAAACAACAAGAGTTGTTTGAGGCTTTTTTGCTTTTATATATATTATATATAAAATTATTGAAAAGTTTGTATTATTGTGATATTATAAATTGAATAATTATTTTTAACCTGAGGGGCGGTGAAATTTATGTCTATAAAAAAATGGATTGTTGGCGCACCTGATCGCGAAAAAGCCAAAGTATTGGCTGAAGAATGTGATATAGACCCGTTTGCAGCGCTTGTTGCAGTTGGCAGAGGTGTTGATAATGAGGGAGAGCTTGAACTTTTAATAAGTGACGAGCCGATTCTTTGTGATCCATTAGAACTTAAAGATATAAAACTCGCCGCTGATTATATAAACAAAGCAATACAGGACAATGTTAAAATAGCCGTGTTTGGCGATTATGATTGTGATGGAGTAGTAGCCACTGCCTTGCTTTATGATTATTTAAAAGGCAGAGATGCAGATGTTTTGGCATATATACCTAACCGCGCCGATGAAGGTTACGGTATGAACAATGATGCCGTTTTAAAACTTGCGAACCGGGGCGTAAAACTTATTATTACCGTTGATAACGGTATCTCTTGCGCACATGAGATTGCGTATGCTAAATCTTTAGGTATAGATACAGTTGTGACCGATCACCATCTTCCACCCGAAGAGTTGCCACAAGCTGTCGCAGTTGTTGACCCGCATCAAAAGGACTGTCCCTCAAGTTTTAAAGAAATCTGTGGCGCCGAAGTTGCATTTAAACTGGTTTGTGCGCTTGACGATAAAGAACCGGAACAAATGCTGGGACGTTATGCAGATATATTGTCGGTTGCTACAATAGGCGATGTTATGCCTCTTGTGAATGAAAATCGTTCTATAGTTAAAGCGGGCATAAAAAAGATAAAATCTGCGCCAAATCTGGGTATTGCGTCTATACTTAATATGGCGGGTATAGATCGCACAACAATAGATGCGGGTAAAATATCTTTTGGCATTGTTCCAAGAATCAATGCTGCAGGTCGTATGGGTAGCGCCTATAGGGCGTTTGAACTTCTTGTGAGCGATAGCGCGATAGATGCGCTGAGTATTGCAGGACCTATAGATGATGATAACGTGCGCCGTCAGCAGATAGAGAAAGATATTTTAAAAAATGCGATAGAAACTATTGAAAAGAACGGTTATCAATATAACCGTGTAATTGTGGTATCGGGCAATGATTGGCATTTTGGTGTGCTTGGCATTGTGGCATCACGACTTTGCGAACGTTATGGAAAATCAACCTTGGTTTTATCAAAGGAAAATGGTATTGCGCACGGTTCCGGACGCAGTTTTGCTGGATTTAATCTTTTTGATGCCATAAATTCGTGTAGCGATATACTTGTAAAATATGGCGGACATGAGCTTGCCGCAGGCGTTAGCGTGGGCATAGAAGATATAGATTTATTCAGACAACGCATAAACGAATATGCTATAAAAAATGATAGCGCAGTGCCCAAAATTAATATTGATTTCCGACTTAATCCGGCAGGCATGAGTGTTGATATGGCATTTGCTTTAAAAACGCTTGAACCTTTTGGCAACGGAAATCCTGTGCCTGTTTTTGGCATATTTGGCGTAACAATTGAAAAAATAACACCAATCGGTTCAGGAAAACATCTGAAACTGCTTTGCCGTAAAAATGAAAACGCGTTTCAGGCATTGATGTTTAATGTAACCACTCAGCAATTTTGTTTTAATATTGGTGATGTTGTTGATTTGGCGGTCACACTTGATTCGAATTTATACCAAGGTCAATATAGCCTATCGGTACAAATCAAGGATATTAAAATGAGTGATGTTGATCAGGACGCATTTTTTGAGAGTAAACAAAACTTTGACGATTTTGTATCGGGTGTTTTAAACGATTTTACAACTGTTTTTCCAACCAGAGAAGCGGTTGGTAGTGTTTATAAGATGATATTGGCTTCTCCAATTAAGTATGAGAGACTTAAGTTTATCAATACCGAAATTGATTATGCAAAAACACAGATATCTGTAAAAACACTTTGCGAATTGGGATTAGTATCACTTGATAACGGAATACTTGTTGCGCATAAAGCAGAGCAAAAAAACGATTTAATGAATTCTATAACATATAAAAAACTTTATAAGGAGGTGAACCAAGGTGAATGAGGCAGCAAAACGCGATTATGAAGAACTTTTAAAGTGTATGGAAAATCAAGGCGGCAGTTATGACATCCCCCTTATTGAAAAGGCGTTTACCTATTGTGTAGATCATCACCTTGGTCAAAAACGCCTAACAAACGAGGAATATTATATTCATCCGTTTAACGTTGCAAAAATAATTGTAACTTTGGGTATGGACAGTCAATCTATTGCGGCGGCACTTTTGCACGATGTTGTTGAAGATACAGATGTCGAAGTCGATGAAATCAAGCGCCTTTTTGGTGATGACGTTGCATTGCTTGTTGACGGTGTTACTAAAATAGGTCGTTTGTCGATAACCTCGAAAGAGCAGCAACAGGCCGAAAGCCTTAGAAAGATGCTCATTGCTATGGGTAAGGATGTTCGAGTAATTATTATTAAACTTGCCGACCGCCTTCATAATATGCGCACTTTAGGTGCTATGACCGAGCAAAAGCAACGCGATAAGGCGCTTGAAACCCTCGAGGTTTATGCTCCTATTGCGCATCGTTTGGGTATCAGGCCGGTAAAAGAAGAACTTGAAGATCTGGCTATTAAGCACCTTGACCCGATTGCATATAATGAGATTGAACAACTTTTACAGGTGAGAAAGAATCAGCGTATTCAGATACTCGATGATATTGAAAAACGCATTGAAACACGTCTTAAAACAGAACTGCCTAATGTAAAAATGGCTTTTCAGGGACGTGTTAAATCCATACACGGTATTTACCGTAAAATGTATGTTCAAAACCGTGATTTTGATGAAATATATGATGTTTATGCTATTCGTGTAATTACAAATAATGTGGCTGACTGTTACAATATTTTGGGTATTATGCACGATATGTTCCGTCCTATTCCTAACAGGTTTAAGGATTATATTTCTACACCTAAACCTAATATGTATCAATCGCTTCACACAACCGTTATAAGCCGTGAAGGTATTCCTTTTGAAATACAGATTCGTACATTCGAAATGCACCATACTGCTGAATTCGGTATTGCGGCGCATTGGAAATATAAAGAAGGAATTACCGGCACCGATAAATATATGGAGGATCAACTCGCCTGGATTAGACAGGTGCTTGAAACTTCAGATGTTTCGGGCGATGCTTCTGAGATTGTCAGAACTATTAAGGTTGACTTAAGTCAGGAAGATGTGTTTGCCGTAACACCACGTGGCGACGTAATAAACCTTCCCGTCGGCTCTACTGTAGTTGACTTTGCTTTTGCTATTCACTCTGCAGTTGGTATAAAAATGGTTGGCGCTAAAGCCGATGGTAAAATTGTTCCTATTAATCACGAAATAAAAACCGGCGAGGTAATAGAAATTCTTACCACTAATCAATCAGGCCACGGTCCTAGTCGTGATTGGATGAATATAGCAGTTACCAACTCGGCAAAGGCAAAAATACGTTCTTGGTTCAAGCGTGAAAAACGCGCCGAAAATATTGAACAAGGCAGAGAAGACCTTGAACGTGAACTTCGCCGAAATAATATCAATTACAGCGAAAAAGAGTATGAAGAATATATTGATGATTTAGCGCGTCGGATGCGATTTGCTGATGCAGATGAATTTTTTGCCGCAATAGGTTACGGCGGTATTCTTATTTCAAAGATACTTCCTCGTATAAGAGAAGATTATACTAAGCGTAATAATGCTGCGAAAACGGTAGAAATTAAAACCTTAGCACCCAGAAAGCAAACATCTTCAGAGGGCGTAATCGTCGAGGGAATTGACAACTGTCTTGTAAAACTTTCAAAATGTTGCGCTCCGCTTCCGGGCGACGATATTATTGGCTTCATAACTCGAGGACACGGTGTTTCTATACACAAATGTGATTGTAGTAACGTTCCAGCGGATTTGCACAACTGCGCAGAACCTGACCGATGGGTAAACGCTCATTGGGACAACGTACAAAGTGAAAGTTTCACATCTACGTTACAAATATCGGCAATCGACCGTGAAGGTCTTGTAGGTGATGTTATGAACACGGCGTATAATATGCGTCTTGCTGTTCATCAGATTAATGCGCGTCAACTTAAAGGCGGTAACAGCGTAATACATCTTACAATAAGCGCCGAAAGCGTTGAACATTTGCGTAGTATAATAACACGCATTGAAAAAATCTCAGGCGTATTCAGTGTAGAAAGAGTAGGTCAGTAAATGAAGGCTGTAGTTCAAAGAGTAAAAAATGCCGATGTTAAGATAGACGGCGCAGTAGTTGGCAGTTGCGATACAGGTTATATGGTTTTGTATTGCGCGGTTGAGGGCGATACTCAGCAAGATATTGATTTACTTGCGCGCAAACTCGTAAATCTTCGTGTTTTTGAAGATGAAAACGGGAAAATGAACAAATCTATACTTGATGTAAACGGTGAAATTTTATGTATTTCTCAGTTTACACTTGCTGCCGATACAAAAAAGGGAAACCGTCCATCATTTATTAATGCAATGGAACCTGTAACTGCAGAGAATTATTATAATGAATTTTGCGTTGCGCTTAAATCATACGGTGTCAAAAATGTGCAAACGGGCGAGTTTGGCGCAGATATGCAGGTATCGCTTGTTAATGATGGCCCAGTTACAATTATTTTAGATACGGACATTTGGAACAAAAAGGGATAAATATGAAAATAGAAGTATTACTTAAAGGACATCTTGCTACATATGCAAACTGCTACGGAATTCTTACCGATAAAGCGGCAATTGTTGTTGACCCAGGTGAATGTACTACAAACGTGGCAAATTTTTTAAAACAAAATACTGATAAAACACGACTTATTCTTATAACTCATGCCCATTATGACCATATAGGTGGTGCACTGCAGTTAAGAAATGAAACGGCTGTAAAAATAGCTATTGGTAAAAATGAGGAGTTTGCGCTTTCGGATAGGGCGTTTAATTTATCGGGGCGTTTTACTCCCGCTATACCACCGTTTAATGCTGACTATGTTATTGAGGATGAGGAAGAATTTACGGTAGGTGATATTACCATTAAGGCTTACGAGACTCCCGGTCATACAGTTGGCGGTATGTGTTATTTGATAAACGATTGCCTATTTAGCGGTGATATGCTTTTTTATGAAACGGTAGGCCGTGTGGATTTACCCGGTGGAAATGCTACCCAAATGCAAGATTCGCTTGATAGAATAATGTGGCTTTTTGACGATGAAATAAAGGTTTATTCCGGTCACGGAGAAGTGACTACCATAGGTCACGAAAGAAAATACAATCTCTATCTGAGGTAAAAAATGAAACTATGTAACATAGGTCATACGTTTGACTATGAAATGGAAAAATTAATACGTCTTTTTTTACCCTTTGAAAAAATAGAGGTATTACATACTGAGTGCGGTGATGACAATTGCGTTGTTTGCAAACTTTTACAACAAGACGACGATGTTATTGCCTATGCAAAACTGACGCTTGAGGGTAATTCGGTTGACTCACAATCAAAGATTGATAAAGCCATAACCGATACAAGAAAGGAATCTCAACACGAACTTGGTCGGCAATTGTTTTTCTGCTTTGAAAAACTTATGGGTTATCGTCCCGATTGGGGCATACTTACAGGTGTGCGACCTGCAAAACTTTTTTCGCGTTATTGTAATCAATACGGAAATGATTACGCCGAAAACTTTTTTAAAACTAAGTTTTTGGTAAATGAATCTAAACTTGATTTGTGCAAAATGTCGGTAAAAGGCGAAGAAGAAATTGTTTCTTTATCAAGCGATAATTCATTTAGTCTTTACATTTCAATTCCTTTTTGTCCAAGCAGATGCTCGTATTGTTCATTTGTATCACATTCAATTGAAAAGGCTCATGATATAATACCGCAATACGTTGAACTATTATGTCGTGAAATTGAAGCAACTGCGGTTATTGCTAAAAACTTAAACTTAAAACTCGAAACTGTTTATATGGGTGGGGGAACACCTACTACGCTTAGTGCACAGCAGTTAAACAGAGTGCTTGGTGCCATCAGACAAAACTTTGATATGTCAACCGTGCGAGAATTCACAGTTGAGGCAGGGCGACCTGATACCATTGATTATGACAAATTACTTGTTCTAAAGCAAAATGGCGTTAGCCGAATAAGTATCAATCCTCAAACAATGAATGACAGCGTACTGCAGTGTATTGGCAGAAAACATACTGCAAGTGATACTGTTGTCGCGTTTAAACTTGCAAGAGAGATGGGCTTTAATAATATAAATATGGATCTTATTGCAGGTCTGCCCAGTGATACTTTTGAAAGTTTTAAAAACACTTTAAATGAAATTTTAAAACTTGACCCTGAAAGTGTAACCGTTCACGCTCTTTCTATGAAACGCGCTTCAACACTTAATACAAACGGTCAGCACGAGCAAATAAAACTTGAAAGCGAAGCCGCAAAAATGGTTGAATTTTCACGTGATGCGCTTCAAAGCAGCGAAATACTGCCATACTATATGTATAGACAAAGTAAAACGGTTGGTAACCTTGAAAATGTGGGCTATGCAAAAAAAGGCTTCGAGGGACTTTATAACGTTTATATTATGGATGAAACACACACTATTCTTGCGTGTGGCGCATCGGCTGTTACCAAATTAAAAGACAACACTCAAAAAAACATTAAAAGAATATTTAATTACAAATATCCGTATGAATATATCAGCGGGTTCAAAGAAATTATGTCTCGCAAAACAGAAATAGGTGAGTTTTATGATAAACACTTTAAATGAGATTAATAAATTCGCAAAAGATACTCCAAAAGAATTTATTCGTATGTGCAATGATGAGTATATAAAAAATATAACGGATATAGCCAGACAAATTGAAAGCAATGATGACATAAAAATAGTCGCAATTGCAGGTCCGTCAGGTTCAGGAAAGACAACCACGGCGCACATATTACAGGACAAATTAGAAAATCTTGGTGAGACTACTTCGGTTGTATCTCTTGACGACTTTTATCTTCCTACTGACAAGCTACCCTTGCTACCTGATGGTAGTTTAGATATAGAATCGGTAAACGCGCTTGATATATCACTTATTAAGGATTGCTTTACACAAATAATCAAAAATGGGAAAGCAAATTTACCCAAATATGATTTTAAAACAAAAAATCAAATACTTAACGCTAATCCTATAGATATAGGCGATCACGGTATTATAATTGTCGAGGGACTTCACGCTATGAATCCGCTTATTGCTGATTTGGTACCAAGAGAAAACATCTTAAAGATATATATAAGCGTAAACCGTTCTGTCGATGATGATAACGGTGTGCAGATGCTATCCAGCCGACAGATAAGACTTATTCGCAGAGTGCTTCGCGATGATCGATTCAGAGGCGCTACCGCAACCGAAACACTACACCTTTGGAACAATGTGATAGAAGGTGAAAGAAAGTATCTATACTGTTTTAAAGATACGGCTGATATTCAGCTCGTTACCTTCCATCCGTATGAATTGGGTGTTTACCGTGAACGTTTTGGCAAAATGCGAAATACCGTTAATAAAAATGCTCCTTGCTATGATTATTTTATTAAAACCGCAAATGCGCTTGAACGTTTTGACGCTATTGATAATAACTTAGTTCCAAAAAATTCGCTTATTCGTGAATTTATAGGCGATCTTGAACTGTAATCAGGAGGTATAAAAATGGGATTTTTAGAAGATGCTATTATTAAAACAAAAGAGGCTTTTGATATTGCTTGTAAAAAAACCGACGAGGTTGTAAGCGTAGAAAAGTTAAAATTCAATATTTCTACCATTAAAAAGAATCGTGAAAAAGAGTATGTAGAACTCGGTAAAATTTATTTTGAAAAGATTAAAGATAGCACTGAGTTAAATGAAGATGAGCAAAAAATAGTTAACGGAATAATTAAAAAGAATGCCGAGATTGAAGAGCTAAACAGAGAAATCTCTAATTATAAGAACAACTAATGTAAAATCAAGGTGAAAAAATGAAGAATGTTAAAATAGGCATTGTTGTTGCCGACTATGATGAATATGCTCCTTTGGTAGAGGCTGTTGATTGTTTGTCTGTAAAAGAGTACAAATACTTTAATCGCAAGGCAATTGAGTTTAATATAAAAGACGTAAGTGTAATATGTATAAACTGCGGCATAGGAAAGGTTAACGCGGCAACGGCTGCAACGCATCTTGCTGATATAGGTTGTACATATATTTTGAACTACGGACTCTCCGGTGGAATAAGTCGTGTGCGCCGTGGCGAAATTGTGTTGCCTGATAAATTTTTAGAGCACGATTTTGACCTTACCGGCATTGGTTATAAACCTTGTGAAAAACCGTCGCAAAAATATATCTATGAAGCCGATGAACTACTTTTAAAAGCGGCACAGTCAGCAATTGGCAAGTGTGAACACGGTACCGCTGTTTGTGGTGACAGATTTGTATGTAGCGCCACCGATCGTGACTTTTTGCGAGACACATTTGACGCTACCACCTGTGATATGGAAACAGCGGCAATAGCCAGTGTGTGCGATATGGCAAACATACCGTTTTTAAGTTTACGTCGCGTGTCAGATGACGCGGGGGACGACGCCTATTCAAACTATAATGAAATGAACCTTTTAGAAGGACAAACCCTTTCGCAAATCTTTTTAAAGGTTCTCAATGCTTTGTGTGATGAGGTGAGTATATAATGCAACAAAACAAAAGAAAGCAACAAAGTTTTCAGTATGGCGCAATGATACTTCTGTGCTCTACTATGCTTGTTAAAATTATAGGCGCAATATTTAAAATACCCATAGCAAGACTTTGGACCGATGATGGTTTTGGATGCTTTGATTCGGCATATCAATTATTTACTCCAATTTACACATTGGCTATGGCGGGATTGCCTATTGCCATATCAAGAATAGTGGCAACACACACCAAAAATGGCAGATATAATGATGTAAAAGGAACCTTTAAAGTAGCAAAAAGACTGTTTATGGTAACAGGGCTTAGTGGTTTTATCATTATGTTGCTGTTAAGTTTTCCGTTCGTTAAATATACCGATGCTTCGGGCGAGTCGATTTACAGCATTTTTGCAATTGCGCCGGCACTGTTTTTCTGTTGCATTATGTCGGCATATCGCGGTTATTATGAAGGGCTTAGAAATATGTATCCTACCGCGATATCTGATATTATAGAGGCTCTTGGTAAACTTATATTGGGTTACGGCTTTGCATATATCATTATGAAACTTACCGGCAGATATGAACTGTCGGCGGCAGGCGCAATGCTTGGTATAGTAATGGGCGGAGTAGCTTCGGCGGCCTTTTTGAGTTTAAGACATAAATTAAAGGGCGACGGTATTACTGGTGAAGAATTGGCTGCAGCCCCTGCGGCTGAAAGTGACAAAACGTTGGCGAAAGCTCTTATTGCTATTGCTATACCTGTAGTACTGGCTTCTTTGGCAAATAGTTTCTCTTCTCTGGCAGATACTTTTTTTGTTAAAGGACAACTTACACAAATGATGGGTGAACATGCAGATACCATAAGAAGTATGTACTCTGCTTCCATCGCAGAACGCGATCTCATTGCATCAAAGGCGGGTGAGGCGGCGCTTACTAATGCGCAAATACCCAACTTCTTATTCGGTGTTCGAGGAAAAGCATTTACATTGTACAACCTCGTACCTTCGATAACTTCAATTCTTGGTGTTAGCGCCTTGCCTGTAATAACATCAGCCTGGACAAAAAGAGATTTAAAAACTGTGAAGCAAAATGTTGAGTCAACACTTAAGCTTACAGCCATCATAACAATGCCTATAGGCTTTGGATTTTTGTCGCTGGGTAACGAAATAATGAATTTGCTTTATAATACTGCGGCATCGGTTGAAATAGGCGGAACAATGTTGCGTATTTACGGTGTCACCGCAATTTTTGCAGGTCTTGCCATACCAATGACCAGCATCCTACAGGCAATTGGTAAAGAAAAAATTTCACTTAGAAATGTGGCAATTGGTGCTGCAATTAAAGTTGTGGTGAATTTCATTTTGGTTGGAATACCTACCATCAATATTCGCGGCGCCGCTGTGGGAACAATGGCATGTTTCTTGTTTATCTTTACTGCAAATTTACTTTCACTAATTAAATATACGGGTGTTAAACCTAACCTTTGGCAAAATGTTTTAAAGCCGTTTATATCAGCATTTGCATGCGGACTTTCTACCGTTATTTTAAATTTAAACTTTATGGGTAGAATAGGTACCGTGCTTGAAATTGCCGTAGCGGCAGTTGTATATTTTGTAGTTCTTATACTATTAAATACCTTTGAGGCTGAGGATGTAATAACATTGCCTAAGGGCGATAAGATTCTAAAATTGTTTACAAAACTTAAAATAATCAGATAACGTTGGTAAAATTATACAAATTTATGCATAAATGTTTGCATATTTTTAATAAATCTATTAAAATCAGTTGATTTTTTTGAAAGATAAGGTATAATTATTAAAGACGTTTGAAATGTTTTTTTGAACGATTGCAACTCAAGTGTAAAACACTTTAAGAAAACAAAAATATTCAGGAGGGTTCAAATTATGAACAAAACAGAATTAGTAGCAGCAGTTGCAGAAAAGGCAGGACTTTCTAACAAAGATGCAGCAAAGGCAGTAGCAGCAGTTTTCGATGCTATCGCAGATACTCTTAAGGCAGGCGACAAGGTAGCTCTCGTTGGCTTTGGTACATTCTCAGTTAAAGAGCGCGCTGCTCGCGAAGGTATTAATCCTCTTACTAAAGAGAAGATTAAGATCGCTGCTTCAAAAGCACCTGCATTCAAGGCTGGTAAAGCTCTTAAAGACGCTATCAACTAATATAACATTAGTAAATGATGAGCCGCCGTTTTGGCGGCTCGTAATTTTTTAAAAAGGTAAAACAACTTATGAGACTTGATAAATATTTAAAGGTGTCACGCATTATAAAACGTCGCACTATTGCAAACGAAGCTTGTGATGCGGGTAGAGTTACGGTTAACGGCCGTGTAGCAAGAGCTTCTCTTGATATAAAAGCAAACGATATTATAGAAATATCGTTTGGCTCTAAAAACGTTAAGGTTCAGGTTTTAAATGTGGCTGAAACTGTACGCAAAGATGATGCTGAAAACCTTTATAAAATAATAGAATAAGATAAACACCTCACCAATATATTTTAAGTGAGGTGTTTTGTTTTGGAAGAAAATATTAATACAGTTCAGAATGTTATTATTGAAAGCAGAAAAAAGTTAAATATTTCGGGTGTTAAAGATGTTTCATCATTTGATGATGAAACTATATTGCTTGATACGGTTTTTGGTAAAATGACCGTAAAGGGTGAAGGTTTGCATATTGAAAGTTTTAACACAGTAACAGGGGATATTGTCGCAAACGGAAAAATTTATGCAGTAGTTTATATGTCAGACGTAAAAAACTCAGGCGGTTTTTTCTCCAGACTTTTTAGATAGATTATGTGGGAGATAAGTGTTTACAATCAAATTCTGACATTCGCCTGGTCGTTGCTGTTGGGCGCAATATGGTGTTTTACGTATGACATAATTTGTTCTATGCGCAGGGTGTATGTTTGGGCGCGTTGGGTTGTGTTTATAAGCGATGTGCTGTTGTGGGTAATTTATGCTTTTGTAACGTTTATATTTTTAATTTCCAGAACAAATGGTGAAATCAGAAGTTATGTGCTACTGGGAGAAATATTGGGTTTTTTAGTTTTCCGTATTGTAGTATCAAGATTTGTAGTGATGTTTTTCGTTTTTATTTTTAAAAAAGTAAAAAAAATATGTAACTGGTTAAAAAGAGTTTTTTACGCTGCTTTTGAAAAGTTAGAACAAATAGTATTAAAATCTTTGCAAAATACGTCAAACTTTTTAATAATGTCAGTAAAAACTGCAAAAAAACTCTTGCAATATATACATAAATTGTTATATACTAAAAGAAATAATGTAAATGTGGAGAATAAATTGGATGAAACAAAAACCAAGACGTAAAAAAAGTATAATTTTGCGACTCGTTGTTTTGTGTGTGGCGGTCTATATGGTGGCAACCCTTGTGGGTTTAGGTAATCAGTTGGCTCAAGCGCAATCAGAGCTCAAAGAATTAGAAAATCAACGTGATTCACTAAAACTTTCAATAGAAGAATGTGAGGCTTTGCTCAGTAGTGATTCTCACGCGGCTATAATTGAAAAAGCGGCAAGAGAGCGTTTGGGTTTTGTTTATAGTGATGAAGAAATATATATCGATATTTCCGGTAATTAGGGGGACTTTTTAAATTTATGGACTTTAAGGTCGGCGACATTGTAGAGGGAAAAATTACAACCATAACATCGTTTGGTGTTTTTGCGGATATAGGGGATGGCAAATCAGGTATGGTGCATATATCTGAAGTTGCGCGTAACTACGTAAATGATATAAAGGAACACGTAAAGGTTGATGACGTTGTCAAAATGAAGGTGCTAAGCATTGGAGAAGACGGCAAAATATCACTTAGCATAAAACGCGCCTTACCGCCTGAAAAAAAGGTCGACGATTTTGTACGTCGTGAAAGAAAAAGCGCGCCACCTAAGCAGGCAATTGATTCTACATATACCTGGACTCCTAAAAAGAGTGAACCTGCAAGTTTTGAGGAAATGATGAATCGCTTTAAACAAACAAGCGATGAAAAGTTTTCAGACCTCAAACGTAAAAATCCCGATGCAAACCGTACAAAGCGCGGTTCGGGTGTTAGATAAATAAATTAAGGCAGATATGGTGGCACGCTTCTTACGAAGAGTGCCACAGTTATTATTGTTTTTAGAAGTGATTTTATGAGAGAAATAAACATAAATGAGATTGTAAACACAATTGAGGTCTTGTGCATAAAGGCAAATAAGGAATTACCGGCTGACATTGAAAACTGTTTGCACAATTGCGCTAAGTGCGAGACAAGTGCTTTGGGCAAGAGTGTGCTTTGCGACTTGGAAGAAAATCTACAAGCGGCAAAACAGTTTGATATACCCATTTGTCAGGACACGGGTATGGCGGTTGTGTTTTTGCAAATCGGGCAGGATGTTCACATAGTAGGAGGTAATCTTACCGATGCTGTAAACGAGGGTGTGCGTCGCGGTTATATTAACGGTCTGCTTCGCAAATCGGTAGTAAGCGACCCGCTTGAACGCGTAAACACAAATGATAATACGCCAGCAGTAATTCATACCAGTATTGTGCCTGGCGATAAGATTGAGATTACCGTGGCTCCAAAAGGGTTTGGCAGTGAAAATATGAGCGGAATAAAAATGCTTACACCTTCTCACGGCAGGCAGGGTGTTATTGATGCAGTGCTCAGTATTGTTAAAGCCGCTTCTAACAATCCCTGTCCTCCAATGGTTGTGGGTGTTGGCATTGGCGGTGATTTTGAACAGTGCGCATACCTTTCAAAAAAAGCCCTTTGTCGTAGTATTGAGCAAAGAAATGAAAATCCTTTTTATGCCCAGCTTGAAAAAGAAATACTTGACCAAATAAACAAATTAGACATAGGCCCTCAGGGCTTTGGCGGCATAACAACAGCGTTTGCAGTAAATATAGAAACCGCGCCTACTCATATAGCAGGACTGCCGGTTGCTGTAAACATTGGTTGCCACGTGACTCGTCACGCAACTATGGAGATATAAAGTTATGGAAAATATTAAAATGATTGCCCCTTGTCTTTTTGGGGTAGAGAGTATCGCTGCTGACGAATTCAGACGAATGGGATTTGAGTCGGTTACAGCGGAAAATGGCAGAGTCTTGCTTGAGGGCGATTTTAATATGCTTGCCCGCGCAAACATCAATTCGCGTTTTGCTGAACGCATACTTATAAATATGGGTCAGTTTCACGCCACCACATTTACCGAACTTTTTGACGGTGTAAAGGCACTCCCTTGGGAGCAGTTTATTGGTCGTGATGATGCTTTTCCTGTAAGTAACGGTTCAAGCATTAATTCAGCGCTTTTTAGCATCCCTGATTGTCAGTCTATTATAAAAAAGGCAATTGTTGACAGGCTTTCTGATAAATATGGCATTAAGTGGTTTAAAGAGACAGGCGCAGAATTTAAAATCCGCTTTACAATAATTAAAGATAACGTGACGGTTACAATAGATACCTCGGGTGAAGGACTTCACAAACGTGGTTATCGTCGCAACTCTAATGACGCGCCACTTAAAGAAACCTTGGGCGCAGCTATGTGTGACCTTGCGCGTATTTTCCCCGATACACATATCTATGACCCGTTTTGCGGCAGTGGTACACTGCTTATAGAATCGGCTCTGATGGCTACCAAAACAGCTCCCGGTCTTCGCCGTTTTTTTGCAGCGGAGCGCTTTGGCTCTATTCCAAAAACTGCCTGGCAACAAGAACGTATGCGCGCGCAGGATTTAATAATTAAAAATGTAGATTTTAAAGCACAGGGTTATGATATTGACCCCGCTTGTGTAGAACTCACACTCGCTAATGCAAAAAAAGCAGGCGTTGAAAAATACGTTAAGGCGGCGGTAGCCGATATACGCGATTTTAAAACCCCGGACGAGCGTTTACTGGTAATTACCAACCCACCTTATGGTGAACGTTTGCTTGATGTACGCGAGGCTGAAAAACTTTACAAAATAATGGGCGAACAATTTGACAAAACACCCGGTAAAAAGTATTTTGTAATAAGCCCTCACGACGAGTTTGAAAAATATTTTGGTGGGGTGGCTGACAAACGTCGCAAGTTATATAACGGTATGATAAAATGTCAGTTATTTATGTATTTTAAAAACAAATAAAGGAATATAATATATGAGATATGTTTTCTATGTAAATCCGACCGCGGGTAAAGGCAAAGAACAACGAGGTATAATTGATTCTATAAAAAAACACTTTTCCGAAAAATCGGAAAACTTCAAAATACATATAACAAAAGCGCAAGACGATGCAAAACGGTCGGCTAAACGCGAAGCAGAAACAGGGGACAAAATCCGTATGTTTGCCTGTGGAGGCGAAGGAACAGTTTTTGAGGTGCTAAACGGCATTGTGGGTCACAGCAATGTAGAACTTGGAGTTATACCTTGCGGTTCGGCAAACGACTTTTTAAAGTTTTTTGAAAGTCGCGATAACTTTTTAGATATCGATGAGCAACTTGATGGCGAGACTGTAGAAATGGATTTGATTAAGGCGGGGGACAATTACTGCCTTAACGGTTGTTCGGTGGGTATGGATGCAATTGTAGCTCGCGATATGTCTTTATTTAAAAAATGGCCACTTGTATCGGGCTCACTTGCTTATAACCTTGCTATTGTCAAAACCTTTTTGGGCAAGCTTGGAATTACTGCCGATATATCGGTAAACGGTGA
Source organism: Clostridia bacterium (assembly GCA_017516965.1). GTDB lineage: Bacteria > Bacillota > Clostridia > Oscillospirales > Acutalibacteraceae > UBA737. Next base: position 34,218 of record JAFXAP010000003.1, read on the forward strand.
AGCGCCCAAGCGTAAAACCTGTCTTTTTGCCGTTGTTGCCAATGCGCCATATTATGGTGGTGGCTTTAAAGGCGCTCCTGAGGCAATTCCGTATGACAACAAACTTGATTTCACTTTGGTAGATAACATTTCAAAACTAAAAATACTTAAGTTTTTAGGCATTTATAAAAGAGGCGAACATAAAAAACTTGATTGCTGTACGCTCAAAAATTGCGAAAGTATGGAATTTTGGTCCGACAAGCCAATACCGGTAAATCTTGATGGTGAAATAATTGAAACCAAATCTATGAAATTTGAACTTGTAAAAAAAGCCGTGAAATTCGTAATTCCTAGGGGGATTGCAAATAAACTGTTAATAAAACTTTAAATGTTTTTGACTTTACTTGACTTTTGTTTTTTATTGGTTATAATAGGTAATTGTAAAACAACTGCAACGCAGTAAAAAGGAGATTTTTATTATGACAATTAAACCTTTGGCTGATAATGTTGTAATAAGAGCAACAGCAGCAGAAGAAACAACCAAAAGCGGCATTGTTCTTACATCCGCTTCTAAAGAAAAACCTCAGATTGCCGAGGTAGTGGCAGTAGGCCCAGGTGGAATGGTAGACGGTAAAGAGATAGCAATGACCGTAAAACCGGGTGACAAAGTTATCGCCGCTAAATATGCCGGCACAGATATTAAGGTAGATAATGAAGAATATACCGTTCTTCATCTTTCTGATATTCTTGCAATAGTAGAGTGATGGGAACTAAACCTGTCACGCCTGCAAATTATGTCACACTATAGTAAGGAGATTTTATATTATGGCAAAAAATATTATTTTTGGTGAAGAGGCGCGCAAGTCTTTGCAAACAGGTGTTGATAAGCTTGCAAACGCTGTTAAAGTAACTTTGGGTCCTAAGGGCAGAAACGTTGTTCTTGATAAAAAATATGGCTCACCGCTTATTACAAATGACGGTGTAACCATCGCTAAAGAAATTGAACTTGAAGACGCTTTTGAAAATATGGGTGCTCAGCTTGTAAAGGAAGTATCGGTAAAAACTAACGATGCCGCAGGCGACGGTACTACAACCGCTACAGTTTTGGCTCAGGCACTTATTAACGAGGGTATGAAAAACGTAGCCGCTGGTGCTAATCCAATGGTAGTTAAAAAAGGCATTAAAAATGCTGTTGATACAGCTATCGCTTCTATTATAAATAATTCTAAGAAGGTATCAGGCACAGATGATATCGCCCGTGTTGCTACCGTTTCATCGGGTGACGCTCAAATTGGCTCACTTATAGCCGAGGCTATGGAAAAGGTTTCTGCTGACGGTGTTATTACTGTTGAAGAATCAAAAACTGCTGAAACTTATTCAGAGGTTGTAGAGGGTATGCAGTTTGACCGTGGTTATATCACACCTTATATGGTAACCGATACCGATAAGATGGAAGCGGTTATTGATGACGCGTATATTCTTATTACCGATAAAAAGATTTCTAACATTCAAGAGATTTTACCACTTCTTGAGCAGATTGTTCAGTCGGGCAAAAAGCTTGTAATCGTAGCAGAAGACATTGAGGGTGAAGCGCTCTCAACACTTATTGTTAACAAACTTCGCGGCACATTTACCTGCGTTGCAGTAAAGGCTCCGGGCTTTGGTGACAGACGTAAAGAAATGCTTCGCGATATCGCTATTCTTACAGGCGGCGAGGTTATTACCGAAGAGTTGGGTCTTGAACTTAAAGACGCAAGCGTAATGCAGCTTGGTCGCGCACGTCAGGTTAAGGTTACAAAAGAAAACACCGTTATCGTTGACGGCGCAGGTGATAAGACCGCTATTAAAGACCGCGTGGCTCAGATAAGAAACGAAATTGCAGTTACAACCAGCGAATTTGACCGCGAAAAATTGCAGGAACGCCTTGCTAAACTTGCAGGCGGTGTTGCAGTAATCAAGGTTGGCGCCGCAACCGAGATTGAAATGAAGGACAAAAAGCTTCGCATAGAAGATGCTCTTGCAGCTACTAAGGCAGCAGTTGAAGAAGGTATCGTAGCAGGTGGCGGCGTAGCTTTGCTTAACGCTATTCCTGCGGTAGCTGAACTTGCAATTAAAACCGAAGGCGATGAAAAGACAGGTGTTAACATTGTTCTTAAGTCTTTGGAAGCACCTATCCGTCAGATTGCCTATAACGCAGGCATTGAAGGTTCTGTTATAATTGATAAGATTTTATCTAGCGGTAAGGTTAACTACGGCTTTGACGCTTATAATGAAAGCTATACCGATATGATTGACGCAGGTATTGTTGATCCTACCAAGGTTACCCGTTCGGCACTTGAGAATGCAGCAAGTGTTGCCGCAATGGTGCTCACAACCGAGAGCCTTGTTGCCGATAAACCCGAGGACGTAGCCGCAGCAAATGCCGCAGCAGCTGCTGCAGCCGCAGCCGGAGGCGGAATGTATTAATTAACATTTTAAAGCACCCGAATTTTCGGGTGCTTTATTTTTTGCTTGAATTTAATATAAATATATGTTAAATTGTTTAGCGGCAAAGGTTGGTGAGATTATGACACTTACAAAAGCAGAAGAATACAAGCTTTTACATTTATTGCTTGATATGGGTGAGATGATGATGTGCTCGGGTGGTGAGGTTCGCCGAGTGGAAAACACGCTGTCGCTTATGGGCAAGGCATACGGTGCTACGGAAACTAATGTTATGGTAATTACCGCAAGTATTATAGTTACTATGAAATTTGGTGACGGAAACCTCATAACCGAAAGCCGTCGCGTAGAAAGTCCTGGCAGTAACAAGTTATGGCGACTTGAGGGGCTTAACGCGCTTAGCCGTAAGTGTTGTGAAGAACCACTGCCTGTAGAGCAACTTGAAACTGAAATTAAAAACTGCAAACAGCCTACAAATTTGTGGAAGTTTTATTTAGGCTCTGCCTTGGCAGCAGGCGCATTTGCAGTGTTTTTTGGTGGAAATATTGTCGATGGTATTGTTGCGGCAATGTTTGCATTGCTGGTATGTTTCTTTCAAAGAAAATTTTCAAAATTTTTCCCTAATAATATAATATTTAATATTGTATGTTCTTTCGTTGTGGGCATATCGATTTGCCTTTTGACAAAATTTATACCAATAGTAAATGCCGATATGGTTATAATAGGTGTTATAATGTTGCTCATACCCGGTATTGCTTTTACCAATTCTATGCGTGATATTTTGGTAGGGGACACTATATCAGGATTTATGCGACTTATAGAAAGTCTGCTTTGGGCGGCGGGTCTTGCTGTTGGCTTTATGTTAGCAATCCTTATTGTAGGGGGTATTGCAATATGACCGAAATTATTACTCAGCTTATAACCGGTATGTTAGGCTCACTTGGGTTTGCACTGTTGTTTGGTCTTAAAAAACAATATCTTATAGCGGCAGCATTTGGCGGACTGCTTAACTGGGGACTTTACCTGCTTGGTATGCACTGGTGGAACACAATATTTTTTGCAGGGCTTTTAGCGTCGGCATCTTCTGCGCTTTACAGCGAAATTATGGCGCGGTTAAAAAAAGCGCCTGCCACACTTTTCTTTATAACATCGGTTATACCGCTTATTCCGGGAAGAGCGTTATACTATACCTGTAGCAATGCAGTAATACGCAACTGGGCAGAGGCTAAGTCTTATGCCAACATTACACTTCAATACGCTTTGTCTATAGCGGCAGGCGCCTGTATTATATGGGCAATAACCCTTACTGTTGAAAACATAAAAAAGAATAAAAAAATACAATAAAAACACACCCTTATTTGTTAGAAAAAAACTGTTGACAAATAAGGGTGTTAGTGTTATTATATGATAGCGTGCGAAACTGTGCGTAGTTTCGTGCTGTCTATTTTTTAAAGAAAGGAGATAGTGAAAAGTGCCTACCTTTAACCAATTAGTTCGTAGCGGTCGTGAAACCGTTGAAAAGAAGGCTAAGGCTCCTGCACTCTTAAAGGGTTATAACTCTATGAAGCGCAACCTTACCGACAACGATTCACCCCAGAAGCGCGGCGTATGCACAGCTGTTAAGACTTCTACACCTAAAAAGCCTAACTCTGCTCTTCGTAAAATTGCCAGAGTACGTCTTTCAAACGGCATCGAAGTTTCGGCTTACATTCCCGGTGTCGGTCACAACTTGCAGGAACACTCTGTTGTTCTTATTCGTGGCGGACGTGTTAAGGACCTTCCTGGTGTGCGTTACCACATCATCAGAGGTACACTTGATACACAGGGTGTAGCTAACAGAATGCAGAGTCGTTCTAAGTATGGCGCAAAGCGTCCTAAAGCAGGTGCAAAATAATTTTTTTAGAGAATAGACAATCTCTGCTGATAAACCGGCAGGCTTTATATAATAATAAAAAGCCCTGTTTGGTGTTAACGGGAATTTGTCAACTCGAGTACCTATGATATCATTCCTATGAAGGAGGGAAGTACAATGCCAAGAAGAGGCTTTATTGCAAAACGTGATGTATTGCCAGATCCTATCTACAATTCTAAAAAGGTTACTCGCCTTATCAACAACATTATGCTTGATGGTAAGAAGGGTGTAGCTCAGAAGATAGTTTACGGTGCTTTTGACATCATCAGTGAAAAAACAGGTAAGGACCCGCTTGAAGTATTTGATGCTGCTATGGAAAACATTATGCCACAGCTCGAATGTAAAGCAGTACGTAAGGGCGGTGCAACATATCAAGTACCGTTTGAGGTTCGTCCTGAAAGAAAGCAGACTTTAGCGCTTAGATGGCTCACAATGTTCAGCCGTCAGCGTTCAGAGCGCACAATGAAAGAGCGTCTTGCATCAGAAATTATCGATGCTACTAACGGCTTAGGTAATGCTGTTAAAAGACGTGAAGAAATGCACAGAACAGCAGAAGCAAACAAGGCTTTTGCTCATTACAGATGGTAATTTGTTAAAAACCGCGTAATACACGCGGATGGAGGTTAAAAATGCCAAGAAAAGTATCTCTTGAAATGACAAGAAATATTGGTATCATGGCTCATATCGACGCTGGTAAAACAACCACCACCGAGCGTATCCTTTTCTACACCGGTGTAAACCGTAAGATGGGTGAAACTCATGATGGCGGCGCAACCATGGACTGGATGGCACAGGAGCAGGAGCGTGGTATTACCATCACTTCTGCTGCTACCACATGTTTCTGGAATGACCATCGTATCAATATCATCGACACTCCTGGACACGTTGACTTTACAGTTGAAGTTCAGCGTTCACTTCGCGTACTTGACGGTTCTGTAACCGTACTTTGCGCTAAGGGCGGTGTTGAACCTCAGTCTGAAACCGTTTGGCATCAGGCTGACGAATACAAGGTACCCCGTATGATCTATGTAAACAAGATGGACATTATGGGTGCTGACTTCTATCACGTACTTGATATGGTTAAAGAGCGTTTCAACTGCAATGCAGTTCCGATTCAGCTTCCTATCGGTAGTGAAGATACCTTTAAGGGTATCATCGACCTTGTTCGTAACGAGGCCGAAGTTTATTATGACGATCTCGGTAAGGATGTTCGCCGTGAGCCCATCCCCGAAGATATGAAAGAACTTGCTGAAAAGTATCGTACAGCTCTTATCGAGTCTATTGTTGAAATGGACGAAGAGTTGATGGAAAAATACTTTGAAGGTGAAGAGCCAACAGTAGAACAGATGAAGGCTATTATCCGTAAAGCTACCATTGATAATGAAATGGTGCCTATTTGCTGCGGTACTTCTTATCGCAACAAGGGTGTACAGCCACTTCTTGATGCTATTGTTGATTATATGCCTGCTCCTACCGACGTAGAAGCTATTAAGGGTGTTAATCCTGATACTGACGAAGAAGAACAAAGAGTTTCTTCTGATTCAGAGCCTTTTGCAGCATTGGCTTTCAAAATTGCTACCGACCCATTTGTTGGTAAGATTTGCTATTTCCGCGTTTACTCCGGTACTGTTGATGCAGGCGCTGGCGTTTACAACTCGGTTAAGCAGAACCGTGAAAGAATGGGACGTATTTTGCAGATGCACGCTAACCACCGTGAAGACCTTGAAACCTGCTATGCAGGTGACATTGCAGCGGCTGTTGGTCTTAAGAACACCACAACTGGTGACACCCTTTGTGATGAAAAGCATCCTGTAATTCTTGAATCAATGAACTTCCCGGAACCTGTTATCCGTGTTGCTATCGAACCTAAGACCAAGGCTGGTCAGGAAAAGATGGGTATCGCTCTTGCAAAACTTGCAGAAGAAGATCCTACCTTTAAGTGCTACACTGATGAGGAAACCGGTCAGACAATTATCGCTGGTATGGGTGAGTTGCACCTCGAAATCATCGTTGACCGTCTTCTCCGTGAATTTAAGGTAGAAGCAAACGTTGGTGCTCCTCAGGTTGCTTACAAAGAAAGTATTCGTAAGAAGATTGACCACGAAACCAAGTACAAGCGTCAGTCTGGTGGTTCAGGTCAGTACGGTCACGTTAAGATCATTCTTGAGCCTAATGAGACAGGTAAGGGCTATGAATTCATTAACTCTGTTACCGGCGGTACAGTTCCTAAGGAATATATTCCTGCTGTTGACCAAGGTATTCAGGGCGCACTTCATGCAGGTGTGCTTGCAGGTTATCCTGTAGTTGACGTTAAGGTAACACTTTACGATGGTTCATACCACGAAGTTGACTCTTCTGAAATGGCGTTTAAGATTGCAGGTTCTATGGCATTCAAAGAAGCTTGCCGTATAGCTGATCCTGTTCTTTTAGAGCCTATTATGAAGGTTACTGTTATTGTTCCTGAAGAGTATATGGGCGACGTTATCGGCGACCTTAACTCACGCCGTGGCGAAATTCAGGGCTTCGAAGACCGTAGCGGTCTTAAGCAAATCAATGCTCGCGTACCTCTTGGTGATATGTTCGGTTACGCTACCGACCTCCGTTCTAAGACACAGGGCCGCGGTCAGTATGTAATGGAACCAGACGGTTACAAAGAAGTTCCTAAGAGCATTGCTGAAAAGATTATCTCTAACAGAGCTAAAAACTAATCTTTTTTAAACTTTTCAAATAATGCTTGAAATTTGGGGCATTATTTGGTAAACTATATTTATCTAAAAATTAACTTACTTTTTTAGGAGGAAATTCAAATGGCAAAGGCAAAATTTGAACGTAACAAGCCACATGTTAACATTGGCACAATCGGTCACGTTGACCATGGTAAGACAACCCTTACCGCAGCAATTACAAAGTATCTTTCACTTAAGGGCCAGGCTTCTTTCGAAGACTATGCAAACATCGATAAGGCTCCAGAAGAAAGAGAACGTGGTATCACAATTAACACCGCTCACGTTGAGTACGAAACTGACGCTCGTCACTACGCTCACGTTGACTGCCCAGGACACGCTGACTATGTTAAGAACATGATCACCGGTGCTGCTCAGATGGACGGTGCTATCCTCGTTGTTTCTGCTGCTGATGGTCCTATGCCCCAGACCCGTGAGCACATCCTTCTCGCTCGTCAGGTTGGCGTTCCTTACATCGTTGTATTCATGAACAAGACTGACCTTGTTGACGATGAAGAGCTTCTCGAACTCGTTGAAATGGAAATCCGTGAGACTCTTGACAAGTATGAATTCCCTGGCGATGATACTCCAATCATCAAGGGTTCTGCTTTCCAGGCTCTCGATTCAGCTTCTACTGATCCTTCAGATCCTGTCTATGCTCCTATTGCTGAACTTATGGATGCTGTTGACAGCTACATTCCTACTCCTGATCGTAAGGCAGACATGCCATTCCTTATGCCTGTTGAAGACGTTATGACCATTTCAGGTCGTGGTACCGTTGTTACAGGTCGTGTTGAGCGTGGTCAGCTTAATGCAGGTGATGAAGTTGAAATTATCGGTCTTACCGAAGAACGCGCTAAGACTGTTGTTACTTCAATGGAAATGTTCCGTAAAACTCTTGATTACTGTGAAGCTGGCGATAACGTTGGCGCACTTCTCCGTGGCGTAGGTCGTGAAGAAGTTGAACGTGGTCAGGTTCTTTGCAAACCAGGCTCAATCAACCCACACACCAAATTCCATGGTCAGGTTTACGTTTTGAACAAAGAAGAAGGCGGTCGTCATACTCCTTTCTTCAACAACTATCGTCCTCAGTTCTATTTCAGAACAACTGACGTTACCGGTGTTGTAGCTCTTCCTGCAGGCACAGAAATGTGTATGCCTGGCGATAACGTAGAGATGGATGTTGAACTCATCACTCCTATCGCTATTGAAGAAGGTCTCCGCTTCGCTATCCGTGAAGGCGGCCGTACCGTTGGTTCAGGCGTTGTTACAAAGATTAACGACTAATTTAATCTTTAGTTTCTTATAAGTTTAAAGCCTAAGGTTTTTTCCTTAGGCTTTTTTCTTTTTGTGCAAAATAACATATAAAAATGAGGCGATATTTTGTAAATTTCCACCGTTTTTTTGCTTTTTGTACAAAATGGTCAGTTTTTTGATAATATATTTAACAAATAAAATACTTTTTTATTCGTTTTAGCACAAAAAACGCAATTTTTATGTGCAAATTATATATATATATTATTGACAAAGTGTATAAATTATTATATAATATAATCACATTTATATGCAATTGTGGGTAATTTTACCCATTGCAGAAAATGTTTTTTGAAAATGCTTAAAAATTTACTGTTTTTACACATAAATTCGGTTGGTTTTTAGGTGATTCGAAAAGGTAATTGTAAAAATCTAAAAAACAGAAAGGATGAATGTTATGAGCAAGAAAATCGTTAGATATTTGTCAGTGCTTTTGGCAGTATCTATTTTATTTTCAGGAATTTCCTTGCAAATAACCACTGCATTTGCAGATGAAGCTCCAAACGTAGAAACTCCGGCTACTCAGACACAGCCTGTCGAAGATACAGTTGCTGATTTACAGAGTTATGCTAAGTACACAGCTTCAAAAACAGTAACCAACAAGGCTGATGCCGAAGTAAAGGTTCCTGTTACTGAATTTGCAGCCGACGGTGCTGATGTTACCGCCAAAGAAAACTCAATTTTTTGGAATGTGGGAGACGGAAATGTCACCTGGACATTTGATGTTCCCAAAACTGCGCTTTATAATCTCAAATTTGTTTGGGAAACAAGAGACGCTAAAGGCAAACACCTTAGTGGCGTTGATGTTATAACAGGCGTTAAAATTGATGGTAAGTATTTGTTTGACGGTTCTGATGAGGTTGTCCTTTCAAGATTGTGGAAAAACAAAGACACCGATTTGAAAACACCTGATGTTGAAGAACCGCGTACCGATGCTCAGGGCAACGAATATGCACACGAGCAGGAAGAGATTGAAGGCTTTGTTACAACAATTGTTCGTGACTATGAGAGCGCTGTAATCGATCCGTTTGAATTTGAACTTACAGAGGGCACTCATACAATAACATTGGTAGAGCCAGAACAGTCTTTAGAAATTAAAGAAATTGCTTTTGTTGCTCCGGAAACTGTAAAGAGCTATGCTGATGTTTCAGCTTCATATCAGGTAAAAGACCTTGATGCTGATGTTATCTCCATCGAAGGTGAAAATGCTGATGTTAAAACTTCAAGCTCTATTATTCCAAAAGCAAACAATAGTGATGCAGGTATGTCTTCTTGGGATTCTACCTCAAGCGATCCATATCACACCAAGATAAACTACATTGGTAGTACATCCTGGCAGTCAACCGGCAACAGCCTTACCTGGTCATTTGATGTTAAGGAAGCGGGTTATTACTATATTAACCTCCGTTACAAACAGAGTGACCTCGTTAACGGTAACAGTTATCGTTGGCTTAAGGTTGATGGCAAAACACCATTTGAAGAAGCTAAGAAAATTTCTTTCCCATACGGCACAAGCTGGAAGCACTACACTTTTGCCGATGATAAGAAAAATCCATACTACATATACCTTGATAAAGGTCCGCACACCATTTCAATGGAAGTAACAGTTGCTGATATGTCTGTTTACTTCGACACCCTCAAAGAACTTGTTGACACCATTGGTGACAAGTATATTGAGATTGTTATGATTACCAGTGAATCACCCGACCTTAACCGTGACTATGAGCTTGATAAGCAAATTCCGGGATTTATCGAAACACTTACCGATGTAAGCAATAAACTTGGACAGTTGTCAACAGATATGACTAACGGTACCGGTAAAGCTTCACAAGCGGTTGCTTCTATTGATAATATGAAGCGTGTGGTAGACAACATGCTCAAGAGCCCATATATCGCTCAGCAGTATGTTAGTGAGTATTATTCAAACTACACTTCACTTAGTTCATGGCTTTATGATATGATCAAGATGCCACTGTCAATCGACCAGATTCAGTTGGTACCGGCAGGCCAGAAATATAATAACCTCAATGCAAATATATTTGAGAGCTTATATTATGGTACTCTTGCTCTTATCTCATCATTTACCAGTGACTACTCACTCACAGGCGAGGGCGCTAGCGATGCTAACACAATTCGTCTTTGGGTAAACTGGGGTCAGGATCAGGCAGCTGTTCTTAACTCACTTATTCAGGGTACATTTACACAAAATAAAGATTATTGGTATGATGGCGATGGCGACGGTGTTAAAGAGCCTGTAAACGTTCAGGTTGAAATAGTTAACGCTTCACTCATCAACGGTATTTTGGCAGGTAACTATCCTGATATGTCTCTTCAGATGGCGCGTACCGAACCTGTTAACTTGGGTATTCGCGGCGCGTTGGCAGACCTTTCAAAGTTCCCTGATTTTAAGGATGTTATTGGTCGCTTCCAAGACGGTTCTAACTTAGAAACAGGCGCGGTAGCTCCTTATACATACGCAGGTAAAACATACGCATTACCCGATACACAAAACTTTATGCTTATGTTCTACCGCAAAGACATCTTAGAAAGACTTGGTCTTGATGTTCCTAAGACTTGGGATGAATATTTATATTGTTCTACCGTTATTCAGCGTGATAACATGAACGTTTATGTTCCATTTACCCAAATCACAACTTCAACCACCGTTAACGCAGGTATTGGTAACCTTCACCTTTACCCAACACTTATGTGGCAGCACAATCTGTCTATCTATAATAAGGATGGCACAGCTACTGCAATTAACAGTAAGGAAGCATTAAAGGTGTTTGAACAGTGGACCGATTTCTATCTTGAAAACGGTTTCCTTAAAGAAGCTGACTTCTACAACCGTTTGCGTGTTGGTGTAATGCCTTTGGGTATTGCTCCATACAGCACATATATGACACTTTATTCTACCGCTCCTGAAATCCGCGGCAGATGGGGTGTAGCAATGGTTCCCGGCACTGAAAATGAAAACGGTAAAATTAACCGCACCGTTGCAGGTTCAGGTACAGGTTGCTCAATCATTGAAAAATCTGATAAGAAAGAACAGGCTTGGTTGTTCCTTAAGTGGTGGACCAGTGCCGACACCCAGACAAGATACAACAACAACTTGCAGTCAATTCTCGGTATGGTTGGCCGTAATGCCGTATCAAACGTAGAGGCATTTAATAATCTTGCTTGGGATAAGGATGACCTTGTAATCCTTAATAAACAGTGGGAGCAGATTAAAGAAGTTCAGGAAGTTCCGGGTTCATATGACGTAACACGTTCTATCGACCAGGCATTCTGGGCAGTGCTTGAAGATGAAGCAAGAGTTAAAGACGCAGTTACAAAATGGTCGATGTCTGCAGATAAAGAAATTACTCGTAAGATTAAAGAATACGACCACGTAATTAATACAAATAGTTAAGAGAGGGGAGAAAAGCATATGTCAAAAAACAGTTCTGTTGCAGCAATGCCTGCTGCATCTAAAAAACTCAGTAGTTTTTCACGTGATAAACTTGTAACCGAGCATATTCCAATGGTTATAATGCTTGCTCCTTTCTTGATTTTCTTCTTTGTTTTTACTATCATACCTATTTTCTCATCAATCGCTTTGAGTTTTACTTCTTATGATATGATAGCAAATCCAAAGTTTGTTTGGCTTGATAACTATCGTCGAATGATAGTTGAGGACGCAACATTTAGTGTTACTGTAAGAAACACACTTATCTTTGCTATTATCGCAGGTCCTTTAGGCTTCTTGCTTTCGTTTGTACTTGCTTGGTTTGTAAACGAGTTTGAGCCTAAAACACGTGCTGTACTTTCATTTATGTTTTATGCGCCGTCATTGGTTGGTAACGCATACTTCATTTGGAAGGTAGCATTTAGTGGTGACAGCTACGGTTATATCAATAGTTTCTTACTTTCATTTGGTATTATCACTGACCCAATTCAGTGGCTTAAAACCGAAAGCTACCTTATGACAATTGTAATCATAGTTCAATTGTGGCAGAGTATGGGCGTATCCTTCCTTTCAAACATTTCCGGTTTGCAGAACGTAAGCCGTGATATGTATGAAGCGGGCGCAATCGACGGTATCAGAAACCGTTGGCAAGAACTCCGTTATATCACTCTTCCTGCAATGCAGCCAATGCTTTTGTTTAGCGCGGTTATGCAGATTCAGAGTTCATTTAGCGCAAGTGTAATTATGATTGAACTTGCAGGTTACCCAAGTAAAGGTAATGCGGTTGATACCATAGTATCGCTTATGACCGATATGGCAACAGTTCGTTATGAACTGGGTTATGCATGCGCAATGTCGGTTGTGCTATTTATTATGATGGTAGCGGCAAGATTGCTTGTTGGTAAAGTACTTAAATTATTTGAGAAATGAGGTGACTGTAGATGAACATATTTGAAAGAATTAAAAGATATTTTCAAGATAAACGTGGTAAAAAGTCTGCAGTCAAGCGCTATACCCGTTCAACAGCAGGTAATATTACATTGGTGTTGTTCTTGGTTTTGGGTGGTCTTTTCTCAATGTTACCACTTATCTACTGCGTTAGTACCTCGTTTAAGCCTCTCGACGAACTTCTTATCTTCCCACCAAGATTTTTGGTTCATCGTCCTACAATAGGCAACTACACAATATTGCCTGACCTTATGGCAAGTCTTAAAGTTCCGCTATCAAGATACGTGTTTAACAGTGTTGTAATTTCATTCTTCACTACATTTATATATATCTACGTAGCACTTATGGCTGCTTACTCAATTTCAAAAGGCACATTTAAAGGTCGTAACGCAATATTCTGGACCGTTCAGTTCGCTCTTATGTTTAACGCATATACTTTGGCGGTTCCACAGTATTTGATTTTCTCAAAACTAGGTCTTATCGATACCTATTGGATATACATACTGCCACCTATGGCATCAACAATGGGTGTATTCCTTGGTAAACAGTATATAGAAGGCTATGTGCCCGATGCGCTGCTTGAGGCGGCAAAAATTGACGGCGCAAATCAATTTAAGGTTTTCTGGTCAATTGTAATGCCAACTATTAAACCTATTTGGTTGACCCTATTGCTCTTTACCTTCCGTGATATTTGGTCTGCAGTTCCTTCCGGTAAAATCTTTTCTGAACAGTTAAAGATTTTGCCTCAGGTAGTAACCCAGATTACTGCCGGCGGTGTGGCCCGTTCGGGTTCCGCAATGGCGGTTACGGTTATTATGATGATACCTCCTATACTGGTGTTCCTTGTTTCACAAAGCAGTGTTGCTGAATCAATGAGCAGCGCAGGTATTAAGGAATAAGCATTCAAATATTACATAAGGAGATGAGAACAGTGAAAAAAGCATTAAGTCGTCTTTTTGCTGTGATTTTAGCTATAGTTCTGGCTGCAGGTGCTGTTTCGGCTGTTTCTGCTACTACGGCAAATGATTCCTATACTTATTGGAAAAACATTGGTACAAAAAGAAAAGCAGTTTACAGCAAACCTATGTATGACGTTGGTGAAGTTATCGACGTTACAACACTTGGTATCGCACGCTTGACTGGCATCACAAGCATGTGCAGAGACAACAAAAACAATCTTTATATACTCGATTCTAATTCACGTATTGTGGTTTTAGATAATAATTATAACCTTGTAAGAGAAATTGGTCTTATTGATGAGACAATCTCTTACGAAGGTGCCAAAGGCATCTATTTTAACGATGGTAAATTGTATGTTTGCAACACCACTGGCGGAAACATTTTAATTATCGACTCGGAAGGCAAGTTGCTTGATACAATTGAAAAACCAACATCAGATAAGGCAAACCTTATCCCTGATGACTTTCTATTTGAACCTACCAGAATAGCACGTGACAACAACGGATTTATGTACGTGTTGTGTTCTACTTCTCGATATGGTGCGTTGCTTTACTCACCTGAAAGAGAGTTCTTAGGTTTTTATGGCGCTAACACAGTAAAAACAACGGTTGCTTCGGTTCTTACAAACATTTCAAATCGTTTGTTCCCTAACCCCGAAAAACATGCAAATAAAATTAAAGAATTTGCAGATCCGTTTGTTGATATTACTGTTGATGATGAAGGCTTTGTTTACACATGTAACCCATGGCTTTCAAACTACACCGCAAACAGCAAGGGCCAGATAAGACGTCTAAGCCCCGGCTTTGCTAAAAACCTTCTTGATGGCGATGCAAACTATCGAGATGAAGAAATCGCTTGGTCAATATACAATCCTGCTCCAACCTTGAGCAAACAAGACCTTTGTGACATAGAGGTTGACAAAAACGGTTTTATATACGCTCTTGAGTCAATGTATGACAAGGTATTTTTGTTTGACCCCGATTCCAATATGATTACCACCTTTGGCGGCGGTATTGGTAAAGCAACACAAAAGGGTACCTTTACCGAGGCTTGCGCTATGGTTTTGAAAAATGATGGCGAAAAGGTGCTTATAGCTGATGCGAGTTCAGGTAATATAACCGAATTTAAGATTAATGAGTTTGGTAAAAATGTTAAAAAACTTGACTATTTAACTAAAGAAGGTCATTATGATCAGGTAAAAGCAGGATGGGAAGAAGTTTTATCACAGGATGCTAACTGTCAGGTTGCATACAGTGGTATTGCAAATGCCTACCTTGAAGAAAAAAACTATGATATGGCTCTTCATTATGCAAAACTCGGCTATGATAAAAAGACATACGGCGTTGCTTTTGAATACGTTCGTACCAATTTCATAAGCGATAATTTTGCTTGGATATTTGCTGTGCTTGTTGTCGTTATTCTTGGCGCTATTGCATTTATGTTTGTTACCAATAAGAAAAAGGTTGTTCTTATTAAAAATAAGTCTTTAAATCTTATGCTAACAACAATGATTCATCCGTCCAACAACTTTACCGACATTAAAGAGAAGGGTCTTGGTTCTGTACCGCTATCGCTGTTGCTTATAGTGCTTTACTATGTAGTAACTGTTCTAAAGACCATTGCAGGCGGTTTCTTATTCACCAATTATGATCCTGCAAACTTCAATAGTATTATAGTTTTGATACGTTCTGTAGGTCTTGTTGTTTTATGGATTATATCTAACTGGCTTGTTTGTACTTTGCTTGGCGGTAAGGGTAAACTTAAAGAAATCCTAATAGTTACTTCTTACAGCTTGTTACCGCTTATTCTTGAAGGCGTAATTAATATTATTCTTTCAAACGTACTCTTGCCTGTAGAAGCATCGTTCCTAAGCATATTGTCAGCACTCGGATTTATCTATTTTGCATTTATGCTTGTTATCGGTATGCTCAAGATACACGATTACTCAATGGGCAAGTTTATATGGACAACAATTCTTTCGGTTGCAGGCATAGCAATCATCATATTCCTTATGATAATGCTCGTTATTCTTCTTCAGCAGTTTGGTGGCTTCCTTGTTACCATTGCTACTGAAATACTATCTATTTAAAAAGGAGGAACTATTTTATGAAAAAACGCATATTAAGTATATTCCTTTGTCTGTTCCTCCTTGCAAGTCTTACCGCCTGTGGCGGTGGGGTTGTTTATGAACCCGCGCAAAAGGGATTTGACAAAGACGTTATATCAAACGCGCCGCTTGCGGATGAGGTTATCGCCACAAACGATAAATACACCCTTCAGTACGATGCTGAAACAGGCGCTGTAAATCTTATTGAAACCGATACTGAAAACATTTGGGAAGTTTGTCCAACACCTAAAAAAGAACCCGAGCTCAATGAATTCGGTCTTCCTATGTCAAGAGACGATTTTACCCAATCACCAATTCAGATTGGTTTTCAGAATGCTGCTAAGGGTATTGAAAGCGGTGAAAACGTTGCTAAGGTAACATCTTTTAATGATGCATTGCTTTTAGGCAAAGTTACCTATACCCCAATTGAAAAAGACGGTCGACGCGTTGGCGTTACTGTGGCTTACTATTTTACCGAACAAGAAATTATGGTACCTGTTGACTATATTCTTGAAAAGGATTATGTAAGAATTTCAATTAACACAAAAAATATTCAGGAAGGCGAGAAAAATCGCTTAACAAGTATTGCGTTGGCGCCCTTCTTGAATGCAGTTGAAAATGATACCCCCGATTCATATTTGTTTATGCCATCGGGTTCAGGTGCTTTGATTAACACCAAAACCAATACTGATATCGGTTATGCGTACAGCTCATATGTATATGGCGAAGATATCGCTATGGATGAGCAGTATAACCCCGGTAACGAAACTCCTGTTCGTATGCCTGTTTACGGTTATAAATCGGGTGAACTCGGCGGTTTTTCAATTATTGAAAAAGGCTCAGATGCTGCGATGATTAACGTAACATCAGGTAGTAAAACATATGGTTTCTCATCGGTATATGCTTCGTTTAATCTTCGTGGATTTACCAACTATATAACCAGAAACTTTAACCAGACATATTCTAATGCTATTTTCCCAAATAATATGATAGATTGTGAACTTTCAGTTCGTTTCTATCCACTAAAAGGTGAAAATGCAAACTATAACGGTATGGCAGACATTTACCGTGATTATTTGGTTAAGGAGTGCGGTCTTACCAAAACCGATGAAGAAAAGGCTGTTAACATTGATGTTATAGGCGGCGCCGAAATTACAAAATCATTCCTCGGTGTTCCTTACAAAACCGTTTTTGATACAACAAATATTAATGAGGCAACCGACATTATTTCAAAGCTTAATTCCAACAACATAAAAGATATGTCGGTAAAACTTAAAGGTTTTGGTGAAAGCGGTGTTGACATTGGCGAGGTAGGTGGCGGCTATACTATAGACGGCAACCTGGCTTCTAAGGCAGATGCCAAGGCTTTTGTAGATTATTGTGCCGAAAATGGCATTGATACCTATATGGATTATGAACTTGTTAAGTTCTCTTCGGGTGGTTCAGGATTTTCCACCTCAAAAGATGCTGTTATGAACAGTGGCTACATTACCGCTATTCAGTACATTTTTGACAGAGCTATCCGCAACAATGAAAAGGATTTAAAATATTATCTCCTTCGTCCTGTAAGATTTGGCGACGCTGTTGAAAAATCACTAAAAGCAAACGCTAAATGGAATTTTGGCGGTGTTTCATTCGATACTTTGTCATCTCTCTCATATTCAGACTATTCTGATTATAATGAAACCGTACTTTATAACGCTAAACAAGGTTATGCTGACGCTGTTGCAGGCGCATTGTCAAAGGTTAAAGAAAACAATCAAAAACTTTTGGCTTCAAGCGCAAATATCTATGCAGCGCTTAAAGCAAACATTGTTACCGAAGCTCCTATAGATTCACTTAACGGTTATGCATTTATCGAAAGCGTACCGTTCTACACTATGGTACTCAAAGGTTACGTTCCAATGACTACCGAATCTATCAATCGCGCAACAACACCTAAAAAAGCATTCTTAGGCGCTGTTGAAAGCGGTATTGGTCTTAACTATACTGTAATCAAAAAGTGGGATAATTCACTTGTTAACTCTGATTACACCTACTTCTTCAGCACAAAGTTTGACGGAGTTGAAAATCAGATAATCAATGAGTATAACGACTACTCAAAATATTTTGAGAGTGTCAAGGGTGCAAAGATTGTTTCTAACACTATTGTTAGTAAAGGCGTTCATTGCACAATGTTTGATAACGGTGTTACAGTTTACGTTAACTATAACGACAAAGCAGTTGAGACACCGGCAGGTAAAGTAGCCGCTATGAACTATATTGTTACAACAGGAGGTGCAGTAAATGAGTAAGCTTAAAAAGAGCAGGGGAATTGAAGAATTAAAGTCTCGCTATGGTTTTATGTTTGTTTTACCGTGGATCATAGGTCTTGTTATGTTCTTCCTCTATCCACTCATACAGTCGATTGTTTATTCATTCTCTGATGTTGCAGTTAGTCCCGGTGGCGTAGATATTAAATTTGTTGGTTTAAAACATTATATTGAAATCTTAAAGGTTGACCAAAACTATACAACAGAACTTACAACCTCACTCACCAGTATTGTTTATTCATTGCCTATAATTCTTATCTTAAGTCTTGTTTTGGCAATGATGCTCAATCAAAAATTCCGTGGTCGTATATTTTTCAGAGCGCTTTACTTCTTACCGGTTATCATCGCAACCGGTCAGGTTATGAAGCTTGTTTTTGAAACAACTGATGACAGCCTTACCGAAATGGGTGTTTCGGGTGGTATGGCTTCGGGTATGATTACCGTTGAAGATTTGACGGGTATGCTCAATATGAGCACTGAAGTTGCTAAGTTTATTACAACAACCATAAATGATATATTCAATCTTATCTGGTCTTGTGGTATTCAGATTGTTTTGTACCTTTCAGGTTTGCAATCAATTCCTGCAACCTTGTATGAGGCATCCAGAGTTGAGGGCGCTACCAAGTGGGAAGAGTTTTGGTTTATTACCTTCCCAATGCTTTCACGAATCACATTGCTTGTAGGTGTGTTCACAATGGTTGAACTGTTTATTAATGAACGCACACCGTTGGTTGAGCGTGTATATGGTAGTATGCTTACCGGTCAGTATGATAAACCGTCAGCAATGATTTGGTTATATTTCATTATCGTTAGTGCAATAATGGGCGTGATAATATTCTTATTTAATCGCTTCGTTATGAAACGCTACGAAGCGTAATAAGGGAGGTAGACACAAATGAATAATCCCTTTAAAAATATAAAAGAGGCTGACAAACTAAAGGCCATAAAATACGCTAACGTAGGCGGAAGTGTGTTGTATTCTTTGTTCAGATATGCATTGCTTTTGTCAATTGGATTTATTATCATATATCCGCTTTTGTATATGATTGTAACTTCAATTACAAGTCCGTTAGCATTCCTTAACTCAACACGTGTTTGGATTCCTACCGATTTTCTTATAAAAGACAACTATGCAAAGGCACTACAGGCGCTCGATTACTGGGATTCTCTTAAAAACACTTTCTTTTACCCAATAGCCAGCGCTTTGCTCGAGGTTTGCTCTTGCGCTATTATCGGTTACGGTTTTGCGCGTTTTAACTTCAAGGGCAAAAAAATTCTTTCAGGCATATTGTTCCTTACAATTCTTATTCCTGAAATGATGTTGGTTATGCCACGAATGGCTAACTACGGCAACCTTGATTTCTTGGGCATCTTCGGCGGTATTGAAAAATTAGTTGAGTGGGTAGCTTCCTTGTTTGGTTCTGATATCACAGCAACATTTGACCTAACCCCCAACATTGTAAACACAGGTTGGACAATGTGGTTACCGTCATTCTTTGGTATTGGTCTTCGTTCTGGTGTGCTTATCTACATCTACATACAATTCTTCACAGGTCTTCCTCGTGAACTTGAAGAAGCTGCGTGGGTTGATGGTGCAGGTCCGTTAAAAACATTCCTTAAAATTGCGGTTCCTTCATCAAGCGTTGTGTTTATTACCGTATTGGTGTTCTCAATCGTTTGGCACTGGAATGATTCATTGCTTACCAGCATCTATTTCACTGAAACAGAACCTTTGGCACCGGCTCTTGTAGGCGCAAAAGAATACTTGGGCGCTGCTTGGGGATTGTATGGCGGTAAGGGTGCTCCGCAGCAGGCGGCTGTTATGATGGCGATATGCCTGTTGTTCATTACTCCTGTACTTATTTTCTATATGTTTATTCAACGTGGTTTTGTTGAAAGTATTGACCGTGTTGGTATTACAGGTTAATTTTAAAAAACGGTGGTTGCTTACCACCGTTTTTTTGTGCAAAAAAACTATATTTTTTACCCAGAAACACTAAAATTTTAATAAATAATATTGACAAAAATAGTTTTTGGTAATATAATTCTAACTGTAGAGATATGTTTGTATTTGTGAAAGCGTGCTGTGTATTTTGCTATTACAAATACATATGTATCAGATACGTTCGTGCTATAACGCACAATTTATTTAAAAAAGGAGAAAATTGAACATGTTCAACAAAACAAAGCGCATTTTTGCAATTGTGCTTGCAGTTGCATTGGTATTTGCCCTTGCAGGCTGTAAAGGCGTTGAGGACGACGGTTCTTCTGTAGAGTACGTAATCGAAGAAGAAGTTGTTGTTCAAGGCGGTAACAACAGCGGTACAACTACTATAGTTGGCGGCAATGACAACAATGCCAATACCAATGATGGTAACACAGGTAACACTGGCAACACCGGTAACACTGGCAACACCGGTAACACCGGCAACACCGGTAACACTGGTAACACTGGTAATACTGGTAACACTGGTAATACTGGTAATACCGGTAACACAGGTAATACCGGTAACACTGGTAACACTGGTAACACAGGTAATACAGGTAATACCGGTAACACCGATAACACAGGCATTGACTACGAGGCACTTAAGGGCACAACCGTTAAGTTTGCATCTACTATCGATCCTAAAGACGACGGTACACAGTACGTTGTTGATAGCTTTGAAGAAAAGTATGGCATAAAGGTTGAAATCGTTAAATGTACACTTCCTGGTTATGTTCAGGAAATGCAAGGTCTTATCGCTAACGGTAATGCGCCTGACGTAGGTCGTTCAAACGGTGACTTCCCGGCATGTATTGCATACTTCGATTCACTTGACAAGTCAAAGATGGACTACAATGATCCTATCTGGAATCAGAACACCTTCCGTCTTACAACCTTTAATGGTTCACCTTATATGTGTGATACATATGGTTGTTACTGGACAGAGCTTGACATCGTTATGTATTCTAAGCGTTTGCTCAAGGCTGCTGGTTGCCCAACCCCACAAGAACTTGACGCTCAGGGTCAGTGGACTTGGGACAACTTTATGATGATCGCTGAAAAGTGCACTCAGAAGATGGGCGCACCTGCTGGTTGTATCAACACTACTGAACTTGGTCTTCACATGGCTGGCGGTAACGTATTCAAAATCCAAAACGAAAAAATCGTTAACGGTATTGATGGTAAAACAACCGCTATCGTTAAGAAGTTTGCTGAAGCTTGGAAAAAAGGTATCCTCAACAACAAATCTACAGTTGGTATAGCTGAAGGTACAACCGCTATCGGTACCGGTCACGCTTGGTCACTCCGTAAAGACGGTGACGTTGCTGCTCGTGGTGCTCAGGTAGCTGACCTCGGTTTCTATTACTTGCCCTCTTACACAGCTGGTGGCGCAAGACCTGCAACCGGTATCTTCCGTGGTTTCGGTATCATGCGTGGTGCTGCTAACCCTGTAGGCGGCGGCGTATTCCTCCGTCACTACCTCGACGTTAACAACTATGATACCGTTAACGCATTCATCAACGAAGATGCTAAAAGCTTCTTCTTCCAGCTTACTACACAGGATTACGCAGAAAACTACAATCCATACCTCACATACATTGGTCTTAACCAGGATATCGCTGGTGTTAACTACGGTACTGATATCTACGGTGTTATGTATATGGATCCTTCTGCTGTTGATGGTAAGATGGCTGCTGTTAAGGCTGCTGTTGATAAGGGCGCTAAGAACCTTAACGACCACATCACTAAGTATCTCTATTCTAACTAATAGACTTACTTCGGCTTAGTTAAAATTTTTAAAATGACTGCCATGGAAACATGGCAGTCATTTTTTTATGTCATATTTTTTGCTAAGAAATACCATATTGCGATTTATTATTTACAGTTTTTGTCACTACAATACAAAAAACACAAAAAAATTAAAAAAATTCAAAAAAATTTGTATATTTGTTATTGACTTATTGACTGAAATTTGATATTATTTAGAAGTAAATATAGGGTGTGATTTTATGCCCTGTTGGCGTAGGTCACATTTACAGCGCGTAAGCGCAAAAAAATTAGCTCGTATGGGCGGAAGGATGGTATTTTGATGAAAAAAATACTTAGCAATGGCAAAGTAATTGTTTCATTCATCTCGGTGTTCGCAATATTGGCAGTTTCACTATTGTCAATGTTTACAGGCGTTTCCTTTATGGCAGCAGCCGAAGGCGATACCGACACAGGCGTTGTTACATACCCAATAGGCGGCAAGTATGAAGCCGACTATAAAGAGGTAAAAACTCCTGGTATTGAGTATGTTGCAGTTGATCCTGCCAAGAAAACCAAGACCGATTTATTTACCGGTTTTGAAACTGATTTCTGTGTTAATCCCAACACAGAAGGTAACGGTACTGCAGGTAATCCTTACATCATTAAAACTGCTAACCAGTTTGCAGCAGTTGTAACATGTCAACTTAAGGATGCCTCAGACAACTGGATTGACACTGACGGTCTTTACTTCAAGATTGCTGATAATATTAAGGGCTTTAACCTTAAAAACACAAATTGCGATGTTGATTTCAGTAAAGACACCCTTACTGCAAAAGATGTTGAAAATGCTCTTAAAAACCTTGAAGTTCCCTCAGATCTCAAGTGGGAAAACAAGAGCGGCAAACCGTTTAAAGGTCGCTTTGACGGTAACGGCGCTCAGGTTTACGGTCTTAAGGGTGATGCCGGTTATACCGCTATTTTCCCAAAAATAGGCGGTAATATCACTGTTAAAAACCTTACAGTTAAAAACTGTTACTTTATCGGTAATAACGTTTCTGCATTGTTTGGCGCTAACATGAATCCTGGCAAATCATCTACATTTAACACTAGGCACAATTTGTATAACTGTCAAGTGTACAACAACGTTATAGTTTGTACCTTTGCTACTGATGAAGCTATTCAAAAAGCTGGTGTGCTTATCGGTCAGTCAGAATGGCCAACCGAATCTAACCTTGTGTTAAATGACTGCTTGGTATACGGTAACGTTGCAAAGCACGCTGAAAATGATGACAATAACCCTGACAACCGTAACATTACCTACGGTATGGTTGGTAACTTGCATCGTAATCTATCATTTATGGTTTACAACTCTATCTTGATGGATTCAGCTCCTCACGCGCTTTACCATGGTTCTAACGCTCATCTTACAGCTGTATCAAACAATATGTACACAAACATGATGTATACAGCTCCTACTCCGTGGGAAAACGTTGACTATAATAAAAATGGTGGTATGTGGAAATACGTTTACACCTATACAGTCTCTGGTGGAGTAGTAAACGTTAAGTTCGACAGATTTAACAAAGATGGCGTTAGCGATGTTGATTACGGAAAAGGTTATAATCGCACTTTGGCCAATACCCAGATTTTTGTTGTAAATAAAAAAGACATAACGGGTACTAAAGTACTCGAGGGCTTAAGCTCAGAGAGATGGACCTATAACAAAAACGGTTACCCAACACCAAAGATTTATAAGGTTCGTGAGTACTCTGAAGGCACCAACTGGTCAGGTGAAAAGGCTGTTCAGTTTGGTGAAGGTGAAGGTACCACTTCTGCTCCTTACACAATAGCTACTGCCGAAGAGTTGGCTCTTATGCTTATAGAGCCGGTTGCCGGTGCTTGCTATAAGCTTATTGCTGATATCGAAATTAATGATACCTCTGTTGAAAACTGGACCAAAACTGCTAAAAAGTGGTTCACATCAAATGACGTTCCCGCATTTGAAGCTTCACTTGATGGTGACGGTCATACCGTAAGCGGTATTTATTATGATGGTAAACAATCAGGTGAATATGCAGGTCTTATTCCTGTAATTGGTAACACTGCAGAAATTCGCAACATCAAGATTGCTAATTCTTACATTGCTGCTAAAAAAGGTTATGCAGGTGCGCTTGCAGGTGCAGTTGCTGACAAATGCGGCAAAGCACTTAAGTTTGATGCTTGTACAATTGAAGACACTGTTGAATTTGCCGGCAAAGCTAAATTTGGCGGTATGGTTGGTAAACTTGGTTACAGTATGATTCACATTAATGACTGTATCTCAAAAACCAATGGTCTCTTTAACACAGTAACAGGTATTGCAAAGGTTAAACGTTCAGTTTCTGTTGGCGCAAATATTGCCAGTGGTGAATTTAATGCTGATGATATTAAGGCTGAAAATGTTTATACCGATACTGAATCTACCATTGCAGGTGTAACTGTTGTTCCTGCAGATGCTATGAAGGGCGCCGGCGCGGCTGACGCTATGCCTGGTCTTAACTTCCCAACATCTTGGAAAGTTACTGATGACAGTTATCCCACACCTACAGGTGTTGCAGCATCTGCTGAAGGTATAGTAGGCGAGGCTTGGTCTGGTTCTATTGCAACAAGTTATGCTCTCGCTTATGAAAACCCCAACAAGTCTGGTGAAAAATGGGTAGGCGACGGTTCTAAAGAATATCCTTACATAATCGAAACTGCTGAGCAGTTGGCATATTTCGTTTGGAAGGGTGAAAAAGGTACCAAAGATAAAATAGTAAATGTTAAACTTGCTGCTGATATCTACCTTAGCGACGTTGAGTGCAAACTTTGGGAAGATAAGGTTGGTGGTACCAACTGGTTTACCCAAAGGACTACACAGTCTTACAATAATATGATGGGTATTGACTTTGACGGCGACGGCTATGTAATTCACGGCTTGTTCATTGATTACTCACTCTCTAAGGGTGACTATATCCGCGCTGGTTTGTTCCCAATGTTAGGCGCGTATTCAACCGTTCGAAACGTTGGTCTTTCTAACGCGTATATGGTTGGTCGCACCAATGACGCTACATATCGTGACGTTGTTGGCGGCTTTGTAGGTTGTACCGAAGATTTTGATAAGTTCTTAAACCTCAACTCACACGATGCTGAGGCCAATAAGATAAAACTCCAAGACCCTGCAAACGACTATGAAAATATGGCAGTTAAATTTAAAAACTGCTTTATCGACCATAGAAGTTATATTTCAGCATACTGCACCGGTGGTTTTACTGGCGAACCTTATGCTGCTCCAATCATTGAAAACTGTATCTTTACAGGTACTATAGGCGGCCATCAAGACCCATACTACACAGGTGTTTTAACAGGTTGTGACTCAACCAACGGCTCACAAATCAGAAACACTGTTGTATTCCCTGTAGGCGGTCAGACAAAGCTTATAGGTGGCTCTGGTGGTTCTAGCTGGCGTAGTTCACCAATTTACTACGTAACACACGCTACTAACGTTTACTACTTTGCAACAACTCAGTCATACGGTGGTACATTTAAGAAGCTTTCTAATCCAAACCAACGTGTTGGCGAAGAAGCAATGATTGCAATGCCGCTTCTCGACTGGGATGAAACCTGGCGTACTGTAGATGGCGGTACACCACTACTTCGTATATTTGATAAAAACCGTTCTGAAGAACAAGTAAATGACGAAAACAATAAGCGTGTAAAGGTTATCGCTGAGTACTTCTCATTGGTTGACTATACACCTCCTTCAACTACACTTTCATTTGAAACAATGGCGCCCGCAGCAGACGTTGAGGCACCTCCAGCAGTTGAAGCTCCTATGTATTCTGACCTTAAACCATTGCCGGTACTTTCACGTGACGGTTATGAATTCTTAGGTTGGTTTGTATTTGATGACCCTGCAATTCCTTATGAATACTCATATCATCCACCTCGTGACCTTACACTTTATGCTGGTTGGAAACAGTTGGGTGTTGTTCAGACATTTGACGAATATCCTAACACAATTTGGGATTTTGATTCTAACTTCTGGACTCTTAACCAGCCTGGTGCAAAGGGCGGTTACAAGAATGAATATGTTCGTAACGGTAGTAAATCAATGCACCTTTTAGGCGAAACATCTAGTTCGGTTGACTGTTTGCTTAACTATGAGCAAATGCTTACCCCAGGTAAGTCATATACATTGTCTTTCTGGGTAAACACTGATAAGGATGATAACCCTGCGACACTTCTTTCACTTGTTCATAACAGCAAACCTGACTACCTTAACAGCACAGTTGCTATAGAAAACATTGCTGTAGTTAAGGGTCTTAAGGTTGGTAAGTGGGTACAATATACTTACTCATTCACCGCGCAGACTAAGTGGGTATCACTTAGAGCTACAGGCGCTGCAAGTCTTTGGTTTGATGACGTTATTATGGCTGAGCTTGATGCTCCACTGGCTACATCTAACATTGCTGCTAAATCAGCAATAACAGGTGTAAACGGCGGAACATTGGCGCCAAAGGCCAGCAATACTGTTTCGGTTGCAGTTCTTATTTCAGTTGTTATGACCTGCGCAGTTGTGGCAGTTCTTTCAAGAAAAGACCGTAACGAAGTTGTAGAAGACTAATTGGAAAGGATGGGTTTACTGATGAAATTTAATAGTTCTATAAAAAGATTTGCCTGTCTTCTTCTTGCACTTCTAATGCTTCTTGGTGTAGTTGGCTGTAAAGACAAGACCAAAAAGAAGAAAAAGGTAATTAAGAAAAAGGTTATTGTTGTTCAGGATGACGAAGCAGGAAATAATATCATTTATTTACCTGGAAACAACAATAACAACAACAATAACAATAATAGCGGCAACAATAATTTTGATGACGGCAACAACAATTTTGATGACGGCAACAATAATTTTGATGACGGTAACGGTGACAACAACGGTAATGATGATAACAATAACGACAATGACGTTATTGTTACCACCAGACCGGAGCGTTCACTTCCTACAGCCGCTGAAGCTGGTATTGTAATTCTTGACGATCCTATCGTTGATGAATTTGACCACGTGTACAAAAACTATAAATTTACAAACAAACATGTAATTGTTTATGGTTATACTGAGTGGGAAGATCGTTATGAAGGCTATAAAGATGCTAAAGATCTTGGTAAAACTCCCACCGACAAAAATGCTAATGCTATAAAGTACACTCAAGAAAACCTTATCGCTGCTCAGGATATTCAAACTTGGGTAAAAGACAATTACAACTTCAATCTTGAGGTTGTTCGTGATACTGTTTATAAAGAGCAAATTGGTAATAAATATACAGGTAATGAACCTAAGATTATTATCGGTGATTGCTTGTACCACACATCAAAACTTGCTGAAAACAAGTTTGAGGTTAAGGTTGTTGGTGATGACCTTGTATTTGACGGCGGTCACTTTGCGCTTGTTGAATCAGCAGTTGACTGGTTCCGTTCTGTTGAGGTAAAGAGTGGCAAGGTTGCTTGCCTTACAAGCAAAAACAAGGAATTTAAATCACAGATTACTCTTGATGGCAAAACCTATGACTATATCTGGGGCGACGAATTCGACGGTTATGAATTCAACGACAATGAAAAATGGGCTCAGTCAACATTTGGTCTTGAACGTCAGGACGATATGGCTAACATTTTTGAAGATCCTAAGTTCCAGTATGTTGAAAACGGTAAGGTTCGACTTACAGGTGACCGTTACTATGATGAAGGTAGCAGTGTAATCGGTTATGCAACATCAGGTCAGATTGATACAAACTCATCTGCTGTATTTAGAAATGGTTACTTTGAGTTCTATGCTCGTTTACCATACAGACGCGGTGGTTTCCCGGCTATCTGGACAATGACTGCCGATGCAGGTGGTTTGTCTGGCGCTAACGCAGTTCCAAACCTTAACAAGAACGACGGTTACGGTCTTTACAGAGATCGTGTTTGGGACCTTGAATTTGACTTGTTTGAATCATTTGCTGACGCTGACCATATGACCACCACTATCCATAAGTGGTACACACCAAAATACACCGGTCCTAATGATTATAATAACCGAACAAGTTTTGGTGAGGGCAACAGCAAAAATTGGGAAGACCTTACTCTTGAAGAGGAAAGAATGGTTGCAGCCGATTTAGCAAACAGAAACGGAAATTCCGAAGAACGTACTAACTGGGAATATGCAGATCCTACCAACCGCGCAAAAGATTGGTGGAAAGCTTGTAACCTTCATAAGACTGATAAGTCTGGTGCTGACCGTTGCCTTTGCTATTACTACGTTAACTCTAAGGGCGAAAAAGACCTTCAGATTAACTACAACGGTCAAGAGGTTTGGATTTGTGAATCTTTAGCAAATCAGCAAATTATTGATATTGCTTCAGGTGAATATAAACTAAACGCTGACGGTAACGAAATCATTGCTACCAAGGGCGACTTGAGAAAATTTGACTATAATAATAGAAAAGCTCAGGCAGAAAAACTTGGTATAGAATTTACCGAAAAGTTTGAAAAGCAAGAGGGCGACGAAACAGAAGCAACCTTGCAGGAACTTATTTCTGCAGGTTATTTAAAGGCTGCTCACGTTCGTCAAAAGATTCTCTTTAACTTTAGTGAAAACGATGTTGTTGATACATTCAAATATCGCTTAAGTCCATTTACCAATATGAGCAATGGTATGAATACCTATGCATATTCATTCTCATATACAGGTACTCCAAGTAACAGACGTGAAGATCCTGATGGTATGTACGGTGACTGGAGATGGTATTTCGATGAAGAAACCATTAACAACGAATATCACCTATATGCATTCAAATACACATCTGATCACTGTGCTGTTTATATGGACGGTGAAAAGTTCCTTGACTTTGACTGGGATCCTGCATATGACTATAAGGATCTTGACGGCGACGGCAAGGGTGATGACATCAGCCGTAACAACAACGGTGTTGGATTTAACTTCTGGCAGTACTTCCTCGTAGATATGATGATTTACACACCAGGTAACTTCGCTATTGACTATGCTCGTAAGATTCAGCCAGGCGACTGCCCATTCCATCTCTATATCGACTATGTTCGTTTCTATCAAGATTTGGATGATCCTTCACAGGCTGTTCACTACCTTAACGGCACTGGCGTTAAATAATTAAATCTTAAAAAAACAGACCCGAAAGGGTCTGTTTTTTTGCCCAAATTTGTCATTTTAAATAAAAATACTTGACAACTGTTAATAAATAATGTATATTTAATATAATATTGGTGAGTATTGTGGAGTTTTAATGCAAGAAGTATTTTCAGATAATCAATTGGTTGATTTTATTAACAAAGGTGAATATAAGTATTTGCAAATACTTATCAACCGATATATGCCATATATCATAAACGTTTCATCACGTTATAATGGTGGTGGGCTTGACACTGAGGATTTTATTCAAGAGGGTATATTGGCAATTTTTTCTGCCGTTAAAACCTTTGACGCTGATAAAGCTTCCTTTAAAACCTTTGTGAGTATTTGTATTAACAGAGCAATGTCGTCAGCGCTTTCGCGTACCTGTGGTGCGGCAAAACATATTCCTGAAAGTTTAATTTCTTCGATTGATGATGTTGAACTTACCGATTGTGCCAACCCAGAAAGCATACTTATTGAAAAAGAAGATTTTATTGATTTAGAGCAAACCATCAAACAGCAATCTTCAGATTTTGAATATCAAGTGCTTTGCGAATTTTTAAGCGGAAAAAGTTATTCTGATATTTCATCAGTACTTGGTGTTACCGAAAAATCGGTTGACAATGCTCTAAGACGCATTCGTTCAAAAATTAAAAAGTAAATTACGGGTTTTCCCGTATATATATGCCCAAGTAGTTTAAGTAGGCAAAGCGTTGTGTAATAGCAAAGATGTCGGTGCGATTCCGTCCGGGGCTAATCCTAAAATCAAGAGAGGTAAAAGAGATGTTTGAAGACAAGACCCTAGTTTGCAAAGAATGCGGAGAAGAATTCGTATTTACTGCAAGAGAGCAGGAATTTTATGCGGAGAAAGGTTTCGAAAACGAACCGCAGAGATGCAAACCCTGCCGCGACAAGCGTAAAAATGCAGGAAGGGCACCCCGTGAGATGCACGAAGCTGTTTGCGCAGCATGTGGCGGTGTAGCACGTGTACCATTTGTTCCGCGTGATGACCGTCCGGTTTATTGCAGCGAATGTTTTGCAAAAATGAAAGAAGAGGAAACTGCAGCAGCAGATGCCGAATAATTCGACTTCAAGCCACACTAATTTAGTGTGGCTTTTTCCTTACATTTAGTGTATAATACTTTTTGTAACTAATAATTCACACTTTTTTAATATTATAGACTAAAAATTGTTTTATTATATAATTGTTATAATAAAAATTTTGTTTACACTTTATTTTGGGGAGGGTATTTTTACTATGGAAAACAAAAAAATTCTTATAGTTGATGACGATGAAAATATATGCGAACTTTTGCGTCTTTATCTTCAGAAAGACGGGTTTGACACCGTTGTTGCAAATAACGGTTCACAAGCCATAACACTCGCCCAGGTTGAAAAACCCGACCTTGTTTTGCTGGATATTATGATGTCTGTGCTTGACGGTTGGCAGGTTTGCCGTGAGATAAGAAAAACTTCTGATGTTCCTATAATTATGCTTACTGCAAAGAGCGAAACCTTTGACAAGGTTTTAGGGTTGGAACTTGGAGCCGATGATTACGTTACCAAACCTTTTGAGTCAAAAGAGGTTGTAGCGCGTATTAAAGCAGTGCTTCGCAGAACTGGTGAAAATGCAAAAAGTGAAAAAACCAAGGTGGTTTATTTTGATAAGCTTGTTATTAACATTACTAACTATGAATTAATAGTTAATGATGTTCAAATTGACACTCCACCAAAAGAACTCGAACTTATATACCATCTTGCAAGTAATCCAAACCGCGTTTACACACGTGACCAGTTGCTTGACGAGGTTTGGGGTTTTGACTATTACGGCGATTCGCGCACGGTTGATGTTCATGTTAAAAGACTGCGTGAAAAACTTGAGGGTGTATCGCAAAAATGGTCGCTTAAAACCGTTTGGGGCGTTGGCTATAAATTTGAGGTAAAATAAACTATGCGTCAAAAACTTTTTAAAAAACAGTTTGGCGCTATTGCGCTTATAGTTTTTTTAAGCCTATCTGCTATACTTATTATTCTTACTTTTATTTATAACAGTTATATTGCGCGCGAAAAACACAAAACTCTTCAAAAAACTTGCGTATCAATAAATGATTTTATTAAAAGCGGCAGTGAAGAAAAAAATGATAATTATAGTGAATACTCGCTTTACTTTATTATGAACAATCTGGCAACCGTTTGCGAGTGTGATGTTTTTGTAACCGACTCAAGCGGTGTTATAAAGATTTGCGCCTGCGAAGAATGGGTTGTTGAAGAATCTTGCGAACATACCGGTACGCCGATTGCTATTCAAGAGATAAATGACGTTTTGGCGAGTGAACATAACACAATAACTACACTCGGGTTTTACAAGACTCCTCATTATGCGGCAGTTTCAAAACTTGAATCTGACAAGGGTTATGTTATTGCTACCGACACAACCGAGGATTCAAAAAGTTTGATGCAGCGGATAACCCATATATATGTTATTTCTGCAATAGTTCCGTTATTGCTTATGTTTGTCGCAATTTCTTTAATGACATATCGTCTTACCAAGCCGTTGCGCCTTATGTCAGATGCTGCAAAAGCAATGGCTCGTGGCGATTTTTCACGTCGAATTCCCGTTACCAGCGATGACGAAATTGGTCAGTTGGCGGTGTCATTTAACCAAATGACAAACTCACTTGCGCGACTTGAAGAGGTAAGAAAAAGCTTTATTGCCAATGTTTCACACGAACTTAAAACCCCTATGACAACAATAGGCGGTTTTATAGACGGAATGCTTGACGGAACCATACCTTATGATAAGCAAGAATATTATTTGCAAATTGTGCACGATGAGGTTAAAAGGCTTTCCAGAATGGTTGAGTCTATGCTGAGCATTTCCAGGCTCGAATCAAAAGAGGCTGAGCTTAAATGTGTGCCATTTAATTTTAAAGAGCAATTACTCAACGTTGTTATAAGTCAAGAGCAACGCATTGAACAAAAAAATATTGAGATTTTAGGCTTAGACACTTTATCAGATATTACTATCAATGCTGACAAAGACTTGATATACAGGGTGATTTATAATCTTGTTGACAATGCTATAAAATTCACCGATGAAGGCGGAAAGATTAAATTTAACATCAAACAAGATTCTGCCAATATTAAGTTTAGAATTGAAAACTCCGGCAAGGGCATACCAAAGGGCGAATTGCCGTATGTTTTTGAAAGATTTTACAAGGTTGACAAATCACGTTCGGCAAATAAGCAAAGTACAGGACTGGGCTTGTATATTGCTAAAACAATCATTAAAAAGCACGGTGGTGTAATTTCGGTTTCAAGTATAGAAAACCGCTTTACTGCATTTGAATTTACACTGCCTGTAAATAGATAGGAGTTATATTATGGATGAATTAAATCAAAATTTTGAAGGTGAGCTTTCGCAAGAACTGCCTGAAAATACCGACACTTTTGAAGCCATAGAGCAAGAAATTGAAATTCAGGACGAGGTACAAGACGAGACTGAAGATTTTTCCGGTGAAGACGACATACCCGTTTGGAACAAGGTTGAATATTCGCCAATGAAAGCAATGGAAGATTACAAACCAATGTCTAAAGGACTTAAAGTTTTTTGCTTTGTTATGGCTATGGTTGTGCTTTTGACTGCTACTACTGCAACCGGTTATTTTTTGGGTAGAAACAGTGTAACACATAACTATATTGGTTCTAATATCAAGGTTGATCTTGAGGCGCGTCCTGACAGCGATAAGGTTAGCACACCTGCGCAAATTTATTCAAAGGTAAATGAATCAATTGTAGGCATAAGAATTTATAACGAAAATGGTCAGGTTAGCGATGCTTCGGGCGTTGTTTATTCAGAAGACGGCTACGTTGTAACAAATGACCACATTTATTCTGAAATCGGCGCGCCTAAGTTTAAAGTGTTTATGCACGACGGCACCGAGTATAATGCCGTGTATGTTGCGGGGGACACAGTAAGCGACCTTGCTGTTTTAAAAATTGAAGGTGGCAAAGGCTTTAAGGTTGCGCAGTTTGGCGATTCTGAGCAAATAATCAATGGCGAAGGCGTTGTTGCAATTGGCCGACCAAATGACGCTACCGACAAATCATCTATTACAAGTGGCGTAATTTCGCTTACAAAGCGTCGTGTTAAGACAACCTCAAGTTATACTGCTCGTCTTATTCAAACCGATAGCGCTATAAATCCGGGCTCATCAGGTGGCGCTCTTGTTAATATGTACGGTCAGGTTATTGGTATCACATCGTCAAAACTTGCGGGTGTCGAATATGATGCCATTGGTTTTGCAATACCTACCAAAACTATGAAGCGTGTTGTTGAACAGCTTATATCTAGCGGCAAGGTTACCGACCGCGCAAAACTCGGCATTTCTTATACCGAGATAAATTCGGTAACAGCCGAAATTGACAAACGCGCATCAGTAGGTTTGCTTGTGGTATCGGTTGGCGAAGACAGCGACATATTTTCAAAAGTGGGTGAAGGAGATATTATAACCCATATAAACGGAATTCAAATTACAAATGACGACATTGTGCTCGACGTAATTGAGGATTGCAAGGCTGGGGACACAATATCACTTACCGTTTTGTTTAAAAATGGTAACGAAGCGGATTTTGACGTTAAGCTTCGCGCTAATATAAGCGAATCAAGCTATTCGGCTACAATTACAAAAGATAACGAAAATCCAAACACTCAAAAGCCAAATGATGGTACATTTAACTTCCCGGATGGCGATTAATTGTAATATAACAGGGGACACATACTCAAAAAGTATGTGTCCTTTTTTTATTTTTTAAAATTTTTCCTTTATTAAAAAATATTGTTTTTGGGAAAATTAAAAATATAACTAAAAAAACGGAGTGATTAAATGAAAAAAACTGTAAAAATTGTTTTTGCTTTTTTGCTGATTGTTTGTAGTTATATTTTTACATCCATATATATAATAAGTGATGACATTGAGCGCAATTATAGACTGTCGCGCGACCAAAGGTTAGAAATTGATTCTTTTATGCCGGTTACAGCAGTTTACAATGACGTGAAGATGTCACAAGACGTCTACAACAGCAAGATAGGCGAAAGCTTTGAGGTGCAACTCAAGCTTTTCGGCGTTATACCGTTTTCTACCACCAAGGTTGAAATTATCGAAGATATGTACGTTGAGGTGTTAGGACAACCCTTTGGTATGAAAATTTACACCGACGGTGTGCTTGTAATTGAAAGCAGTGATATCGAAACCCAAAGCGGCAAAATTAACCCCGCAAAAAAGGCGGGAATTAAGGTTGGGGATTATATTAAAAGTGTTAATGGTAATACCGTGACTTGCAATGAAGATTTACTGCAAATAATTACCCAGTCAAATGGCGAAACACTTGACTTTGAGGTATCAAGGGGCAAAAAAAGTTTTAACTGTAAGGTAACTCCGGTTATTGAAAAAGATACCGGGCTTTACCGCGCAGGCATCTGGGTGCGTGACAGCTCTGCGGGTGTGGGTACGCTAAGTTTTTATGACCCGTCAAGCAATATAGTGTGCGGTTTGGGTCACGGCATATGCGACTCTGACACAGGTACAATACTCGAAATCGAAAGCGGTGAAATTGTAAAGGCAGAAATTATATCGGTGGTAAAGGGTGCGTCAGGTAGCCCCGGAGCGCTAAAAGGAAAACTAACTTTCGATAGTCTTGCCGATATCTCACTTAACTGTGATTCGGGCGTATATGGCACATTAAAAAAGCAAACCGAACAACAGGAGCTTACCCAAATTGCGCTTAAACAAGAGGTGTATGACGGCAACGCTCAGATATTTTGCACCGTAAACGGTAACACACCAAAGCTGTATGACTGTAAAATAAAGCGCACAGGCGACCGCAACTCAAAAACGCAAAACCTTATTGTAACGGTAACCGATAAAGAACTGATTGATATAACAGGCGGTATAGTTCAAGGAATGTCGGGCAGTCCAATTTTGCAAGACGGAAAGCTTGTGGGAGCCTTAACCCACGTGCTTGTAGATGACAGTAAGACGGGGTATGGCATTTATGCTGAGAATATGCTCAGTACCGCCCAATCCGTAGGGACCGGCGTCCTCGACGGTTCGCAAGATAAAGAATTAAAGAAAGCGTCATAACAAATTGAAAGTTTAAAATGTAAAATTGAAAATTTCGGTGTGCCTATGGCACAGATATAAAATAAACCCTCAAGTCAAAATTTGACTTGAGGGGTTTTTGTTATTCTATACCTAATAACCAATCAACTGATACCTTTAAAATCTTTGCGAGTTCGCGTAGTTCGTAATCGGCGACAAAGCGAGTGCCGATTTCAATTCGTGATACGCTGTCACGTTCAATTATTATTCCATTTACCTGCAGTTTTGCGGCTAAATCACTTTGCGTAAGTCGCAGTTTGCATCTTGCTTCGTGCACTCTGTCACCGCAAATGTTTTTCTTACCGTTATAGTCATAAATCTTCATACAATTATCATCTCCAAATATGTTAAAGATACGAATATATCTTGACATTAACATATTTCGTTGATATAATTGTGTTAAAGATAAGAATATATATTTTAGAAAGGGCGTTTTCTATGCAAGAAAAAACATTAAATTTATTTGCAGCGGCTCGTAATGCACGTGAAGCAGGTGATGATATAACTGCTATAAAGCATTATGAAGAAATCAGCGCGTTAGAACCTAATAATTGGGAGGCGCTTTTCTATTTAACAATTTTAAAAACAAATACAGTTAAATACGGTGAGATTTCTAATGCGGCTATATCAGTAATAAATTGTTTGCCAAAAGTGTTTGAGTTAATTAACACAACTATTGACGATGAAGAAATTAAAAAAGATGCGGTAAAAATGGTTACAAACCAATGCAATAAAACGGCTGCTTGGTTAATACGAGCAAGCGGAAACTATTATAATTCGATAACCAAGAACGATCCGTCTTTCAGTATAATGGTAGCTGCAATGAATATGGATTCAAAACGACATGCAAGATATGAATCTGCTCAAAGAATGGTGCAAATAGGTAACAT
This sequence comes from Clostridia bacterium, assembly GCA_017516965.1. Taxonomy (GTDB): domain Bacteria; phylum Bacillota; class Clostridia; order Oscillospirales; family Acutalibacteraceae; genus UBA737. The sequence goes on from JAFXAP010000003.1 coordinate 70,351, forward strand.
TTTATGTGCGTGCGGCAATTGTATAGAGAAAACATTTGGATTAACAGATGAGTTTTACAATAGATTGGCGGTTGATTGTTGGAAAGCAATGCTTATTTCTCATTTTGAACATATAAAACTTTATAAGGTTGCAGTATTTAATGATGAAACAATTCAAAAATATGCAACCAAAATCCAAAAATATGATTCATCTTATGTAATTCCAAATATAAAGCCTACTGAAAAAAGAGATTATGCTATTAAAGGTATTATTATTGCACTGATTGCATTAGGTATAGGACTTCTAATAGCATTACCTATGTTAAATCTATATTTTTAAGTAACTTTATATGCAAAAATATTTTTGATATGCTAATCTAATATTGACATATTTGTAAGCATAAGCGACGAAGCAAACTGTAATAAAAAATAAACACTCAAGTCATATTTGACTTGAGTGTTTTACTATATTATTTATAAACTCTGAGCCAGTCTATCATAAGTGTTTTGGGTAGCAGTTCATCCTCTACTTCACCAAATCGCGCGCCACTGCCCTTAGGTCCTATATAACATGTGTAAAGAATAAATGCGGGGAACACGTCTTCTACAGGGGCAATGTTCTGGTTGTCTCTTACAAGTTCGCCATCTACATAGTAATATAGACCGTACTCATTCCAAACACAAGCAAATTCATAATATTTGTCGTATTTAAAACCCGGTATGGTATAGAAGTTATCAAGTGAACTCTTGGTAATGCCTTGGGTTGCGCGGTCCCAGTTTGGCTCCCAATAATGTTCGGTGTGGGCGCTGCCCATTGTGTCAGCATCGTGGAAAACTTCCATAATATCTATTTCACTACAACCGTGAAAATCATCACCTGTGTCGGTGCGTTTAAAGAAGTAATCCTCTTGATATCTGCCATTAGGCACAAGCCAGAATGCCGAGAAAATACCCTTTGGAGCATCTGGCAATTTCATACGGGTAGAGAAGCAACCGTATTTTTGTGAAAATTTACCCTTGGTGTCGACACCCGCATCAGAGTAGTAGCACTCTTTGCCGTTGCGAATGGTGGGCGTTTCGTGCTTTTTAAAATCAAGACAAAGATGATTATCGCGAACATAGTTGTCAAGCGGTTCGGTAAATGCCATATCAACCTTAGCACCGGCGCTACGGGCGTTCCACAAATCGGTATTATATGTTTCAAAGTTGTCTTCAAGGGTGAGTTCGTACTTACGCATCTTAATTTTTAGCGTTGCTGTATAATCTGGGTCCTGACTGCAGAAAAGTGAAATGGTAAGTGTGCCGCCAAGTTTTCTAACCCTGTCTGGAATAAGAATTTCATCAGCCTTAAAATACACCTCAGGATTATCGGCCTCAATGCCGCAACCACGCGCACTTATTTGTTCACCCTTAAAGATAATACGATAGTTGTATTTAAGGGTAAAACCCGGCACACCTGGATGATATTTTTCGAGATGAATTTTAAAATCATCACAAGGTTCACCTTTGTAAAAGCCTTCTTCTATAACGTTTAATTCAAAATCGGTCATAATTAAAATCTCCTTTTAAATAAGGTTGTGGTGTGTGTAACACCACAACCTTTGTAATTTGATTATTATTTATAAACTCTGAGCCAGTCAACTTCCATTGTTTGTGGAAGGTCTTCGTCTTTAACCTCGCCCCAAAATGCGCCGCTGCCTTCGGGTCCTATGTAGCAGGTATAAAGAATGTAAGCCGGGAACACGTCGTCTACAGGAGCAATTTTATCATTAACCTTTGCAAGAACACCGTTTACATAGTAGTAAAGCGCATATTCGTTCCAAACGCAAGCGTACTCGATAAATTGACCGTCTTTATAGCCTGGGATTGTGTAGTCGTAGCCAAGAGAACTTTTGGTAGTGCCTTGTGTTGCCCAGTCCCAACCGGGCTCCCAATAATGCTCGGTGTGGGCTGAACCGCGGGTAGCGGGGTGGTGGAAAATTTCCATAATATCTATTTCGCTACAGCCGTGGAAATCATCGCCCGTATCGGTGCGCTTAAAGAAGTAGTCATCACAATATTTACCTTCGGGCAGTAGCCAGAAAGCTGAAAAAATACCCGTGGGGCAAGCAGGAACCTTGATGCTTGAAGCAAAGCAACCGTATTTTTGTGAGAATTTGCCTTTGGTTCTAAGACCTGCGTCAGAATAGTAGCATTCTACGCCGTTACGAATAACAGGAGTTTCGTTCTTTTCAAAATCAAGACACAGCTTACCGTCGCGAACGTAGTTTTCCTTAACCTTTGTGTATGCCATAGGAACTTTGGCGCCGTCACAACGAGGCTCCCATAAATCAGTATTAAATGTTTCAAAGTTGTCTTCAAGGGTCATTTCATACTTGCGAAGTTTGATTTTAAGCTTTGCGGTATAGTCGGGGTCCTCAGCGCAGTGAAGGTCAACGGTCATCCAACCGCCCATCTGACGAGTAGCATCGGGGATGATGATTTCATCAGCTTTAAAGAAAACATCGGGATAGTCAGCGCGAATGTTACAGCCGCGAGGACTAATGCGTTCACCCTTGAATACAATGTAGTATTTGTATACTACCGAATAACCGGGTACGCCTGGGTGATAGCTTTCGAGATGAATTTTAAAATCATCACAGGGCTCACCTTTGTAAAAGCCTTCTTCTTTTACGTTTAGTTCAAAATCTGTCATAGAAAAAACCTCCTTGAAAATATATATTTAAAATTATTTATAAACCTTTAGCCAATCAATAACAAATTCTTGAGGAAGTAGTTCATCGGGAACTTCTCCCCAGTGTCTTGCTTTTCCGGAGCCTTCAGGACCAATGTAGCAAGTAAACTTGATATATGCGGCTTTAACATCGTCAACGGGGGCTATATTTGTGTTTGCTTTTGCGAGTTCTCCATTTACATAGTAGTAAATGCCGTACTCGTTCCACACACAAGAATATTCCTGATACTCGCCATATTTAAATCCGGGTATAATGTAGTTTTCACCAAGCGAGCTCTTGGTAGTGCCTTGTGTTGCCCAGTCCCAACCGGGTTCCCAATAATGCTCGGTATGAGATGAGCCCAAGGTATCTGGGTGGCAAAAGATTTCCATAATATCAATTTCGCTACAGCCGTGAAAATCATCGCCTGTATCGGTGCGTTTAAAGAAGTACTCATCACAATATTTGCCTTCGGGCATAAGCCAAAATGCAGTGAAAAGACCTTTACGGTAACTTGGGTGTTTACACTTTGCAGTAAAACAACCGTACTTTTGTGAAAACTTACCTTTGGTTCTGACACCTGCATCAGTGTACCAATATTCTTTACCGTCTTGAATAATGGGTTTGTCTAGTTTTTTGAATTCAAGACGCAACTTACCATCACGAACATAATTGTCTTGAACAGGGGTAATTGACAGCGGTGTTTTTGCGCCGTAGGGCATACCTTCCCATAAATCTGTATTATAGGTTTCAAAATTATCTTCGAGTGTGAGTTCGTATTTACGCATTTTGATATGTATGGTTGAGCGATACTCTTTAAATTCTTTGTGGGTTACTGTAATTGTAAGTGTTTCACCACGCTGACGAATTTCATCGGGAATTACGATTAGCTTGTCAATAATCCATACCATAGGAAGATTAAAATCTACGTCGTAATCTTCAAATGCCAAATTTTCACCCTTAAAGGTAACGTAATAATTATATTTTAAAGCGTAACCGGGAATACCTGGGTGGTATTGAACAAGATGAATTTGCATATCATCACAGGGTGTGTCACCGCAAAAACTTTCGATTTTTACATATCTTTCAAAATCAGTCATAAAAGCAACCCTCTTTTTGTAAATAATAGGAAATAAATCTAAGTAAAATATAGCATATAAGTTGTAAATAATCAAGGAATAAAGTGAAAAAAACGCAAGTTTTTTGATGACTTGCGTTTTTTAAATTAATTGTATTTAGGCAACCAATCGCCATGCGTTTCAATAAGGTCATCTACCATCTTTTTGATGGTGTCGATATCAAGTTCGCTTGATGTGTGGGGGTCAAGCATTGCAGCTTGGTAAATGTGCTCTTTTTTGCGCGTTACGGCAGCTTCAATGGTAAGAAGCTGAACGTTTATATTAGTCATATTCATAGCGGCGCATTGAACGGGGAGTGAGCCCACGTGACACGGGTGTATTCCCGCTCTATTTACAAGGCAGGGAACCTCTACACAGGCATTTTGGGGTAGGTTAGTGATAAGGTGGCCGGTGTTCAGCACGTTACCGCCAATTTCATAAGGAGTATTATTAACGATTGATTCCATAATGTGTGAAGCGTATTCAATACTGCGAGTATGCTCTTTAATACCGGTTTCCAAAATGTTTTTATAATCCTCTTTCCAACGCTCAATTTGATTTATACATCGGCGTGGATATTCATCAAGGGGAATGTTATATTTTTTGATAAGTTCGGGGTATTTTGATTTAATATAAAACGGATTATATTCGGCGTTGTGTTCGCTTGATTCGGTACAGTAATAACCAAAATTTTTAATATATTCAATCCGCACCTTGTTGTTGGCAGTTTCGCGGCTTAAATACTCATCTACCTTTGATTTAATAATAGGGTAGAGGTCTTTACCGTTTTTATCTTTTATTTCAAGCAGCCAAGCCATATGATTGATACCGGCAATTAGTTCCTTATGCCCGTCCATATATTCCATCATATCAAGCGATTCAAAGAGTGATTTTGCGCAGTGTTGAACGCTATGGCAAAGACCGATTGTTTTAACTGGTGTATAACGTTGCATAAACCCTGTGAGCATAGCCATTGGGTTGGTGTAGTTTAAAAACAGCGCATCAGGACAAACCTCGGTTATGTCATCGGCAAAATCATTAAGCACAGGAATTGTGCGAAGCGCACGCATTATTCCGCCAATGCCTAAAGTGTCGCCAATGGTTTGTTGAAGCCCATACTTTTTAGGTACCTCAAAATCTATAATAGTGCAAGGGTCATATAGCCCTACCTGAATTGCATTTATAACAAAGTTTGCGCCCGCAAGAGCCTTCTTGCGGTTCTCAACACCGCAGTAACATTCAATTTTTCCGTAGCCGCCCTTTTGCTCACGCATAGCTTCAAGTATGATGCGGCTTTCTTCAAGACGTACAGGATCAATGTCATAAAGTGAAAAAACGCTGTCACGTAAAGCTTCAGAACACATACAGTCACCTATAACATTTCGTGCAAATACTGTGCTGCCTGCGCCCATAAAGGTAATCTTCATAAAAAACACCTCGCATTAAATTTATGCTTTAATTGTATATTGACAAATATGATTTGTAAATGATAAAATGTTGTTACAATTTGTCATTTTGTTGTTTTTAAGGACGCGATATTTATGAATCTTTTGCACGAAGTAATTGTAAACAAAGACTATAGCGATATTAATCCTGTGCAATTTGGGTATGAAAACTGCACTGCATTGCACCATTTTGGTCCGGCGCTCAGGACCCACTGGCTTTTGCATTATGTTGTTTCAGGCAAAGGGATTTTTCGAATAGAGGACAGGGAATATACCGTAACAGCTGGGAATATATTTGTAATTCCGCCTTTTGTCGAAACTTATTACGAAGCAGATAGCAATGACCCATGGCAGTATATATGGATTGGATTTACAAAGGATGATAAAATTAAAATTGATTTTGAAGATGTAATGAATATTCCTTATGCACACCGCATTTTTGAAGATATGAAAAAATGCTCTGCTATGAATACCGGAAGAACAGAATTTTTATGCAGTAAGATATGGCAATTAATATCTTTTGTTTATGATAAGAAAAACGAAACCGTAAATTATGTTGATAAGGCGTTAAATATAATAGGTTCTGAATATATGACTGATATAAGCGTGCAAAATATTGCTGATAGAATAGGGCTTGAAAGAACTTATTTTTCTAATCTTTTTAAAAATAAAGTAGCAATGTCACCAAAACAATATCTGCTTAAAACTCGAATGGAACAAGCAAATATATTTTTAAAAGATTATGGTTACAACGTATCTTTGACAGCGGCATCGGTTGGATATAGCGATATATATACCTTTTCTAAAGCATTTAAAAAATATTTTGGTGTTTCGCCATCTAATATATTAAAATAACTATTTTTATATTGCATTTTGTTGCGCTTGGTGATATAATTTGTTGAAATTGAGGTGGAAAAATGAAAATATTAAGTATTGGTAACAGTTTTTCACAAGACGCGCACAAATGGCTTTATGATGTGTGTAAAAGCGCCGGAAAAGAGATATATAACGCAAACCTTTATTACGGCGGTTGTTCACTTTACGGTCATTGGAACTTTTATGCAAATAACCAAGCGGAATATGACTATGAGATAAAGGGTGAAGCTGTTAGAAAAATCTCTCTTGTTGAGGCTTTGGCAGAACAAGAATGGGATGTTATTACATACCAACAGTCAAGTCCAAACTGTGGTAAATATGAAACATACCAGCCTTTTTTAAACGATCTGCACAAAGTAGTTAGTAAGGCTTGTCCAAATGCTAAGTTTTATATACATAAGACCTGGGCATATGAAAAAGATTTTGTGAACGAGATTTTTGAGAATTACAGCAATAATCAAAAATATATGTATGAATGTTTGTCTGAGGCGTATGATAAAGCGGCAAAAGACATAAATGCCCCAATTATACCAAGCGGCGACGTTATACAGTATTTGCGTGATAACACGCCCGAGTTTGATTATAAAAACGGCGGGCTTTCACTTAACCGAGACGGTTTTCATTTGACACTTGATTACGGCAGATATGCGGCATCGCTTACCTGGTATTGCAAATTGTTTGATGGCGACGCACGAGATGTAAGTTTTGTGCCAAATTTGGAAGGCGTAACTGTAGATAAAAAAATAATTGATGTAATAAAAAATGCAGTTAATACTGTAATTGAAGGAGAATAAATATGAATTTACCGCTTATTTTGGAAACAATAATGATCGCACTATTTGGTTTTTCTTGGCCAAATAATATTATGACAACACTTAAAAACAAATCTACAAAGGGCAAGAGCCTTATGTTTTTAATACTTATTGATACCGGTTATGTTTGCGGTATAGTAGCAAAACTTTTAAAACTTGCAGAGATTGACGGTTGGTTTGGTTGGCTTTCTATTGCGGTCTATATACTTAACTTTGTTATGGTAAGCACCGATTTAGTGCTTTATTTTTACTATCGCTCAAAAGAGAAAAAAGCGCAATAAGATAAAAGCGGCATTAATAATGCCGCTTTTTGTTTATTCGAAATCTTCGAGATATATTTCTGCCTGCTCTTCGGTACCAAAAGTGATACCATTGTTAAAACTTTGAATGTCTTTTTGAGGCAGAGTATTAAGCACAATGTTTTCATAAATTTCGAGCAGTTTATCATTTTGATAAAGCGCAACGGTATTTCTATATGATTTTAGCATATAAACGGGGGAATTTGATTTTTGTTTATAGTCCTTAATAAAGTAGAGAACTATTGCAAAAATACAGGTAAAAATCAGCACGGGGTATAATGCTTTTTTTATAAACAACGACATATAATCACCAATTATAGTATGCCCTTAATTGATTATTAATATAAAGTTAAAAAATTGTAACTACCAAAATTTATTGTTTTGGTGTATAATGTATTTGTATTATGGATTTTGTGTCCATTTTTACGGAGGTGTTTATGATGGATGATAAAGATATTTTTAGTTACAGCTCGCCCGATGAGCCAAAAAGCGATTCGCTTGATTTAAATAGTTTTTCTTCAGGCGCATATGATAACGCGCGAAAAGAAAAGACCAAAAAGGAAAAAGAAAAACAGTTTAAAATTAAAGCTGCTTTAAGTATTCTTTTGGTTTTTATTATGGTGTTTGCCATCTTTGTTGGTTCTATTGGCGTGGAAGTTATCAAATTTAATTCTAATGATGATTTTTTAGATAACATAAATCTTGATGATTTAGAGCTTAACTTTACAACAACCATTTATGTGCAAAACGAAAAAGGCGACGATTGGGTTGAATATCAACGTCTGCACGGTGAATTTAACAGAATTTGGATGCCTTATGATGCGGTTGCCGCAAAACAAACCGACAACAAAGATTATAGGGGAATTCCTCAACAATTGGTTAATGCCTTTGTCGCAGTAGAAGACAAGCGTTTTTACGATCACTACGGTGTTGACTGGAAAAGAACCTTTGGTTCGCTTGTTAACGTTTTTATACCAATCTATTCTTCACGTCAGGGTGGTTCAACCATAACGCAACAGTTGGTTAAAAACCTTACCGGTGATAACGACACCAGCGCAATGCGTAAAGTGCGCGAAATTTTACGCGCAAGAGAACTTGAAAGCAAGTATTATAAAGATACCATCATAGAGTGTTACCTTAACACAATACCAATGGGACACGGTATTTACGGTGTAGAGGTTGCTGCAAACTATTACTTTGGTAAGAGTGTAGACCAACTTACCTTGTTAGAGTGCGCTTCACTTGCTTCAATTACCAAGGCGCCGTCTTACTATGCGCCTGACGATAATGCGGAAAACAATAAGGAAAGACGTGAAACCGTATTGTCGCTTATGGTTGATTCAAAGTTTATAACACAAGAGCAGTGTGATGCAGCACTAAAGGAAGAACTAAAACTTGTAGCATCAAAAGACCAGCTTAACGAAAGCGAGGTTAACAACTATTTTGTAGATGCTTTGATTGTCGAAGTTACCAAAGACCTCGCCGATAAATACGGTTGGGATGAAGCCCACGCCGCAGAAAATTTTTATAACGGCGGTTATAAAATTTATTCAACCGTTGACCCCAAGATACAATCGGCTGTAGACGAGGTGTTCACTAACTCCGAAAAGTATGGTCTTAAAGGTAAGGATGATGAACAGTTACAAGGTTCTATTACCGTTGTTGATTATAATGGCAGAGTAAAGGGGCTTTCAGGCGGTATTGGTGAAAAGAAATCAAACCTTGGTCTATCAGGCTTTAACCGCGCTACCGATGCTGTTCGTCAACCCGGTTCTACAATGAAGCCAATAGCGGCATATGCTCCTGCAATTGAAGATGAACTGATACACTACTCTTCAATTGTTAATGACAGCGCTGTAAAATACGGAAAATGGACTCCTAAAAACTGGTATGGTTCATATTGGGGCGGAGTTACAGTTCAGTACGCTTTGGAACGCTCAATTAACACAATTCCCGTTTATCTTGTAAATAAAATGGGAACCGAGAAAAGCTATAATTTCTTAACAACAACTTTAGGTATTTCTACCCTTAATGAAAATGATATTGCATTATCACCACTTGGTATGGGTGGTACCAACGGCGGTATTACAACAAAAGAATCTGCCGCGGCTTATGCAATTTTTGGTAATGGCGGTCTTTATTATAAACCTACTCTTTACTATACCGTTTTAGATCAGCACGATGATGTGGTTCTTTCGTATCAGGATGTTGAACCTACTGCCGCAATCGGTGAAGATACCGCAACCGTTATGAACAAACTTTTGCAAAACGTTGTTTACGGCGCAAACGGTACCGGTCGTGGCGCAGGTGGATACGTCAATGGTATGAAAATATACGCTAAAACCGGTACGTCAAATAATTCAAATGACCTTTGGTTTGTCGGCGGTACTCCATACTATGTGGCTTCTTGCTGGTGCGGATATGATAACCCACAGTCAATATATGACAGCGGTATTGCAATGAAAATGTGGGGCGCTGTAATGTCTAAGGTTCACGAGGGGTTAAAACCTAAAGAATTTGTAGACAGTGAGTATGCTCAAGAAAGATTTTATTGCGCCGAATCGGGTAACCTTGCAACCGACAAATGCCCTAAAAAAGCTGTTGGTTGGTATAAGAAAAATAACATTCCCGATGTGTGCAAAGACCACGAGGGAACAGCTCTTGACACACCCGAGATAGAAGCAAAAAAGTCAAAAGATAATAAAAAAGATACTACAAGCAGTTCGGCTGATTAGTATTAAAAAAACAAATTTTTTCAGTTGACAATATTTTATAATGTGATAAAATTAAAAATGTAAATATTTTCTTGTAAAGGCAGGAATAAAAGCATGGAAAATTTAATTAAAAAAATTAGCGATATCGGTGTAGTACCGGTTATCAAAATTGACAACGCAAAGGATGCTATTCCTCTTGCTGCCGCGCTTAAAAGAGGCGGTATATGCTGTGCTGAGGTTACTTTCAGAACCGATGCCGCAGAAGAGGCTATTCGTCTTATTGCTCAGGAGTATCCTGATTTTCTCGTAGCCGCAGGTACAGTGCTTACACCAAAGCAGGCAGATGCGGCAATGGCTGCAGGCGCATCATTTATTGTAAGCCCCGGTCTTAACCCAATTGTTGTTAAACATTGTAACGAAAAGGGCTACCCAATCATCCCAGGTGTTTGCACCCCAAGTGAAGTTGAACAGGGTATGTCTTTAGGTCTTAGCTATCTTAAGTTTTTCCCTGCAGAAGCGGCAGGCGGTGTTAAGATGATTAAGGCTATGGCAGCGCCATATACCAAGATTAAATTTATGCCAACAGGTGGTATTGGTCCTAAGAATCTTGCTGAATACCTTAATTGCAAGGCTGTTATTGCTTGCGGCGGTAGCTGGATGGTTCCTGGCGATATGATAACCGAAGGCAAATTTGATGAAATTGAAAAGCTTACCCGTGAAGCTGTAGAACTTTTAAAGGAGATTAGAGGATAATGGCAAGAATTATTACTTTTGGTGAAATTATGTTGCGTTTGGCACCTAACGGTTATTATCGTTTCTTCCAGAACGACCAAATGCAAGCAACCTTTGGCGGTGGTGAAGCAAACGTTGCAGTATCACTTGCAAACTACGGTATGGACAGCGCTTATGTTACCAAATTACCTAAGCACGCTATCGGACAGGCTGCAGTTGATTCTCTTCGTAGCTTTGGCGTTGACACTTCAAACATCACTCGCGGTGGTGAGCGCGTAGGTATCTATTATCTTGAAAAAGGCGCTTCACAGCGTGGTTCTGTATGTATTTATGACCGTAAATACTCAGCAATTCAAATGGCTACTAAGGAAGACTTTGATTGGGACAAGATTTTTGAAGGCGCTGATTGGTTCCACTTTACAGGTATCACTCCGGCTTTAGGCCCCAACGTTGTAGAAATTTGCCGTGAGGCTTGTATTGCTGCTAAAGCAAAGGGCGTAAAGATTTCTTGCGACCTTAACTACCGTGGCAAACTTTGGACCCGTGATGAAGCACGCGCTGCAATGACCGACCTTTGCCAGTATGTTGACGTTTGCATTTCTAATGAAGAAGATGCTAAGGACGTATTTGGTATCGAGGCTGAAGGCACCGACATTTACGGCGGTAAGCTTAACCACGAGGGTTACAAATCAGTTGCTAAGCAGCTTGCTGACAAATTTGGTTTTGAAAAGGTTGCAATCACACTTCGTTCTTCAATCTCTGCCAGTGATAACGACTGGGCAGGTATGCTTTATGACGGCGAAAACTATTGCTTCTCTAAATCATATCATTTGCATATTGTTGACCGCGTAGGCGGCGGCGACTCTTTTGGCGGCGGACTTATCTATTCAATTCTTAGCGGTAAGTCAACACAAGAGGCTATCGAGTTTGCTGTTGCGGCTTCAGCGCTTAAGCACTCAATTGAAGGCGACTACAACCGCGTTAGCGTTTCTGAGGTTGAAAAACTTGCAGGCGGCGATGGTTCAGGCCGTGTTCAGAGATAATTAAATTTAAAAAGATGTGTAGAAATTCTACACATCTTTTTTTAAATTGAAAATTGAAAATGGGAAATTGAAAATTAATGTGTTTGTTGCGTGGCAACAAACGGATGTAAAAATTTTCTCTATATTATCATCGTAGGGGCGTGCATTGCACGTCCGTTATTTTTTAATGTTAAAATACATTTTTAAAATTGTAGGGACCGACATCCCTTGGTGGTCCGTTTTAACGGGTTGGTGTGGGCATAGACCTTTGTGCAAAATATAAAATATTGCACATTTTAAAATTATATGGTAAAATTAAACTGAAAATATATTTATTCTTTTTTTGGGGGAATAAAAATGAAAAAACTTTTATCACTCGTTTTAACAATTGTCTTGCTTTCGGCGGTTGTTGTAATTGGCACCTCGTCGCTAACTGCCAGTGCTAGCTATGATGCTAACTATGTTGAGACAAAAACTACTAATATTGAATATATTACAGTTGACATTGCCAAGAAAACCAAGACTGATTTATTTACCGGTTTTGAAACTGATTTCTGTGTTAATCCCAACACAGAAGGTAACGGTACTGCAGGTGATCCTTACATTATTAAAACTGCTAACCAGTTTGCAGCAGTTGTAACATGTCAACTTAAGGATGCCTCAGACAACTGGATTGACACAGATGGTCTTTACTTCAAGATTGCTGATGATATTAAGGGCTTTAACCTTAAAAACACAAATTGCGATGTTGATTTCAGTAAAGACACTCTTACTGCAAAAGATGTTGAAAATGCTCTTAAAAACCTTGAAGTTCCCTCAGATCTCAAGTGGGAAAACAAGAGCGGCAAACCGTTTAAAGGTCGCTTTGACGGTAACGGCGCTCAGGTTTACGGTCTTAAGGGTGATGCAGGTTATACCGCTATTTTCCCAAAAATAGGCGGTAATATCACTGTTAAAAACCTTACAATCAAGAACTGTTACTTTATCGGTAATAACGTTTCTGCATTGTTTGGCGCTAACATGAATCCTGGCGAAACATCTACATTTAATACCAAACATCAACTTTTTAACTGTCAGGTATATAACAACGTTATAGTTTGTACATATGTTGACGATGAAGCTATTCAAAAAGCAGGTGTGCTTATCGGTCAGACAGAATGGCCAACCGAATCTAAGCTTGACGTGAATGACTGCTTGGTATACGGCAACATTGCTAAACACATTGAAAATGATGATAACAACCCTGACAACCGTAACATTACTTACGGTATGGTTGGTAACCTACATCGTAATCAATCCTTTATGGTTTACAACTCCATCTTGATGGATTCAGCTCCTCACGCGCTTTACTACGGTTCTAACGCTCATCTTACATCTATATCAAACAATATGTACACAAATATGATGTACAAAACTGCTACTCCATGGGAAAACGTTGACTATAATAGCAGTGGTAGGATGTGGAGATATGTTTACAAATATACTGTTGATAGCGGAAAAGTAAATGTTAATTTTGACATATTTAACAAAGATGGCGTTAGTGTTGTTAATAACGGAGACGGTTATAATCGCACACTGCCTGATAGCTTAGTTCATGTTGTAGATCATAACGACATAAAGGGTGCTAAAGTACTTGAGGGTATAAGCCCTGAGAGATGGACCTATAACAAAAATGGTTATCCAACACCAAAGATTTATAAGGTTCGTGAGTACTCTGCAGATAAAGAACCAATAGTTTATAGATTTAATGAAACTAATTTAACTGCAATAGTTATTGATTGTGAACAAAATACAACTACAGTAACTATACCAAAGAAAATAATAAATGATGGTAAAATCTATGCTGTTATAGGTATAGGTAATTATGCATTTCAATATTGCACAAGCCTTACAAGCATAACTATACCCGACAGCATTACAAGCATAGGTGATAATGCATTTTACAATTGTTCAAGTCTTACAAGTGTAACTATACCAGATAGCGTTACAAGTATAGGTTCTTATGCATTTTACGGTTGTAATAGCCTTGAGAAGATAACATTGCCATTTGTCGGTCAAAATGCTGATGGCACAGGATTTACAAATTTTGGTTATATTTTTGGTGCTTGTGATGACTCATATCCTGAATACGATAACTTTAAATTCGTTTCATCGTCACTTAAAGAGGTTGTTATTACCGGTTCGAATTCTATTGCAGAGGATGCATTTTATGAATGTAAAAGTCTTACAAGCATTAGCTTTACGGGTAATGTTCGTGTTTTTGGGGAATGGGCATTTAGTTATTGTACCGGTTTAAAAAAAGTTACTATTCCTAAAACATGTAAAAGAATAAGTTCATGGGCTTTTTATGATTGTGTGAATTTAAGTGACGTTTATTATTGTGATAGCAAATCAGCAAAAAATAACATTACTATAGAGCATGGCAACGACCCACTTGACGATGCCGATTGGTATTATAACAGTTGCATAGGTACAAAATCGCATAACTATAACAACTCTTGTGATAAATCTTGCAACGTGTGTGGTGCAATACGCACAATTAAACATACCTACACCAATAGCTGCGATAAAACCTGTGATGTATGTAAGGCAACGCGCAATATCTATCATACTTATAGCAACGCTTGTGATAAAACCTGTAATGTGTGTAAGGCAACAAGAACTGTACCTGCGCACAAATACACTACCATTACCACAAAAGCAACGCTTGCAAAGAATGGTAAGGTTGTTAAAAAGTGTAAAGTATGCGGTAAGGTGGCAAGCACTACAACGATTAAGTATGTTAAGAGCATTAAGCTTTCAACTACAAGTTATACCTATAACGGCAAGGTTAAAACACCAAGTGTTACCGTAAAAGATTCAGCAGGTAAGACACTTAAGAAGAATACTGACTACACCGTAAGTTATGCTAGTGGTAGAAAGAACGTTGGTACTTATAAAGTAACCATCAAGATGAAGGGCAAGTACTCAGGTACTAAGACACTCACCTTCAAGATTAACCCTGTAAAGACCAGTGTATCTAAGCTTACCGCAGGTAAAAAGAGTATTACA
>JAFXAP010000014.1 GCA_017516965.1 Clostridia bacterium
AACCATCAAGATGAAGGGCAAGTACTCAGGTACTAAGACACTCACCTTCAAGATTAACCCTGTAAAGACCAGTGTATCTAAGCTTACCGCAGGTAAAAAGAGTATTACAGTAAATATCTCTAAAAAGTCAACACAGGTAAGCGGTTACCAGGTGCAGTACTCTACAAGCAAAAAGTTTACAAGCGCTAAAACAAAGACCATTTCAAGTTATAAAACAACAAAATATACTTTAAAGAGTCTTAGCGCTAAAAAGACATACTACGTAAGAGTAAGAACATATAAGACTGTAAGTGGTAAAAAGTACTACTCAGGCTGGTCAACATACAAATATGTTAAAACTAAATAACAAAAAAAGACTCCCGTAGGAGTCTTTTTTTGTTATTTAAAAGTTGAAAATTGAAAATTTCGGAGTTTCGCAATATGTTTTTATTACATTATAACAGGTTGAATTTGTGTTGATTTTAGCGCTTGTTCTATCGTTTGCGGAATTTTGCTAAAATCACATATAAGCGAATTGTTTTTACCTATGGGGTCATCCTGTTTGTATGGAACAAAATAAATGTTTTTAGTATTGTGCAAAAGTCCAATATTTTTAGCCGTAGCGCCCAGTGCGTCATTTGTTGCTATTCCTAATATCACGGGCTTATTATTACGCAAATGCGCCTTAACAGCCATTGTAACCGAGGTATCGGTAATGCCTGAGGCTATCTTTGAAATGGTATTGCCTGTGCAGGGTGCTACCACAATAACGTCAAGCAAATTTTTAGGACCAATCGGCTCAGCCTGGGGGATTGTGTGTATTATTTTTTTATTACAAATTTCTTCTACCGAGCGATTAAACTCGTCGCAGTCGGCAAAACGTGTGCTTGTGCTGTAAGTAATTTCCGACATAATCGGAGTAATATCTATATCAAGTTCTGCAAGTTTTTTAAGCACCGCGAGGGATTTGTTGATGGTGCAAAAAGAACCGCAAAACGCATAACCTAGTTTTATATTTTGCATACCCATTCTCCAATCGTTTGATTTACTGTTTGTGCTATTATTTTTCCGGCAGTTATAGGAGCAATTTTACCGGGAATTCCGGGAAGTTTTTTTGCCCTTATATTTTCTTTTTGCGCTTGTTCAAAATTTAGGCACCCTTTGGTCGAAAGGTCATATAAATAGCAGTTTTTAAGTTCCTTAAGATTAGTAAAAAGCGGTACGTCAATAGTATTAAAAATTATGTCAAAACGATGGGCGCTTTTTGGCACCTCGTTTGTGTGGCAATGTTTAATACCCATAGCATCAAGATAGGCAAAATCACTATACTTTCTTGCAGATACGGTAAGGTCGCATTTAAGCGCTTTTAAGCGGTCAGCCAAAACCTTTGCAACGCGGCCACAGCCTATAACCAAAACCCGAGAATTCCACAGGCAAAATGGTGTGTCGCAAATAGCCTGTGCTATAGCGCCTTCGGCAGTAGGTACTGCATTTGCCAGACAAAATGAGTCCAGTTTTAGATAATCAATGCAGTTTAAATCTTCAAAAGTGTAACCGCAACTTAAAATGAGGGTGTTTTTGCTTACGTTTTTTAATGTGTCCAGCGGTATTATTTTATCACTTTGCGGGCAAAAAATATTTTTGCCATCCCTTGTGGTAGGCACAGGCAAGAGTATAACGTCAGCCCATTCGATTTTTCCATTGTCGTTTTTTATAAGACCTAAGCTATCTACCAAATAACCTTTCTTTTTTAGTTCTTTAAAGGCAATATTCATACGAAAATCGCCGCCTATAATTAAAACATTCATATAAACCACCTAAAAAAATAAAACACCATAAATGTAATTCAATACATTTTATGGTGCTTTAATGCGTTTAGTTACATATTAAGTTTAAAAGTTTTTCGCGTGTGTTTGTGTCAGGTTTTTCTATCACTTTGTTTAACAAAAAATTTAACTTGTCACCAACGTCTTTGCCACTAAAACCCAGAGCATTTATATCACTGCCTGTGATTTGTAGGTGTGATATTTTATACGGTTCATTTGCAGTTATAATTTCATTAAGCAAAGTTTTATGGTTTGATGAGTCGGTATTTAAAATGCTTTGCAAATATTCTAAATAATCGCAAACAATATCATAATCAGCGTAGTTTAATGCCTTTTTTAAGCTGATTTTATCTTCCTTTATACCGTTAGTAATAAGATACTCCATTTTAAAGCAGTAGTCTTTAAAATAATTACTGCATTTAAGCGTGTCAAGTGTCTTTTGCAGGTCGGTGCTGGTAAGATATAGCAAGGCAAAAACGCGCAAATTTTCTTCACATTTTAAATCTTTTAGTTTAGATAAATCGTGATTATTTAGCGCATAATCACTAAGAGTATTTGTTTGAAGCAGGGAAGAAAGAACCGAAACATTGTTGCCAAGCGCGGATTTTTTTAGCTCGGTAAAAATGCGCTCAGCGCTTATGTTTTTAAGTAGCGGCGCGCATTTTAAAGCGGCATCAAATGTGTTTTTTTCTATATCAAACTGCAGCGTAGCGGCAAAACGAAATAGCCTTAACACCCGTAGCGCGTCCTCTGAAAATCTTGTTTCGGCATTTCCTACAGCGCGCAAAGTACGGTTTTTAATATCATTTACGCCGTCAAAAATATCAATTAAACCCTCTTGGTTGTTGTAACACATAGCGTTTACAGTAAAGTCTCGACGGGAAAGATCTTCTTTAATATCTTTTACAAAATTCACACTTTCGGGATGACGGTTGTCGCTATAGGTATTTTCGGTTCTAAAGGTTGTAACTTCAATAGGTGTGCTGTCAATTATTACCGTAACTGTACCGTGTTTAATGCCTGTAGCAACCGTTTTTTTGAAAAGATTTTGTATTTCACAAGGTAGCGCCGAGGTGGTTATATCATAGTCGTGAGGTTGTTTACCGCATAGCAAATCACGCACACAACCACCTACTATGTAGGCGCTGTATCCGTTTTCAAGCAACGTATTAAGTACAAAACTTATATTTTGTGGTAGATTAAACCTCATCTTGACCACCTCTCTTTAAAATTAGGGGTTTATTTTTTATATAAAAAATAGTATAATATATATAATTATTGATTTTTGAGGTGTTTTATGAAAAAACAACTTTGCACAGATAAAGCTTTTTTAGACGCAAAGCATATTCATATGATAGGCATTGGCGGTAGCGGTATGTGCCCGATTGCCGAGTTATTACTCTCACGCGGCTACAAAGTTACAGGCTCTGACAAAAGCGAAAACGCTAATGTAAAGCGTTTGCGTGAGCTTGGAGTTGTTGTATATAACGATCATAATTCAAATAACATAAACGGCGCCGATTTGGTAGCCTTTTCGGCGGCGGTGCCAGAGAGCAATCCTGAAATGGTGGCCGCCATAGAAAACAATATTCCCAAAATGGAGCGCTCAGAACTTCTTGGCGCAATAACACGTTGTTATGATAATGTTATAGGTGTAAGCGGAACCCACGGAAAAACTACCGTTAGCTCTATGATAACACAAATTTTGTTAATTAACAAGCAAAATCCAAATGCGGTTATCGGTGGCAAATTACCAATTGCCAATTCTTCCTGCGTGGTAGGCGAGTCCGAGACATTGGTTTGTGAATCTTGCGAATTTGTTGATAGCTTTTTGCAGTTTTCACCCGATATTACTGTACTACTTAACATAGACGACGACCATATGGATTATTTTAAAACTATGGATAACCTCAAAAACTCATTTAAAAAGTTTGTATCTATGGGTAAAATCTGTTACGCAAACGGTGATGATGCTGATGTTAAAGAGGTAGTGTCAGATATAAAGTCAAAGGTTATAACCTATGGTTTTAATGAGGATAACGATTATTACCCACAAAACATTAAAAGCGGTAAATTTGGCTATTGCTTTGATGTAATGAAAAAGGGTATCAAAATTGGCAGTCTTGAAATGCACGCGCCCGGTAAACATAACGTTTATAACGGTTTGGTGTCCTTTGCCGTGTGTTATGAAATGGGCGTTGACCCTATGGGTATTGCCGAGGCTTTATCAAAGTTTACGGGGGCGGGCAGACGTTTTGAGTTTATCGGTCACTCTAAGGGTATCACAGTAGTGGATGACTATGCGCATCACCCAACCGAAATGATGGCAACCTTGCAGGCTGCAAAAACCCTTGATTATAAAAAGGTTATAGTGGTTTTCCAACCATATACCTACTCCCGCGTTGCACTGCTTCGTGATGGTATGATAGAGGCACTCTCGGTTGCAGACAAAGTGTTTATGACACCAATTGTTGCGGCGCGTGAGGAAAATATTTATGGGGTAAAATCAGAGGACGTAACCAATGCTTTACCTGATGCGCAGGTTGTAGCGGATTATGACGAATTGGCGCAGAAAATGATTGCTTGCGCTAAAGAAGGTGACCTTATAATCACAATGGGCGCCGGTGATATTTTCAAAGTGGCGCACATTATTTTGGAGAAACTGGGATGACTGAAAGACTTTACGAACTAAATGCTTATACAAAAGAGTTTAAAGCTCAGGTTTTAGATTGCATTTTGGTTGACAGCGCTTATAAAATTGTTCTTGATAAGACGGCCTTTTTCCCCGAAGGTGGGGGACAGGCTGCCGACATTGGTACATTAGGTGGAGTTAAAGTTACTGATGTTCAGATTGAAGATAAAACAATATATCATTACACCAAAGCGCCAATTGAAATTGGTAGCGAGGTAGAAGGTATACTTGACTTTGAACGTCGTTTTAACTTTATGCAAAACCATACGGGCGAGCACATTGTATCGGGTATAGCTCATAAGCTTTTTGGTGTTAACAACGTGGGTTTTCATTTAGGTGAAGAACTTGTTACAATTGATTTTGACAAAGAACTTACCCGTGAGCAACTTAATGAGATAGAAATTATCGCTAATCAAAAGGTATGGCAAAATTTACCTGTTAAAGCATATTACCCAAGTAACGAAGAATTAAAAAATACTCTTTATCGCAGTAAAAAAGAAATTGATGGCGAGATTCGTTTGGTTGACATTAAAGATACTGATATATGCGCTTGTTGTGCGCCACACGTAAATCGCACAGGGGAAATAGGTGTTATAAAACTGCTTGATACCGAGCGTATGCGCGGCGGCATTCGCATAGTGCTTAAATGCGGTATGTTTGCTCTTGCTGATTATCAAAGCAAATATGATAACATATCTCAAATCGCAGCTCTGCTTTCAGCAAAGCAAGAAAATGCGTTTGATTCTGTTAAAAAATTAGATGAAAAATGCACACTTGCCAACCAGAAGATAAACGAACTTAAAAAGAAAAATGCCGAACTTGCAATAGCCACCGTAACAAGCGACCAAATTTGCGTTTTTGTTGATGATTGTGATATAAAGGAATTGCAGACTATTGCCGATAAATTGTATAAAAAGTTCGGCGATGTAAGAGCTGTTTTTTCAGGCATTGACCCAAACTATTCATTTGCAATATGCGGTGATAGTATAAATTTGGATGAAATTTTTAAAGATTTTAAGTCAAGATTTGCCGTTCGTGGTGGCGGACGAAATGGTATGGTTCAGGGAACGGTAGAGGCTTCAAAAGAAAATATCAATTTGTTCTTTAAATTTTAAGTAACTTGTGTTATACTAATTTTTTGAGGTGTTTAAATGGATTGGACCGAAATTACGGCAAAAGTGCCTACTGAAAAAACCGATGAGGCAGCAGCCATTGCTAATATGACAGTTCCTTATGGCATATACATAGAGGATTACACAAATCTTGAGGCCGATGCTGAAGAAATTGCTCATATCGATCTTATTGATGATGAACTTGTAAACAAAGATAGAACGCACTCCATAATTCATATGTATATTGCAGAAAGTGATAACGCTGTTGAAGCAGTGTCATACCTTCGCGAGCGTTTTACTGCCTGCGGCATAGATAACCAAATCAATTGCGTTTTGGTTGATGACGCCGATTGGAACGAAAACTGGAAAAAGTATTTTAAGGCTTTTGAAATTGGCGAAAAATTGGCAGTTTGTCCAAGTTGGGAAAGCTATGAAAACAAGGACAACCGTACAGTAATTTCACTTGATCCGGGCGCTGCATTTGGTACGGGTAGTCACGCGACTACATCTCTTTGCCTTGAAATATTGGAAAGTAAAGTTACAAGTGATACCACTGTGCTTGATATTGGTACAGGAAGCGGCATACTTGCTATTGCGGCTGATTTGTTGGGCGCGTCTAGCGCTATTGGCGTAGATATTGATGCGCAATCGGTAAAAACCGCTATAGCAAATGCCGAAATTAATGGCGTTAGTGAAAAAACTGAGTTTTTAGTCGGCGACCTTGCCGATAAAATTACCGGTAAATATGACATTGTTTGCGCAAATATTGTCGCCGACGTTGTAATAAGACTTTTTGAAAATGTAGCAGATTTTATGAAAGATAATGGAATACTTATCGTGTCTGGCATAATTGATATGCGTGCGCCCGAAGTTGAATCGGCGGCGCTTAAGCACGGTTTTAAAATTAGCGAGAGTCTTACGCGTGAAGAATGGCACGCCTATGTTTTAACAAAATAATTCGGAGGAAAATAGATGCTTGAATTTGAGCAATTAAAATTGCGTCTTGTTGCAAACGAACAGGAAATACACGATTTGCGTGATGCAATCGGTTATGATAAGCTTGTTCGTGATATTGAAGAACTTGAACTTAAACAAACAGCCCCTGGTTTTTGGGATGACCTTGAAAATTCACAGGCTATAGTACAAAAAACCGGTAAACTTAAAAATAAAGTTGAAACGTATGATAATATTTCATCGTCATATGACGACCTTTTAGTGCTTATTGATATGGCTGATGAAGAGGGCGACGAGTCTATGATTGAAGAAATTACTACTTCAATTGATGAACTCGAAAGTAATTTGTCTTCGCTTCGTCTCGGCACTTTGCTTACCGGTGAATACGATGGTAACAACACAATTCTTACCTTTCACGCAGGTTCCGGTGGTACCGAGGCAATGGACTGGGCGCAAATGCTTGTGCGTATGTATACCCGTTGGGGTGAACGTCACGGCTTTAATGTAAAAATACTTGATTTTCTTGACGGCGATGAAGCCGGACTCAAAAGCGCTACAATGCTTGTGGAGGGCGAAAACGCATACGGCTATTTAAAAAGTGAATCGGGTGTTCATCGACTTGTCAGGGTATCTCCGTTTGATGCTTCGGGTAGAAGACATACCTCTTTTGCATCGCTTGAGGTAATGCCTGAAATAACCGATGATATGGATATAGAAATTCGCGATGATGATATAAAAATGGACGTTTTCCGCTCCTCCGGTGCAGGTGGTCAGCACATCAACAAAACGTCATCTGCGGTGCGATTAACCCACATACCTACCGGAATTGTGGTTGCTTGTCAAAATGAACGCAGTCAGGTTCAAAACCGCGAACAAGCAATGCGTATGCTTAAATCTAAATTGCTTGAAATTAAAGAGCGAGAACATCTTGAAAAAATTGAAGATATTAAGGGTGTTCAAAAAGAAATTACCTGGGGTTCGCAAATTCGTTCTTATGTGTTTATGCCTTATACTTTGGCAAAAGACCACAGAACAGGTTTTGAATCGGGTAACATAAATGCCGTTATGGATGGCGATTTAGACGGTTTTATAAATGCATATTTAAAAGCGGCTTCAAAAGGCGAATTAAATGATGGTTAAGGTGATGAATATGAAAAAAATTACAAAACTAACAGCAGTTATATTGGCATTGACTTTAATGTTTTCTTTTCTTGTAGGTTGTAAAAAATCAGTCGATAGTGATTATTTAAGCAGTACTATCGTAGTTTATGAAAATGGCGATTCTACCGGACAAAACAATGAAAAAGACAATGGCTTTGGACTAGGTGATCTTTTTGGTGGTTCTAAAGAAAATCTACTCCTTTACAAAAAGGTAAAACTTGAAAATTATATAGAAGTTCCGGAATATAAAGGAATAGTAGTTGATACAAAAAGTCAAGAGTTTTTAAAATATTATAATAAAATATTTGAAGATGATATAGAGCAAAAATCTTTATATAAAGAGACCAATATTATTGAAAATGGCTATATTGCAAACATAGATTTTGTTGGTAAAATAGATGGTGTTGCATTTGATGGCGGCACCGGAAAAGAATACAATCTTAAAATAGGCTCTAATACATTTATTGATGATTTTGAAGAGCAATTGATTGGTGTGAAGAGTGGCGCAACAAAAGATGTTGTTGTTACTTTTCCATCTGATTACTCAGAAAAGACCCTTGCAGGTAAGGAAGCTGTTTTTACAGTAACGGTTAATTACGTAGGCTGCCCTATGACTATAGAGGAATCATATGAGAAAATGGGCTTTGAATCTGCCGAAAAATATACCAGCAATATAACCTCAAGAGCGATTGATGAATATTTGTTAAACTATGTTTGCAGCAAAGCAAAAATAAAAGATTATCCTGAAGATGACAAGAAAATTTTAGGCGATGCAATCTATAACCACTATGCTGCTATTGCGTCAGCTTCGGGAACTGATTTTCAGCAGTTGTTACTTGGTAACGGTATGACCGCTGACCAGTTTAAAGATCAGTTTTCGATAGAATTTATGAAAACAAATATGGTTATGTACTACATATTTTACGCAGAGGGACTTAAAATGATAGAAAGCACCCTTCAAAAGCAAGAGGTGTCTGAACCTGCTATTGCCGAAAGTTATGCTGTACAGGAAATTGCTATTTCGTATCTTTATGAAAAAGCCGAAATTAAATAATTTAAAATCATTGATTTTTCAACAAACAGACCGTAAATTTATATGGTCTGTTTGTTTTTTAAAAATAGAAAAACATCAATTTATGTAAACTTAAAAAATGCTGGTTTGTTTTAAATTAAAGCCATTATTTTAAAAAAATAAAGATATGTAAAAATTTTACTAAAAAGTATATAATTTATATTAATATATTACTTGCAATATTTTAAGTTTTGTTGTAAAATGTATGTGTATGTAAAAAAACTTTAAGAGGATGTGTAAATATTATGTCAAACAGATTGTTTCAAACTGTTATTCATCAAATGAAAACTGCAATTGATAAAACCTTTGGTGTTATAGACGCAGACAACACCATTATAGCTTGCAGTGAACTTGGTAGAATAGGAGAGCAAATCGATATATCTGTACCTCACGTTGCAGAAGGTTTTACCGACGGGGGCTACACATTTAAACCTGTTGTTTTTTCTCAGGGCGCTGAATATATCATTTTTGTAGAAGGAACCGATATTATTTGCAATAAATATGCGGCAGTTATCGCAGTTGCTTTTGCTAATATTAAAAATTATTATGATGAAAAATACGATCGCGGTAATTTTATCAAAGACATAATTCTTGATAATATTTTACCGGGTGACATTTACATTAAGGCTCGTGAACTTTATTTTGAAAGTGACGTAACACGTACTGTAATCATAGTTCGTAATCTTGATGCGAGTGATGTATCGGTTTATGAAATTTTGCAAAACCTTTTCCCTGAAAAGAACAAAGACTTTGTTATCAACATAAACGAAACCGATATTGCTATTGTTAAAGAGACAAGGGCAGATATAGAACGTAAGGATATTGAAAATCTTGCTTCTTCAATTGCAGATACACTTTCAGGTGAGTTTTATGTTCATACCGTTATTGGTATAGGCACTACCGTTAATAATTTGAAAAATCTTGCTAAATCATTTAAGGAAGCTCAAACAGCGCTTGAGGTGGGCAAGGTATTTGATACCGAAAAAACTATTATTTCTTATGATAATCTCGGTATTGCAAGGCTTATTTATCAGTTGCCTACAACGCTTTGCGAAACCTTTTTAAAGGAAGTTTTTAAACGCGGTTCAATTGAAAGTCTCGATCAGGAAACCTTGTTTACAATTCAGAGTTTCTTTGAAAATAATCTTAACGTATCAGAAACATCAAGAAAACTTTTTGTTCACAGAAATACACTTGTGTATCGTCTTGAAAAGATTAAAAAGATTACAGGCCTTGACCTTCGTGAATTTGATCATGCAATTATATTCAAAATTGCATTGATGGTAAACAAATATCTTAAGAGTAATCCAATAAAATACTAATTGAAAGAGAGAAAATTTATGTCTGAAGAAATGCTTGAGCAAATCGTACAGATTTCAGACCATCAGGAACCTGCAATAGAATTTCGCGGTGTTTCTAAAACATACCCAAGCGGAACCCATGCGCTTGAGGACGTAAATATCAGAATAAATAAAGGCGAATTTGTGTTTGTAGTTGGTTCATCAGGCGCCGGTAAAAGTACTTTTATGAAGCTTATTATGCGTGAGGAAAAAGCCAATACAGGTACAATAAACGTTAATGGATTTAATCTTACTAAAATGCGCCGCAAACATGTTCCGCTACTTCGTCGTACAATGGGTATTGTGTTCCAGGATTTTAGACTTATACCTTCTATGAACGTATTTGACAACGTTGCTTTTGCAATGCATGTTGTTGGCGAATCAGGTCGCGAAGTGCGTCGTGAGGTTTCAAAGGCGCTCAGCAAAGTGGGTCTTGGTGATAAAGCGCGCTCAATGCCGATGCAACTTTCGGGTGGTGAGCAACAGCGTGTTGGTCTTGCACGCGCTCTTGTTAATGCTCCCGATCTTATTATTGCGGACGAGCCAACCGGTAATGTTGACCCCAATATGTCATATGAAATAGTTAATCTGCTTACCGAGATTAATAAACGCGGTACTACCATACTTATGGTAACACATGACCACAATCTTGTCCGCGACTTTAAGCATCGTGTTATAATGCTTGACAGTGGTAGAATTGTTGCCGACAATGCAGCAGGGGGTGCCGAATAATGAAAGTTTTTAATATGAAATTAGGAAGCATTAGGTACCTGATTAAAGAAGGATTTAAAGGCGCGTGGGCAAACCGCCTTATGTCACTTGCCTCCATTGGTGTTCTTGTAGCATGTATGGTTGTAATTGGTCTTGCGATACTTATATCTGAAAATGTTTCCTTGGCTGTGGGAACACTGGAAAAGCAAAATGTAGTTATGGTTTATATGAAGGATTATAACTGGGCGCTTTATAGTGATGCTGCAAATTTGCCAGAAGGAAAACGCAATGGCGCAGACAAAAATGGTATTCTTAAATCTGATTATGTTATACATGATGAAGAAGAAGCCAAAGCTCTTTGCAAGAAAATTGAAGGTCTTGATAATGTTGATTCAGTTGAGTACGTTTCAAGTGAGCAAGGTCTTGAAACTGTAAAGGGTGCTATGATTGAAGGTCAGGAAGAATACTTTGATTTTTTAGATGATGAGTATGGCAATCCGATTTCATCAGCCGCAAAGGTTACTATGAAGGAAATGGCGCTGTTTGACAAAACCGTTGAAGAAATCAAAACACTTGAAGGTGTTGACGTTGTACAGTCGCACAGTGATCTTGCTGCAAAAATTGATACCATAAAACAGGGTATATATGTAGCAGGTTTTTGGATTATTGCAATTTTGATTATCATTTCACTTGTAATAGTTTCAAATACAATAAGAGTTACATTGTATAACCGTAAACTTGAAATAAGCATAATGAAAGCGGTTGGCGCAACCGACGCATTTGTAAGAATTCCCTTTGTTATCGAAGGTATGATTATCGGTCTTATTTCGGCGGTTATTTCAGAGGCTTTGATTTATTTTTGCTATCGAGTAGCGACCGAAAAGATATCAATTATGTTGGGCCAGGTTGTACCTTTTGGCGAGTTAGCGTGGTTCTTATTACTTGTGTTTGTTTCTATTGGAATTTTTTCAGGCGCTTTAGGTAGTGCATTTACAATAGGTAAATATCTCAAGCACGAAGGCAGTGAATTTACTGCTATTTAACTTAAGAGACTTTAATTATAGTTTGGAGAATTTTATGAAACGTATTTTTAGACAATTAACTTGTCTTATCATATGTGTGTGTGTAGCCGTGGCTTCTTTTTCGGTTATGGCGCTTACACAAAGTGAAAAGGATCAGTTGAATAAGGATATTGCTGCTTTAAAACAAGAAGCAGGTAATATCCAATCAGAAATTGACAGGCTCAAATCTGAAAAGGCAGATCAAGGCGCAGTTTTAGCTGCTATACGCAGAAAAATTTCAAATACTCAAGCGCAAATTGACCGCTGTAATAGTGAAATTGCTTCCATAAATTCAAAAATTTCTTCTAACAAGGCTAAAATTGCTGCTAAGGAAGCAGAAATCGAGGACGATAAAACTGCTTTCAAAAAGAGACTCAGAGCCATACACATGAGCAATTCTGATAATTCGATTCAGATACTTATGGGCGCTGAAAACTTTGCCGACTTTTTACAACTGTCACAACTTACGTCATCAGTTTCTGCGCGTGATAAACGTATGATTGAAGACCTTAAATCACAAATAGGCGAGCTTAACGAAAAAATTGCCGAAAATGAAGATTTACTTGCTGAACAGGTTTCTATAAAATCTACCATTAATGAACAGCAAGGTGAACTTCAGTCACAAGAAAACGATGCTGCTGCAATTTATAATAAAATTGCAGGTGAGCAGGCAAACCAGCAAGATGACTTGGATGCTGTAAATGCACAGGTTAGAAAATTGCAAAAGCAGTTAGAAGATTCAATAGCCGGAACCAAATATGAGTCATTTATAAATCCAAATACAGGTCTTCAGTGGCCGGTATCGGGTTACTATAATGTAACATCACATTTTGGTCCACGTTGGGTTAGCAACCATAATGGTATTGATATTTCAAGCGGTGGCATCGCAGGTCAACCCATACGCGCCGTGGCTGACGGTTATGTAACACTTGCATATAATGGTTGCTCACATAACTATGGTAAATATGGCAACTGTTGTGGTAATGGTTACGGTAACTATTGTGTTGTAAACCACGGTACACTTAAAATAGGTGGCGCTTCGTCAAACTATGTTGCTTATTACGCTCACGCGTCAAGAGTTATTGTATCTCCCGGCCAATATGTAAAACAAGGCGACATTTTGGGTTACGTGGGTACAACAGGTTGGTCTACAGGTTACCATTTACACTTTGGTATGATGAAGAATAATTACTGGATTAACCCATATCCATTGTTCTTCTGATATGGTTAAAGGTAAAAAAATTAATGTTGTATTCTGTTTGTTGCTTATAATATGGATGGCATTTATATTTATAATGTCAATGCAACCTGCAGAACAATCTTCACAGCTTAGCGGCGGTATAGTTTCAAAACTTATTGCCGCTTTGTTTAATAATTTTAATTCTTTAACCTTGCAACAGCAGGGTGAGATAACAAATGTTGTTACGTTTGTTGTGCGAAAAACAGCACATTTTTCAGAATATTTTATTTTGGGTATATTTGCATCTCTTGCAATAAAAATTTATGAATCAAAAAAATACAAACTAAAATTCTTGTTTGTGTTTTTGTTTTGTGTGTTGTATGCCGTTAGTGATGAAGTGCATCAACACTTCGTTCCGGGTAGGGCTTGTCGGTTGCTTGATGTTTTTATTGATGCTACAGGAATTTTAACAGCGTTAATTTTAATGTTAATAATCACGCACTACTTGAAAAAGCATAAGTCGGGTGAAAAAATGCGTAAAAAGAAACTTATTGAACAAAATTTGTCTTTATTTGAAGATTTACAAAAAGCACAGGCAGAGCTTAAAGAAACTAAAAGGTTGCTTAGCCGAAATGTTGATGAAATAAACGCTTTAAAAGCAGAACTCGAAAAGGCAAAATCACAGCAAACTTTACAAGCAGAAGAAAAGCCGACAGAGCCAATGCATAGGCTTGAAGAAAAGGTTATTACAACGGCTGCCATTAAACCTGATATGGAATATGGTTCTAAGGTTATTGGTAAAATTGTAATGTCCGCTGCCGAATACAGCAACAAACTTACCTTAGGCGGCGACGACAGTAAAAAGGAACTTGTAAACTTGATTTTGGGCAAAACCGAGATTGCAAAGTCAGAAATACTTACCGTTATTGAAAGCGATGATTCATTTGATGTAAAATGCGCAAAAATCGACCAGATTTCCGCCGTTGCAAAGGAATATTTTGAAAGTGTTTTGGCACAAATTGTGTGATTAAAAGGTACGCGAGAGCGTACCTTTAATTTTTAATAAAAAATTCACTTTTAATTGGTTGACATTGGCAAAAATGGGTATTATAATAATTGTTAGTTTGCTAACAATGTTTTGGTGGTGTTTTATGAAAAAAGAACGACATCTCGGTTTAGAAATAAGAATGCTAAATAACTGTGTTAAACGCTTTGTGCATAGCACAAGACCCCCTGAATTTGAGGAGTCTACCGGTGTTCATGGTTGGGCAATAAAATATTTTTATGAAAATCGCGGCAAAGATATTTTTCAGCGTGATTTTGAAGAGCGTTTTTCAATAAGACGTTCTACCGCTACAAATATGCTTAAACTTATGGAAAAAAACGGTCTTATCACCAGAGAGAGTGTGCCTTACGATGCGCGACTTAAAAAGATTGCGCTTACTCAAAAGGCTATTGATATTCATAATAAAGCAATTAAAAACATTAAAAAAGTTGAATGCACCCTTAAAAATGGTATAACTGAAGAAGAGTTAACTGCTTTTTATAGTGTTATAGATAAAATCAAGGCTAATTTGGAGGTAGAGGAATGATTAAAAAATTAGCAAAAAGCATCCGTGAATATAAGACGCCAAGCATTATCACAATGCTGCTTATGGTAGCAGAGGTTGTAATTGAATGTTTGATTCCTTTTATAACAGCGCGACTTGTAAATGATATTAAAGCAGGTGTAGAACTTTCGGTTTTAATCAAAACCGGAATAATCCTTGTCTTTTTTGCGGCAATTTCACTTTGTTGCGGTGGTGTTGCGGCATTTACCTGTTCAAAGGCATCTGCCGGATTTGCAAAAAATTTACGTCACGATGTATTTACCCGCATACAAAATTTTTCTTTTCATAATATAGATAAGTTTTCTACATCTTCATTGGTAACCAGACTTACTACCGATATTACCCACGTGCAGATGTCTTATATGATGATTATTCGTACAGCTATACGCAGTCCTCTTATGTTTGCATTTGCTATTGTTATGGCATATAAAATGGGCGGCAGTCTGGCAACTACATTTGTTGTGGTAGTTCCCGTGTTAATAGTTGGTTTATTACTTGTTGCTCGCTTTGCAATGCCTGCTTTCAGACGTGTGTTTAAAAAGTATGACCGACTCAATGAGTCTATTGAGGAAAATGTTCGCGCTATGCGCGTGGTAAAAGGTTTTTCACGCGAAAAATATGAAACCCAAAAATTTACAAACGCTGCAACCGACATCTGTAAAGACTTTACCAAAGCCGAGCGTATTGTTGCGCTTAATGGCCCCATAATGCAGATTTGTATGTATTTTAATATGGTTTTTGTGCTTATAGTAGGTTCAAAACTTACCATTTCAAGTCAAGGGGCACTGCTTGATATCGGTCAGATTTCGGCAATGCTTACCTATGGTATGCAAATTCTTATGTCACTTATGATGCTTTCTATGATATATGTAATGCTTACTATGTCTATGGAATCTATGAAACGTATTTGTGAAGTTTTAGATGAAGAGCCAACCTTGCATAATCCTAAAAATCCTGTATATGAAGTTAAGGATGGCTCCATTGAGTTTAACAATGTAAGTTTTAAATATTTTAAAGATGCCAAAAAGAGCGCGTTAGCCGATATTGATTTAAAAATAAAATCAGGTATGACCGTTGGTATTATAGGTGGTACAGGTTCGGGCAAATCATCACTTGTGCAGCTTATTCCAAGACTTTATGACGTCACCGAGGGCGACATTAAGGTGGGCGGTTTAGATGTGAGAGATTACGACATCAAAACCCTTAGAAACTCGGTTGCAATGGTACTGCAAAAAAATCAACTGTTTTCAGGCACTATAAAGGAAAACTTGCGTTGGGGTAACGAAAACGCTACTGACCAAGAAATGATAGAAGCCTGTAAGTTATCACAAGCTCACGATTTTATAATGTCGTTTCCCGATGGGTATGACACATATATTGAACAGGGTGGTACAAATGTTTCCGGTGGGCAAAAACAACGTCTTTGTATTGCGCGTGCTCTAATTAAAAAGCCGAATATTTTAATTCTTGATGACTCTACCAGCGCGGTAGATACCAAGACGGATGCTCTTATTCGCGCGGGATTTAAGCAATTCATACCCGAAACCACCAAGATTATTATTGCCCAACGTATAGCATCGGTTATGGATGCTGATATGATAATTGTTATGGAAAACGGTAAGGTTGCTGCTGTCGGTAATCACGACGAACTTATGCAAAACAGCGAAATTTATCGTGAAGTATATGAGCAGCAGACAAACGGAGGTGATTTTGATGAGTAGAGGACCAATGCCTCGTAATATGCCACGTGGACCAAAGCCTAAATTTAATCCCACTACACTAAAGCGTATCATAAAAATGCTCTTCAAATTTTACCCCGTAATGATGCCGCTTACTATAGCGTGTATACTTTTTTCGGCAGTAACTGCCGCAATGCCTGCTGTGTTTCAGCAACAGGTTATAAAAGATATAGAAACCTTTATAAATACGGGCGATTGGGAAAGAGCAAAACAGGTTATTTTGCCAAAGATTTTTATACTAATTGGACTTTATACCGTGTCAATTATTGCAATAACTCTTTATAATCAGCTTATGGTGTTTATAACACAGGGCTTTTTGAACAAGATGAGAATTCATATGTTTGAAACAATGCAAAACCTGCCTGTAAAATATTTTGACCAAAATAAACACGGCGATATAATGAGTCATTACACCAATGACGTTGACACTATGCGTGAACTAATTTCACGCTCGCTACCGTCACTTTTACAGGCTACTGTAGTGGTAACAAGTGTGCTTAGTATTATGCTTTATTACAGTGTCTGGATGACTCTTGTCGTGCTTTTGGGCGTTGTTACTATGGCTTTTGTTTCTAAAAAAGTCGGCGGCGGTTCGGCAAAATACTTTATGAGACAGCAAAAGGCTATTGGTAAAACCGAAGGCTTTGTTCAGGAAATGATGAGCGGACAAAAGGTTATAAAGGTTTTTTGCCACGAAAAAGAATGTAACGAAGATTTTGACAAGGTTAATGAAGAACTGTTTAACGACAGTTTTCGCGCGCACGCGTTTGCTAACTGCTTAGGACCAATTATTGGAAATTTGGGTAATATTCTTTACGTTTTGGTAGCAACGGTAGGCGGCGTCCTTTTGCTGACAAAGGTACCCAACATTTCAATTGGTGCTTTGGTTAGCGGTAGCATAACTGCCCTTACTATTGACCTTGTTGTTCCTTTCCTTAATATGTCACGTCAATTTACCGGTAATATAAACCAGGTAACCCAACAGATAAATACCGTTGTTATGGCACTTGCAGGCGCTGAGCGTGTGTTTAATCTTATTGACCAAAAGCCAGAAGAAGACAAAGGATATGTAACACTTGTTAACTGTGAAGTTGATGCTGACGGCAATATACACGAAACCGACAAGCGTACAGGTCATTGGGCTTGGAAACACCCACACGGCGACGGCACTTTAACCTATACACTACTCCAAGGTGATGTTACAATGACCGAGGTTGATTTTGGTTATGAGGAAGACAAACTGGTTCTTCACGATGTATCGGTTTACGCGCGTCCCGGTCAAAAGGTTGCTTTTGTTGGCGCTACGGGTGCGGGTAAAACCACCATTACTAACCTTATAAACCGTTTTTATGATATTGAAGATGGCAAAATTCGTTATGATGGTATAAATATCAACAAGATTAAAAAGTCTGATTTGCGCCGTTCACTCGGTATTGTTTTGCAAGAAACAAACCTGTTTTCAGGCACCGTTATGGAAAACATCCGTTACGGCAGACTTGACGCTACCGACGAAGAATGTATCGAGGCTGCACGACTTTCGGGCGCGGACGATTTTATCACACGTTTGCCTCAAGGTTATAACACTCTGCTTTCAAACAACGGTTCAAATCTTTCGCAGGGTCAACGTCAGCTTATTGCGATTGCTCGCGCGGCGGTTGCCGACCCACCGGTTATGATATTGGATGAAGCAACATCATCAATTGACACCCGCACCGAATTGATAGTGCAACGTGGTATGGATAAACTGATGGAGGGTAGAACTGTATTTGTTATAGCGCACAGACTTTCTACAATTATGAACTCTGATGTAATAATGGTTCTTGACAAGGGCAGGATTATCGAGCGTGGCTCACACAATGACCTGCTTGAACAAAAAGGAACTTATTACCAGCTTTATACAGGTTCGTTTGAACTCGATTAATCAAAAGGGGATACTGCTTAGTGCGGTATCCCTTTTAATAAAATATATTAAGGTATATTTTACTTGTAATTTTGTCAATAATGTTATATAATTAACTAAATATATTTAGATTGGGGTGTTAGCGTTTGCTGATTGATGCTTTAAATGGACAATTGAGTATGTTGGAATGTCTTATAAGTATAATATCTGCGTTGGTAGTAATCTTTTTAACATTGCCTATACACGAGTTTGCGCACGGTTTTATATCAACAAAACTTGGTGACCCAACGCCGCGTTGGCAGGGCAGACTAACCCTTAATCCAATGGCTCATATCGATTGGCTGGGTGCTTTGGGAATATTGCTTTTTGGTATCGGTTGGGCAAAACCTGTTCAGGTTAATGCCAGATATTATAAAAATCCAAAGTGGGGTATGGCGATTGTTGCCCTAGCAGGACCGCTTTCAAACATAATAGTTGCTTTTGTTTCGATATTTATTCTAAACCTGGTGACTTTGCTTTTTGGATTTATAAATCTACCGATGATTGTATATGATTTAGTGGATTTGTTTTTGTGGACAATAGCGCAAATAAATGTATATCTTGCAGTGTTTAACCTTATTCCCATACCGCCGTTTGACGGTTCAAGAATTTTGTTTGTGTTTTTACCTCAAAAATACTATTTCAAAATTATGCAGTATGAGCGTTTTATTTTCTTAGGGGTTCTTGTTTTACTTTACACAGGAATACTTGATGCCCCCTTGCGCTTAATATCTAACTTTGTTATGTACGTTTTAGCTACTGTGGCATCGCTGCCCTTTAGTTTGCTTGGAGTGTTAATGTAATGGAACAGACGGTAACCCTGTCTTACAAAACCGAAAATTTTGAAGGACCGCTTGATTTGCTTTTGCAACTCATAGCGCGAAACAAACTTAATATTTATGATATTCAACTATCTGTGCTAATAGAGCAATATCTTGAGCAGATGGAACTTTTTCGCGCGCAAGAGATGGAAGTTTCAAGTGAGTTTTTAGAGATGGCATCACGACTGATTTATATTAAAACCGTGAGCCTTTTGCCCAAGCATGATGAAATTGTGCGCCTTAAAGAAGAACTAACAGGCGAATTGCTTGAATATCAGCTTTGTCGTGAAATGGCTATGAAACTGTCTGAAATGACAGGTGGTTTTGACCGCTTTGTACGTATTGCTACAGAGTATGAGTTTGATAAAACCTATGAACTTGTTCACGACAGTGATGTTATATATCAGCACTATATTGCCGCCGTGGGACGCGGTCAACGCAAATTGCCGCCAAATGTTACTCCTTTTACCAAAATAGTGGCTAAAAAAATTGTTTCGGTATCAACTAAAATAGTTTTTGTTATTCGCAAACTTATAACGGCTGGTAGCAGTTCGCTGTCATCACTTTATAAAACTGCGCGCAGCCGTTCAGAGCTTGTTGCTACTTTTTTAGCGGTGTTAGAACTTTGTAAGGCGAATCGTGTTGAAATAAGTGGCGATAGCGCCGATACAGCAGAAATCAAGATAGTTAAGGGGCATAAAAGAGGATGAATAAACAACAAACCATAGCAGCCATAGAAGCGGTTTTATTTGCTTCGGGTGACCCTATAAGCATTGATAGACTTTCTCAAACCTTTGAAATAAAACCCGAAGAGGTAGAAAGTCATATAAAAGAGCTTGAAAAAAAGTACGAAGCAGACAAAAACGGTTTTTATGTGGTAAGGCTTGAAAACACATATCAACTTGTAACCCGTGAGGAGTTTGCGCCTTATATTAAAAAGGCTTTTGATATTAAACGTCGCACACCGCTGTCTTCTGCCGCGCTTGAGGTTTTGGCAGTCATTGCTTACAATCAGCCGGTTACCCGCGCTTTTATAGAACAGGTGCGAGGTGTTGATTGCTCGGGCGTAGTTACAACACTGGTAGAAAAGGGACTCATTGAAGAACGCGGTCGCCTTGAACTGCCGGGTCGTCCCTTGCTTTACGGTACAACCAAGACCTTTTTGCGCAGTTTCAGTCTTAATGATTTGGGTGATTTGCCACCGCTGCCAAAAGATAATCCTGAACTTAATGATGTTGGCGAACAACTTGAAATCACCGAAGAAATAAATGCTGAGGAAGTATCTTAGTGGAAATTTTTTTCATAGTTATAGGTGCAATAATTTTGCTTTTTAGCATACTGCTTCTTTTGCCTGTAAAAATTGATTTTGCTTATGATGGCGAAGTGTTTTTTAAGGTTAAGTATATATGCTTTACCTTGATTGATAGCGAGGAGAAAGAAAAGAAAACCAAAAAGACTTCTAAAAAAAAGAAGAAAAAAGATGCTTCACAAACAAAAGAAAGCACCAATAAACAAAAAAATATTACAGACACTATAAAATATTATGGCAATATGATACAGCTTGCTTTAAAACAGTTACGGTGGCTTATAAGCTTTATTAAAATCAGAAAATTCGTTTTTGATTTAACTGTCGCAACCGATAATGCCGCCAGCACTGCCATAGAATACGGCGAGATGTGTGCTGTTGTATACCCTATAATATCGTTTGTTCAAACTAATACTAATTTTAAGTTAAAGACAGATGATATAAACATAAGACCAGATTTTGATAATTCAGATTCTAAATTAAAAGCATCTGTTTTAGTAAAAGCAAAACTAATTATTTGCTTAATTGCTATTGTCAGACTCTTTTGGGACTACACAAAAAAACAACGTAAGGAAAGTGAAAAAAATGAGTGAAAATAGTATTAAAACCGTAATGGACACTACTATGGATAAACTTCGCGCAATGGTTGATGCTAATACAATTATTGGCGAGCCTATTGTTGTAGATAAGGTTACGCTTATACCTGTGTCACGCATTTCTTTTGGTCTTGCAACGGGAGGTAGTGATTTCCCCAGTAAAAATGGTCAAGAGCTTTTTGGCGGCGGCGGTGGCGCAGGTGTTACCGTTCAACCAATAGCATTTATTTGTGTAAACGGCGAGAGCGTTCATATGTTGCCGGTATATAACGAGCTAACTACCGCTGATAAAGCGATTAATATGATACCTGAGTTTGTCGATAAAATTAAGGGTGTTTTTGAAAAAAAGACCGAAATACCGTTAGAGAATAAATAGAATAAAATTTATAACTGCACTCATAAAATTTACAATGAATAAACGTTGTAAATATTATGGGTGAAGTTTTATGAAAAAACTTGTTTGTGTTGTTATCTGCTTAACCATTGTATCAAAGTTGTTTGTTGTATCTGCATATAACATATCGGCAAAGGCGTCGGTTGTTATCGACGGGTTTACAGGAGAAATACTTTATTCACAAAATGCCGATAAAAAATTACCGATGGCAAGTACTACAAAAATTATGACAGCGCTACTGCTTTGTGAACTTGCAGGTGATTTAAGCCATGAAATAGTTACCACATATGAAATGGTAACGGTTGAAGGTTCTTCAATGGGGTTACAGGTAGGAGATACGGTTTCATATCACGATTTACTTTACGGTATGATGTTGGCTTCAGGAAATGATGCGGCAAACACTACCGCTATAGCCTTAGCAGGAAGCGTTGGAAAGTTTGTTGATATTATGAATGAACGAGCTAAACAAATGGGGCTTAAATCAACCAATTTTGCAACACCTTCGGGGTTGGATGCAGATGACCACTACACTACAGCATATGAGTTGGCGCTGATTGCTAAAACGGCGCTTTCTAATGATGAATTTGCCAAGGCGGCGGCGTCACAATCGGCAAGGCTGTGTTACGGTAATCCACCATATAACCGAACACTTACAAATCATAATAAACTGCTTAAAATGTATGATGATGTTGTTGGCGTAAAAACCGGTTTTACAAAAAAATCCGGCAGATGTCTGGTATCAGCATCAAAAAAAGATGGCAAATTTGTGATTGCGGTAACACTTAATGATGGCAATGATTGGCAAGACCATCGGACGCTTTTAGACTTAGGTTTATCGCTAATAAACGAACAATGCTTGTCGCCAAAGGAAAACAAAAAAATCATTAACACAACTGCCAATAGCGTTATTGAGGTCGAGATACCGTCGGCGCATATGTATATACCAAAAAACACCAAGGTAGATTATATAATTAAAATACCCAGGGTTTTATATGCCCCGATAAATAAAGGGGATCAAATAGGCACCATAGAATATATAAACAAACAAAATACACTGTGCAAACTTCCAATTGTTTCGTCACAGTATGTTGAAGCAAAACATAATAACTTTATTTTGTTTTTACAGTTGTTTAAGGTAATACTGTCAAAATTTTAGGAGATAAAAATGAAGGATAATAAAATAAGACTGCAAAAGCATTTGTCGGCTTGTGGTATAGCTTCGCGCCGCAAGGCTGAAGAATTGATTGAACAGGGCAAGGTTCGTGTTAACGGACGAATAGCGTCCCTTGGTGATAAGGTTGACCCCAAACGCGACAAGGTAACCGTAAGGGGTAAAAATGTTGTTCCTGTTACCCAAAAGGTTTACATAATGCTTCATAAACCTCGTGGTTATGTCACAACACTCAGCGATGAGTTCGACCGCAAAAGCGTGGCAGATTTAGTTAAAGATGTTGGTGTAAAGGTCTTTCCTGTGGGTCGTCTTGACCGTGATTCAGAAGGTTTGCTCATAATGACTAATGACGGTGAACTTGCCAATATCATTACACATCCTTCCAGTCACGTAAACAAAACATATCGCGTAACTGTTGGTGGCGCTGTTGATGACGACCAGATTAAAAAACTCTGCGAAGGGGTTGTTATTGACGGCAAAAAAACACTTCCGTGCGACGTTTTTGTAGTTGAGCGCCGTGAGGACAGAACCGTGCTTAACTTTATTATTCAAGAGGGTAGAAACCGTCAGATAAGAAAAATGTGTGATGTTGTGGGTCTTTCGGTTTTGCGTCTTAAACGAATTGAAATTGCGGGTGTAAAACTCGGCGGCTTAAAGTCGGGTTCGTGGCGAGACCTTAATGAACGCGAACTCACACGTCTTGAAAATATATCTAAAGAAAGGCAAGAGGAACAATGATAAGTGTTTTGCCTTGTCGCGACAAAGCAAGAATTGAAGATCTTTTTAAAAAGCACAATCTACCAATTGATGAATTTTCGGGTTGTGTTATTGCAAGTGAAAAACAAGAGGTTATAGGGTATTGTTTATATAGTCTTTCTAAAGAAAAGATGACTGTTTTTGCTATAGAACCTCAAGGTGATATACCACTGGCTGATGGAATATTGCGAAGCGCTTTGCACGTATCGGCAGAAAATTTTGTGCTTGATGCATTTTACAGCGATACGGCGCCGATAGAATTATTCCGCACACTTTGCTTTATTAAAAATGAAGATGAAAAACGTCTTAATATTGATAAACTGTTTGGTGGTTGTAACTGTCATAACAAAAATTAAAAAAAATACTTGCAAAATGTTATACTTTATGGTATGATAACTTTTGCGAATTTTATCAGGAAACTGATTGCTATATTTTGGAGGTAAAAAATGAACGCTTTAGAAATTATTTTAGGAATACTTATGATTTTGGTATCATTGGGAATCATTGCTGTTATTCTTCTTCAGCAGGGTCATCGTTCAGGTGTTAATGGCGTTATTTCAGGTGCAGCTGACACATTCCTTTCTAAAAACAAGGCGCGTACAGTTAATGCAAAACTTGCAAGTATAACCAAGTTTGTTACAATTGCTTTCTTTGTATTAGCTATCGTGGCAAACATTATTGCACTCAGTTAATAGTTTAAAATTAGTAATTTAAAAGAACCTTATCACTGATAAGGTTCTTTGTTTTTTTGATGATGATTATTTCTGTATTTTGTGGGCGATAGTTTATACATTGATTTAAAACAGTTTGTAAAATATGCCGCATCAATAAAACCGCACGAAATAGCAATGTGCCGCACCGATTCGTCTGTTTTTTCAAGCAAACTGCGAGCGTGCTCGAGTCGTTGCATTTTTATGTAATTTGTAACAGTGATGCCCGTTGATTTTTTAAATTTTCTGCAAAAGTACGATTCATCATATCCAAAATGCTTACTGATACTTAAAGAAGATATAGCTTTAGTAAAGTTTGAATTAATATAATTTATAACATTATCAAAGCTTTCAAACTTCGGCGGTGAAGAATTGCTGTTATCTATACAGTGCTCACACAGTAATCCTAAAAGTCGGTAAAGTCGTCCAACCGTTTCAAGTGGATGATAGCCTTTGTGGTTAAGCTGCATTTCAACAATTTGATTTGCCAAGGTGATTATTTCTTTATTATCGGTTTTATATTTGAATTTGATGTCTCCGTTTATTATGGGTTCGATGTACTGTTTTGCTGATACTGTTCCGTTATAAAGGTCGGCAACCTCAAACATAATTACATAGCATTCATAGCCCTCATTTCCGGATTTACCGCTATGTAGCATAGTAGGGGACACTATAGAAAGTTCACCGGCATTTACAAGTACATCCTGTTCATTACAACACAGGTGAAGACATCCCGATTTAATTAAGTGCAGTTCAAGTCGGTCGTGCCAGTGCTGTTCAAAGGTGAGTATATTTGCGCCAATGCGGGTTTTTAAAATTTTAACCGAGGTTTCGCCAAAAACAACGGGTGTCAATTCTTTCTTAGAATTTAATTTCATTTTAACAGCCCCTTTAAAAGTCAAAAAAATATAATTTGAAGTCAAAATTTTACAAATCATA
The DNA here is from genome assembly GCA_017516965.1 of Clostridia bacterium. Taxonomy (GTDB): domain Bacteria; phylum Bacillota; class Clostridia; order Oscillospirales; family Acutalibacteraceae; genus UBA737. The sequence goes on from JAFXAP010000014.1 coordinate 25,070, forward strand.
TTTTTGCATATATGTTATCATAAAAATGTCAAAAAATCAATCCTTTAAGGAGGAAATTGTTATGAAAATAGGTAATGTGATACATTTTGCAGAGAGAGAAAAGCTCGAAAAGTATTTTGAACAGCTTTTGTACTTCGGTTTTGATAACTGTCAGTTGGGTTCTTGGAATCCAAAGGATTGGACCGATGAAAATGCCGCTATGGTAAAAGAACTTACCGAAAAATACGGCATTACCATTTCTGCTTTTTGGTGTGGTTGGAGCGGACCTGTTGTTTGGGACTTTTATGACGGTCAGTTAACACTCGGCCTTGTACCACCCGAATATCGCGCAATGCGTGTTCAGCAGCTTTGTGATGGCGCTGACTGGGCTAAAAAACTCGGTGTTACCGACGTTATTACACATATGGGCTTTATTCCTGAAAATCCAAATGACCCACAATTTGCTCCTTTTTGCGTTGCAGTAAGAACCGTTGCAGGTCACTTGAAGAAAAACGGACAGTGGCTGCTTTTTGAAACCGGTCAGGAAACACCTGTTACTATGATGCGTTGTTTTGAAAAGGTAAATATGGATAACCTTGGTATCAACCTTGATACTGCCAACCTTATTCTTTATGGCAGAGCAAATCCTGTTGATGCGCTTGATGTATTTGGTAAATATGTTCGTAACATTCACGCAAAAGACGGTTTTTACCCAACAAACGGTCATTCATTAGGTCAAGAGGTTCGCCTTGGTGACGGTAAGGTTGACTTTAAAGCATTCTTTAAAAAGCTTAAAGAACTCGAGTATGATGGCTATGTTACCATTGAACGTGAAATTTGGAATGAACAGCAACAACCCGATATAATTCACGCAAGAGATTATCTGACTGAAATTATCAATGAAGTTTACGGAGGATAAACATATGTTAAAGGTTGGTTTAATAGGCGTTGGCGGTATAAGTGGCGCGCATATTCCCGGCTGGTTAGCGCTTGACGGTGTAGAGCTTGTAGCTATTTGCGACATAAGACCCGAGCAGATGGAAAAATATCCCGACATAAGACAATATACCGATTTTGACGAAATGCTCAAAAACGAAGAACTTGATATTCTTGACATTTGTCTTCCTACATTTTTGCACGTAGAGTATGCAATCAAAGCGATGAATAACGGTATTAACGTGTTGTGTGAAAAACCAATTTCACTCAATCGCGATGACGTTAAACGTGTTTACGAAGTGGCAGAAAAAAATAACGTTAAGTTTATGGTGGCTCACGTTATACGTTTTTGGCGTGAATATGAATTTGTTAAAAGCATTTATGAAAGCGGCAAATACGGAAAACTCCTTATGGGTAAAATGGTTCGTCTTAGCGCGTTCCCACGTTGGAGTTGGGATAATTGGATGAGAGATGAAAAACGTAGCGGTTTTGTGCCATACGACCTTCACATTCACGATCTTGACTTTATGGTTTATGCGTTTGGCAATCCAAAGAAGATTGACTCTCGCCGCAACAAATCCTCTGAGCAGGATTACATAAACGTTACATACGATTTTGGTGATTTTTATATTAATGCAGAATCATCGTGGTTTGCAGGTAGTTATCCGTTTACAGCGCAGTTCCGCTTCTTGTTTGAAGATGCAATTATTTCAAATGAGGGTCAAGGACTTAAAATATATGAAAACAATGGTAACGTTGTAAGTCTTGAAGAGGCGGCAACAGGTGACACAGGTGAAATCAATTTGCCAAAGAGTGGCGCTTATGCTGAAGAGATTGCTTATTTTACCGACTGTGTCGTAAATAATAAGCCTGTTGAAAAGGTTAAACCCGACGAGCTTGAAACAGTTATAGATATACTTAATAATTTATGAGGACAATATGGAAAAACTAAAGGTAGCAGTCATTGGCTGCGGTAATATTTCGGTTATGCATCTTGATTCTATCAAGGCTTTCAGTGATGTAGAGTTGGTTGCTGTTTGTGATGTTAAAGAGGATCGCGCAATCGCCGCATCGCAAAAATATGGCGGTAAGGTTTATACCGATTATAAAAAAATGTTTGAGTGTGAAAAGCTTGATGCTGTGCATGTTTGCTTGCCACACTATCTTCACGTGCCTGTATCTATTGATGCGTTCAAGGCAGGCATAAACGTTTTATCAGAAAAACCAATGAGCATTAAATATGACGACGCTGTACGCGCAGTAGATACTGCTAAAGAGTACGATGTTTTGTACGGTGTTATTTTTCAATGCCGTTACAATGCGCCATCACAGCTTGTAAAACAGCGAGTGCTTGACGGTAAGTTGGGTCCCGTTAAATGCGGCAGAACAACACTTACCTGGTATCGTCCCGATCATTATTATGACCATTCTGATTGGAAAGGCACTTGGGACAAAGAAGGTGGCGGTGTTATCATTGACCAGGCCATTCACTCAATCGACCTTGCTAACTGGATGATAGGAAGCAAACCTGTCGAGGTTCAATCAACACTTCACAATCGCAATCACGGAATTATGGTTGTAGAAGATACGGGCGAAGGCCTTATTAAGTATGAAAACGGCGCACTGTTGTCTTTTTATGCTATGAATAACTACTTCCGCGATGAGCCCATTGAAATACGTTTGCTTTGTGAAAACGGTACGGCGACATTCTCGTATGGTAAGGCGACCGTTCTTTACAAAGACGGCACAGTAGAAACTGCTGAAAATAATCCTGCCGATATGTTTAAATACACAGGCGGTAAAGATTATTGGGGCTTTCAACACGCTGTGCAGATAAGACAGTTTTATAACGCCGTAAAGGGCGAAGAAGAACTTGAGATTTCAGGCGAAGAAGCGCTTAAAATTCAAAACATTATTTGTCAGATTTACGACAACAACGACAACCCATTTAACTAACTAAAAAGCACTCACCGATTGAGGCACACTCCGTAAGGAAGGCGCCCTAGAGGGTGGTTCTTGCATCCAAACTGAATAATTGATGTGCGTTTTGCGGTATAGCTATTAGCTATGCCGCTTTTTTGTTACGCACCTTTTGAAAGTGCGTAACCCACTATGACACTTTCACACTGTGCAAAGATGTCAGTGGGCTCTACGAGGCAATACCTTACATATTTATGAATATATAAAAACTTGTAATTGTTGGTTTATTGTGGTAAAATAAAATGAATAAGTGTTTGTTGAGAAGAAAATGGTTTATACATAACTCAACATCAAGTTTACGTTAATCAATTTATTTTGGAGGGGTTACTATGAAAGCAACCAAACAAATTGTGGCATTTTTATTATCGTTTGCAATATTGTTTACGATGATACCGGCGGGTGCTATTTCTGCGTTTGCGACTTCAACACAAACAGCAGATAAAATTTTAGACACATATATATACCACAGCACATTATATTATGATGTTACCAATCCTTACAATAATGTGTACGGTAACACGGATTTTGCATATGAATGCTATATTTCGCAGGACCAAAACTTTGAGTATGCTTTTTATCCCATTTTATTTGTTCATAATGGTAAAATTGTGAGAAAAGCAGAGATAAATAACGATTTGTTTAAACTCTACTTTGCCCAAGACGGTAAAAACAGACCATTCTTTACCGATGCAATTGAAAACGCACAAATGTTTATAAAAATATCAAAAGCAGTTAAGTTCGGTGATATTGTTGGGGATGTCAGTGGCTTTGCCGTTGAAAGTCTTGCCGCAATAGGCACAGTATATTTAACGGGAGGCACAGCATCTATGGCTGTGATTTCTGATATAGTAGCTAATCAGGCTATCGATGAATTAAAAGACCATGTTTTTAATGTTGCACAAATAGTTACTGATGCGCAACTCGGATATTTTTATGCTTCTGTTGCACATATGGAATCAACGATAGCTAAACTTAATGACATTCAAGATTTCACTTCATTTAAAAACTGTGAACAATATTTCAACTATGCTGAAGATGTCATTAGACTTAAAGCATGTGTTGCTGAATTGACTTCTGTAATAACTGAAGATCTAAAAGAAACCGATACATTTCTTGAGGCACTTGGTGATTTAGCATTAGATGCCGCTAGCGGTTTTGTCGGGGAATTCAGCGAATATTTAGCAAATACTGGCAGCTTACTTGAGATGCAAACCGAAAACCCTGATTTATTGGCGAAAATAATTATGTTTGCAGGAGAAATTGCAGATTGTGATAGATCGGTTGGAGAATATCAGAGTGTAATATTGTCAATAGCCGAAAGCGATTCTTCTGACCTTTTTAGTATCGTAGACGCATATAAAGCTCGTGAGAATGCCATTACTCATAAAGAACTTCTTAAATCAGTTAATAAATTAGCTTTGGCACAACATTCTGCGAACATTCTCCCGCCGGATGATTTCGGTTCGGATTCTGATTTTGATTATGATTATGAATCTGATTTCGTTATTGAAGATGGAGTACTACTTGATTATCTAGGTGACAGCGTGGTTGTGTATATACCTACTGAAGTAACAATCATTAGTGATGATGCTTTCCGTGATTGCACGGCTTTAAAGGTGATCAATATACCAAATAGTGTAACCCGTATTGGAGCAGAAGCATTCGAAGGTTGCACAAGTCTTATAACAGTGGATATTCCGGATAGTGTTGTTACAATTGGATA
>JAFXAP010000015.1 GCA_017516965.1 Clostridia bacterium
ATACCCCTCGTCTTTAAGGCATTTGAGTATGTTTGGCAGCGCCGCGGGAGTATGCTCGGCGTCGTTGTGGAACAACACGATACTTCCGTTTTTAACCTTTTTTACTACCCTATCGCAAATACTTTGCGGTGTGGCATTATCTCGCCAGTCAAGAGAGTCGCAATCCCACTGAATTGTAAACATATTTATACTTTCTACCGCTTCTATTACCCTGTTGTCATAATCGCCATACGGTGGGCGGAAAAGGGTTGGTAGTTTGCCCGTAACGTTTTCAATCTTTTTGTTACAGGCTTCAAGCTCGTCAATCATTTGCTCAGTTGAAAGTCCTGTCATATAAGGGTGGGTGTTAGAGTGATTTTGTATCTGATGACCCGCGTCTGAGAGTTGTTTTACTGATTCGGGGTATTTATCTACCCAAGCGCCCACCACAAAAAAGGTTGCGGGTACGTTATATTCCTTTAAAATTTTAATAAGTTGCTCGGTATCATCATTACCCCAAGCCGCATCAAAGCTGATGGCGATTTGCTTTTTTTCGGTTTCTACGCAGTATATTGGCAGTTTTCGGTCACTGTTTGCAAAGGTGGCAACCGAGCCCACCGCCGCTATGACTACCGCCAGCAGACCACTAACACACCACATTATCTGCCGCTTTGTGATTATAAAATATTTCATATCAAATCATTCCTTTCATCCCAATAAAACAATATGATAAAAGGCTTGTATAATATGAAAAATGCTAACCACTTTTGCGATTAGCATTTTTTATTTTTATACTGATTTAATTTTGTCGTTATTAAATACTGTAAACTGTATTTCGCTAAATTCATTTTGTAATTCATTATGCAGTGGTTTTACAATAACGTTTTCACTTGTATAATGACCTGCATCAAATACGGTAACACCATTATTTACAGCATCTATAAACACATTATGTTTTATATCAGCCGATATAAGCGCGTCATAGCCGCCGTCGATTACGTCGGCTAAAAATTCACCACCCGAGCCTGAACATACAAGCACTCGGTGTATCAGGCGACCTGAATCGGCGTATTTTACCGCGCCGCCAAGACTTGCTTTTATATGCTGTGCCAAAGTGTTGGCATCGGCTATATCACACTCGGCTTCGCGGATTAAAAATCCGTCGTGCGCTACATACGGCTTTACGTTTTTAAGACCTACTGCTTCACAAAGCCTTTCTGTGACACCGCCCTTAGCAATATCAAGATTTGTGTGCATAGATATTACCGATATATTGGCTTTAACCGCCTCATACACAACAGTACCCGTTGTTACTGCTTTAAGTCCATTAAAAATCACAGGATGATGGGTAATAATAAGCTCTGCTCCCAAACTTTTAGCATATCTTACGGTGTTTATGTCACAGTCAAGGCAAACTACCGCTTTGGTAACTGTTGCCGTGCCGTCCCCCACCAAAAGACCCACGTTGTCAAAATCACACGCGGTGTCTAGTGGGTATTTTTGTGCGAGATATTTTAAAACGTCATTTACTGTCATCATTTTTTCTTTGCAAATGAGTCTTTGAGCGCAACTGTGCGGTTAAAGACTATTTTTTCGGCGGTGGTGTCCTTGTCTACGCAGAAATAGCCCTGACGCATAAACTGGAAGGTATCACCAACATTTACATTTTTAAGACCGGCATCAATAACAGCGTCACTTAAAACTGTTAATGATTCAGGGTTAAGGTTGTCAGCAAATGAAGATACTCCCTCTTCATCACTTGGGTTCTCTACGTTAAAGAGTCGGTCGTAAAGGCGAACCTCGGCACTAATGCAGTTATCAGCGCTTACCCAGTGTAGTGTACCCTTAACCTTTCTGCCGTCTGGCGCTTCACCGCCACGGCTTTCGGGGTCATAGGTGCAGTGAACTACCGTTATGTTACCGTTTTCGTCGGTTTCGTGCGAAGCATATTTTACAAAATACGCGCCTTTAAGTCTAACCTCTTTTGCAGGGCACAAACGGAAGTATTTGCCCGGTGGGTCTAACATAAAGTCATCATTTTCTATAAATATTTCACGAGAGAATGTAACGCTTGTCTTTCCAAGTTCGGGCTTATTTGGATTGATATCAACCTCGATTTGTTCTAATTTGCCTTCGGGGTAGTTATCAATAACCACTTTAAGCGGGCGCAAAACTGCCATTGCTCTGTCGGCGTTTTCGTTAAGATAGTCACGAACGCAAGACTCCAAGAGCGCATAGTCAATAACGCTGTAAGCCTTTGAAACACCGATTTTGTCAACAAAAGCGCGTACTGCTTGTGACGGATAACCACGACGGCGCATACCGCAAATGGTAGCCATACGAGGATCATCCCAACCTGAAACGAGATTATCATTTACAAGTTTTAAGCACTTACGCTTACTGGTGAGTGTATAGTTTACGTTCATACGCGCAAACTCAATCTGACGCGGTGGCTCGTGTGTTATGTCGGCCGCTTCAAGCACCCAGTTGTAAAGTGGGCGATGATTTTCAAACTCTAATGAGCAAAGCGAATGTGTAACACCCTCACGCGCGTCGCTGAGCGGATGAGCAAAGTCATACATTGGGTACACACACCACTTATCACCTGTGCGGTGGTGGTGCGCTTTAAGCACACGGTAGATAACAGGGTCACGCATATTAAGGTTTGAAGAAGCCATATCAATCTTGGCGCGAAGCACCATTTTGCCCTCTTCAATCTCACCTGCTGTCATTTTTGCAAAAAGTTCACGTGATTCTGCTATTGGTCGGTCACGATATGGGCTGTTTTTACCGGGTTCGGTCAATGTGCCGCGCATTTCACGAATTTCGTCAGCAGTTGACTCATCAATGTAAGCTAGTCCCTTATCAATAAGTTTTAGCGCGCATTCATAGATAAAATCAAAATAATCGGACGCATAATACACGTTGTCCCAGTTAAAACCTAACCATTTGATATCTTCCATAATGGCGTCAACGTATTCAACATCTTCTTTTGTGGGGTTGGTATCGTCAAGACGAAGATTGCACTTACCGCCATATTTTTCGGCTGTGCCAAAGTCAATGCAGATAGCCTTTGCGTGACCTATGTGCAAATAGCCGTTAGGTTCGGGCGGAAAACGTGTTTGAACACGGCTATATACGCCTTCGCTTAAATCTTCGTCAATAAAATCATAGATAAAATTAGAAGGCTTGTTTTCTTCTAATTCTTCGGTTAGTACATTGTTTTCTTCCATTTATAAAACCTCTATCATTTTGTCAATTCGTTTGAAACATTCTTCGCGACCTAAAACCTGCATTATGCTGCAAAGGTCGGGTGTATTTGTGCGACCCGTAACCGCAATACGAAGCACTGTGCTAAGGTCACCGGCACTCCCTTTATAATTTTCGGGGTTAGCCTTATATTCTTTGGTTTCAGCCGCAAAGTTAAGTTGCGGTGCGACAAGTTTTATCTTTTCAAACCAAGCCTGTCTATCGTCAGCTGCGTCATAAACCTTTTTATACTCGCTAAGGAAAGCCTTGGCATCCTCTGCCGCTATGTTTTCAGGCAAGGTATGGCAAGGGGTGTAAAGCGGTTCAAAAAAGAATGCAAAATACTCTTTTGCCTCACTCCATTTAGCTAAATCCTTACGCGGTTTTTTAGCGTCATCACGGTCAATGGCAAGCATAGCTTTTGTAAATTCGGGGTCGCGTGTGAGCAACCCATAAAACTCGCTGTCAAATTCTTTTGCCCAAGCGGTAAGTCGGTCATAAACCTCGCCGCTTTTCATAGCGGCAAGTTTGATTTTACTTACGTCGTTAAGCTTATTTTCGTCAAAGAGTGCGCCAGACACGCTCATCTTTTTAAGATTAAATTTAAAGGTGCGGTAATCGGCATCGGGGTTAGCGCGGCGCCAATCCTCAAAATCGGATGCAGCAATGGTCATAAGATATTCTATAACGCAGATTGACTCATAACCCTGCTCCGCAAAAAAGTGAACCGCAGCCTCGGGGTCTTTACGCTTACTAATCTTACGTTTAGCACCATTATCAAGTTTCATTATTGGTGATACGTGACCAAATTTTGGCACCTTGAAGCCCAAGAGTTTAAACAGCTGTATGTGCTTTGGCACCGACGAAATCCATTCATCTCCGCGAAGCACGTGTGTTGTGTGCATAAGGTGGTCATCTATTGCGTGAGCAAAGTGATAGGTAGGTATGCCGTCAGATTTAAGAAGTACAAAATCCTCATCATTTTCGGGCATTTCAATCTTGCCCTTTATGGTGTCTTCAAAGGTGATGCGGTTTTGCTCGCTACCTGGTGAACGCAAACGCACAACAAAGGGTTTGCCCTCGTCTATGAGCGCTTTTGCCTCTTCATAAGTTATGTCACGGTGACGAGCATACTCGCCGTGATAGCCTGTACGGATTTTATTCTCTTCTTGCACCTTGCGTACCGCCTCTAATTCTTCGGCAGTGCAAAAACAAGGGTATGCAAGACCTTTTTTGATAAGGTCTTTAACATATGTCTGATAAATCTCGGCGCGGTGGCTTTGCTGATATGGTCCGTAAATACCTTTTTGTTCGTTGCCGCTTATAAAACCTTCATCTATGGTAATACCAAAACGGCCAAGACCGCCTATAATGTCATCTATACCACCTGCAACCTCACGCTTTTTGTCGGTGTCCTCTATTCTTGTAAAGAAAATACCGCCTGAAGATGTTGCAGTAATGCGGTTTACAAGGGAAGTAAAAAGCACACCCAAATGCAAATAACCTGTTGGGCTTGGTGCTACACGGGTAACACGTGCGCCCTCGGGCAGATTGCGCTCGGGGTATAAATTTTCATAATAATCGGGTGTTTTATCAATGTTTGGCAATAAAAGCTCTGCCAAAAGTTCGCGATTGTCCATTTTAAAAAGATTCTCCTATTTGCTAAGTAACTTGTTAAGTTCGTCCATAAAGGTGTTTATGTCCTTAAACTGACGATAAACCGATGCAAAACGAACATATGCAACCTCGTCAATACCCTTGAGTTTTTCCATAACGAGTTCACCGATTTTGTCACTGCTAACCTCACGGTCGAGTGAGTTTTGAATAACAGTTTCAATATCAGAGATTGCACGGTCGAGCATCTCGATTGATACGGGGCGTTTTTCACAAGCGCGAAGCATACCTGTAATCAGTTTCTGACGGTCAAAAGTCTCACGAGAACCGTCTTTTTTGATAACAACTATCGGTAGGCTTTCAATCATCTCGTAGGTTGTAAAACGCTTGGTGCATTTTAAACACTCACGACGACGTCTTATGCGCTCACCCTCATCAGTTGGGCGAGAGTCGATTACCTTGCTTTCTTCATAACCGCAAAAAGGACATTTCATAACAAATACCACCTATATACATAATTATATCTTATTGTATCACAAGATATTGATAATTACAAGAAAAAAATTGGTAAAACACCTCAAGCCTTGAAAAGAAAAAGCGGTCGGCATAACCGACCGCGAAAACTTATAAATCAAGTGGGTGTTCATCAAACGACTTTTGTTTCTCTCTTTCGCCTTTTACCTTTGCAAAATCGCGTTTGCTCTTTTTAGCGCCTAAATACTTGCCTGTAATTATTAGCGGCATACATAAAATTGTCCTTACCGCCAAACCTATCAAAAAAGATGCAAAAAGTATAATAAAACACGATGCATACTGTCTTTTTATTGCTCGAAATTGAGGAGACATTTCTCTTTTTGGTTTATCTTTCAATCGCTTCACCTACTTTATGTAATTATATCACTTTAATATTATACTTGTCAACAAAACAACACTAAGGCATCCACCCAATTTTCCCATTGCAAAAGTGAGACAATTATGTTATTATATATTAAATATATCTTAAAGTGGGTAATTGTTTCTATGAAGATTGTATTAGCCTCTAAATCACCCCGAAGAAAAGAACTGCTTTCTCTGCTTGATTTAGATTTCGAGATTATAACTGCCGATATTGACGAAACTATGGACTCGTCTTTGCCTGTTACCGATGAGGTGGCGCGCATAAGCTATCAAAAGGCTGACGCTGTGGCAGGTAAACTTGATAGCGATACTGTAGTAATTTCAGCCGATACAATAGTTGAACTTGACGGCATTATTATGGGCAAACCCAAAAATGCTCAAGAAGCTATGAATATGCTAAGCAGTCTTTCGGGCAAAAGCCATAACGTTCATACCGCTGTTACTGTGTTAAAGGGCAAGGAACACCTAACCCACGTTGTTACAACTGCAGTTACCTTTCGTGATATTACCGATGAGGAAATCACGGCATATATTAAAACGCAAGAACCTATGGACAAAGCCGGCGCATACGGAATTCAGGGACGCGCGTCAAAATTTGTAAGCGGAATAGTCGGTGACTACTTTAATGTGGTAGGACTTCCCGTTTGCGAATTATCACTTATGTTAAAAAATTTTGATATAAATATCTGATTTTTCAGGAGGAACAAAATGTCTGCTAAAATCACACAACTTTCAAACGGTGTCGAGGGTGTTTTTATTAAAAACCAACGCTTTAACACCACACTTATATCATTTAACTTTTATGTGCCACTAAAAAAAGAAACAGTTGCCGACAATGCTTTACTGCCATTTATTATGACAAGCTGCAGTAAGAGTTTTCCTGATTTTTCGGCGCTCAACTTTAAACTTGCAAAGCTTTACGGCGCAAATCTTTCGTCAAGCGCTGAAAAGGTTGGAGATTATCAGCTTTTAAAAATTGCAATATCGGTTATAGATGACCGTTTTTCTCTTGATAACGAATCACTTTGCGACAGCGCGGTAGAACTGCTTACCCAACTCATTTTTGAGCCAAAGGTAGAAAACGGCGCCTTTTGTGAAGAGGACCTTGCCCGTGAAAAACGCAAGGCAATTGAGCACATTCGCGGCGACCTTGCGCAAAAGCGCACCTATGCAAAAAAGCGACTTATTGAAGAAATGTATAAAGATGAGGCATATGGCGTACCAAAATGCGGCACCGAAGAGCAGGTAGAAAAAATCACAGGCGAGTCACTTTATGCCGCTTGGGTTAACCTGCTTTCCAGCGCGTTTTTGCGAGTGAACGTCATCTCTCGCGCTATGCCGCAAGGACTTTTTGACAAAATTTCAGAAAAATTTAACGCAATAGAGCGCAAAGACATACCCGACTGCACAAAAAGCTGTCCCACCGCGCCTGCCAGCAAGGTAAACACGGTTATTGAAAATATGGATATCGCGCAGGGCAAACTTTGTATGGGATTTTCTAGCGAACTTTATGGTGATGACCAAAAGACTGCAGCACTTACCGTTATGTGTGACATTTTTGGCGGTGGCCCATATTCAAGACTTTTTGCAAATGTTCGCGAAAAAATGAGCCTTTGTTACTACTGCGCTTCAAGCTCTGTAAAATCAAAGGGTCTTATTACGGTTGACAGCGGTGTTGAAAAAGAAAATGCCACCAAAGCCGAGCGTGAAATTTTAAATCAGCTTGATATAATAAAACAAAATTTGTTTACCGATGAAGAATTCCAATCTTCAATAAAAAGCATTACCGATTCGTTCAAGTCATATAACGACTCACAAGGTTTACTTGACGCGTGGTATTCACTTAAAATTGTAAAAAATAAACTGCTTTCTCCCGAGGAAGCGTCAGAAATGATATCAAACGTAACCCGTAACGATGTCGTTTATGCCGCAAGAGGCGTAAAACTGCACACGGTTTACAAACTTTTACCGGGTGTTAAGGAGGGTTAAGCTTAATGAAAAAACAGTTTTTTGAAGGCTTTGGCGACGAAAGTTATGTAAAGGCTGAATTGCCAAGCGGACTTCAGATTTATATTATGGAAAAACCGCAATACTCTTCAAGTTATGCGATTTTTGGCACAAAATACGGTTCTATCGACACCAAGTTTTCTAAAGACGGCGGTGAAGAAATCAGCGTACCCGAAGGTATTGCGCACTACCTTGAACACAAGCTTTTTGAGGGTGAAGACGGCGACGCATTTTCAAAATATGCAAAAACCGGCGCATCTGCCAACGCGTTCACCTCTTTTGACCGCACCTGTTACCTGTTTTCATGCAGCGATAATTTTTATGAAAATCTCGACATACTTTTAAAGTTTGTTCAGTCCCCTTATTTCACAAAAGAAAATGTAGAAAAAGAACAGGGCATCATCGCTCAGGAAATTCGTATGTATGACGATAACCCGGGTTGGTGCGTGATGTTTAATCTTTTAAAGGCTATGTATCACAACCACCCTGTGCGCATTGATATAGCGGGTACTGTAGAATCAATTGCGCAAATCGACTCAGAACTTCTTTACAAATGCTATGAAACGTTTTACAATCCGTCTAATATGTTTATCTGTCTTGTGGGCAACATCGACACCGATAAAGCGCTTAGACAAATTGAAAACACAATAATTGACCGCGAGAAGACACTAATCACTCGCGGAGAGTTTGATGAGCCCGAAACGATAGTAAAACCGTATGTTGAGAAAAAGTTCCCCATTAATACTCCAATGTTTTGTTTGGGTTTCAAGCAAAAAATTGCCTCGCCCTATCGCAGACTAAAGAGTAAGATTTGTGTAGATTTATTGCTTCAGATAATTTGCGGTGACGCCTCCCCTCTTTATGCGCGTCTTATGAACGAAGGTCTTATCAACGATGACTTTGGCAGTGAATATTTTAATGGCAACGGTTATGCCGCAATTATATTTGAGGGTGAATCTTGCGACCCTGAGCGCGTAGCAAATGAAATAAAGGCAGAAATAAACCGCCTTCGTGAAGATGGAATTAACCGCAAACTGTTTTCAGCCGTTAAGTGCGGAATGTACGGCGATTTGGTACGCCGCTTTAACAGCGTAGAAAATCTTGCAATGAGCCTTACCGAATGCGCTATGCACAACTATAATCTGTTTGATGAAATCAAAATGTTAAAGGCTGTTAGTTTCGATGACGTTATGAAACGTTTTGACGTTTTCGATGATGAAAACGCTGTTTTATCGGTAATTAAGCCTTTGGAGGACTAAGATTATGGACATATATAACGTTACCATTTTTGGCATTAAGCTGACAATCAAGCCTATTGCCTTTACAATTCCTTTTATAGATTGGCCAATCTATTGGTATGGAATAATTATTGCCACAGGCTTTTTACTTGCAATTATATACGGTATGAAAAATGCCAAGCGTTTTGACGTTAATGTTGATAAAATGCTTGACGTAGTTATTGTTACCGCGCCCGTATCGGTGCTTAGCGCACGCGCTTACTACGTGCTTTTTGACGGTGAAAAGCTAACAAGCATTGGCGATTTCTTTGGTTTTGGTAAAAGTGGAATTTCGGGCATTGCTATTTACGGCTCGGTTATTGGCGCTGTTGTGTGCGGTGCTTTAATGTGTAAACTTAAAAAAATTAAGCTCTTAGACATGTGTGACCTTGCAGCACTTGGTTTTCTTATTGGACAAGGTATCGGCCGTTGGGGCAACTTTATGAACCAAGAAGCATACGGCACTTTTACAGGCAGTAGTTGGTGGGGTATGACCAGCAATCGTATTGCCGCAGAAATGGGTAGCGGTGAGCTTGTTCACCCCTGCTTTCTTTACGAATCAATCTGGTGTATAGCTGGCTTTTTCCTTATACATCACCTTTCTAAAAAGCGTCATTTTAGCGGAGAAATTGCCCTTTTCTATTGCGTATGGTATGGTTTTGAACGCTCTATTGTTGAAAACTTCCGTACTGATAGTCTTTATCTTTGGGGACCTATTCGTGTGTCGGTTGTGGTTTCGGTTATTATTTGTGTTGGAGCCGCAATTACACTTTTTGTAATTTACAAAAAGCGTCGCACAGCAGTAAAAGATTTGGATTACGCCGATATGTTTAACTATGAACTTGATGATACCTCTGCTAGTGAAGAGGTTGTTTTGGAGGAAGATATAAATGAGTAATATAATAGACGGAAAACTGGTATCAGCAGCCGTTAAAGAGCGTGTTGCAAACGAGGTTAAAGCATTAAATAATCAAGGTGTCAGCGTTTGCCTTGCAGTAATACTTGTAGGCAGTGATCCCGCATCACAAATTTATGTTGCAAACAAGAAAAAGGCTTGCGAGCAATTGGGCATTGTTTCAAAAGAGTTTTTGCTTCCTGAAACTGCTACTCAAGATGAACTTTTAAGCCTTATTGACAAACTCAACTGCGACGAGAGTGTAAACGGCATTCTTTGTCAATTACCACTACCAAAAACTCTTGATGAAAAGGCTGTTATTGCCGCAATAGACCCTAACAAAGACGTGGATGCATTCCACCCAATAAATGTTGGAAAAATTATGATTGGTGACTATGATTTTCTGCCCTGTACTCCTGCAGGTGTTATGGAAATGCTTTCGTACTATAACATAGATGTTTGCGGTAAAGAATGTGTTGTCATAGGACGTTCAAACATCGTTGGTAAGCCTATGAGTATGTTATTACTTCACAAAAACGGTACCGTAACCACCGCCCACTCAAGAACCAAAAATCTTGCCGAGGTTACCCGTCGCGCAGATATTCTTGTAGCGGCTGTTGGTATTGCCAAGTTTGTAAAGGCCGATATGGTAAAGGACGGCGCTGTTGTAATTGACGTGGGTATGAACCGCGCTGACGGAAAACTTTGCGGTGATGTAGATTTTGAAGCAGTATCACAAAAAGCGTCATTTATCACACCCGTTCCGGGCGGTGTTGGTCCTATGACCATTGCAACCTTAATGCAAAATACCCTTACCGCCGCTAAACGTCAAAATAATTTAATTTAGGTGATTTTTTGAAAACCCGTATTTTTAACATACTTGTCATTTTAATAACGGTTTTGCTACTTGCGGCAGCTGTTCCTGACAGCGAATTTAATATATCTTTGGGCGATGATTTTCTATGTGCTAAACCCGGCGACAATTTAGATACAGTTTCGCAAAAACTTTCAATGTCTACCGGTGAACTGAGTTCATATTTTACAGAAAACGGTCTTTTATATCTTGCCGTAACCGAGGATGCCAAAACCCAAATTAAAATTTCTACATACTGTGACAACTTTTCTTCCGAAACAAGTGATATTGCATACCTTAACGACCAAATGTTAAAAAGCTTTGTGAAGGCAGTTGGCAAAAAGTCTAATTCTGATGCTTCAATAGTTTTAAACGGAGATAGAAAATTCGTTTGCGTAAAAGAGCTTCACGAAGACTCTGGCGGTGTATATACCGTTACGCAGTACGTAACAATATGCAACAATAAAACCTATTACTTCGTAGGTTACAACGACGGCGAAGATACGTCTGAAAAAATTAAATCTGCCTTTGATAGTTTTGAAATAATAAACCGACAAAAAACGGCTGTTGACTATACACCACAAATGATTTTAATAATTGCCGGTATCGTTATATTCAGTATCGTTGCTATAATTATGATAGTAGGAATTGTCAAACACACCCAAAAATCCGCAGGAGAAGAAGCCAATGATGAAATCGAGTAAATTTATTTGTTTATTGCTTAGTTTATCAATGTTTATTTGCTGTACTGCTTGTAGAAAAGTTGAGCAGCTTCATTCTGATTCACAAATTTCGGTTATAACCCAGACTGAAATTATTGATAACACAAGTTCCACCCCCGAGACAACAGTTTCTTCCTCTTTAAATGTTTCGAATAATGAGTCCGATAACATCACAAGTAACGTTTCAAGTAATGCTTCCGGCAACGTATCAAATAACGTTTCAAGCGATATATCAAATGATAATATTTCAAGCAATGTTTCAAATGATGTGTCCGATAATAATTCAAGCAACGCACCCAACAGCGTAGTGAGTAATACCTCAAGTAATGTATCAAGCACTCCGTCAATTACAAATCCGTATTACAAAACCGAATCTGAAGAATACAACATTTACAAATTTAATTTTGACTCAATAGATACCGTAAACTATTTTTGCATCAAAAATATTCCTGACAGCGACATAGTGTATGCCGTTACCGAAATAATCGCTGACACGCAACAAGACATATCTATAGGTTGTAAACTTTATTCAAACGATAGTAATGTTAAAATCAATAACAACACAATAACCATTCCCTATTCTTACAAAAAGCAGAATAAGCCCGTTGTAATTACCGTTCGTTATTCGCTAACCGGTCAAAGTTGTGATTTTAAAATAAAATATCAAGACGATTGGCAAATGGTTTGGGAAGACGAATTTAACGGTGACGAAATAGACTTTACCAAATGGGATTACCGTCCCGATATGCTTAGAGATAAGGGCTATGTAAACTACTGGGACAAAAGCACAATGTTTGTTGATGGCAAAGGTAACCTCATAAGCCGCGCTACACCGGGCAAAAAGACAATATGGGATTACAGCACAAAGCAAAACAAAGAGGTTGACGCCTACCTTTCAGGCGCTATCAGCACAAAAGGATTGTTTGAATCAACCTATGGTTATTATGAAGCCAAGGTAAAACTCCATCACCAGACAGGTATGTGGGGCGCCTTTTGGCTGATTTGCGGCGATATGGACACCGATGCCCCCGCCGATAACTCAAGCGTTAACGGCTGTGAAATAGATGTTTTTGAATCACTTTACAATTATGGCGGAGTTACTCAAAATATGCACTGGGATGGATTTCGTGGCAATACCGTTTCACTGCCAAGTAACGGATACGTAACATATATTGATACCTATGACGACCAATACCACACCTTTGCTCTAAGCTGGACACCAAATGAATATGTATTTTTGGTTGACGGCATTGTTACCCGTCGCACCAAAGCTGCAGGTATTTGTAATCAGCCAGGCTATATGATTATAAGCACCGAGTGTGGCATCTGGGCAGGTAAATGGGTTTTAGATGAAGGTGAAAGTTCTGATATGCTGGTTGATTATGTAAGGGTATATCAAAGTGATACCGGTTACCAATAAAATCAAAAGGAGTAAGTAGTATGAAAATTAAAAGCTTTATTTGTATTATATTATGCGTCGCGTGTTTACTTTGCGCCACATCATGTGGGCAGAGTCCTAACACAGCTGACAAAGTTCAAATCGATGGTGCGCTTGCCGCTCTTTATGGCTTTAGCAAGATAGAAAAAATTAACTATTATTGTGTTAAAAATACGCCAAAAAGCGACTCGATTTATGCAATTTCAAGCGTTGTTACCGATTCCCCCGATACATATGATATACCGCTTAAAATAAGTTGTAAAAATGATGATATAATCATCAATGACAAAATCATAACCGTACCTTACAAATATGCTAAATGGCACAAAAAGGTAAAACTTAACGCCTTGCACGAGGCTACAGGTATAAGCTTTGATTTTACCATAAATCTTGAAGATAAATGGAACCTTGTTTTCGAAGATAATTTTGATGGCACCGAGCTTAACAAGGACGTATGGAATGTTTGGGATGAAATGCGTGACTGGCGATATTCATACTCAAAAGATAATATCTTTTTAGACGGCAAAGGAAATCTTATAAACAGGCTGTCAGTAAGCGATGATTATAACGCTGAAACCGGCGAAGGTCGTTTTGCAGGAACCATTACCACGCTTGACAAGTTTGAACAAACATACGGTTATTATGAAATTCGTATGATTCCTAACCTTACATCCGGTCTTTGGAGTGCGTTTTGGCTTGTTGGCGGTGATATGAGTGACAAGGATGCTGCCGATGATAACACAGCAGCAAACGGCTTTGAGGTCGATATTGTTGAAACCTATTACTACCGTGAGGATCCGGCGCAGACAATACATTGGGACGGATACTATAACAACCAGACCAAATCTAAATCCTTTAGTATGAAAGGTATGTCGCAAGTTTTTGACGGCAATTACCACACCTTTGCTTTCCGTTGGAGCCCTGATGAATATGCCTTTTTAATTGACGGCGTTGTAACCAACAGAACCAGTGAAATGGGCATTTGCAATCTACCGGCTTATTTGCTTGTAAGCGCACACTACGGTTCAGCGGGCGAGTTTGTGCTCAAACCGGGTGAGCATTCAGATATGATTGTTGATTACGTTAAAGTATATCAAAGCCCTGCAGATTAAAATAAAAAGCCACCGAAAATTCGGTGGCTTTTTTTATATGAAAAAACGGAGTAATCCAGAGCATTTTAAAGAAAAAAAGAGTAAATTAAAGTTTAACAAAATTTAGCATAAAATTCCTGTCAAAAATTCTACATTTTTTGCAAAATTTACTTGACTTTTTGGCCGTTTAGCCTTATCTTTATTATTGTTAATATATATAGATATATTTATTTAACGCATCTGTGTAGAAAGACGGTCGGTACTAATGTGTGCCGTAGTTCACATTTTGTAGGACTATGAAAAACCCTTTGTCAGGGCACACAAACAAACGGTCGGGGTATCGCGCAGGGTAAACGTAAAACTTTACTACTGTCGACACTTGGGTGTTTGACAAAGGGGGATGTGGTTAAATGGAAAACCAAAAAAATAATATTATAGAACTTAAAGACATCTTCGTGTCTTTCGGTGAAGAAAAGGTGCTTGACGGACTTAGCCTTGCAATAAAAGATAAAGAGTTTATAACACTCTTGGGTCCATCAGGCTGTGGTAAAACAACCACACTGCGAATTATTGCAGGCTTTTTAGATGCAAACCGCGGCGAAGTTGTTTTTGAGGACAAAAAAATAAATGGTGTGCCGTCGTATAAGCGTCAGGTTAACACCATTTTTCAGCGTTATGCGCTATTCCCGCACCTTAACGTGTATGAAAACGTTGCGTTTGGTTTGCGGGTTAAAAAGTTAAAAGAAAACGAAATAAAAGAAATTGTTACCGAAATGCTACACCTTGTAAACCTTGACGGTTTTGAAAAACGTAGCATATCTACCCTCTCGGGCGGTCAGCAACAACGCGTTGCTATTGCACGCGCTATTGCCAATAAGCCAAAGGTTCTCCTTTTGGATGAACCACTTGCCGCTTTGGACCTTAAACTTCGTAAAGATATGCAAAAAGAGCTTCGCCGCATTCAGCGACAGCTTGGCATTACCTTTGTTTTTGTTACTCACGATCAGGAAGAAGCTCTTACAATGTCTGACCGCGTTGTTGTTATGAACAAGGGTAAAATTCAGCAAATTGGCACACCACAAGATATTTATAACGAGCCTGAAAATGCTTTTGTAGCCGATTTTATTGGTGAGTCGAATATTCTTGACGGCGTTATGAAAAAGGACTTTGTAGCAGAATTTTCAGGTCACGTATTTGAATGCCTTGATAAAGGCTTTTTTGAAAATGAAAACGTTGACGTGGTAGTCCGCCCCGAAGATGTTGACATTGTACCCGTAGAAAAGGGTATGCTTACAGGCACCGTAACCTCGGTTGACTTTTTAGGTGTTCATTATGAAATAATTGTTGACATCGGTGGCTTTAAGTGGATGATTCAAACCACTGATGAATGCTTTGTTGGTGATAACGTGGGTCTTTATATTGAGCCCGACGCTATACATATTATGAAAAAGTCAGAGTACTCAGGTCTTTATGGTGACTATAGTACTTATAGTGAAGAAATGGAGCATCTTTCAGACATAGAGCCGGAGGATGACGATGAATAAAAAAAGTTTTGGTAGCCGTTTGGTTGCCGCGCCATATATCGTGTGGTCGGCAATATTTATTGTGGTGCCTCTTATCATAATGGTATATTTTGCCTTTACCAATGATGCAGGCAGTTTTACTTTGTCAAACTTTGCCCAGATAGGAAAATTTAAAAAAGCATTTGGGCTTTCCATTTTATACGCTGTTATAGCTACAATAATAACATTATTACTATCATACCCTATGGCATATTACATGACTAAATTCAAAATAGGTCATCAGCGTATGATAATGATGCTTATTATGCTTCCTATGTGGATGAACTTTCTTATACGTACATATTCCTGGATTACAATACTTGCAAATACAGGACTTATAAACAAGTTTTTGAGTTTTTTAGGCATTGGTCCGTTGCAACTTATCAACACGCCGGGCGCTGTAATTTTGGGTATGGTATATGACTTTATTCCGTATATGATTCTCCCCATATATACCGCAATGTCTAAAATAGATAACTCCTTGCTTGAAGCGGCAAGTGACCTGGGTTCTGACAGTTGGTCACGAATCCGTCGCGTTATAATGCCACTTTCACTACCGGGTGTAATATCGGGTATTACTATGGTATTTGTACCATCGGTCAGCACATTTTATATTTCACAAAAGCTTGGCGGTAACAAGACCTTACTTATAGGTGATGCTATTGAATATCTGTTTAACACAGGTCCTCAATACTACAATGTTGCATCTACCCTTTCTCTTATTCTTATGGTACTTATTTTGATAAGCACACTTATAATGAATAAATTTGGTGACGATGAGGAGGTTGTTATATGAAAACTCTTTCTCGCGTTTATGTTGCTTTAATTCTTATATTTCTTTACGCTCCTGTTGCAGTTATGGTTTTGTTTTCATTCAACTCAGGCGGTAGCGTTTGGGTTTTTGAAGGCTTTTCACTCGACTGGTACAAGGGTCTTGCAACCAACACCGCTATGCTTGAAGCGCTAAAACACACGCTGATTATCGCAGTTCTTTCGGCGCTTATTTCTACCGTTATGGGCACAGCCGCATCGGTTGGTATCTTGGCATTGCGCAAACGCGTAAGCCGAAGCGCTGTTATGTCTATTACCAACATTCCTATGATGAATGCCGACATTGTAACGGGTATTTCGCTTATGTTACTTTTTGTGTTTATAGGTAATATGTTTGCGCTTAAGGAATCATTAGGATTTTTTACCGTTTTGGCAGCGCACATAACCTTTAACCTGCCCTATGTTATCTTGTCGGTTATGCCACGGCTTCGCGCTACTGATATGAGTCTGCACGAGGCGGCGCTTGACCTTGGTTGCACACCGGTAAAATCATTCTTTAAGGTTGTTTTGCCATCGATTTCAACCTCTATTTTTACGGGCGCAATTATGGCATTTACATTATCTCTTGACGATTTTGTTATAAGCTACTTTACCTGCGGTCACTATCAGACACTGCCTATTGTAATTTATAATATGACCAAAAAGACGGTAGCGCCTGATGTTTACGCGCTTTCAACAATTATTTTCCTTTGTGTGTTT
Source organism: Clostridia bacterium (assembly GCA_017516965.1). GTDB lineage: Bacteria > Bacillota > Clostridia > Oscillospirales > Acutalibacteraceae > UBA737. The sequence continues at coordinate 17,115 of JAFXAP010000015.1, forward strand.
GTACTGCTTATTCTTTACAACACCCTTCAATCAAAGGCTGATTCAAGGAGGGGTTTTAATGTTTAAGAAAATACTTTGCATCACACTCGGAGTCATGCTAACCATATCACTTTGCGGTTGCGGTTATGAACATTTTGATATAAATCTCGAAAGTGAATACACCGAATTTGCAAAAGAGAAGGGACTCGTTGGCACCGAACTTAACGTTTATAACTGGGGCGAATATATTTCTGACGGTAGCGAAGGTTGTATGGATGTTAACCGTGAGTTTGAGCGTCTTACGGGAATTAAGGTAAACTACACCACCTTTGAAAGCAATGAAACTATGTATTCACAACTTAAAAACGGTGGCGTAAGTTATGATATTGTTATTCCCTCTGACTATATGATAGCGCGTCTTATTTCAGAAGATATGCTCTCAAAAATAGATACTTCCTCTCTTTCAAACTATAAATATATAGACAAGAAATATAAGGGTTTATTTTTTGATAAAAAAGAGCAGTACACCGTTCCTTACAACGTTGGTATGGTAGGAATTATTTATAATTCGGCTTTAATAGGCGAACCACAGCATTCCTGGAATGCGCTTTGGGACGAAAAATACCGCAATATGTCGCTTAACTTTAATAACCCGCGCGACGGCTTTATGACGGCGCAAAAACTGTTAGGCTACAGCGTGAATTCTACCAACAAAGACGAGTGGAATGCCGCTTGTGAAAAAATGAAGCAAGGCAAAGACGTTTTACAGTCATACGTTATGGACGAAATATACGGTAAGCTTGAGACTGGTGAAGCCGCAATAGGTCCATATTATGCAGGTGACTATCTTGTAATGCTTGACGTAAACCCCGACCTTCGTTTCTTTTACCCAAAAGAAGGCACCAACATCTTTATTGACTCTGTTTGCATACCAAAGTGTGTTAAAAACTATGACGCGGCTCTTGCTTATATCAACTTTTTACTAGAGCCTGATATTGCACTTGCCAACGCCGAATATATAGGCTATGCTTCTCCTCATACAGCGGTTGTCAACAATCCTGACTACTGCTATTATCAAAATGAGATTCTTTACCCAAAAGATGAAGATATGCCCGACGTTGAATATTACCACGACCTACCCGAAGACGTGCGTATGCACTACGAAAACTTGTGGTTAGATTTAAAACTTTATTAATATATAAAACCCTGTATTTTACAGGGTTTTATTTTTTGTGCTTGTTGACTTTATTATAAATTTATAATATAATATTAAAATCTTTTAGAACAGGAGGACATCTATATGTATGAAATCGTAACAAAAAAAGAGCTTAACCCCACCGTTACGCAGATGGAAATTAAGGCTCCTCTTGTTGCAAATAAGGCGCGTCCCGGTCAGTTTATCATTTTACGTGTTGATGAATTCGGTGAGCGCATTCCCCTTACCGTAGCTGGCGTTGATAAGTCCCGCAGTACTGTTAAAATAATATTTCAGATTGTTGGCGCCACAACAAACAAATTAAACCAAAAAAATGTTGGTGAGTACATAGAAGATTTTGTAGGCCCTTTGGGAGAACCTACCCATATCAAAGGTCTTAAAAAGGTATGCATTATAGGTGGCGGCGTAGGTTGCGCCATTGCTATGCCTATAGCCGAGGCGCTAAAAAGTCAGGGCGCCGACATTACAAGCATTATTGGTTTTAGAAACAAAGATTTAGTAATACTCGAAGATGAGTTTAAAGCGTATTCTGATACACTGCATATTATGACTGACGACGGCTCTTACGGCAGACACGGTAATGTATGTGTTCCGCTTAGCGAAATGCTCGAAAACAGTGAGCATTTTGATATGATAATTGCCATAGGCCCGCTTGTTATGATGAAATTTGTAGTCGAAGCGGCTCGCCCTTATAACACACCCGTTACCGTATCGATGAACCCCATTATGATTGACGGCACAGGTATGTGCGGCGGTTGCCGACTTACCCTTAATGTTGACGGCAAACGTGTTACAAAGTTTGCCTGTGTTGATGGACCTGATTTTAACGGTTATGAGGTCGATTTTGACGAGGCTATTTCACGTGGCCGTATGTACTCTGACTTTGAGCGACACGCTTACGAAGATTCTTGTAATCTTTTTAGAAAGGCATAGGTGGTAGTATGGCAATTAATCCTAAAAAACACGAAATGCCCACTCAAGAGCCTCAAGTTCGCGCACATAATTTTGATGAAGTTGCCCTCGGCTACAGCGAGGAAATTGCAATCGCAGAAGCACAGCGTTGTATTACCTGTAAAAATCAACCTTGTGTCAGCGGTTGCCCTGTAAATATTGATATACCAAACTTTATTTCAAAGATAAAAGACGGCAAGTTTGAGGATGCTTACAACATAATTTCGCTCTCCTCTTCCCTGCCTGCAGTTTGCGGCAGAGTTTGCCCGCAAGAAACACAGTGTGAAAGCAAGTGCACGATGGGTATTAAATTTGAACCCGTGGCAATTGGCAGACTTGAGCGCTTTGTTGCCGACTGGCATAATAATAACTCTAAAGAAAGAACTTTAAAACCCGACTGCAACGGTCACAAGGTTGCAGTTGTGGGTTCGGGTCCTTCGGGTCTTGCCTGCGCAGGTGAACTTGCAAAACGCGGGTTTGATGTGACTGTTTTTGAAGCGCTTCACACCGCCGGCGGTGTTTTGGTTTATGGTATTCCTGAATTTAGATTGCCAAAATCAATCGTTGCAAAAGAGGTTGACACATTAAAGCAACTCGGCGTTAAAATTGAAACAAACGTAGTCATAGGTAAAACTCTAACCGTTGACGAACTTTTTGAAAGCGGTTTCCGCGCTGTGTTTATAGGTTCGGGCGCAGGACTACCAAACTTTATGGGAATTCCAGGTGAGAGCCTTAAGGGTGTTTACTCGGCAAACGAGTTTTTAACACGTAGCAACCTTATGAAAGCATACCTGCAAAGTCCCGATACCCCTATTATGAAGGGTGGCAAGGTGGCAGTTGTAGGCGGCGGTAACGTTGCTATGGACGCGGCTCGTACCGCGTTACGACTTGGCGCTGAAAAGGTTTATATTGTTTACCGTCGTTCTATGGACGAACTCCCCGCGCGTAAAGAAGAGGTTGAGCACGCTAAGGAAGAAGGCATCGAATTTAAACTGCTTTGCAATCCAACCGAAATTTTAGGCTACAACAACCCCGACAATCCACGCGACAGCAAAAACGGTTTTGTAGCGGGTATGAAGTGCATTAAAATGGAACTTGGGTTGCCCGATGAAAAGGGTCGCCGCAGACCTGTTCCCATACCCGATTCCGAATTTACGCTTGACGTTGACACGGTAATTATGTCAATAGGCACATCCCCTAACCCACTTATTAAAAATACTACCAAAGGACTCGAGGTTAACCAACGGGGCGGTATTGTGGTAAATGAGGACGGACTCACCTCACGTGATGGGGTATATGCAGGTGGAGACGCTGTAACAGGCGCTGCAACTGTAATTTCTGCAATGGGCGCCGGAAAAGCAGCTGCAAATGCGATAAGTGAATTTTTAAGCAATATATAAAAAAAGATATGTAGAAAATAAAATTTCTACATATCTTTTTTATTTTTAAAATTTAATTTCGGTCATTTGCCAACATTCAAATTTCGGTATAGTGAATTCTACCTTGCCATCTTTATATTTGAATTTAAGTTTTTTATTTTCGGGAACAAGCTTCACAGATTTAGGTCTTTTATCAGACTTAACCGAAACTGTCGTATCATAAATTGGAATCAAATCCTCAATTATCTGTGTCTTTTCACCGCGAAGTACGGGGGAAGCATAAAGTGTGTGAACAATCATACTGTCTCCGTTTTCGGTAACTGTGATAACGCCTTGAGCCGGTAAATTAGTCTTAATAGTTTTAGCATCGCCTATAAGCGCCTCAATTGCCGCGCGAACAATTTCTTTTGCGTAGATGCTACCGTGTTTAAAATACTCTAAAAATATCTTATGAGCAAAATAAGCGGTATTTGACGTCATAACCACCGCGTCGCCATATCTTTCACCGCAATATGGTGTGTGAAGGTGTGAGCAAAAATGCTCTAATGTACGGTTAAAATACGGTTTATCTATCATAGCGGTAGCTTTGCCTGTGGTAGCAGTTACCTTCATAGCATCTTCATACACAAGGTATGAAGCCGCAGGCAAGCAGTCGATATCGCTGTCTGGTCTTATATAGGTTGGTTTATATTCACTTGGCATTTCAAACTTGCAACCAAAGTCTATGAGAAAATCGTTCTTCTCGGCATTAAGACCTGACTCATAACTTGCAAGTACCTTACCGCCTGCGGCGATATAATCATTTATCTTTTTAGCAAGTTTATCGTCTAATGTGCAAATGTCGGGCAATATCAACAGCTTATAGTTTGAAAGGTCGGTTTCGGTATCAACAAAGTCAAAAAGGTAATTGCTTTCTAACAAAATACGGGTACAACCCTTGCTCCAGTTAAGCGACTCCCAACTGGGTTTTGCTATACCGTTATAGTTTTGCCAAGCTTCACTTGAAAAAACTGCAATATCACCCTTTACATTTTTATAGCCATCAAGCCAAGGCTCACGCTCTTCAACAGTTTTATAAGCCTCGCCAATAAGGGTGTATGTAGCGTTATCCATAAATCCTGTTGGATGCAACTGGTCACCTATTGAGCTTTTAGCGCCGTTTGCCGCAGATAAGGCCACCTCATAACGCAAGGCGTTAGGGTGCTTATAACCGCCAAACTCGCCCCAAGCCTTATGGAATTTACCCGTCATACCAAGATATTCCATATCAAGCGTACGGGCATATGCCGCTGACATTGGGAAATGGTCATAGCCCCAACCGCCTGTTGGCAGACTTTCGAGTTCAAGGTGTGTGTTAGCGTGTGCAAGGTCACGTCTGCCGTGACGAATATGACCGCCATTGTGGAACACGGGGTGTCCCGGTTTTACTAAGTCAACAGTTTCACGAACTCGACGAATGTAGTTAGCGTAAACCTCTTCGGCAAGAGCCTTAACGTCATCAGGGTTGTTAACGTCTAACCCACGTTCAGCCATTTGCTTACGGCAAGTTTCACAATAACAAGGGTCAACGTGAACTATATCAAGAAATATTCCATCACCGTCATAGTTTTCGCAAGCCTCTTTAATTTCGGCAAGCAATTCATCAAGATAAGGTGTGTTAAGGCACAACTGGTGATATCTTGGTGGGTCATAAATTATTTCACCGGCTTTATATTGCTCAGCTGTCCACAAAATCCACTCTGGGTGAGCCATCGCCGTCTTTTCGTCAAAACCTGCCGAAATATAAACAGGCGCTTTAACTCCAATTTCGTGAGCCGCCTCTATTTGAGCGCCAAGCAGGTCAAAATTCAGATGCGGATGCATCTTATTTACCTTTGTAGGATGGTAAGACCAACCGTGATGGCACTTTGAAAATACTGTTATAGAGTCAACGTGACCCTTTTTAAGCATTTGCTGAAAATTTTCTTTAGAGAAGGCACTGCCTATGCCCTCAATTTTTTCGGATGTATGAAAATCAAGATGTACCTGTCTGCGATTCATAACGCACCTCGTTTGTATTTATTTGACTTTATTATATAATTTTTTCCATAAAAAAACAACCCGTATTTTAAATAAATACGGGTTAAATATTTAGATAGTAGCAGCTATTACTGCCTTAATTGTATGCATTCTGTTTTCCGCCTCATCGAATACGATTGACTGCTCAGACTCAAAAACATCCTCGGTAACTTCCATACAGTCGATACCAAATTTTTCATAAATTTGTTTACCGATTGTGGTATCAAGATTGTGAAATGCGGGTAGGCAGTGCATAAAGCGGCACTGAGGACCCGCCTTTTCCATAAGCGCTTTATTAACTTGATATGGCATTAAATCTTTAATTCTTTCTTCCCAAACCGAGTCAGGTTCGCCCATAGATACCCAAACATCTGTATAAATTACGTCTGCGCCCTTTACTGCGTCGGTGTTTTCGCTAAATTCTATAGTGGCGCCTGTTTCTTTTGCAATCTCTAGGCAACGATTTACAAGGTCGCTCTCAGGAAAATACTTTTTATTGGTACAAGCTACAAAGTGCATACCCATTTTAGCGCAACCCACCATAAGCGAATTACCCATATTGTAACGAGCATCACCCATATAAACAAGTTTTTTACCCTTTAGTTCGCCAAAATGCTCACGAATGGTTAAAAAGTCGGCAAGAATTTGCGTTGGGTGAAATTCATTGGTAAGACCGTTCCACACAGGAACACCTGCGTATTTAGCCAATTCTTCAACAATCTCCTGACCAAAACCACGATATTCAATACCGTCATACATTCTGCCCAAAACACGCGCTGTATCGGCAATGCTTTCCTTTTTGCCTATTTGTGAACCTGTAGGGTCAAGATAGGTTGGGTGCATACCAAGGTCTGCCGCCGCTACCTCAAACGCGCAACGGGTGCGTGTGCTTGTTTTTTCAAAAATAAGCGCAATGTTTTTGCCCTCATAATATTTATGCGGTGTGCCACTTTTCTTTTTTTCTTTAAGCTGTGCGGCAAGGTCCAATAATCCCTCAATTTCTTCACTTGTAAAATCAAGCAACTTTAAAAAACTTTTACCCTTTAAATCCATTATTTTGCAACCTCTTTAATTATATCTATTGCCTTTTTTAAATCTTCAAACGGAATATTGAGCGCAGGTAGCAGCCTTACCTTGTCTTTTGCAGTAAGACATAAAACACCCTTTTCCATAGCGGCTTTTACAACCTCTGACGCGGGTTTTGCCGTTTTAATGCCTATCATAAGACCCATACCGCTGACTCCCTCAATGCCGTCGGCATTTTGAAGTGTTTTAAAAATATATTCACTCTTTTTAGCAACATCATCCAAAAGTGTACTATCAATACGATTTATAACATTTAAAGCGCCTGCGGCACACACAGGATTACCGCCATAGGTAGAACCGTGATCACCAAAACCTAAAACGTTTTCTACCCTGTCACCCAGTATTGCGGCGCCTATTGGCAAACCGCCGCCAAGACCCTTGGCTGTAGTAACAATGTCGGGGTTTATGCCATAGTTCATATAACCGTAAAATTTACCTGTTCTACCGTTACCGGTCTGAACCTCGTCAACTATTATTAAAAAGTTGTGTTCTTTTGATAAATCATAAATCGCCTTTACAAATTCGTGGTCTAACGCTATTACACCACCCTCACCCTGAACACACTCAAACATAACAGCGGCAACGCGGGTTTTTGCAATTGTTTTTTTGAGAGCATCAATATCATTAGCAGGGGTATGAACAAAGCCATCGGTAAGCGGTTTAAAAAGCTTATGAAAATGATCTTGACCTGTGGCTGCGAGTGTTGTAATTGTTCGGCCGTGAAAACTGTTTTGCAGGGTGACTATTTTATAACAGTCCTCCCCCTTGTTTTCAGCCGCCCATTTACGTGCAACCTTAATGGCGCACTCATTAGCTTCTGCACCCGAATTTGAAAAGAACACCTTTTTAAGACCTGTCTTTTCGCAAAGCGCCTTTGCAAGCATTGCACCGGGCTTAGTATAATAAAGGTTTGACATATGTTGCAGTTTACCTGCCTGCTCGGCTACTGCAGTTGCCCATTCATTATCGGCAATACCAAAAGCGGTAACGCCTATGCCCGAACCCATATCTATATATTCTTTACCATATTTGTCGTAAACCTTAGAACCTTTACCGTTTACAAGTTCTAACGGAAAACGGTTGTATGTGTTTGCAACGTATTGTTTGTCTATAGAAATAATATCGTTCATTGTTTTAATTTCCTTTTAAAACACTAATATAATTTGAAAGAAAATTGTTCACAGTGCCGTGGGCAATTTTACTCAAATTACTTCTCACTTACCATTGTACCGGCACCCTCATCTGTAAGAAGTTCCATAAGAATTGAATGTGGTACACGTCCGTCCATAATAACAACATTTTTAACGCCTTTATGAATTGCCTCAATACAGCAATCTACCTTTGGTATCATACCACCCGAGATTATGCCGTCACCCTTAAGCTGTTCAATCTCATCAATTGTAAGATGAGGAATTATAGTGCTGGAGTCATCCTTATCACGCAAAATACCGTCGATGTCGGTCATCATAATAAGACGCTGTGCGCCAAGCGCTCCTGCAATAAATGCTGCCGCGGTATCACCGTTTATATTATAGGCATTACCCTGTTTGTCACAACCAATGGTTGAAACAACAGGAATATAGCCCTTTTCAAGCAGGTCAACTACAGGTGAAATATGCACCTTGGTAATTTTACCGACATAGCCGAGTCTTTCATCTTTTATTTGAGCCTCAATAAGTCTGCCATCCATACCTGAAATGCCCATAGCCTTGCCGCCCTTCATTTCAAGAAGGTTTACAAGGGTTTTGTTTACCTTGCCTGCAAGCACCATCTGAACAATGTCAACCGTTTCTTTATCGGTAACACGAAGTCCATCGACAAATTCAGCTTTTTTACCAAGTTTGTCCATAAGGTCATTGATTTCAGGACCGCCACCGTGAACAAGCACCACCTTAACACCAATAAGCCACAAAAGAACAATGTCTTCCATAACCTGTTGTTTAAGTTGCTCGTTTATCATAGCGTTACCGCCGTATTTTATAACAACGATTTTACCGGTATGTTTTTTGATGTATGGCAATGCCTGAGTAAGCACCTCAGCGCGCTCGGCATTTGAAAAATGATTATCCATTAAATATTTCCTCGCAATTTTATTTATGGTACACGCGCATCAAGTGCGATAGTCACCATTTATTTTAACATAATCGTAGGTTAAATCACAGCCCCAGGCGGTTGATGAAAATTCGCCGTCATTAAGTTTTATATCAATGACGATTTCTTTCTGAAGCAAAATTTCTTTTGCCTTTTCTTCGCTAAAGTCAACACCTGCGCCGTTTTTGCAAACGAGTATTTCGCCCTTAGCCGACACAAAAGAAACGTCTATTTTTGTAACATCTACATCAGCGCCGCTATAGCCGATTGCACATAGCACTCTGCCCCAGTTTGCATCGGCGCCAAACATAGCCGCCTTAAGCAGACTTGAACAAATAACGCTTTTTGCAACAGTTTTTGCTGTGTCAAGACTTTTAGCGCCACTTACCTTACATTCAAGAAGTTTTGTAGCGCCCTCACCGTCACCTGCAATAACACGGCAAAGATTAACGGTTACTGTGTTAAGCGCTTTCATAAAGGTGTTAAAGTCTTCCCCGTCGGCGCTGATTTCTGCGTTACCTGCCATACCGTTAGCAAGAACTGTTACCATATCATTGGTAGAGGTATCGCCATCAATACTTAACATATTAAAGGTATTGGCAATATCACCTGACAGCGCTTTTTGTAACATATTGGTAGATATAGCAACATCGGTTGTAATAAACACAAGCATTGTAGCCATATTGGGATGAATCATACCGCTACCTTTAGCAATACCACCCATATGACACAACTTGCCGCCGATTGTAAACTCTACAGCAATTTGTTTGTCTATAGTATCGGTGGTCATAATAGCCTCAGCGGCATCTTGACTGCCGTTATATGATAAATTTTTAGCCAATACGGGAATGCCCTCGGCTATAGGTAAAATATCAAGCGGTTGACCTATAACCCCTGTTGATGCTACAACAACGTCACTGGCGCTGATAGCTGTAGCCTTCGATACTAAATCACTCATTTGCTCGGCAATTTCTATGCCGTTTGCATTGCAGGTGTTAGCGTTACCGCTGTTGCAGATAACAGCCTGCGCTTTACCGTTGGCAATATGATTTTTAGTAACTGTAAGCGGAGCGCCTTTTACAAGGTTGGTGGTATAAACCGCCGCAGCATTACACATTGTATCGCTTACAATAAGCGCTAAATCTTTTTTTGTTTTGTTTTTTCTTATACCGCAGTGCACACCCGCCGCTTTAAAACCAGCCGCCGCGCAAACACCGCCGTTTACTAACTTAATATTCATTATTAAAACACCAAACCTATTGTTTCGTCCACACCCATAAGAATGTTCATATTTTGAATTGCCGCACCCGACGCGCCTTTGCCTAAATTGTCATAACGGGCCGTCAGAATTATTCTGTCTTCATTGCCAAATACGCTAATTTGCATATCGTCTTTACCCGAAAAGGCGGCGGCAGATAAAAATCCACCCTCGTCACAACAATCGTCAAAGTGGACAAGTTTATTTGTGTAGTAGTTTTTATAAATTCCTTTTATGTCTTCACAATCTGCCTTAACATCTTTTTTAAACAGGGTTACAGTAACTTCCATACCACTGTAAAAGTCGGCTACAATCGGACAAAAAGCCGGAGCAATCTCGACACCGGTAAGCGCTTGCATTTCTTTTAAATGCTTATGCTGTTGGGTAAGTCCATACTGTCTGGGAGCTGTAAGCAATGGTGATTTATCGGGGTTTTCATAATCAGCAATCATTTTTTTGCCACCGCCCGAATAACCGGTGAGTGAAAAACAACTAAGCGCGGTTTTTTCACTTAATACCTTTGCTTCAATAAGCGGTTTTACAAGAGCTATAAATCCACTTGCATGACAACCCGGGTTGGCAATACGTTTTGAATTTGCTATTTTTTCACGTGCGCCCATAAGTTCAGGAAAACCGTAAACCCAAGCATCGTTTACACGGTGGGCAGTTGAAGTATCAATAATAGCAGTTTTATCGTTTTTTACAAAACCTACTGCCTGTCGCGCCGCATCATCGGGAAGGCATAAAAAAACTATATCTGCCGAGTTGATAGCTTCGGCTCGCGCGTTGTCATCTTTTCTTAAACTTTCAGGTAGTTTAATAAGAGAAATATCATCTCTTGCGCTTAGTCTATCATAAATGCGAAGACCTGTAGTTCCCGCACTTCCGTCAATAAAAACATTAGTCATAATATACACTTAACTGCCCGACTGTAAAGTCGGGCAGAATAATCCTTTTTTATTATTTTTTACCGTCAACCATGGCCTGAACCTTAATCGGCAAACCATAAAGGTTGATAAAGCCAGCTGAATCCTGTTGGTCGTAATCACTTTCACCGAATGTTGCAATTTCTTCGCTGTAAAGTGAATAATCACTCCAGATGCCTGCCTTTATAATGTTGCCCTTATAAAGTTTAAGTTTAACAGTACCGGTAACCTTTTCCTGAGTTTTGTCAACAAAAGCCGCCAAAGCCTCACGAAGCGGTGTGAACCACTGACCATTGTAAACGAGCTCTGCATATGTAATGCTGAGTCTTTGTTTTTCGTGAAGGGTCATTTTGTCAAGGCAAATGCTTTCAAGCGCTTCGTGTGCGCGATAAAGAATTGTACCACCCGGAGTTTCATAAACACCACGGCACTTCATACCAACAAGACGGTTTTCTACGATATCGATAATACCTATACCGTTTTTGCCACCGAGTTCGTTAAGTTTTAAAATAATGTTCTTAGCGCTCATCTTTTCGCCGTCAATAGCTACCGGCACACCCTGTTCAAAATCAAGTGTAACATATGTAGGTTTATCGGGTGCCATTGCAGGACTAACGCCCATTTCAAGAAATCCCGGCTTGTCGTACATAGGCTCGTTACCTGTATCTTCAAGATCCATACCCTCATGTGACAAATGCCAGAGGTTCTTGTCTTTTGAGTAGTTGGTTTCTCTATTGATTTTTAGAGGAATGTTGTGTGCCTCAGCATATTCAATTTCTTCTTCTCTAGACTTAATGTCCCACTCACGCCAAGGAGCAATTATTGGCATATTAGGAGCAAAGTGCTTGATTGTAAGTTCAAAACGAACCTGGTCATTACCCTTACCTGTACAGCCGTGACAAATAGCATCTGCGCCTTCTTTTATAGCGATGTCAACAAGACCCTTTGCAATGCAAGGACGCGCGTGGCTTGTACCTAAAAGATAATCTTCATAAATTGCTCCTGCTTTTACGCAAGGAATAATGTAATCATCAACATACTCTTCAGTAAGGTCAAGAACATAAAGTTTTGATGCGCCTGTCTTGATTGCCTTTTCTTCAAGACCTTCAAGTTCATCTGCCTGTCCTACATTACCTGATACTGCAATAACCTCACAGTTATTATAATTCTCTTTAAGCCAAGGAATTATAATTGATGTATCAAGACCGCCTGAATAGGCAAGAACTACCTTTTTTATATCTTTCTTATCCATTGTTTTTTATCTCCTTTTCGAAGCATTTTCATTTAATATGCAGACATTATATGCTTGTTTGCCGCATTTGTCAAGCATTTTTTGAATAAATATTCATATTTTTTTATTTTATGCAAAAATATTGCATATTTCCTATAAAATGTTGCAAATTTGCATAATATCTGCTATTTCGTATGTAGCTTTGTATGTGCCTGTTTTACCTTTTGGGTTAAACCAGCAAGTATCAACGTTAAATTTTATGCCACCTAAAATATCTGATGACTGTGAATCCCCTATTACCAATATCTTTGTTTTATCTTTTTCGGGGCTGCCGGCCATAGCATATTCAAAGTATTCCCTTTCGGGTTTTTGATGTCCTGCATCCTCCGATACAAAAACATAATCAAAATAATGCTTAAGACCACACTCATCAATGCGGCGGTACTGGGTGCGTGACACACCGTTTGTAGTAATACACACGGTATACCCTTTTTCCTTAACGTAACGCAACACGTCTTCTGCGCCGTCAATAACGTCATGACCTGCCGCTAAAAGTTCAAAATAGTCCTGCGACATTTTTTGAGCATCGCCGTCAAGATTATAAAACTGTAAAAAGGTTTCAAACCGTCCTGCAAAAATCTGTGACTTTTCGATTTCGCCTTTTTCAAAACGTTCCCACCAGGACTGATTTATAGCGGAGTATTTTGAAATAATTTCATCACTTACCGGTAAAGAGTGCATAATAAGCAATTGTTTTATCGCTTTGTACTCGGTGGCGGTGAAATCGAGTATTGTGTTATCTAAATCAAAATAAAGGGTTGTATATTTTTTCATTTTACGCAATCCTTATATAAAAAACGGAGTAAACAAATAAAACCCTATTATACCTAACAACAAATTTACTCCGCCTTTTTTTCTAAAATCATTGTCGATATCTTCACTGTCTGTTTTTATTTTTACTATGGTAGATATCACGTGTTTTTTATAAATATAATCGCCAAACATTGCCGATACAAGCATAATTGCAAGGTTAACAAGTGCAATTGCCCACACTATCACAATTGGTAAGACACCGATTTTTGAAAGTATTTCAACCGCAAGTTCAGGACTAAGACCTGCGGCGCCCTGACCTTCAATCATTGGTAGATACTCGTATACTATATTTGCTATCGGGAGCATCAAAACTTTAAATGCAATTTGTAATGCGGCAATCAAAGCACCTATGCCATACATTTTGCGTGACAAAAACCAACCGCAAGGTGTAATAAAGGCTAACCAATTCCAAGAAAGCTTTTTGCCTGACTTAAACTTTAAAAACTTTGGTATATAGCGATGTGTGTTGCTAACAACAAATCTTTTAGCCTCTTCTGCGGTTACGCCCTCTCCTAAATCGGTATCTGACGGTACGCCACCTAAAAAGTCAAATGTAATAAATCTACCACCAAATTTTGCCACGTTGGGAGTATCACAGTTAGGACAAGCATTTTCCTGACTGTCATATTTTGCGCCACACATATTGCAAACCACAACACTCTGCGACTCGTGTCCGTCGGTTTCTTGCTGTGCGGTTGTTTCCTGGCTTTGTGCTTCGGGGCGTTTGTATTGACTGTCGGTTCCGTGGAATTGTTCTAATCCGCAATGTCCTATAGAGTTATAGCATTCACGGTGATGAGGTGCGCCACACTCCGGGCAATATACTTTATCATCATCTTCAAACAAATATGCTTGGCATACTGCGCATTTTTCGTTAGTTTTATTTAGGCTCACACTCTCACCCCAAGTTGCTCATCAATTTTTTGAAATATGGTATCAAAATACTCTTTACCATAGTTATGAAACTGACCTTCTCTAATCATTTGTTCAAACTCGCCACGGCTCACCCAACGGGCTTCAGCAACCTCATCCTTTTGAAGACGGAGGTTATTTGCATTGATATCGGTATTTACAAACCAGATATCAAGTAAAGAGTTGCGCCTTTTAATACGCGCAAGTTTTTTAAGTGTTTGTTTGTTAGATGGAATCCCTAACTCCTCATACAACTCGCGGTTTGCCGCCGTGTAAGAATTCTCGCCCGATATTGCGGCGCCACCCGTTGCCGCCCATTCACCTGGCATAAGTTTTTTTGTTTCTGATCTTCTTTGAATTAGAAACTCTCCGTGTGAAGATACCACCCATATATGCACTACAAGATGATATTCACCGGGTTTTAAATTGCAATGTCCGCGAACGGTAGTCTTACCCGTAGGCGCACCGTCTGCGTTTAAAATGTCCCACTTTTCCATTGTTTTAATTTTTCCTCACAACATTGCCGCAATTTTTATAGATACTGTTTTCATTTACATAACCACGCACCATTGAAAGCGGGTATATATTGGTGTTTTTGCCCACAATTGTACCGGGGTTTAACACCGTACCGCAACCAATTTCTACACAGTCGCCCAAAATTGCGCCGAATTTTTTCAGATTTGTATTATACCTTGTCTTATCTAGTGTAATGGATACCTTTGTTTTATCAGACTTCACATTTGATGTTATTGCACCTGCGCCCATATGTGATTTATAGCCTAAAATGCTATCTCCCACATAGTTATAGTGCGGTACCTGTACCTTGTCAAACAAGATAACGTTTTTTAGTTCGGTAGAATTACCTACCACAGCGCCCTTGCCCACAATAACGCTACCGCGTATAAAAGCGCAATGACGAATTTCAGCTTCATCATCAATAATACAAGGACCAATAATCTTAGCGCTTTGTGCCACCTTTGCGCTCTTGGCAACAAAAACGCCGTCGCCCATATCGACAAACTTTTCACTATCTAACGTAAGACTCAATCGAGTAATAAAATCTTTAATTTCAGGCAAAACCTCAAAAGGAAAAACCTTACCCTCGAAAATATCACTTGCAATAGTGTTTTGCGTGTCAAATAATGTGCTGATTTTAAGTCTGTTCATAACAAAGTTACCCTCTCATACTAAATAAATTTATATATTATATAGTATAATACGGATAATTAAAACTATTATAACAGTTTAATTAAGTTTTTTCAACAATTTATGTAATTTAACTGTTGCAAATTTTTAAAAATTAAGGTATAATCTTTTGTAGCCTGTATATTTGGTCGTGCGAATGGGCGGGTCCTATACGGCGGAGGGCTGTGAACCATGTCAGGCGGGGAACCGAGCAGCATTAAGCAGTTTTTTCCGTGCGAATAGTCAATCGGTTCATTCGTACGACCAAGCATACAGGTTTTCTTTTTTACTAAACCAAACTAACGGGGTGAATTTATGGCATATCAGGCACTATACAGAAAATACCGACCAACCACTTTTAGTGATGTTGTTGGACAAAATCATATTACCACAACACTTAAAAATGAACTTGATTGTGGTAAGATTGTACACGCATATCTTTTTACCGGCACAAGAGGTACCGGTAAGACTACCTGCGCCAAAATTCTTGCAAAGGCTGTAAACTGCCTTAACCCTATAAACGGTGACCCCTGTGGCGAATGTGAAATTTGCCGCAGTATTGCTCTTGATGAAATTTCAGACATTGTCGAAATGGATGCGGCGTCAAATAACGGCGTTGATGACATACGTGAACTTCGTGAACAGGTTAACTTTACCCCTGCCACCTGCAAATACCGCGTATATATCATAGACGAGGTTCATATGCTCTCCGGCGCGGCATTTAATGCGCTGCTTAAAACGCTTGAAGAACCACCCGAGCACGTTGTGTTTATTCTTGCTACTACCGAGGTTCACAAACTTCCTGCTACCATTCTTTCACGTTGTCAACGATTTGATTTTCGCCGTATAGACTCTGGTGACATTGTAGCTCGTTTAAAATACGTAGCAAATAACGAAGGCTTAGACCTTACCGACGATGCCGCAACACTAATAGCATCGGCAGCTGATGGCGGTATGCGTGATGCCTTGTCTATATTGGACCTTTGCGCATCTCACAACACAAGCATTACCGAAGACACCGTTGCAAACGTGTGCTCAATGGCGGGGGGCGACTATCTTATTAAACTATCCGACCTTATAAAATCACACTCTACCGAGGAAGCGCTTATGCTTGTTGATGAACTTCACAATTCATCGGTAGATATGCTCAGATTGCTTAGTGAACTCACATCTCATTTCCGTGACCTTATGATTGTTAAGGTTGTAAAGGGTGAAAGCAAACCTATTGTTTGTTCGAGCGCTAAAATGAAAGCTTTGGAACTTCAATCTCAAAGTTTTGATATTAAAGAGATTATGTCAATTTTAAGTGTTTTGCAGTCCTCGGCTACAGCAATGCAAAATGGTAACCGTCGTTGTGAAATGGAAATGGCGTTAATACGCTTGTGCAACCCTGAAATTCGTCAGGACCTTGCTTCACTTGAGAGAAGAATTGCCTCTCTTGAAAGCAGACCAACAGCAGTTATCGAAAGCCAAGCGCCAAAACCAACCGAGACTACACAAGAAGATGAGGTAGAGGAAATTCCCCTTCCCGAATATGATGAAGTCCCTGCCGAGATGATAGAAGAAATCCCCTCTCCTACCGAAAGTGCGCCAACCACTACAAGTGATGGTATTACACCTGTTGCGCAGTGGAGTGAGATTATTGGTATTTTGCGTAAAACTTGCCCTATAATAGCGGGTGTTCTTGGCGATTCAAAGGCATATATTCAAGGTGACCGATTGCTTATTGACACAAACAATTCGCAGTTCAGAACCCTTGTAAACGGAAATAATGCAGTCTATCGCGATTCAATTCGCAAAGCGGCTCAAACCGTATTAGGTCAGGTTTATAAACTTGGTCCTTATCACGCAAAACAAGCAGAAGAAAAAACAGATGACCCTCTACTTGGTTTTGCTCAAAAACTTAAACAACTTGAAAATAATTAAAACTTAGGAGATATATTATGAAAGTACGTATTCCAAACTCAGGCGGCCCAGGTAATATGAACCAAATGCTCAAGCAAGCGCAAAAAATGCAGGAAGATATGGCAACACTTCAAACCGATCTTGAAGCGCGTGAATATACCGCTACTTCAGGCGGTGGCGCAGTAACCGCTACTGTTGACGGCAAACACCTTATAAAATCAATTAAAATCGACCCTGAGATTATCGACCCCGATGATGCCGAAATGATTGAAGACCTCGTTACAGTTGCTGTAAACGAAGCAATAAACAACGCTATAAAAACCGCAGAGGAAGAAATGGGCGCCATTACAGGCGGACTTAATCTTCCCGGTATGTTTTAATTATGAACTATAATATAGTACCTCTTACCGAACTTATAAACCAGTTTTCACGTTTGCCCGGTATTGGTAAAAAAACAGCTCAACGTTTGGCTTACAGTATTTTAGAGCAACCGCCCGAACGCGCGAAGCAGTTTGCCGAGGCTCTTGTAAATGCGCGTGAAAAAATACATTTTTGCGCTGTTTGTCAATCCCTTACCGATTTAGAGGTTTGTCAGATTTGTTCTGACGAACGTCGCGATAAAAGTGTTATTTGTGTGGTTGAGGACCCACGTGACGTTATGGCGTTTGAGCGCACACGCGAATACCGCGGAGTATATCACGTGCTTCACGGTGTTATATCACCGCTTGATAACATAGGTCCTGACAAACTTCGTATAAAAGAACTTATGGCGCGTCTTAGCGACGGTACGGTTAAAGAGATTATTATGGCAACCAACCCCACCGTTGAAGGCGAGGCTACTGCAAGTTATATTTCACGTCTTGTAAAACCAATGGGCATAAAAGTAACACGCCTGGCTTACGGCATACCCGTAGGTGGCGACCTTGAATATGCCGATGAATACACCCTTGCCCGTGCGCTTGAGGGTAGAAATGAGATTTAAACTATGGAACAAAGCAAAATCGACAGAATTAACGAACTTGCGCGTAAGCAAAAGGCTGAAGGTCTAACGCAAGAGGAAAAAGCTGAACAAGCCGCACTTCGCAAAGAGTATATTGAGGGCTATAAACGTAGCCTTATGGCTCAACTTGATAATATGTATATTGTTGAACCCGATGGTTCAAAGAAAAAGGTTGTACCTAAGCAATGAAAAAGATACTTATTGCAGACTGTGCCACCCTTACGCAAAACAATGACCTTGATATCACCGTATTGGAAAAATACGGTGATGTTGTTTATAACAAAAATATATCTCATAGTGAACTTCTTGACACAGCACACCGCTATGATATGATTTTGTGCAACAAGACAATCATTGATAAAAATGTTATTGAAAAGGCTGAAAAGCTTAAATTTATAGGTCTTTTTGCTACGGGTTATAATAACATTGATATTACCGCAGCGCGAGAACACGGCATTACTGTATGCAACGCGGGCAGTTATTCCACAAGCGCCGTAGCGCAACAGGTTTTTGCCTATATTTTAAATCATTATAACGCTGTAAACCGTTATAATAACTTTGTGCAAAATGGCGGTTGGCAATGCTCACCTACCTTTTCGGTTTTGTGTTACCCTACCGATGAACTTAAAGATAAAACCATAGGTATTATCGGTTACGGCAGTATCGGTCAACGTGTTGCCGAAATTGCACTCGCGTTTGAAATGAAAGTTTTGGTGCACACACGCACACCAAAAAACGACGATAGAGTTCGATTTGTGTCTCTTGATGAATTGCTAACCCAAAGTGATATTGTAACACCGCATTGTCCTTTGAACGATGAAAGCCGTGAGATGTTCAACAAAGAAACTTTTAACAAAATGCGTGACGGAGCATTCTTTATAAACACATCACGCGGCGGAGTTGTAAATGAGTTTGACCTTGCCAATGCCTTAAAATCAGGTAAACTATCGGGCGCCGCTATCGACGTTTTAACCGAAGAGCCAATGTCAAACGACTGTGTTTTAAAAAATGCGCCAAACCTTATTATCACGCCGCACACCGCGTGGGCGCCACTTGCTACGCGCAAACGACTGCTTAATATCGTAGAAGATAATATACAGTCTTTTTTAAATGGAACACCTAAAAATGTAGTAAGATAAAAAAATTCCTCGGATTAACCGAGGAATTTTATTTTTATCTTATCGAGTTGTAATAGTCTTTCATTTGTTTTACATCTTCGGCTTGTGTGCCGTCTGATTCACAAATAAAGGTTGGACTGCAACCCTTTTGCACCACAAGGTCAATTACCGGCTCAAAATCGGGGCCGTAAACCGTATCAGCAAATGTAAGATGCTTTTTTTCGCCACCCGTTGTGTACTCAATCTTTGAAAAATGAGAGTGAAACGTGCAAAGTCGGTCATGACCTAAAGCATTTTCTATTTTATCAAAAACATTTTTATAATCCTCTTTGGTCTTAAAATAACCTAAATCGCGCGCGTTAAGATGACCAAAATCTATACAGGGAACAAGCCGCTCGTCTATTTTGCAAAGTGCTAAAACCTCATCTAAAGTACCAAGCTGATTTACCTTGCCCATAGTCTCGGGGCAAATGTGAATATGACCTAATCCCGCTGTGTCAAGTGCTGCTATAGCCTTTTTCATTGTGTCAGTCGCAAGTTCCAGTGCTGTTTCGCGACTCATTTTGCTACAAGAACCAGTATGCACTACAATGCGGTTACCACCCATAAAGTCCACCGCACGAGCAGACGCCATAATATAGTTTATTGAATTGAGACGCTTTTCTTCGTCTACTGATGACATAGAAATGTAATACGGAGCGTGAAGAGAAAGTGAAATGCCCTTTTTAGCGGCTAGTGCGCCCAGCTCTCGCGCCTTGTCTTCGCCAATATTTACACCACGACCGCATTGATATTCAAAAGCATCAAGACCCATTCGTTCTATGTATTCCGGTATATGCAAACTACCCTTATAACCCATTTCAAAAAAACTGTTAGAATTGCCCGCAGGACCAAACTTTGCTGACATAACTACACCTCTTATTTTTCAAAACCGTATTTTTTATACAGTCTTTTCTCAAGTTTGCGGCGAAGCTTAAAGCTCCAACCGTCTTCAAGTTTTATAGGGGTAAGCAAAATTGTTTTTACACCAACTGCATTACCACCTAAAACATCGGTAAAAATCTGGTCGCCTACAATAGCAACGTTTTTACGTTTTTCTCCCAGTGCTTTAACCCCACGCAAATAACCGGTAGGTAACGGTTTGCAACCAAGACTTATGAACGGAAGACCGATGCGCGCGGCAAAGGGGGCTATTCTTTTGCGTTTGGAGTTAGATAGCACCATAAGTTTAATGCCACTGTCTTGCATTTTGGCAATCCATTCCATAAGACCTGCAGTAAGCACAGTGCCGTGATGGGTAGACATTGTGTTGTCAACATCTAACAGCAACGCTTTAATATTATATTTATTTAAAAGCTGAGCGGTAATATCGGTTATACCGCAAAGCTTGATATCGGGTTTAAAAAGCATATTAAATTTCTCCACCTAAAAATTAAAAAGGCGACAAGGGTGTTCCCCTAATCGCCTTTTAAGTGCCGTAAATTAGCGGAACTTTCTCTTACGAGCAGCTTCCGACTTCTTCTTACGCTTTACAGAGGGCTTCTCATAGTGCTCTCTCTTACGAACTTCTTGAATAACGCCGTCCTTAGCAGTCTGACGCTTAAAGCGACGAAGTGCGTTATCGAGTGATTCGTTTTCTTTTACTTTTACCTGACTCATTAACATTCCCTCCCTCCGCAATAGTGCAGGGGTATAAACTTACAAAAGCCATTATACTACAAGTGCATAGCGAATGTCAAGAGTATATTTTTTTATTTAAGAAATCATTTTGTTAAATTCTTCTTCGTCTATTACTTGAACGCCCAAAGCATTTGCTTTATCAAGCTTGCTACCTGCCTCTTCACCGGCTAAAACGTAGGTAGTTTTTTTAGAAACCGAGCCTGATACCTTACCACCAAACGACTCGATGATTTCGGCCGCGGCAGAGCGTGTATAGGTAGGCAACGTACCCGTAAGCACAAAGGTCATACCGTTAAAGCGGTCGCCTGCCACCGTTTTGGTTGAGACAGTATTAACACCTAATTCTTTAAGTTTGTGTATCATATTGCGATTATCTTCAACGGCAAAATACTCAACTGCCGAGTTTGCAAGAATTTCACCAAAGCCTTCGATGGTAAGTAACTCATCACGGCTGGACTGCATAATAGCATCTATATCGCCAAACTTTTCAGCAAGCAGTTTTGCCGCTTTTGTACCAATGTGTCTTATACCCAGCGCGGTTATCAGCCTTGAAAGGTCGTTGCTCTTTGATTTTTCTATGGCGGCAAACATATTCATAGTGGATTTTTCGCCGATGCGCTCAAGTGACATAACACTTTCGAAATCAAGGGTGTAAAGGTCAACAATGTTGTGAACCAGATCGGCACCCACAAGTTGCTCAAGCACGGCAGGACCCAATCCCTCAATATCCATAGCATCGCGCGAAGTAAAGTGTATTAAATTGCGAAGCAGTTGCGCGGGACAATCGGAGTTTGTGCATCTTATTACCGCTTCACCCTCGGCGCGAAATACGGGCGCGCCGCAAGATGGACAGTGTGTCGGCATTTTAAACACTTGTGAATTTTCACAGTGACGGCTTACCGACAAAACTTCGGGAATTATCTCACCTGCCTTGCGCACCACAATGGTGTCGCCTATACCTATTTGCTTTTCGTTTATAAAATCTTCGTTATGAAGCACTGCGCGACTAACGGTAGTTCCCGCAAGTTGTATCGGCTCAAATTCAGCCGTGGGGGTAAGAGCGCCCGTTCTACCAACGTTTATTTCAATGCTTTTAAGCACAGTTTCCTTTTCTTCGGGTGGATATTTAAAAGCCACAGCCCAACGTGGATATTTAGCCGTACTGCCGAGCTCTTCACGGTAACTTAAATTATCGGCCTTAATAACCGCGCCGTCAATGTCGAACTCATAACTACCGCGGTTTTCACCTATTTTATCAACCTCGGCTATTGCCTCATCAATTGTGTTGCATTTGGTATAAAAAGGTAGCACGTTAAAGCCTAACCCCTTTAAAAAGTCAAGCGTTTCAATGTGCGAATCAAACTCCTTGCCGTCAATTGACTGCACATTAAACACAAATATATCAAGTCCGCGACTGGCGGTTATAGCGCTGCTTTTTTGACGTAGTGACCCCGCCGCCGCATTTCTTGGATTTTTGGCGGGTTGCTCACCTAATAGTTCCTGTCGTTCTATAAGCTTTAAAAAGGATTTTTTAGGCATATAAACCTCACCGCGAACCTCAAGTTCGCCGTCAAAATCTATGCTTTTAGGAATTGATTCTATCTGCAAAAGGTTGGCGGTAACATCCTCTCCTGTTGTGCCGTCACCGCGCGTAGAACCACGAACAAACTTACCGCCCGAATACTCAAGCGATACCGAAAGACCGTCAATTTTAGGCTCTACCGAAAAGGCAGTAACACCTGTATCAATCTTTTCACCGAATTCACGAAGTTCCTCAGTGCTGAAAACATCTTGCAAACTTTCCATTTTTACTGCGTGCTGAACGGGTGAAAAAAGTTTTAGCGCCGCGCCGCCCACCTTTTGTGTGGGTGAATCGGGTGTTATAAGTTCGGGATATTCTTTTTCGAGCGCTTTAAGTTCACGGGTCAGAGCATCATACTCGAAGTCAGAAATCTCGGGAGAGTCCTGATTGTAATAGAGTTCGTTATGATGTCTGATTTCCTTTGTAAGCTGTGATACCCTCTTTTTTGCTTCTTTAAAGTCCATAAATACTATAAATCCTTCCCTTCATCCTAATTCGCCAAAGTTAAAAATTTCATCCGCCAGGTCATTGTTTGGTTGTTCTATAACATTTGTAAATGAGTCAGGCACCTTACCTGCAATTACCGTTTGCGCCGCCAAAGCGGTAGTCGATACGCTGAAGCCATCGGTGCACCCCATCATAAGTACACTTGCGTTAACGTGAATTTTTATAATTATCTGGTGCAATACATTATTGATACCGGCAGACTCAAAACGGCTTTCAAAATCAATAATTGCAGTTTCTGTAAGTTGCATTTTAAACTTGATTTTAGGTCCGTAGCCGGTGGTGTATTCATTGCCAAACAGTGTGCCTATGGGTATATTTAAATCATATTTATTGTTATCACGCACAATTTTTGCAAGTTCGTTAGAGATTTGACTTTTTAGTTTGTTTACCTTTTCTATATCAATTTCTATACCAGTTATTGTGCCGTCACTCATACGCGATACGTTTGATAAGGTAGCGTATGAAATATCATTTTTTTCAAGTATGTTAAGCACCGCGCTGTTTGCCGCGTTTAAAATTATTGTCTCGGCCTCGCTTTTAGCATATGTAAAAACAAATGGCTTTACACTTATAAAACAAGTGACAAATAACAAAACAAGGCACAAAAGCACTACCAACCATCTTTTAAATACTGAAAAGGTTCGTCTTTTTCTTGAAATGCGCATTTAAACACCTCCCACTTTATTCTACGAAAAAGTGAGATTTGTGTGATGATTAGATAACGTAAAAGAAGATACAGATAAAGTGCATTAAACTTGCTATTACTACAAAAATATGGAATATTGAGTGGGTATATCTTATTTTTGTGCCAAGACTAAAAAATATAACACCTACGGTGTACATTATACCGCCGCCTAAAAGCCACATAAAACCCCAGAAGGTAAGCGCTTTATAAATTGGCACAATAGTAGCCAGCGCGCACCAACCCATACCTATGTAAGAAATCATTGAAAAGACCTTGTATTTTTTAAGGTCGATTGCCGTAAGCGTAATAGCAAGCGCCGCCATGCCCCACACAAAACCGAAAACTCCCCAAGCAATAAACGGGTTTGTTTTTCTGAGCAAAGAAAGCATTAAAGGGGTATAGGTTCCTGCAATCATAAAATAAATAGTACAGTGGTCAAGCACCTGTAACACCTTTTTTGCCATAGGGTGCTTTACACCGTGATAAACGCTTGACATTGTAAAGAGTGATATAACCGACGCGCCATAAACCGACGACGACACCACACCCCACACGTTACCCTTAAGCGCCGCAAAAACAACGCAAAGAGCAAGATATATAACACCCAGCCCTCCACCTACAATGTGGGTTGCCATATTAAAAATTTCTTCACCGTTTGTATAATCGGGAAGCAACCTATCTATAAGTTTTGTTCGCTTCATAAGTCATTTTGCCTTTCAAGAATTACTGTTTTAATTATAGCACAGAACAACACTTTTTTCAACAAATAAAAAGTCGAGATGCACTTAAAATGCACCTCGATTTTTCATTTACAACTGTCGATTATTTTGTGCCGGTAGAGCCAAATCCACCCTCGCCGCGAGCAGTGTCTTCAAGGGTTTCGCTCTCTACAAACTCAGCCGCAATATATGGCATTATCACCATTTGTGCTACGCGTTCGCCGCCTGCTATTTCCTGTGTTTTGTTTGAGTGGTTGTGGAGCGCTACCATAATTTCGCCACGGTAGTCGCTGTCAATAACTCCAACCTTGTTAGCAGGAGCAAGACCGCGTTTTGTGGCAATGCCGCTACGCGCAAAAATAAAGCCTGCATAAGTGTCGGGTATTTGCATTGCAATGCCTGTGTGAATAAGCACCGTCTCACCGGGGTCAATGCTTATTGCCTCCCCCGGCAAAGCATACAAATCAGCGCCTGCGGCAAATGGTGTGCCATAACTTGGCACGATAGCATTTTTATCAAGTTTAATAAAATTCACAATAGCCATAATATTTTCCTTTAAATTAAAATTATTTTGCTTGACATTTTCCTTTTGTTAAGGTAAAATAGCAAGGTAAATTTGCGGGTGTGGCGGAATTGGCAGACGCGCTAGCCTTAGGAGCTAGTGTCACCGATGTGCAGGTTCAAGTCCTGTCACCCGCACCAGTTACCGAATTAGACCATTAAGGTTTAGTTCGGTAATTTTTTTATTCCCAGGACATATCCTCGTACTCGTAATCATCCTCTTGCTGGGGAACTTCCAGACCTAAATCACGTCGTTTTTCAATATCGGCATCGGGGTGCTCGGCATAATATGGGTCGATTATATACTTCTTTATACTGCCAAATGTAAAAAACTGAATCATAAGATACTGGAACGCAGGTAGCGTTATAGCCCCAACAATAAGTTCGGTAAACAAAACTGCAAAGATATATTGAGGTATTGTATAAAGAGCAATTACAAATATTCCCACATAAACACCGACAGTTGCAATCAGTAAAATACCGCATAACAAATTACGCCAAAGATTTATAAACGCAAATTTAAAGCTGTTTACGTATAGTGTTTTTGTGCTAAAACTAAATGTAATCATAAGTGTGTACATATAAAACTGCATCATTATAAACACAGCCGCTACAGCAAGACTTACCGCAAAACCTGCCAGATTAAACAGGGTTTGTGTTTCGGGATTAATGTAAGAATTAAAATAAATATATATTGCAAATCCGATAATGGCGGTAAGTATGGTGTTGATTATACCCACAGTTAAAGACTGTTTCCAATTTTTACGAATGGTATCAAAAAAGTCGCTTAAGCCAAATGAATGTTTATCACGCGCAATATTTCTTGCAACGTTGGTAAGACCTGCGGCAGCCATACCACCCGTTATAATAGGTAACGACAAGCAAACATAAACAAGGTTTATGAGTATAAACCGCCAAAAATTACGAAAATAGGTTTCAAAGAAAACAAAAAACGCCTTCTTTTTCGGGCCATCTTTTTTAATACCGGGGCCCTCTTTTGTAAAGTCTAAAAAGCCAAACAAACCCGCCATTTTATTCTACCTCTTTTTTATAAATAATCTTTTCCATAAGATTTATCTCTTTTACGCCTAAAATATAAGCAATACCCGAAATTACAGGCACTATAAATTGCAACAAAAACAGCAACACATATTGCCAGATACTAACTTCAATAAAAAGTGATTTACCGCCTGTTATCCATAAAACAACCGAATAATAATGCGAGTTTAGTATCGCGTATAACACAGTCGTAAACTTAGAAGCCATAACTATTGCCAAAACAAAAACGACAAAGAACGGTATGTTACCTATAAGTCCTATTTTAAAGCCTTTGGTCACATCATATTTTACCTTACCTATTTTTACAAGGTTGCTTTCTTTGAGTCCTCGCTTATATGCATCACTGCTTGCAAAAGATATAACCATTACCAAACTTAATACCTGAGTTGTTACTAAAAATATAACCCTACCAACACCTGTAAGCGTGGAACGTTTTTTTACCTTTTCTACAAACCAGCCTTTTTCGCGGTATTCAAGTTCTTTTTCATCAACACCGTCATATTTACCGTCACCATCATTATCAACATATTCATATGTATAGCTATCAATATGTTCGGTTGCGGTTGCAGTTTCATAAACATAGGCTGTGTACCCTGTTTCTACCGTAAACATAGCCTGACAGATATTAAGCATAGAAATAACCAAGAAAAAACTTATAACCGCAGCAACTATAATGCTAACGCTTAGTTTTAATCCGTGTTTAAAAACATCCATTAAATTTTCCTCACGATTTTACACAATATTACAAATAGCATTTTAACCCAAATGCTAAAAAAAAGCAAGATGCTATTCCCCGCTTCTTGCTTTTTTTACACTATATTCACAAAATTATTATTAATGTGGCTACTATTGCCGCAACCGATAATGCTATGCCGCCTATAAACATTCGTCTGCGCAGTATCATTCTTTGTCGCAATGATTTATAGTTGCACGGCTTGACATTGTCAAACTGAAAACTAAAATTTTGTATTGCGCGTCGTAAATTTTTGGCACTCATATTACTGCAGGATGGGCTGACATAAAAGACCACCCTATCAAATACCTTGCTGCCCGTGTTGTTAACCTCAATAACCGTTTTATTAACACCTTTAACCATAAAAAATTCTCCTGATTTTTAATTTCAAATTTATTTTTGACAGTTAAAGATATTATATGCAAGTTAACATAATTTTGTGGAAAAGTCGGTGGATAAGTTGAAAAACAGCCTTGAAACCGCCCTTTTTGTTATTCACATTGGTTGCAAAAAGTAATTATTTTGTAACTTTATGTAAATCAAATTTTACCCGACAGATAACTTACAGCGCGTTCAACCGAGTCGGCTGAATTGCCCCAATCGTCGTTACCTTTGTTACGGTAATCATACATAGAGCAGTATTTTGTTAAATCTTCACCCAAAGATTTTACATAATCGGCAGTAATGCGGGTTAAGTTTTCTTTAAACTCACTTACATATCTTGGCATTTTCTTTTTATCGGCACCGCTTACAAGTTTTTCAAAATGGTGCAAACAAAACTGTGGCTGATTGTTAAAAAGTTCTCTGAAATCGCTTTCATTTTCATAACAGCGATAGATGGTATCTATCATTCGCTCCATACCCCAGTTAACCTTTTCACATATAAAACAGCTGTCAATAACCTGCTTTGCTTTTGAGGCCTTTTTATCGGTACCGTTAAACATTTTTTTCTCGAAAATTTGCGCGCCGATTTCTTTAATATGTGTTTCAAGCATAAGCGCTAACTGCAGTCTGCCTCGATGCGCCATCATTTTATCAAAATGCTCGGGGCAAAAGCCTACCCTGTTAGTCTCGATACGCACGTCGGGTTCCATCATAGCATCACCTAAGATATAGGTAATAAGATGCTCTTCTACCGTGTGCTTCATTCGGCAAAGGGGACAACCGTCACTCTCTTCAAAAACCTCGGACACCGGTATGGTGCAAATATCATCACGCATATAGTCACAACCTTTTATTTTAAAAATTTTATATAGACATTATAACACAAAATATATATAATTGTAAATACGAGGTGCAATATGAATATTGAGTTTATTGATGAGCAAATTTACATAAAAAACGTAAAAAATTTTGACCTTGGGCAAACACTCGACTGCGGTCAGGCTTTTCGTTGGTCGCAAAATCAAGACGGTGTGTGGAGTGGTATTGCTTTTGGCAAGTATATCGAGCTTTTTGAAGCTGACGGCGATATAGTGATAAAAGGCGCAACCCCTAAAGATTTTGAAACTATATGGCGACACTATTTTGACCTAGAGCGCGATTACGGCAAAATTATAAAAGAGGTAAGTAAAAATCCCACCATTGCGACAGCCGCCGACTACAGCAAGGGAATTCGCCTTTTAAACCAGGAACCTTGGGAGGCGCTTGTTTCCTTTATTATTTCGCAAAATAACAACATACCGCGAATTAAAGGCATAGTAGAGCGCCTTTGTGAAAACTTTGGTGAAAAAATCTGTGGTGGTTACACCTTCCCGTCAGCCAAGGTTATAGCAAAACTTACGGTAGATGATTTAGCGGTTATACGCTCAGGCTTTCGCGCTAAATACATAATAGATGCCGCACAAAAGGTTGTGTCGGGCGAGATTAACCTTGAAGCCCTTAAACACACCGATTATGATACTGCGCGCGAAATTTTGATGAATATAAAAGGCGTAGGACCAAAGGTTGCCGATTGCGTTTTGCTTTATGGGCTCTCGCATAAAAACGCCTTCCCACGCGATGTGTGGATTAACAGAGCCTTACAAGAACTGTTTGACGGTAACATACCCGATTGCGCAAAAGAGTATGGCGGTATTGTGCAACAATATATTTTTCATTACATAAGAAACAAGTAGTGTCAAGCCTGTGTACTTGACCGCAAAACGATACACAAGTCGTTCACTACAAAATTTTCCATTTTCAATTATAAACAAAAAAATCAGGCCCCATAGGCGTTGTACCCGTAAGGATACAACGCCAGTTTTATTCGCCAAAGGCGAGTGGTATTTCTTCGCAGTTATATTATGCTACGCATAGTTATATTGCCCTTCGGGCAGTTTTAAGGGCGGATATAATATCACGAAAACCGATAGGTTTTCATATCACTTTGCCAAAAGGCAAAATATCACTGTGAGACCTGTCTCACAATATCACTTATTATTCTTATCTTTGAGATAGGTTAATTTTAAAGTATGTAACCCACTATGACACTTTCAAACCGAAAGTGTCAATTTTTATTAAAAAGAAAGTAGGGAGAACACTTCTTTACGAAGTGTCTCCCTAAGGACCTGATATTTTTTGTTTATTTAGCGTAGTCAACAGCACGGCTTTCGCGTATGATGTTAACCTTAACCTGACCCGGATATTCAAGCTCGTTTTCAATCTTTTGAACGATATCGTGAGCCATAATAACCATCTGGTCATCATTTACAGCCTCAGGCTTAACAATAATACGAACCTCACGGCCTGCCTGAATAGCATAAGAATCTTCAACACCGTTAAAGGACTTGGCGATTTCCTCTAACTTTTCAAGACGCTTGATATAGCTTTCAATGTTTTCACGTCTAGCGCCGGGACGTGCGGCACTTATAGCGTCAGCCGCCTGAACGATACAAGCGATAACTGTCTTGGCCTCTACGTCACCGTGGTGAGCGTGAATTGCGTGAATAACAGCCTCGTTTTCGCGATATTTTTTAGCAGCTTCAACACCAAGCTGAATGTGTGAACCCTCTTGCTCGTGGTCGATTGACTTACCAATATCGTGAAGCAAACCTGCGCGTTTTGCAAGGGTAACGTCGGCGCCAAGCTCAGCCGCAATAAGACCTGAAAGGTAGCAAACCTCAAGCGAATGGTTAAGTACGTTTTGACCGTAACTTGTACGGAAATGCAAACGACCGAGTAGCTTGATAAGTTCGGGGTGCAGATTGTGAACACCACTGTCTACCATAGCGCGTTCGCCCTGCTGTTTGATTATAGCCTCTACCTCGGCAGTAGCCTTGGCAACGGTTTCTTCAATTCTTGCAGGATGAATTCTGCCGTCAACAATAAGTTTTTCAAGTGTTACGCGGGCAATTTCACGGCGAATTGGTTCAAAACTTGATACTGTAATTGCCTCGGGTGTGTCATCAATAATAAGGTCAACACCTGTTGCATTTTCAATAGCGCGGATGTTTCTACCCTCACGGCCGATGATACGACCCTTCATTTCATCATTTGGAAGCGGCACTACTGAAATTGTAATGTCAGATGAGTGGTCAGCGGCGCAACGCTGAATTGCGTGGGCAATAACCTCACGTGCAAGTTTGTCTGATTCATCACGGGTTTGCTGTTCAAATTCCATAATTTTAACAGCCTTCTCGTGAGAAAGTTCACCCTCAAGCATTTGCAAAAGGTCGGCCTTTGCCTGTTCTTTTGAAAGACCTGAAATTTTTTCAAGCATTTCAAGTTGACTGCGTTTAAGCTGTTCGCACTCTTCAATTTTGGCATCAATTTGTTTTGCCTTTTCCTGAAGTTTTTCTTCCTTAGCTTCAAGATTGTCTATCTTGCGGTCAAGGGTTTCTTCTTTTTGTTGAAGTCTGTGCTCCTGTCTTTGAACCTCGGCTCTTCTTTCGCGAAGATCCTTTTCGGTGTCTTGACGGAGTTGATGAATTTCTTCCTTAGCTTCAAGCAAGGTTTCTTTCTTTCGGGTTTCGGCAGTTTTCATTGCATCATTAAGTATGCGCTTAGCTTCGGTCTCGGCAGAGCCGATTGTTTTTTCTGCAGAATGCTTACGAACGGCAGAGCCTACAAAAAAGCCAATTACACACAGCACCAATGCAACAGCGCCGAAAACAACATAAAAAATTGGATCTGTGGGCATAAAATTCCCTCCTTTATATTTAAAGCGGTTTTTACAGGTACAAAAAACAAAATTCTGTCGGGGACCGCTGATAATGCCCCGTTTGAATAAATATTAGGGTATTGGTGAATTTCGCCAAAACTTTCACCAATACAAACTAAACTTATCTACATAATTCTACCACTATATTTATACGCTGTCAAGAAAAAATGCCGTTTATATGGTATTTTAACCACTAAAAACGACATTTTTTTACACTATATAAAGTAATATGACATATCCCAACACGGCAGTGACGGAAAATGCCTGAGATAAATTTTGTAATCATCACGCAAATTCAACACTTGCTCAGGCACTGCAAACAAATCTTCACTGCGGTGGTATGCCGCTATTTGCATTTTGGGTTTTAGTTTTGATATGGTGGCAGAGCCTCCCTTTATTGCGGCAACCTCGGCGCCCTCTATGTCCATTTTGATATATGTAGGCGCATTTTTTAAAGCGAGGGTATCAACCGTTACCGAATTGATTGTGCCCTCCCCTTTACCAAGGCTTGAACCGCGTGAATGTTGCATATCAAAGTTCACTTTACCGTCTATATCGCTAATGCATGCGTTAATGTTTGTTATTTTTTGCGCACCTTCGGTAGCGGCGCATAACTTATTATAGCTTTTAAAATCGGGCTCTACCGCTACAATTTTGTTGCAGTTACTCACAACCGATAAAAATTCCTCTACCGTGTCTCCCCTATAAGCGCCTAAATCAAAATACGTTTCATTATCATTAAACTTTAATATGTTCTTATATATTTCTTCACTCGGTGTCTGACAATCAAAAAGATAATCTATTTTGCCTGTTAGCTTATACATAACGGCGTTTTCAAAAACTTTTTTCGAAGTGTTATCTGCCAAGCGATTATAAATATTTTTGAGACGTTTTTCATTAGCGACTGCATATTCCATATTAAAAAGATTATCGCCGTAAACCGGCACGTCAGGGGCATACAGCTCTTGTTCATTTGCTATGCGTTTTATGTTTGCAATAACGTCGGGAAGGCTACTGCCAAAACACACAAGCACAATCATATCTCCAAAGGTATCTTTTGCGGTTTTGTAATCGGTTACCTTAAAGCCGTGAAACACTTTTTGGCGCACAAAACCATCGGATGCAAAAACACCCGATATTTTAATATCATAGCTATCAAGCACCGATATAATCTTGTCGGCGCCGTTACCCATTCCGTAAAGAACTATGGGTTTGGTTGTATCTTTTAAATATGTCCATAAATCTTTCATACCTTTATTATATATATAAATACAATTTTTTACAAGTAAGTTATAGACAAAACTAAAATTATTTGATATATTAAGAAGGTAAATATTTTTTTGGAGGGTTCTTTAATGAAAAAGGTTCTCGCTTTTGACTTTGGCGCTTCAAGCGGACGCGCTATGCTTGCCACATTAAATGACGGCAAAATAGATATGAAAGAAATTCACCGCTTTTCTAACGACCCTGTCGTAGTTCGCGGCAGTATGTTTTGGGATGTGCTTCGTCTTTTCTTTGAAATCAAGACAGGTATTACCAAGGCTGTAAATGAAGGCGGTTTTGACGCTATCAGCATCGACACCTGGGGTGTTGACTTTGGGCTGCTTGATAAAAACGGTCGTTTGCTTGCAAACCCCTATCACTATCGTGATAGCCGTACACACTCTATACCTGAAAAGGTTTTTAAGATTATCTCTAAAGATGAGCTTTACAGTAAAGCCGGTTTACAGTTTATTCACTTTAACACCATTTATCAGCTTATGTATTTAAAATTTAATGAGCCTGAAGTGTTTGACCGCGCTGATAAAATGCTTATGATGCCTGACCTTTTTGGTTATATGCTGACAGGTGAAATGAAAGAGGAGGCAACCATTGCCTCTACCTCTAATCTGCTAAACCCCTATACAAAGGATTGGGATTTTGAACTCATAGAGCAGTTAGGTTTGCCTAAAAACATTTTTGCGCCAATCACAAAACCGGGTAGCATTTACGGTTACCTTTCGGATGAAATCTGCGAAGAGCTTGGCTGTGACAAGGTTCCTGTTATTGCAGTTGCATCACACGATACCGCTTCCGCTGTTGCGGCTTGTCCAAGCGAACGCGATGATTTTGTTTACATAAGCTGTGGCACCTGGAGTCTTTTTGGTATCGAAAGCAAAACACCAATTCTTACAGCTGAGGCGGCACGTGCCGACTTTACAAACGAGGGTGGATTTGAAGACACAACCCGTTTTCTTAAAAACATTATGGGTTTGTGGCTTATTCAGGAATCACGCCGTCAGTTCCGCCGCGAAGGTGAAGAGGTTGGTTTTGACACCCTTGAAAAAGAAGCATTGGCTTCAGAGCCTTTCAAATGCTTTATCAATGTAGATGACCCCGCATTTGAACCAGCAGGAAATTTACCGCGCAGAGTTAAAGAATATTGCGAAAAAACAGGTCAATACGTGCCTCAAACACGTGGCGAGGTTATGCGCTGTATCTACCAGAGTCTTGCAATGAAATACAAATACACCTTTAATGCTCTTAACAATATGGGCGACAAAAAATACCACAGCATCAACATTTTAGGCGGTGGCATTAAAGACCGACTTCTTTGCCAGATGACAAGTGACGCTTGTAACGTGCCTGTACTTGCAGGTCCTACCGAAGCGACAGTTATGGGTAACATTGGTGTTGCAATGAATGCTTTGGGCGAAATCGAAGGCTTTACCGAGCTTCGTAAGGTTGTATCAAACTCAACCGAAATTAAGACCTACTCACCAAGCGAAAACGAGCTTTGGGAAAAGGCATACGCCGACTATCTTAAGGCTACAGGTCTTAACTGATTAATAATATAATCAACAGCACCCGTTAAAACAAACGGGTGCTGTTTTTCGTTATACAAGAAAAACCGACTGAATTTAATCAGTCGGTTTTAAAATTATTCTTCGTCTACGATAAAGCCATCGCCGGCCCAGATATCATCGTCGCCCCAACCGGGTTCACTTGTAACGATAATATCATTAAACTGTAAATCATAGATTTCTATTTTAGCTTTTTCAAACATAACTTAAAATCTCCTTTTTAATACCATCATTACACATTACTGCCATAGCGTGACTGAAGCATGGTTATATAGAACTTTAGTGCCTTTGCAGCCTCGATACGTGTTTCATAGTATTCACAAGGTTGCGCTGAGTTTGCGGCTTCTAATTCAAGACCGACACCGTCAATGCTGAATTTACCAAAATAGTAGTCTTTACCATTGTAATTAACATTTACGTCAATACCGGTAAGCATTGCTGATATAGGAAGTCCTGTTGCCTTATAGGTATGATATCTACCGTTTTTCTTGGTATTAGTCCAACCGCTTACATTTTTGATATCTTCACCATTGTAAGCAGGAACCGAAATAGGCTCGGTTGTAATAGTTTCGTCGTTTTGTGTGTAGGTGAATGTTACCTTTATGTTTTCACGGTTTGTTTTATAATCCCCAAGGAAAGCAAACGCAAACGACATATACGGATTTGCCTTTGTGCTAAGTGCAGTCTGATATACACCAAATGCCATTGTACCGTTTGAGTGATACTCATAGTCACAGGTTTCATTATCATCTGTATCGGGTGTGATAAACTTAACATCATTATACGCAGGATATTCTGTAGCAAAGCTCTCATCGTGTGAGTTAAGACTTGGCATAGCGCCAAAATAACTGCAATGCCATGCGCCATCAGGATTGGTTAGTGCATTATACCAATCAAGCTGTGGCATAACCTCTCTTGCGTCCATACCATTGATTTCATCTATGTTAATACGTGTAAGCTGTGCAGGTTTGAATGTAAGGTATTTGGTAGGATTACCACTAGTAAATTCCACATTTGTTACCTGAGCATCGGTATATACATTTTCATAACATCTTACATCATTAAAACGGCTACCGTGTCCTTGGGTTGTGTCATAAGGATCACATCCCAAAACAACACTGCTACGAACCATGTTAAAATGCAAATTACCGCCATCTACGTCAATTTTTGTAACGAGACCTTCAGGTGCTTTTGCCGTGCTTGGAACAGCGTTTCCTGCATTATTAACAAGTGGCATTTTAACATTTTCGCCGTAGGTTGCATTATTACCATAAACTAAACAATTGTCAATGTAAACGGTATCACTAAACGAACCTATCATAACACCGGAACGATTGCCTTGGGTAGAAGTATTATATAGATAATTATTAGTAACGGTTACGCCATTAACCCATATAATACCCGTCTCTTTTTTACCGTTTCCGCCACCGTTGGAAACTGCTGCAAGAGCGGCTACCTGATAGTTTGAAGCAGCACTTGTGAAATAACTGTTTTTAAGCGTAAGGTTGCTTATAACTGCGCCTGCATCCACGTTGCAGATAAGGGCTGCGTTGTTTGGCGAATTCTTAATATACGCACCATAAATGGTAACACCGTTAAAGTCGATATTACCGCAGAAGGTTGTACCTTCCCAACCGCCTGTTTTCCACGGCTCAAAGCCACTGCCGTTTTCAAAGTGTGATTTAACTGCGGCAGCATCACTGAGCGCCATAATGGCAGCTGCTTTTTCCTCTGGCTGCAATACAATATTTTTGATGCCGTCGGCAACCTTAAAGTATTTGCCATCTGTGTCAGCAAAATTACCTATAGGTCTGCTTACAACCCAAGCAAGCTCGGCAGCAGTGTTAATGATATAAGGATCATTCTTTGTGCCGTTACCCTGTGAAATGCCTGTTGCTGTTTCACCATCCCAATAGATTGTCTTTGGTTCCGGTTCGGGAATGTTGTATGGTGCGTAAAGTGTTGGGTAACCCTCTGTTGCACACCAAACTGTACTCCAGTTAAGGTTTGGCATATTATCGGCAACATTAAGTCCTTTAAGCTTTTCATCGCTAAGTGGGAATATTCTGTTTGTAAAGTTACGGTTAGTCAGTGTACCGCCAAGGTAAACCCCTGTAACAGGAACATCACTTGTTGTATAAACGTTATTAAAGTGAGTTTCAAGACCTGAGTGCTGAACACCGTTGTTGTTGTTGCTTATGCTGGTTGCATATGGCTTAATACCAATAACAATACAGTTATTTACATCAAGTGCGTTTGAACCTGCAACGCCTACTACACCACCGTGACATACCTGTTGGCCTGCTACACTGGTGCCTTCATTCAAAGAAACAAAGTTATCTTCATCAAGATTTACATAGCAGTTTTTAACTATTACCTTGTTGTTTACGTAAAGTGTTTCGGTTGTGTTACCGTCACCGTCTTCATCATTTGTGTCTTTATAGCTTGATGGGCAATCAACTCTACCCACTACAGCGCCTACACCCATACCGTAGCCTGTTTTTGTAACCTCAAGATAAGAATCGGTTACAGAACAGTTTTCGATTGTAAGGGTTGTATTGTTAGTATTAGTGCCTTCACCTTTATAGTAACCAACAATACCACCTGCTGCAGTTGTTGCAGTAAAGTGAGCCTTGTTAACGTTGATGTTTTTGATGGTTACGTCGCCCTTTGTACAGGTAAAAAGACCTGCATTGGTAGAAACTGAATTGTGGTTGGTCCAAGCGCCGTAAACTGTAGCGCCGTTACCGTCGAAGTGACCCTGGAAGCCGGGTGTGCCACCAGCGTGGTTTTTACCACTGCCTATAACTATATCAAGGTTGGTTTTTCCGCTTGCTAACGAATTGCCGGCTAATGTACCGTTTATATCGAGCTTGTCGGTTGAAAGGTTAAAGCCAGCGATACTGTCGGCTACCTTGTAGTATTTGCCGTCAGTATCATTGCCCGATGCTTTACATAGGTAAACAAGCTCTTCGGCGCTATCGATTATAATAGCATTATCCCAATCGGCACCGGTTTCGCCATTATCTGCAAGATTATTGTCATACCACTTACTTGTACTGCCGAGGTCATTAACAAGATAATCGCCGAATTCAAGTAAATCAATCTCGGTAGGAATTACCTTTGGATTTTCAGGTTTTGCAGTACCAAGCGCGATGGTTGATGCATTTGAATAGTTTACAAGAGCGGCTGCAACAAGTTTGTCTGATTGTTCATATTCCGCACCCTGAACTATGTCGTTACAATAGTCGGAGACAGAAAACGCATGAGTAATACCCATAAGCTGGGTTTCGGTACTGCTTGAAGGGGTATATCTTGCAACGTAAAGTGTTTTGTCAACATCGGCTGCAGAAAGACCCTTTACTGTAATCATTTTAGAACTGCTTGGAAGTTCGCCTTCATAACGGGCAATCTCTTTATCATCTACCTTGATTTTTGAAGCTGCAAAGCTTGATGTAGTTGATGTAAATACCGATGTTTTATCGTTTGCTACTTCAATTGTGTCACTATAGTTCATTACCATACCGTTTTCGTCGGTAATAATCATCTGCTCATTATCCATTGTTGATGGATAGTGAAGATTAAGTGACAGGCTACCGTCATCTTCATAGCTGACATTAGCGCCCGAAATGTTACGGAAGTTATTAAAGGCAAATATACCTTTTCTGCCGTTAGCAGGAACCTCAACATCTTTATCGTTTTCATCTATTTCATATACTTTATATGGAAGATCGGGGGCTGCAATCATAGGAGTAACTCGACCGCACTTTTTACATCTTGCATTATAAAGCTCGAAGTAATCTACGCCTTCGCGAGCCTCAGGATTTTTTGCAAGAAGGGCGTCAATAGCGGCCTTATTTACAGGATCAAGGGTGCCATATTTATTATCTTCAAGAGCGCCCTCGTGAACGTGGAAGAAGTTGGTTGTTGCGTTTTCATCTGATGCTGAAAGACTGCTTAAACCGTCTTTACCAGTAAAATTAAGAGCATATTTCTTATCGTATTGAACATAGTTTTCTGTAGCCCAGTGACCGTCACGGTTTCTGTATTTTTGTTCTACACCGTCAACGGTTGTAGTACCAATTAACTGATCTGCATCTACGCTTGCATTTCCGCCAATACGGTCACAGGTACCGGTAAAGTCAAATGTAATAGTAAATGTGATTGAGGTAAATTCAGCGCTTGAATTAAAGGTTATATCTTTAAAGCCCTGCGCATACTGCGCATATGAATGGGTTTGACCTGCGCTGTCTTCACTAACGGTTGAAATAGAATAACCAAGTGTTTCGGTTGCAACATCAACTGTAGTATACTCACGATAATATTTGTCAAGCAAAGCGTTATCCAATTTAGTAACGCTTTTAGTGCCTTCACCATCAGCAACTGTGAAATAAGTATTTTTACTATCGCTTGTTGCTTTATAAGTATCGGTCAAATTGTAGATATATTTTCTACCGTCATCACTTGAGCCTTCGATAGCGTTGGTAGTGTTGTTTTCACCCTTAGCAAATGAATCAGAATAGTTGCTATTGGTAAAGTACTGACCTACATCACTTGCATCGACAACTGTACCATTTGCAAGCACACCGCCGGTAATTTCAATTTTGGTGTCATAAAGACCAACGACGCCGTCATAAACGTTTGGAAGCAGGGTTCCTTTGTTACCGTTGTTTTCTTTATATGATTTGTCGGTATCAACAACTGTTTTAGTAACCGTCTGAGTACCGGTCTGGTTGCCCTCAGAATCGTATACAGGTTCTTCAACCTCTACTTCCTTATAGTAATTAACACCGGCAATCATATAGTTTCTTTCGCCAGTTACAGGATCCACTTTATCTCTTGCATAAAATTCTTCAAGTGTTTCGTTGGTAGGTGTAACATAGTTACCGTTTGAGTCAAAGTTAACGTCATCGATAACGTCACTACCAAACATAAGGTCAAAGCTACCAGATGTAAGACCTGTTGTACTGTTTAGCGTTACAGTAGCTGTTGTAACTTTTGTACCGGCTGCAACGCTTTCGGCTACAACACTGTAGGTATTACCGGCTGCCGCTGCGTTTGTAGAAATTATACTACCACAAACAGCGCTGATACACAGTGCCATAACAAGAACTGCTGAAAGTAATTTTTTGTTGAATGCTCTACTTGTCATAGTGCAATCTCTCCTTTTTAACATATTATTTATAATATATTACCACTTTCCCTAAAAATTTTCAAGGACTCACTTCATACGAATTTGACCAAAGTTTTTTTATGTTTTTGTGCATATTTACAATAAAAGTGTAGTGACCACTTGCAAAACCCACTAAAACCGAAAAACACCCGCTCGATAGCGGGTGTTTTTTTTAAAATTAATAATATTTTTGTATAAATTCAATAATTGGTGAATTGTCGGTAAGTCCATGCGGATGATGATCGCCACCCGGTTTTAATATTAACTCTATTTTGCCATTATTTGCTTTAAAATAATCATAAAGCAACTGACCATTTTCACAAAACGGAACTACTGTGTCACTATCACCGCTGACAAGCATTATTGGTATGTTTGCCTCTAACAGTTTTTGTTTTTGGTCTATAGGATGATTTCTGAAATTTATCATCTGCGCTAAGGTAAGTCCCATATTATCGGTAAACTCTTTAGACGAATCATCCTGTCCAACACCTAAAGCAAAAGGCCAACTAAGATAGTTCATAACCGGCGCATCAAGATAAATTGCCGCTACATACTGAGGGTACTTTGCCGCAAAATACACCGCCTGCATACCGCCACAGCTCATACCAACCAGTGCGCACTTAGTATTTAGCCCGAATTTTTTTGTTAAAAACTCACAAAACATAGGGCGCATATCGGTATCGTTTTCGGGGCACATACGTGTGGTATTTTTCATATGTGCCAAATGATAGCCTTTTTTAAGCATTTCAATTTCGGTAGCGGGAAAGGCATCAAAATATTCGGTTTTGTAAAGCCATTTATTGCCGTCACACGCTTTTTCGGGGCAAATAAGAATACAATCTCTACCCTCAAATTTAAAATCAAGACGACGAAAACCGTTCCACTCACTTGCTACAACATCCATATTATTCACCCTTTAATTCATAGCCGCCAACGGGTCGCACAAACAGTTTTACACAGCTGTTTTCGCCAAACACGGCTTCAATCATTTGTTTGTAAGCGTCAAACATTTTGTTTGGAATGTAG
Source organism: Clostridia bacterium (assembly GCA_017516965.1). Classification (GTDB taxonomy): domain Bacteria; phylum Bacillota; class Clostridia; order Oscillospirales; family Acutalibacteraceae; genus UBA737. The sequence continues at coordinate 56,992 of JAFXAP010000015.1, forward strand.
CACTGAATAGTACCTGCAAAACCACCGCCGTGAACGCGGTAAGCACCGCGACCATTAAGAAATTGCTTTGTAAGAGTTAACGCCAAAGATATGGCCTGTTCACGCGGATTGCTTGGTGAATATACATTTTGAAGCAAATCATATGATGACTCACCCGAGCGTTTAACTGCAACAAAAAATGTGTTAAAATCACCACGTTTCAGCGCTGATTTTTGTGTTAGCACACGGCGATTTTCATTAAATATGTGAATCGCTCTGAGCACAGCCCTGTCGCCGCATTTTTCACGGATTGCGGCAATATTGACATAAAAATCATCCTCATTTGCATCGCGCAAAAACTCTACCCCAAGGCACTCGCTTACAGCCTTGCATTCAAGTGTAATATCGGCATAGTCTTGTGTCAAATTTGCGTGGTTGCCACCCGTATCAACAACACAAAGTGTGTGACCTGATTCGTTTAAATCAAGGTTTATTTTTTCAACCTTTGGGTTTTGCGGGTCATTAAAATCAGCATATGTAAAACCGCCCACACTTGATGCCATCTGGTCAAGCAAACCACAAGGTTTACCAAAATATTCGCGCTCAGCAAACTGGGAATATTTTGCAATGCTTACAGCATCTACCGACGCTTTATTAAAAAGGCCGTTTACAATATTTGATACAAGCACCTCAAATGCCGCAGAAGATGAAAGCCCTGAGCCTTTTAGCACGTTTGAAGTGGTATAAGCATTAAATCCGCCTATATTGTGACCATTATTTTTAAACGCCGCTAACACACCGCGTACAAGAGCACGGGCGCGACCAACGTCACACTCTTTTTTATCAAGGTCAGAAATATCAACCTCATCCATTTTATAACCTTTAGACTTTATACGGACAATTCCTTCATCATTTTCTGAAACTATCGCAACAACGTCAAGGTCAACGCTGCCTGCAAGAACAAGTCCGTGCTGATGGTCGGTATGATTACCTCCAATTTCGGTACGGCCCGGCGCTGAAAAAATATGTATATTATCACGCTCGCCGTAAAGATTTACAAATTCATCAACAGCATCGGCATAACGCTCTTTTGCTGATTGGGTATCACCGTAGAGCAATACAAATTCTTTATCAAATTTACCACTAAGTATACTTTGTTTTATTTCGGTAGTATTCATAATATAAAAAGGCGGAAAACAACATCACAAAAGACGTAATTTTCCGCTCTTCCTTTCATCAAATTAAAGCGCTTCTACAATAGCCTTTGTATCGCGAGCAATCTTAAGTTCTTCGTTAGTAGGTATAATATAAACATTAACCTTACTGTCATCGGTTGAAATTTTAATTTCTTCACCGTGAACTTTATTTGCCTCCGCGTTAAGTTTTACGCCCAAATAGCCAAGATTTTCACAGATATATTCGCGAAGTTCTTCGTCATTTTCACCAATGCCGCCTGTGAATACAATAGTGTCAACACCGTTCATAGCCGCAACGTAAGAACCTACAAATTTAAGAATCTGGTAGCGTTGCATATCAATAGCAAGTTGTGCGCGAGCATTACCCTCAGCCGCAGCTGCTGCTACGTCACGGTTGTCGTTAGATACGCCTGACACACCAAGCACACCTGATTTTTTGTTGCAGATAGAATCAATATCAGCAAAGCTGAGGTTTTCTTTATCTGCAATATATGTAAGGGTTGAAGGGTCAAGTGTACCGCAACGTGTACCCATCATAAAGCCGTCAAGTGGGGTAAAGCCCATTGATGTATCAACACAAACGCCATCTTTAATAGCGCTGATAGAACAACCGTTACCGAGGTGGCAGGTAATAATCTTAAGATCTTTTTTATCTTTGCCTTCAAGGTCTGCGGCTCTGTCACTTACAAAACTGTGTGATGTACCGTGGAAACCGTACTTACGAACACGGTATTTTTCATAATATTCATAAGGCAATGCATAGATATAAGCCTGGGCAGGCATTGTCTGATGGAAAGATGTATCAAATACACCAACCTGAGGAATTTTGTCACCAAAGGTTTTGGTGCAAGCCTCGATACCTAAGATATTTGCAGGGTTGTGAAGTGGAGCCATAACACTGCACTCACGAACCTTTGCAATCATCTGGTCAGTAATAAGGGCTGATTTGTTAAACTCTTCTGCGCCGTGAACAACACGGTGACCAATAGCGCTAACCTCATCAAGAGAATCGATAACCTTAGCCTCGGACTTTGTCATAGCATAAACTACTGCTTCAAAAGCTTCACTGTGTGTAGGCATATCGGTTTCAGCCTTATAAACTCTGCCGTCAGCCGCCTTGTGTGTGATGGCGCCTGTAACGCCAATACGTTCGCAAAGACCTTTAGCAAGAACAACTTCGTTATCCATATCAATAAGTTGATACTTAAGTGAAGAACTACCTGCGTTAACTACAAATACTTTCATTTTAACTACTCCTCTAAAATTTCGTATTGAAACATTTTTTTCTTTATGATAAGATATTACCATAAAACATATATCGTTATTTTACTTTATTAAATTAATTTTTTCAAGAGTGTTTTTTCAAAAAGAGGTGATTTTTTGTCAGTTGTTGGTATTATTGCAGAATTCAATCCGCTTCACACCGGTCATAAACGTATAATTGACCACGCCCATACCCTTGGTAACACCGTTGTTTGCGTTATAAGCGGGAACTTTGTGCAACGGGGAGATATATCAATTCTCTCTAAACAGCAACGCGCAAAATTCGCCCTGCTTTGCGGCGCTGACATTGTGGCTGAAATGCCGGTGCTGTGGAGTATGTCTACAGCGCAAAACTTTGCACTTGCAGGTGTGTGGCAACTTTACAATCTTGGATGTGACAAAATATTATTTGGTAGTGAGTGTGGCGATATTGATGCGCTAAAACACGCAGCAGACGTGCTAAATAGCGACGGCTTTTTTGAAAAAGCAACCGAAAAGGCTAAATCGGGTGTTACCTTTGCCGTAGCGCGTGAACAAGCCGCGCAAGAAATGGGCGTTGACTTTGCGCTGCTAAGAAACCCAAACGATAACCTTGGTATCGAGTATATACTTGCGGCAAAAAAACTTAATCTGCCGATAGATTTTCACTGCATAAAACGTCTTGGCGCTATGCACGACAGCAGCGATATAGCCGATGGATTTGTGTCGTCATCTTTTATAAGAGAAGAACTTTTTAAGGGTAATATAGGCTACACCGAAAGATTTATGCCGCGTGAAATACGTGGTATTATAACTCCCGATCATATTGCCAACATATCGCGACTTGAAAATGCAATTTTGTGTTCACTAAGAAGTAAGACTGTAAATGATTTTAAAAATCTTCCTGATATAAGTGAGGGACTGGAAAACAAAATTTATTTCTCGGTACGGGTTGCAACAAGCCTTGAAGAACTGTATAATATGATTAAAACCAAACGCTATACCTTAGCTCGTATAAGGCGGCTTGTGTTATCGGCATTTTTAGGCTTTGACAACAAATTTTTTATGGTTACCCCACCCTATGTTCGTGTGCTGGGTTTTAGCAAACAGGGTCTGTCACACTTAAAAAAGCCCCAGGGCGTAATACCCATTATAACCCGCGCTTCACAGATAAAGGAGCTGGACGCCGACGCCTTAAAGGTTTTTGAAACCGAGTGTCGCGCTACCGATATATACAATCTTGCCTTAGGTAAAGCGCTTGAATGTGGAACCGAACAAAAAATGAAACTTCTAAAACTGGAGGAACTATTATGATAAAAACTGAAATTAAAAACTATCTTGACTACGGCAAAGTGCTTATTATCACAAACGGTGTTATCGAAGCCTATGTCACCATTGATGTAGGTCCGCGAATTATACGTTTTGGTCACGTAGGCGGTCAAAACTTTATGTGTGACAACCGCAGTGTTATGGAACCGAAGGATGACAAAGAATTTAAAGAATTTTTTGGAGCAGATAAAAAGTGGGAAATTTTAGGCGGTCACCGTATATGGACTTCGCCCGAAAGTTACCCCCACAGTTATTACCCTGACCTTGACCCTGTAAAGTATGAAATAACCCCATCGGGCGCTATTTTCACCCCCAATGCCGAAATTGAGAACGGTATGCAAAAACAGCTTGAAATAAAAATGGACCCCGATGACAGCAATATGTTTGTGACAATGAGCGTTACAAATATTGCCCCCGCAGCGCAAAAGTTTTCTATTTGGGGACTTACCGTTTCAGCCTGTCACGGTACATTGATTATTCCTATGAACACTAATGATACGGGTCTGTTACATAACCGCAACATTTCGGTTTGGCCCTACACAAATCTTGCCGACAGCCGTCTTTATTTTGGTAAAAAATATGTTACCTTGCGTCAGGATATTAACATAGAGCAGTCATTTAAACTGGGCTTTGGCCTTAACCACGCAGAAGCATATTATTGCCTTGGCAAAGAGGTTTTCCGCAAGTCGTATGAAACCAATCACAAAACCGAGGTTTACCCGGATAACGACTGCAGTTTCGAGACATATACCAATGCAGGATTTATTGAAATTGAATCTTTAAGCCCACTTAAAGATGTGGAACCAAATGAGACAGTATCTCTTACAGAGCACTGGTCACTTCACCAAAAACCTTGTGACGTAGAATTTAATAACGATGCATCTATCGAAGAAATGCTCGGTAAACTATAAAGTTAAAAGCCACTGTTTAACTACAGTGGCTTTTTTATGTTATTTAAGTTGTTCTTTGACAAACTGAATCTGATTTTCTACCGATTGGATGGATGTGCCACCCTCTGAAATGCGACGTTTTACGCAGTTTTCAAGGTTAACTGCGTCATAAAGTTCTTCATCAAAAAGTTCGCTGAACTGTTTATATTCTTCGAGCGGTAGGTCTTCAAGCACAGTTTTGTTCTTAATACAAAGGGCAACCAACTGCCCCGAGATTTTATATGCGGTTCTGAAAGGCATTCCCTTTTTAACAAGGTAGTCAGCAAGGTCGGTAGCGTTTATAAAGCCCTCACCCGCCGCCTTTTTCATATTGTCAGTCAGCACTGTCATTGTATCAATCATAGGTGTAAAGACTTTAAGGCACATTTTTACGGTGTCACACGCGTCAAACACACCCTCTTTGTCCTCTTGCATATCTTTGTTATATGCAAGTGGCAAACCTTTAAGTGTGGTAAGCAGTCCCAGCAAATCGCCATAAACTCTACCTGTTTTACCACGTACAAGCTCAGCCATATCGGGATTGCGCTTTTGTGGCATAATTGACGAACCTGTTGTGTAACTGCTTGAAAGCTCTATAAACTTAAATTCCCAGCTTGACCACAAGATAATTTCTTCAGAAAAACGGGACAAATGCACCATAATCAGCGATATTGCCGACATAAGCTCTACGCAAAAATCACGGTCAGATACGCCGTCTAACGAATTCATACAAATGCCGTCAAAACCGAGTTTTTCCGCCTCAAAGCGACGGTCGGTATTATAGGTGGTACCTGCCAATGCGCAACAGCCAATTGGCGACATATTCATTCTTTTTTTGCAATCATTAAGACGATCAATATCGCGAAGCAACATCATAGCATAAGCCATCAAATGATGACCAAAGGTTATGGGTTGGGCGCGTTGCAAATGGGTATAACCCGACATAATGCTCGCCTTGTGTTCACTCGCTTTATCGCATAAAACCTCAACCAAAGATTTTAAAAGAGTGGTAATTTCATCAATCTCATCGCGCAGATACATTCTTATATCGAGCGCTACCTGATCGTTACGGCTTCTTGCTGTATGTAATTTTTTACCCACGTCGCCTATGCGGTTGGTAAGTTCCTGCTCAACAAACATATGTATATCTTCAGCCGACATACCAAACGCTAACTTACCGCTGTTTATATCGTCTAAAATACCTTCGAGACCCGAAATAATTGCGTTAGCATCATCTTCAGCAATAATGCCGCAAAGAGACAGCATCATAGCGTGCGCCATACTGCCCTTAATATCGTGAGCATACATCCTTGAGTCAAAATGTATTGAAGAATTAAAATCATCAGCTATACTGTCGGTAACACCGTCGGTAACGCCTGTCCACATTTTTGCCATTTATAAAAACCTCGTTTATTAAAAGTATTTACACATTATATATAATATATTTTGTATTGTCAAGTTCTTTTGAATAAATATGCAAAACTTTGTGCATAATATGCACAAAGTTTTTTATATTATACCGTTGTCTTTGAAAAATTTAATAATCTTGTCGGCAATTTCAACATGTTCTTTTTTAGAGGGGTGTCCGCCGCCACCTGATTGATATGGTGTGACAAATTGCAACGCGTACACATTGTTATACCCACGCAATTTGAGTTCTTTTGCCACCCCACCATCTGCAATTGCAGGGTCTTTATACCAAACGCCTGAAACAAAAATAATTTTTGCATTTTTGCGATACCCTATAGTAGTTATAAGCTCGGCATATTTCTTTTCATATGCACGGACACTTTCAATGTTTTTTGTATCATATAGACCTGCGCCCATATCATTTGCGCCAATGTTTACAACAACAATATCTACATCCTGTGGGTTTGATGAAGCATACTTTTTAGTCTTATCAAGGTGATAATTTTCGGTGTTGTAATACTCAGGAAAAGCGACATAACCATCGCGTTTATCAAGCGCTATACCATTTTGTGATACTATTCTATAATCAAGTCCTAATTTGTCGGCTACTAAATACGGGTACGCCAGCATAGCACTCTGATTTTTAAGCTCTTGCGGATCCAATGTTCCATCCAATACAAGATTACCATAGCCACTTGTCAAAGAATCACCTAAAAATTCTATTAAGGTCTTATCGGCATCTTTCGGCAACAAGTTACCACCATCAAGTTGCAAACTCTTTACAGTAAAATACTTATCGGTTCTGCCTTCGCAATCACGAATAATTTTTATGTTGTGTTCACCTACAGCAAGACCGCGTATAAATATGTAATTGGTCCCCTTGGTCGTAACTTCACGTTTTTGTACAAGTTTGTCATCTACAACTACACTATAAAAAACATCGGGTGCACAATCCGCCTCTACAAAAAGGGATGTGCTGTCGGTGTTAAATTCAATAGCGCTGGCAGACATTCCAAGACTAATTCCATCGGATGTTTTTTCACATCTGCCATTTAGTTTTATATTTTTTAACACTTCCGCGTCATTTAATTTATAAGCATTTGAGTCATACGTAGAGTCATTGCCCACGGTACTTGATGTGTTTGTTGTGATATTGCTGTTTTTATCAGCCTCGCTTGACACATCGTCTGCGCTATTGTTGCTTTGTGTGTGGTTTGCTTGTGGGCTTGACGCACTTTCTGTGTTGGTGCTGTTTTGAGTGCCATAATTATCTACCGCACTTGATACATTACCCACACTGTTTTCTATGCTACTGCCGCTTTCCGTATTAAACGGGTTTTTAACTATATTTTCGGTTGTGTTTTGCGAATGCCCATTATTGTTACCTTGCATTTCAACGATTTCTTCAACTATAATTTCAGCACTGCTTTGAGAAGATGTATCGGTTGAATTTTTACATCCACACAAGCAAACTAAATGTGTTACACAAATCACAAAACATAAAAGTCTTTTCATAAAATCACCTTTTATTTTAAAAGCATTTACCCAGTCTTTGCGATTTGCAGTTTGCGGTGTTTCCACAATGATAGCAAAGTTCATTTTCACAGCCGCCTGTCGACATTATTGCTTTAATATTGTTAATGGTCGTTTCGGCAATGTTACCCAGTGCTTCCTCGGTTAAAAACGCCTGATGCGAAGTTACAATTACATTAGGCATCGAAATAAGACGCGCCAAGGTGTCATCATCTACAATATGTCCCGAAAAATCTTCAAAGAAAATGTCGGATTCTTCCTCATACACATCAAGACAAGCGGCGCCTATGTGTCGTGATTTTATGCCCTCAAGCAACGCATCGGCATCAATAAGCGCTCCACGTGAGGTGTTAAGAATTACCACACCTTTTTTCATTTTTTCGATAGAGTTTTTATCTATAATATGATAGGTTTCTGAATTCAGAGGACAATGCATAGATATGATATCACTCTCGGCAAAAAGGCGGTCAAGCTCTACATATTCGCAAGGCGCATCTTTTACGGGGTATTTATCATACGCCAAAACGCGCATACCAAATCCACGACAAATGTCAATAAACACACGACCTATTTTACCCGTACCTATAACACCAACCGTTTTGCCGTAAAGGTCAAAGCCGGTAAGACCCGACAGGCTAAAGTTAAAATCCTTTGTGCGAATATATGCCTTATGAATTCTACGAATAGAGGTAAGCAACATTGCCACTGTGTGTTCTGCCACGGCATACGGTGAATAGGCAGGAACATGAACCACGTGAATTTTTTTAAACGCATGTTTTACGTCAACGTTATTATAACCTGCGCAACGAAGCGCCAACACGCGCACACCAAGGTCATAAAGTTTATCAATTACCTCAGCACTGGCAGTATCATTTACAAAAATACACACCACGTCACAGCCACGCGCCAAATCGGCTGTATCAATATTAAGCTTTGTTTCAAAAAATTTGAATTTTAAATCATCGCGCTCATATTTTTCAAACGACTGTTTATCATATGGTTTGGTGTCAAAAAATGCTATTTTCATAAATACTCCTAAATGTTAAATTCATTATATATTTTTTGCGCTAAATCTTTATTTATGCCCTTTACTGAACAAAGTTCATCTATAGTTGCCGCTCTTACAGCTTTCATAGTTTTAAAATGTTTAAGCAGTGCGTGTGCCCTATTCTGACCAATGCCCTCAATAGCGGTAAGCTCAGAACTCAGCATTTTTTTGCTGCGACGTTTTTTGTGATACGTAATAGCAAATCTATGCACCTCGTCTTGTATAGCGGTTACAAGTCGGTATGCCGATTCATTTGCTTTAATAGAGATATCACCGCCGTTTGTGGCTATTGCGCGTGTTCTGTGCTTGGAATCCTTTACCATACCAAAAAGCGGAACATTTATATCGTGTTTTTTTAGCACCGATTCTACAGCCGAAATTTGCCCCTTGCCGCCGTCAAGTAAAATAAGGTCAGGCAAGGTGGCAAAGCCCTCGTTTTCGCCGCGCTTATATTCTTCAAATCGGCGGTCAAGCACCTCCGCCATAGAGCGATAATCATCCTGACCGACAAAACCTTTTATCTTAAACATACGGTAGTGGGGTTTATAGGGTTTACCGTCACGGAACACCACCATTCCCCCAACGTTTTCGTCGCCTGCTGTGTTTGATATATCGTATGCCTCAATAATACGAGGCGCGGTTTTTAAACCTAACAATCTTTCAAGTTCGTTAAGAGCCGACATTTCGCGACCTAAAAGTTCAGTTTTTTGCGCAAGGTTATCAGCCGCATTATTGCGACACATATCAACAAGGCTTTTTTGTTCTCCGCGTTGTGGCAACAATATTTCTACCTTTTTACCTGTTCGCTCACAAAACCACCTTTGCAAAACGTCACGCGACTCAATATCAGTATCAATTAAAATTCTGGGCGGAATATCATTTGTATTGTAATATTGCGTTAAAAACTGACTGTAAAGGTCGTTTTTGTCGGTAAATGCCTCGATTATAAAATGCTTTTTATCTATAAGCTTTCCATTTCTGAAAACAAGCGCCGCTATACACGCCGTGTTTTCAAGCAACGCCGAGGCAAAGACATCCTGATTTTTGTAACTGCACATTACAACCTTTTGGTTATCGCTAAGTTTTTTTATTGCATTTATGCGGTCGCGCAGTTTTGCAGCATATTCAAAATCAAGTTTTTCGGACGCTTCCAGCATCTTTTGTTGAAGCAATTTTATCATACTTTCTCCACCACCGTGTTTTATGAACGAAATGGCAGAGTCAACTGCTTCACTGTATTGCTGAACGCTTATGTTTGCGCGGCAGGGCGCGTCGCAAAGACCTATGTGAAAATTAAGACACGGCTTTGAATATTTATCAAAACTGCGGTTGCAATCGGGCAGTTTAAATATTTTTCTTACCTGCGCTACCGTATCTTTTACCACCGCCGATGAATAGTAAGGACCAATATACTGGGCGGACTTGTCGTCAATTTGCATTGACGTGGTAATCTTTTTCCACCTGTCACCCGTAATTTTTATATAGTGGTAGCCTTTGTCGTCCTTAAGCAAAATGTTATATTTAGGTTGGTTTTGTTTAATAAGTGAGTTTTCGAGTATGAGCGCTTCAAACTCGCTGTCGCAAAGCACATATTCAAAATCATCTACGTGGCTTACCATCTGACGCACCTTTTCGGTATGCCCACTACCCGCGCCAAAATATTGCGTTACCCTGTTTTTTAATGATTTTGCCTTACCGATATATATTATATCTCCGCTTTTGTTTTTCATAATATAAACACCGGGACTATGGGGCAATCGGTTTGCCTTTTGCTTTAAAGATGCAAGTTTTGTGGTATCGCTCATACTATCACCTACTTTCAATAATATATTATACAAAAAAACTGCGCCGATAGCAACAACTATCGGCGCAATATTATTCTTTGCAAAAAATAATATGAAATTTCAATTTAAATTTTACGCATTAGCGTTAAGCTTTGAAACAAGAGCAGATTTCTTTCTTGCGGCATTGTTCTTGTGAAGAATACCCTTACCTGCAGCCTGATCAATTTTAGATACAGCAACCTTTACAGCTTCAGCAGCTTCAGGAGCGTTAGCATCAATAGCAGCGTTAGCCTTTTTGATAGAAGTTCTGAGCGCAGAACGTGTAGCCTTATTTCTTTCAGCGTTAGCCTGGCTTACGAGAACACGCTTTTTAGCAGATTTAATATTAGGCATCGTGACACCTCCTCATATTTACTCACAGTACACACTATATTATCACAACAGTTTAAAAAAATCAAGTATTTTTTTCAAATATTAAAAACAATAAAAATACAAGCCTTTTTAGTCGAAAAGAAAAAAATCTTTTTTGTTTTTTGTGCGCATTTGCAGGTAATACTGTTTTTGTAAATCAAATAACAAAGGGGCGCTTGGTGTGTACAATAACAAAGTAGAAATTTGTGGGGTTGATACCTCTACGTTACCCGTTATGAAAGAAAAAGAAAAGGAAAGGCTTTTGCGTGAGGTACGCGCGGGGAGCAAATCGGCGCGTGAACAGCTTATAAACGGAAACTTACGACTTGTTTTAAGTGTTGTTCAGCGTTTTTCGGGTCGGGGAGAAAATCCCGACGATTTGTTTCAGGTGGGGTGTATTGGGCTTATAAAATCGATAGACAATTTTGATATTAGCCAAAACGTGCGCTTTTCGACCTATGCGGTGCCTATGATAATCGGCGAAATCAGGCGTTATCTGCGTGATAACAACTCAATCCGAGTAAGCCGTTCTATAAAAGATACCGCCTATCGCGCAATGCAGGTAAAGGAAGCTCTTATAACCAAAAATCAAAAGGAGCCAACCGTGAGTGAAATAGCCAAGGAACTGGGGCTACCGCGCGAAGACGTTGTAATAGCACTTGAAAGCATTGTTGACCCTGTGTCGCTTTATGAACCCGTCTTTTCAGACGGAGGCGACACCATATACGTACTTGACCAGATTGGTGATAAAAACGATGATAAAAACTGGCTTGATGAAATCTGCATAAAACAGGCAATAAACGATTTATCGAGCCGTGAAAAAAAGATACTAAGCCTACGCTTTATGCAGGGCAAAACCCAGATGGAAGTGTCGGAAGAAATCGGCATAAGCCAAGCGCAGGTATCACGACTTGAAAAATGCGCGTTAAAAAAGATTAAATCATAAAAAATTCCCCGAGGATTCTCGGGGAATTTTTATATATTAAAGGGGCATAATCGGTTATTTTGAAGATAGTAAATTACTACCGCCGACAAAGCAGGATATCCTAAGCGTCGCCCCTGCTTTATCTTATGCGCGTTTTACTCAATTGGTGACTTTCTGATAAAGAGCACACCCAAGGTGTTAGCGCCGCAGTGTGATGACACGGTGCAACCTGCGCGGGTTAAAAGCAACTCATCAAAAATGCCTTTTGATTTAACCTGCTCTACAACTGCGTTAACAATTTCGGGGTCGCAACCTGCGTGGGTAACAAACACACGAGATTTATCAATGCTGTCAACGTCTTGCAGTCTTTCGTCAACATATTCCGATAGAACACGGCCGTATGCGCCGCGGTATTTTTTACCAACGCCCATACTACCGTTTTTAACCTCTATACAAGGTTTAAGTTTAAGCAAATTAGCGCCCAACATTGCGAGAGCAGAACATCTGCCGCCTTTGTGCAAATATTCGAGGCTGTCAATAACAAAAGATGCATCAACACAAGGTCTAAGCTGCTCAAGCTTTGCAATAATATCTTTGGCATCCATACCGCTCTCTGCCATTTCGGCAGCTGCTAAAACCAAAAGGCCGCTACCGGTTGACAAGTTTTGCGCGTCAATTATGTACACGTTATCAAACTCGCCTGCCGCAATGCAGTTATTGCTATAGGTTGATGACATTGTAGAGCTGATTGTAAAGTGAATAACGGTATCACCGTCTTTGGTAAGTTGGGTGAAATAATCCATACACTCGCCCACGTTTGTGGCGGTGGTTTTTGGCAGTTCACCTGTTTTTTGGTGATGCGCGTAAATTTCATCAGGAGTAATATCTACACCGTCACGGTAAACGTCGGTACCCAAAGTGATACCAAGCGGTATAATGCTAATGCTATATTTTTCAATAAGCTCGGGGCTTAAGTCACAGGTGCTATCACTCGATATAATTATTTTAGACATAAACTCATCCTCCAAAAATCATAATCACGGGTACATTATAACACTATAACACAAATAAGACAATATTTATTTATAAAATTTGCAACAATATTTATTTGTAGATAATACAGTATTCGCATTCACTTAGTGTAATCTTTTCATCACACATTTGTGCGCCAAAAACATTTTTGCAGTCTTTAAATTCGCTGGGCACTGCAATCTCCAAAGCCTCTTTGCCGCGATTTACCGCAACAAAAACTATAGAATTTTGCCCTTTTCGTGTATAGGAAATAGCGCTTTCATTTGCAAAAACGGTATAAAAATCACCGTCTTTAAAGGCTTTGCAATTTTTACGCACACGACCTAAAGCCTTATAAAACTCAAGAAGTTTCAGCTCTTCATTACCCCAAGGGTATGTTGCCCTGCAAAACGGGTCGCCATAACCCTGAACGCCTGCTTCATCTCCGTAAAACAGTGATGGCACACCCGGTAAAGTGTATTGAATAACTGCCGCCGCCATTAGTCGCTTAACACCAAGTGTATATTCACTATCGGTTAGTTTTTGCCCAGACTGCCAAGCGCGGTCGCCAATAAAGCTGCCATCACGACCAAGTATTGTAAGCACTCGCGCGGTGTCGTGTGTGCCAAGGTGGTTCATAAGGGTATCTACCGAGCATTTTGGGTAGTTTTCAAGTATGCTGTGAACCGTTTCGGAAAGCGCCTCTCCCCCACCGTGTTTTACAAAATTTATTATAGCATTGGCAAAAGGGTAGTTCATAACGCTGTCGAGCTGTGAGCCACGCAAAAACTTTCGGCGCGCGCCATAACTAATCTTGTTACTTGCGTCCTCCCACACTTCGCCAAGAATGTAAGCGTCGGGGTTTTCACTCTTTATAGCGGTGCGCAACCTGTCTAAAAACCTGTCGGGCAGTTCGTCGGCAACGTCAAGTCGCCAACCGCTAATACCAAGTTTTAAATACTGACGTAAAATGCCCTTTTCACCCGTGATGTAATCGGTGAAACTTTCATTATCTTCATTGGTTTCGGGCAGAGTTTTAACACCCCACCAAGCGTCATAACCGTTGGGGTAATCATAAAACTTAAACCACTCTCGATAGGGTGAGTTGTAATCGCGATATGCGCCGCCACAGCCGTATCTGCCTGTGCGGTTAAAATATATGCTGTCGTCACCCGTGTGTGAAAATACGCCGTCAAGAATAATCTTTATACCCTGCCCTTTGGCAGTTTTACAAAGGCTTTCAAGGTCTGTCTTACTGCCAAGCAACGGGTCTATTTCTTCATAATTTGCAGTGTTATATCTATGGTTTGAGTGCGCCTCAAAAATGGGGTTTAAATAAATACAGGTAACACCCAAATCTTTAAGATATGGCAGTTTTTGCTCTATTCCCTTAAGGTCTCCGCCATAATAATCATTACCCAAAGAACAGGGTCCGTTGTTTTGTCGGTATTCGGGTTGTTTGCCCCATTCTTTGCATATAAAGCGGTCATTTGGCACATTCAGTTTTTCTTTGCCCGAATTATAAAAACGGTCGGGGAAAATTTGATAAATGAGTCCACCCTTTAGCCAATCGGGTGAAGAAAAGTCACTTTCATACACAGTAAGCTGAAAGCGCTCGTCGGCCTCTTGCGATACCACCCCAAGCCCGTGCTCTGCTTTTACGACGTAAAACTCCCCGTGGGCGCTTGTATAGCGAAAATCATACCAGTAAAGCCCCTGTGTCATAGTGATTTCGCAATCAAAAAACTGATAATCGTGTAGCCACTCGGCAGCGGTCATAGGAATTTCACAAACCACGTTATCACTATCGTTTTTTACGCGCAAAAACACGTTGTAAACACAGGCATCTTTATGCAACAATAGCCGTAGCCGCAAGGTCCCCCCTGCGGGTACGGCTCCAAGATGCGAACGATATAAACTGTTTCGTGAATCGTACGGATAGTAATTCATATTACTTAACCTTATCAAGTCCCCAGATATTCTTTGCGTAATCGTTTATTGAACGGTCAGCGGCAAAAATACCCGAAGCTGCAATATTTGTAAGTGACATTTTGTTCCACACGTCACTTTGATTATAAAGTTCCATAGCCTTTTTATGCGCTTCGCAATAGTCGGCATAGTCGGCAAGCGCCATATAGCGATCGACATTTTTAAGTGTGTTGTAAATGTTATCAAACTGCTTACCGTCAATACCGCGACCTATAAAGTCAAGAGCTTTGCGCAAATCGGCATTGTTGTTATAATACTGCATTGGGTTGTAACCGGTTTTTTGAATTTTTAAAACCTCAGGTGTTTGCATACCAAATATTATGATGTTGTCATCCCCTACTGCTGAGTGAATTTCAACATTAGCGCCGTCTTCAGTACCTAAGGTTATGGCGCCGTTCATCATAAACTTCATATTACCTGTACCGCTAGCCTCGGTAGAAGCGAGTGAAATCTGCTCGCTGATTTCGGCTGCAGGTATCATAAGTTCGGCCAAAGTAACCCTGTAATCCTCAAGGAACAATACCTTTAATTTGTCATTTACTGCGCGGTCATTGTTTATGATTACAGATAGCTTGTAAATCATCTGAATTATTTCTTTAGCAAACAAATAACCCGGCGCCGCCTTTGCACCAAAAATATATGTTTTTGGTGTAAATGGCGCATTAGGATTATTTTTGATATAAAGGTAATCGCTTATAATGTGAAGCGCATTCATATGCTGACGCTTGTATTCGTGCAAACGTTTTACCTGCATATCAACCACTGAATTAGGGTCAATGGTAACGCCCATATTTTGTTTTACATAGTTTGCAAGGCGAACCTTGTTGCTGTGTTTTATTTCAGCTAAGCGAGCAAGCACAGTCTTATCATCAGCAAAAACCATAAGCTTTTCAAGCTTTGATGCATCTTTTATAAATCCGTCGCCGATAAGCTCTGTTATAAGCGCAGTAAGCTCAGGGTTTGCCTGACAAAGCCATCTGCGGTGAGCAATGCCGTTTGTAACGTTGGTAAATTTATCGGGTGTCATTTTGTAATAGTCGTTAAAGAGTTCATCTTTAATAATATCACTATGAAGTTTTGATACGCCGTTTACTGTGTGAGACGCCGCAACACACAAATTTGCCATACGAACTACGCCGCCCGAAATAATCGCTGTGCGTTCTGCAAGAGCAAAATCACCTGTTTTAGAGATAACCTCTTCACGATATCTGCGGTCAATTTCCTGCACAATCTGATATATACGAGGCATTCTTTCTTTAAAAAGACTTACCTGCCAACACTCAAGCGCTTCTGCCATAATGGTGTGATTGGTATAAGCCACGGTGCGTGTTACAATGTCCCAAGCCTTTTCCCAAGAGTAGCCACACTCATCAAGAAGCAAACGCATAAGCTCGGGAATTGCAAGTGTTGGGTGTGTGTCATTAATGTGGATTGCAACCTTATCAGGCAAATTTTCAAGAGTGTTATATTTGCGCATATGACGGTTAAGAATATCTTGAACCGATGCAGATACCAAGAAATACTGCTGACGAAGACGAAGTGATTTACCCTCGGGGTGCTTATCTTCAGGATAAAGTATTTTAGATATAGCCTCGGCTGATGCCCTTTGCTCAATAGCGCGAACATAGTCACCTTGGCTGAATGCTGACATATCAAAGTCCTGACACTCGGCGCTCCAAAGACGCAATACGTTTACAGTTTTACCGTCTTTACCTGCGCATTTAAGGTCATAAGGCATAGCGCGAACATTGTTGTAATCCTTATGTTCAACGTGGTGGTAGTTATTGTCCCACCAGTCGTCAATATAGCCATCAAAATGAACGTCTACCGCTGAGTGAGGACGTGGTTCAAGCCATACCTCACCGCCGGGAAGCCAAAAATCAGGCATTTCGGTCTGCCAACCGTCAACAAGTTTTTGACGGAAAATGCCAAGCTCATATTTAATGCAGTAACCCATAGCAGAATAACTGCTGCTTGAAAGTCCGTCAAGAAAACACGCCGCCAAACGACCAAGACCGCCGTTTCCAAGACCTGCGTCGGGTTCGAGTTCAAACAAATTGTCAAGATTTACCTTGTAACTCTTGAGCGCCTTGCGCATAGTATCGGTCAAGTCAAGGTTGTAAAGGTTGTTTTTGAGTGAACGACCCATCAAAAACTCCATACTTAAATAGTAGATAGTTTTGCTTTCCTGCTCATCAACCGCTTTTTTAAACGCAGCCTTGCGCTCGCTCATAATATCAAGCAATACCAAAACAGTAGCCTTATAAAAAATATCATCAGACGCCTGTTCAGGTGTAACACCAAAGTTATGAGAAAGTTTTTTCTCTAACATTTCTTTGAGTGCTGTAATTGTGTATTTTGTCATAATAACATCTCCATAAAAAGATATATTTTTGTTAAGTTTATTGTTTACCCTTATATAATACATTATTCAATACGTATTTTCAAGTGGTACTAAAAACAATATTTGCACAGTTTTTTATGCATATTGCATAATTTTTAAGGTAAAATTGCTGTTTTGTAAAATTATTTTATGCATTATTGACATATTTTTGTATATTTTTTCTTTCAACAAAACGTTATCATATAAAAATATGCAATTTAATTGTTGATTATTATGGAGAAAATATGATATTATTTAATAAATGTAATAACTATGCAAGGTACTGAAAATAAATGGAATTTAAAAAAATAGAACTTTGTGATAAAGATGCGCTTAGCGCTTTTTTAAAAAGCGCTGATGAACTTACCTGTGAAATCAGTTTTGTAAATCTTTGGCTATGGCAACCGCTTTATAATAACTGCTACTGCATTGAAGACGGTATGTTGTTTTTAAAGTCATATGATGAAAATCTTGTGACCTACTCCCTACCATTCGGCGATACCAAACGCGGTATGCAAAAAATTATAGATCACTGTGGCGATTTGCCTGATATATGGGCGCAAGAAGGGGCAAGGTTTAACGAATTTAAAAATCTTTATGGCAATTTTTATGATATTTATGAATCGCGCAATGAGTTTGATTACATTTACAATTCAAGCGACCTTATTAACCTGACAGGTAAAAAGTACCACTCAAAACGCAATCACATTTCGGCATTTTCAAGACAACATAATTGGCGCTATGAAGACATAAATAAAGAAAACATCGAAAAGGTTAAAGAGTGCGCTAAGATATGGTACAGTCAAAACGCCGACAATATGGATGAAGAATTAAAGCGCGAGATGCTGGGCGTAGAGCTTATACTTAATAATATAGACGCGCTTGACATCAAGGGTGGCGCCATAACAGTTGACGAAAAGGTTGTTGCCTTTACGCTTGGGTCTGCTGTAAACGAACAGGTCTTTAACATTCACATTGAAAAAGCTCTTTCCGGCTTTGACGGGGCTTACAGCGTAATAAATCGCGAGTTCGCCGCAAAAAACGCCCAAAATTATAGGTACATTAATCGCGAAGACGACTTAGGGATTGAGGGACTTAGAAGAGCAAAGCTGTCTTACAAGCCCGAGATTATATTGCCAAAATATATTTGCACCAAGAAGGAAAACACATGACTCAAAGACAACAATGCGAAAAGCTTTATAACCTGGCTTTTGGGCAGGACATAGAATTTGACAAAATGCTTTTTGACCTCTTTTTTGACCGTGTCGAAACGTTAGAAATTGATGGTCAGGTAGCGTCAATGTATTTTAAAATACCCTGCACATTAAATATTGACGGCACAAAAACCAAGGCTTACTACATTTATGCAGTAACTACGCACTGCGACTTTCGCCACAAGGGGCTTATGAGCAAGCTTTTTGAGCAGACGCAAACCGAAAAAGATGCCTTTTATTTTTTAAAGCCATCAAGCGAGGAAGTTATAAATTTTTATACCCAGACAGGTTTCAGGCAGATAATCGGTACCACCGAATTTTGTGACGCGACAATCGAAGTTGATGATAATTTTAAAAAACTATCTTCACTTTGTGACAAACCAAAAACTGCTTTCCCCATTATGATAAAGGGAAAGCCCGATATTAGCAAATTAACATTTGAATATACACTTGAATAAGGAGATTTATTATGGCTAAAAAAACTTATATCATTTGCAACGCCCACCTTGACCCTATATGGCAATGGGAATGGGAAGAAGGCGCCGCCGAAGCACTTTCAACCTTTCGCATAGCGGCAGATTTTTGCGAACAGTACGAGGACTATATTTTTTGTCACAATGAAGTTTTGCTTTATGATTGGATTGAACAGTTTGACCCCGAACTGTTTGCCCGCATACAAGACCTTGTAAAAAGAGGCAAATGGCACATTATGGGCGGTTGGCATGTGCAACCCGACTGTAATATGCCTTCGGGTGAAAGTTTTGTTCGTCAGATTCTTTCAGGCAGAAAATACTTTTTAGAAAAATTCAACAAGGTTCCCGAGGTGGCTATAAACTTTGACTCTTTTGGTCACAGCCGTGGACTTGTTCAGATTATGGCAAAAAGCGGTTACAAGGGCTACATACATATGCGCCCACAGCCACAGCATTTAGAACTGCCTGCAGGTGATTATACCTGGGTGGGTTATGACGGTTCTAAGGTTGTCGGCATTCGCCCACACGGTTGGTACAGCACACCTAAAGGTCATGCCGCAGAGTACATAAACTCAACAATTGCACAATGCCCCGACAACGACATAAACATGCGACTTTGGGGTATCGGTAATCACGGTGGTGGTCCTTCTAAAAAAGACCTTGACGACCTTGTAGTTTTCAAAGAAGAGTTAAAGGCAAAAGATATCGACCTTATACACTCCACACCGGAAGAGTATCTTGCCGAAGCGATAAAGTACCACGAATTACCCGAGGTTGACCACAGCCTATGGTGTTGGGCAGTTGGTTGTTATACCTCGCAAGTTCGTGTAAAACAAAAACACAGAGCGGCTGAAAACATATATTACCTTACCGAAATTATGTGCTCGCACGCGGCAAACGAAGGTCTTATGGAATATCCCTTTAAAGAACTTTCGGACGCTATGTATGACATTATGACGGTAGAGTTTCACGATGTTTTGCCTGGTTCTTCAATACAACCCGCCGAAGATATGGGCATTCGTATGATGGACCACGCAATAGAAATATTAACCCGTCTTAAAGCCAAGGCTTTCTTTGCCCTCGCAGGCGGACAAACCAAGGCTGAGCCTGACAAGATACCGATTTTTGTTTACAACCCCTACCCATACGAGATAACCGAAGATATTATGTGCGAATTCAACCTTTGGGATCAGGACAGAAATCTCTATTTTATGAAGCCTGTGGTTTATAGCAAAAACGGAGAAATCGTTCCATCACAATGCGAAAAAGAATATAGCACCATTCCTATCAACTGGAGAAAGCGCGTTGTATTCAGAGCAACTCTTGCTCCTATGACGCTTAATCGTTTTGATTGCGGTTTTGAAACGTTTGATGAGCGTCCACAGCTTAAAGCCACCGAAAAAGACGGTTATTTCATTTTAAATCGTGGTGGCACAACCGTTAAAATCAACACAGCTACCGGTCTTGTTGACGAGTATGTTAAAGACGGTAAAAACTATGTTGAAAATAGTGCTTTCGGTCTTGAAGTGTTTAACGACGACTTTGACCCGTGGGGTATGATGGTAACAGCCTTTAAGGAAAAGGTTGGCGAATTTAAGCTTTTGACACCCGCACAAGCAAAAGAATTTTTATATCTTGAAAATGAAATTCCATCGGTTCACATTATCGAAGACGGCGACGTGCAGACAACAGTTGAAGCTGTATTTGGTTATAAAAACTCTTATGCCGTACTCAAATATATTTTGGGTGAAAACGGTGAACTAAAACTCGATATTCGTGTGAACTGGGGCGAAAAGCAAAGACTTTTACGTCTTAATATTCCAACCTCACTTAAAAACAGCGTTTGCGTTGGAGAACAACCCTATGGTGAAGAAAAGCTTAAAGATGATTTTGAAGAAAACGTATCTCAAAAATACATCGCCGTATCGGATGAAAACAACTGCTTTGTTGCAATTAACAACGGTATTTACGGCTCTTGCTTTGATAGCAGCACGGGCAACTTAAAATATACATTGTTGCGCTCGGCTTCCTACTGCGCGCACCCGGTTGATGACCGTATTGTTATGCCGCAAGACCGCTATATGCCATATATAGAACAGGGCGAACGCGATTTTAGCTTTATGTTCTTTGCAGGCGAAAATGCCCAAACCAAACAGTTTGCCGCAAGAAAGGCGCAACACTTTAATATGAAGCCTATGGCACTTTCTTTCTACCCAACAGGTGTTGGCAAGGCGGCTAGCTCACCACTTGAACTTTCAGACACCAGTGTTATAACAATTAACGCATTTAAAAAGGCTGATTGCGGTGATGGCTATATAGTAAGACTGTTTAACCCAACCGCTACTGCTCAAAAATGCACACTTAAATACTACAGCGCTAAAACCGAGGTTCAGTTTGGCGCATACGAAATTAAAACTATCCGTATAAACGGTGAAAACTTTACCGAAACCGACCTTATGGAAGGTTTGATAGGCTAACAAAAAAGCGTTTGACTTAAAATTAAGTCAAACGCTTTAATTTTGTTTTAATTATTCAGCCTCTTCAAAATCAATGTCTTCAACGTTAACGTTAACGCGTGTTACTGCTGTGTTGGTCATTGTTTGAATTTTGTCTTTAACGTTTTTCTGAACAGCATCTGCAATTTCGCGAACCTTTACCTTAGAATCAATGGTTATATAAATGCTGATTTCGAGAGCGCCGTTAATGCTTTCAACCTTTACAGCCTTAACAACATTTTTTGCCTTAAGAGCGTTTTTAAGGTCAACCGCCTTCTTAGCAACACCCTTAACACCCTCTATTTCACAAGCGGCAAGTTCAGCCACTCTTTCAAGCACATCGGTATTTACAGAAATCTGTGTTTTGTTTTCCATTGCTTTATCCTCCGTATATAAAAGTTAAAATTTGCATTACTGTAATATTATTACAATGATATTGTAACATAATTCCCCTAACTTTGCAAGTTTATTTTATAGTGACTATTTTTATGTTTGAAAGCGGTATTTCGGTTTGCGCTGTAACAATATCTTGAATTTGCAATGTTTGTTGGGTGGTAACGCCCTCTGATTTTACAATTATACTGGCGTCACTTTCCCCAAGGATTGCCACAGCCTTTTCAAAGCCCTTTGCTTTAAGCAGTGTTTCAATGTTGTTTGCCTTTTCAATTCTTAAGGCAATTTCTTTTACACTACCAAGCGTCTGCTCACGCTGTTCATCGGTCAATGTAGCTGATTTTAAACTTTCTTCAACCGTTTCCTGCGCTTCATCTAAGGCCTTTTGCCTGTCACTTTTTGCCTTTTCAAAATAATCCTCCGTTTCAACCTTGGCGGCAGTTTGCACAGCCTCGCCACTTGAAACCTCGCTATCATTTACAAAGGTGGCTTCCCCCATATATTTTTCATTTGAAGAAAACTTCATATTAAGCCACACCGCGCCGCCAAGCGCCAAAAGCATGAGCGCCAAAACCACCTGATGTTTGCCAAAAACCTTACCCTTTTTCATTGTGTTTTTCCTCCAGAAATATATACTCGTTTTGATGTTATATTTAAAGCCGAAGTAACGGCATTTTTAATTTTTTCAGCAACGACTTCACTATTACCGTCTTTGCATATAATGGCAACACCGCGAACCTCGGGCATAATTTCGGTAACCACCAGCGCTTGCTCGCTGCCGTCGGCGTTTTTTACCGTTATGTAAGACTGCTTTTTGCTTTGACTGCTTTGATCGGTGGTGCTACCCGTGGCGCTTGAAGTGTCGGTTTCAGCGGCGCTCGCATATGCATACCTCACACCGCTTTCAAGCGTTATTACAACCGTTGCGCGTTTGTCACCCGTTATACCGGTAACTATGCTTTTGACACCGCTTTCAAGTTGTTCGCAATATTGCTCGGCTGTATATACAGCGCCCTCAGAAACTTGTTTTTTGTTGCTTTTTTTATCGGTGTTAAAAAATGATGATATAAAAATCAACAATATACCACCAATGCCAATTGCAATTAACAATTTAGGATTTTGAGTTATCTTTTTGAATTTTTCATTCATTTATTACAACTACCTCATAGTCTTTTGAACCTATAATCTGTTTGATTTTTGACGCATCTTGATTTGAGTAAATCTCTACCCTATTTATAACTATGCTACCGTCTTTAAGTTTATTAGTATAAACATCGATTTTTTCAAAATTTATTTTTTCTTGCCTTAGCGCCTCACTAAACACTTCTTTTGAATAAAAGGCGGCGTTTTCTTCGGTTAATAACTCGTTGTTATAGTGTTTTTCAAATTGTGAAAAATCTATTTTTGGAAAAGTCGTGGCGGTTGCAACTATACAGCACACAAAGCATAAACAAAACACATATTTTACACTGCTGCTGATGCTTCCCGTGGGGCACAGCATATATAGCACCCCAAGCAAAACACAGCTTACACAAAATCCTGTTATAAAAGACGATAAAATCTGCATTATGTTTTACCTGCTGTTACCACTATAGAAAGCGATATTATAAACAGTCCGCCAACCAGTAAAACCACACCCAACAGCACCGATAACATAGAGTCTACCGCGCGTAAAATACCGCTTACTTTTGTAAGGGAAAACATTTCGCTTAGTGAAATATCAAGCATTAACACACACCGCCATAAAATAAGTTGTATAACGATAGGCAACAGCATAAACCCAAGGGCTACCACTCCGTAAATTCCAACCGAAGAACGCAACAGCCCCACCGAACCCGAAACGGTTGATACAGCCTCGCTAAGCACCCCACCCGCTACGGGAACACAAGTGCCTAAGATAAACTTTGTTGTTCTGAGCGCTACGCTGTCCGATGCGGCATTAACCGCTGTCTGAATGCCGAGCACTCCTATAAACAATGTTCCAAGCAGCGACATTATCCACATAGAAAGTTTTTTAAAACTTTCTACTATTCCCGAACTATTAACAAGCGGCGACACTCCCGAAGAAATGCTAAGCGCAAGATAACCACCCATAAGCGGCAAAACTGCAAACGATGATGCGCTTGAGACTATTTCACTAACAGTAAGCAACAGCGCGCTCATAGAAGCCGCCGTAACAGCCTTGCCTGAAATTGACAAAATTGTTGCAAATATAGGCACAAAGGCGAGCATAAATGCGCTACAAGCTTTAACCACATCAACCGATGCCGACACGCACTGCCATACGTCTTTGGCTATCAAAATACCTATGCACAAAACGGCGGCATAAATCGCCGACTCAAAACGCGGCGCTACCCCAAAAGCCGTAAGAGATGCCGTCAAAAATATAACTGACGCTATCAAAACACCCGATTTAACAGGTGTTTTTGCCCCACCCGTTATAATATTCCATATGTGTGATAACACATTTTTAACATTAAGGTTATTAACCCATGTGGGATTTTTTGCGTCTATTCCGTTTTGTGAAAAAAATTCTCGCGTGCCTTCATCTATGCTGTCGGTCACACCTTCTCCCACTATATTTTCATATTGTGAGTCATAAGCGCTGTTTGCGCAAACAGGCAACGCAAACAACCACACAAGCAAAAATAAAATAACTATTCTTTTCATAATCCTATAAATTTAAGCGCTGTATCAAGCAGCGCTGTCACAAGTGGCAAACTTAAAATAAAAATTGCTATTTTGCCTGTAATTTCAGCAGTTTGCGCCAGCGCGCTCAAGCCAAAATCACGACACATATCAGCCGCAAAGGTTACTATATAAGAAATGCCCAGTACCTTTATAGCAGTTGTAAAATAAACATTGGCATTTTCAATTTTACCAAGCATATCTTTAAACTGAGTTATCGCATCCGAAAATACGCTCATTATCACAAGCAATACTACAATTACAGTAGCAATAATCAGTAAAAAAGCATATTCGGCAAGTTTGGTTCGCAACGCGATAATTAAAACAGCAGAAATAATTATAACGACAACAACCTTAATAATTTCGCTACTCAAAGTCCAAACAGTCCTTTAACAGTACCAAACAGTTCGGCGATGGCGCCTACAACCATAAGCAAAACCACCACAAGTCCTGACAGAGTTACAAGCATTGCCTGCTCCTCGCGTCCCGAGCGCACAAGCAATTGATGAAGCACCGTTACAATAATTCCTATAGCCGCTACTTTAAATATAAAATCAACATCCATTTTTATACCTCTAAATCAATAAAATACCTATTATAAGCCCCGCGCACACACCAAAAGTCTGATATACTTTGCACTTTTGTTCGCAGTCTTTTTGCGCATCATTAAGTTTCGATTTTATTTTAGTGCTAAAAGCATTAATGCGGTCACATTCCACGCTTTTAACCGACCTGCCAATTCCTTTAAAAAAGTCATTTATCAGCGCTTTATCTTCATCGGTTAAATCTCTATCGCCATCACAGCTATATTTGCCCTTTTCCACCTGTAAAAAAACACATTTTGTAAATGCTTCTTTTATCGCGTAATCAAGTTCACAACCACCTTGATTTATGTATTCATACAAAATCCCTGTTGCGTCATAAACAAGTTCTATTTTTTTGCGTCTTGCCGTTAGTGACCTGCTTTTTAAAAAGCCAATAATCGCACTTGAAACGGTAATCATAACTAGACCTAAAAGTTTAAAAATCATCATATTTTTTAAGATCTCCCGCAGATATTACAATAGGATTTTCACCTATATTTTCAGGTAATAATGCTACATAAGAAACCACGTTATGCGAAATCATTTTTTGTATTATTTCTCTGCGCTTTAGGTCGCATTTGCTATGCGCATGAGCGGTTGTTATTATATTTACTCCGGCATTAAAGCATTGGCTTACACTTTGGAGTTCCCGTAGGGTGCCTATCTCATCAAAAACGATAAACTGCGGATACATAGTGCGAAGCGCAATCTCGACCCCTGTTGCCTTGTCCTCAGTGCGCAAAACATCGGTGTTAACCCCCAAATCAAGCGTACCTCTGCCCGAAATTTCACCTCGACTATCAATAACTGCAACCCGATAGTACTCGCCGCCATCATCATTTGACAACAGCCTCACAAGGTCGCGCAAAACGGTTGTTTTGCCACTGCCGGGTGGACCTGCTATAAGCAGTCCTCTTTTTGAAAAAGGCAACAAAGGCTTTGCGCAATTAAAAATCTGCCTTGCTATTCTAATGTTAATAGATGTCACCGAAGTGAGCATTCCCTCAGCATTAAATTCCCCGCACACACCTGCTCTGCAACCATTGGGCAGAGATATAAAACCCTGTCGCATTTCGTTTTCGTGCAAATAGACCGAATGTTTGCAAAGTAGCGCCAAAGTTTCTTTCAAATCATCTTTACTTGCAATTAAAGCATCGGGTGAATATATGTCACACACCGAACTGTCGCTATACACAAAAAGCGTTTTGCCACCCACAGTAAGACACACCGGAAGCCCTGTTCGCAAGCGTATTTCTTCACAGTTTTGCTTGATATTGTCGGGTATAAATAAAAGCTTTCTTTTTAAGTTGTCCGCAATTTGCAAAGTCATATCGTCAAACGTCATTTTTTACTACCGTCCTTTAATTCAAATCTATGAAAGCCCTGTCCAATATAGAACAAAAAAACAACCGCAAATCTCAAAAAAGATTTACGGTTGTTAAATTTTTTATTGGCTCTTATTCTTCGTCAGGCATTTCCCAGTTGTGCCATATTGCCTGAACGTCATCATTGTCTTCAAGCATATCGATAAGTTTTTCCATTTTTGTCTGCATATCGGGGTCATCAATTGCGGTCATAGTACCGGGTATATACTGTACCTCTGCAGAAAGAAAACTGTAACCCTGCTCTTCCAAAGCGTCGCGCACAGCGCCTAAATCATTGGGTTCGGTAGTAATTTCAAACACGTCGCCGTCAAAACTAAAGTCTTCGGCGCCTGCTTCTAAAGCGGCCTCCATAACGGTGTCTTCATCAAGTCCTTCGCCCTCAATGGCGATAACACCTTTGCGCTCAAACATAAACATTACCGAGCCTGACTGACCAAGATTGCCACCGCACTTATCAAAATAGTGACGCATCTCGCCTGCTGTTCTGTTGCGGTTGTCGGTAAGTGTTTCTACAACAACTGCAACACCGCAAGGACCATAGCCCTCATAGATAAGCTCTTCATATTCGTTGCCGCCTGATTCACCCGCGGCTTTTTTAATAATACGCTCGATATTATCGTTAGGAACATTGTTTGCCTTTGCTTTTGCAATAGCATCTTTAAGTTTACTGTTTTCCTGAGGGTTTGGACCTCCGGCTTTAACTATAACCGAAATCTCACGGCCGATTTTAGTGAAAATCTTTGCCTTTGCAGCATCGGTTTTTTCTTTTTTTCTTTTAATGTTGTTCCATTTAGAATGTCCTGACATAAATTTTACCTTCTTTAAAGTTCATTTTAACTTTGATATTTTATCATAATTCTTTATTCTGTTCAAGTGCTTTTTCAAAAATGAGTTTAATATCTTCAAGCGACGATATTTCACCGCACATACGTCTTAGCGCCGCCGAACCACGAAGCCCTGTAAGATACCAGGCGGTGTGCTTTCGCGACTCTAAAATTGCGGTGCGCGGTTCTTTATATTTGTGCATAAGTTCTATCTGTTTAAAACAGGTATTAAAGCGTTGTTCAAGAGTGGGCGGGGCATATTCACGACCCTCAAATGCGGCGTTGATTTCATCAAAAACAAAGGGGTTGCCTTGCGCGCCGCGCCCCACCATAACGTAGTCGCAGCCTGTATATTCATAAACAAATTTTGCGCTTTTTGCATCACACACATCGCCGTTTGCTATAACGGGAATTTTTACAGCTTTTTTCACGTCGCGGATTATATCATAGTTAACAGGCGGCGCATACATCTGACGACGGGTTCTGCCGTGAACTGTTATCGCCGCGGCTCCTGCCGCTTCGCACATACGGGCAAGTTCAGTGGCGTTAAGACTATCGTTGTCCCAACCTGCTCGCATCTTTACAGTTATTGGTACGTGCGCTTTTTTTACCACCTCTTGCACAATTTTTTGAGCAAGTTCAGGTTCTTTCATAAGCGCGCTACCGCCACCGTGACCTGCAACCTTTGGCGCAGGACACCCCATATTTATATCTATAAAATCGGGGTTAAATTCTTCTGCCTTAATGGCGGCTTCAGCCATTATTTCGGGGTCGCGACCAAAAAGTTGCGACGCGCAAACGGCGCCATTATCAAAACACTCCAGTAGTCGAGCCGATTTTTTATCGCCCTGCATAACACCGCGGGCGCTTGTGAGTTCACCTACGGTAAACCCTGCGCCGTAGTGGGCACATATTTCCCTCATTGCCCTATCGGCAACACCTGCCATAGGAGCGAGAGCGGCAAATCCTTTGATTTCAATATCTTTTATCTTCATAGCAAACCGATTATACAAGAAAATGAACTTTCTGTCAATTTTTTAATTTTTTTAGTGACAAACCGATATTTAAATGCTATAATATATATAATTATATTTTATAAGGAGAAATGGCATTTTGAAACTGCTTGCAATTGACGGAAACAGTATAATAAATCGTGCCTTTTACGGAATAAAATTGCTATCTACCAAAGATGGTCAATACACCAATGCCGTTTACGGTTTTATAAACATTTTAAATAAATTGCTCGAAAAAGAGAACCCCGATTGTGTGGCAGTTGCCTTTGACCTTAAAGCGCCAACCTTCCGCCACAAGATGTATGACGCTTACAAGGCAGGTCGTCATGCAATGCCCGATGAACTGCGTGAGCAATTTCCCATTTTGAAAGAATGGTTAACCTTTGCAGGCTACAGCTATATTGAGTGCGAAGGCTATGAAGCCGATGACATTTTAGGCACCTTAGCGCACAGCGCAAATCTGGGTGGCAACAGCTGTGTTATTGCCACAGGAGATCGCGATTCTTTACAACTTGTTTCTGACACCACCCGTGTGCTTTTAACGGTTACTAAAATGGGTCATCCTGAAATTACCGATTACACGCAAGAAAAACTGTTTGAAGACTATGGTCTTACTCCAAATGAAATGATAGAGCTCAAATCCCTTATGGGTGACTCTTCAGACAATATTCCAGGTGTTGCAGGCGTAGGTCAGAAGACCGCTACCGACCTTATAACAAAATACCACAGTATTGACTACATTTACGAAAACTTAGACGAGCTTGATATAAAAGACGGTGTAAAAAACAAACTTATTGCCGATAAGGAAAACGCATTTTTAAGCCGTAACCTCGGCACAATAAGCAAAGATGCCCCTATCGACACAGATATTTCAAGCTACAAAATCACCGACGGCGACAAAAACGCTTTATCTTCACTTATGACCCGTCTTGAATTTTTTAAATTGATGGAGAAAATGGGGATAACCCCAAGCGCCGCCAATGCAAATGTTAAAGAAGAATGCAACACCTGTTTTAAAATCGGCACAGCCGCTGATATAAAAGAAAATGCATATGTTTATATCGACCAAGACGGCGCCGCCGCCGTAAGCGGTAATATGGTTTGTTTGCTTAGCGATGCTGAGTTACAAGCCCTTTTAGAAAACGAATTCATAACCAAACGCGTATATGATTACAAAAACTTATATAAAAAATATTCCAACATAAAATCCGTTTCGTTTGACGCTATGCTTGCGGCATACCTTTGCAACCCTTCGGCGTCTGACTACTCTGTTCCTCGCCTTATTGCAGAATATGGCACTGAGCCTAAACTTGAAAACTATGACAGTGAAATTTTAAAAACTGCAACGCAATTCGCCTTGTGTTGCGACTCTCTTACAAAGGCGCTTGAAGACAGCGGACAACTTCAACTGCTTTATGATATTGAACTTCCCCTCGCCCGCGTGCTGGGCAGTATGGAGCTTGTAGGTTTTCTTGCCGATTTTGACGGCTTGAAAGCGCATTCAGAACTTCTTCAAACAAGAATTGATGACCTTACTGCTCAAATTTATAACCTTGCAGGCGAAGAATTTAACATAAATTCGCCAAAACAATTAGGGCAAATTTTGTTTGTAAAACTGGGACTTCCCGCTAAAAAGAAAACCAAAAGCGGTTTTAGCACAAATGCTGAAGTGCTTGAAGAATTACGCTACGATTTTCCAATTGTTGAACTTATTTTGCAGTATCGACAACTGGCTAAATTAAAATCCACCTATTGTGACGGCTTGCTTGCCTGTCGCGGTGATGACGGAAGAATACACTCCACCTTTAACCAGACCGAAGCGCGCACAGGTCGCATTAGTTCTCTTGAACCTAATTTGCAGAATATTCCCGTGCGTACCGAAGAAGGCAAAATTTTACGCAAGTTCTTTATTGCCAAAGAAGGTTTTGTATTGTGCGATGCCGACTACAGTCAGATTGAACTTCGTGTTTTGGCAAGCATTGCAAACGACCCCGTTATGATTGACGCTTTCAAAAGCGATACCGACATTCATACCGTAACGGCTTCTCAGGTGTTTAACATTCCGCTTGAAATGGTTTTACCCATTATGCGCAGTCGCGCAAAGGCGGTTAATTTCGGCATAGTTTACGGCATTGGCGCCTTTTCGCTTTCAAAAGATATTGGCGTTAGTCGTAAAGAGGCCGACACATATATCAAAAACTATCTTGAAACGTATAAGGGCATCGCTTCTTATATGGAAAACACCATTGCGCAAGCAAAGGTGGACGGATATGTTTCTACACTCTTTGGCAGAAGACGTTATCTGCCCGAGCTTTCAGCATCAAACGGTATGCTTCGCGCATTTGGTGAACGTGTGGCGCGTAACGCTCCCATTCAGGGCACTGCCGCCGATATCATCAAAATCGCTATGATTAAAGTTCACGACCGCCTTGCAAAAGAAATTCCGTCAGCGCGTCTTATTTTGCAGGTGCACGACGAACTCATAGTTGAATGCAAGGAAAGCGATAAGCAGACAGTTTGTATGATTTTAGAACAAGAAATGAGCAATGCCGCTACATTGGCGGTGCAACTAAAGGTTGACGCCCATTGTGGCAAAACTTGGCTTGAGGCAAAAGACTGATGAATGTAATCTTTGTATGCACAGGCAACACCTGCCGCAGTCCAATGGCTGAATACTACTTAAAAGCAAAAAATTTAAGTAATGTGTTTGTAAAAAGCCGTGGATTTGGCGGCGGTGAAAATGCAAATGAAAATTCCGTTAAAGTTATGAGTGAAGTTGGGATTGATATAACCGCTCACAAATCACAACCCATTACAAAAGATGATATTGAAAATGCAGATAAAATTATTTGTATGAGCAATTCACACAAACAACTTTTGTTGTCTTACGGCACAGATAAAAACAAATTGTCTGTTTTAGGTGGCGGTATTGACGACCCGTTTGGCTGTGATATAGAAACCTACCGATATTGTCGCAACAATATTTTTAAAAACATCGACGCTCTTATAACCGACGGCTTCTTTGACGAGATTAAAATATCTTTGGCGACAAAAGATGATGTCAAAGATATCGCAAACATTGAAAAGCTTTCATTTTCTACACCGTGGAGTGAAAATGCAATTTGTGAATCAATGGAAGCCGGAACCTCTTTTTACGTCGCCCGTAAAGGTGATATTATCGCAGGTTATATGGGTCTTTCAAAAATAGCCGGTGAAGGTTACGTCACAAACATTGCAGTGCTCCCACAATATAGACAAACAGGGGTTGGAAGGTCGATTCTTGAATATGTAATCAAGGACTCTATGCAAGAACTTGAATTTATCTCGCTTGAAGTCCGCGTTTCAAACATAGCCGCAATTTCTCTTTATGAAGGTTTCGGTTTTGAAAGGGTGGGACTTAGAAAACGTTTTTACACAAATCCCACAGAAGATGCCATAATTATGACAAAAAATTTGATTTAATATTACTGGTGATTTAATGATAATTTTAGCAATTGAATCGTCTTGCGACGAAACATCTGTCGCAATAACCGACGGACGCAAAATTCTCTCAAACATAATATCTACGCAAATAGCTGAACATAAAATTTACGGTGGTGTTGTGCCGGAAATTGCTTCTCGCCGACACACCGAAGCCATATCTCAAGTGTGTGACCAAGCATTAAAGACTGCAAAAATCACATACAATGACATTGATGCTGTGGCTGTAACCTTTGCGCCCGGTCTTATAGGTGCATTGCTTGTTGGCGTCAACTTTGCCAAAGGCTTAAGTTATGCGCTCGGTGTTCCGCTTATACCGGTTCATCATTTGCGCTCACATATAGCGGCAAACTATATAGAAGCGCCAGAGCTTAAACCACCCTTTATGTGTCTTACGGTATCAGGCGGCAACACTATTATTACCGAAGTCAAAGATTACACCAAATTTTTTCCTGTGGGTAGAACCACCGACGATGCCGCAGGCGAATGTTTTGATAAAACCGCGCGCGCATTAGGTCTTTCATATCCGGGTGGCGTAAATCTTGATAAGATTGCAACCGTTGCCGATACGCAAAAATACCCACTTCCCACACCGCACACCGAAAACGAGTTTGATTTTAGTTTTTCAGGGCTTAAAACTGCGGTTGTAAACCTTGTGCACAATAAAAATCAAAAGGGCGAAGAAATTGACACGCCTGTTCTTGCCGCCACAATCAGACAAAAGGTTTGCGATATACTGATATCAAAAACCTTAGCGGCAACCGAAAGCAAGGGTTATAAAACAATAGTTATGGCGGGTGGTGTTTCGGCAAACTCTGAACTTCGCGCACGTATGCAACAAGAGTGCCAAAAGCGTGGCATCACACTTTATTACCCACCGCTTAAATACTGCGGAGATAACGCCGCTATGGTTGGTGTTCAGGGGTATTATGAATATCTTGACGGCAACACATCCGATGCAACACTTAATGCAACGGCAACCTTACCTATAAACTACAGATAATCGAGGTTTTTGTTTATATGAATAAAAAGCTTCTTATAATTACCAATCCCGCTTCGGGAAAGGGAAAAATTAAAACCGATTTGCTGAAACTTGTTCAGATTTTTTCGGATGCAGATTTTGATGTAACCGTCTACCCGACAAAATGCCAGGGGGATGCCACTATTAAAGCAGGCTCGTTAAACGACGGCGATTACGACCGCATAGTTGTGTGCGGTGGCGACGGCACCCTCAACGAAGTTATTACAGGCATTATGCGAAAGGGATTAAAATGCACCTTAGGTTACATTCCCTATGGCACGCTTAACGAGTGGTCATCCAGTCTTAATATATCGCGCAACTCAAAAACTGCCGCAAAAGACATCGTCTCAGGTTGCGAACTTGACCTGGACATAGGTAAGTTTGGCGATAGATATTTTGCATATACTGCTTCTTTTGGCGCCTTTACCGAAGCGTCATACTCGGCGCCTCAAGAGGTAAAAAACGTACTGGGTCAAGCCGCCTACTTTTTTGAAGGCATCAAAAGTCTAAGCAACATAAAACCAATACACCTAAAAATCAAAAGCGATACAAAAGAAATAGAAGACGATTTTTTGTTTGGCGCAATATCAAATTCTATGTCGGTGGGTGGAATAGTTAAATTCAAAGATTCTATTGTAAATTTAAATGACGGAAAATTTGAAGTTTTGCTGATTAAAAAACCAAGTTCAATAGTTCAATTACAATCCATTATAGATGGTCTTTTACGTATGGATTTAGATTGTGACGGAATCGAATTTTTCCACGCTCGTGAAATAACCATCACAGGTGGCAAAAACGTACCCTGGACATTGGATGGCGAATTTTCGGCTGGAAAAGATGTTGTGAAACTTAAAAATATACCCTCTGCGCTACATTTGATAGTGCCGTGCGATAAAAAAAGAGTTAAATAAATTTTAAGGAGTTTATATATGTTTACAAGAGATATTGGAGTTGACCTTGGCACCGCTAATACCTTGGTTTGTGTTAAGGGCAAAGGAATAATAATGCGTGAGCCCTCTGTTGTGGCATACGATGTAAGAAACGATGCTGTCCGCGCCGTAGGACGCGAAGCAAAAGAAATGATTGGCAGAACCCCCGGTTCAATTGTCGCCGTGAGACCGCTTAAAGATGGTGTTATTGCCGACTTTGACGTAACTGCCGCTATGCTTAAGCGATTTGTAAGCGAGGCACTTAAAGGCTCTTTCTTTTCACGTGTCCGTATGGTTATTTGCATTCCAACAGGTGTAACCGAGGTTGAAAGCCGCGCGGTTTTTGATGCCGCAAAACAGGCCGGCGCTTATGATGTTGACCTTATAGAAGAACCAATGGCAGCAGCTGTTGGCGCGGGACTACCTGTAGAAGAAGCAACCGGTAATATGATTGTTGACATTGGCGGCGGCACAAGTGAAATTGCCGTTATTTCGCTTGGCGATATTGTTACTTCGCAATCTCTTCGTATTGCAGGTGATGACCTTGACGAAGCCATCATCAACCATATGCGTAAAAAACACAACCTTCTCATTGGTGAACGCACTGCCGAACAAATAAAGTTAGATATAGGCTCTGCAAAACCTTATGAAGGCGAAACATCAATTGAAATAAAGGGCCGAAACGTTATTGACGGATTGCCTAAAAATGTTACTATAACCTCTCAGGAAGTGCGTGATGCTTTGGCTGACCCAATTTTGCAGATTGTTGACGCTATACGCTCCACACTTGAAAAAACTCCGCCTGAACTTTCAGCCGATATAATCGACAGCGGTATAACACTTACCGGCGGAACATCGCTTTTACGAGGTCTTGCCGAACTCATTGCCGAAGAAACAGGTATGCCCGTAAGCATTGCGGCAAATCCGCTTGACTGCGTAGTTTTAGGCGCTGCAAAACGCCTCGAATCCGATAAGGGCTTCCAAAACTATGTTTTCCGCAGAGGAAAGAGATTTAGATAAATTTAAGGAGAAGTAAAAATGCGTTTTTTTCTTCGCAGCAGACAGTTTAAAATAATTGTTGCAGTTTTTTGCGTGGTTGTTATTTTGACTGCCTCTTTTGGAATTTTTGCTAAGCGCATGTCACCCCAAACCGATATTGCAAGCACAATTGCCGCACCGTTTAAAACCTTGTTTTCAAATGTTTCAAACATTATAATTGACGCTTTTGATAACTATTCAAGCGGCAGCAGACTCAGTCTTGAAAATGCAGAACTAAAGGCTGAAATAGATGCGCTTAACAAAAAAATCGCTGATTACGATGAATTGGCACAGCAAAATAATTTTTATAAAGAATATCTTGGCATAAAAGACACAAATCCTGATTTTGTTTTTACCGATGCCACAGTTATTTCAAGAGACACAGATGATCCTTTTGGCGCTTTCACCATAAACTGTGGCTCTACTTCGGGTATTTCAAAATATGATCCTGTAATAACCGGCGCAGGTTTAGTTGGTTACATAACAGATGTGGGGCTCACATCCTGTAAGGTAACAACCATTTTAAGCCCCGATATTACCCTTGGCGCTCTTGACAACAGAACTCAGGATTCAGGTATCATAACAGGTTCACTGTCTTTTGCGCAAAACGGATTTTGTCAGTTTGCCAATCTATCTCGTTCGTGCAGTGTTGCCGTAGGTGACTATATTGTTACTTCGGGTGAAGGAATTTTCCCCGAGGGTTTGCTCATAGGCTCTGTAAATAATATTGGTATTAATGAGAAAAATAACTCCATCTATGCCGAAGTAAAACCCTTTGCAGAAATAGAAGAACTTCGAACAGTTATGGTAATAACCGAATTTGAAGGACAGGGCGGCATAAAGGTCAAAGGTGGTAATTAACCTATGACAAGCCGAAAAAATATTTTTAAGTTAAGACTTATTAATGCATTAGTCTTTATCGTTTTATTTTACATTCAATATAACGGTATTTTCAGTATAAAAATAGCGCAGGCAAATCCTTTGCTTTGCATTGCATTTCTTGTAACAATGTGTATGTTTTGTTCTGAACTTACCTCAACAATTACGGGACTGGTATTAGGAATTTTTATAGATACAGTCACAGCCACACCCCCTGGGTTTAATGCGTTGCTGTTAATGGTTTTAGGATTAGCCGTATCGCTTATTGTTAAACATCTTTTTAACAACAATATTTTTTCAGCCATAGCGCTTTGCACCATGTGCGCCACTATATATTATTTGTTGCGATGGCTGTTGCATTTTGCTTTTGTATCATCTGTGGCTGAAAATCTCACTTATCTTTTACAAATAGCGTTACCCTCCGTTTTGTATACAGTGGTTTTTGCTGTACCGTTTTATTATTTCCAAAAAGCGTTACACAAAAAATTTTATAAATAAACTTTAAAAGCGAGGTGACTTTAATTGCCGTTTACCAAAAAACATCAGACTTCACTGACAGTTTTGTCAATACTACTTGTCATTGTGTTAATAATATACTCTGCACGTATATACTCTATACAAATAGTAAATTCATCTAAATATTCTTCAAATGCCAAAGGCAGCACCGCATCCCGCACGGCAGTTTTAAAAGCACCGCGTGGTGAAATACTTGACCGTTATGGCAGACAAATTGCCGCAAATCGTGACGGTTACAACATTGTTTTTAACAAGGCTTATGTTAAAGAAAATATTAACGACATTATTTTAAGTCTTGTAAATCTCTTGGACAAAAAAGGTGTTGAGCATAAGGACAAGCTTCCGCTTGAATATAAATCCCCTTATGGCTTTAAAGAAAACGAATCAACTGCAAAGCTTATTAAAACGTTGGATTTAGCTGATTATGCCACTGCAGCGAACTGTTTTACACGACTTATCGAACGCTATGAGCTTGAAAAATACACCCTTGATGAACAACGAAAAATCGCAGGGGTTCGCTACAGTATGGAGATAGAGGATTTTTCAATATCCTACCCTTACACCTTTGCGGAGGATATTCCTACCGAAATTATGCGCAAAATATCAGAGTCCAACTTTTTGTTAGACGGCGTTTCGGTAGAGGTCGTTCCGTTCAGATTTTATCCCGATACCTCACTTGCCGTAAATTTGATAGGCACAGTTGGCCCGATTTTTGAAGAAGATTGGGCAGCGGGAGAAAATTACAAGGCGCGCGGTTACGCTTTTGATGACAAGGTTGGTAAAAGCGGTATCGAGTATTACGCCGAAGAGCATTTGCGCGGAACCGACGGTGAAATAACATATTATCTTGACGACGAAGGTAATATTGTTGATAAAGAAATTACCAAAAACGTTATTCCCGGCAAATCGGTAATGTTGACCCTTGATGCTAAAATACAACGCACCGTGCAAGATGCGTTGGAAACTACAGTAAAAGAACTGCAAAGTCAGGGTGGCACAGCGCGCGCGGGCGCCGCTGTGGTAACCGACGTAAAAACAGGCGGTGTTATCACCTCGGCTAACTACCCCACATACGACATTGCAACCATGTCTGAAAAGTATGACGAATTACTTGCTGACCCCTCAGCCCCGCTTACCGACCGCGCTTTTCAAGGCGTGTATCCTATAGGTTCTACCATAAAACCAATCGTTGCGGCGGCGGCGCTTGAAAACAACCATTATAATCTTGGTGAAACAATTTTTTGCGCCAGAGAATATAAATATTTTGACGATTACAGACCAAGTTGTATGCACTACCACAAAGATATGGGGCTTACGGCTGCTCTTTCAAAAAGCTGTAACTACTTTTTCTTTGAACTCGGTCGCCGAGTAGGCGCTTTGACACTAACCGATTATTTTAAGCAATTTGGATTAGGTGTTAAAACAGGTGTTGAAATCAATGACAGCGCCGGTATTCTTGTTGAACCCACAAGCAACGGTTTCGGCGGTGACACGTTGCAAATTTCTATTGGACAAATGAACGCCTTTACACCACTTCAACTTTCAAACTACGTTGCTACATTTGCAAACGGTGGCACACACTATAAAGCAACCTTGATTGATAAAATAATATCTTATGATATGACACAGATTTATGACGACTGCAAACCTACAGTTGTAAATACTGTAAAGCTTAAAGATGAAACCATATCAGCTATAAAAGAAGGTATGCTGTCAGTTACGGTGGACGGTACCGGTCAGGCAGCGCTTGGTGATTACCCCATAAAAATAGGCGGCAAAACAGGTACTGCTCAGGTTAAAGGTAAAGCCGACCATTCTACCTTCGTTTTGTTTGCGCCCTATGACAGCCCTGAAATCGCCATTTCGGTTGTACTTGAGCACGGCGCTTCGGGTTATGCTTCCGGTACTCTTGTACGACAAATTCTTGATTCTTACTTCTTCTCTTCTGACAACAATGTTTCAGACGTTCCACCATTTACTGTGTTAGAATGATTTTAAAATTGACATAAAATACCTTTTGTGATAAAATATTTTGAAATACGCTAAAGGCAGGTGATAACATACTATGGGTATTTGTTTAGCCACTACTTCAGGTAAAGGTGGCACAGGAAAATCAACCATTTCTTGTGGTCTTGCCCTTGCTTTTTCAAAATTAAATAAAAGCGTTTTACTTGTTGATATGGACGAGGGGCTTCGTTGTCTGGATCTGCTTTTAGGTGTTGATGAAAAGATTGTATTTGATCTTTCCGACATATTAAACGGCACAGCCATTGAAGACGGTATCTATTCCCTTCCCTCAAATTCTCATATAAATGTTATTCCGGCCCCTTCAAGCATTGGAAACATTTCTTTTGAAGCTTTAGCCGAATTTGCAAACAAGGTAAAATCATCTTATGATGTTGTAATTTTTGATTTTCCTGCAGGGCTTGACTTTTCGCTTTATTCGGCAATTGGCGACGACGTTCAGTTTTTAACGGTATGCAACCCTGACCCTGTGTCAGTTCGTGATGCAACTGCTGTTTGCGCATCTTTACCAAAAACTGCGCTTGACCCAAGACTAATTATTAACCGCTTTGATGCGGAATATATAAAGAAAAAAATATATAATAATATAGATGATATAATAGATATATCAGGATTTAGACTAATAGGTATTGTTCCGCAAAGCAAAGAACTAATGTTGCTTAGCGTTACACACAAAACACCAACAAAATCAAAGGCATTCAAGGCGCTTTACCGTATAGCCAAAAGACTTAACGGTGAAAACGTAAGACTGCCGAAAATTAAGAAAATATAATTTAAAGTATTTATAAGGGGGCAAATTTAATGACAATTGCTTTAATCGCACACGATGCAAAAAAAGAACTTATGGTGCAATTTTGCATTGCATATTGCGGTGTTTTAAGCCGACACAACCTTGTATCTACAGGTACCACAGGCAAAACAGTATCCGAATCTACAGGTCTTGAAATAACCCACTTCTTAGCAGGCGCTCAGGGTGGCGCGCAACAAATTGCTTCACGCATTGGTTGTGATGAAATCGACCTTTTATTACTCTTCCGTGATCCTCTTAATCCAAAGCCAAGCGAACCTGATGACCAGGCGCTTTTGCGTCTTTGCGATGTGCACAACATACCTGTTGCAACCAATATTGCAACAGCCGAGGTGCTTATACACGGTCTTGAGCGTGGCGATCTTGATTGGCGCGAAATTCTAAAAAATTCTTAATTTAAAAACATAAGGAAGTTATAAAAAATGGCAGAAATTAACCGTGCCATAAAAGGCACGAATGATATGTTACCCTCGGATTCTCACAAATTTCAATTTGTAGAGGGCAAAATGCTCGATATTGCATCACTCTACGGTTTTCGTGAGATACGCGTTCCCGTCTTTGAGCATACCGAAGTTTTTCAGCGTAGTGTTGGCGACACCACCGACGTTGTTCAAAAAGAAATGTACACCTTTGATGATAAGGGTGGTCGCTCTATAACCTTGCGTCCCGAACTTACAGCAGGTGTTGTTCGCAGTGTTATAGAACACGGTCTTGTAAACGGCGC
Organism: Clostridia bacterium; assembly: GCA_017516965.1. GTDB lineage: Bacteria > Bacillota > Clostridia > Oscillospirales > Acutalibacteraceae > UBA737. The sequence goes on from JAFXAP010000015.1 coordinate 96,650, forward strand.
ATTACCTGTAAAGGTTTGTTATGTTGGCGGTTGCTACCGCTATGAAAAGCCTCAGGCAGGTCGTCTTCGCGAATTTCACCAGTTTGGTGTTGAATGCTTTGGCGCCGCTTCTCCTGCTGCAGATGCTGAGGTTATTTCTCTTGGTCTTCAGGTGCTACAAACTGTGGGAATTAAAAACATTTCGCTTGAAATTAACTCAATCGGATGCCCCCAGTGTCGAAAAAATTACCACAAAGCGCTAAGTGAATATTTTGCATCACATATCGATACACTCTGCGAAACCTGTCGTGACAGACTTTCTCGCAATCCTATGCGTATTCTTGACTGCAAATCACCCGTTTGCTCAGCACTTGCCGAAAATGCACCAAAGGTGATAGACTTTTTGTGTGACGAATGTCAGGATCACTTTGACGGCGTAAAGGCTCACCTTGATGCCGCAGATATAAAATATACCGTTAACCCACAAATTGTTCGCGGACTCGATTACTACACAAAAACAGTATTTGAGTTTGTTTCAGGTGACATTGGCGCTCAAAGCACCGTTTGCGGTGGTGGCCGCTATGACGGTCTTGTATCTCAAATGGGTGGTCCACAAGTTGCAGCGCTCGGCTTTGGTATGGGTATCGAAAGACTGATGTTAGCCCTGCAAAATCAAAATACCGAGTTCCCCGAGGCTAAAAAATGCGATATCTATATCGCGCCTATGGGTAACGCCGCCGCTATTAAAGCTACCTCTCTTTGTACCGCTCTTCGCCGAGACGGATTTGAAGCGCAGTGTGATGTTTGTGGCAGAGGCCTTAAGGCTCAGATGAAATACGCTGATAAAATCGGCGCTTTATACAGTATGGTTATCGGTGATAACGAGCTTGAAACAGGCAAATGCAACATTAAAAATATGATTACGGGCGAAACAAAAGAGATTAGTCTTGTTAATTTTAGTGAGCAATTTATGCAAATTAAGCTTGACTCTGCTTTAAATCAACTTGAAGAGTCAATTCTTTAAAAATTATAGAAGGTGTTTTTTTGAAACTCGATAGAATGAACGGATTAAAGCGCACCCACTATTGCGGTACGCTTACAAAAGAAGAAACTGGTAAAGAGGTTGTAGTTTGCGGATGGGTACAGCGCCAACGTGATTTGGGCGCGCTTATCTTTGTTGATTTGCGTGACCGCACAGGTATTGTTCAGTTAGCATTTGACGACAACACCGACCGCGAAATATTCGACAAGGCATTTGCGCTACGTTCAGAATTTGTTGTTATGGCAAAGGGCAATGTGCGTATGCGTTCTTCCATTAATACTGAAATTCCTACCGGTGAAATAGAAATTGAAGTTACTGAACTTAAGGTATTAGGTGAATCAAAAACACCTCCTTTTGAAATTGTTGAAAACAGCAACGCAAAAGAAGATTTGCGCCTTAAATATCGTTATCTTGACCTTAGACGCGCCGACTTACAAAAGAACATTTTAATGCGTCACAAGATTGCAAAGGTAACACGTGACTACTTTGATGAAAACGGATTTATAGAGCTTGAAACTCCAACCCTTATTAAATCTACACCCGAGGGTGCGCGTGACTATCTTGTTCCCTCGCGTATTCACAAGGGTAACTTCTTTGCGCTTCCACAGTCACCTCAAATGTATAAGCAACTTCTTATGCTTTCAGGTTTTGACCGCTATATGCAATTGGCAAGATGCTACCGCGACGAAGACCTGCGCGCTGACCGTCAGCCTGAATTCACACAAATCGACCTTGAAATGTCTTTTGTAGAGCGTGATGATGTTTTCCAAATTGCCGAAGGTTATGTAAGCCGTTTGTTCCGTGAAGTGCTAAACGTAGAAATTCCTACCCCACTGCCACGTATGCGTTATGATGACGCTATGAATGACTACGGTTCTGACAAACCCGACACACGCTTTGATATGAAGATTAAAGATATATCAGATATCGTTGAAAACTGCGGTTTTGGTGTATTTGCTGACACGATTAAAAACGGCGGTACTGTTCGCGCTATTACTGCAAAATCGGCGGTTGACACATACACACGTAAAGAAATTGACAAACTCACCGAAGAGGCAAAGGGCATTGGCGCTCGCGGTCTTGCATTTATACGTTGGGTAGAAGACACCCCCACCTGCTCTTTTGCTAAGTTTATGACCGAAGACGAAATGAACGCAATCCTTACCCGCACAGGTGCCGAAAAGGGCGACGTTGTGTTTATTGTCGCCGATAAAAAGGCTCTTACCCTGTCGGTACTTGGCGCATTACGTTTAACCGTTGCGAAACGTCTTGATATCATTCCTGAAAATCAATATAATTTCTTGTGGATTACCGAGTTTCCATTCTTTGAATATAACGAAGAAACAAAAAATTGGGACGCTATGCATCACCCATTTACCTCTCCGCTTGACGAGTGCATTCCCTACCTTGAAAGCAATCCTGAAAAGGTATATGCAAACGCGTATGACCTGGTACTTAACGGCACCGAGCTTTCAAGCGGTTCAATACGTATTACCGACCCAGAGTTACAGGCGCAAATGTTCAGAGCATTGGGTCTTAGTGATGAAGAAGCCGAGCAAAAATTTGGATTCCTTACAGGCGCTTTCCGCTATGGCGCGCCACCACACGGCGGTATGGGAATTGGTCTTGACCGACTTTGTATGATTATGACGGGAAGCGACTCGCTTCGTGACGTTATCGCATTCCCCAAGGTTGCAACAAGCGCTGAGCTTATGTCAGGTGCGCCAGGTCCTGTTGATGATATACAACTAAATGACCTTGCAATCGCAATTATAAATGAAGATAAAGAATAATAATAATAAAACACAGCATCTACTTAAAAATGTAGATGCTGTGTTTTGATTTGTATTATTTATTAATCTTTTCCATTTACATATAATTATTCGATTCGGTTGTATTTAAAAAAATTGCATTTTTATAAATAAAAGGGTTGATTTTTAAAAATTTAGTGTTATAATGGTGAACATAAATTTAATATTTGCTATATGATGTTTGCGGGAAATGACTTTTTAAGTCGACCGAAGGAGTAACACTCTCAGGTGCCCATTGGGTGAGGACCGTAAGCGGATAGCACTTTGGAGAAGCTTGATTAAATTCAGGTGCCGAAGGGGCAAAGCGTAACTGCATAAATCTCTCAGGCAAAAGGACAAAGTTTTAAATTTTACCTTTAGGGGTAATTTTTGTGTTTTGTTATTTTTGTCGGATTATGCGTTTTGCATAGTCCGATTTTATTTTATATTATTTTTTATAAGGGGATGTCAAAATGATTCTTGACAAAATTGCCGAAATCAACGGCAGCATCAATGGTATTGTATGGGGCATATTTGGCTTGGCGCTCTTGGTTGGTACAGGTATTATAGTTACCAGCTGCACCAAGTTTTTCCAAATAACACACCTTGCTCATTGGTGGAAAAACACAATTGGTAGTATGTTTTCTAAAGAAGTGTTAAAGCACCGTAAAGAAAAGGGTACAATTTCTCCCTTTCAGGCGCTTTGTACCGCGCTTGCCGCAACGGTAGGTACCGGTAACATTGCCGGCGTTGCCGCCGCAATTTGCATTGGTGGCGCAGGCGCAGTTTTTTGGATGTGGGTTGCCGCTTTCTTTGGAATGATGACAAACTATGCTGAAAACGCATTGGGTATTTACTTCCGTCGTAAAAACGCTAACGACGAATGGTCGGGCGGCGCTATGTACTATCTACAAGATGGTCTTGGCGGTTATACATATAGTGATAAAAACGGTAAGTGCAGTTTTAAATGGCTCGGCAAGGTTCTTGCTGTTCTTTTCTGCATCTTTGCAATGCTTGCATCCTTTGGTATTGGTAGTATGGGTCAGGTTAACAAGATTGTTGCAAACGTATCTGCAGCATTTGACGTATCTGCGCTTTCATCAATCAATGTGTTTGGCGATGTTTCGCTCTATGAAATTCTTTTAGGCGTATTAATCATGGCGCTTACCGCTGTTATTACACTTGGCGGTGTTAAGCGTATTGCAAACGTTGCTGAAAAAATTGTACCATTTATGGTAGTGCTTTTTGTGGTTGGTAGTCTTGTTATTATCGGTATTAACTATGACGCTATTTTGCCTGCTTTTAAAGCAATTTTTGTAAACGCATTCAAACCCGAAGCCTTTGTTGGCGGCGGTATTGGCGGTGTAATAATTGCCATAACCAATGGTTTCAAACGCGGTGTATTCTCTAACGAAGCAGGTCTTGGTTCTTCTGTTATGGTACACTCTAACTCAAGCATTAAAGAGCCTGTTAAACAGGGTATGTGGGGCATATTTGAAGTGTTTGCCGACACAATAGTTGTTTGCACAATGACAGCCTTGGTTGTTCTTACCTCCGGTGGTCTTGAAGGCGGCGTTTTCAACGTTGTTACCGGTGAAATCCGTGAAGGTCTTACCGATGCAACACTCGTAGGTGGCGCATTCAATGAAATCTTCCCCTGGGGTAATATTGGTCAGCGCTTTGTAGCAATCGCAATGTTCTTGTTTGCCTTTACAACCGTTCTTGGTTGGTCACACTACGGCTCAAAGGCTTGGGAATATCTCTTTGGCGCAAAAACAACCATTATCTTCCGCATAATTCACGTTTGCACAATTATCTTTGGCGCAGTACTCACTTCATCACTCGCTTGGGATATTTCAGATACATTTAACGGTCTTATGATGATTCCTAACCTTATTGGTGTTCTCTTTATGTTGCCGCTTGTAGTTAAAATTACCAAAAACTACGTTGACCGCAAGATTAAACACAAAGACGTTAAACCTATTCTTTCTTATGACCCTGACATTCAGGCTGAAGCCGAAGCCGCTGTGGCAGCTGGTGAAGAATAAATTTTTATTTCACAAGACGCAAAAAGACGAAAGCAAATTTTGCTTTCGTCTTTTTTCTTATCGTTTAATAATATATGAAAAATCTATATACCCGTTATCATCCTCTACAATCACGTTTTCAAGTGACGGTATGTAGACAATGTTTGTGCTTTGGTATGCCACAGGGATTATTATGTTATCTTTAAGAATTTCCTCCTGCAATTTGTGAGGGGTATTAGCCTTGCTTATTGCCGCAAAATTTTTAGCATATTCGCTAAAACTGTCGCTTTTTGCCGATACGGGAAATAGCGCAAACGGAACTGTGTTTTCTGTAAGTTCGTTTTGTAACACGGGCAAATTCACAGACGGCTCAATATTTATAAACGTGCTGAGGTTTTGTTGCCAATGCCCTACTATTGCGGTAGCAAGTTCCTTTGAACCGTCGGTGTCATAGTAATAAAGGGTTGATTGCGGAAACTTTTTGTCTTGCATTTCGGCAATTTGCTCTGACATAACCGACTTTGCCGCCTCGATATTGTAATCCGTAATGCCAACGTTATCAGCAGACGCGCCAAGTATTTGAGGGTAAATTGATTTTGCTGTAGCAAAGCCGTCTATTAATGCGTCAGAATAGACACTGTTATCAAAAGCAAGAGCAAAAGCGCGACGCACCTCACCATTAAACTCGGGGCTTATTTTAAGCAACCAACAAATGTTTTGAACGCTTTGAATTGCAAAACCGCCACTTTTGGCGCTAGACACCTCACCGCAAGATATATATGCCATATCGTTGTCGCCGTCATTAAGGCGTGACACCTGCTTTTCGTCATCCATACAACTTATAAAAACTGCGGCATTTTGCGCCTCAAACACACCTGTGTATTCTTCGTTTTTATAAATTCTTATGCCAAACTCTTCTTTGTTCCACTTAGAAATACGATAACTACCGTTAGAAATTATACAGTCTTTATCAAGTCCGTATTTACCGATACTCTCTTCAAAAAACTTTTCATTACAAGGCATTGTAACCGAAGTGGTAAGCGTTTTTAAAAAGTTTTTGTCTTTTTTACAAAGTGTTATAACAAGCGTTGTATCATCCAGCGCCTTAACGCCCAGTGTTGATTTATCGGCGCTGCCGTTTGCTATTTGCTCGGCATTTTTTATGCTAAAAAGTCTGCTTGCAAAAGGCGCTTTAATTTTGGGATCAACCGCGCGGCGCAAACCGTATTCAAAATCATATGCCGTTAGTTTTTCCCCGTTACTCCACACAGCGTCATCCCTTAACTTAAAGGTATATGTAAGGTTTTCATAACTATAGCTTTCACTAACTCCGCCCATTATATTACCGCTACTGTCTTCACGCATCAGACCCTCATATATGTTGCGAACAATAAGTAGTTCACTATCACTTTGGGCGGTTTGTGGGTCAAGGGTTTTTGGCGGCTCTAAAAGTTCAAAATATATTATTGCCTCTTTATATTTTTCACCGCAACCACTAAGCGCGCCAAAACATAACAGCGCGCAAAGGCATACGGCTAATATTTTTTTAAAATTCGACATTAAAAATCACCTATATATATTATATAGTGTAATATAAATTTTTTCAATAATAAAAATGTAAAGAAAAAAACTTGACAGACACACTCACTTGTGTTATAATCACTCTTGCTGTAAAGCAAAAAACTTTACAAGGGGTGCGGATTATGGCAAAAGACTTAAACGTTAGTACCCTACTTGATTTTTACGGTCCTTTTTTAAGTGAAAAACAGCGAAACCTTTTACATCATTATTATAATGAAGATTTGTCGCTCAGCGAAATTGCCGAGAACGAGCATATCACACGTCAGGGTGTGCGCGACCTTATAAAGCGCGGAGAGCTACAACTTAAAAAATATGAGGAAGAATGTGGCTGGTGCCATAATGTTTTATCACTTCAAAGCGTTCTTGAAAGCGACAAGCCTGACCGTGAAAAATTAGAGATTATTAAAGATATAGCAAACAAATTCTAACTTAAAATAAATTAACGATAGCGAGGTGAACAAATTGGCATTTTCAAGTCTTACCGATAAATTAGGCGGCGTGTTTAAAAAATTGCGTAGCAAAGGCCGTCTTACCGAAAGCGACGTAAAAGAGGCTATGCGCGAGGTGCGACTGGCGCTTCTTGAAGCCGACGTTAACTATAAAGTTGCCAAGCAGTTCACCACCACCGTTACCGAAAAATGCATTGGCGCAAACGTTATGGAAAGCCTTACCGCGCCACAAATGGTTATTAAAATAGTTAACGAAGAGTTAACCGCTTTAATGGGTAGTGAACAAGCCCGTCTTAAAACCGCATCTAAAATACCAACCGTTATTATGATGTGCGGTCTTCAGGGTTCGGGTAAAACCACACACAGCGCAAAACTTGCAAAACACCTTAAAGCAAAGGGTCACAGACCTATGCTTGTAGCTTGTGATATATATCGACCCGCCGCTATAGAGCAGTTAAAGGTTGTAGGCAGTCAGGTTGACACCCCCGTTTTTGAAATGGGCACCGAAAAACCTGAAAAAATAGCCACCGAGGCTATAAAGCACGCTCGCGATTACGGTCACGACTATGTTATATTAGATACCGCAGGTCGACTGCACGTTGATGAAGAACTTATGCAAGAACTTAAGCGCATTACCGAGTGCGTTGAGGTTAATAACATCCTGCTTGTAGTTGACTCAATGATAGGTCAGGATGCAGTTAATATTGCTAAGTCTTTTAATGATATACTCGAAATTGACGGCATCATACTTACAAAACTCGATGGTGACACCCGTGGCGGTGCGGCGCTGTCGGTTAAGGCTGTTACAGGCAAACCAATTATGTTTGCAGGTGTGGGAGAAAAACTCGACCAGCTTGAAGAGTTCCACCCCGAGCGTATGGCAAGTCGTATTCTTGGTATGGGTGATATGCTCTCGCTCATTGAACGCGCCGAGCAACAGCTTGACCAAAAAAAAGCCGAGGAAGCCGCTCAAAAACTTGCCGAAAACCGCTTTGATATGAACGATTTGCTTGACCAGTTTCAGCAAATCAAAAAAATGGGCAGTTTAAAAAGTGTACTTTCTATGCTTCCGGGTATGGAAAAACAGTTACGCGACGTTGACGTAGATGACCGTCAACTGCTAAGAATTGAGGCTATCATTCAGTCAATGACCGCAAAAGAGCGTCGCAAACCCGAAATTCTTAACGCTTCTCGCCGTCGTAGAATTGCGGCAGGTTGCGGACAAACGGTTGAGGACGTTAACCGACTTATCAAGCAGTATGAACAAATGAAAAAAATGTTCAAACAAATGAATGGCAAGGGTAAAAAACGTATGATGCGCGGTTTTAACCCAAACCAATTTAACAACATAGGTTTTTAAGAGTTATCTCTTTTAAATGACATATATAATCTTTTTATGGAGGTGCAGTAAAATGGCAGTAAAAATCAGACTTCGCAGAATGGGCGCTAAAAAGGCTCCTTTCTACCGTGTTGTAGTTGCAGATTCACGTTACCCACGTGATGGCCGTTTCATCGAAGAAATCGGTTACTTTGATCCTACTAAGGAACCTGCAATCGTAAACATTGACGCTGAAAAGGCAAAGAAGTGGATCGGCAACGGCGCTCAACCTACCGACACTGTTAAAGCTTTGCTTAAAAAGAACGGCGTTCTTTAATTCTTAGATTGGAAAGAGTTATTATGAAAGAACTTCTTATTACCATTGCATCTGGACTTGTAGAAAATCCCGATGCGGTAACCGCAACAGTTGACGAACCCAACGAAGAGGGCGTTGTTGTTTATCATCTTCACGTAGCAGAGGATGATATGGGTAGAGTTATCGGCAAGCAGGGTCGTATTGCTAAGGCAATCCGCACCGTTATGCGTGCCGCTGCTAACCGCGCTCACGAAAAAATCGTTGTAGAAATCGACTAATTTTACGCTCGTCACCAGACGAGCTAAAAGGCTAATCAAACCCCCGCATTTTCGGGGGTTTTTACATATAATAAAGGTGAAAAAATGAAAAAAGAATTTTTAGAAATAGGAAAATTCGTTGGCACACACGGTGTGCGAGGTATGGTGCGTATTCAGCCTTGGTCGGATGACGGCGAGTTTTTGACACAGTTTAAAAAGTTTTATCTTGATAATGGCAAAACTCAAATTGAACTTAACAAAATCACACCGCACGGCAACGTGATTATTGCCGCTGTCAAGGGTATTGACAGCATTGAGTTGGCCGAAGGTTTAAGAAATCAGGTGCTTTATATCAAGCGTGACGACGCTCATCTTCCCGAGGGTAGATACTTTGTAAGCGAGATTATAGGCGCTCAGGTTTTTGATGCCGACTCAAATCAACTGTTGGGTACACTTTCAGAGGTCTCGCCTACAGGCGCTAATGACGTGTGGCATATAAAATCGAGCGATAAAGAATATCTTGTGCCTGCAATACCCGACGTAATTGTGAACGTTGACATCAGCGCCGACAAGGTGCTGATAAGACCATTAAAGGGGATTTTTGACGATGAAGATTGATATACTTACCCTGTTCCCCGAAATGTGCGAGACGGTGCTTAGTGAAAGCATTATCGGTCGCGCAAGAAAGGCGCAAAAGGTAGAACTTGCGTGTCATAATATACGCGACTTTGCAAACAATAAGCACAACAAGGTTGATGATATGCCCTACGGCGGCGGTATGGGTATGGTTATGGCGGCAGAGCCGATTTATAATTGCTATAAAAGCCTTTATAGCGAGGGTGAACCAAAGCCCCATCTTATATATTTATCGCCAAAGGGTACAACGCTTACACAAAAAAAGGTTGTAGAGTTGTCAAAGCTTGACCATATCGTTTTGCTTTGCGGTCATTATGAAGGCGTTGACGAGCGTGTGCTTGAAGAGATTGTCGACGAACAAATCTCGCTTGGTGATTTTGTACTCACCGGTGGAGAGTTACCTGCCCTTTGCCTTGCAGATGCTGTTTGCCGAATGTTGCCGGGGGTGCTTTCGGATGACCTGTGTTTCGAGGATGAAAGTCATTTTTCAGGTTTGCTAGAATACCCACAATATACCCGCCCTGCTGTTTGGAACGGACGCGAAGTGCCCGAAGTTTTGCTTTCAGGCAACCATGCCGAAATTGCAAAATGGCGTAGGAAGCAGTCACTTGAAATCACTCGAGAACTGCGTCCTGAAATGTTTGAAAAAGTAGAACTTGATAAACTTGACCGCAAACTTTTAGGTCTTGAACCCGATAAAAAACGCAAAGGCAAAAATGTCGAATAATTTATTATCATTTTGACCAAATTTGACATCTAAATTGTCTAAAAAGTTGGATAATTATTAGAACTTTTTAACAAATGATTGACTACTGCATTGAATGTGGTATAATACTATTGTAGCAAAGTTTATTTTTTGTTATTATATTAAACATTTACTTTTTTTCGAGGAGTTTTTTGAAATGTGTGTTAAAGACGTAGTAATTCAAAATCAAGTTGGTCTTCATGCCCGCCCCGCAACCTTCTTCATCCAGAAGGCAAACGAGTTTAAGTCATCTATCTGGGTTGAAAAGGATGAAAGAAAGGTAAATGCAAAAAGTTTGCTTGGTGTTCTTTCCCTTGGTATTATCGGTGGCACAAGCATTAAAATTATTTGCGACGGCAGTGATGAAGCTGACGCTATGGCAGGCCTTGTAGAGTTGGTAGAATCAGGCTTTGCTGACTAATATTTAACTTAAAAAAATGTTGACAATTTTGCCTGACCGTTGTATAATATCACGGTCAGGCAAAAATAATTGAGAATTGAAAATTTCTGGGTGTGGCGCAGCTGGATGCTTGGCTTTGCGGGGTCCAGAGCAAAACATCATTATAAATTAAATCACATCTATCCGGGTGTGGCGCAGCTGGATGCTTGGCTTTACGGGGTCCAGAGTAAAACATCATTATAAATTAAATCACATCTATCCGGGTGTGGCGCAGCTGGTAGCGCGCTTGACTGGGGGTCAAGAGGCCGCAGGTTCAAGTCCTGTCACTCGGACCAAAAATCCTCATTCGTAAGAATGGGGATTTTTACTTTTTCACTCTTCACTTTTCACTCTTCACTATTCTCTGCATTTTTTGATAGAGGATTTTTGGAAGTAATAAGTAATAGTGAATAGTGAAGAAGTTCGGTGTCTGCTTCGCAGACTAATTTATAAAATTTCGCAAAATGCCGATTTCGGCATTTTCTTTTTTGCGCTAGTTTATGCGTTTTCACATTCTCCAGGTGCTTTTTGCTGATTCAAAATTATTAAACAAACAAGTAACATCACTCCTTTCTTGTTTGTTGCTATCATAAAACAGTGCATGTTTACTATTGGAAAATTTTATGATATAATTTATAAGTAATAATTTTAAAAGCGAGGTGCCGAAGTTATGGCAGAAAAGAAATATATAATTGATAATGCCGAACTGATGGCAGAATGGGATTGGGAGAAAAACAAAGACCTTGGATTAGCTCCCCAAAAAGTGACTTGCGGTAGCGGAAGAAAAGTGTGGTGGAAATGTGCAAAAGGACACCAGTGGGAAGCTACGATAGCCAATAGAATTAATGGCCGCGGATGCCCTTATTGTGCGGGGCAAAAAGTCTTAATAGGCTATAACGATTTACAAACAGTTAATCCTATTTTAGCAAACGAATGGGATTATGAAAAAAATGATGGATTAACACCCTTAGACATAATGCCTAACAGCAATAAAAAAGTATGGTGGAAGTGTAGTAAAGGTCACGAGTGGCAAGCACGAATTGAACATAGAAACAATGGGGTCGGATGTCCATATTGCTCGGGTCGATACGCCGTTAAAGGCGAAAATGATTTAGAAACAGTCAACCCCACTTTAGCAAAAGAGTGGAATCACGAAAAGAACGGCGATTTAAGCCCAGAAAATTTTACTGCAAGTAGTGGACAAAAAGTCTGGTGGAAATGCACCAAAGGGCACGAGTGGCAGGCAGCAATAGCCAATAGAAATAAAGGGCGTGGATGCCCAGTTTGTAATTCTGAACGGCAAACATCTTTTCCCGAATATGCAATTGTATATTATCTGAAAAAATATGGATTAGATGTAATGCACTCATACAGAGGACAAGGTTACGAATTAGACATTTATATCCCATCCAAAAAAACTGCTATTGAATATGATGGTTATTTTTGGCACAAAAACAAAACAAAAAAAGATTTAGAAAAAAATCTAAAGTGTCAAAAAGACGAAATCAAACTATATAGGATAAGAGAAGGTTTGCCACTCCTGAATGACAGCTCTATAGATTACGTTGTTCAAGAAAATCAAAAAGATTTACCCATAATACTTGAAGAAATTTTAAGCGAAATAATTGGAACTAGTGTTGATGTTGACTTGGAAAGAGATAGTATTGCCATAGAAAATTTGCGAGAATATACAGAAAAAGAAAGTTCTCTTTTGTTTTCCAGTCCGGAAATAGCAAAAGAATGGAATTATGAAAAGAATGGAAATTTAAAACCGGAACATTTTGCAGAGAATAGCAATAAAAAAGTATGGTGGAAGTGTAGCAAAGGACACGAATGGCAAGCGATAATTGCAAGTAGAAATAACTGGCATGGATGCCCATATTGTTCAGGTCAAAAAGTCTTAAAAGGCTATAATGATTTGCAAACAGTTAATCCAGCTTTAGCAAACGAATGGAATTATGAAAAGAATAATAGATTAACACCTATGAATGTATCGCCTAATAGTCATAAAAAAGTCTGGTGGAAATGTAGCAAAGGTCACGAGTGGCAAGCTACCATAAATCATAGAAACAATGGAAGCGGATGCCCTTATTGTGCGGGGCGATTTGCCGTTAAAGGTAAAAATGATTTGCAAACGGTTAATCCAACTTTAGCAAACGAATGGAATTATGAAAAAAATGACGGATTAACACCTATGGATGTATTACCTAACAGCAATAAAAAAGTCTGGTGGAAATGCAGTAAAGGACACGAGTGGCAAGCCATAATAGCAAATAGAAACAAAGGTCGAGGTTGCCCTATTTGTAGAAAAAATAAAGGCAAATAGTAATTGTTGAAAAGGTGAATTATGCAGAATACTTTAACACAATTAGAAGAAAAGTATTTATTAGAAACCAAGGAGTTCTATTTTCCGTACTTTTCTAACGAAGAAAGTTTAGATTTGTTTATCAACCGTATTTTTAAATTCGATTGGAACGATAGAAAACCAAGGCAAATGCTTTTTCAAGTACAACGTTTTGTAACGTTAGCTACTGAAATTGATAAAATTCGTCCTGCAAGAGATGGGTTACGAATGCTATTTCTAAAGTGCTGTATGGAATCTTTAGCTAAACTATCAGATATGAAAACAACAGCATTTTACAGCTCTTTTGCAACATTTTTTAGCAAAGAAGGAAAAAAGCATATTTTGGACAAATTTTCTCTTTCCTTTATTGAGCATTCAGAAAATGGCATAGAAATTGATGAAAGTTTTGATCTTTCAATTGATGACATTTTATCAATAATAAAAGCAATGCGAGATATGGTTGTACATGAGGGTAATTATTGGGAACTGCAATTTTTTGCATATGACAACGACTCTATATGGTTGACACATATAGAAACAAAAGAACCTCTACTATCTAAAAACACATATGCAAATGAATCAAAACAATTAGTTACATATCACTTTGAAACTACATTGCAATATGAGAATTTTAAGTACTATTTTGTCGAAGCGTGTATTAATTTTATTAACAATTATATCGATCAATTAGCAGTCCCAAATCGTCCACAATAATATATTTCAAATTCAAAGCAATAGTAAAATTTCATAGTAATCAAAGGATATGTACTGTTTATGGCTGCGAAAAACCTAGTATTTATGCGGCTTTACAGAAAAGTCCTATAAGAGCACCCCGACCAATTACCGAATTGGACCTTTGGGTTCAGTTCGGTAATTTTTTGTTTTAAAGGATTTTGTCGCTGTGGACTCTTGACCCGTGAGTTTCTGCATTAAAAAAGCACTTGAACTTTTTAATTCAAGTGCTTTTTTGTTATTCTAGCGTCAAAGAAACTATTCCGTTTCCTACATCGCTTATCTCTACCGTAATCTTTCCGCTAAGACCTTTTAGTTTTACTACTGCAAAGCCTTCGGCATCCTCCTCGGCAATGATTTTTCCACTTTCGTCTGTCACTACCATAGTAAAGGGTTGTTCGCTGTCATAATAAGCGTTGCTTCCACTTGCGTTAACCCACAGTTTAGTTTTATTCTTTACCTCAAATGTTGCCTTTTGGCTTTGAGGAAGCTCATTACTAAAACCGATGGTTGTTGGCGCTTTGGCAGTATCGCTACCTGCAATTGTCAGTTTTTTAACGCTATCAGTTAATTCCACTTTGCAGGTTGCAACCTTTTGAATCCCACTAACAACAACGTCATAACTTCCCTTTTGCAAGAAAACCGAGCGAGAAGTCCATTCTGTCCCGTGAATCATAAGTGAGCCTGCCACCGATTTTTTCTTGGCATTAATAACCTCAAAACTGCAGTCGCTCTCCCAAACAGCGCCCTCGGCGCAAGTAAATCTATAAAGACCTGATTGTTTTGCTTCAAAGGTAAAACGACTCTCGCCGTCGCGACCTGCCTTGGTGGCAAAACTCTTCCCCTCTTTGAGCGCAACCGCTTTTTCAGAATCCGCTCCAAATGCCCAATAAAGACCCGCTTGTTTCATCTTTTTGGTATTTCCCTTAAATGTGATTTCAGCTGTTAAGGTTCCTTTTTTAAACAGGTGTTTTTTCATAAAACCGTTTTCAATAGAAACATCTTTATAAAGAACTTTGCCCTTTCCATCATAAAAGGTTACCTTAGGTATAGGGTATTCTTCGATATCGTCAACATAGTCGGTTGCATCATAAGCCAATAAACTAAAATAACCCGACTGTGAAAGTTGGAAGTTTATGGTTAATTTTCCGTCACACTTATAAATTTTATCTGTTGCCACCGGAGTGGTATCAAGATCTACCGTTTCATATTTTGGCTTGGTAGAATTTTCGTTACTTGTTACGCTTTGAGAAGATGTCACTTGCGAGTTAGTAGTGATAGAAGTTGTTGTGTTAGAATCTACTGCGTTAGAGTTTGTTGTATCAGAGTTGGTTATCTCAGACTCTGAATTGACAACCGCGCTTTCGATTTCATCATTAGCAGTTTCGCCGGTATCAACTACTAAACTTTCAACAGAGAAATTGTCCGGTGCGGATTTGCAACCGCAAAAGCACAACAGCATTAACAAAGCCAAACTTAAAACCATCAATTTCTTTTTCATATAAAAACCTCCTCATTTCAAGTGCATTAATTATGCAACTACATTATAGTCCCGCATATAAGCATTGTCAATATGTCATTTTAACTTTTCTTTCCACTGGAGTTCTTTAAACCCGACAAGCACAAATTCATCACCTATTAGTATTGGTCTTTTAACCAGCATACCATCACTGGCTAAAAGTTTTAACATATCGTCTTGGCTCATTTGTGGCAATTTGTTTTTAAGATCTAATGATTTATAAAGCAAACCACTTGTGTTAAAAAACTTTTTAAGCGGTAGGTTACTTTTGTTATACCAATCGGTAAGTTCATCAAGGTTTGGGTTGTTGATTTTAATGTTTCTAATCTCATAATCAACATTATTTTCTTTAAGCCATTTTTCTGCTTTTTGGCAGGTGGTACATTTAGGATAACATACAAATTTAAACATAATATTCACCTCTACTCACAAACTTCAACGTAAAAGCTTACGGGTCTGAAACCATCATTACAAGAAAGCATTGCAGATTTTGGATTTTTCATCCATCCGTCGTAAAAATTTCCGCCGCCGTGGGCAAGTGCCATTACAAAGGGCGAAAGGCTTTCCCACGCGCTGTCGCAAAATCCAGACGGCTTTTGCCATCCGTCACAAATAAATACCTGCCCCTCTTTCAAATCACAAGCGTGCTCTATAGGATTTTCATATTTTTCAATCAAATCGTCATATTGCGCTTTTTTTACTACAGTAATTTTAATTTTTATCATATTGGTACTCCAAACAAAATTATTAACTAATTGTATTATAGCATAGATGCTTTTCTTTGGCAAATGCAAATAGAGTATTAAAAATTCACAATTTGTTATTGAACAAAATGAAAAAATAATATATAATGATTGTGTAAAATCTTATTAAAGGAAGTGAACCGCGTGGCTGTAAGTGAAGAAAAGCTAAGAGAAAATTTTGCAAGAAACCTAACGCATTACCGCAAGGCTTTAGGTCTTACCCAAAGCGAACTTGCCGAAAGGCTTAGTTACTCTGATAAATCAATCTCTAAATGGGAGCGTGGCGACGGACTGCCAGACCTTACCGTTACTGTGCAGCTTGCCGAAATATTTGGTCTTACCGCCAACGATTTGCTTGCCGAAAAGCCTCGTCGCAAGCTTATGACCACACGCAACAAAATCATAATCACTATTCTTTCAATAGGACTTGCTTGGCTTGTTGCAACAATACTTTTCTTCCTTTTTGAACTTATCTTACCTAATGTTTATAACTGGTGGCTACTTTATATTTACGCTATACCCATCAGCGCTATTGTGGGCATTGTTTTTTCTTGCATCTGGTGGAAAAAGATACACATTTTTGCATCGATTTCCGCGCTTATCTGGTCGGTAGCATTTTGCATTATGTTAACTGTAAATTCGCTTGTCAACCAACCAAAAATACATCTTATATTTATCGTTGCCGCCGTTTTGCAGATTTTAACGGTGCTTTGGTTTTTAATTAAAAAGCAGTAAAAGACTTGGGGTTTTAAAACACCAAGTTTTTTCTTTGTAATAAATTAAGTAAATGCTATTGAAAATTATATCACATTGCGATATAATAAGGGGTGGTATTTACCAATTTTAAGGAGATTTTAGATTATGAAATTAGGTATGGTAGGGTTGCCAAACGTTGGCAAATCAACCCTTTTTAATGCAATAACAAACGCAGGCGCACAGTCAGCAAACTACCCTTTTTGCACTATTGAACCAAACGTTGGTATGGTAAGTGTTCCTGATGCGCGTCTTGAAAAATTAGCCGAGATTTATAACCCTGACAAATTCACCCCTGCGGTAATTGAATTTGTTGATATTGCAGGTCTTGTAAAAGGCGCATCAAAGGGCGAAGGTCTTGGTAACAAGTTTTTAAGCAATATTCGTGAGGTTGATGCCGTAGTTCACGTGGTTCGCTGTTTTGAAAGCACCGACATTATTCACGTAGAAGGTTCGGTTGACCCACTGCGTGATATAGAAACTATAAATCTTGAACTTATACTCTCTGATATTGAAATTGCTCAGCGCCGTCTTGACAAGGCTACAAAAGCGCTTAAGGGCGACAAATCTATGCAGTCAGAGGTTGACTTTTTAAAGCGACTTATCTCTCATCTTGAAGAGGGTCTACCCGCGCGTTCGGTTGAAATTACAAGTGATACCGAAAAGGAAGTTCTTGAAACCACCTCCCTGCTTTCAGCAAAGCCCGTTATTTATGCTTGCAATATGAGTGAAGACGATTTCAGAAACGGTATTGACTCAAACCCGGGCTATAACGCGGTAAAGGAAGCCGCCGCAAAAGAAAATGCTGAAATACTGCCAATTTGCGCAGCGCTTGAATCTGAACTTGCAGGTTTAGAGGCAGACGAAAAGACAATGTTTTTAGAAGATTTGGGTCTTGAACGTTCGGGTCTTGACCGTATGATTCAAAAATGTTACAGCCTTTTAGGTCTTATATCTTACCTTACTGCAGGCAAACCTGAAGTAAGAGCCTGGACCATTGAGCGCGGTACCAAAGCGCCTCAGGCGGCAGGCAAAATCCATACCGACTTTGAGCGTGGCTTTATTCGCGCCGAGGTTATAGCCTATGACGACTTTATGGCTTGTGGCGGTAATATGGTAACCGCCAAAGAAAAGGGTCTTGTTCGTAGCGAGGGCAAAGAATATGTTATGAATGATGGAGATATAGTTCTTTTCAGATTTAATGTATAATTGCCTTTTTGTCACCAAAAAATAACTTTGGTGATAATCTTGAAAAACAAAAAATGTAATTTAATAATGTTTTTTATTGGCGGTATATGTTACGCTGTTATAGAAATATTGTGGCGCGGGCGCACACACTGGTCTATGATGATTGCAGGCGGAATATCTTTTTTAGGGCTTTCTAAAATATCAAAACACTTTAAAAAATCTTGTCTTTTTGTAAAAGCGCTTGTCGGCAGTGCGTTTATTACCACCGTTGAATTTATATTTGGCTTGTTATTTAACATTATTTTAAAGCGCAAGGTTTGGGACTACAGTCATATGCCTTTTAACCTATGCGGACAAATTTGCGCTTTGTATTCGTTTTTTTGGTTAATATTAAGTTTTATATCTATTCCTATATCTGATAAAATTGTAAACAAAATGAGGTGAAACAAGTGGACTTTTTGCGTAGAACCTGGGTTGAGATAGATACCGACGCCCTTGTACATAATTTTAATATTATAAAAAAAGCTACAAACACACCCGTTTGTGCAGTTGTAAAGGCTAATGCTTATGGTCACGGTGTAGATATTGTAGCGCCTGTTTTGCAAAACGCGGGCGCTGATAGTTTTGCTGTGTCTAATATTAATGAAGCTATTAAGCTTCGCGAACTGGGCATTACAAAACCAATTTTGATTTTAGGCTATACCCCTTGCGAATTTACGGAGGAGCTACAAAAGCACAATATTTCACAATGCATATATTCTTTAGATTATGCGCGTGAGTTATCTGACGAAGCCAAACGCATAAACGCAACCATAAAAATTCACCTTAAACTTGACACGGGTATGTCTCGCATCGGTTTCGACTGTAGAAATGAAGATTTATGCGGTATAAACGATGCCATAGTTGCGGCAAAACTTGACGGTTTTGCGTTAGAGGGTGTGTTTACCCACTTTGCCGTATCAGATAGAACTGAGGCTCAGGAAGACGGCTTTACCGACTCGCAATACACACGTTTTGAAAAGGCTGTTAAACTGCTAAAGTCAAGTGGACTTACAGTACCAATAAGTCATTGTTGCAATTCGGCGGCGCTTCTTATAGATGATGACAAGCACTTTGATATGTGCCGAGCGGGTATTATTCTTTACGGTCTTACCCCGTCATCCGACCTTGACTTACCGTACGATTTAATGCCTGTTATGCAGTTTAAATCAATCGTATCTCAGGTTAAAACCATACGCAAAGGCGATACCGTAAGTTACGGCAGAACCTTTACAGCGCAAAAAGATATGACCGTTGCCACTATAAGCGCCGGTTATGCCGACGGTTACCCAAGATTACTTTCAAATAAGGCTCACGTTTTAATTAACGGATGTCCTGCCAAGATTATCGGTCGCGTTTGTATGGACCAATTTTGCGTCGATGTTACAAATATCGATAACGTAAAACGCGGTGATGAGGTTTTGCTTTGGGGTAAAGAACTTGCAGTCGAAAAGTTTGCCGATATGATAGGCACTATAAATTATGAACTTGTTTGCGGTGTTTCTAGCCGTGTTATAAGAATAAAAAAAGGGCAGTAATACCAAGGGGTATTGCTGCCTTTTTTGTTAGAAAGGGTTTTTATTTTGAAAAAATATATTCTCACTCTTGATGAAGGTACAACGAGCGCCAGAGCTATTGTTTTTGACCAATACGGTAATGTTATATCACTTGCGCAGAACGAATTCACTCAAATATACCCTGCCCCATCTTTTGTAGAACATGATCCAATTGAAATTTTATCAGCGCAATATTCTGCAATAACCGAGTGTATAATAAAATCCGGTATCAAACCTGAAGAAATCTCTTGCGTAGGAATTACAAATCAGCGTGAAACTGTTGTGGTATGGAATAAACTCACAGGAGAACCTATATATAACGCTATTGTGTGGCAATGCCGACGCACAGCGCCTCTTTGTGAAAAACTAAAATCCCTTGGGCTTGAAGAATATATCGCAAACACAACCGGTCTTAAAATAGATGCCTATTTCAGTGCTACAAAAATAAAATGGATTCTTGATAACGTTACCGGTGCGCGTGAAGCTGCAAACCGCGGAGAACTGCTTTTCGGTACCATTGACACTTGGCTTATGTGGAAATTATCAAACGGTAAAATTTATGCTACCGACCAAACAAATGCCTCACGCACAATGCTTTATGATATACATAATTTGTGTTGGGACAAAAAACTGTTAGATATTTTCGATATTCCAGAAAGTATGCTACCTACCGTTAAAAAAAGCGGAAGCATTTACGGTAAAATTGACATTATGGGCGCACAACTTACTGTATGTGGTGTGGCAGGTGATCAGCAGTCAGCCCTGTTTGGTCAGCATTGTGTAAACAAAGGTGATGTCAAAAACACCTATGGCACAGGCTGTTTTTTACTTATGAATACAGGAAACACTGCTGTTAAAAGCCAGAATGAGTTGCTTACTACCATTGCCGCAACAACCGAAAAACAAGCGGTGGAATACGCACTTGAAGGCAGTGTGTTTATTGGTGGCGCTGTTATACAGTGGTTGCGCGACGAACTTAACCTTATTGAAAATGCCGCCGAAAGCGAGGCTTGCGCCAACTCAGTAGAAGACAGCGCTGGGGTATATATCGTACCCGCCTTCGCAGGACTTGGAGCTCCTTACTGGGATATGTACGCTAAAGGTACTATATGTGGACTAACCCGAGGAGCAGGAAAAAATCATATTATCAGAGCTGCGCTCGAATCAATTGCATACCAGACAAACGACCTTATCACAGCCATGCAAAACGATGCCGGTGTTACGGTTAAAAGTCTTAAAGCCGACGGAGGCGCCGCTAGAAACCGATTTTTAATGCAGTTTCAGGCCGATATATCAAATACAAATGTAATATGCCCCAATAATTCCGAGGCAACCGCTCTGGGTGCCGCATTACTTGCAGGTATTACTGCGGGTATTATCGACCAAAAAAACACCTGCATTAATTCTACCGCTATGACCTTTACACCAAATATGTCTGAGGCTAAACGGCAAAAAAGCTTACAAGGGTGGAATCGTGCTATCAAAAGCACCATCTCTTTCACAAAGGAGGAAAAACTATGAATTTTACGGTAGTTGACAAAAAGATTTTATCAAGTGACCAAACCAATACTCTTTCGGGCATTATGTACATTCCAAATGGCAAAATCAGCGGTATTTTTCACCTTGTGCACGGTATGACTGAATATATTAATCGGTATGACCCGTTGTTTTCTGCTATTGCAAGTGCAGGTTATCTTTGTGTTGGTTTTGACAACTTAGGGCACGGAAACACCGCGCAAGAAGCAGATTTAGGCTTTATAGCGCGAAAAGACGGTTGGAGTTATATGGTAGATGACGTAAAACTTTTTGCTGATAGTATAAAAAAAGACTACCCTGATTTGCCCTATGTTTTGATGGGGCACAGTATGGGTTCGTTTATTACACGTATAGCCGTATCGCGTTACAATGACCTTGCCGATAAATACATTTGTTGCGGCACGGCAGGTAGCAATCCGGCAGCAGACGCAGGACTAATTCTTTGCAGTATTATAAAGTATTTTCGTGGCGAGCGCGCTATATCACCTTTTTTAGAAAATATTGCTTTTGGTTCATATAACAAGCGTTTTGAAGGCGAAACAAAATATGAATGGCTCACCAAAGACCGAGATATAATCAAAAAATATGCTAAAGATAAGTATTGCACCTTCCATTTCACTGTATCGGCGATGCAGGATCTTATGACACTTTTAAAACTCTGCAATCAAAAAAAGTGTTTTAAAACAACAAAAAAAGATTTACCAATATTACTAATTGCCGGTGATATGGACCCCGTTGGTAATTATGGTAAAGGCGTAAAACAAGTTTATGATAATTACAAATCATCAGGAAAAACCGATCTTTCTATGTTTCTTTACGAAAACTGCCGCCACGAAATACATAATGACACCTGCCGTGAGCAAGTGACCGAAGATATTTTAAAATTTATAGTTAAGTAAAAAAATAAAGACACTGCTGAATTCAGCAGTGTCTTTTACTTTATTTCTTGTTCTAAGCCGTTAAAAACATCCGAATCAAAAAATTCTTGTATAGTTATGTCTAAGCCATCGCACAACTTTTTAATTGTTGATATATTGGTTCCTTTGTTTCTACCACCTGTAATATTGTTTAACGTTGATTGAGTTACACCACTTATGGTAGCAAGCTTATTTATAGTTATATTTCGCTGCATACATAAATCTGCAATTCGCAATTTTACTGCTTCGCCAATATTCAGTATAATCACCCCAACTCAGTAATATATTTTTATATTAACCTTTTTGAGTTAAAAAGATTACCTCTTTTGAGTTGATTTTTGTTTTTAATGTGTTATAATACAATTATGATTAAGGGGGAGGTAAGTATGACAGCGACTTGGGAAATAGAAACACAAATCATACCACAATTTTTAAACGAAAATAAGGGTAGATTTTTTGAAGATTTATATTCAGACGGTGCTGACTTTTTTTGCCGTATTTTTAACAGTGCTTTCAGGGTATTCTACGATGATGGAAAATTAAAAAGCACTATACAATATGAGCCATACGAATTTTATATCACAGCAAAACTAATAAACGAAACTGACAGAATTATATATATTGAATTACCCAAACCCAGAAAATCAGATTTTTCATATGATATGTATGTAAAGGCATATTTTATACCCTATCGTATAAAAGAAAATGGTATAGAAATATTTGATGCATTTGGTATAGATGCAATAAAAGATATGGACACAGGGCTAATTATATGGTACAAGGACTCACAGCATATGATAAGCAATCTAAAATTACCTGTAAGTGTTAATGACAGAGACAGGTTAATTGCATTTATGAGTGAATATATTTTTGACCGAATATAAACAAAAAGACACTGCTGAATTCAGCAGTGTCTTTTAAGTTATACTTTATAAATTAGTATGCAACGCCCTGAGCGATCATAGCGTCTGCAACCTTTTCAAAGCCGGCTATGTTTGCGCCTGCAATAAGGTCGCCTTCCATACCGTATTTTTTAGCTGCATCCCAAGAATTTTTGTAGATGTCTGCCATAATCTGATGAAGTTTAGCGTCAACCTCTTCGGCAGTCCAGCTGTAACGCATTGAGTTCTGGCTCATTTCAAGGCCTGATACTGCAACGCCGCCGGCATTAACAGCCTTTGAAGGAGCAATAACTGTGCCTGCCGCTTTAAGAACCTTGATAGCCTCATCGGTAGAAGGCATATTAGCAACCTCTGCATAATATTTAACGCCGTTAGCAACAATGTTTTTAGCGTCTTCCTCGCCAACCTCGTTCTGAGTAGCGCAAGGCATAACAACATCAACCTTTTGCTCCCAAGGACGCTTGCCCGCAAAGAAAGGAACACCAAACTTGTCGGCGTAATCCTGAACCTTGTCACGACCTGATGCGCGCATTTCAAGCATAAAGTTAAGTTTTTCTTCGGTTACAATACCGTCAGCGTCATAAACATAACCGTCAGGACCTGATATGGTAACAACCTTACCACCAAGTTCTGCAACCTTCATTGCAGTACCCCAAGCAACGTTACCAAAACCTGATATTGCAAAGGTTTTACCCTTAACCTCTTCGCCAAATGTTTTGAGCATTTCCTGTACATAGTAAACTGCGCCAAAACCTGTAGCTTCAGGGCGAATGAGAGAACCGCCGAATGAACGACCTTTACCGGTAAGAACGCCGGTAAACTCGTTGCGAAGACGCTTATACTGACCGTAAAGGTAACCAACCTCACGTGCGCCTACGCCGATATCACCTGCAGGAACGTCGGTATCTGCGCCGATGTGCTTAGCAAGCTCGGTCATAAAGCTCTGGCAAAATCTCATAATTTCACCGTCTGAACGGCCACGTGGGTCAAAGTCTGAACCGCCCTTACCGCCGCCCATAGGAAGACCTGTAAGGCTGTTTTTGAAGGTTTGCTCGAAACCTAAGAACTTCATAATAGAAGCATTAACTGAAGGATGGAAACGAAGACCGCCCTTGTAAGGACCGATTGCAGAGTTAAACTGCACACGGAAACCGCGGTTAACCTGAACTGTGCCGTTGTCATCTACCCAAGATACACGGAAGCTAATCATACGCTCAGGTTCTACCATACGCTCGATAACACCGTGCTTTTCAAATTTTGCATCCTGTGCTACTACTGGTTCAAGTGACTCCAACACGTCACGAACTGCCTGTAAAAATTCAGGCTCGTTGCCGTTACGTTTTTCAGTATCGGCATAAACTTTGTTCAAATATTCTGATTTAAACATTTTTATTTACCTCCATAATGAATATATTAGAAAATAATATAATATATACTACTACTATTTTTTTTTGCAGTCAATAAAAAATTTCGTATTTTTTATATTTTTTTGCAATTTAACTGCTTTTTTCTTGACAAAAGCAATTAAAATCGTTATTATGTATTAATGTAAAGCGTCGATAAGGACAGTAACCTTATAATCACATCTTTCAAGAGAGTGGCTTCATCGGCTGAAAGGGTCACAAGATGCTATAGGGCGAACACCACCTTTGAGCGCTGCGGGGTAACAACCGCAGACGTATCCGCTGCGTTAAGGCGTCAAAAGTGCTGTGTTTTTCACAGAATGTGGGTGGAACCACGGAGAGTATATTACACTTCGTCCCTAGTTTTCTAGGCGACGAAGTTTTTTTATTTTTAAAACTAAAGCGAAAGGATAAAAAAAGATATGAAGATTATTTACAAAGATGGCACCGTCGCAGAAGCCGAGCAGTCACAAGAACTTGAAGTTTTGCGTCACTCTGCCGCACACATTATGGCTCAGGCTGTAAAACGCCTTTACCCTCATGCCGATTTTGGCTATGGTCCCGCTACCGAAAAGGGTTTTTATTATGATATTGATCTTGGCGACACCAAACTTTCCGATGAAGATCTCGCTGCTATTGAAGCTGAAATGAAAAAAATAACAAAAGAAAATCTGCCAATTAGACCTTATGTTATGAATCGCGAAGATGCAGTCAATCATATGCAAGAGCTTGGTGAAAAATACAAGGTTGAACATATTGCCGATTTGCCAGAAGACGCCGAAATCAGCTTCTTTAAGCAGGGCGATTATGTAGATATGTGCACAGGTCCACACCTTTGCTACACAAAAGCGCTCAAGGCTTTTAAAATCACAGGTCAGTCAGGCGCTTATTGGAAAAATGATAAAAACAACAAGATGCTTACCCGTATTTACGGCACAGCATTTAAAACTCAGGACGAACTTGACCAATATCTTAAAATGGTTGAAGAGGCAGAGCGCCGCGACCACAACAAGCTTGGTCGTGAACTTGGCTTCTTTACCACCGTTGATTCAATCGGTCAAGGACTACCAATCCTTTTGCCAAAGGGTTCACGCGTAATTCAACTTTTACAGCGTTGGGTTGAAGACGTTGAGCAAGAGCACGGTTATCTGCTTACCAAAACACCCCTTATGGCAAAGCGCGACCTTTACCGCATTTCAGGTCACTGGGATCACTACCTTGATGGTATGTTCATTTTGGGCGACCCACACGACGAAGAAAAAGAATGTCTTGCAATGCGTCCTATGACCTGCCCGTTCCAGTATCAAGTTTTCTTGAATCAGGCTCGTAGCTATCGTGATTTACCAATGCGACTTGGTGAAACCTCTACCCTGTTTAGAAACGAAGACTCAGGCGAAATGCACGGTCTTATCCGTGTGCGCCAGTTCACAATCTCTGAGGGTCACCTTGTGCTTCGCCCAGACCAGTTAGAGCAGGAGTTTGCCGATTGCTTAAGCCTTTGCAAATATTTCCTTGGCACAGTTGGTTTGCTTGAAGACTGTTCTTTCCGTTTTTCACAATGGGATCCTAACAATACCGATAAATATGAAGGCACTGCTGAACAATGGAATGCGGCTCAGGCTACTATGGAAAAAATTCTTGACCACTTGGGCGTAGAATATGAAATTGGTGTTGACGAAGCCGCTTTCTACGGACCAAAACTTGATATTCAGTACAAAAACGTTTTTGGCAAAGAGGATACCATTGTTACAATTCAGATAGATATGTTGCTTGCTGAAAAGTTTGGTATGTATTACACCGATGCTGACGGTCAGAAGAAACTGCCCTATATCATCCACCGTACAAGTCTTGGTTGCTATGAGCGCACATTGGCATACCTTATCGAAAAATATGCCGGCGCACTCCCAACCTGGATGTCACCTGAGCAGGTTCGTATTCTTACCATTACCGACCGCGCCAATGATTACGCTAACGAAATCAGCGCTCGTTTGTCGGCCAAAAAGTACCGTGTAAGCGTTGACGACAGTCAGAACACACTCAAATACAAAATCAGAAATGCGCAGCTCGAAAAGGTGCCGTATATGATTATTTTGGGTGATAAAGATATTGAAAATAAAACTGTATCTGTTCGCCACCGTTCAGGCGAAGACTTAGGTGCTATACCTATGGAACAGTTTGAAAGTATTCTTGCCGATGTAGTTGACAACAAACTTAAAAAGTAAAAAAATTAACCCTCAAGGAATTCATCCTTGAGGGCGTTTTTTATTTCTTTTCTTTTTTTATTGCTTTTACATCAGATTTAGTGTAAAGGAAGGATGACAGTATCATCATACCAACACAAGCCATCACTAAAATATTAGACACAATTTCAGGAATGTTTACCCACATCATATGTATAAACATTGTTATATACAAAACTACCGTGTTAACCTTGCCGTGCCATACAGCCGCTACAACGTAGCCCGCCTTTTTTAGTGTGATAAGGTTAAGCGTTGCGGCAAGGATTTCTTTTATTATAAGAATTACAAGCGGTATAAGCATTAGCGGAAATTTTGTTACCAAGCAAAACAACACAGTGATTTGGGTTAACTTGTCAGCAACGGCATCAAACGCCTTGCCAAAATCGCTTATCATATTAAATTTTCTTGCAATAAAGCCGTCAGCAATATCGGTAGCGCCCGACAGCAAAAAAACTATCGGAGTCCACACAGGATCGTGCTTAAAGCAATAAAGCCAAATTATTACCGGAATCAAACAAAGCCTGAAAAAAGAGAGTATGTTTGGTATGGTAACAATCTTTTTCTTATAGCGATTTACTTTTTCGGTTACCGTAACTATTCATCTCCTGAAAAATAATTTATGTATAAGTATAATACTTTATTGTAAAAAGGTCAAGTTTCAGTTAACATTTATGTCAAAGGTACAATGAATGCGCCCTCGCCGTAATTAAAGTCAAGTTTAAAGTTGCCGTCCTTGTCAAGCTTTATAATCTCGGGGGTGCCATCAAAGCCTTCCCCACCATAAACTGCAACTGCGCCACAATCTTTAAACTGCGCATTTACTGTGTTAACTTTTCCGTCGTTTCTGCCAAAGTTTACAAACATATATGCTTCGCCGTGTTTTTCGCTTTCAAACTGACTTACAACCAGGTCAAGCGTGCCTGTTGCCGACACGTAATGCTTTGTGTTTTCTAAACTTACCTTTTCAAAATTTCCGTCATATTCAATTGAGCACACACGGAAGGTCTGATCCTCAGTGCCCGAAATACCAAGAGACTGGTTCCAGTTATATGCCAAAAATGCACTTGCAAACTTCTGAATTTCTTCATTTACAGTTTTCACATCATAATACAGTTGACTGGGTGTTTTATTATCTCTTTCAAGCATACAATTTTTGTATTGTGGGTCCATACCTTCTGGCACTGAATAGCAGTAATACTGTATGTTTTGAGCGCCAAAAGCCAATGCCAAATATACCTGCTGACGCATATCTGCTTCACATAAAGAGTCTATAAACTCGTTACCTGTGCTTGACTGCAAAATCATTGAGGTTTCAGCGCCGTATTTTTTAGCTGTTTGCGCTATCTGATTATAGTTGTTAATTATATTGCTCTCAACCGACGTTGAGTTCGAATGCAAATAACAGTCAACCGAAATGTGAGGATTTTCGAATTTGCTTAAAATACCTTTGCCAAGGTGCTCTAACATTTCAGGATATGAACTATAATCACGGCTGGTTATTGCTGTTTCAGGAATGAGATTCACTATATACTTTCTACCGGGATATACCTTTTTAAAGTCATTAATAAGGGTATCGTTTGAGAGGTATTCCATAGTTTCTTTGTTGGGTTCATCCTTTACGTGCATACCCTTTATAATGTCCATATATTCACCATAGACATTGTGGTTGCTAAAAGGTGTGCCCTCAAAGTATTCGTCGCCTTCATTTACACGATTAAACCAACTGTCACCATAAGCAATATAAACATCAAGCCCTACTTTTTTGCAAAGTTCCAGCGCTTCTAAAGAACGTTTTGAACCAATGTAGTATTGATTTTCGCTACTGCGAGGCTGTTCATCGTGATTTGTAAAGGAGAATACGTTAAATCCTGCATTTTTATACTGTAAAAATGCCTCTTCGGTCATTTGGCGTGGCGCCCAAAGACCTGCCAACTCAAATTCTTGCGCTTCATATTTAGGTAAATCTTTTTCACTGTAATTACCGCACGCGCAAAGCGACAAAGTTAAAATAAGTGCCAAAGAAAATGCTAATATTTTTTTCAACACAGCGTTCACCTCTATATAGTTAGGCTGACGAAAAATTCGTCAGCCTTTTTTAATATGTATTATTTTATAGGTGTTACAAATACACCCTCGCCATAAGCGAGATCAAATGCGCACTTACCGTCTTTGTCAAGTTCAACAATCTTAGGTGTGCCGTCAAAACCTGCACCGCCATAAACTGCTACCTTTTTGCACTTATTAAACTGTGCGGTAACGGTGTTAGAGTCTTCGCGGTCTGCCCAGTTTAAGAACATATATGCCTCGCCGTATTTTTCATCTGTGAAACGGCTTATAATCATATCCTGTGTGCCTTTGGCATCAACAAAGTTTTTGCAATCTTTAAATTTTATAACTTCAAAGTTAGAATCATATTCCAAAGCGCTTATACGGAAGGTTTGATTTTCAGTACCCGAAACACCAATGGTGGTATCCCAGTCATATGCCAAAATAACGTTTGCGTATGACTGTATTTCCTTATGAATTTTTTGCAAACTGTAATAAACAGGACTTGGAGTGTCATCACGGTTAAGTATACAGCTGTCATACATATATACCGGATTGCCCTCTTCGTCAAATGATTTTGGCACAGAATAGCAGTAATACTGTAATGTATCAGCGCCAAAAGCAAGAGCGTTATATACCTCCCAACGAAGATCGGATTCGCTGAGTTCTGGTTCAAATTCCTTGTGACCCTCATCTGCGCCGCCAACGCTTGACTGAAGAATATATCCTGGTTTAACGCCATATTTTTTTGCAGAATTTGCAATGTATCTATAGTTATCAAGAAGTGTACCGTCATCGGTTGTACTACCGTTATGGAAAGGATAAACGTCAACCGATACAAACGGTTTTTCAAATGGCTCCATAAAGGTCTTTTCATAAAGCTCCATCATTTCGTCATATGAATCAAAGCCACGAGTAGCAACCGCAGTAATAGGAATTAAGTTTACTATGAATTTAGCATTTGGATACACCTTTTTAAAATCTTCTATGAGTGTTTTATTACCATACAACTCAAAATGATTTGTTCCGGTGCCATCGGCGCGCTTTAAATAAGGTTCATCACAAATATGTATGCCTGTGATTATATCTTTATAATCTCCGTAAATATCGTGTTTGCTGAAAGGCGTAGCGCCATAAAAGTCTTCGCCTTCTTCCTCGCATCTTGGAACCATCCAATCATTGTAGTTAAGAATTGCGTTAAGACCAACCTTTTTACAGTTTTCAAGCGCTGTCATTGTGCGCTTAGAGCCAAAATAAAACTGTTCTTCACTTGTTGCGCCAAGCGAATGATTAATCATTGCAAGGGTAGTAAAACCTGCATCTTTATATTGCTGTAAGCCTTTTTCACTAATATCATACGGCGCCCAGAAGCCTGAAATTTCAAATTGCTTATCAGCGTACTTTGGAACACCTGATTTACCACAACCTGCAACACCAAATGCCATAACAAAAACTAAAGACAATGCTAAAATTCTTTTAAACATACATATCTCTCCTTAATCAATACTGTATTTCTTTTCATATTCACCATATTCTTCGAGGAAGTTACCAACTGCTGCAGTTTTTACCTTCCTTAAATACTTATGCGTATCAAGTTTTGGTGAATCCTGCTGAATGGTATATACCGCTATATTTGAACAGTGGTCTGATACTCTCTCTATGTTAGTAAGCAAGTCTGAGAATACAAATCCCATCTGAACTGTGCAATCACCCTTTTGAAGCCTGTCAATATGACGTGATTTTAGTTCATTTTTAAGTTTATCTATTACCTGCTCAATAGGCTCTACGTGCGCAGCCGCCTCAAAATCATCATTTATAAATGAATCAATCGTTATGTCGGTAATTTCTTTCAAAGCAGAAATCATAACCTCAATTTCATGCTTTGCATCTTTAGAAAACTCAATATTCTTTTCTTTAATCTCTTGCGCTGTACCGCAAATATTTAGTGCGTGGTCGCTTATACGCTCCATATCGTTTAGCGAATGTAACATACGTGAAACTGCATGAGAATCATCTTCTGAAAGATTGTTACTGCTCACCCTTACAAGATATGTACCAAGCTTGTCCTCATACTTGTCGGTAAGAGTCTCGGTTTCACGCACGAACTGAGCCTTTTGCTCATTAAAATTCCAAACAATCTCAAGCGAAGCCATAATTGCCGTGCGTGTGTATTCTGCCATTTCATTTGCAAGACGACGACACTCTGCAATAGCAAGAGGTGTATTGTTAAATATACGCTCGTCCAAAAATACGGTATGTTGTTTTTCGTCTTTGTCCGGTACCACAAGCTCACAGAATTTGATAATAAATTTCTTGATCGGGAGAAGAATAACCGTGTTGATTGCATTAAATAATGTATGAACTATTGCAACGCCTACCATTGCAATTTCGGCGCTTAAAATAGAAGCACCAAAAGCCTTCAGCACATACATAATTATCATACAAACAATCGAACCGAAAGCATTAACCGCGAAGTGCATAATAACAACTCTTTTTGCGTTTTTATTGGTACCAAGACTTCCTATCAATGCAGTAACACAGGTTCCAATATTAGCGCCCAAAACCAAGGGTATAGCCATCTCCCAAGTGATTCCGCCGCTAAGCGCCAGAGCCTGAACAATACCGATTGTTGCGGCGCTTGACTGAATAACACCTGTAAATACAGTAGAAATAAGAAGCGCGGCTATCGGGCTTTTGAGGGTTGCAAGAAAGCTATCAAATCCGGGTAAAGTTCTGACAGAAACCATAGAATCGCTCATAAGGTCCATACCAAAAATAAGAATTGCAAAACCAATAAAAATGTTACCAAGGTCTTTTTTTCTACTGCTTTTTGCAAACATTTGCATTACTATACCTATAAAAGCAAGTATAGGCGCAAAAAAGCTTGGATTTAAAATCTCGATATACCATTTGCCTTCAAGTCCTGCAAGGCTCAAAAGCCATGCGGTAAGGGTGGTGCCCACGTTTGAGCCCATTATAAGACCAAAGGTATTGCTAAAATTCAAAAGTCCCGAGTTAACAAGGCCAACAAGCATTACAGTAAATGCCGATGAAGACTGAATAGCAACGGTAATACCCGCGCCCAAGAAAAAGCCTAAAAAATCATTAGAGGTAACCTTTTTCATAGTGCGTTCAAGTCCGCCACCCGCCATGGTTTCAAGACCGCCCGACATTACGTTCATACCAAACATAAAGAAGGTAAGTCCTAAAATGAGCGGTATTACCATAGTGTTTAAAACATCCATATTCTACCCCCTAAAAATCAAAACTTAACTTTTTCTGCAATATATGATTTAAGTTCGGCAATCGAAATACGAACCTGCTCCATACTGTCACGTTCGCGAACTGTAACGCAACCGTCCTCTTCACTTTCAAAGTCATAAGTAATGCAGAAAGGCGTACCGATTTCGTCTTCACGGCGATAACGTTTACCTATAGAACCTGCATCATCAAAATCAACCATAAACTCTTTTGCCAAATCATTTTTTATTTCCATTGCCTTGTCTGAAAGCTTTTTAGAAAGCGGTAAAACGGCAGCCTTAAATGGCGCAAGAGCCGGATGAAGACGGAGAACTACTCGCTTATCTCCCTTTTCATCTACCTCTTCGTCATATGCATTGCAAAGGAATGCAAGTGTAACACGATCAGCGCCAAGTGAAGGTTCAATAACATAAGGAACATACTTTTCATTTGTTTCAGGGTCAAAGTATTCCATAGGTTCGCCTGAATGCTCAGCGTGCTGGCTTAGGTCATAGTCGGTACGGTCAGCAACACCCCAGAGTTCGCCCCAACCAAATGGGAACAAAAACTCAAAGTCGGTTGTAGCCTTTGAATAGAAACAAAGTTCATCTTTATCGTGGTCACGAAGACGAAGTGAGTTTTCATCCATACCAAGATTAAGTAACCAATCGCGACAAAAACTGCGCCAGTAATCAAACCATTCAAGGTCAGTGCCCGGTTTGCAGAAAAATTCAAGTTCCATCTGCTCAAACTCACGTATACGGAATATAAAGTTACCGGGAGTAATTTCGTTGCGGAAAGATTTACCAATCTGACCTACGCCAAAAGGCAACTTGCGTCGTGTAGTACGTTGAATATTTTTAAAGTTTACAAATATACCCTGTGCTGTTTCAGGACGAAGATAAAGTGTTGAAGAACTATCTTCAGTAACACCCTGAAATGTCTTGAACATAAGGTTAAATTTACGGATGTCGGTAAAATCGTGCGAACCACAATCAGGACAAGCAATACCCTTTTCTTTTATGTAATCCATCATCTCAGCATCACTCATAGCGGCAGGGTTATCGTCAAGACCGTTTTCGGCAACATAATCTTCAATGAGTTTATCTGCTCTGTGACGGGTTTTGCATTGACGGCAGTCCATAAGCGGATCAGAAAAGCCACCCAAGTGACCTGATGCTACCCATGTTTCAGGATTCATAATTATCGCGCTGTCAAGACCTACGTTATAAGGATTTTCCTGCACAAACTTTTTCCACCAAGCGCGTTTGATATTATTTTTAAGTTCAACGCCCAACGGGCCGTAATCCCACGCGTTTGCAAGACCGCCGTAGATTTCACTACCCGGATATACAAAACCTCTGCCTTTGGCAAGGTTAACTATTGTTTCCATTGTTTTTTGCGAATTGTCCATTTTTTACATCCTCTCGGAAAATTATATTTTTACAAATATAATAGTAATAAAAATGCTCCAAAAAGTCAACATTTTTGTTAATTTTATCTTCTTGACATATTTATATATATGTTATATAATTTTTAGGTACCAATTTAATCAATTAACCTTAGGAGATATAACCATGGCAGAAACAAATTTTTTAACCTACAAAGGCAAACCGCTTGTAAGAAAGGGTAAAGAAATTTACTACGGAGATATGAGCGAAAAATATATTGTTCGTTTCGAAATACTTTCATCAAAAAAAGATGGCAAGTTGGAGATAGCCGATAAGGTATCGGTTCAATTGCTTGACAGTAACACCGATAAAGCTATGAAGGACCGCGTAAAAAAAGACAGCACGAAGGACAATTTGTTCACAGCACTCGACCTTGGTTTTACCTGGCTTGAACGCGCATTAAAAGAATAATTTTTTACCGTACCCAAGTTGTTTTTGCAACTTGGGTATTGTTGCTTTTTAAAAAGCAAAAAATTTTGTAAAAAATATCAAAAAAATTAGCAAAACCCCTTTTCAAAATGAAAAATATATGTTATTATATATATTGATACAATTTTAACAATCTATTTGTTACATTTTGTTGAAATCTGTAAGGAGGATAAATTTATGAAAAAGAAAATCAGCAAACTTCCTTTTAAAGGCACTGCCGAACAGGAAGCGCAACTCAAAGCAGTTATCGCTGAAAACTGCCATGACAAAAGCAACGTTATGGTAGTTATGCAAAAGGCTCAAGACATCTACGGATATTTGCCGATTGAGGTTCAGGAAATGATTGCTGAAGGTATGGGCGTATCTCTTGAAAAAGTGTATGGCGTTGCTACCTTCTACGCGCAGTTCTCTCTCTCACCAAAAGGTAAATACAACATCTCTGTTTGCCTTGGTACCGCTTGCTACGTTGTAGGCTCAGGCGACATTTTTGACAAACTCAGCGAAAAATTGGGCATTGGTGCAGACGAATGCACCGAAGACGGTAAATTCTCTCTCACCGCTTGCCGTTGCATCGGCGCTTGCGGTCTTGCTCCGGTTCTTACCGTTAATGAAGATGTTTTCGGTCGTCTTACTGTTGACGATGTTGACGACATCCTCGCTAAATATGCTGACTAATGCGTGGAGAGTCTAACCCGCCGCGGTTTCTCTCGGCGCCTTTTAGCTTCTTTCTTGCGCTCGTTTTTGTAAGGCGCCAGTCTTACTGCAAACTCACGCTTCGCCTTTCATAAAAAGGCGTTAGAGCTAAACTCTTTGACCTGCCAAAAGTAATTTTTTTGGGAGATCGAGGTCGAAGAACGCAGTAATACTGTCGTATTACAAGTGATGAGACAAGAAAAAATGGAAAAATTTATTTTGTCAGGCGTGGTGTGTTCAACTCTCCACGCATTAAAGGATAGATAACTTATGAAAATAAGTCAAATGCAACAACTTCTTGAAGCAAGGGTAATTTGCTGTGAGGAAAACATTGAACGTCACGTTTATTCAGCGTGTGGTTGTGACCTTATGAGCGATGTTTTAGCCTTTGTTAAAGACCAAGCTGTTTTGCTTACAGGACTTGTTAATCCTCAGGTTATTCGTACAGCCGAAATGATGGATATGATTTGTGTTGTTTTTGTCCGTTCTAAAGTTCCCACACAAGAAATGATTGACTTGGCGCGTGAAAGCGGCATAGTTTTAATGGTTTCTGATAAAAGACTTTATGAGGCTTGTGGTTTGCTTTATCAAAGCGGTCTCGTTGGAAACAAGGTTAAAGAATGAGCGAAATACTCAACTTTCACTTTCAAGTAGACGGAAATGACTTTACTTCCGCCGGCCAGGCATCAATACAAATCAAAAAAATTCTAAGAAGATTGGGGCTTGACCCCGAAATTATCAGACGAGTATCCATCGCCATGTACGAAGGCGAAATAAATATGGTAATTCACGCTCACGGCGGAGAAGCCGACGTTAACGTTTATGAAGACCATATTGAAATTATTTTAAAGGATAACGGTCCCGGCATTAAAGATATTGAACAGGCAATGCAAGAAGGCTTTTCTACCGCTCCCGACCAAATTCGTTCACTCGGCTTTGGCGCAGGTATGGGACTTCCAAACATGAAACGCTATACCGACGATATGAAGATTGAATCAGAGGTAGGAGTAGGCACTACCGTTACGATGTGCGTTAACTTATAAGGAGGACAATATGCAAACCTATGAACATTCGGTTTTGCTGGATACCAGCAAATGCACCGGCTGTACCACCTGTTTGCGCCACTGCCCTACCGAAGCTATTCGCATAAAGGACGGTCACGCTGTTATAAACAGCGACAGGTGTATAGACTGCGGCGAGTGTATTCGTGTTTGTCCGCATAAGGCAAAAAAGGCCGTATGCAGCAAACTCGAAAGTATGGACCGCTTTAAGTGGAAAATTGCTCTTCCCGCACCTACTTTGTACGGCCAGTTTGATAATCTTGACGATATTGACTATGTACTTGGCGGACTTTTAAACATAGGCTTTGACGATGTTTTTGAAGTTTCAAAGGCGGCAGAGCTTGTATCTGCTTATACACGTCTTTATCTAAAAACCGACGGGGTTAAAAAGCCTGCTATCAGTTCTGCATGTCCTGTGGTAATGCGACTAATAGCACTGCGTTACCCGTCACTTAACGATAACATTATTCATATGCTGCCTCCTATGGAGGTTGCCGCCCGTCTTGCACGTGAACGCGCACTAAAAAATCACCCCGAACTTGACCCTTCAGATATTGGCGTTTGTTTTATATCACCCTGCCCTGCTAAAGCCAGTTATGTTAAGAATGGATTTGCAGGCTATAAAAGTCAAGTGGATGAGGTCGTTTCAATAAGCGATATCTATTTCTTGCTAATTAACGCAATGAAGAGAGAAGCGCCTGTTGAAACACTTTCAGAATCGGGTATGATTGGTATAGGTTGGGCGCGTAGCGGCGGTGAAGCTACGGCAATTTTTAACGAGAATTATCTGGCTGCCGACGGAATTGAAAATGTTAATCGTGTTCTCGACCAGATAGAAAACGGAAATATTCCACAACTGGAGTTTGTAGAGCTTAATGCTTGTACAGGCGGTTGCGTGGGCGGTGTGCTCACAATGCAAAACCCCTTCATTGCAAAAGCCAGACTGCAAACCTTGCGCAGATATTTACCCGTTTCACAAAACTTTTTAAATGGCGAAGATTCTAAATATATTCCTGATTACTATCTCTTTAACGAGTTGCCTGAATATCAACCAATCGCCCGACTCAGTGACAGTATGGCTGAGTCAATGCGTATGATGGCAGATATTCAAAAACTACGTAACACACTGCCCGGTATCGACTGTGGCTCTTGTGGAGCTCCAAGTTGCCGCGCATTTGCCGAAGACGTAGTAAAGGGAAATGCAAAATTAGAAGATTGCCTTATCAATTTACACAAAAAGGAAGATTAAAATGACGGTATATGAATTGAGTCAAAACAGTCAGTTTAATGTTCTTACTATGCCCGAACCCGAAAGAGTAATTAACGGCGCCTATGTCGGCGACCTGCTGAGTTGGGTTATGGGCAAAGCCCAGTACGATAACATCTGGATTACTATTATGTCCAACATAAATGTTGTTGCTGTGGCTTCTCTTTCCGATGTGTCTTGTGTTCTTTTGGCAGAAGATGTTACGCTTGACAGCGAGGTGCTTAACACTGCCAAAGAAAAAGGTATAAATATTCTTTCAACCCCCCTTGCTGCCTATGAAGCCGCTATCACAATATCGGGTATGATATGATGAACAGGTATTATTACGACCTACATATTCACTCCTGTCTTTCCCCTTGCGGAGACAATGACAACACCCCAAACAATATTGCAGGTATGGCTTCACTTTGTGGGCTTAACATTGTAGCACTTACCGACCACAACACAACCGATAACTGCCCAGCTTTTTTTGAGGCGGCAAAACGGTATGGTATTATTCCCGTGGCGGGTATGGAGCTTACCACCAGTGAAGATATACATATTGTATGTTTGTTTGAAACGCTTGAGGGCGCTATGGCTTTTGGCAAAAAGGTAAAGAGTTTGAGCATACCCATTAAAAACCGCGTTGATATTTTTGGTTCTCAACTAATACTTGACGGGCAAGACAACATAATCGGAGAAGAAGAAAATTTGCTTATAAATGCAACCCTTATTTCTGCAAATGAAGTTCCCGATTTGGTAAATGAGTTTGGTGGCATTTGCTACCCTGCGCACATAGACCGACAGTCAAACGGAATTATATCTGTGCTTGGCACTTTTCCTACCACTCCTCATTTTAACTGTGTAGAACTTCACGACGGTAGTAAAACCGAAGAATACGTGCAAAAATACGGCTTGCAAGATAAAAAAATAATAGTTAGTTCAGATGCGCACAATCTTACAGATATGCGTGACAAAGAAAACTATTTCGACCTTGACGATGAGCCTTACAGCAGTAATTTTGTAAGAAGCCAGCTTTTTAAACTTTTGAGGTGATATTTTATGAAGGAGTTATCACTTAATATTCTTGATATTACCGAAAATTCCGTAAAAGCGGGTGCAACACTCACCGAAATATCTATTGTTGAAAGTGGTGATACACTCACCCTTACAATAAAGGATGACGGTTGCGGTATGAGTGATGAAATACTAAGCACTGTAGAAAATCCATTTTATACCACTCGCACCACCAGAAAAGTAGGGCTTGGCATTCCGCTGCTTAAGATGGCGGCTGAAATGACCGGAGGCAAGGTAAAAATAGTTTCAAGC
This sequence comes from Clostridia bacterium, assembly GCA_017516965.1. GTDB lineage: Bacteria > Bacillota > Clostridia > Oscillospirales > Acutalibacteraceae > UBA737. The sequence goes on from JAFXAP010000015.1 coordinate 134,596, forward strand.
ACCAATGAGGCTAATCACGGCACCACCGTGACGGCGCACTTTTTTAAAAATCATCTGGACTTCACCCCGCTTGGTGATATAAAAGAAACCATCGTCACCTTAATACAGGGTCACCCTGATACCGATTTTCTTTTTACCCACCAAACAAATAGCGGCGAAGTAAAGCTTGACACCCGTGAACTTCGTGTCGCGCTTGAAGGTGTCCCATTAGATACATACGAGGTTATCGTGTGGATTAAAGAGTATCTTAATGAGCAGTATCAACTGCTAGATAATAGATAAAATAAATAATTCCAGAAAGGAAGTTATTAAAATGAAATCTTTGGCTGAATTACAGGCAATCAAAGACAAAATGAAAGACAAGGTTGTAATCCGTGAAGGCGTTAGTTCTACCCGCGTTGTTGTTGGTATGGCTACCTGCGGTATTGCAGCAGGCGCTCGCCCTGTGCTTAGCGCTTTTGTTGAGGCAGTAAACGAAGGCGGTCTCGCTGGGACTGTTACAGTATCACAAACAGGTTGTGTTGGCCTTTGCCAGTATGAACCTATTGTAGAGGTTTATGAAGCAGGTAAAGACAAGGTTACCTACGTTAAGATGACTGCTGACAAGGCAAAAGAAGTTGTTGAAAAGCATCTTAAAGGCGGCAAGGTTGTAACAGAGTACACCGTTGCTAACTGTGAATAATATTTGGAGGTAAAGTTATGATTCGTGCACATGTACTTATTTGTGGCGGTACAGGCTGTACCTCATCAGGTAGTAAATCAATTCAGGAAGCATTTGAAAAGAACATTGCTGACGCAGGTCTTGGCGAAGAAGTAAAACTCGTTCAGACAGGTTGCTTTGGTCTTTGCGCATTGGGTCCTGTTGTTATCGTTTATCCTGATGGTACTTTCTATAGCCGTGTTACCACCGACGATGTAAAAGAAATTGTTGAAGAACACCTTCTTAAAGGTCGTCCTGTTGAGCGTTTGATTTATAGTGACACAGGCGCTGAAGAGGTTGTAGAGGCGGCAAGCGTATCACTTAACGATACTGCATTCTACAAATCACAAAACCGTGTTGTTCTTCGTAACTGCGGTGTTATTGACCCTGAAAACATAGACGAGTATATCGCTATGGACGGTTACGCAGCGCTCGGTAAGGTTCTTACCGAAATGAAACCTGAAGACGTTATCCAGACTGTTTTGGATTCCGGTCTTCGCGGTCGTGGCGGCGGCGGCTTCCCAACCGGTCTTAAGTGGAAATTCTGTGCTCCTAACAAAGCAGCTCAAAAATATGTAGTATGTAACGCCGACGAAGGTGACCCAGGCGCATTCATGGACCGTTCAGTTCTTGAAGGTGACCCACACTGTATTATTGAAGCAATGGCTATTGCAGGTTATGCAGTTGGCGCTACCAAGGGTTACGTTTACGTTCGTGCTGAATACCCAATCGCTGTTGCTCGTTTGCAAAAGGCTATTGACCAGGCAAATGAATACGGTCTTTTAGGTAAAGACATCTTTGGTTCAGGCTTTGACTTTGACCTTCAGATTCGTCTTGGCGCAGGCGCATTCGTTTGCGGTGAAGAAACTGCTCTTATGACATCTATTGAAGGCAATCGTGGTGAGCCACGTCCTCGTCCTCCTTTCCCTGCAGTTAAGGGTCTTTACAACTCACCAACAGTTGAAAACAACGTTGAAACCTTTGCTAATATTCCTCAAATCATCCTTAAAGGTGCTGATTGGTTTAAGACAATGGGTACCGAAAAGGCTCCCGGTACAAAGGTATTTGCGCTTGGTGGTAAAATTGAGCACACAGGTCTTGTAGAAATTTCTATGGGTACTACACTTCGTCACATTATCGAAGACATCGGCGGCGGTATTCCTAACGGTAAGAAATTCAAGGCTGCTCAGACAGGTGGTCCTTCAGGCGGTTGTATTCCTGAATCACTTATCGATACCGAGGTTGACTTTGACAACCTTACAGCCATCGGTTGTATGATGGGTTCAGGCGGTCTTATCGTTATGGACGAAGACAACTGTATGGTTGATATGGCTAAATTCTTCCTTGAATTTACCGTTGACGAATCTTGCGGTAAGTGTACTCCTTGCCGTGTTGGTACAAAACGTCTTCTTGAAATGCTTGATAAAATTACCGAAGGTAAGGCTACACTCGAAGACCTTGACAAACTTGAAGAGCTTTGCTATTACATTAAGCAAAACTCACTTTGCGGCCTTGGTCAGACAGCGCCAAACCCTGTTCTTGCAACACTTAAGTTCTTCCGCGATGAGTATGTAGCTCACGTTGTTGACAAAAAGTGTCCTGCAGGCGTATGTAAAGATCTTCTTACATTTGTTGTTGATAAAGATAAGTGTATCGGTTGCGGTATGTGCGCAAGAAACTGCCCTGTTAACGCTATTGCTAAGACAGACTACATAGCACCCGGTCACAAACTTGCTTCTTACGAAATTGATACTACCAAGTGCATTAAGTGCGGTGTATGTATTGGTAACTGTAAGTTCAAGGCAATCAGTAAGGTTTAAGAAAGGAGCCAAAATATAATGGATATGATTAATGTAAAAATTAACGGTATTGCTGTAAGCGTACCAAAGGGCTCCACTGTTTTAGAGGCTGCCCGCGTAGCTGGTGTAGAAATTCCTACCCTTTGCTTTATGAAAGAACGCAACGAAATCGGCGCTTGCCGTATCTGTATGGTAGAGGTTAACGAAGGTCGCGGTTTCCGTCTTGTTACCGCTTGCGTTTACCCCTGCACCGATGGTATGGAAGTTATCACCAACTCTGAAAAGGTTCAAAAGTCACGCAAGACTACACTTGAGCTTATTCTTTCAACACACGATAAAAAATGTCTCTCTTGCGCTCGTTCAACAAATTGTGAACTTCAAAAGCTTTGCCGTGACTACGGCGTAGATGAAGGCGCATTTGACGGCTTTAAGCCTGTATATGACCTTGACTACAGCACACCACACCTTGTACGTGACAACAACAAGTGTATTCTTTGCCGTCGTTGCGTAGCAGTTTGTGAAGAGCAGTATGTTAGCGTTATAGGCGCAAACGACCGTGGTATTGACACCAACATTGGTCAGGCATTTGAGCTTTCTCTTAACAACACACCTTGTATCTCTTGCGGTCAGTGTACTGCAGTTTGTCCTACAGGCGCTCTTACCGAAAGAGATGATACCGATAAGATTTGGGCAGCTCTTGCTGATCCTAGCAAAACAGTTGTTGTTCAGACAGCTCCTTCTATCCGCGCAACCTTGGGTGAATGCTTTGGTATGCCAATCGGTTCTAACGTAGAAGGCAAAATGGTAGCAGCTCTTCGTCGTCTTGGTTTCGACAAGGTATTTGATACCAACTTTGCCGCTGACCTTACCATTGTTGAAGAAGCAAATGAACTTATTGATCGTGTTAAAAATGGCGGTGTGCTCCCAATGATCACATCTTGCTCACCAGGTTGGGTTAAGTTCTGCGAACTTTACTACCCCGATATGATTAATCACCTTTCAAGCTGTAAGTCACCTCAGCAGATGGCAGGCGCAGTTATTAAGACATACTGGGCAGAAAAAGCAGGCATTGACGCTAAAGATATCGTAAGCGTATCAGTAATGCCTTGTACTGCTAAGAAGTTTGAAATTGGTCGTGAAGATCAGTCAGCTGCAGGTGTTCCTGACGTTGATATCGCTATCACAACACGTGAACTTGGTCGTATGATTGACCGTGCAGGTCTTAACTTTGCAAACCTTCCTGACGAAGAATTTGACAATCCACTTGGTGAAGACACCGGTGCGGCTGTTATATTCGGTGCTACAGGCGGCGTTATGGAGGCTGCTCTTCGTACCGCTAATGACTGGATTAGCGGCAAAGACAACGCTGACGTTGACTACACTGCAGTTCGTGGCACAATGGGTCTGAAACAGGCTACTGCTAAGCTTGGCGATATGGAAGTTAAGGTTGCTGTAGCTTCCGGCGCTGCTGCTGCAAAGGTTGTTATGGACAAAATGAAGGCAGGCAACCCAGACGGTTGGACCTTTGTTGAAATTATGGGATGCCCCGGCGGTTGTGTAAACGGCGGCGGTCAGCCAATTCAACCTCAGTCGGTTCGCGACACAGTTGATTTGAAGGCTGTTCGTGCAAAGGCACTCTATGACCAGGATGCTGCAAGCCTCATCCGCAAATCACACGAGTCACCTGTTGTAAAGGCACTTTACAGCGAATGGTATGACGGTTTTGGCGGCCACAAGGCTCATCACGACCTCCACACCACATATGTTGCTCGTAAGAAATACAACGCTGAATAATCAGTAAAATCTAACACCCTAAGGTATGTACCTTAGGGTGTTTTTTAATTTCTTTCTTTAGTAAGCTTTTTTAGCAGTTTTGCATTGTCTTGATTTATATCATCTTTACTCATTCGCCACACCCAGTTATCTCCTATAGTGCCGGGTGTATTCATACGGGCGCTGCTATCAAGGCACAACACGTCCTGCATTGGTATAATCAGTAACATTGAATCTGATTTTGACAACGCTCGTATCATATCGTGCGAAACACAACCCGTGTTATTACGTATAAGGGTGTTAAAAATCACTCTTTCTTTAGTAGACGCTTTGTTATACCAGCCAAGTGCTGTATCATTATCGTGAGTGCCCGTATAGCACACACAATTATATGGGTAATTTTGCGGCAGATATATATTCTCCATATCACCGCCAAATCCAAACTGCAAAATTTTCATATTAGGAAAGTCGGTATGCTTTAAAAGCTCTATCACCTTTTCGTCCTCTTCGCCACCTAAATCCTCAGCTATTATATTGATTTCACCTATGTTTTCCCGCATCTTGTCCCAAAAGGTTGCGTCCTCGCCATCAATCCAACTGCCCGAAAGGGCGTTATTACTACCAGCAGGTATTTGATAAAACCGAGCAAATGCGCGAAAATGGTCTATGCGCACTACATCATACATATCACAGCAAAACTTTAGGCGTGATGTCCACCAACGATAGTCTGATTCCCTCATATTTTGCCAATTATATATGGGGTTCCCCCACAATTGACCGTTTTCAGAAAAAACGTCAGACGGCACACCTGCAACCATTGTAGGCGTAAAATCACGCGAAAGTAAAAAATCGTCGGGATTACCCCACACGTCAGCGCTATCGGGAGCTACATAAAAAGGTATGTCGCCTATAATTTTTACACCATTTTGGTTTGCATAACGCTTTAATTCGTAATACTGACAAAAGAAAAAATACTGAGTAACCTTATAAAACTCGATAACCGGTTTGTATTTTTGTTTAAACACTTCAATAAAATCGGGCAGTTTATATTTAAAACCCTCAGGCAAATCAGATATGCTGTCGGCGCAGTATATTTCAGATGCCGCCGCAAAAAGCGCATAGTCTTCGAGCCAAAACTTGTTATCACTCAAAAAACTTTTATAGTTTTTACTCGTAGTATCAAAGTTATTTACCGCTTTTTTAAGCAGCGGAATTTTAATTTTTCGCGCAAGCGCGTAATCGACATTTTTGCCGAAATTACAATCATTTATATCTTCTTTACAAAGAAGTCGGTCACTAAGCAAAAAATCAATATCGATATAGAGTATCTCACCGGCAAAGCTACTTGGCGACTTATAGGGCGAATTGCCCTCACCTAACGGACAAAGGGGTAATATTTGCCAAAATTTTTGATTTGAATCACGCAAAAAATCAATAAATTTATAAGCCTCAACACCAAGACTTCCTATGCCATAGGAAGAGGGCAATGATGATACTGCCAATAATACACCGCTATACCTCTTTTGCGTTTTATCCTTTGACGGCACCGGCTGCCACTCCCTTTATAATATATTTTTGACAAGTCAGGTAAAAAGTCACCACCGGCACAATGCTGAGCACCAGCATTGCCATCATAGCGCCCATATCAACCGAACCGTAACCACCCTTTAAATACTGAACTGCAATCGGTATGGTTTTGTAATCGCTTCCTATTATAAGATAAGGTAACAGGTAATCATTCCATATCCACATTGTATTAAGAATTGCAACCGTTATAGCAGTTGGCCTCAGCATTGGAAAAACTACGTGCCAAAAGGTTTGAAAAACATTGCATCCGTCTATAATTGCCGCTTCCTCAAGACTTATTGGGATTGATTTTACAAAACCTGAAAAGATAAAAACCGAAAGCCCGGCGCCAAATCCCAAATATATAAAAATTAGTCCAAATGGATTATCAAGTCTTAATAAATTGGCAATTTTCGACATTGTAAACATAACCATCTGAAATGGCACTATCATTGAAAATACAAATAAATAATATAGCGTTTTGTTAAACCGCGTTTTATTTCTTGTTATATACCACGCAGTCATAGAAGTAAACAACACAATTACCCCAACCGAAGAAAGTGTAATAAAAAGCGACCAAAAAAATGCCGAAGGGAAACCCGTGTCTGCTATACCGTTTATATAGTTTTCAACACCTGAAAACGTGGTGCTGTTAGGCAATACAAATGGGGTTTGACTTATAGAAAACTTATCTTTAAAAGAATTGGCAACAACGGTGATTATCGGAATTAAAAATACAAAGCTAAGAGCTACTAAAAACACAAATATTAGAATGTCTGAAATTCTTGTTTTTTTCATTAATTTTCAACCTCTCGGCTTCGTGTTAGATATAACTGTAATAACGCAACTACTGCTACCAGTATAAAAAATACAACCGCTTTTGCCTGACCAACGCCCTCGTAGCCTACCCTGCCATAAAAGGTGTTGTAAATATCAAGCGCTACCATTTGTGTCTGCTTTGCGGGCGCGCCTGCGGTCAGCGCTAAGTTTTGGTCAAATAGTTTAAACGAGTTGGTTATTGTTAAAAAAAGACAAATGGTAATTGACGGCATTACCGAAGGAATTATAATGCTTCTAAGTGTCCTTAAAGGTGTTGCTCCGTCAACACGAGCCGCCTCTAATATAGCTGTGGGTATGTTTTGTATTCCCGCGATATAAAGCACCATCATATAACCTATCATCTGCCAGGAACTTAGCGCCACCAAGCCCCAATAGCCAAATGTGGCATTTGACGTTATAGAGTAACCATAGTTATACAAAATTCCATTTATAATAAGCTGCCATATATAACCGAGCACTATTCCGCCTATAAGATTTGGCATAAAAAACACAGTACGAAAAAGATTTGTACCGCGTATGCCTCGCGTTAACATAAGCGCCAGCAAAAACGCTATAACGTTTATAACAATTATCGCGGCAAAGGCAAAACGGACTGTAAACCATAGCGCATTTAAAAAATCGCCGTTTGCGCTGAATGCGCGTATATAATTCTCAAAACCTACAAAGTTTGCATCGCTTACCGTTCTGAACTCGCAAAACGACAGATATAACCCCATTATAAAAGGAATTAAAAACGCGATGCTAAATGCTACAAATGTAGGCAGTACAAATACGGAAAACCACCGCTTTGAAGCATATCTCACTTTCTTTCACTCTTCCACATCGATTTAACGGTGTTTTGCACATCATTCCATTGCTTTCCACCCTGAACGTACTCAAGTAATTGTCCACCTACCTCGGTTTTAAAAACATCGCTTGGAAAAGATGTAAAAATCCAGGGTACTGTGTCGGTGTCAGAGTTATTCATATATCTTACCACCTCACGCGCAAGAGGATCAGATGGTAGTTCTTGCTCACTAAAGCTTTTAAATGGTGTAATAAAATCCAATTTATTAGTTACATAATCTTTGCCTATATCACTGCTATATAGCCAATACAAAAAGTCAAGGGATTTTTTTTGCTGGTCCTCGGTTGCGTTTTTATTTATGGCAAGATAATTCTCGGTGCCTATGCAAATACCCTGCTTTTCTTCGCCCTGAATGCCCGTATAAATAGGTAAAAATTTAATGTCACTTTCAGACACTGTGTTGCCCTTAACGTCTTTGATTTGAGACCAGGCCCAGTTTCCGTTTTGCACCATTGCAACCTGACCTAAGGCAAATTCTGCCATAGAATCGTTTGTTGATTTCGAACCTAATAAACCCTTTTCGGTAGCAGAATTATTTACATACAAATCAAAAATATTTTTATAGTTTTCTGAAAATCTAAAGGCAATCTCTTTCGCATTAAGACCCGCTATTGTAGGGTCAGCATAGTCCTCACTGTCTTTAAACTCGTAATAAAGCGGAACATTAAGCAAATGTGTCTGCCAACGCCAATCTTCGCCCGAAGCCATCGAGGTTGATGCAAAAACGCCCTTGATTCCAAGTTCATCTTTTCGTGATGTCATATCTTCGACAACAGCCTTTAAGGTGTCAAAATTATTGATTTGCTCGGCGCTGTCAATCTTTGTTTGGCGACCGTTAAGCGCAAAATATTTTTTCATAATAGCATTATTATAAATAATGCCATAGCCCTCAACCACGTATGGTACTGCATATATACCCTTACCTTCGCGGTCTTTGATAGCCAGTGTATCATCACTGAGCAGTTTTGCAAAATCACTATTTTCTATATTAAGGCAATAATCTTTCCAGGATTCATAACCTATAGGTCCGTTAACTTGAAAAATGGTGGGCGCACCTGATTTTGCAATTTCAGATTTAAGCGTTTGCTCGTATGTGTTTGCGGCGGCGGTTACAACCTTTACCTTAACACCTGTTTCTTCTTCATATTTTTTTGCTATTTCCTGATAGACTTCAGCCGATTCCGGTTTAAAGTTTAAATAATAAACCTCGGCATTGTTTCGCTCACCACAGGCTGTAAGTGACAAAACAAAAACAATAACTAAAATTAAAGTCAAAAATTTTTTCATAACAAACTCCTTTGATTTAATACTGATAATATCTTTGCCGATTTTAAGTTAAATAATACAAAATTATTAAAAACCGATTGTACTAATCGCACAATCAGTTCTTTTTTTAATTTAAAAAACAGATATTTTCTTTTTACTCTTACAACACAATTGGTTTGTCTTATGAATTTTTACCTTTTTTATATATAGCAAAATTTCTCCTTTTACATATCTATAACACGAAAAATACGCCATATAAACTGTTGACATTATTTAATGTAAAATTTATAATATATATGTATATATAGGCTGACGAGAGTCGAACACGTTACGGTTTCGCTCGCCGCCTTTTCCCACTTTTCTCGCGTTTATTTTTGCAAGGTCTCACCTTGCTGCAAATTTCACGCTTCGCCTTTTGTAAAAAGGCGGCTGAGAGGAACTCTTCGACCTGCCAAACAAATAATTTTTTGGAGAGGCGAAATCGAAGAGTGCAGTAATACTGTCGTATTACAAACGATGAGATAAGAAAAAACAAAAAATTATTATTTGTCAGGCGTGACGGGCTCGACTCTCGTCAGCCTAAAGGAGGATGTTTAGCCTTGAAAACCACAACAATTTGTTTTGCCAACAACAAAGGTGGCAGCGGTAAATCAACTACTTGCTGTAACATAGGGTATGAACTTTCTAAAATGGGATATAAAGTGCTGGTTTTAGACGGTGATATGCAAATGAATCTGTCACTTTCACTCTTTGGTGAAGATGAGGTTTTGCAGTCGGCGCAAAACGGCAACAACATTTATACCGCCATTACCCAAGGCGACGACATCGAAAAATACATAAAGCCCACTAAATACGAAAACCTTGATGCTGTGCTTTCGTCCTCTTTGATGAGTAATATAGAGTTCGACCTTTTTTCAAAATGGCAACGTGAATTCATTTTGAAAAACTGTCTTAATAATATTAAGCAAAGTAATAAATATGACTTTATTTTGCTTGATGCCCCGCCAACACTTGGCGGTTGGGTTATGAATATGCTTTGCGCGTCAGATTATTTAATAATTCCCGTAGAAGCAAGTCCCTGGGGGCTTTTTGGTCTTGCTAATATGTTTGAATTTTTTGCAACCGTTAACCAGATTAATCCCGAAATCTCTTTGCTTGGAATTGCCGTAACAAAGGTTGATACGCGTAAAAACTACTTTAAACAAACTGTTGATGCCCTACAAAACACCGAGGGTGTTCACCTGTTCCAAAATTTTGTTCGTACCGATAGCTCTATTGAATGGGCGCAGGACGCATCACTGCCTGTTGCCGTATACAAGCCATCAGCACGAAGCGCTAAAGAGTATAAAGCGCTCACCGAGGAGGTAGTTTCACTTGTCAATAGGTAAAAGCAGTATCGCACGTGCAGTAAATGCAACTGCAAAAACACAAAACACAACAACCGAAAACGTTATAACAAAATTAAATATTGATAATATTAGTTTGCTGTCAATCGCCAAAACTCCCGATGATATTGATGCTTTGAAAGAGAGCATCAAAAAACGTGGGGTGCTTTGTCCTGTTTTGGTAGCCGCAACACCAAAGGGTGATATGTGGTTGCTTGACGGTTATTCGAGATTTTTTGCGGCAAAAAGCTTAAATTTATCAGAGCTTAATGCCGCAATTATAAAAACAGAAAACAAATCCGAGGCAAATAGAATTTACACCGAGCTTTCCAGGCTAAAGCCCGAAGTAAAAAAAGACACTATTCACGAAGAAAAGTTCCGTGTTCTTGCGGTAAAAGACCACGATTTGCCAACTTATTTATTATAATTTTAGCGAGGTAATTTAAAAAGTGAATGTAGTATGTTTAGATATGGAGGGCGTATTAGTCCCTGAAATTTGGATCGCGTTTGCAAATGAGGTAGGTATTCCCGAACTTAAGCGCACAACACGTGATGAACCCGATTATGACAAGTTAATGCAATACCGCTTAAGCATTTTAAAGGAGCACAATTTAGGTCTTAATGAAATTCAGGCAGTTATTGAAAAGATTGACGTTATGGAAGGCGCAAAGGAATTTTTAGATGAGCTTCGCGCAGTCACTCAGGTTATAATCTTAAGCGACACTTTTGAGCAGTTTGCCGCCCCACTTATGAAAAAACTTGGTATGCCTACTATTTTTTGCAACACACTTGAAGTAGCAGAAAACGGCGAAATTACCGGCTACAAAATGCGTTGTGAAAAATCAAAACTCACAACCGTAAAAGCACTTCAGTCTTGTGGCTTTGACACTATTGCCGCAGGTGATAGCTTTAACGACCTTGGTATGATTCTTGCAAGTAAAGCAGGTTTCCTTTTTAAATCTACCGAACAAATTAAGAAAGATTATCCAAATCTTCAGGCATTTGAAGAGTATGACGAACTACTTACTGCAATAAAAGCAGCGTTATAATTTGTAAAATGGTCTTGGGCGCAATCCGCCTTTGGATTGCGCCCAAGTGATTTTTAAACACTATGCCGAATCATACACTTACCGTCGGCTTATTCGTGACTGTTGCCACGACATCGGCTTATGTACATAGCACGGAAACTCATTCCGTTAATTATATTATATATTTTGTTTTTTAAAAAAATAACCGATTTTTGTAAATAATTTTTTAAGGTGATAAAGTGATAAAAGAACGTGTTTTAAAATTACAGCAGGTATTAAAAGCTGACGAGGCATTTTTAGTATCAAGCGACTCTAACCGATTTTATTTAACAGGGTTTAATTCCAGCGCGGGTACAGTGCTAATAACCAAATTTGATGCTGTGTTTTTTATTGATTTCAGATATTTTGAAAAAGCAAAAAACACAGTTGAAAGCTGTCAGGTTACGCTTTTAAATAAAGGCGCACAGCAGACATATGATTTTTTAAAAGACAAAAAAATCAAAACCGTTTTTATTGAAAATTCTTTTGTAAACATTAGCGAATATGCGCGTTTAGAGAATATATTTGACGGTATAAAGATATCAAAGGACAATGTTTTAGATACAAACCTTAACAAAATGCGCGCTGTTAAAACCCCTGACGAACTAAAACTTATAAAACGGGCGCAGTCACTAACCGAGCAAACCTTTGACTATATACTTCCCCGCATTACAGCAAATCGAAGTGAACGCGAGATTATGCTTGATATGGAGTTTTTTTTGCGTGAGCTCGGCGCCGAGGGCGTAGCGTTTGATTTTATTGTAGTGTCGGGCAAAAACTCTTCGTTGCCTCACGGTGTTCCTACCGATAAAAAAATAGAGCAAGGTGACTTTATAACAATGGATTTTGGCGCTGTTGTTGGTGGTTATTGCAGTGATATGACCCGTACTGTAGCGCTTGGCAATATAACTGATGAGCAACGCTTTGTTTATGACACTACACTAAAAGCGCAACTTGCCGCAATAGAAAAAATAAAATCAGGCGCTGTGTGTGGCGATATCGATAAAATTTCACGCGATATAATTTATAATGCCGGATTCAAAGGCTGTTTTGGTCACTCGTTAGGGCACAGCGTGGGCATAGACGTGCACGAAGCGCCTAACCTAAGCCCTGATAACAAATCGGTTTTACAAGTTGGAAACGTTGTAACCGTAGAACCCGGTATATATCTTGAAAATAAATTCGGTGTCAGAATAGAAGATATGGTATGCGTTACCCAAAACGGCTGTGAAAATCTTACCAAAAGCCCAAAAGAACTTATAATATTATAAAAAATAAAAACCTGCAAAAGCAGGTTTTTTTATTTTTTATGCCGCTGAATCGTCAATTGGTAGCTCTTCACGTAAAGCTTCGTCCTTTGAAGACTCGGTATTCGACTCGGTTGAAGATTCGGTAGAAGATGCGCTGTTGTCTGTGTGGTTTATAAGCGCTGACTCATTTTCGCTTGTGTATGCTTCAAATATCTTGCAAAGTTCAGAATACGCTGCTCTGCCGTTTGGCGCAGTATAAAGCACGTCATAGTCACGGTTAAAGCAACAGGTACCATTATTATAAAGTGTAAATAATACTGTGTACTGGTCCTTATCATAAAACTTCATAAGCAGATATGACTCGCCTATTTCAGCACTTTCATCATTCTCTACCTCAAGTTCATAGGTTATGTTCCACATTTGTTTTACGGTTGCTTCGTCAAAAATTTCATATTCGTATATGTCGTCTTTTTTAATTTGGTCAACCAAATACAGCGCCACAGGATCAAAGTTATCATATGATCTGCTGGCACATCCCGCAAGACTTAACACAATACAAAAAACAATTACAAATATCACTGATTTTTTTAATATCTTCATAAAAACCTCTCTACATTAAAAAATATTGACCTATCACACGAAGCCGTGTGCATTTTTTAAAACCATATCTTTCTATAGTTTTTATCTTTTTAAATTTACACATCTTAGGGATTTCACAATACTTTTCTATTATATTGCGCTGCTCTAAGTTTAATTTTTCCCCATAATGCTCAAGCAAACTTTTCGCCTGAATATATGTCGCATTATAATCTTTGCGAACCTTTGAAAGCGTTAGCAGTTTGCGTTTTATAAAGCTAAAGCCATATGCCGCTTTTGCGCCAACCTGATTGCCTGAATGTTGTCGGTAAAGCATTGTTGGTGCCACAAGGCAATGAACTTTTCCAAAAAGCGTTGCTACCACAGCCAGCCACCAGTCATGCATTATGCAATCTTTTGGAATACTACCGCAAATTTCTTTAAGAGCGCGATTTATCATAATAGTGCAACCGGTTACGTTATTTTGAACCAATAATTGTGGCAAAGTCATATTGTAACTAAGCTTTTGAAAATCAAAAAACGAGTTTGATATAACATCAAGATTTTCGTTAACTACCTTTAAATCGGTATGCACCAAAACGGGCGTGTTTTTATTTTTTGCCTCAATTTGTTTCATAGCCTCTATTGTGCGTTCTACCTTTTGTGGTAGCCACACGTCATCCTGGTCACAAAACATAATGTAATCGTCGTCGCTCTGTTGCAACAATCTTGCAAAATTTTGTTTTGCGCTACCCGTTGGCGCGCCGCTGATACAATAAATTTTATCAGGGTATTTATCGCAATAGGCTTTTATAATTTTGGGGGAATTATCGGTTGAACCGTCATCGCTTATAATTATTTTTATATCCTTAAATGTTTGCAAAAGCAATGAATCGATTTGTTCTTTTAAATATTCTTCACCGTTATAAACAGCAAGTAAAATAGTTACCGTAATTCCACCCCCTCAATTTTAATGCTTTTAAAATTTAGTTTTGTGGTTCTTCGTCAGAAGTTGTAGCAGTCGAACTGTCTCCACCTGTCTCACTTTCAGTGGAGTTGTTATCTACTGTTTCATCGTTAGAACTATTATTTGCTAATTCATCATTAGAACTGTTATCTAATATTTCATTATTATTTACAGTTCCTTCGGTAGAGCTACTTGGTTCTTCCTCACCCTCATAGGTGTTGATGTATATTTTTATATGTGTTTCAGTAGATACAACTGTATTGGCTTCCGGTGTCTGAGTTATTATAGCATTAGGCTCTGCTTCTTCATCATATTTTTCTATAACTTCAATATTATAGTAGGCAAAGCCTTTTTCTATAAGCGCCAATTTTGCTTCTTCAAGACTTTTTCCTGTAACATCGGGTACATAATTTTCATTTGGTCCCAAACTTATGGTAAGTTTTATTTCTGTACCAAATTCAACCTCTTTACCCGGTTTAATAGATTGCGCACAAACCATACCGCTATCTAATTCAGAATAAGCCTTACCCTTAATCGAAAAAGTAAATTTATCGTATTTTTCTTCATAATCTTCGATTAATTCGTAATAATATACCTTTTCTTTCACGAAGTCAGGAACCTCATATAACATCTTTGATTCTTCGGCTCCCGGATCAACATCACCCAAAGACGGGCCGCTTGATTCAAGCTGAAAATCTGAATTGCTAAAGTCCTGCTCTTTACTAAAAGGCCATTTAATTATAAGTATTGTAAGTCCTATAGCCAAAAGTACGGCGGCTGTTACACATGCCGAAATTACAGCATATTTCATTCCGCTTCCCGTTTTTTCAGCCTTTTCTTGCTTCTTTTGGGTTGGCTTTTTCTCTGCTGTGCGCGCAGTCGCAACGCGGCGTAGATTTTCTTTGGTTTCGCCATAAACCAACTCGTTTTTAAACTCATCTATATCTTTTGTTCTGTTTTCCGGATTAACCTGCAAACCGTTGGCAATAGCCACCAAAACCTGACGAGGTAACTCATCGGCAAAATGTGCAGGGATTGAAAGTGAATCTTGCGCAATTCTTATGTCAGCGGATGGTGGTACAGCGCCTATGATTACTCTGAACAACATTGCGCTTAAAGCGTATACGTCAGCGGCAACACTTAATTTTGCATCAAATTTTCCATACTGCTCGGCTGCTGCATAACCGCTATAAAGCTCTGCAGGGCTATCTGCCGAAGCCTGTCGCAAACGAGGTATGCAAACATTTTTAATGCGAAGTTTGCCATCTCTGCCGACTAATATAGTCTCGGGAGATATGCCACCGTGTATTATGCCAAGCTCGTGTAAGCCTTTAATGGTATCAATAAGCGGTAAAAACAGTGGTCTTGCCTGTTCCCAACGAAGACTTCCGCCGTTATGTTCAAGGAACTTGCTAAGGGTTATGCCTGAAATTACAGGTGATACTGAATATACCGTACCATTACCTTCAAACACTGTAAGCACAGGTACTATAGCCTGCAGTTCGGTAGCGATGAGCTTTTTGTTTATTTCAATAAAGTCCATAAGTCCTTCATTAAAACTGAATTCTTTACCGCTTACCACCGAAACAGTTTTATCGGGATTACGTATCGCCGCATCCTTTGGGTAATATTCTCTTATATGTACTGCAGAGTTTGAAGCATTGTCCCAAGCGATATAGGTTATACCCTCGGTATTTACACCCTTAACCTTACCAATGATATATCTTTCAGCAAGTAGATATTTCACAGGTAAGCAAAAATCTTCATTTTTTTGTGATGCGTCATATCCGCATATGCCACAAATTGTTTCACCGCCGTTGTCATTCATACAACCGGGACATAATCTGTCGATATTCAATATAACGACCTCCATTAACAAAAATATAATTCAAATTATTATAACATATAACTATGTTAATTACAAGTTTTAAGACTCATTGTCTATAGAAATAAGCTTTTTAAAAACACAGGTGTGGTGTTCGGTAATAACTCGGTCTTCGTGAAGGGAGCCAAAATACCAATGGTTATAATCACATGACCTTCCGATTTCTTCAAGATAACCGTTAAGTTTATTTATGTTATCACTGTCTCCCCGTCTTAGCAGTATCGCGCTTTTTACGAGCGAAGGCGGTTCGTGGGTAATTATATAATCAACCTTACAACCTGCCTCATCGAGCACACGCGCGCCATCCGCCATTTCTGCAGGGGTTGCTTCCTCTTCGCGCCACCAAAAGCCTTGCGCCACGCGCATATCTTTGTCGGTGCTCTCGCCTCCACCAAAGGTAAAAAACTTTTTATCTTCAATATTAAAAATCTGACCTCGCATCAAATGTAGCAAATTACCCTTAATTCGATGCACCCTACCGCCTTTCCAGACGGTTTCGCGGCAACGGTTTATTTTATCTAAATTATCGTGGGTGCCCTCAACAAACGCCGTTACAAACTTTCTTTTTGCAAAGAAGTTAATCACTTCTTTTTCTTGCTTAGAGCCATCAAAAATATAGCCGAAGTCACCACAAACTATAAGTGTATCGCCACGTTTTAGTTTGCGAAACTCTTTATCATAAAGTCGCTCTAAATCTCCGTGCATATCACCCGTTACATAAACCATTTTTTCACCACCGTTTTTAAACAATTTTTAATAATTATTTTTGAAATATTCACTTTATTTTTAATTACTTATGCTGTATAATAGGATTATACCACAAACTTAAGGAGATTTCTATGCTTAAAAGAATTTTTTCTGCATTTTTAATAATTTGTTTAATTTTACCCGTTCTTACAGTCAGGGCTTATGAGCCTTCGGGTATTGATATTACAGCGCAGGCAGCTATGCTTGTGTCTCTTGATACCGATGAAGTGCTTTTTGAAAAAAATGCTGACAAAAAGGTCTACCCTGCATCAATCGCAAAGATAATGACTGCACTTTTGGTGCTTGAAAACGAAAAGTTTGACCCCGATGCCAAAATTGCTATGACGCAAGAAGCGCTTGATTTAATAAGCGGTACGGGAAGCAGTGTGTCGCTTCTTAAAGCGGGTGAAGAAATTACCCAGCTTGACCTTGTTTATATGATACTCATGTCATCCTACGGTGATTGCACACTCCTTGCCGCAATTCATTATAGCGGAAGTGTAGAAAACTTTGTAAACCAGATGAACAGCAAAGCGCAAGCGCTTGGTCTTACAGGTACACACTATCAAAACCCAATAGGCCTTCACCACGAAGAAACCTATACAACGGCGCGTGACACATATAAGCTGACTAAGGTGGCGCTTAAAAATAAAATTTTTAAAGAGATTTGCGAAAGCTCACGCCATACCGTAAAAACCAATCTTTCGGGAGAGCGTACACTTTCTACAACAAACCTGTTACAAGACAACACAACCAACTATTATTACCAATACGCCAAGGGCGTTAAAACCGGTTTTACCGATGAGGCAGGTCGCTGTCTTGTAAGCACCGCAAGTTATAACGGTTATAACTATATGTGCCTTATTTTCGGTTGCCCCCCAAATGAAAAAAATCACTTTACTGAAAGTAAGGAGCTTTATCGCTGGGCATTTAATAATTTTGAATTTAAAAAGGTTGCCGACAGTGACAATCCCGTAGCAGAAATCGGTGTTGATTTGTCGCTTGAAACCGATTTTGTTTCACTTTATGTAGAAAACGGTTTCATTTCAGTTTTACCAAAAGATGCCGACCATTCAACAATAAGCATTGTTCCCCATCCGACAAAAGAAATTGTAGATGCGCCCATTAAAAAAGGACAAGCACTGGGAACTGCAGATATTATTTATGCTGAAAAGGTTATCGGAACGGTTAATCTTATATCAAATGAAGACATAGAAAAAAGCGCGCTGCTTACAGCCTTTCGCGCGATAAAAAATTTCCTTACGTCAACGTATATGACGGTGGTCTACGTCTTAATTGGCATTGTTGTATTAGTGTTTATACTGCGTGTTATAAAGCTAAACAGCAAGTCTAAAAAGAAAAGAAGAATAAAATACATTCCATATGACGAAGATGAAAAATAAAAAATTTGACAAACGCAAAGGGCAAGGAGAATAAATCTCCTTGCCCTTTGTGTTTTTTATTTAGTTTTTACTGACTTTACAGTTGACCAGCCTGAGTAGTACTTTTTACCGCTTACAGTCCTATATGTTCTTACTCTTACGTAGTATGTCTTTTTAGCGCTGAGGCTCTTTAAAGTATATTTCGTTGTCTTATAACTTGAAATGGTCTTTGTTTTAGCGCTTGTAAACTTTTTGCTTGTAGAGTACTGAACTTGATAACCGCTTACCTGTGTTGACTTTTTAGAGATATTTACTGTAATACTCTTTTTACCTGCAGTAAACTTAGATACTGTTGTACCTGCTGGGTTAATTTTGAAGGTAAGTGTCTTAGTACCTGAGTACTTGCCCTTCATCTTGATGGTTACTTTATAAGTACCAACATTCTTTCTACCACTAACATAACTTACGGTGTAATCGGTATTTTTCTTTAGTGTTTTACCTGCTGAATCTTTTACAGTAACACTTGGTGTTTTAACCTTGCCGTTGTATGTATAAGTTGTGGTGGATAATTTAAATGAAACAGGACGATAAACGTTAAACGAGTTATACACATGTCCGCACACGACACATTGGTCCACCCATCTACCATTGGTTGCTAATGTAGCTTTTGTCACCGTCGTTTTGTAATTGTGAGATGCCCTACGAGTTGCTCCGCAACGCTCGCAAGAAGTATCACACGAATTATTGTATATGTGTCCCAAAGCACTGCCCGCTGTAACACCGCAAGTGGAACAATGCATCGGCTTTGTACATGTTGGATGGACTACGGTATGAGTATGTGTTGTTTTTTTTGCATTCCATAACTCCAATAATTTTGCACGAGTCGCAGGACCGCAATATCCATCAACAGTTAATCCATATTTAGACTGGAATTGTTTGATTGCAGCAACTGAATTTTTTCCATAGGAACCGTCAATATCAAGACTATATCCCAAGCGACATAAAACCGCTTGTACCCATTTTACATCATTACCTTTCATTGTGGGTGATGTATACTTTAAGGTTCTTGATGGATATGTATAGTCATCTGGATTGATACTACTGTAGTTTGGAGTAGTTACAGTAGATGATCCTTTATAAGATGATTCACCACCTATAAATGCCTTTGCATAACTAATTCCACTACGTCCTTTCAGATAGGTTGCAAAAGAGTCCCAAGTATAATCTTTAGAGTAAATCTTACACACCTTTACGCCATTGACTTTCATATTGCAAGAAACAATTTTGATATTTGTGTTGCTTGTAGCAATAACTGACATAGAGTGTCCATCATGAGTACGAATATGTGTAGCAAAAGCACAACCTAATAATTTAGACTTTAATGTTGAAGCAGTACACCCACTCGCAGCAATACTACCCGTTAAATTCTTGAATTTAGATGGAGCATTTCCATCATGATAACCATATAACTTCCATTGACAAAATCTCGTAAAACCAAAGCACTGAGTAGCACCTAAATCTACCTTCATATTCGATTTTGATGGCCAATAACGCAAGCAATTACATCTTGAATCGGTATTATTTACACAAATACCATGACCATGACAAGTACCATTTGAAAATGATCCAGTTGCACAACTTTTACCATTTTTTGTAAAATAATCCCCAACAGCATATCCAATATCAACACCATTTATTATAATGTTAGATGCCGCCTGTAATGGTTGTGCGGGTATAATTGTAAAGAACAACATTATTAATAATAATACAGATAAAAACTTTTTCATAAAACTCCTCCTAAAAAATAAAAAGTGCGCCTACCGAAGCAGACGCACAAAAAACGCAAACACCGATAGTCGCCAAACTGACCGAGTGTGAAATGGGGCGTAAACACTCAACTTCTACAAACCGCTGGAATTTGCATTTTTATCAAATTCTTAACGGTTTATAAAAGAAAAATTCAAAACAAAGCGTAATTTTCCTATAAAAAAGAAAAATACACCCAATTTCACACAATATTCAGTTAGTTTGGTATGATATTAGTGTACCACGTTTTTAGCAAAATTTCAATAATAAAATATATTACGGATTGCTTCGGTGTAAAACACCTCGCAATGACATACGTTAAGATGCATCTATAATTGTGTCTTTGCGAGTATCGTAAGACACGTGGCAATCCGTTTCAACTTTCAATTTTCAACTTTCAATTGAAATAAAAATCAGTCACACCTTTTAAAAAGTGTGACTGTTTTTTATTTCTTTGAGGGGCAAAAGTCTGCCATAGGGCAACGCTCACAAAATGTCTTTCGCGCTGTGCAAATATCACGTCCAAAAAGCACACTGCGATGACAAAAGTCATTTGACTTTTCGGGCGGTAATAACTTACGCATAGCATTTTCCACTTTAAGTGGGTCGGTTGTATCTACAAGCCTCAGTCTGTTGCAAAGCCTTATAAAATGTGTGTCGGTAACAACGGCAGGTTTGCCGTAAATATCGCCGCAAACAAGGTTTGCGGTCTTTCTGCCAACACCGGGCAGTTTTGTCAGTTGCTCTATAGTGTCGGGCACAATGCCGTCAAAATCGCTCATTATCATTTTGCCTATGCCTACTAAATCCTTAGCCTTTGTTTTATAAAGACCACAGGTTTTTATAAGCTCTTCAATACTTTCTATCGGCGCATTTGCCATAGACTCAGCATCGGGGTAGCGCTCAAAAAGTTTTGGTGTTACCATATTCACCCTGGCATCTGTGCACTGCGCCGAAAGACGCGTTGCAATAAGCAGTTGAAAAGCATCGCTATACTCTAGTGAACAAATAGCGTCGGGGTATAGCTTTTCGAGTCGCTCTACCGCCTTTAACACTCTTTCCTTTTTTGTCATCAGGTGTCAAGCCTCATATCACCGGGTTTTATCCATTTAAGTTTGCGCATAACTTCACTTACACCAAAGGCAATTATAGCGGGAAGCACAAAATGCATAAGCGCAATTTCAAGCACAATAATCACAGGTTCCATACCCGAAGCCGCCATTTCGGTATATGTTTCAAAAGGACCTACAAGACCCGCAGTTCCCATACCCGAGCCGGTTGGGGTGCTTACCATTTTAAGCAACGCCGTCGAAACAGGTCCCAAAACCGCGCTTGCGACTATAGCAGGCAACCAGATTATTGGTTTGCGAACAATGTTTGGCATTTGAAGCATTGAGGTTCCTATACCCTGCGACACAAGTCCCGATACTTTGTTATCTCGATATGATGCTACAGCAAAACCTATCATATTGCAACAGCAACCTACCACAGCGGCGCCCGCCGCAAGACCCGAAAGTTTAAGCGACACACCAATAGCCGCAGAAGATATAGGAAGGGTTAAGCATATACCCATAACAACCGATACAATAATTCCGCAAATGATTGGTTGTTGTTCAACACCAAAGTTAATAATTGAACCAATCCAAGACATAAATTTAGACACAGGTGGTCCTATAACAAAGCCTGCAACGCTACCTGTAAGAATTGCAACAAGTGGTGTTACAATTATATCTACCTTGGTTTTGCCCGAAACAAGTCCGCCAATTTCTATTGCAATATATGCCGCAACAAAAGCGCCAAGCGGCTCACCCGGTCTGCCCATAACAAAGCTTTCGGTAGCAACGTTTGGGAAAGCGCCCACAAGACCTGCCACAGCGGCAGAAACGGTAACTAGCGGAGAAGATTTTAGTTTGCACGCAACACCAATACCAATTCCTGCGCCCGTTATGGTCTTTGCAAAACCGCCAACAGCCACTAAATAGTTGCCTGCGTGTCCACCAATTATTGCGCCAACTTGTGAAATAATTGTGCCAATAATCAGCGTAGCAAAAAGCCCTGAAGCCATACCCGAGAGTCCGTCAATAAAAAGACGGTTTAAATATTTTTTGATCATTTTTTCATCCTCCTTTTTTTCGATGAATTTCGTTTTAATTTAACATAATTATAGTACAATGTTTTTACACAGTCAAGTAAGATACTAAAAAAATCCCCGAAAAATTCGGGGATTTTTTAATTAGTATTTTTTACGCAAAACCATATAACTTATATAATAAAGCAGTACTACTAAACACACGCCACCGCCTGAAAGCATCATTAAATCGTCTTTACCCATAAACTTAAAAACGATTGTTGTCACAGCCGCAATAATCACAAATAAATACCCTGCCCAACTCCACGCTTTAAGCGATAAAAATCTATTGCGCTCATCGCTGTTTTTAACGTCGATTTCTTCACGGTATTTTTCATTTGTATGATATTTTATGTTGCGCAAAAGAAAAAGTGAGCCCACAAAAATCATTGCCACGCCAAAGCCCGACCAATATTCATCAACTAAATTCACAAGGCTTAGCGCCAAAAGTGTGATTCCGATTATAACCTCTAAAACGCTTGATATAAGTCTTACCTTTTTCATTTTAATTCCTCCGTATCAAAAATAAAAACTTGTTCTATTGTCATATCAAAGCACTTTGCAATTTTGTATGCTAAAAATATTGATGGGTTATATTTACCCGTTTCAAGCGAACTGATAGTCTGCCTTGAAACACCCAGCATTTTGGCAAAGTCCTCTTGAGTAATGCCTTTTTGCTTTCTTATCTGCTCTATTTTGTTTTTCACCCGATCACCTCGTTTTAATGTAAAGTTAACTTTACATTTGTATATTAGCACACTTCTTTTGAAATGTCAAGCAAACTTTACATTTTTTGCAAAAAAATAAATCCCCGAAAAAATTCGGGGATTTTAAATTTAATTATTTATCTCTTCTTTTAAAGCCACGACGGTTGCCGCTTTTGCGAGGAGCTTCATCCTCGGCATCGTCTTCAACAACTGCGCCGTTAACCTCTACAAGAGCATCGCGACGTGAAAGGTTAATTCTGCCCTGGTCGTCAATCTCGGTAACCTTAACAATTACCTGATCGCCAACTGCTACAACATCTTCAACCTTTTCTACACGCTTAACGTCAAGTTTAGAGATGTGAACAAGACCCTCTTTACCCGGTGCAATTTCAACGAATGCGCCAAAGGTCATAAGTCTTGTTACCTTACCGCTGTAGATTGCGCCGATTTCGGGATCATTTGCAATAAGATTGATAATATCAATAGCAGCCTGAGCTTTGCTAAGGTCAAGACCTGCAACAAATACGTGTCCGTCTTCTTCAATGTTGATTGTGCATTCGCACTGCTCTTGAATAGACTGAATAACCTTACCCTGCTTACCGATAACATCACCAATCTTATCTGGGCTAATGGTGGTTGTAAGCATCTTAGGCGCATAAGGTGACAATTCCTTACGGTATTCAGGAATACATTTAAGCATTACTTCATCAAGAATGTGCATACGAGCCTTGTTTGTTTTTGCAAATGCTTCTTTAATAATTTCAGGTGTAAGACCGTGTACCTTAAGGTCCATCTGAATAGCTGTAATACCCTTATGAGTACCTGCTACCTTAAAGTCCATATCGCCATAGAAGTCTTCAAGACCCTGAATGTCTACCATTGTCATAAAGTCGCCGTAAACACCCTTATCACCTGTGATAAGACCACAAGAAATACCTGCAACGGGCGCTTTAATCGGAACACCTGCCGCCATAAGAGCAAGGGTTGAACCGCAGATAGAGCCCTGTGAAGTAGAACCATTAGAGGAAAGAACCTCACTTACCACACGAATAGCATATGGGAACTCTTCTACCGAAGGAATAACAGGCAAAAGTGCGCGTTCAGCCAAAGCGCCGTGACCGATTTCACGACGACCGGGGCCACGTGACGGCTTGGTTTCGCCTACTGAATATGATGGGAAGTTATAGTGGTGAATGTAACGTTTGCTTACCTCTTCATCAAGACCATCAAGTTTTTGCGCCTCGCTAACGGGAGCGAGTGTAGCGATCGAGAGAACCTGTGTCTGACCACGGGTAAACATACCTGAACCGTGAACGCGTGGAAGAAGGTCAATCTGAGCATCGAGCGGACGAATGTCATCAATGCCACGACCGTCAACACGTTTGCCTTCATCTTTAAGCCAAGCGCGAACAACGTGCTTTTGAACAAGATACATAATCTCGTCAAGTTTTGCTTCGCAACCCTCAAAACGCTCATCAAACTTAGCGTGAACAGCATCATAAATAGGAAGTAAAGCCGCATCGCGAACATTTTTATCATCAGTATCAAGCGCTTTCTTTACATCTTCAATGCAGAAAGCCTCAATCTCTGCCATAATTTCAGGATCAGGATCGCTTGATTCAAATGTGAATTTTTCTTTGCCGATTTCAGCAACTATGCCGTTAATAAACTTAACAATTTCTTTGTTTACCTCGTGACCTGCCATAATGCAGTCAAACATAAGGTCATCAGGAATTTCGTTACCGCCGGCTTCAATCATAGCAACAAGGTCTGCGGTTGAAGATACGGTAAGGTTAAGTTCGGTAGCAGCGCGCTGTTCAAGAGTTGGGTTGATTACGATTTCACCGTCAATAAGACCAACGCTTGTAGAAGCAATTGGGCCATCCCAAGGAATATCAGATACTGCAATAGCCGCTGATACACCGATAGCTGCTGTAATTTCGGGTGAGCAATCGGGGTCAACCGACATAACGGTAGCAACAACCGAACAATCGTTGCGCATATCTTTTGGGAAAAGAGGACGAATAGGTCTGTCAATGCAACGTGAAGAAAGAATTGCCTTTTCACTAGCCTTACCTTCACGGCGCTGGAAAGAACCGGGAATTCGACCTACTGCATACATTTTTTCTTCAAAATCAACTGAAAGTGGGAAAAAGTCAACGCCCTCGCGTGGTTTTGAAGATGCTGTTACGGTACAAAGTACACTTGTGTCACCGTATCTTGCCATAAAAGCGGCATTTGCAAGACCAGCCATTTTACCTGTTTCAAGACTAAATGGTCTGCCTGCAATGGTGGTTTCATAAACCTTAAAGTTTTCAAACATTGTTTTAATCTCCTTATTTTTTATGTTTTTATGTTAAGAGATCTTCCGTTTAGCAATAAAATCAATACCCGATTTTCAGGCACTCATTTTACCGCTAAACAACAAAAAATCTCTTTAAAACCGTGCGCCTTTAACAAAATCAAACCGAGCAAATAGCGCTTTGCTCGGTTTGTTTGTTACATAATTACTTACGCAAGCCGAGCTTCTTAACGATAGCACGGTATCTTTCGATGTCTTTCTTCTGAAGGTATGCAAGAAGGTTTCTTCTGTGACCTACCATCTTAAGAAGACCGCGGCGTGAGTGGTGGTCCTTCTTGTGAATATCAAGGTGAGCGTTGAGCTCATTGATACGGAAAGTAAGAACAGCAATCTGTACTTCAGGAGAACCGGTGTCACCCTCGTGAACAGCGTACTCAGCCATAATCTGCTGCTTTTGTTCGTTAGTCATTCTTTTCACTCCTTTTTTATAATATTGTCCGCCCTGCTCCAAGCCAAAGGCCTTGAGTGTTCCGCATAAACGGCAGTCGCCAAAAGCATAGAACAAGGTATCTGACCATAGTCAGCCATAGCATTATATCACAACTCTTTTAAAAAGTAAAGGGTTTTTTATTTTTATTTTTTGTGGTAGAATATTAACGAATAATTCACACATTAAAAACATAAATGTAATAAACTTATTTTAGTATTCTAATAATATATTTGCTTGGAGTTGATTTTTTAGTGAGCGAATTTGAAAACAACAATCAAAATTATGAAAATTTTGAAGATAACCAACCGCCCTCCTATACTACCCCCTATCAAAACTATGCTGTACCGCAAAGGGCTAAAAAGACCAAGAAAAGTCACAGCACCGCTGTTGTGATTGTTT
Organism: Clostridia bacterium; assembly: GCA_017516965.1. Taxonomy (GTDB): domain Bacteria; phylum Bacillota; class Clostridia; order Oscillospirales; family Acutalibacteraceae; genus UBA737. Next base: position 160,478 of record JAFXAP010000015.1, read on the forward strand.
CGTCTTTACTTGCGGCTGTTATAGGTCTTACGGGCGGTGTGATTGCAATGGTTTCTGTTTTTGGAATAAATCACTTGTTTGGCAATCAAAAACAAACCGAAATTACCGAAAGTTCTAACAATTCAAAAAGCAACGTAACCATAAACGTTGATGAAAACGCCTCGTCAACAGCCGAAGCAGTAGCCGCTAAATGCACCGAAAGTGTGGTAGGTATTCGCACCACAACATCGGTTATGAGCTTTTTTGGCGGCGCTCAAGAGCAAACGGGCGACGGTTCGGGTGTTGTTTATACCGCTGACGGTTATATCATAACCAACTATCACGTAATTAGTTCTGCAGTAAACGGACAAAATTCAAAAATTGATGTGTTTATTGGTGACAGCAACTCAAAATCATACCCTGCAACTGTGGTAGGTTACAACATTTCTTGCGATCTTGCAGTGTTAAAAATTGATGCAAACGGTCTTACCCCTATAGAAATTGGTGACAGCAGCAAACTTAAAGTAGGTCAAGTTGTTGTAACAATCGGCGCTTCGGGCGGTCTTGAATTTATGGGTAGCGTTACCTATGGTATTATAAGCGGTCTTGACAGAACGGTATCTACCAATTCACAGCTTAAGCTGATTCAGACCGATGCTGCCATAAACCCAGGTAACTCAGGTGGCGCATTGCTTGACTCAAGCGGAAAACTGGTTGGCATAAACAGTTCTAAAATTGCATCGGTAGAGTTTGAGGGTATGGGATTTGCAATACCTGTAAATACCGTAAAAGAAAAATGCGACAAGATTATATCACACGACGGAAGTTCACAGGTTTATTTTGGTGTAAGCGTCAGCAGCACCTACACAAGTGATGTTCTTGAATTTTACGGTTTCCCCGTAGGAGCAGTTGTATCAAGTGTAGCCGATGGCAGTCCTGCCGCCAATGCAGGTATTGAACGCGGGGACATTATAACTGAGTTTAACGGCACACAAATTACCGAATACACCGTTTTAGGTGATGCGCTTTATGATTGTGAGCCTGACCAAACTGTTAAGGTTACAATTTATCGTAGCGGCAGACTATATGACGTAGATGTAAAACTTACATCAGACACTTCCAATTAAATGACTAAAACACTCACTTGATGTCAAGTGAGTGTTTTTTATTGAAAAATGCTTTTAAATTTGCTATAATTAGATTTAATAAAATTAACAATTGAGGGTACATTATGTTTTACAAAAATCTTAAAAATCCACCTAACAAATACCGTCCTGCGCCGTTTTGGTCTTGGAACGAAAAACTCTGCACAGAAGAGACTGCCGCCCAGGTGCGCGAGATGGAAGCGGTTGGCATTGGCGGTTATTTTATGCACGCTCGCGGCGGGCTTCAAACCGAATATCTTTCGGACGAGTGGTTTGATAATGTAAAGGCAACACTTCGCCAAGGCAAAGCGCTTGATATGAAGTCTTGGGGTTATGATGAAAACGGTTGGCCCAGTGGCTTTGGTTCGGGTCTTGTTAACGGTCTTGGACTTAAATATCAGCAAAAATATTTGCGCTGTGAAGAGACGGATACTGCCGTTAACAGTGACAATACCATTATAAACCTGCCCTATAACAATAAAAATTTGCATTTTTATTACACGGTTAATCCTTTTTACGTTGATACCCTCGACGGTGAAGTTATATCTGAATTCATACGTGTTACACACGATGCATACAGCGAAAAACTTGGGTGTGAATTTGGCGATATGGCGGGTTTTTTTACCGATGAGCCACAGGTGTCGCGCAATGGTTACCCTTGGTCATTTGTTTTAGAAAAAGAATATATGAAGACTTACGGCGAAGCGCTTGCGCCAAACCTTACAGGACTTTTTTTTGACACCGAAAACAGCAGTGAAATTAAGTATAAATATTGGAAACTTATCACAAACTTGTTCTCGGAAAACTATATGAACAACATATATAAATGGTGCCAGGCAAACGGCAGCGCACTTACAGGTCACCTTGTAATCGAGGAGGGCTTGTGGGGTCAGGTAATTGCAAACGGCGCTTGTATGCCGCATTATGAATATATGACCGTGCCCGGTATGGATAACCTAGGTCGTATACTTAATCATATCGAATGTCAGATGCAGCTTAGCTCGGTTGCTAATCAGCTTGGCAAAAAGCAAATACTTTCTGAAACGTATGCCGCATGTGGTTGGAATGTTAATTTTGAAGAGTTACTCCTTATATATGAGCATCAGATGGTGCACGGTATAAACTACCTTTGTCAGCACCTTGAGGGCTATACCCTGCGAGGCATCAGAAAACGTGACTACCCCGCAACACTCTTTAAACAGCAACCTTGGTGGAATGATTATCGCGCGTTTAATGACAAGGTAAGCCGCATAGGAATGCTTATTGCCGAAGGTGAAATAAACCACGAGATTTTGGTGCTTCACTCGGCTGACAGCGCCTGGGCAAATTTTAATATTGCTTCACCCGGCTACTCATTAAGTCTTTGCAACGATATGGTAAACGTTATGGACCACCTCGAAAAAAATCAGTTGCAATATCATTTGGGTGACTCCACTATTATGGAGCGTCACGCAAAGGTTAAAAACGGCAAACTTATCATAGGCACTCAAAGTTATAGCGTTGTGGTGGTTCCGCCCGCCGACTGTCTGGCGCAAAACACCGTAAAACTGCTTAAAGAGTTTAAAGCTCAAGGCGGACTTGTAATTTTTGCAGGTCGTGTTCCTACTATGATAGACGGCAAAAACACCGACGAGGTAGTAGTATTTGCAAAGGACTGCGTTTGTGTAGAGCCGCAAAATCTTGTAAGCGCTATACCCGACTCTTTACGCAAAATAGAACTTACATATAATGCAGATAAGCTCGAAAATCCAATTTTAACTGCTGTGCGCCGATTTGAGAGCCAAAAGATGACTATGTATTACCTTGTGAACCCGTGTAATGTAACACACGATTTTACCGCTACGGTAAAGGGTGGCAGCGCTACTGCGTTTAACGCATTATCGGGCGAAGAAGAGGCAGTTGCATTTTTACAAAACGGTGACAGCCTAAACATCAAGAGCACCATTTTTGGCAACGGTTCGGTTGTGTTGTTTGTTTATGACGAGGCTATAAAGCAACCGCTTGATGATGCTAAAAAGCAGTTAACACCACTCGAGTTTTCAAACGCTTGGCAGATTAAATCAGACGACAACGCGCTGACACTTGACTACTGCGACGTTTATTTTGACGGAGTTCTTGCATATCAAAACCTACCTATCAGCGACGTGCAAGAAAAGGCGCTTAGCTTTGAGCGCAAGGTAAACACAAAACTTGTGTTTAGGTTTAACGTTAAGGATTTAGCATTTTCAAAGTGTGAGTTAGTTGTTGAAACACCCGAGATTTTTGACATAACGGTAAACGGCAAGGTTATTGAAAAGGCTGTTAAGGGTTATTATTTTGATAAATCTTTTAAGGTGATTGATATTTTCTCTTGCATTAAAAATGGCGAAAATGAAATTACCCTTAGTTGTGATTTTGAGCAAAGCAAAGCGGTTTATGAAAATGTCAAGAAATCGCTTGAATTTGAGTCGGAAAGAAATAAGCTAAGTTATGATATGGAGCTTGAGGCCATTTATCTTAAAGGTGATTTTGCAGTTAAAACCGACGACTGTTTTGAATGCCTTGAGCGTGAGGCGCTAAGGACCAAGGGCAATTTTTATTTAACAAAAGCGCCCGACACTCTATATAGCGGTGACATTGTAAAACAAGGCTACCCCTTCTTTGCAGGTAGTATGACCTTTAAGCAAAATATCACGCTAACGAAAGATGAATGTAACTGCCGCAGTATAAAGTTTGCCCGTTTAGGCTCTACGGTAATTAAAGTAAAGGTAAACGGCAAAGATGCCGACAAGGTTATGTGGCAGCCGTATGAGGTTGATGTTTCCAGCCTTTTGTGTGAAGGCGAAAACGAAATAGAAATCACCATTACAGGAAGTTTGCGAAACCTGTTGGGACCTTTCCACTTAATTGAAGGAGAAAACCACTGGGTAGCACCAAATTGCTTTTTCCACGAGTCACCGATATGGTGCAAAGGAATCAACAAAAAATGGGTAGACAGCTACTGCTTTATAGAGTTTGGATTGTTCTTATAATTAAAGCAAAAAGCAACGATGTGAAAACATCGTTGCTTTTTTTGTGTCATTAATACGGTTTAATGGTGATTTTCCATTTGATTTCTCGAGTAGTGTCCACCTTAATTGTTCCGTTTTTAATTGGTCCTTCAAAAGGATCATCCTCTGTACTTGACCATCCATAAAAAGGTACCGAAACCGTAACGCCTGCATATGCCGTTGTGTATCCTGAAACACCGTCATAAAGATACACAAAACAATTTTCAATAACGTCTTCATTTAAACCAGTTGCAACCACTTCTAATATAAAGTCACCATTGGGGATATTTATATTACTAACCTTACCAATACCTGTTCCTGTGTAGGTAAGTTGTGTAAATATAGTTTTACCACATCTTGTACAGTTTACAGAAGTGTTTGTATGTCCTAAAGGCTTACCGTTTTTAACCTTACATATTTTGCAAACTTTTGCCTTGGTGCAGGTAGCTTTAGTATATGAGTGGGTGTGAGCTGTGCACTTGGTTTTTACACTTGACCACTTTGAATAATAGGTTTTACCACTCACTTTTTTATAAGTTCTAACACGAACATAATATATTTTTTTAGCTTTTAGTCCGCTTAGTATTACGCTAGTTTTCTTATAACTTGAAATGGTTTTTGTCTTTGCAGATGTGAACTTTTTGCTTGTTGAGTACTGTACTTGATAACCGCTTACCTGTGTAGACTTTTTAGAAAGTTTTACGGTAATACTTGTCTTACCTGCAGTAAGTTTTGATACAGAAGTCTTGGGTGGATTAATCTTAAAGGTAAGGGTTTTAGTGCCCTTATACTTACCCTTCATTTTAACGGTAACCTTATAGGTACCAACTTTTTTTCTACCCTTTGAATATGTTACAGTATAATCTGTGCCCTTTTTAAGTTTTTTACCTGCAGAATCCTTTACAACAACACCTGGAGTTTTCACCTTGCCGTTATATGTATAGCTTGTGGTTGTAAGTTTAAATGATTTTGCATATTTAATTGTACTCTTGCTTGTAGCGCCGCATGCCGTACATTTTTTTACTGTACTACCGTTCTTTTTAAGGGTTGCTTTGTTGGTAGTTGTTTTATATTTGTGGGCTACAGTTCTTGTAGCCTTACACACATTACAAGACTTATCACAATTATTTGAATATGTGTGCTTGGTAGTACGGCTTAAATTACAATTATTACATTTTGTATCGCAAGAATTGCTATATTTGTGACTAGATGCACAATCAGGATTTGTGTATATGTATGCGCCATTATCTAATTTTAAAAATGGTATACCCTGTTTTTTAAACAAATAAAAACCAAACCACGCCTCTTTTGTTTCGCCCGGTTCTATTTTTGTACTATAATTAGGTCTATCGCCAAAAGTGCATGTGTCAATAACAGTAGCCATTTGTCCGGTTGGTAAATATGCATTTGTCCACTCAAGTACGTCAGCGGCTTCTAAGCTGGTACTACCGTTATTTTTTATTTCAAATTTTGTTAACACCCATTGACAATTACTATTGTTTTTAGGATTGTACATATTTTCTGAAACAGCAATACTCTCTGCCTCTGATCCAATGTACATTTCTGTCATTTGAATTTGGTAAGGAACCGAAACATTTGTTACTTTTAATTTTTGCCATGCATTATAAGCACTTTTTACACTAGTTTTAGATGCAGTAACAGCTGACTTGTTATTTCTAACCTCAAAATGTGTTTTACTGCCCTTATATGAGTTATTTAAACTAATCTTGCTAGTGGGCTTAACCAAGGTAACAAACGAGGTTGAGTTCTTGGGAGCAGTATTCCATTGATAAAGACTATAAAACTCTTTAACTACCTCTATGTTGTATTTACCGGGTTCGTAGCCTGTTGTATCCCATGTTGATGTTATGCTACCATAATTTGAATATTTATTATTGATATCATATTCTGCATTAGCCACCTTTTTCCCGGATGGACTATATATATTCACAGTTATTCTTTCATTGTTATATGCCGGAAAATAAGTAAAAATCAATGGAATTGTATCTCCGACATATCCTACCATTCCCATTGATTTGTGCATTACAGTAGGATAAGTTGCCGCGCTTGTAGGTACTGCGCAAACTGACAGCATACTAACAACCATAACAAGTGTCAGCGCAAATGATAAAAGTCTTTTAAGTTTTTTCATTTTTCAAACCTCCAATTTAATATATACTCTATTTGTTGAGCATAATAAAATTATACTCGTTTTATAGAGCATTGTCAAGAAAAAGAGTATAAATTATCATTGTATTGAGGTGGAAATATGATTTCTTATGAGCCTTTTTACAAAACATTAAAATGCAGGAATATATCTACGTATAGGCTGATAAATGAGTATGGTATCAGCCGCAGTTTGCTTGACCGCCTGAAACACAACAAACCCATAAGCACGGTAACGCTAAACGACCTGTGCAACATTTTAAAATGCAAGGTAGAAGATGTTTTGCTCTTTACCGAAGATAATTAAAAAATCTCCGCAAATTTTGCGGAGATTTTTTTGCTTTAAATTTTAACATCAACAATATTTAAGTTGTTATCAAACACGGTAAATTGCGCGTCGTAGCCTGAGGCAATTTTACCCTTTTTATCAAGACCCATAACCTTAGCCGGTGTCTCGGTCATCATTTTAACAGCGTCAGCAACAGTGCAACCCGCCCTTACCGCCGTTTTTAGCAGTATGTCGCTTGTGGCAATACTACCTGCAAATGCGCTTCGATCCAACAGCTTTGCAACGCCGTCTTCAATTACAAAGGGCACGGGACAATCGGTATATTCCTCGCCCTCTTGCGCCACACCACCGGGACGTAACGCGTCGGTTATAAGACACACGCGGTCGGTGCCTTTTAATTTGATAATCATTTTTAGCAAATCAAGTGGCAGATGACAACCGTCAGCAATAGCCTCGACATACATATCATCAAGCAAATATGCACTTTCAACGATACCTAAATGTCTGAAACCTTTATGACGGGTGATAGTCGACGTGCATGAGTAAAGATGGGTAACCAGGTGATTACCGCCCTCAAACGCGCGTAAGACATCGTCATATTCAGCCGATGAATGAGCCGTTGCGGCAAGTATGCCCTTTGCCGTTACACTTTTTAAAAAGGCGTTGTCCTTATCTTTTTCGGGAGCATAATCCCAACGGGCAATTACATCGCTATATTCACTAAGCAGTAACTCATATTCCTGCGCGTCAACGTCGCGCACTATTCCCGGCGCTTGACCGCCGCACATTTCAAGCGCAAAATACGGACCTTCAAGGTGAATACCGGGTATTTCTAAAGCGCAGTCGTTTTTCACAGCGCGAGCAGTTTGCAACACACGCACCATTGTGTCATAATCGGTGGCGCTTATTGTGGGGTAGATAACGCGTGTACCGTGAGCGGCATGGGTTTCACACACCTTTTTAAATGCTTCGGGTGTAGCTTCAATAAACTCATACCCCCCACCGCCGTGACAGTGAAGCTCTATAAAACCGGGGGCAATATAATTACCGCCAAGGTCAAGCTTTTCACCGACGGTTTCGGCTGTAGGCTTTAATTCAATGATTTTACCGTCATCAATGATAATATCATAGCCTTGAAGCACTTTGCCGTCTGATACAATTTTGCCGTTTGTCAGTATCTTCATTCTACAACAATTTCTTTCTTCTCTTTGTATGAGCGTTCAATGGCATCGAGTATTTTAACAGGATATACAAGCTCGTCATAACTGTTATGCATAACACCGTTTTTCACCATTTCAACAAATTCGTCAAATTCGTTAATATATGTATATGCAACGTTATCGCAGAAAGTGTTATAGGTCTGATTATCAAGGGTATTAACTGTTGCTGTGTATCTGAATTCACCTGTATAGCAACCGCAAACGTCAAACTCGCCCATATTAAATATAACTGTAAGACGGTTTTTCTTTTCATCGGGGCAGTATGCTATAACCGATTTTACATTGCGACCATAGATGGTAATAAGCATCTCGATAAGATGTTGGGTGTAAAACCAGAATCCGCCGTATGGGTTATCCATATTAACTGGGCAACAAATGTTACCACTTGCAACCTTTTTCTCTTTAGCAATACGGGCAAGGGGTTTTAGTTCATCAATAAATTTAAGACAAGAACCACCGCAAAGTAAAGTGCCGTTTTCCTTTGCGGTTTGCGCCAACTCTTTTGCGAGTTCTAAATCAGCACAAAAAGGCTTATCAATAAAGCAAGGCACACCTGCTTTTACATAAGGCATTGCATATTTATAGTGGTTATTGCCGTGACGGGCAGTAACCATAATGCCGTCAACCTTGCCTAAAAACTCGTCGGGAGTCTTTGCCGCATAGGTAGCATAACCTGCGTCTATTATGCGCTTTACAGCGTCTTCGTCTTCGCTGTAAATACCAACGATTTCAATATCTTTATATTTTTCGTTTTCTTTTACCAATTGGCCAAAGGCATCTGCATGAGAATTTTCTACACCAAGAATTGCAATTTTCATAAATTTTCTCCCCCGATTATACGGTCTTTGTATCTAATGGATTCTGTGCGCGAATTGTATCAATTACCTTGAATTGCTTAAGCACCTGATAAGGTGTGATTTCCATTTCTTTACCGTCTACAAGATTAGCGTAAATCATATCATAGTATTTTTTAACACCAACTGTAAATACAGTACCCTCAACGTCAACGTGTTCTTCGGTCCAGTCAAGAGTTTCACTGCAGTAATTAGGTGTGCGATCTTCAGTAAAGAGTGGCTCTAATGTAAGCTTTTGCTCAGGAGCAGTTTCAGGATTATAATACTTATAGTCAATAGCGCTCATTGTAGCCTTAAGTGAGCCGTACTGACAGTGAACAACATATATAGGACCGGCATAAGCGTTGCACTTTGAAAGGTCAACGTCAACAAGTGGTTTGCCCGGCGCTGTAAGAATAATCTTTGCATAGTCCTCAGCATCACCAAAGGTGTTAACGCGGTCAAGTTTTGAGAAAACGTTAATGTTATCATCAAAACCTAAAATGTCAAGCGCCTGGTCAAGAGGATGAGGGCCTGTGTTGCGAACCTCGCCACCGTTATAGCCTTGATATGTCTGCCAGTCCCAACGACGAGCAAAGCCTGAAAAAGCAATGCTGTACTGAACGGGGCGACCAAGTTTACCGCTATCAATAATCTTTCTGATTTCGGTATAATATGGCGCAAAACGTGACTGCTGGAACACGTTAAGCATTTTACCGCTTTTTTCGTAAGCTTTTACGACACGGTCACATTCTTCATAGTTTTTACCAAATGGTTTTTCACATACAACGTTAAAACCGTGATTTAAAAGATCGATTGAAATGTCAGCGTGCATATGTGAATATGAGCTGTTTACAACAAGGTCAATGTCGGTTCTGCCAAAAAGTTCGCGGTAGTCGGCGTAAACATCACAACCCCATTCTTCTTTGGCGCGAATGCGACGCTCTTCGAGTAATTCTACAACTGCTATAACATTAAATTTTTCATTATATTCACTTTTAAAAAATGCGCCGTGAATATCTCGGCCACTACGACCCTGTCCTATAATTGCAACGTTTAACTTTTTCATAAGCTCAATTCCTCCTGTGCTTGTTTGATTATTTCTTTAAGAGCGATTATGCTCTCTTCACTTGCTTCATAAGCGCCGTCTGAAAATGCATCGCCACCCGGTCTTTTTAACTGCTCTTCGTCAAGTTCAGAATTTTTACGGTAGTGTGTTTCAAGCATTACGCCGCCTGAATAACCGTCACGGATAAGTTTTTTGAAAATGCCAACAAAATCTGCGACACCTGTACCCGGCATTACTGCGGGTGGCCACGGAGTACCGTTTGGAACAGCATCTTTAACGTGCATATTAACTATGCCGCAAGGTTTAAGTTTGTCATATGCATCTTCACTTGTCTTACTTGTAACCCAAATTTCGTTACCCGGGTCAAAAAGCGCTTTGATGCGGGGATGATTTATAGCAGTAAGCAATTCTGCCAACTTGTGCGGTGTGCTTGAGTGAATAGCGGGGTCAGATTCAAGCGCGCAGTAAACGTCATACTTTTCGCAAAGCGCGATAATATCGCCATACATAGTAGCGCGAACCTCTACAGGTACCCCTTTGTTCCAAAAGTCAAAACCGCGTATGTATTTAGCGCCCAATTTGTTTGCCATAATTGCGCATTTTTCAAATCCTGCTATGTTAGCCTTTATTGCCTCTTGGTCGTTATATTCACACTTGAAAACAGGTGAAGAAATTGCTGCAACCTGGAGGTCATATTTTTTTGCTGCTGCAATAATCTGCTCAACGTCTTCGTCGGTATAATCAAAAGGTGAGCGTCCGTTTACCGAACGAACCTCCATACACTCAAGACCGTGCTTGTGACAAAATTCAGCCGCCTTAAAAATATCTTGTGTTACTTCATCAGTAATAACACCAAGTTTGAATTTTATTTCCATATTGTTTATTCCTTTCATTATCTGCTTTAAAAGAAAATTGTTCACAGTTCTCTTTTGCAGTGAGTAAGCCCGTCTGCTTTATACTGCTACTCACAAAAAATAGTGCTGTGGGGGTTATAGCAACTTTGCACCGCTGTCGGCATCACAATACATTATGGCATTGTCGTGACGACGCAAAATGGTTGCGGGACACATATCGTTGATTTCCTCGTTTACAGTATTGTAAACCGCATCTGCCTTTGTTGCGGCAGGCACAACGCAAAACATATAGTCAGCGCTTGTCATTTGAGGAATTGTGAGTGTGTAGGCATATTCGGGCACATCATCAAAGCTTGGGAAACAACCGTCATGCACCTGTTGCATACGGCAAACATCATCAAGTTTTGCACGCTTTATACGAACAGGATCATTAAAATCTGCAACGCCCGGGTCATTAAATGCAATATGAGCATTCTCGCCTATACCTAAGCATACTATATCAATATGGTTTTTTGCAAGTAAATTTTCATAATCAAGACCGTAATCTGCAACATAATAAATATTTGCAAAAGGCACTTTTTTGAATATATGTTCATTAAGATAATTACCAAAGCTTTGAGCGTCTTCTTTTTTAAGACCTACATACTCATCCATATGGAAAGCATTTACCCTGTTCCAATCGAGTGATTTTTTTAGCAAACTTTCAAGCACGTCATTTTGCGATGGCGCTGCTGCAAACACCATATTGATATGGTCTTTTTCACTCAGTAGCTTCTCCATACAAGCGGCAATGTCATTTGCTGCAGCCTCACCCATAAGGGTGCGGTTTTCGTAAATATTTACCGTTAATTTGTCTTTTTTAAGACCCTTTAACATAAGGATACCACCTTTACTGAATTTTTTCTACACTTAATTATACAACTTTTATTTTTGCAATTAAATTGCAAAAAGGCGCAAATATATTGCAAAAAAGAACACATTATGTTATAATCCACTTGGTGATAATATGAAAAAGAAAAAGTTGTTTGTTTATCGTGATAATAACGTCCATTTGCACCACACATTGACACTTGACCCCGATACCGATGATTTTTCTTTTAAAAGTCATTCGCACAATATGGTTGAGGTATATTATTTTTTGCGTGGCAATGCACGTTTTGTGGTAGAAGGTAATATTTTCACGCTTGAGCGCGGTAGTGTTTTGGTTATGGCAAGCGGTCAGACACACCACCTGCTTTTAGAGCCATCTGCCGTTTATGAGCGTATGGCATTACTTATTGACAGCACCATCACACCGCCCGAATATGAAAACTTGAGCGAACAAATCTATAGCGGCGCTAACCTGTTTGTGCTTGACAAGCGCGAACAAATATGGTTTGAGGAAAGCTTTGCTACAATTACAAAAGCGCCCGAAGATATGCAAAAGCATCTTGTTTTTTCGTTTGCCTCAATGGTGTTCGGACTTCTTTCAAACAAACTTTCACGCACCGAAAATTTGCGCATTGAAGATGACATTATAAAAAAGACGATAAATTATATCAATAAAAACCTTTCCAGCGAACTAAGTCTTGAAATAATTGCAAATGCGCTTTATTGCAGTAAGGTGTCCCTTAACCGAAAATTTCGCGAAATAATGGGTTGCACCGTTTGGGAATATGTTATTCGTCGCCGCATATACAGCGCACGTCAACGACTTTTTTTGGGCGGCAACATAACCAATGCTTACCAAAAAAGCGGTTTTAGTGATTACTCATCATTTTTCAGAGCCTACAAAAAGGTGGTTGGCATAAGCCCTAGCGAAGATTTAAAAAAAGCAAAAGCAGACTGATTGCAGTCTGCTTTTAATATTTCAATATTTTATTTTTCTACAAACAGCACCGCATAACCTCCGGGACCCACGTGAGCGCCTATTGTGGCTCCTACCTGTAGTCGCTCTGCGACCTTGATGTCTAAAGATTTTAACTTTTCTTCCAAAAGTTCGCAGTTTTCGGTGCCGTAGGTATATAAAGAGAACACAGGAAAATCCGTATTAATCTGATGATTTTTCACCTTTTCAATCAATGCGCTTACAGCGCGTGATTTGCCAAGAGCCTTACCAGACATTTCCACTCTGCCGTCAGACACGGTAATAAGCGGCTTCACGCCGGTAATCTCACCAACCGTGGCGCTTGCACGACTTACCCTACCGCCTTTATAAAGATATTCGAGTGTGTCAATCCCTGCATAAAGCTTAACCTTGTGTTTCAGTTCTTCACACATATCAACTATTTCACCTGCAGAATAACCCTTTTGTATAAGGCCACGGGCATAACGCGCCAACACGTCTATGATATGGGTAGCACCCAAAGTATCAATAACATAAATATCGTCATATCCGACCATATCTTTTATCATAAGAGCGCTTTGATAGGTACCGCTAAGACGCGATGACAAGCACAAGTAGATAATCTGGTCTTTGTCGTTTTGAGCTTTTTCAAACAAATCTATAAAATCTTGAGGGGAAGGCTGTGAGGTGCGCGGAAATTCTTTTGCGCTTTTTAAAAGTTCATAAAACTTATCATTTGTAAGCTCTGTGCCCGATTTATATTCTACATTGTCAATACTTACCAAAATCGGCACAATAACATCCACGATACCATCTTGTAAATTACAGTCTGCGGATGAGTCTACAACAATTTTTATCATATGTTTCCCCTTTTGTTCTTAAGGCATAATCATTTTAAGTAGTATATCACAAATACGCAAAAATATCAATAAAAACCAAAAGCCACCCTCAACATAAAGGATGGCTTTTGCATTAATTTTAGAAATTTATATTTGCTATTTGCTTAAAGGTGTTGATATCAAATACCTGCAAGGCTTCATTTGAAATTACGTAGAACTGATTTTCTATAAATAAACCTCTTACATCAACCATAGCATTTTTGTAATCGCCTTTTATATCAAGTTCTGCTTTACGGTTAAAGCCTTTACCTGTATATTCGTAAAGCATATATTTAACGTTGTAATAATCTTCAGTAGCCGCAAAGCCAATAAGGTTTTTGCCCACATGCACAAGCATTGCTTTATGGTTTGAAAGCGCCGGAGAATAGCTACAATCTTTGATTATTGTCTTATCGTCTTCGGTAACGTTTTTAGGGTCGTTTATGTTAAACATAGAAAGTTTTAAATCCCCTGTTATGCCTGTTTTTTCGTCAGCATCCATACCAAAGCCCAATAGCAATCCTTTGCCATAAGGATACATATATTCTGAAAATCCGGGTATCTTAAGTTCTCCTAAAATTTTTGGATTTTTAGGATCGGATAAATCCGCGCTAAAGAGCGGATCGGTTTGACGGAAGGTTACAAAATAGGCTGTATCGCCCATAAAACGAACCGAATAAACCCTTTCGCCTTTGGCTAAATCTTTTATCTCGCCCACTTTTTCAAGTTCGCTGTCAAGCACGGTAAGACGCGCTGTGGTGTCGTCAACTTCCTCTATAATATATACCACTTCAGAATCATCATTTTCAAAATCTCTTTTGATATTTTTGACTGTGGTAACCGTAGTAACGAAACGGAAATATCCGTTGTGCTCATCAATATAAAACTGATTTTCCAAAACTCCTTCTACACTGCCGGTGGTTTTATATTCTATCTGACCCTTGTTTATAGTAAGACGTGACACAGTTGTATTGTTTTGTGAAAATTCATCAACATCCTGTGGCAAATCTTCGCCGTCATTAAACTCAGTTTTAGTCAAAATAATGTTGCCCTGACTGCAATACACGTTTTCGGTACCGCCAAGCAGGTTAGCAGTGTCACTCATAGCGCCATCTTTATAATTGTAAGCGCCTATTACGGTGTATCGGTTTTCATAACTATCTTGGTCATAACGATATATGCTGTCTGCAGGGACAGGCTCGAAGATGCCATTTATTCCAATAACAGGAACAAAGGTTGATGGGTCATCTTTTTTAGCTTCTGATATATTTATTCTGCAATCTGATATAAGATAGATGTAGTCGCCTACCATACGCGAAGAGTTATACCAACCTTCTTGTCTGGTAGTAGAAATTTTTTGAGGTGAACCCGGATTTGTTACATCATAAATTACAACCGATACATAATTAGTGTTGTCGACAGTAAAGTTAGGCTGCAAAAGAATTAACCTATTATCTTTTAAAAACATATCGCCATACAAATCGTATTTTTCACCGTCAAGGGTGCTCTTGCTGACTAGTGTTGATTTTTCACCCTCGGCTTTAAAAATTGAAAGTTCATTACCTGAAAGATAATAAATATGTTCACCGTCGGTTTTAACAATGTCGGCTTCACTAACACCCTCTACCTGTTCGGTGGTATTTGAAAAGTTTTTATCTGATGTTGTAGCGCCTGGTTTTGCTGAACCGTTAACATTGGCGGCATTGTCATTAGTTGTAGCCCCTGGTCTTGCCGCCCCGTTATTAATGCTGGCATTGCCATTAAGCGCGCCGTCATTTGTTATTGCGCTTTCTTCTTCAATAATATAATATTCTTCATCATCGGCAATCTTATCAGTAAACAACGTCACACCACGTTTGATAACCTTTTTAACCTTATAGCCAAATCTTTCTTCAGGTTTTATTATCTTGTAAATTTCGCCATATGATTTTGACACGCTAAGCGTTTGCGGGGCATTGGCAGTTTTGCCATTAAATATATCTTTAGGAACAAAAACTATACCTAAAATTAATGCCACACATGCCACACATGCAACTGCTATACGCCAAGTTGGTGTAAAACTTGTATGTTTTTTAAGTTCTTCTTTAAGTATAATACTATCTAAAATCTTTTCACGGGTATCGTTATCGGGGGTTATGCTGTCCATAGCATTTTTATATTTTTTATCAAACATTAACTTCATCTCCCTTTAAGTCAATTTTTAGTTTTTGTCGCGCTCGGTAAAGCCAGGATTTTACCGTAGAGGGTTTTGATTTTAAAAACTTTGCAATTTCATCTACGCTATAGCCCATATAGTAATGCATATGTATTACGGTACGGTACTTTTGAGGTAGACGCAACACCGCATCAAGCGTATCGGAATACTCATCCCGCACACTTAAACTTTCACTTAAAGGCTCGGTACGTTTAAACCAACTGCTAGTCATCAAACTCTTTGAGCAGTTGATTGTAATGCGTATAAGCAACGCCTTTAAATGCTCTTCATTTCCTACTTTATCTTTATACTTTATAAAGCGCAAAAAAACTTCCTGTAATATGTCGTCCGCATCATATTTGTTTTTTACTCTTGCAATGGCAAGACGGTACACCATATCGGAATATTTTTCAAACGCTTGTGTTGCAGAAATTTTGTATTCCATTGTTTTCCCTCCTTGACTATAAAACTTTTCAAAGACTCAAAAGGTTGCAAAAATCGCCCAAAAAATTTTTTGGGCGATTTTTTGTTATTTATTAGATTTTAAATAAAATATCGCCGTATGTAGGATATGGCCAATATTCACGCGCAACAATTGTTTCGGCTTCATCGGTAATATGACGTATGTTGTCCATTATAAACAAGACCTTATTGCAATAAAGTTGCGCACGTGCAAGTAAATCAGAGGTTGCTTGTGACTTATCAACAGCGGTTTCAAGTTCTTTAATAAGTCGGTTAAGATGCTCGTTAAATGCCGCAAGTTTTTCAATAACCTCGATTTCCGCATCGCAGTTTATATCACTGTTTATCATACGTTTTTTAGAAACAGTGCCGCAAAGCGCACCTTCATATTCGCTGATTGCAGGAATAACGTCGCGTTTAACCATTTCAAGCAAGGTAAGAGCTTCAATGTGAATTGTCTTGCTGTAATTCTCAAGGCTTATATCTGCACGGCAGTTAATCTCGGCGCAGTTATAAACTCCGTGGCGCTCAAAGAGTTCGATGTTTTCCTTTTTTCTCCAATAAGGCAAAGCGTCAACTGTAGAGCGTAAATTGAGAAGTCCGCGTTTTGCAGCCTCTTCCTCCCAGGCTTTTGAATAACCGTCGCCATTAAATATAATGCGTTTATGCTCTTTTATAGTGGCGCGTATAAGCTCTAAAACATCGCTTTTAAGGTCAGTCGACTTTTCGAGCTTGTCCGCAAAGTCACAAAAAACATCGGCAACAATTGTGTTAAGAACAACGTTTGTTTCTGAAATAGATGAAGCAGAGCCTAACATTCTAAATTCAAACTTATTGCCCGTAAATGCAAACGGAGATGTGCGATTGCGGTCGGTGTTGTCCTTTCTTATATAAGGAATAATATCGGTACCAACAGTCATTTTAACCTTGTCGGCATCGGTATGATGTTCGCCACGTTCAATAGACTCTAAAATTTCATTAAGGTCATCGCCCAAATACATCGAAACAATCGCAGGTGGCGCTTCTGCGCCGCCAAGACGATGGTCATTGCCTGCAGTGGCAACCGAAATGCGAAGCAAATCCTGATGCTCATCAACCGCGCGAATAACTGCCGCAAGGGTGAGCAAAAACAGTAGATTGTCACTGGGGTTTTTACCGGCTTTCAAGAAATTAACGCCTGTATCGGTAGAAAGCGACCAGTTATTGTGCTTACCGCTACCGCTTACATCTTTAAATGGTTTTTCGTGCAGCAAACACAAAAGTCCGTGTCTTTCCGCAATCTTTTTCATCATTTCCATTGTAAGCTGATTATGGTCAGCGGCGATATTAGTGGTAGTGAAAATTGGCGCTAACTCGTGCTGTGCGGGAGCTGCCTCGTTGTGCTCGGTTTTTGCAAATACGCCCAACTTCCAAAGTTCGTTATCAAGGTCACGCATAAATTCTTTTATGCGCGGTTTTATAACACCAAAATAGTGGTCATACATCTCTTGACCCTTAGGCGGTGTAGCACCCAAAAGAGTTCTGCCGCAGAACATAAGGTCAGGACGTTTTTTTGCCATTTCACTATCAATTAAAAAGTATTCCTGTTCAGGACCTACGGTTGTGTTGATGCTTTTAACGCCATCAAGTCCAAACAGTTTTGCAATGCGAAACGCTTGTTTGCTAACCGCCTCCATAGAACGAAGCAACGGCGTTTTTTGGTCAAGCGCTTCACCGTTATAAGAGCAAAACGCAGTAGGAATACAAAGGGTATTATCTTTTACAAAAGCATATGAACTTGGGTCCCAAGCGGTATAGCCACGCGCTTCAAAGGTAGCGCGCAGTCCACCCGAAGGGAAGGATGACGCATCGGACTCACCCTTTATAAGCTCCTTACCGGAAAACTCCATTATTACGTTGCCTTCCCCATCAGGAGCTATGAAACCATCATGCTTTTCAGCGGTAATACCTGTCATTGGTTGGAACCAATGGGTGTAGTGAGTGGCTCCATTTTCAATTGCCCACTCTTTCATAGCATTTGCTACAATATCGGCTATTTTTCGGTCAATGCTTTTGCCCTGTGATATCGCAGTTTTAAGCTCATTATATGCATTTTCAGGCAAACGCTCCTTCATAACAGCGTCGCCAAAAACGTTACTTGCAAAAAATTCATCTACTCTGTTCAAAACGGTCCCCCCTATTACGAAGAGTATAATTATAGTAATTATATATTATGGTTTCAAAAATGTCAATGTCAACGCAAATATTCCCCCACTTTACCAACAAACCACAAGACTGCTTCCAAGATAGGAATAATCATTAAGCCAGACCTTAGAACCGCTATTTGCGAGAGCTACGTTAATTTCATTAAGAAACTCAACATAGTCGTCACCTGAATAGTAAACCTCTAAATTATTTCTCCCACTTTTTGCCGCTTGTTTAATCATTTTGGCATTTGTAAGATAATCAGAAGTGAAAATAAGTTTTGTTTTAACAAAATAATTATAATTATCAAGTTCGCACTTATAATTGTAAATATTAAACTCGTCACCGCTAAAATAATTTTCATCGGGGTCTACCTGTTCAAATATTTCGTGGTCTTTAAAAAATTCACTGTCATTAACATTAAAGTATGCGTGTCTTATGTAATTGTACTTTTCATCATCGTCCCAGGTAACATCAAGATGATACCAGCCATCCCCCGGATTAATTATGTTCCACATATGACTATTGCCAAATGAAGAACCATATACAACCATACAGGGTATATTAACACGGCGACAAAGAATTTGCATTGCGCGTGAATAACCCTCGCACACTGCTGAACGTTCAATAAAAGCGCCGTAAACGGTATGGTCACTTTCCTTTTTGCTGTCGACGTATTTTATACTTTTACAAAGCCAGTCGTGAAAAAACAGTTCCTTTTCAAAGTTGTTTGAAAGTGTGTTTGCATATGACACGATTTTGTCTATAATGCTTTCAATTTCACCCTGAGCTGCATTTTTTTGTTCAGGTGTCATTATGTAGTCAATATCTTCGTCGGCATATGAAAAAGCTATGGCGCTGCCGTCGGTTGACACCACGTAAGACGAGGACAACCAAAACATTTCAGGACAGTCACAAAGCAATGCCCTATATGATATTGCTATATCGGAAAAACGCTCGTCTTCAGAACTTGACGCCCCTATAGAAAAATATCCCTCTATCA
Source organism: Clostridia bacterium (assembly GCA_017516965.1). Classification (GTDB taxonomy): domain Bacteria; phylum Bacillota; class Clostridia; order Oscillospirales; family Acutalibacteraceae; genus UBA737. The sequence goes on from JAFXAP010000015.1 coordinate 179,608, forward strand.
TTTTATCGGCTGCAGTTTTCATATAGCGATAGATTTGTTTTTGCTCATCTGTAAGATGCGTGTAATAAAGCGGTTGGTTGTCATCCGTCTTTATTTCAGCCTGCTTTACATTTTGAATTTCTATATTTTGAGCATCTTCATCAACGCTGTCATTCGGTTTGTCCGATTGCTCTGCATTTGTGTTTTGACTTTCATTTTCAAAAACACTTGATGTGTTCTCTTTATTTTCTTCGCTCTGATTTATATCGCTTTCAAGCTGTATAAGCAAACTATTTACCGCAGCGGTATCATCATATAAATTATTTTCCGGCTGTTTTAAAAAAGTGGTGCAACCGCTCAAACAAATCATTGATATCGCCACTATTAACGACATTATTTTTTTCATATATGCCCTTCATCCTGTTCCGTCAAAAGTTTTCAAAATTAACATTTTGACTCATATCTTTTAAATAATCAATCCAGTAAATTCCATCTATAAAATCAAGGTTACTTTCACTGTTTTCTATTATATATACAAAATCATCTTTTGAAAAGTCATTTTTTGAAAATTTTTTAAAAATCTGAGAAATAACTTCCTGCCTTGTGTTCATTGTAGTATCATTCTCTAAATAATCAATCACTTGCGAACCTGTATAGCGCAGTGTTTGGTCCTTATTTGTTAAATCAATTCCTCCAATGTGGTCTATAATACCTTCAACAAATCCTGAATCTACATACATTTGAAAATCGTTAGTATAGCCATTATAGCTTTGTAACTTTTCATCAAAATCAGGTATAGCGACAACATTTATACATAAATTTTTAAAATCAAGATAAAAAAGATATGCGTAACCTTTTGGAAAAATAAACGTAATTCCGCAATTTGAGGAGGTTTTTTGATACGGCACATAATCTGCCTTTTGGTTTATTTGAGCAGTTTTAATACCGAAATTGTACTTTAAATAACCAAACGAAACCCCCAAAAATACCAGTACGCATATAATTGACGATAAAACCGTCTTTATTATTTTTTTCAAAAAAATCACCCATAGTATTATGGGTATATTTACAATTAACAATACCTTGTTTTACGAAAAATTTTTCTTGAATATCACCACGTTTTAATGTATAATACACTATGATTGTTATATATATTATATAATTATAACAATGTTTTACATTTTATTTACAAATTTTTTATATTTGTTTGTTAAGATGGATTGAAAACTTTGTTACAAAGGAGCAGTAAAAATGATTGAAGTTACAGGCCTTAGTAAAAGGTACGGTACATTCCTTGCGGTTAAAAATGTTAATTTTTCAATCGAAAAAGGCGAAGTTGTAGGCTTCCTGGGTCCTAACGGCGCGGGTAAATCTACAATAATGAATATCCTTACCGGTTATCTTTCACTCACACAAGGTAAAGTTACTATCGACGGCTTTGATATAGCCGAAAATCCGGAGGCGGCAAAAAAACGTATTGGTTATTTGCCTGAACTTCCCCCACTTTATACCGATATGAAGGTTCGCGAATATCTTAACTTTATTTATGACCTTAAAAAAGTTAAGTTCCCTAAAAAACCACATATCGATGAAATTATGAGATTGGTTAACATCAATCACGTTGAAAACCGTCTTATTAGAAACCTTTCAAAAGGTTACCGTCAACGTGTTGGCTTTGCGCAAGCGCTTATCGGCAATCCCGACGTACTTATTCTTGACGAACCTACCGTTGGTCTTGACCCACAGCAAATTATTGAAATCAGAAATCTTATAACAAGACTTGGTAAAAACCATACTATAATTCTTTCTTCACATATTTTGTCCGAGATCCAGGCAGTTTGCGACAGAATTATAATCATAAACTATGGTGAGATTATTGCCGACGACCTTCAGGACAACCTTTCTGAAAAACTTTCTACCGAGCATTCACTGGTAGCGCGTGTTATTTGCGATGAGCGTGATATGCTTGCTACACTCAAAACCGTTAAGGGTGTTAAAGACGTTGTAGCTCTCGGTAAAAAAGAAAACGGCGCTTATGATTTTGAAATCATACCTGAAGAGGGCGCCGATGTTCGCGCAGGCGTTTCAGGTAGAATTGCCGACCGCAAAAAGCAACTTTTGGCTCTCACAAGCAGCCGTCTCACACTTGAGCAGGTGTTCTTAAAACTTACACAAGCGTCAAGCAACGAAGAAGCGCGTAAGATGCTCGGCTTTGTTGATGACGAAAAAACAACTACATCAGAAGATTTTATAATCGAAATGCCAACCGAAGATAAGGAGGGTGAAGAATAATGATTGCAGTATTTAAAAGAGAGTTTAAATCTTATTTTACAAATCCGTTAGGTTTTATCATTCTTGCAGCCTTTTACTTCTTTTTAGGTCTTGGCTTCTTATTCATTTTTTCAGATGGTAATCCCAACATAGGCGAAACCGTATTTTTCACAGCGCAAATAGGTATTTTATATTTTATAATTCCGGTTATAACAATGCGACTGTTTAGTGACGAACGCCGTCAAAAAACCGACCAGGCATTATTTACAGCTCCCGTAAAACTAATAAACATTGTGTTGGGAAAATTCTTTGCGGCATTCGTGCTTTACGCTATGGGATTTATTCCTACCGTAATTTTCCAGATTATTGTTTCGGGTTATGTTGCAACAAACGTTTTTTATTATGTTTATGCGCTTTTGGGAATTATGCTTTTCGGCGCGGCGCTTATTGCCGTTGGTATGTTTATATCTTCCCTTACCGAAAGCCCCATAATTTCAATCATATTCACACTTATTGTTAACCTGTTTATTATGTTTTCGGGCGCGTTTGCAAGTATGATAACAATACCGACAACTACAAACAACATTTTTGAAACTTTCGGTTCCTGGATTTTAAAACTCGTTTCGTCATTCCTTAACGGAATGAATTTCCTTGCTGTTCTTGAAAGTTTTGGTCAACAGACATTTGCTATAAAAGATATTGTTTTCTTCTTAAGTATAGTAGCTGCATTTATCTTCTTAACCGAGCGTTCGCTCGAAAAGAGAAGATGGTCATAAGGAGGTAAAAAATTATGGAAAACAAAAATGATATTGAAATAATTGAAACCTCTGAAGTTGTAAAAGAGGAACCAAAAAAACAACCTAAAGCAAAGAAACAACCTACCAAGATTAAAAATCAGGCTTTGTTCAAACGCGGCGGTTATTCACTTGCTATTACCGCGCTTGTTCTTGCCGCGCTTATAATTTTTAACTGGTTGGTTTCTTCACTTGCAAGTCGTTTCCATCTTGAGTTTGATATGACAACCGTTAAAAAGAACTCTATCTCTCAGGATAATATTGACTATTTAAAAAATCTCAATACCGATGTCGACATCATTGTTTGCAGCACCGAGGAGGACTACCCCTCTTATATGTTACAATTTGCTCAGGCATATTATATGATCGCAACAGATAGCAATACTATAGAATACTTCCAACAAACAACAAAACTTATATCAAAATATACTGAATATAACGATCGTATTAAGGTAGAATATATTGATCCACAGTCGACACGATTTACTGCAATATCTTCTATTTATTCAAACTACCAACCAACATACGGCGATATGATTATAACCAGTAAAGTTGGCGATAAAGAACGTACAAAACTTTTACGTTTTGAAGATATTTATTTCATTAAAGAAAATACAGACAGTTCTTACACCAGTTATTCGCCAACACGCACCATTGAATCTAATAAACTCGAAACCGCTCTTACAAGCGCTATCGCATATGTAACAAGCACCGATTCAAAAAAGGTTGCTATACTTTCAGGTCACAGCAACAATAATTTTACCGACGCATATAAATCACTGCTTGAAATCAACAACTATTCTATGATTGAAGTCTCTGATAAAATCATCACATCTATTCCAAGCGAATGTGACGCTATCGTAATTTCAGCGCCAACTACCGACTTTATTGGCGAAGAACTTGATTTGATTTCAGAGTTTCTTGATAACAATGGTAAAAAAGGCAAAGGTTTAATCTATTTTGCGGATGCCACATGCCCCTCACTTCCCAATTTAAATTCTTATTTAAAACAATGGGGTATTGAAGTAAGTGAAGGCGTTGTATTTGAGACCGACGGTAACAGATACATTAGCGGCGAACCCACTACAATAGTTATCGAGCCTGTACTTCTTGAAGACGATGACATTACCGCAGATTTGGGCGCATATTCAATTGCTAACTATAATGTTCCTATGAAGGCTTGTGATGCTTCTTCATACGAGCGTACAGCTACCGTGCTTATGCAAACAAGTGAAAGTGCAGTTATAGCTCCGGTTGGTTCAGGCGAAGAATGGGCAGATTTTAAAAACGAAGACAAACAGCAGTTTGGCTGTGTTATTCAGTCATTAGAGGAAGATATTGACCCCAACAACAATGAATCACTTACAAGTTATGTAATGGCATTTTCAAGTGTGGAATTTGTTCAGTCACAATGGGCATCTTATGGTGAACTTAGCAACCAAGACATTGTTATGGCTTGTTCTGACCGCGCTACACACGTTGGCGACACCTCTATGAAGTTTGTTGCAAAGGTAATTGATAACGAAAGTTTTTCAAATCAGGTTACTCAAAACAGCATTAAAGTAGTCAATGCCGTATTTGTATTTATAATACCTCTTGTAATTATTGCGCTCGGCATTGTAATATTTATAAGGAGAAGAAACGCACGATGAGTGATTCTTTTGATAAAAACCAAAACGAATTTGAAGAGCAACCGACTGTTGACAACACAGCAACTGACGAGGTTAACACAGCAGAAGAACCCGATGAATTAAGCACTGTTTTTTCAGCCCCGCCGGAACACGAAAAGGAAAAAACAAAAAAGCCGTTTGTTTTAACCCTTCCGATTATTGGTTCGGTTAAAATTTCAAGTAGCATTATGACCATCATTTCTGCTTGCCTTGCTGTAGCAATATTGGTTGGCGGTACCATTGCAGTAATAAAACTTATACCCGAAATGAACGATGAAGAAACCTCAAGTTCAGTATTTGAAGATATTCCTGTAGTAGATAAAGATTCAAATTCATTTGAAACCGTTACCGTAAAAAACAAAAACGGTGAGTTTAAGTTTGTTGTTCATAGTGAAGCTTCGGAAGGCCAAACAAATAAAAATTGGACAGTTGAAGGCGTTGAATACTCAAAACTCAGCGTAGCATCGGTAAATTCTATTATCTCGTCAGCAGCAGGATTTGACGCGATGCGAGAGATAACAAAAGATCCAAAAGAGTGCGGATTTGATACTCCTACCGTTTCTGTTTCGGTTAAACCAAGCAAAGACGCACCCTATACCATTTTGGTAGGTAAAAAATCTCCCGACGGTTTCGGGTATTATATGATGCTTGAAGGCAGCAATAAGGTATATATCGCAAATGAAACAGAGTTTTCTGACTTTGAGTTTTCTTTGTTAGATATTTCGGATAGAACAGAGATACCGACAACTATGTTCTCTACCGACACCTCCGAAAATAAAGTAGAAGGTTCTTACGCTTACTTTGATTCACTAACCTTGTCCGGCAAACTTTTCCCCGATACTATTACAATTGTACCAAACAAGGGTGACAGAGAAACCGACGGCGCTACACCATATCTTATTACCACACCGGTAAAACGAATTGCGCAATCTGAAAGCCTTTCATCTCCTGTTGCATTGTTCTCAAGTACTACTCAGGTTGCGGGCAACTATGCGCTTGACGTAACCGACGAATCAATCAAAAAATTCGGTCTTGACGATCCTGATGCAATTGTTACAATGACAATTAACGGTGAAGCAAAGGCATTTAAATTTGCATTGGTTGATGATGGCGGTTGCGCAGTTGTATATGACGGCGCAACAATGATAAGAAAGGTAGATCCTTCCGCATTGGCATTTTTGTCACTCAAGCTGGAAGATTATTATTACAAGAGCATCTTTATGAATGTTATATCAGACATTAAATCCCTTACCATCAAAAGTGATGACGAAGACATTAAATTTGATATAACTACTACCGGTGACGAAAACACTTCAAAAACAGTAAAAGTGAAAGCCAACGGAAAAGATATAGCCGCTAAAAACTTCACAGATTATTACAAAGATTTTGTTAATATTGAATGTAGCGATTTCACCATAGGTGAAGTTGGTAACACACCTGATTGCACCGTTACCTTCACATATAATGATGGTGCAAAGCAGATAATCAAACTGTATAAGTTTGGTGAAACTCAATACCAATACAGTATTGATGATATTTATATGGGCAAGATAACATCGGCTGCATATAACAAAATGATTAAAAACCTAAAAACTGTTGCCGAAGGCGGTTCAGTATATTAAGCAAATAATAAAAAATCAGCATCTTTAAGATGCTGATTTTTTTGTTTATAATTATCATTATAGCTTTTTGTTGTTAACTTTAAAGCGGAATTCATATCGTTCCTGTTCTAATTGTGATGCAGGATGCATAGTAGCAAGTACGCCATTAGTTGCTGAATTATAGTTTTCTTCACAAATAACTACCTTATATGTTAAACGTTCACGATTAGTTTTTGTGTAATCGCAGTCTAAAAATTCGTCATTTTGTGTTTGCCCTAACAACTCATAATCACTGTCATTTTGTCTCGCTCTATATATCGCGCAGTTTTTACCGTTTGAATTCCACTTTAGTGCTACGCCGCTTTCAGTCCAAACCGATGATAAATCACTCGGGATTTCACATTTTGCTACTGTAGCGAAATTTTCTATTATATAGATTTCATCGCTTACGGTATCAAATTCTAAGTATATATCGTTAATTTTAAAATCAACTATACTTCCGTCTAACCTTTTAACAACCGTTTTAGAATTTATGCCCTCATAGCGCAAAACAAGCGGTACACCGGAGCCTGATTTTACCTTTAAAAGATTTATCTTACCATCTTGGTAATCGCAGTCAACAGTAAAATTACCGCGCGCCTTAATTCCCTTAAAGCAAACATTTTTCCACGCTTCAGGAAGCGCCGGGAAAAGTGAAATATAACCTTCGTGGCTTTGCAGTACCATTTCGGTCATACCTGCGGTCGCGCCAAAGTTTCCGTCAATCTGGAATGGTGGATGAACATCCCAAAGGTTTGGATAGGTGCGTTCTTTTAAAAGATTTTGCAACAATAAATATGAGTGGTTTCCGTCGCCGACACGCGCCCACGCATTAAGCCTGTGAGCAAGCGCCCATCCTGTAGAGCGGTCTCCTCGCATCTCAAGTGTCAGCCGCGCCGCATCAAGCCATGCGGGTGTGCTATGGGTTATGGTGCTACCTGGAGCAATCGCCACAAGTTGCGAAATGTGGCGATGCTGCGCCTCGCCAATTTCACCATAAAAATGCTCTTCATCATATTCTTTTATTTGACCGCTATAGCCTATCTGCACAGGACCATAACTGTCAAGCTGTTGCTTTTCAAGTTGAGTTATAGCATCCGACTCACCAAGAAGTTTGGAACACTTAATGTCATCAATAGCATTTTCATAAATAAACTGTTGGTCGAATCCGCAACCTACTGTAAGACAATACTGTTGCTTTGCGTGTTGTGTTACCCACGTTCCCGAAAGAATTTGTTCGGGAGAAGCTGAAAAGGCACAAAGATATCTTCCGTCATAATTTTTGACGCATTTGGTTAGTAACTTTGACATACCGTGAATTGCAGGATATGAATATTCACGCAAAATATCTTGGTCGCGAGTAAAGTCATAATAATCCCAAAACATTTTACTTGTCATACCGCCGGTACCGGGACCTGAATGAGTGTATTTTCCCACACCCTCAATTTCATACATAAAAGCTCCTGTGCCTATTATCCAGCCACATTCACCCTCGCCATCGACATAGTTTTCGGGAGCGATTTCTTTTATAAACTTAGACGCATTAATACCTGCCTGTTTAGAGTAATTTTTCCAATAATCAGCATATGCTTTAAAGCATTCGGTGAGATTGGTGCTAAAGCAGGGCCAATAGTTCATTTGAACATTTATGTTATGCCAAATACCGCTACCCCACGGTGATTTGTCGTGAACGGTCCAAACGCCCTGAAGCGATGCAGGGGGCGTACCCTCACGCGAAGACGACACAAGCAAATGTCTGCCATATGTATAATAAAGTTCTTCTAAATAAAGCTCACTGTTACCACTTTGATAAGATGTGAGCAACTCTTCGGTACCGCGTCCGTCATCAATACCGCCAAGGTCAAATTCTACTCTATCCATTAAATTGCAATAATCTTTTTTATGGTTGGCAAAAAGCTCATCCCAACCGAGATTTACTGCGTTGTTAAGGCAATTCACTACCTTGTCGTGCGGGTCTTCGCCCAGCGCTTTATGACACCCGTCTAAAAACACCTCGGGACAAAGTTTGTATGAAGTGTCAAGGGTGTAATACAGTTTTGTATCGGTAGAATTTTTAACAGTAATGCTGGCACCGTCTGATACCATATCGCCATCGGTAACAACCGCCAGTCTTGCTTCATAAATAAGCTCACGTGAAGGCAGTGTGCCTCGCATTATAATCTCGTTGTTTTCCACCCATATCTCGCCTGTTCTACCACCCTCTTCTACAGGACGTTCATTAAGATATGGAATTAAAAGGCGAACGTTAAAGTCAATTTTACCGTTTTCGGTGCAAATTTTATATGCAAAAACCTTATCAGGATAACTTGTAAAACACTCACGAAAAACTTTGGTGCCGTTTAGTTCATAGTTTGAATATGCTACACCTGTGTTAAGGTTTAAACCACGCTCATAATTTTCTACTAACGTATGGTTAAAATCAATAAACATTTCGCCAAAATTTGAAACGCCACCGTTTGCAAATTTATTTGCAAACGTGTTGGTTGTAAACTGGATTCTTTCGCTATCAGTGCCACCAAACACACTTGCGCCAAAGTGCCCGTTACCTATGGGTAAAGAATATTTTTCCCAACCCTCGTTACTGCTTTCTGCCGGGGAAAAATATCTCATAATAAGTTGTTTTTTCATATAAACACTCCTATTTGCTAACTATATTTTTATTATATAATTATTAAACCGAATTTTCAACAATAAAAAAAGAAGATGCCCTAAAGCATCTTCTTAAAAATTTTATTTAAAATTATTTTGAATAAACTTTTTTAATACCAAAGCAGAATGCTGCAGCTGCAAGCAAAACGATTGCGATATAGTAAACAGATGTGTCACCTGTTGGATCGCTCTTGTCTGAATCGTCAACGTTGCTCTGCTCGTTAGGATCGGTGATCTTATCATCATAGTTACCGCAAACAACAACCGAATTTAAAACCTTGATTGTCATTTCAGTTGATGTAAGGCTACCTTTTACGATTTCATAATCGGTGCCCTCTACTGCCTTAACAGTTTTTGAAGTAGCAAGGTTAAGAACGCTTAAAGTAACCATACCTGTTGCAGGTGCATTTTTGCCTGTTTTGTAAACGCTCCAGCTCTTAAATGTACCATACTTAGGATCAGCCTTAACTGTAATTGTATCGCCTGCATCAAGTGTAATTTCTTTATCGATATCACCTTCTACAAAATCAGCCTTTCTTACAGTCACTGTAACCTTTTCTGTAGCTACAGGGCTTTTTGCCGCAAACGCTGTTACAGAAAAACAGCAAATCATAACTATGCTAAGAACTAATGCAACTATCTTTTTCATTTTTACAAACCTCCGTAAAAAATATAAAATACAACTATACGACTAATATTATAAACCATTAAATTCAAAAAGTAAAGTCTTTTTTTAAAAAATTTTATTTTTTCTTGATACCTCGCATATTTTGTGGTAAACTTTATGAGATATAATATATAAGGAGTAATACCGTGGATTTAAAGCAAGAAATAAACCGTCGTCGCACCTTTGCAATCATTTCGCATCCTGACGCCGGTAAAACAACACTTACTGAAAAACTACTGCTTTACGGAGGCGCTATTCAAACCGCGGGTTCGGTTAAAGGTAAAGCTACCGCAAAACATGCCGTTTCCGACTGGATGGAGCTTGAAAAACAACGTGGTATTTCTATCACCTCGTCGGTAATGCAGTTTGAATACGATGGCTACTGTATAAATATTCTCGATACCCCCGGACACCAAGACTTCTCTGAAGATACCTACCGCACACTTATGGCGGCTGACAGCGTTGTTATGGTTATTGACGCGGCAAAGGGGATAGAACCGCAAACCCGTAAACTCTTTAAGGTAACGGCTATGCGCAATATTCCGATTTTTACCTTTATAAACAAACTTGACCGCGATGCGCGTGACCCGTTTGAATTGCTCGACCAGCTTGAAAAGGAATTTGGCATAGGCACCTATCCTATAAACTGGCCTATTGGTTGCGGTGTTGATTTTAAGGGCGTATTTGACCGTGACCGACGTCAGATTATGACCTTTAATGACTTTCATCGAGGTCAGGACAAATTAAAAGCAATTGAATGTGACATAACCGATACCGAAAAACTTGACGAACTTATCGGCGAATACTCGCGTCGCGACCTTGTTGACCAGATAGAACTGCTTGACGGTGCAAGTTATGATTTTGACCTTGAACAAGTCCGTTGCGGCAAACTGACCCCTGTTTTCTTTGGCTCAGCCCTTACAAACTTTGGTGTTGAACCTTTTCTTGAAAACTTTTTAAAAATGACCACCGCTCCCCTTGCACGTAACACAAAAGAGGGCAAGGTTACACCTGAAAGTGAAAATTTTTCAGCATTTGTATTTAAAATTCAAGCAAATATGAACAAGGCTCATCGTGACCGTATGACCTTTATGCGCATTTGCTCGGGTAAATTTGAGCGCGATAAAGAATACTATCACGTTCAAGGCAAAAAGAGTCTTCGCCTAAGTCAACCGCAACAACTTATGGCTGATAGCCGACAAATTGTAAATGAAGCGTATGCCGGTGATATTATAGGTGTTTTTGATCCGGGTATTTTCTCTATTGGCGATACAGTTTGTGAGTCAAAGCACAAGGTCGAGTTTGAAGGCATACCCACCTTTGCGCCCGAACACTTTGCTATTATTGAACACAAAGACAGCCTTAAACGTAAGCAGTTTGTAAAAGGTGTTGAGCAAATAGCCCAAGAAGGCGCTATTCAAATCTTCCACGAACCAAATACGGGTATGGAACGCGTTATTGTAGGTGTTGTTGGTGTGCTTCAGTTTGAAGTGCTTGAACACCGCCTTAAAAATGAATATAACGTTGATGTTATTCGTAGCAATTTGCCATATCAATTTATTCGTTGGATTGGCAATGATGATATCGACGTATCAAAACTAAACCTCACATCTGATACAAAATGGGTACAGGATTTCAAGGGTAACAACCTGCTCGTTTTCACAAGCGAATGGAATATAAACTGGGCGCTTGAAAAGAACGAGGGCTTAATTCTTGAAGATTTCAGTAAAAACTAAGGGTGATATTATGAATATAGCTGTAATAACAGGCGCATCCTCCGGTCTTGGATGGGAATTTGCCAAAGCGGTTTACAACAACCGACCCGACCTTGATGAAGTTTGGGTAATAGCGCGACGTCAAGAACGTTTGCAAGAATTACAAGCAGAGCTTGGAAACACAATAATCCCCCTTGCTTTCGACATAACCGACCCGCAAGCAGTCCTAGACTACAGCAACCTTTTAAAAGAAAAGGGTGTTGATGTAAAATTGCTTATAAATAATGCAGGTTTTGGTAAGCTTGGCAGTTTTGATAAACTCTCACTGGAAGAAAACACGCGTATGGTCCGTCTTAATTGCGAAGCGCTTACCGCAATAACTGCGGCAACACTACCCCATATGCCCGAAAAAAGCGAAATTATCAATAGTTGCTCTATTGCGTCTTTTGCTCCCAACACACGTATGGCGGTATATTCTTCTACCAAAGCGTATGTTATGAGCCTTTCACGCGCGTTGCGTGAGGAATTAAAGAGTCGCAAAATAAACGTGTTGGCTGTTTGCCCCGGTCCTATGGACACCGAATTTTTATCGGTTGCAAACATTCAAAAGGGCGCAAGTCGTACCTTCGACACGCTACCTCGCGTTAATGCGCACACAATAGCGGTAAAGTCACTGGGTGCATCCCGCCGCGGTCGCGCAGTTTACACCAATCGTATATTTTATAAATTTTATCGTTTACTTGCAAAGATACTGCCTCACTCATTAGTTATGAAACTGTGTGGCACCTGATTAAAAAGCAAAATTAAACCCCGACTGTCTTTTGACAATCGGGGTTGTTTTTTACACCATATTAGTATTTTTTATAAAGTGGGCCGTAGGCTTTACATGCGCGGTAGTCCTGACCCTCTTTGTCCATACCAAATGCATTCCAAGCAGCAGGACGATAAATTTCATCCTCAGGTACGTTGTGCATACAAACAGGGATGCGGAGCATTGAGCACATTGTGATAAGGTCTGCGCCAATATGACCATAGCTGATAGCGCCGTGGTTAGCGCCCCAGTTCATCATTACCTCATAAGCGGTCTTAAACGGTGAGCCCTCTTTACCGTCGCAACGGGGAGCAAACCATGTGCAAGGCCAGGTTGGGTTGGTGCGTTCCATAAGTGTGTCAGAAACTTCATCAGGAAGTTTAACAGTCCAACCTTCAGCAATCTGAAGCACAGGACCCAAGCCTTTTACAAGGTTAAGTCTTATCATTGTGCAAGGCATTTCTGCGCGGGTTGTATAATGGCTTGAGAAACCGCCGCCACGGAAGTTATCAAAACCTGCTTCGCACCAAACGGTAGCATCTGTCATCTTCTTGATATCTTCATCGGTAACTTCCCACCATTTTTTCATAACAGCGTTGCCGTTTTCGTCGGTGCATTCACCACAAGCATCAAGACAAGCAGCGCCCGAATTCAGAAGGTGTATAATACCATTAGACTCAGCAGCCTTGCCCTCAAGTTTATAGCCTGTAACTCGCTCGGTTGCTTCACCTGACCAATATGTACGAACGTCAGCAAAAATTTGTGCGCGGTGTGTAAGCAAACGCATCATAAGCATACCCATACCGTTTAAAATGTCGTTTTCGGTAGCAAGGGTAAATGGTTCGCGTGCGCCGTCATAGTCAAAGGTTGAAGAAAGAAGCGCTTCAGGATAGTCACAGTTTGGCCAATGGTCAGTCCACTGACGCTGACCCTGGAAACCGCCCGCAATAGCGTTATGACCAACCTTTTCTTCCTCGAATGCATCGGGAAGATTTGGGTTGCCTGCCATAAGGTCTTTTATAATGCAGTACATTTTAACGGTGAATTCCCACTGTTTTTCTTTTTCTTCAGGGGTAAATTTAATACGACGTTCTTCGCCTAAAAACTCAACTGATTCGGGGTTATCGTCTCTACCCTCTTTGCAGTGTTCCTTGGTCCAGGCAAGAGCCTTTTGGTATTCTTCTTCGTTGTAGATGCCCTCTTCCATTCGGCGAAGGATTTCAACCTCGTCAACCGATTCAATACGCATACCAAAATATGCTTCCATCATATCTTGGTCCATAATTGAACCTGCAATACCCATACACTGTGAACCAATTTGCAAATATGACTTGCCACGCATTGTAGCAACTGCTACAGCCGCGCGACCAAAGCGCAAGAGCTTTTCCTTTACGTCTTCGGGAATTTCAGATACTTGGTCACGGTCTTGAACCTCGTGACCGTAGATGCCAAATGCGGGAAGACCCTTTTGAGCGTGACCTGCCAAAACTGCGGCAAGGTAAACAGCGCCCGGACGCTCGGTGCCGTTAAAGCCCCAAACACCCTTAATTGTATTGGGGTCCATATCCATAGTTTCTGAACCATAGCACCAACAAGGTGTTACAGAAAGGGTGATGTCTACGCCCTCTTTTTTAAACTTTTTAGCGCAAGCGGCTGCCTCTGGCACACGACCGATACTGGTATCAGCCATAACAACCTTAACAGGATCACCGTTTGAATAAAAAAGATTTTCCTCAAAAAGTTTTTTTGCAGCGTTTGCCATAGCCATAACCTGTGCTTCAAGGCTTTCACGCAACTGCATAGGTCCTCTGCGGCCATCTACGACAGGACGAATACCAATTACAGGGTAACCGCCTACGTATCTTGATTTGCTCATAGTGTTACAACTCCTTTATGTAAAATATAAATAATAAAACAAAATCTGAATTACAGATTATTATTTTCTACCAAATGTATATACCTTCATTATAATATATGTAAGTGGTCCGCCAACCATTGCGGCAAGAATTGTGCCCCAAAACTGCGGTAACTTTAACGTGTTAATTGTAATAAAGGTAACCAAAAAACCAATAATTAAACAGGGTATATATGAAACAATAAATTTTGTATATCTTTTAAGTGTAGGACTTTTTTTGAATATAAAGTAACTGTTTAAAAAGAAAGCGATAAAATTTGAAAAGAAAAAGCCCACAACGTATGCCGCATTTGCCTGCATAAAATGGCTGAAAAGTTTTGAAAAAAGACCGTGGGTAATGGTATTAACGAGTCCAAAAACGCAAAACTCTAAAAACTTTTTACTTACAAAGGTTCTTTTAAGTTTTAAAAAAAATTCACGAATGGCTCTCACCCCATTTGCACGAATATTATATCAAAATAATTATAACAAATACTTAATAAAAAAGCAAGATTATGTTGACATTACCACGTGTTTAGGCTAAAATTAACAAGCAGTTAAAAATATGCCCCCTTAGTTAAATGGATATAATGGACCCCTCCTAAGGGTCAGTTGTGCGTTCGATTCGCGCAGGGGGTGCCAAAAACGCAAGTCAAACGACTTGCGTTTTATCCAATCCAACAGGATTGGTATGTCATCACGGCAAAGCCGTGTATGTTATCCGTCACACAGTGACGGTATGTCATCAGCCGTAAGGCTGTATTAAAATATCCTGTCGCATTGATGACATACAACACTTCGTGTTGATTACATACCGCTGATGGCGAATTACATACAATGCTTTGCATTGATTTGGAGGCGATTTATTGAAAGAAAATCTACTTATGAAATATTCCGAGCAGTTAGCTGTAGGTATTGAGTTTATTTGTAAGGAAATTAAACACAATTCAAATACAGTTTATCAAATCAAAAAATCTTCTTCAAGTGTTTATGCAAACATAAGCGAGGCACAATATGCACAAAGTCTTGCTGATATGCTTTCTAAATTCAAAATTGCGCGTAAAGAATGTATTGAAACTGAAAGTTGGCTAAAACTTTTGTTTGCAAATCAAGGTATTGATGAACCTACGTACAAAAAACATAGAAATCTTTGTGGCAGAATCCGTAGAATGTTAACCTCATCCTGTATCACTATAGAAAACAAAATTAATCAAAATTGATTTAACTCGACCTCTTGGATCGGGTTTTTCTTTTTCTTGTAATTTATAAGCACATATGTTAAAATATATCTATGCCAAACTAATTAAATATGCAAAGTGGTATTTTAATTCTTTAGGGATGTTATACCCTTTTATACTTTTTACCAAACCCAATGAATTTGATAAAAACGCAAATTCTATTATGGGTTTGGTTAATACCATTTTGCATAATTAGTTTGGCGACTATCGGGGTTTGCGTTTTTTGTGCGGTTACTTCGGTAGCCGCACTTTTTATTTTTAAGGAGAAATGAAAATGAGTGAAGAAAAGGAACTGACGGGTTATCCGTCTATTGATAAACCTTGGTTGAAATACTACACGGAGGAGCAAATTAATCTTGCTTTGCCTAAAAACACAGCCTATCAGTATATGCGAGAGTGTAATAAAAACAATTTGGATGCTTGTGCTCTTGAGTATTTAGGCAAAAAAATTACATATCGTGAACTTTTTAAAAACATAGATATTGTTGCTAATTGCTTGTTGAGTATGGGTGTAAAGAAAGGCGATATTATTACCTCTTGTCTTGCCAACATGCCCGAATCTGCATATTTGATTTATGCCGCAAATAAGTTGGGCGTAATTATAGATTTGATCGACCCGTTTACTGTAAATGAAACAATGGCGAATTACTGCAACAATACACAAAGTAAAATCGTCTTCACACTTGATATAGCATACAAAAATGTTGAAAAATTACCCGAAAACACAAACATTGAAAGAATTGTGCTTGTTTCTCCTACACAGTCTATTAAATTGCTGAAAACGTTGTTGAGAATTAAAGACTCTGAAACTAAAAAAGCATATAAGGGCAAAAATGCTATTTCGTGGGATGATTTTATTAAAAATAACATTGTCGACTCCAAAAAGTTGGCAGTAGATTATGAACAAAATCTACCTTTTGCAATTTTACATACGGGCGGTACAACTGGCATTCCTAAAGGGGCTTTGCTTTCGGTGGACAATGTAAATTCACTTGCATCGCAGTTTAAAAATTCTCCGTTAGAAATGAATAATGGCGAAACCGCCTTGAATCTTATGCCTCCTTTTGCAGCCTATGGGTTATGCAATGGTTTGCATTTGCATTTGTGCTGCGGTATGAAGGTTATAATGATTCCGACCTATGAGCCGAACAAAATTGTTGAGCAAATATTAAAACACAAGCCTAACCGTATTGCTTGTGCTCCTGCCCATTATGTTCATATTGCAGAAAGCGAAAAGATAAAATCTGCGGATTTGTCATTTTTAAAAAGACCGATTGTGGGCGGTGATACGCTTAATACCAAATTAGAGGAAGAACTTAACGAGCTGTTTGCTAAAGCCGGATGCAAAGATAAAATTACAAAAGGCTACGGATTAACTGAAACCGCATCGGGAATCTGTGTTTGTGTGAACAAGGCAGTAAACAAAATCGGTTCCGTTGGCATACCTATGGCAAAAAATATTGTTGCTGCATTTAGTCTTTCAGGGGAAGAAACCGAGTGCAAATATAACGAAGAAGGAGAGATTTGCATTTGCAGTCCTAACAATATGCTCGGATATTATAATAAACCAGAAGAAACTGAAAAAGTATTGAAAACACATAAAGATGGCAAGGTTTGGTTGCATACTGGCGATTTAGGTTATGTAGATGAAGACGGTAATGTTTTTATCAAAGGACGCCTAAAAAGAATGATAATTCAGTATTCAGGATTAAAGGCAAATCCTTTTGAAGCGGAACGGGAAATATTAAAGAATGTCAATGTTAATAGTGTTGTGGTGGTTGGCATTAAAGATCCAAATCACAATCAAGGACAGTTGCCCGTAGCTTTTGTAAAAACAGAAGAAGGTGTTTCAGTTAATGAGCAAGATTTGATAGCGGAATTACATAAAAGTTGCGAAGATAATATCACATATTACTCTGTTCCTGTTGATTATATCATTATTGATACATACCCTAGAACACCTATTGGAAAAATTGACTTTAAGGAACTTACCAATATTTACGAGCGAGATTATAAAGACAGAAAGATATTAAAACAGAAAGAATTAAAATTCTAATGTATTTATTTCTCTTTATCGTTCTATGGCTAGAACAACTATCGGTAGCTTGAAAAAAAGCAGAGAAGTTACAATAAAGTATTAGTGATAACGTCGAAACAAAGCGTAAACATATTACCTCTACCCTAAAATCACTGTTCTTGCTAATTACCTGCTAATCAAACACAGTAAAATAACATAAAATCAGCAGTAACGGCGTAACACAAGATAACACTTTAACCTTAAAAATCCCTTGACAACAAGGGATTTTTAAGTATTATGAGGGACACGAAAGTCCTTTCCCTCCATTATCTAAAAAACTCCCAACTCTTTACAAGTTGGGAGTTTTAGTTTTAGATTGAATTTTCTTTTGTGAATTTGATAAGCTCGTCAACGGTGGTGAAGGCAAGGCCTACCACGGTGTCTGCCGCACCGTAGTAGATTGCAATTCTGCCGGTGTCGGCATCGCAAAGAGCAGATACGGGGAACACAACGTTTGGCACGTCGCCCGCAAGCTCATATATTTCACGAGGATTTAAAATATAATACTTTGTGCGGTAAAGAACTTTTGTGGGGTCATCACGGTCTAGTATTGCCGCGCCTGCATAATAACAAAGTCCGTTACAAGTACCTCTTACACCGTGATAAATAAGTAGCCATCCTTCATCGGTTTCAATCGGAGTGGGGCCGCCGCCAATCTTATAGTTTTGCCAACCGCGTGCCGGCTCCATAACAAGACGGTGCTTACCCCAATAGGTCATATCAGGACTCTCGCTGTAGTAAATGCTACCGTTACCCGGGGTTCCGTGAGCGGGGTCAGAAGGGCGAGAAAACATAACATATTTATTGTTTATCTTACGTGGAAACAACACACCGTTGCGGTTATATGGCAAAAATGCATTTTCCATATGATAGAATTTTTCAAAATCATCGGTATATGCCATACCAATTGTGGGTTCCCAGTTTTTCATACCGGTGCACCATACTATGTAATATCTGCCGTCAATTTCGCAAACGCGTGGGTCATAGCCGTATTCATATGGCACACCCTCGATTGTGTTTTCAAATTTAATAGGCTCGTCATTTATTTCCCAATGAAGACCGTCTTTACTTTTACCTGTGTGAAGCAGTGGCAAAAAATCTCTGCGGTCACAACGGAAAACACCGCGAAACTCGTTGCCAAAAGGCACTACCGAGCTGTTAAACAAACTGTTAGCGCCCTTAATATCTTTGTATGAAAGTATTGGATTCTCACTATATCTCCAAACAGGCTCGTCACAGCCCTCGGGTCTGTCTTGCCAAGGCATATTGGGCAATGATTTTCCGTTAATTACTTTTGCCATAATAAACACTCCTTAATAATATTGTTATTTTAATTATATACCAAGACCTTACAAAAGGCAACAAAAAACACTTGACCGATTAGGTCAAGTGTTTTTTACTTAAAATGAATTTTTCTTAACAAAATCAATAAGCTCGTCAACGGTGGTGTGCGCCATACCAACAACAGTATCTGCCGCGCCGTAGTAGATTGTAATTCTGCCTGTGTCGGCATCGCAAAGAGCCGCACACGGAAAGACAACGTTTGGCACATCGCCAACCTGCTCATAAATTTCGCGAGGACTAAGTATGTATTTTTTTGAGCGATAAAGCACTTTTGTTGGGTCGTCTAAGTCAAGCAATGCCGCGCCCGCATAATAGCAAAGTCCGTTACAGGTTTTCTTTACGCCGTGGTAGATAAGAAGCCAACCCTCATCAGTTTCGATAGGGGTGGGACCGCTACCAATCTTGCAAGACTGCCAACCGCCTTTAGGCCCCATAACAAAGCTATGCTGTCCCCAAAATTCCAAATCTTTACTTTTACTTGCGTAAATGCTACCAACTGTTGGTAGATTTGGCGCCATAGGACGACTGAGCATTAAATAGTAACCGTTTATCTTACGCGGAAAGAGTGAGCCGTTGCGGTTGTATGGCAAAAATGGATTTTGCATAAGATAGAATTTTTCAAAATCCTCGGTCCAAGCCATACCTAAAGTTGGGTCCCAGTTGCCTGTGGCTGAATTTCTGCACCATATGATATAATATTTACCCTCTAATTCGCAAATGCGTGGGTCATAGCCATATTCATATCTCTGACCGTCAATTTCATTTTCGAATTTAAGTGGCTCGTCATCTATTTCCCAATTAATGCCATCCTTACTTTTGCCCTTGTGCAAAAGAGGCAGCATATCGGTTTTGTCACAACGAAAAACTCCTCTAAATTCACCCTTAAACGCTACAACAGAACTGTTAAAAAGACTGTTTGCATCCTCGATATCATCGCGGGTGAGTATTGGGTTAAGAGAGCTACGCCAACAAACGTCTTTACAGTTTGCGGGTCTTTCTTCCCAAGGGATGTTTGGTATTGACCTGCCGTTTAGTACCTTTGCCATAAAATCAACTCCTGATTTAATTTTTGCAAAATCAATATAACATTTGTCGCCAAAATAAACAAGAAGTTTTTAAACTTTTTTAGGAATTATTTTTACCATTTGCATATTCTTTTGGCGTGACACCATATTTTTCTTTAAAACGGCGGCTAAAGTTTCGCACGGTGCCAAAACCGCTTTCATAACAGGCGTCTATTACGCGGTTGCCGTTAAGCAATAATTTTTTAGCGTAATCAAAACGCTTTTCGGCAAGGTAATCATTAAAGCACATACCCGTGCGTCGTTTAAATTCACGGCTAAAATATGCGGGCGAAACGCTAAACTTTTCCCTAATTATGTTAAGGGTGATTTCATTTCTGAAATTTATGTTTATAAAACCGATTGCTTGTGAAACGGCGTCTGACGCATATTTCTTTTCGTAATTTATTGCCTTTGTGCCAAAAAGGTCAAGAACAATTATTTCTATAACGTTTTTAAGCTGTAAAATGGCATAATCGCGGTTTGATTTAAAAACTCCTACCAGATATTTTAAATCTGCTACCGTTTTTTCACCTGCCCCACGCACAATGTCGGCATTTAGGTAACTTAGCATCTGGGCAATCTCGGGCGACATATCTTTGGCATAGAAGTGAACGGTTATGGTTTTTATGTTGGCGGTTTCAAAACCGTGAAAATCCATAGGGGTAATAAACAGCAAATCCCCCTTTTGCACGGTATATGACTTGCCATTTATAAGATGGGTGCCGCTACCCTCGGTTATGTATTCTATCTCATAAAAATCGTGTTGATGTAACGGATGATTTTGATTAAGCACATTTTCACAAACCAAAAAATCCCCTATTTTTCTACGATGCCGTTGGTTATATATTAAAGGAATTTCTTTTGCTTTCATAACTTACCTCTATTTTACCACTTTGAAATAAATGTCGCCCGTGTTGGTATCAATTTCAAAAACACCGTCATTTTTAGTTGGTGGCACCTTTACGCTACCCGTGTCGGTATTGGTTTTAAAGGTTGGTGCGTGATACAAATTACCCTCAACATCACCTGTATTAGTCTTAACCTTAACATACGGCGCCTTAACCACATGAAACCAAACGTCGCCTGTGGCGGTTTGCACAGTGATTGTATCACTTACCATTGTTCGTAACAGCTTTACGTCGCCAGTATCACTTTCTACTTTTATATTTTTGCACTTGATAACGTTAACATTTCTATCTATATTGCCTATTTCTATCTTTCCTGTATCGGTAGATATATCAAGCAAATCTGACACTGATGACAGCAGCGTAACGTCACCCGTGTCGGTTTCGATTTTGATGTTAGTAAAGGCAAAATCCTTTGGTATGGTTATATCGCTTGTGTCACTCTCTATGCTAAGTGAGTTATAAGTTTCTTTGGGCAGATAGACGGTAAGCGACCACTTACCAAAAGAAATACCAATATGCTCATACCACTTACGACTATCTTGTATAGATATAAAAAGCGTATCATTATCGACGTTTACTGTGTGTTTTAAATTTGGGGTATCAATAAACACAACTTTGCACCTATTGTCATTTGATGGCGCAAATTTTATATCAGAAGTGTTTACGTCTATTTTTATATTGCTGAAATCCTGGTCAATTTGCTGTTCGCTTTCAATAAATTTTTCGGTTGAGAGGCCAGTAAAATCAAAATTTAACGATGCGAGCGCCAAAGCGCTTATTATAGCGCCTGATATAATCAGGCAAACGGCTAGTATAATCCAGACTTTTTTAAACTTTTTCATTGCCACCCCTCCTTTTTGCAAAACAACGCTTGATAAGGAACCATATCTTACGGCTCAACCATAAAATTCCTTTTGTTGCGAGGTTTGACACCATAAACATAAGTATTGCAAGTCCTACGCAAACAAGACCGCATCCTATCAGGAATACGCCCTGAACAGTATTGCCCATAAAAGCGAAAACAGGAAAAACAAACACCCCCGCAATGCCGCAAACCGCAAGTGAAAAGAAAACGGCATAAAGGCTGATTATTACCGACCACAAGACTACATAAACCGAAAGCACTACGGCAATTGCGGCGATAATCAATGAAAGCCATATTGGAGATCCCAATATAAGCAACACTATCTCCCACGCACTAAGCGCACGGCTGTTTTTTGCCGCCTGCTTAACAAGTTTAGGCATCGGTATATCTTTTAAAATTTCATTTGATATATCATGTATATTTCCTATTGCCGCTACTGCGTCTTCTTCTGAAAGTCCGTCATCTATACGGTCGTCTATCATTTCGGCATAAAAATCAAGTGTTTTTTGCGCATCTTCACTCGGCAGTCCGCAAAGTTTAACTTCAAGCGCATTTAAAAACTGTTGTTTATTCACTCTCTTCACCCCTGTTTACAAAATTATAAATCGACACAATCTCTTGCCACTCTAATTTGAAATCTTCTATTCGTTTTAGTCCGAGTTTGGTTATGCGATAATATTTTCTAAGTCGTCCGTTATGTTCGGCTGTGCGAACAGTAAGCAGATTAGCAACTTCAAGTCGGCGCAAAATTGGGTAAAGCGTTGATTCGGAAATTTCTACGTGTGGCTTTATATCTTTTATTATTTTATAACCGTAAGAGTCCTCGCTCTTTATTGCAGAAAGCACACAAACGTCTAAAAGTCCGCGTTTTAGCTGAATATCCATAACATACCTCCCTTTACATAATACTATACTACACACAGTATTGCTTGTCAATAGACATTTTTTGCTCAAAAAAACACAAAGCACCGATAAAATCGATGCTTTATGTTTATTAGTAATCTTTATATTTTGCGGTCCTTAATTTCCATTACCACCTTAAATTTATGTGTTTTTGCCTTGGTAGTAGGTGAAATTATAACCTTGCCCCAACCGCACTCGCGGTTTTCAGTTTTGTCACTGGGTACCGGAATACCAACGGTGGTAAAGCGGTTATCACCGCCGCCTATTGCCGTAATACTTGCATTTTGAGGTTCTAAAACCTTACAGCAAAGTGTTCCGCCCTTGTGTGTTATTGTAATCTCATTGCCATTTATCACGGGTTCTTCCATCATATGAAGGTGGAAACACTTGATAAACTCCTCACTTTTAGCGGTTACTTCATCTTCGACAGTAAATGTACCGTTTTGACCGACAGTAGCATCATAACTCATCTTGCGAATAACCTTATCACAGGTGTGAGCATAGGCGATGGTTAAATCGCCCTCTATTTCTGCTTTTGTGTCGCTTTCATAATGCGACAGCACCTTTGCCATTTGACAGTCTCTTTCCCAAGCTGATGCTAAATCAGGTTCAAGATTATAGTCGGTAGTGGGTTTTGGTCTGCGTGTGCCGCCGTCGTTTATAAGATCAAATTCTTTGCCCCACTCTTTTATATGACCTAACGTTTTTACCTCGGGGTCGCGGATGGTCAAACAGTTGTGAGACGAGGTGCAGGTGTCATAGTTGTAAAAATGCTCACAACCGTACCAATAATATGCGCCCGAACTTGATACCAAAATACCGTTATGATATATCTGGAAATCGCCTGTGTCATAATGCTCATGACCCTCGCACCACAATTCACCTATCTTCATATAAACGGTGGTATTCTTTTCTTCATCCTTGTGAATTATGGTACCTGCAGGGTATTTAAAATATTTTGTCTTTTCATATGGCTCAGGTGTAAATTCTGGGGTAATAAGGTTAAACACCAAGTGCGCAATCGGTGAATAAAGACCTTCGCCAAAGGTTGTGTCTTTATAAAGGTCGTTGCTGTAATGTGTAGGCATTATAACCTCATCACGATAATTTTCTAAAAAGTATTTTTTATAATGCGCATTACCCGTAAGCGCTGCGGCAAAAAAGTTTACAATAGTAAACGGGTGTTTTACAGCGTGACCGCCACCCTTATCATCATTGCAGTCGTTACCTATTCTAAGGCTCTCGCCATCGGCACGGGTTAAATAGTGATAGCTATCGGCATTTTCAACGCACCTGTCAAAAATTCTTTGCCCGCTCATCTGGTAAAAGAGTAGTTGCGCCCAAAGAGCCGATACGTGACGGTAACTGCCGTAAGACGGCCCCTGATTATGAAGACCGCAAGAAAAACTAAACTTATACAAAGGAACAAGGTCGTTAATTATTCTGCCAACAATAAAATCATATATATCGGGGCGCTCATCATAGGTAGCAATTGCAAAGCAAAGCATATCGCGTAAATATTGCGCCTCGTGCGAATGAGAGTGTGTGTCACGTTGCTTTACAGGTGGGTAACCTACCTCCATAGCCGCCTCTAAAAACTGCTCACATTTTGTAATAAAAAACGTTTTCTCTTCTTCTGACAAATATTTATAAAGCCAGTCATAAAGGCAAGATACCGAAAACACAATATGCCCTGTATGGCGGCACAGCATAAGGTTTACATTGCGGTCAATGCTGTACTTCTCTACTACCTTTTTTGCATTATCGATAACGTCACGCGCTTTTTGTGGGTCGTCATATATCCACGCTTCAAAGGCCTTTGACTCTATCATAAAGCAAACCATAAGGTTGTATTTACCTATAGCTATATCATCATAAAACTGACGAAAATCTTTTTTACAAATGTGTTGCCACAGCTCATACGCACGGCGATTTTCGATGTGTGTAAAATTGTTTACAATTCTTTGCTTATCTGACTCTCTGAACATAACGCGGGGATGCTCAGCAGGCGGGGTTATGTATGGCTTTTTATATGGTGAATTAAGCATAAATTCTCTCCTTAAAACTTTGACATGCTTACGGCTTTAGAAGCTAGTATTTCATTTTTTACAGGAATGCCGTTATCAATAAAATCTACGCTTTCTTTTATTAGGTCACGTGTTAATACTGCACGCAAATTTACCGTAACGCCCGCCTGATGCGGAAGCATCAAAACGTTGGGAAGTGAAAGCATTGGATTGTCAAGATTAATGGGTTCCTGCTCATAAACATCAAGCGCCGCTTTAAAGTGACCTTTCGCAAGATGTTTTATAAGAGCCTCTTCATCAATTACAGCGCCTCGCGCTGTGTTTACAAGTAGCGCCCCCGGCTTGATTTTTGACAATAATTCATCACCAATCATATGGTGGGTGCTGTTGTTGTATGCAAGGTGTATCGATATAATATCGCACGTTTCAAAAATTTCTTCCATACTGCACTGTGTAAAGTTATAAAGCTTTTTATCTTCTTCGGGAAGTTCTCGGCGAGCGCTTATCTTCATATCGACATCAAATGTGCTAAGCATTTTTGCTACGTATTTACCAACACCGCCATAGCCTACCAGACCTACTTTTTTGTATATAACACTATCGGTGTAGTCATCAACTTCGCGCCATATTCTTTTATCTTTTAATCTGTCATTATAAAAAGGAATGTCACGCATAGCGGCTAACATATATGCTACCGTGCCTTCGGCAGTTGATTTTGAAAAATAATCAAAACCACTTATTACCTTAATGCCAGACTCAAACACCTCGTCACAAACAACAGGCGCCACTGTAGAACCTAAATGGGTAAGCAATTTAAGTTTTGGCGCACACTCTAAAATTTCAGGCGTAAGCGGTGGCGAACCCCAACAGGTTATGTATGCATCGCAGTCTTTAATTTTTTCTTTTAATTCATCCTGTGAATAATTGGCAGTGTCAAGCCAAACTATATCAGCTATAGACTCGGCTAACTTGATATTTTCCTTATTAAAAAAGGTATCAAATGTTTTGTCTTTTTTTATAGCAACTAAAGCTTTCATATTTAACTCCCTTAATATAGTTATTTATATTATAATATAACAAAAAATCACATTTTTCAATACTATTGACGCTCTATTTATATAACAATTCGCTCATTTGTGTTGACAACTTGAATTTCTTTTTATAAAATAAAAATATATTTTAAAAGGAAAATGCTTATGAAGAATATAAACGATTTTGATAATTTTAGCGCTAATCCGATTATTAGTTTTAAAAATGCGGGTTATTATAAACATCGCGTCGGTTGGAGCTGTACTCAAACAGCGGACCACGCCGCATTTTTTTGCGTTGAGTCGGGGAAAATGCAGATCACAGCAAAAGAACACACCAGCATCTGCAGCGCAGGAGATACTGTTTTTATTAAATGCTTTGAAACTGTCACACTTAAAAACGCTTCAAGTGAAGACCTTTCATATTATTTTGTTTCTTTCTTTTGCGAGAGTGACTTCGACTTTCAAATTAACACAGTAACCAAAGATTCAAATGCTTTAAGGCTGTTTAAATCCATTAGTGAAACTCACCGTTCGGGCGCGTATCTTTCCAAGATAAAAATTGCCGAGTTGTTTTTACGGCTTTTACATCTACTTTGTTCACAAAGGTTAGAAAAGAGTAAAGACTATGCCGACACTCACAAGCTTTTATCAACGGTTGAATATATAAACATTAACTACTACAAAAAAATAACCCCTGCCTTTCTTTCGCAAATTTCAGGGTATTCACCCGCTCATCTTAGGCGGTTGTTTGTTAAAAACTTTGGAGTTCCACCAATGGAATATATCTTAAACAAAAAAATAGATATGGTAAAAGAAATACTGCTTGAAGCACCCGAAAAAACTACCCAGGAAATTGCCGAGTTAGTCGGTTTTTGTTCAGCGTCGTATTTATGTAAGACATTTAAAAGCAAGGTCGGTATATCACCGCTTGAATATAAAAAAACTACCCATTGTTAAAATGGGTAGTTTTTTAAATTAATAACCAAAGTGGTTTCCGTTATTAAAATCTTCGGTTTCGCGAGTGATAATATCACGTCTGCCGTCATACTGATAAACCCTTATATAATCTATTTCAAGATCAATTTTATCAGGCGCTGCAGCTGTACCCTCATCGGTAAGCATATCGGTATGCATAGCCGCATTGTCGGTAGTAGAACTTTTGTGCTTTGGATTTGAAGAGTAAAGCACGTTGTCAAACAAGAAATACATATATTGGTTTGCAACCTCGGCATCGTCTACACAGTCATAATCTTGCGGGTTTTTACCATTGTCTTTATTATATGTCATGTCGCTTGTGCCAAGAATCATAGTATCATCTTCGTTGCCGTCACCGTTAGCATCGTAGATATAAAGTGTTAGATTAAACTTGTCTACACCGTTTGTTTCCCAATAGAAGCCGTAACGACGAGGCGCAGTGAGTTGCTTTTGAAGTGATTCAATGTAATTTGCTGACACGCCTGTTTTAGTTGAGAAACCGGATTTATATTCGTCATAAGTAAATCTTGTGTTAGTACCATCCGTAAAATCGTGGTACGCCGCGCTTGTGCTAAAGTAATACTCTTTAGAACCAAACCACTCTTTTTGCATAACTGCGCGTGGGTTGCCCGGATTGTTCCAATCAATAACGTTAACTACATCCTTACCTCTTGCGCCCACAGAATAGAATTTATGTACGTTCAGATAAAGTCTATAATCATAAAAACCTGTTGTCTTATTTTGTTGGAAATAACTAGCCGCGATGCCATTGCTTTGCATAAGCTCCCAAATATCTATTTCAAAATAATTTGTAGGCACTTGGTATTTATATGTTTTAGGGTCGGTAGATTCAGCCCAGGTCGATTTACCATCATAAGCGTATTCGCCGGTATTATTAAGCTTATACACCTTGCCGTAGAGTGTTTCATCCATAGCGTAGTTGTTATAAAGCCCATGCCCCAACATCCACCAAGATGCAAAGGTATGACCATCGGAAGGCAAACTACCGTACATTTCGGCATAACCCTGTTTCCAAAGCATTGAGTGATTTGTCTTTATAAGACCGGGGTTAGCAATAACATCATCGTCATCAATGATATCACTAAACGCGGTTGAATCATTTTGATTATAAAGTCTTACATAGTTTAGTTTATCAGTTTCGGATGTGGCATGCTCTGCCTTAACACCGCGTGTTATTGTAAGCTTACCGTCCTCCACCCAGTAAAGATTGCTGAGTTCTTTCTCATTTACAGATTCAACGTTATTATAGTTACCGGACTTTCCAACCTCGGTTTC
Organism: Clostridia bacterium; assembly: GCA_017516965.1. Taxonomy (GTDB): domain Bacteria; phylum Bacillota; class Clostridia; order Oscillospirales; family Acutalibacteraceae; genus UBA737. The sequence continues at coordinate 207,447 of JAFXAP010000015.1, forward strand.
GGTACGCATTCTTGAGTGATTCCAGGTATCTATTAAAATCTCGGCATTCTGGTTAGCGTCTGCTTCTTTAACACCGTCAAACTCGTCGCCCCAAGCGTAATAAAGCACCTTGTTTGCGTCGGCTTTGCCATCATAGTTGGTGTCTACCATAACGGTTTTTGCTCTCTTTTCAGGAGCAAGTGTTGCTTTGTCTACCGTATATACAAAGCTTGTGTTTTCATCAGATTTATTAATAAAGTCAATTACCGCCTGTTCAACACCGGTAAAGCTACCGCCATTAAGCCACAATACACAATTAGCATCATCAAAAGTTATTGAATAATCATTTATATCTAATATGTTATCTTTGTATTTGTCATAGTTTGCAATATTACCAACTATAATTTCAAGCGAACCTTTAGGGGTACCTGTGCTATCGTTTGCGTGAACGTAAACGGCATCTTTATTACTTTCGGTACCCGAAACGGTTTTATCTGCGCTGACAACCTTTTTAATGTCAACACCGCGAAGTTGGGTTTCAAGATAAATTTCTAAACGACGAGCGGCATCATAGTTATCATTTTCACCGTAATAAATGCTAATTTCACCAAGCTCTGCATTGCGCCAGAAACCGTCGTAAAGTTTATCGTAATCGCCAACAATGCTTCGGTTAAGCACTGCCAGGTCAGATATATTTACCTTTCCGTCACGGTTAACGTCGCAATCGGCATACTCATAACCTTCCGCCAAAAGCAGTCTGCGTCTAATAGCTACAAGATCGGTTGCGCTGTATGCGCCAACAATGCCATCGCCGTCAATATCGGCATAGCCTTTGCCGAGAGTATAGTTTTTAAGTTTGGGTGTGCTGCCGTCTTTGCCACCCTTGTACCAAATATCACCGTTTTGCGAAAGGTCAATTTCAGCCTTTTTGCCACTATCGTTATAATGTGCAATTTCTTCTGAAACAGAGGAGCCCTCTTTGGCTATGTAATAGCTGTTTTCGATTTTTCCAAATTTCTCGCCTGCGATATGCAAATCTGCTTTTTTGCTTCCCACAAGACAATCTTCTACCGAACAGCCTGTGATAACTGCGCCCTCTTTAAACTCGCCGGCTATTGCGCCTGCATATTCAGAACCAGATAAAAAGTAACAGTCGCGTATGTGCAAATTCTTTACAACACCGTTTGCGTCAAGCATCGGTATAAGACCTACTGTTTTGTCGTCACCTGCAAAAATGCCTGTAACTGTGTGTCCGTCACCGTCTAAAACACCATTAAAAGGAACATACTGATACAAATCAGTAGTACCCGAAGCTTTAATGGCATCTTTCGTAATCCATGATGCTCCGGAGGCATCAATATCACAAGCAAGTTTATAATAAAGCTTGTTATAAACATTCATACCGCCCGAAGCAATTGCACGGGCAAGTTCAAATGCGTTGGTTATAAGATATGGGTCTGCGGCTGTTCCCGAACCGTAAAGGTCGTGATACATACCGTACGTGCCGCGGTTATATGCGCCGCCAAATACACTGTATGCGCCACCGCCGTTGTTTTGTTTAGATATTAACAAAGAGTATGAAACTATTTCAGTATCAATATTTTTGTTGACCTTTGGCATTGGAATTGTGCGACCAGATTGACCGTCTACCGTAACAAGTTCCCAATTAGCTCGCCAATCGAGTTCCGGCATATCGTACATATTGTAAACGTTTTTGACATCTACACATTTTATATCTAAAAGTTTATCGTATTTGTTATGATAAATTTGGGGAATCGGATGAGAAAGGTCAGTATAGCTGCCATAAAAGAACACCTGGAAACCAACGTTTTTATCATAGCGGCTGTAAAAAACTTCCTCCCCCGGAACAATAACCTCATCCACTGCAGGCGCACCCAATGATACGCATCCGTTAAGGGTAACGTTATTCATAGTATTTCCGCCGCTTATAATAGCGCCCATCATATCAGCTGTTGCTTCAGAGCCGTTTCCAATAATTCGTTCGCAAGAATAACCATCATAAAGGCAGTTAATAATGATAAGATCTTCTGCAGTGCTGTTGGTTGAAACTATACCTGCCGCGCCAGGATTGTGATTATAGTAAACGTTATCTTCTCTCTGCTTAACGTCGATGTTACGGGTAGTACGCATAAAGCTGTTGCGCACGGAAATGTTCGCTACAGTGTGAATGGTTGAGTCATTGATATAACTGCCAAGCTGCGTGGTAAGCAGCGCAACATTTCCCGAACCCGTAGAATAACAACTGTCAAAGTTAATGTTTTTAACTGTTGCAGAGCCGTCAAGCTTATAAATTAAACCTTGACCTACAGGAGAATACATACCGTAAATCTTAACACCGTTGCCGTCAAGATTACCTACAAAGCTCTTGCCCGGTTTCCATTCTTGTTTGGTAGAATTTTCAACAAAAGACTTGATACCCTCAAGAGATTCATAACCTCTAATATCATTAAGATAAAAAGCCTGCACGCCATCAGCTACTTTGTAGTAATAGGGCGTGTAAACAGGAACATATTCGGTGGTTGAACTTTGTTTTAAAATTTCGCTTGTCTGCTTACCGCCAGCAACATTATTGGTGGTGTCGGTAATCTGAGTAAGCGCAAGATAAAGTTGATCGGCAGTTTCGATTATGTATGGGTTATCAACAGTACCCGAACCGCCGGCAAAGTTACTTGCCGCACTGCCGCTCCAGATTGATATGCTGTCGACTGCCTTTTTACCTGTAGCCGACGCCTTAATATTAACACCGGTATTTGCGCTAAAAATCACACTCAAAACCAATATAATTGATAAAGCAAAACTAATATAACGTTTAAATTCTTTCTTGTTCATCAAGTTTCTCCTTTTTGTATTATATACCATTTTGATTATAGCATAAACCTTACCCCAATTCAAGAAATATAAATAAAAACCGCAAAGAAAATTCTTTGCGGTTTTTATGCTATTTTAATAAGGAAAAATCGGCTAAAAAGTGGCTTATCAGTAAATAAAAGCCCTTGCATTATAATTTATATCATTTTAGCTTTTCTATCTCGTCGATTATAGCCTCATTATCGTTGGTTATCAGTAGTATTACAAAATCACCATCGGTTATAATTTTAGAGCTTTGCATTATCTTTTTAAAGTTTGGGTCATACGCCGCCTGCGTGCCACCCTCTAATGTTTTCTTGCGTCTTTCAAAAAGTGACTCTAGCTTTGAAACGTCATCATTTGATTTTGCTTTTAATACCGAGATTTCATAGGTGGTGTTATCATTGCTGTAACAAATAGCATAATCAGAAAGCAAATCAAATTCTTCGCACTCAACAAATACGCCATCCGACCACATAGACATAAGATTTGCATTAAAATCAGATTTGCTTTTTATGTAATTCTTGGTATTATCATAAGACTCTACTTTAATAGCCGCATTTAAAATCTGCTCGCATGTGGTATCAGATGAAAACTCTTTCTCTTCACCACACGCTACACAAAAAAGCAATACCACGCAAATTAAAATCGTTATTATCTTTTTCATTGATCTGTACCTCTTTTTAAATAAGAAATATTTTTTGTGGTGGCAAACTCGCTCATACTCTCAAGTATAAGCACCTGGCTTACATTTTCACGGGCTACAACTTGCTGAATACTGTCTGTAAAATACCGCAAATCAAGCATTATCAAATCGTAATGTATAGCCAAAAGCGGCGCTAAAGAATCAGCAAAACTATCGCGAACAACTAAAAGTTTTGGTCTGCCCTCGCCTTTGCTTATATCAACGCGGGCGTGATTACCGCCAAGAAACACTGCGTACTGATCGGTGGTGGAAAGCCTTGACATATCATACATTTGAATTTGTTTGCCGTCGGCGGTGATGGTATAATCGTCATCACCATCGTAACGAAGCAGAGTAATCTCATCCTTTGGCGCCATATAAAATCCCGATGCGCGCATCGAGGTGCCGCAAAAATCATTTGATACCTTTTTTGCTTTAAAATACGACAACTCTTTTGGCTTGTATGATAACACCGCGCCAAGCATATCATATACCTGATAAGCTCCATAAACATTATAGTGATGGTCGGTGTGGTAATAATTGTTTTTCTCACACAACTCATCATATAAATTTGGCGCAGTAATATTGTTTTTCTTTGCAAATTCAAAATATTCCTGCCACAGTATGTTATCACTTTCGCTTGGATATGTATGTGGCAGATACTCTGCAAATACATCCAGCGCACGCGGGAGCACTGCGGCACAAACTTTAGCTCCGGTTACATTTTCAAATTCTTTTATTGCTTGTAGGTTTTCGTTTATACGATTATCTTTTATTGCATCGCGCGCGATGAGTATATCATTTTGGGCATAGATAATTCCGTTATTTTCGCGCTTGCCAAGTGCCAACTCGCTATATGCTTTGACCGAAACAAACATATCGCGTGCAGGGAATTGATCGCTTATATATGTGGCAAGTTCGGTGGTATATTCCCCCGAAAACAGACGCTCTATACTAAAGTGAGGTGTTTGAGTGAGTGTGCGATTTTCTTTTTGTGACATAGCCTTATCAGGTGTTACAAAAAACATTATCGCAAGTATCACAATTACGAGCGAGCAAGAAATAATCGTTGCTATGTTAAATTTATTTTTCATATTACCAGAAAAGATTTGTTAATCGAACATCTGCGTTCATCATAACCTTTAGAAGATTTCGTTCAGACACTATGTATATTACGTAGTTTGGTTTGTTTTCGTTGATTGCGCTCACCGCGTTGGAATAATCATTTTCGGCAAGCCAGGTAACCTTGCTAAATCGATCGTTCACCATATCAAAAGCAGTTCTGCCAAACGAGTCACGAACTATAACGGCGCTTGGTAATCCTGAGCCGTTTTTATTGGTGAACTCATAGTGTGATGCATTGTCTTTTGTAAGATATATACTCTTTTTGCCGCGGGTTATAGTGGTCAAGGTATCGGTAGGCATTTTAAAATTATACATAGTAGTAAGCTCCATAATACCCGTCACACTCGTCTTACCGTTTGTAGATGCCGCTTCGCTATAATTTTCAAAGCCATTATAATCGCCAAACGAGAATAGTGCATCGCCACCATAAAGCTCGGTAGTATAAAATCCCATTTCTTTTACGGTGCGCGGTTTTGCACTTGGGTATTTTGATGAGATTCTATTCATAAGACTGCTAACGCCAAGATATGCGCCGTATGTGGTCCAATGCGAGTCGGTATTGCTGTATATTTTATAGCCTTCACCATCGTTTTTATGTGCTTTTAGCTCGTCAAGTGGGTACATAACGGTAGCGCCACTTTGCTCGGCAATATTTTTAAACGCTTTGTAGAGTGTTTCGCCCGATGCCGCTTTATATTCACTTGGCACTGATTCAGGGTAAATCGCCGTCGAGGACGGCACTACAAAATATATTACCTCGGCACCAACGGATTTTGCTGCCTGCATAGTATCAGATATATTTTGTTTTGCATAATTTTTTTCACCATCTGATAAAAAGTCAGATTTACTATGGGTTAAAATGGCGCTATAAAAATGTATGCGGCTATCAAGACCAAAAACGGGCTGATAATCGCCTGTAGTCATCTGATTTTTCATGCCGACTTTGGTAATTACGTATCTTATTTCTGTCTTTGAAAGATCTTTTCCCGTTTCTTTGGCGCTAATATTAATATAGGTGCTGAAATCAATTTGAACCTGCGCAGTAAAATAACTTTTGTCTTTGCCCTTTGCAGGAATTATCTTTTGGGCCTTAACTCCCGAACCGTCAATTTGTATATACTCGGTAGTTTTAGAGCAACTGCCGCCTATTATATAGATATTATTAGCCACCGGCGCAAGCATAGTAATTGTAGGTTGCGCGCTGGCATTGGGGTTTGATTCCTCGCTCTGAGTATCAGACCCACTTGATACGACGCTGGAATTATCGTTAGATGACGGTTGGTTACTGCTTGGTGTACCAAGTGATGAAGCAGTATTTTGATTATCGTTTTTACCATCAGTTATAACGTTTTCGATGATAGAAGATGCATCACTGGTGTTCTCGTCAGAAGCAGTACTTGATATGACACCGGAATTATCAGCCGATGATGATATATTGTCGCCTGGTATATCAAGTGATACACCGATATTTTGATTATCGGGCTTTTGTGTTTGGGTGGTAGTGCTTTGATTATCGTTCTTACCATCCGTTATAATGGTTTGGCTTTCTATGATTGATGATGTGTCATCAGTGTTACCCCTACAAGCAGTAAAAGTAAAGATTATAGCAAACGCAAGTAATAATGCAATATATTTTTTCATATTTACCTCTCCTTAAAATCTAAAATACAAAAACGGATTGTATGATGAATCAACAAGATATGCAACACAAAGTAGCAGTACAATCGGTAACACTATGCACCACATTGTTTTAAAAATCAAATTTTCTTTTAACTTGCAATAAATTTTATGCGGTAATTTTGTTGAACCAATTATTAAAATACCTAAGAATAATAATCCGCGCACCAAATCGTATATTGCTAAAGACGAAACAAGCTGACTGCCAAACATAGCCGATAGGTACTCACTTGGATTTTGTAGGTCACACCATATAAATATAAACCAACCAAATATTATAAATACAATGGCATATATATGCGAAATAAATAATGGAATTTTTTGAAGCACCTTACCTAAAAATGCTTTTTCTATAATAAGGAGCACTGCGAAATAAAGTCCCCAAATCACAAAATTCCAACTGGCTCCATGCCAAAGGCCTGTTAAAAACCATACTATTAAAAGATTTAAAAATGTTCTGCCTTTGCCCTTGCGATTTCCACCAAGCGGTATGTAAACATACTCACGAAACCACGTAGATAGCGTTATATGCCATCTGCGCCAAAAATCCGTAATACTCTTTGATGTGTATGGGTAGTTAAAGTTTTCCGGAAAATCAAATCCCATTATACGACCCAAACCTATCGCCATATCGGAATAACCCGAAAAATCAAAATAGATTTGAAAGCCAAAGAAGATGACACCCATCCAAGAAGTTAATACACTTGGATTTTCACTAACTCCACTAACAAAACTTTCATAAAATGCGCCTGCCGTGTTTGCAAGCAACACCTTTTTGGCAAGTCCGCACAGGAATCGTTTTATGCCTTCTGCCGCATTTTGTAAAGTGTGCGAGCGCTCTCGCAAGGCATCATCCACATCGCGATAACGAACTATAGGCCCTGCAATAAGCTGTGGAAACATGGTAACATACGAGCCAAACGTAGCAATATTTTTTTGAACCCTTGCCTCGCCTAAATACACATCTAACGTGTAAGACATTGTCTGGAAGGTATAAAAAGAAATTCCCACAGGTAACGATATTCCAAGTGGTTTTAGATTTGAAAACGCAGGTATCAACGCTATATTTTCTACTATAAAATCGGCATATTTAAAAAATCCTAATATGCTCAAATTTATAACAACGCTTGTAATAAGCGCCCCTTTTGCCTTTTGGGGCGAGGAATGCTTATACTTTCCTACAAGCCTGCCGCAAGTATAATCAACCGCAATTGAAAGCAACATTATCCATATGTACGTAGGCTCACTCCAACCGTAAAACAACAGGCTTACTATAAATAATGCAAAATTGCGCGCTGCCAAAAATTTTGAAGGTATTAAAAAATAAATAAGAAAGACAGCGGGCAGGTAAAAAAATAAAAACTCAAGAGATGAAAATACCATATCGCTATCCTCCTTTTTTAATTGTATCTTATAAAATATAATACCCTTTTTGCCTTATTTTTGTCAATACGGAAAGAGTATTATTACAATATTGTAATAATTTAATTTTTTAGTCTGTGTGCAAAAAAAGAAAACCCTTCGCAAGCTAATGCGAAAGGTTTTTTGTGACTAATATAAAGCCATTATAATTTGAGTTGTTGCAACATTTCAACAATCTCAGAAAATGCCATTCCGTTAGATGCCTTCACAAGAACCGTATCGCCCCTATGCAACAGGTTTTGAGCCTCGGCTATAAAATCAGCCTTTTTTTCAAAATGAAGCGCATTGGCATTTTCGCTTTTTGCTCCAAGCGCCGTTTGGGCTGAATTGGCACCGATACAAATAACAAGGTCGATATTTTTATGGGCGGCATACGCGCCTACCTCAAAATGAAGTTCTTTTTCATTCTCACCAAGTTCAAACATATCGCCCAAAACTGCAACCTTGCGACCATCGGCTAAACTTAGAACATCGAGGGATGCTTTGATTGAAACGGGATTTGCATTATAACAGTCGTCAATAATCATAAGACTGTCTGTTTCGATTAAATTGTTGCGCCCCGATACCGGAACCAATGCTTCAATACCCGCTTTAATCTCATCATTTGTCAATCCTAATTCACGTCCTACAAGGGCGCCTGCCAAAGCGTTATAAACCATATGATGTCCCGGAATTGGAATTATAGCGTTGAACGCTTTTTCGCCAAGATGAATGTTGCAAGCGGTTCCTTTAAGTGATAAACTACGTATATCATCTGCAAAGGCGTCTAATTTTGCAGAAAGTCCAAAAAATTTGGGTGCAACACCTTTTGCCTCTTTTACTGTAGTCAGTTTATCGTCATCACCGTTTAATATAATCTTAGCATCGGATTTAATATAATCAAACATTTCGGTCTTTGCTTTTAAAATGCCATCTCTAGACCCGAGATTTTCCAGATGGCAAAGTCCTATATTTGTAATAACGCATATATCAGGTCTTGCAATCTTAGCAAGGCGACGCATTTCGCCAAAATCGCTGATTCCCATTTCCAACACAGCAACTTGGTGCTCGTCACGTATATTAAAGATGGTAAGCGGAAGACCGATTTCATTATTAAAATTACCGGCTGTTTTAAGCACATTATATTTTTGTGAAAGAACAGATGCTATCATCTCTTTAGTGCTTGTTTTTCCTACACTTCCGGTAATTCCTACCACTTTGATATCAATAGCCTTGCGATAATGCTCGGCAAGGTCTTTTAATGCCTGCTTGCATGACTCTACCAAAATATAAGAAAAGTCCGCATCTTCCAAAGGTTGTTCACTAAATGTGCAAAGCGCTCCTTTTTCCATTACCTCGAAAATAAAGGTGTGCCCATCAACCTTTGCTCCTTTTATGGGAACAAAAAGATAACCCTGTTCAATTTTGCGACTATCGATGGTAACACCCGTAACACACTGTGTCAGTTTCGATTCATCTCCGTAATAGTGACCGCCAACTGCTGTGGCAATTTCCATCAAAGACATGGATTTCATATGAAGTACTCCTCTTTAAACGTCATAACGCTCCAATGATTTTTGAATAATCAATTCACAAAGCTCACCATATTCAATGCCTGCAGCCTTTGCTTCCTGCGGCAATAGACTTGTAGCAGTCATACCGGGAAGTGTATTTACTTCCAGACAGAAAATGTCTCCCTTTTCATCAAGCAAGAAGTCCGCGCGGGAATAAACATCTAATTTCAGCGCTTTGAATGCGAGTTCTGTAGCGCGCTGCATTTTTTCTGAAGTTTCGTCATCAATTTGGGCGGGACAAATCTCTTGTGTTGCGCCGCTTTGATATTTGTTTGCATAATCAAAGAAACCTGTTTTTGGAATAATTTCAATAACGGGTAGCGCTTTACCGTCGATAATGCCGACAGCAAATTCACGCCCTTTGATATATGGTTCAATCACAATTTCGTCTTCATAACAAAACGATTTTTCAATCGCCTCATCATATTGTTCCTGAGTGTGAGCTATAAACACACCAATGCTCGAACCACCGGCAGTTGGTTTTAACACCACGGGAAGCGAAAGCCCAAGTTTGCTAAGCGGTGTGTCTTTCATATTCTTTTTAATAGTTGTTCCCATAGGAGTAGGAACCCCCGACATTTTAAAAATCTTTTTGGCAATTCCCTTATCCATTGCAAGAGCGCTTCCAAGATAGTTTGGTCCTGTGTAGCGAATACCCAAAATATCAAAGGTTGCCTGTAATTTACCGTTTTCGCCCACATCTCCATGAAGCCCCATAAAGACTATATCGGCAAGACGGCAGATTTCTATAACATTAGGTCCTAAAAAACAATCCGACTGATCCTCTCTTAAAGCTTTGATTGCCAAAAGATCAGGCTCGGTAGTTTTTATGCCCTCGGCAATCTCGAGCCCGGCACCCGGAAGTGTAAACACTTCTTCTAATTTATCCGGGGCATAAGGAAATCCAAGATACACGTCTAATAAAAACGCATCGTGACCCCGTTCTCTCAATGTTTTGCAGATTCCGGCGCCGGAAGCCAGCGAAACATCACGCTCTGTGCTTAATCCACCCGCCAATACTACAATCTTCATAATCTACACACCTTTTATTACGTTAAATTTATATGATAATAATTATATGTTACTTAAATTATATAATATCATAAAAACAATCAAATATCAATAACAAAAAGCCCTTTGCAAATCAATGCAAAAGGCTTTCTTGGTTTTTAAAAAGTTGAGACGAGGTAAAACCCAATATTCTCAAAAGGGCAATTCCCCGTATTCTCCTTTTTTCTCTCGTTTTCTCAGAGTCCGTGCAGAGTGCTCTTTCTTTTTTAACCGTATATCATTTCCCATAACTCTGCAGACCAACCAGAATCCCAAATTAACAAACAATTGTATACTGTACCATTGCTATCAACATAACGACCATATCCAAATTTTGCGCCTTTTTTATGAATCATAATGTCATGGTGCCCAGTTGATGCCTTCCATCCTTCAAACGATTGGTTAACCGTGTTACGTCCATAACTGATACACTCATAGGCGCCCGTGCGAGTTCCAGTATCATGGCTGTAGCTTGTTGATATTTCCTTGGCTCGAATATTAGCTAACTCTGTTAACTTTTCATCATAAACCAGTGTTACTTTGTCGGTTGCATGATAAAATCCAGGATTTGCTGCCTTATATTCTTTACGAAGGTTGTTAACGTAGCCAAGCATAATTTCACATGCTTCTTTGTTACTATATTTTGACCAGATGTCGCCTTCATTACCTTGCTTTATCTGATGACAGTCACTACAGATGTTACACATCCAGTCGGTCTTATGTTGATAAGAAGCAAGGTTTTGAGTGGTTGCAGATTCGCCCGTATTGACAACTTCTTTGTAAGCTTCTGCACAGGTTTTAGCTACATAATTATGCTTGCCCGTCGCGGGAATAGTGGTAGTTTTAACAGTAGCGTTGCAAACGCCACAAACTTCCTTTTTGCTACCATTTGTTCCACAAGTAGCGGCAATTATGTCAATTTTAATATTTTTATGCCCCGTTGCTGAGGTCTTTTTACTTTTATAAGAATAATTGCATTTTTGGCAAGTGTATTTAGTGTAACCCGATTTCGCACAAGTAGGTTTAATAACTTTTTTAACATATTTATGTGTATGCTTTGTTTTAATAGAGGCTATTGCCGAATACGAACCGTAAACACGCTTACCGTTTGCAACTTTATAAGCACGAATCGCATAATAATATTTTTTAGACTCCTTAAGTTTTTTTACGGTATAGGATGTACTTTTAGCCGAAATATCAGCAACCTTAATGTATTTACTACCGCTTTTTCTATATAAAACATATCCATTGATACGCGAAACCTTTGACCATTTTAATTTTATTGAGGTAGAAGTCGGTGATGTGATTGAAGAAATATTTGGTTTTGCGGGTTTAGTGTAAATATTTAACGAATTAGATTTTGTGCTATAAATGTATTTACCTTTTTTTGACTTTGTATAACTTTTAATATAGTAAGTATATTTGGTGGCGGAAGTAAGAGAACCTTCTGTATAAGAAGTGGCTTTTTTTGATACCGTGGCGACACGCTTAAATTTATTGTTCCCTTTTCTTTGGTATATAGCATAACCACTGATATTAGATTGCTTTTTCCATTTAATTGTAACCGAGGTGGTTTTTGAAGTAATATTAGTAAGTTTAGGTGTTTTAACGCTTGCCGCAAAAACAACCGAACTGTTAATCGTAAAAGTAGATACCAAAATTAAAACCGCCAATAAAAAAGAAACTATTTTTCTTGTTTTTCTCATCAAAGCCGTCTCCTACAAATTTTTTGGTTTTATATAATTATAACATCAACTTATTTTAGTGTCAACTTAGTGTTTTATAACCATCTTTGTGATTAACGCAAAACAAAAACAGAAAGACTGAGATATAGCAAAGTAAAAAGTCAAAAGAAAACGACCTCATGTAACACGGATTTGTGTGTTACACAAGGTCGTTTGATTCGCAATTTTCTTAAGTTCTCTCAGGATATCAATTTTTACCCTTTTGGAAAAAACCCGCGATGAGAGGGGTTACCCTGAAATAGGTTGCTTATTCCCACTCAATGTCGTATACACCGAAACCTACCTAAAAGTTCTCGTTTTCGACGATAACAGGAACTCTTTGTATACGAATTATCTCTATTATCCGTACTATAAAAGGTTTTTGCTGTCAAATCAAGGGGTCGTTTTCATCTTTCTGTTTGCTAAAACTGTTTTTTCAACTAAGTTGCTTTTTGTTACATCTTTTCCGTCGTATTCATCGTGGCAATCAGCGCAGAGAAAGAAAAACACATCTGCCAAAGGTTTATGCGCATCAATGAATTTCTGCTCAAAATCATAGAGGTCAACTTCGTAATTATCAGGTGATATCAAGAAATTGTCATCAAGAATTTTTTTAATCAAATCATTTCTTTCAAAACCGTTTCTATGTGCTGCCTCAAGAATTTTCTTCTTGCCACAACACTCGCAGAATGTTACTAGTTTTTTCGGTGTTTTCGTAATTGCTTGAATTTTATTTCGCCATTTGGGACCAGTAAAGTTCTTAAAATCATCAAAGGAACCTTTGAAAGCGCAAGCTGTGCCAGTTGGTGCAGGCGTTGAAGGAGTATATGTATCAAGATACTCAACATAAAGGATAAGTGCTCTTTTAAGAGAACGCAAACCTTTAAGATAACTACCAGATATATTTATGCGAACATTAGGAATAATTCCGTTTTTAGCATCTTCTGTGGTATAAGTGAAATCCGACAAAAGTTCTGCACAACCATCTTTAATGTATTCGTATTCGATGGTATATTCTTCTTTAATTCTATTGATTCTCGAATTGATAGAACCAGCCGTGTTTTCTTTGAGTTTTTTATTATTTACCAACCATTCTTGAAATGTGTCCCATGTATAATTGTTTGTACTCATTTCATTTTCTCCTTAAACATACTGCCCCGAAACCAGTTGTATTGGAATTCGGGACAGTTAAAAGCCATTTAGTATTATTCCCACTCGACCAAGACTAAACAATTCTGTTTATGTATTTTTGCTTCTCGTTAGTCCTGATTTTTTTGATACACGATGTATCTGTATTATCCTGTGTTAAACCGCCCTTGTTATCATTTTGTTATCGATGTTGATAACAAGAATAATTTTACTGTGGATAATGTGGACTTGGGTTTGAATATATTATAAGCTATTTTGCTTAGAAATTCAAGAGTTTTCAGAAAAATGGCGGCAAGGATTTCTACTCCTTACCGCCACAATACATTAAAATACAATCGTTACCGTTGTTCCTTTTCCAACTTCACTGTCAAGAGCTACCTTACCGCTATGATATTGCACAGCGTGTTTTACGATAGAAAGTCCAAGACCCGTGCCTCCGGTTTCTTTAGAATGGCTCTTATCCACACGATAGAAGCGTTCAAAGATACGAGCTTGATGCTCGGCAGGGATACCAATGCCGGTATCGCTGACCGAGAGGATGATGTTTCCGTCATTGTTCTTGAGGTCAATCGTTACTTTGCCACCGTCCTTGTTATAGCGGATAGCGTTGTCGCAAAGATTATAGATAATCTCATAGAGGTATCGGCGGATACCGTTCATCACGCAGGGCTCACCGTTTAATTGAAGTTCTACTTGCTTTTTTGCCGCCGAAACAGTCAGCACCTCAATAACTTCGGTTGCCACATCGTAGAGGTCAACCGACTCGGTGGCAGGCTCGCTATCCTCGTCGAGCTGAGAAAGACGGATAATATCGTTAATAAGCGAAACAAGCCGTGTGGCTTCGTTTTTGATATTACCGACAAAACGCTTTGTATCCTCCGGCTTTACAAGATCGTTTTCAAGAAGCTCAGCGCTACCGATAATGGATTGAAGCGGTGTTTTTAGTTCGTGTGAAACGTTGGCGGTAAATTCCTTGCGGTTACGCTCAGCAAACGCTGTTTCGGTTACGTCAAAACAAAGAATAACAATACCTACCGTCTTGCCGTCCGACTCGGTACGGTTAATAACAAACTGATATTCGTTGCCGTTTCTTTCCTCACGAAACTCAGCTCTCTTGCCGCCAAGTGCCTTTTCGATAGCACGGCTCATATCGATGCTACGGTCAAGGGTGAGAAAATCACGACCGACCGCCGTTTCATCTGCAGAAAACAGCTTTTTAGCGGCGGCATTGATACTGAGCACCATACCTTTTTTATCAAGCAGAACAAGTCCCTCGTTCATTGAAGCGGTTATCTGCTCGAATTCATCGGACTTCTGACGTAGTTCTTGCATCTGACGTGTGATCTGCTTGTGCTGTTTGTTCAGCTTGGTAAGAATAGGCGCAAGTTCTTCATAGGTTTCATTTTCTGCTGGATTTTCAAGGTCAAGTTGATTCAGGGGCTTTACAATATCCTTTGCCATTTTATGCGATAGCACGAGAGCCACAACAGCAGAAATCAAGATGATAGCAACAATGGCAGGAAGCATCCCAAGAATCAAGGCTCCCACAGTTACCTGACTAACAGAAATACGAAGCACATTGCCATTTTCAAGACGAGTTGCCTCATAAAAAGTACGCTCTGTCAATGTAGAGGAATATCTTGCACTGCTACCGTTACCATTTTCAATAGCTTCAGTTATTTCCTCACGGTCAAGGTGATTTTCCATATCCGTAGCATTAGCCTGTGAGTCATAGAGCACCTCGCCGTTAGCGGATACCAAGGTGAAGCGAAACATAGAGGAGTCGAAATTGTCGAAATACTCTGCCCCTGATTCATCCACGTTAGCGGCAACAAGAGAAAGCTCCTCTTTAAGTTGCGATACCTGTGATTTGTTAAAATAATCGTACAAAAAGCTGC
>JAFXAP010000016.1 GCA_017516965.1 Clostridia bacterium
CACTTTCAGAGGTATAGTATGAATTTTAGAGATTTTTTGAGGAACAACATAGTCTGCCTTGACGGCGGTATGGGAACACTGCTTCAGGCGCGCGGGCTAAAGCTCGGAGAATACCCCGAGCGCTGGAATTTATCCCACGCCGAAGAGATAACCGATATACACAGGGCTTACTTTGACGCAGGCAGCAACGTTGTCTGCACCAACACCTTTGGTGCAAATTCGCTTAAATTCGAGCCCAACGAGCTCGAGGACATAATAAGCGCCGCTATCTCTAACGCCAAGGCCGCAAAGGCGCAGTCTACCTCAAAAAAGGAAAGGTTTGTGGCTCTTGACATCGGCCCGAGCGGAAAGCTGTTAAAGCCGCTTGGAGACCTTGATTTTGAGGACGCGGTTGAGGTTTTTGCCAAGACGGTAAAGCTCGGCGTTAAGTACGGCGTTGACCTTATCATAATAGAAACAATGAACGACAGCTACGAAACCAAGGCGGCGCTTCTGGCCGCCAAGGAAAACAGCGATCTGCCGATAATTGTATCAAACGCCTACGGCGAGGACGGCAAGCTTATGACCGGCGCGTCCCCCGAGGCGATGGTTGCCCTGCTTGAGGGTATGGGAGTTGACGCCCTGGGTGCAAACTGCTCGTTGGGTCCACGTCAGCTTGGCGGCGTGGTAAGAAGGCTGCTTGAAAAGGCATCGGTGCCTGTAATACTAAAGCCAAACGCGGGTCTGCCGAGGTCAGAAAACGGCAAAACGGTTTTTGACATAACCATAGACGAGTTTTCCTCCCAAATCGCAGAGCTTGTAAAAGCTGGAGTTCGCGTAGTGGGCGGCTGCTGCGGCACCACACCCGAATACGTAAAGTCGCTTTGCGACAAGATTGCTCCGCTTTCCCCTGTGAAAATAGAGCCGAAAAACCTCACCGTGATTTCTTCCTACTCGCACGCTGTGGAGTTTGGCAAAAAGCCGATTCTTATAGGCGAGAGGATAAATCCCACCGGCAAAAAGCGTTTTAAGCAGGCTCTTTTGGAAAACGACATCGATTATATTTTATCCGAGGGCGTAAATCAGCAGCAAAAGGGCGCGCAGGTGCTTGACGTAAACGTTGGTATGCCCGACATTGACGAAACAGCCATGCTCAAAACGGCCGTTTGCGAGCTTCAGGCAATTATAGACCTCCCACTCCAGATCGACAGTTCCAACATTGCAGCAATGCAGGCCGCTCTGCGCCGCTACAACGGCAAGGCTATGATAAATTCGGTAAACGGCAAGGATGAAAGTATGCGATCCGTTTTCCCGCTTGTGAAAAAGTACGGCGGCCTTGTGGTTGCACTCACCCTTGACAACAACGGAATTCCCGAAACTGCCGAGGGCAGATTTAAAATTGCCGAAAAAATACTTAAAACTGCCGCGGAATACGGCATCGACAAAAAAGACGTTATCTTTGACCCTTTGGCACTCACCATAAGCGCCGACACGGGCGCCGCAAAGGTTACCCTCTCCTCGCTAAAGGCCATAAAGGAGCGCCTTGGTTGCCACACCTCCTTGGGCGTTTCCAACGTTTCGTTTGGTCTGCCTAACCGCGATGCTATAAACGGAACCTTCTTTGCGCTAGCCCTCGAAAACGGGCTGTCCGCCGCCATTATGAACCCCTATTCGGCGGATATGATGAAGGTGTATTACACCTACAACGCGCTCAAGGGTCTGGACTCAAACTGCAGTGAGTACATAGGCGCGGCAGGCTCGTTTGTAACCGAGGAAAAGGCCGCAAATGCTCCTCAAAGCGTCTCAGATCAGTCGTATTCGGACTGTCAATACGCGATCATAAAGGGCTTTAAAGAAAAGGCGGCGGAAATCACCGCCACCCTCCTTTCGCACACTTCGCCGCTCGAGGTAATAAACAGCGAGATCATTCCCGCTCTTAATATTGTTGGAAAGGGATTTGAGGAAAAAAGGGTTTACCTGCCCCAACTGCTTATGAGCGCAGAGGCCGCAAAAGCCGCCTTTGAGGTTATTAAGGCCGCGTCGTCGGGCAAGAAAGACTCAGCGTCTCAAAACACCTTTGTTATTGCCACCGTCCGCGGGGACGTTCACGACATCGGAAAAAACATTGTCAAACTGCTGCTCGAAAACTACGGTTTTAACGTTGTGGACTTAGGCAAAGACGTACCGCCGCAGGTGATTGCCGACAAGGTTGTCGAGCTTCACGCTCCCGTAGTGGGCTTAAGCGCTCTTATGACCACCACAGTTGTCCAGATGCAGGAAACCATAAAACAGCTTCGGCTCAAGGCACCCTGGTGCAAAATTATTGTGGGCGGCGCCGTGCTCACGCAGGAGTACGCCGACAAAATCGGCGCTGACAAGTACGCCAAGGACGCTATGGAAGGCGTGCGCTACGCGCAGGAAATCATAAACGCGATCAGTTAAGAAAAAGCGAGGGGAAGTTCCCCTCGCTTTTTGCCATGTATAAAACCGCCGAAACCCTGATTTTGACACCCTTGTGTTCAATAGGGCAAACTTGCAAAAATCCTAGTGTTTATGCGGGTTTCAGGCGGTTTGCCCTATTATAACACAAGCCTCTATTCTACGAACTATTCCTGTTGCTTTCATAATATATAATAATCTCCTTGCTTTACAAAGCCCAACTGTTAGTATCTGTAAAACAAGGAGATTTATACTTTTTTCTAATTAAACGTTTATTATTTCTGTTTTTCGCGGAGTACCATACTTGTAAAAAATCTTCAACAATTCACGCCTTAGCAATTCGTCGTTGTACATATTCCCGTACTTGTTTTTTAAAATGCTGCGATAATAATCTAAATGTTTCGAAAGAATGTTAAGTAATGACATTCGACACGGCAATCCATCCTCCATCAAAATGAATTGACAATCAATTTCGTCTTCTAAATTAGTTTTCTCAAATAGCAGCTTCATAATTTCCTCGGGATTTGCAGTTTCATTTAAAATTATCTCAATTCTTGTTTGGAACAAACTAAGATCTTTAACATCTTCAATGCCTTCAATAATTCCGTATTTTGACAAGTAGGTTACATCATCAATAAAAGATTTTACTTTTCCGCGCATTGTTTCTGGAATTTCAGTAATAACGATAGTTTTTATTCCATTTTTATCGGTTTCTATTTTCGTTTTACCGCGTATTCGAAGACGACCTTGCCCATATTTATATATTTGAGCAAGTTCATTTTCGTTAATAATTACACCTCCGTTTATAAAATCTGGTCCTTCTATGTATCTTAATATTTCTTCTAAAATTATGTCGGGATTATCCAACATTGCAAGCATAGCATTAATAATTTCACACAAATTATGTGAGGGCACCCTACTGACAAATCCGTTGGAAACGGTGTGTGTACCCATTATTAAGCAACCTGGTACCCGCGCAAAAAGGGACTCGGGCATATTTTTGCTTGATTTGCAGTATTTTAGCATACCTTCTTCACAAAAACGCGATAATTTAACCGCGGTAAATCTTGGTGCTGCAGCATTTCCGTCCAAATGGCAGTGACCAAAATTCCCATGACCGTCTATTAAAGCATGGGCGTTTTGAGATTGGGTCATATTGGCTATATTGTCATAGATTTCTTCCGATTTTCCATCCACCCAATGATCATGCATTTCATCCCATTCTCCACCACATTCGTGTACCACAATAGAGGAACGCTGATAATTTCCTTTATTGGATAATTTCATGCGTTTTAAGTTCCAAATGATCTTTCGTTGTACGGGTGTTAATCCGTCACGAAAATCCGGAAGATTATAACACAGTTTAGGTGGCGTAAAACAATCCGTTCGTAAAAGTTCTGTCATTTTAATATTTCCCCTTTCCTATAACGCCTTTCTATAAAATATTATACATTATGACATGAGACAAAAACGGTACATAGCAAAAGCGAGATAAAATTCACCTCGCTGTTGCTATGTATAAAAACCGCCGAAAAAACTCAATTTTGACACCAATGCGTGTGGTGGGTCGAACTGGCAAAACGGAAGATTTTATATTATGCGCATTTACTTTTTAAACCGAATATGCTACAATAAACCAAAGGCGGTGGTTTGATGCAAAAATATGACGTTGCCGTTTGTGGCGGTGGCTTTGCGGGAATTTCGGCGGCGCTGGCGGCGGCGCGCGAAGGTAAAAAGGTTATACTTTTTGAAAGGGAATATATGCTTGGCGGACTTGCAACCGCAGGGCTTATTACCATATATCTACCACTTTGTGACGGGGCTGGGCATCAGGTGTCTTTTGGTATTGCAGAGGAGTTGTTAAGGCTTTCTATTACCTATGGCGCTGAGGACCTATACCCTGAAAACTGGCTTGATGGTATTGGAACAAAAACCGAAAATGACAAACGCTTTCAGGTGGATTATAACGCGCAACTATTTGCCATTTTGGCAGAAAAACTACTGCTTGAAAACGGTGTAGATATTCTTTATGGCTCTTATGTTGTAGATGTTACCACCCAAAACCAAAAAATCACTAAACTTTACGTTGAAAACAAATCGGGCAAAACCGCCTATCAGGCCGCTTCGGTTGTAGATGCAACGGGTGACTGCGACATTGCAAAATTTGCAAACGTGCCAACTAAAACATTTAAGCAAGGGAATGTTCTTGCCGCTTGGTATTATTACACAAACGGTCAGGGGTATAAACGTCAGTGCCTTGGCGCGTCAGATATACCCGATGAAGAAAAAGACGGCACACAGCAAAAACATCTTGCCGAGCGCAGATTTTCGGGTCTTGACGGCAAAGAGTTGTCAGAAATGGTTTGCCTTTCTCACAAAGCAACACTTGAGCATTGGTTAGAGATGCGAAAGGCTGACCCCACGGCTGTTATTTCTACCATTGCAACCATTCCGCAAATTAGAATGACTAGAAAAATTGTTGGTGAATATGAGCTTGCGCATACTGAAATGCACACCCCGTTTGAAGACTCTGTCGGTATGGTTTCTGACTGGAAAAAGCGCGGCCCTGTGTATGAGGTTCCTTTTAGAACGCTTTATAACAAACAGGTTAAAAATTTAATTGTTGCAGGTCGTTGCACATCGGTAAACGAAACACTTTGGGATGTGATGAGGGTTATTCCCTGTTGCGCTGTAACAGGTCAGGCTGCAGGAACAGCCGCGGCATTGACCGATGATTTTTCTACACTTGATGTTGCAAAGTTGCAAGAAAAATTAAGGGCGGGCGGCGTAATAATTCACGAAAAAGATATTATGAAATAAGTGCATTTTAAAAAGCGAGGTGATATCACCTCGCTTTTGTTATACTCCATATAAAATATGCAGATTTCGTATTTGGTTGTCGGCAATGGTATTGTTAAGCGCATAAGACTGCTGTTCAAGTTCGCTTAGTTTTAAATCGGTTAAGCCCTGCGCTTGTAGCACACTCGAAACCTCGGCGCAAATGTGCTCGATTTTTTTGCTTTTTTGCTTAAACTCGTGAGGGGTGTTGCCACTAGATATAAGATATTCCATATCATCTGCCAAGTTGCCTAATGTGGCAAGGTTTTTAAGCCCTCTGAAACTCCACTTGTAATATGGCATATAGGCGCGGTTAAGCAAATAAATGCAATGCAGTGCGCTTTTTACAAATTCAACTGCTGCCAGCTGCGCCGCGGCTGTGTCGCCACGCGCTATGCAACGGCTATAGTTATACTGCCCCGACTGCCCCATAAGTAGTAGCTGCCCCGCCAACTTTTTGCGTCGCACATCCTCGGGAAAATAGAGCAGTCTTTCTCTTATAGCGGTAAAAAGACCGTATTGGTCTTCAAAAACGGCTCCGTTGGTTGCCTCAAGCAAACTGTGTTCCGGCACAAGAAACCATTGCTCATATGACAGCGCGCCATCTGAAGTTCCTGTTTTTTGTAAAAAGAAATCCGCCATTCTGATAACGCCGTGTCGGCTGCCTCCCACAGGGGTTAGTGCGCTACGCTCTAATCCCATAAACTGCTTGGGCAGTTTGGCATACGCGCGTTCTAGTTGAAATTCAGTTTTGCGGTCAATCACGTCTTCACCGGGCAAAAAAATGCAAAAAGCCGGTTCAAAATCGTGGTCGCGCGAGGTTTGGTCGTCATAACCGTAACATTCCGAGCCACTACCCACAAGCCCTATAGCCAAATAGGGCAACATCTGTGAAAACTGTGACTGTAGCATTTCTTTGCCATAAGTTTCATAATACGCTCGCGCTATTTCAAGTCCCTTCATATATCCTCCTGCAACGTTCTTTAAGTTGCAATGCATAATCTTTATAGCCGTAATAGCCAAAGACCGACGCGCACTTTTCACACACAAAGGCATAGTTGCCATCGGTTCGGTCCTTGCCAATTTCCATACAATCGATTGCCTTTTGCGCGAGGCGCTCAATTTTTTCTTGCGCTTCGGTTTTACCGTACTCCATTTCTACGGCAGATGCCATATTAAGATAGGTAATGGCCTGTTCCGGTTCCTTTTGCGGCAGAGAACTCATAACGGCAATCGCTTTTTGATACAACTCTTCCGCCTCGCGAAAACGCTCAAGGTCTACCAATGTAAGCCCCATATTATTATAAAGCCCACCCAATCGCTCATCATTGGGGTTTAGGTCGCGTTCGTATATACTCTTTGCCATATTAAACAAATTTATAGAGTCTTGTAATTTACCAAACGCTTTGCAAACCGTTGCGCTGTTAAGGTAGGTAGTGGCGGCGCCAACGGTGTTGTCTATATTCATTTTGCCAACCTGGTCAAGCGCATCCTGAGCGTATTGCAAGGCTTGTTCCCTCTCGCCAAGTTTTCGACAAAGACCCATAAGCTCATTTTGCATAAGCAAAATGCCTTGATTATCACCCGTTTGTTGCGCTTCTGAAAGCCAGTATTGCAATAGACGTTTAGCCTCGGTATAGTTGTTGCTTTTAAGCAATGAGTCGAGTTTTCCAAGCACCCTGTCTCTTGGTATCATATGCGCCACCTCCTTTTTATATATTGTATATCAATTTTTACTTATATACAAGTTTTTTATAACTTTATATCTTTCAAAAAAATAACAGCGGAGTAAATTTTACTCCGCTGTAGATTTTATTTTTTTGCATTATTTATGAGCATATATGCTCAGGGCAGGCAAAAAAGGATGGTTATGCTTCTTCCTGCAGTCTTTCAATAAGCTGCTTCATAGCCTCAACGCTGTTAAAGTTTTCAGGCATAAGTTCATCCACGTCGATTTCGATATCAAACTCGTCGTTAAAGGTGCTAACGATTTGAATAATATCAAAAGAATCTAAGAGGCCGTCATCAATCAGCTTTTTCTCGTTTTGAAAGTCAATGTCAGAACGAATTTCCTGCAAAATGTTAAGAATTTTTTCCATAAGTATTTGCTCCTTTTATTTTAAGATATATTGTTTACTGGTTCTTCCGTTACACAGAAAACCTGCCCTTTTGTGCAATTCAAGTGAAGGTGTGTTTGTATCTGCTATCCAGGTCATAAAGCGCTCGACGCCATTGTCTAAGGCATCGATTAACCACGCAAGTTGAATAGTAGAACCCAAACCTCTTCGCTCAAAATTCTTGTTGGTAACCACGTGTCTTCCCTCGCTGGTTTTTCCGCTGTGATGCCACCACTTTGCAGCGCAAAGTGTATTTTCACTATCAAAAATGCAAAAAACCTTATCGTCGGGATTAAGCACCTTGTGGTCTTTAGGAATGTCGGTAATTTCGAGAGCGCTCTCCCACAAGGCAACTACCTTTTTCATACACTCGTCATCGGTACAGCGCTCTATTTTAAAACCTTGCGCCTCTAAACGCTCTTTCTTTTCGCGATATTTATCGCGCAATTCTTGCTCACACTCTTTAAGGTTGGCCGCAACCTGTAAATTGTGTTTAAACAAAGAAAAACCTGCCTCAGTAAGAATAGGCTCAAATTTTGCCAAATAAGCATCACGTGTGCCGTTGTTGTTAAGCTCTTCTATCAATACAGGCTTATTTTGCTTTAAATCCGGAAGTGGCATACCCGACTCCCAAAAATAATACAGGTTAAAGTAATTACCCTCATCAATAAAGATTATAAGCCCTTGACTATATTCTACCGCAAAGACACAGCCCTTGTCAATGAGTTTTTCTACCGCACTGGACATTAAAAAGCAGTTGGTGTCCATATGGGTGCGGTTTGCCTTGTTTTTACGAAGTAATTCCTTATATTCGTTTAAACTTTCAATTTTTTTCATTGATGACTCCTAAAGCAAACACGAATAATCCGAACCTGATTTTAGAGGTATGATTTTCGCCTTTGCATTGTTAAAATACTCGTTAATCCGATATTTGCTTACTGTTTAAGTGCGTCACGCAATTGCTGTCTGTCTATCTTGCCGTTTTTACTAATCGGCATAGTGTCAAGCTTTTTGAAAATGTTTGGAATCATATACTTTGGCAAATCGGCTTTAAGCGCTTCGATAATTTGTGTTTGATCTAAATCGCTAACATAGAAAGCCACAATTTTATTTTTTTCGTGGTCAAACAAGCAACAAGCTCTTACCATACCGTCGATAGCGTTCATATATGTTTCAATTTCTTCAAGCTCGATACGGTGTCCCATATGCTTGATTTGGAAGTCTTTACGGGCAGCAAAATAATATTCGCCGTCTTCGGTAAGTTCAGCCAAATCGCCTGTGCGATACATTCTTTCAGGATATCTGTCATTAAGCGGATTTTGCACAAAGGCGGCCGCTGTCTTTTCGGGATTTCTGTAATAACCTAAACCAACGCAGGTACCCACTACGCAAATCTCGCCTGTTTCACCAACGGAAATTGGTTCGTTTTTATCGTTAAGGAACAATACTCCCTCGTTTTTAAATGGAACGCCCAAAGGAAGCTTGTCGGTGTTACCGAACTCACGGTCAATAATGTAATAAAGACAGTTACAGGTGATTTCGGTAGGTCCGTAAAGGTTAACAAACATAGCGTCGGGCAGGTATGTTCTCCACACATTTAGCATCTTAATAGGCATAACCTCGCCTGAGAAAAGAACCTTTTTAAGCGCCCCGGGAACCTTGTTTTTAAACGCATTTACGCCTGCAACAATGCAAAGCGCAGATACTGCCCAAACGATTGTTGTGATTTTGCGTTCGTCAAGTGTATTTACCAAAAGTTTTGGCATTGAGAAGCACACTTTTGGAATAATGTGCATGCTCGCACCACAATACAATGTGGAGTAAATATCTTTTACCGATACGTCAAAATCAAACGGCGCCTGGTTACCAAAAACTTCGTTTTCATCAAAAGAGAAGGTCTCGCAAAAAACGGGAATAAAGTCGCGCACACAACGGTGTGAAATTAAAACGCCCTTTGGCACACCTGTAGAACCTGAAGTGCAGATTGCATACAAGGGGTCGGTGTCAAGGCAGTTTTCACGCACCTTTTCTAACAAAGCGTTATCGGCCTCGCAAGCAAGCAAATCAGCATATTCAAGTATAGGAACATCTACGGTACCTATCAATGCTTCAGGCACGTTACCTAAAGAAACAATAGCCACCGGTTGCATTTGTTCAAGTATGGTTTTTATTCTTTGTATTGGCTGAGATACATCAATCGGCACATAGAAGTTGCGGCTCATAGCAATTCCCATAAAAGCGCTGATGCTTTCTACATTTCTATCAATAATAACTGCTATAGGCTCGTTAACGGTATTCACTTTTTTAATAAGCGCGGTACCGATACAGCTTGCCTGCTCGTCAAGTTGAGCAAAGGTTATTTCCTTTTCCTGATCCGAAAAAGCAACCTTGTCAGGTACTCTTTGTGCTGAGTTTTTTAAATATTCTATAATAGTCACAATAAAAACCTCCAATTAGTTTATCAAACTTGCAAGACCTCGATAAGTTTTCTTGCAAAAGGTTCCGAATTTTCTTCGATTGAACTGTGCGTTCCCGGAAATGAAACCACAGGCCAACCAAAATATGCGCTGTCGTGAATTGCTGTATCAAAAAAAGCATTGTTGTTTTGTTTAGTAACTGCAACAGTAACAGGAACCGACAAATTTCGTATTTGCGCCTCGTTTGGAACAAATGCGTTCATTTGCGGTAATTCACCCCGTGCAAAAGCCTCAAGATTTTTGCGCATACGATCTATTTTTGCAGCATCAAGTTTTAATGCGTCGGATGGTTTGTCTTGCCTTTGCGCTCCGGTCAGCGCTTGGAAAGAAGTAAATATACGCAAAAGCTGTTTGCGTTTTACACAACCCATAAGCTCGTTATGCCAGTCGGTAAGTTTTTGCGCGTCCTCGGAATTTGTCCTAAGCGACGGCTCAACAAGCACCAGTTTTTTTACAAGGTGCGGGTATTGTATGGCAAGTTCAAGCGCTATGTTCGCGCCTAAACTATGACCTACCACACAAGCAGGCTCGTTTGCAAAGCTACTTAGCACTTGGCAGGCATCATCAGCTTGTACCGCTAGCGAGCAATCAGCTTGGTTTACAGGTGGGTTTTCTCCATAACCTCTTCGGTCGTAAGAAATCACTTTGCAACACTTAGATAAATGATGAGCCACACCCGAAAAAAAGGTATGATCACTCAATGCTCCGTGAATAAGCAACACGGGAGTACCGCTACCAAAACATTCGCAATACAAATTCATAAGAGCAACCCCTTAGAATTGTTCGTAAATAAATCCGGCGCTGTCATATCCCGGACCGTACATACCAAAAATTAGTATAGCCAAAATTGCGCCATAATAAATAATCCAACGGAATATGATGTTTTGCGAAGCGATTGACTCGCGAATGTTAACACCTTTTTCGTGCAAATTATCTACAACAAGCAATATTACTACAAAAATCGCAAGAACAATCCAGTTTGCTGTATCAAGTCCAAGTTTTGTAAGTGTGCCGTCAACCAATGCTGACAGGTCATACCATTTGACTGTCATTAACTTGAACATACCCAAGCTAGCGCCCAGAGTTTTTGCATTAGAGAACAATCTTCCCAAAGAGATGATGCTGAATGTTCTAAAAATTTGGAACATTCTCCAGGTGAAAGACACATCCGAAATACCGCATTTTTGACGGCATTTTACATACACCTCTTCCAACAAGATGCCCATAACAATAAACACGCCGTTCCATATACCGTAAACAATATAGGTCCAGTTTGGCCCGTGCCAAAAACCTACAAGGAAGTAAACGATAAACATAGCCAAGAACGCCGGCAAACGCTTACCAACAAAGTCGCCGAATATTTTTCTTGACTGTTTGCTGAGTTTACCAAAATTCTTAGACAGTGATAGTGGATAAAAGATATAGTCGCGCATCCAACCGCCAAGGGTGATGTGCCATCTTCTCCAGAAATCTTCAACCGATGTTGAGAAATAGGGCTGTTTAAAGTTAAGTTCTAATTCAATTCCAAAAATTTGAGAAACACCGCGAGCAATATCCATACCGCCTGAAAAATCGGCATAAACCTGCAAACCGTAAAATGCGGCGCTTAAAAAGATCATTACACCGCTGTATTGCGTATAGTTATCAAATATCTCGCTTGTCGGAATAGCAATGCGGTCAGCAATAATGGTTTTTTTCATCCAGCCCCAAACAATCAGCTGTATGCCCTGCATTACACGGTTGTAGTCAAAAGAATGCTCTTTATAAAACTGATTTGCCAGTTGATTATATCTTGCAATAGGACCTTGCACAATTTGTGGGAAGTATGACATAAACAACATAAATTTGCCTATGTGCTTGTCCGCCTCATACTTTCCACGGTAAATATCAATCATATAAGCTAATGCCTGAAGGGTATAAAAAGATATACCAAGCGGCAACAAAAACTTAAAGGTTGGAAGTTTAAAGCCTATCTTTGTCAAAAGCAAATTGGCATTTCCTGCAAAGAAATTAAAATATTTCATACAAACCAAAATGCCCAAAACCAAAAATACACCTGTCAGCATAACAAATTTGGTCTTTTTCTTGGTTTTTGCCTTGTAGGCCTTACGGTCTTTTGCAGTTAATTCTTCTGCGTGGTCAGCGATGTATGCCTTTCCCTTTTTGCTAATTATGTCAATACATCTACCCGTAAAGAAGGTTATAAGGGTTGTAAGTAGTAACCATACTACCAGCCACTCGCTGTTAATCCAAAAATAAACGTAACTGGCAACCAGCAGAACACTCCACTGAAAACGCTTTGGCACCAAAAAATATACGATAGCTGTTAGCGCTACCAGAATAATAAACGGAAAAGAAACAAATGCCATATTAGTTGTCTCCTTTCGTTAATACTACCGGTTCTGAGGGAAATTCATGATATTTACTGTGTTGCTTGATTTCGGCAACAACTTTATAAATAGGTGTTGCTCCCTCTGTGTAATTTTCGTCAATACAAGTGTTATCGGTAATGTGTGAAGCAACTGCGCTCCATTGTCCGCTTGCATTCTTAACATAAACGCTGTAGTGGGTTGCGCCATCGACAATGTCCCAACTGATTTTTGGCCCACTGTTTGTCAGTTGTGCGACAGGTTTAGGTGACGTAATATCTTTATAAAGCAGAATTCCGCCTATGACGTGACCGCCAATCTTTTCCTTGCCGTCAACCTTTTCATATGATTTCACTACATAAGTATATGGAAGATCTTTTTGATATTTTTTATCGGTATAAGACGTGGTGTTGGCTTTAACACTTCCCAATCTAACCCAGTTTTGAGTACCCATTCTGCGGAAAATTATATAGCCGCTTTCATCGTCTATATCTTCCCAAGTTATAGTAACACCGTTATCGCCTTCCTCTAATGAGACAAGCGGGGGTGCCGGAAGCGTTGTTGTTGCAGAAATGCCTTCAAAATCGAAGTCGCCATATACCTTTTGACCGTCTTTTGTATAAAATGGCACTACGGTATATTTATATTTTACATTTCTTTGTAGTTCGTTATCTGTGTAAGTAAGGGTATCGCCATCGGTCTCTGCTACAAACTCCCAAGGCAATAATTTTTTTGTTTTGGGGTCGGTATATTGACGGTAAACAGCATACCCTGTTGCTTTTGAAGTTTTGGTCCAATTAAGTTTAATGCTTTGACCGTTCGCCTCACAACCTGAAAGTGTTGGTTTATCCACATTTTTGTCACGCAAAGAATTATCGCGTTCAAAATCTAATGTATAGGGCTTAAGTATATCGGTATAGGTTTTTGCCGCCTCGTCCCAACTTGCATAGTCAGGATTACCGCGCTTGTCGGTAAAACCATAGTTTTCTTTGAGATATGCGCCTAAGGCGTGGGTAAACTTCAAAGAACCGTGAACGTTAAAATGGAATTTGTCATAAAAGTCATAACCAATGTCCAAATTTAAGGAGTCTATGTCTTCCATAAAATCCACAACAGGCAAGCCCTGTTCATTAACGAAATCTTTCATAGTATTTATCTGTTCAATATGAATTTCATTTGTGATTGCCTGCGGCGCAAAAACAAACAGCACCTTCGCGTTTTCGTTTTGGAAATAACTAATCAGGTCACGCAATGCTTCTTCTTGCGACTCAAGAATAGGTGATCTTTGGCTCGTGTACTGAAAATCCTTTAAAATATCGGTTCTTTTTTTAAGGAACAAGGAATAAGACGCCGCGCCTTTTAGACCGTCTAATTCGTAATCATAAGTATTGGGTGTAAACTCATTCCATCCAGAATGGAAACGAATAATAGGCAAGAAAAATTCCGCCTTATCTAAACCTGTATAACCAAGTTTTTCAGAAAGCGCGTTAATCAACTTTATCTTGGTGCCGGACATTGGCAAAAAGTTGGTAACGCTGTGTATATCGGATTCGGTAACTTCCATACCGCTTGGTTTAAAATTGTTTAGGTTAATAATATACAAAGCATCGGGTTGAGTTTTTCTGCATTCTTCAACCAAATATTTTATAGAAAGTGCTGGTAATGACCCAATAGACATTCCGTAACAAGCAATGCCATACTCTTCAAATGCGGCAGGCGCCTGCCAAGAGGCAAACACGTTACTTGAACCTACATATACCGCATCCAACGATTTAGGTTTTTCCTCATACAAACCTCGTACATTTCGATAAAATCGCTTATCGCTAACGGTGAACAACGGTGAAATCATAGAAATCAGCAAGACTAAGCCCAGCAAAAACGCTATTGGCTTTAGCCAAACTAATCTTTTTTTGTTTATCTTTAAGATCTTCATTTTTGTTCCCTTTCAAAATTTTAGTCTTTTTCTTTATTATGGAAATTCGTTATTTTTAATTTTATCAAAGCCTAACAAACCACACTTTGACACTCTATTATATATTACCAAAGCAAAAAAATCAAGTGTTTCACATTTTTTACTGTTTTGCTCTGTACTATCACAAAAAATATACAGCTTCAAAAACATTTAACTTTTGAAGCTGTATATCAGTTGCGTTATTATTTATCAGGCTGTTTCTATAGTAAGGTTTCTTTTTCTCAATCTTAAAACTACGCAAGCTATGATGGCAAGAACCATAATAGCAAAGCAGGTAACAAGGGCTATTATGAGTTTTGTTGATACAATGTTTACTGCCGAATTGACAAATGCACCCAAAAAGTCTGCGTTTTCTACCAGTATTTTTATTACGCTATTGCTTGCTATTGCAAGAATGGATAAAAGCGCTACATACCCTTAAAGCCGCCGATTTTTCCATAAAAATTCCCCTCAAATCCCAATTTTAAAAATTTTGCCTTGTAAATTGATTTTATTATAAGCCGCACTCAATTACAAGGTTTTGTTTATCTTAATTTTCGACAATATTGGTTACACAATTTGTCGGTACAGTTAGCGCATTTA
Organism: Clostridia bacterium; assembly: GCA_017516965.1. Lineage (GTDB taxonomy): Bacteria > Bacillota > Clostridia > Oscillospirales > Acutalibacteraceae > UBA737. Next base: position 14,774 of record JAFXAP010000016.1, read on the forward strand.
AGCGCGTCGTTTGTGTTTTCCCAAAAGCGTTCAGGATGCATCAAAACAGATATTTCCCACACAAGTAAAACCACCATAGCCACTAAAAACAGGCTGATGGCATAAAATCCGCCCATAAAGATTATGGGGCTGAACATCATCATATGGTCCCAGTTAAAAATGCGACAGGTGGTGCAACAACGTGTTTTAAGTATAAGTCTGAACGGGCACCAGATAAGCACACACACCAAATCAAATACATAAAAGGCGATTGATATCAAAAACAATATTTCTTTGGTTATTATTTTTGTGTAATAACAAACGGCAATCGCGCCAATGAGCAACACCCACAAAGCAATAATTTTACCTGCGCCCACAGCCATAAAATGCACATATTTTTTAAGCGCGGCATAATTTATTTTTTCTTTTATCGGAGCAAAATGCTGACTGAAAAGCTTTTGCGAACCAAGCGGTATATAATTTTTTATAGGGATTAGCTGACATATCATATCAAAAAGCCAGATTACCCACAAAATGTGAAAAAGCGAAAAACTTTTAAAAAAGTTCATACCGTCTAACACGTCAAACTGCTCAGGGTATGCAAAAAATAATACAACACTTGCAATAAATATAGCAATTCGCCCCACAAAACGAGCAATATAACTCTTTTTAAGCCTTGACATTGGCGTTTTTTTCGTTTTAATCACCCCGTTTAATGTAGTTGCCTTTTTTGTAGTATTGGCATTTAAAGGCATAAACACAACCATTGTATATTTTATTGCATCAGCCAAAATATGTCAAGACAGACAAATTTTATATAAGTTTTTCTTGAGTAGTTAAAAATTTGAAGATATTTACTTGCCAAGATAACGATTGTGATATATAATAAATTTCAATGTAATTTTAAAAAGCAAGAAGGTCTGACTATGAAAAAAACAGTAATTTCAGTTATGGGCAAAGACACCATAGGCATTACCGCAAAGGTTAGCGCCGCATGCGCAGAGTATAACGTAAACATTATCGACATTACCCAGTCGGTTTTGCAAGATATGTTTGTAATGGTTATGCTTACCGACATATCGGGACTTAACTGCAATTTTAAAGATTTTTCCAACAAAATGCAGTCTTTAGGCAAAGATATGGGGCTTGAAATTCACGTTATGCACGAAGATATTTTTAACTCTATGCACCGCATTTAACGAGGTGAAATTATATGCTTAATCTTAACGATATTTTAGAAACCATAAATATGATAAGGCAGGAAAACCTTGATATACGCACCATTACAATGGGCATTTCGTTACTTGATTGCGCCGATAGCGATATCGATGTTTCTTGTCAAAAGGTTTATGACAAAATTGTTCGTCTTGCAGGCAACCTCGTTAAAACAGGTGAAGACATTGAAGCTGAATACGGCATACCGATTATTAACAAGCGCATTTCGGTAACACCTATTGCGATGCTTGTAGCCGTTTCGGGCGGCGACCCTGTTAAATATGCCCACGCGCTTCAACGCGCAGCTGATACGGTTGGCGTTAACTTTATCGGCGGTTATTCTGCCCTTGTGCAAAAGGGTTTTTCGGCGGGTGACGTAGAGCTTATTAAGTCTATTCCCCGCGCATTGAACGAGACCACAAACATCTGCTCATCGGTAAACATTGGCTCTACCAAAGCAGGTATAAATATGGACGCCGTAAAACTTATGGGCGAAACGGTAAAGGAAAGCGCTCTGCTTACAGCCGACCGCGACTGCATTGGCCCTGCAAAGTTAGTTGTATTTTGCAATGCTCCCGAAGATAATCCGTTTATGGCGGGCGCCTTTCACGGCGTGGGTGAGCCTGACTGTGTTGTTCACGTGGGTGTTTCGGGTCCCGGTGTTGTTTGTGCCGCGCTTAAAAAATGCGACGGTGATTTAGGCGCTGTAGCCGAGACAATTAAGCGCACTGCGTTTAAAATTACCCGTGTGGGTCAGCTTGTAGGTAGTGAAGCGGCTCGCAGACTTGGTGTGCCCTTTGGTATTGTTGACCTTTCCCTTGCCCCCACCCCTGCGGTTGGTGACTCGGTAGCAAGAATTTTAGAAGAAATGGGACTTGAGGTTTGCGGCACACACGGCACCACAGCCGCGCTTGCAATTCTTAACGACGCTGTTAAAAAGGGCGGCGTTATGGCTTGTAACTCGGTGGGCGGACTCTCGGGCGCATTTATTCCCGTGTCTGAAGACGAGGGTATGATTGCCGCGGCAAGAAGCGGTGACCTGAAAATAGAAAAGCTTGAGGCCATGACCGCCGTTTGCTCGGTTGGTCTTGATATGGTGGTAGTTCCCGGCGACACACCAAGTGAGGTGATTTCGGCTATTATTGCTGACGAAGCCGCAATTGGTATGGTTAACTCTAAAACCACCGCCGTTCGCGTGATACCTGCTATTGGTAAAAAGGCGGGCGAAGAACTTAACTTTGGCGGACTGCTGGGCGAAGGACCTATTATGGACGTAAACCTTTCGGCCAGCCCTAAAAAGTTTATCGACCGCGGCGGCAGAATCCCAGCACCTATGCAAAGCCTTAAAAACTAAATAACAAACAAAAAAAGACTCCCGTGGGAGTCTTTTTTTAATTGAAAGTTAATGTAATTTTACAGTAATTGCTGATTATTTATTGTAAGTTTAAACTGCAGTCCCAGTTTTTCGGCTGCCTTGCGGCAAAGTAGCATCCGCTCCATAAAAATTTCAAAATAATCCATAACCGAACCGTAGTTTGTGTCAATGGTGAGCGACAGTTCAATAAACTTTTTGTCGTCGCTTATTTCAAGCCCTGCGCTTGTAACCGAGTAGTTTACCCTGTCGTGAATGTCAAAGGTGGTCTCATCTTGATTGCGCACACGGTTGCGGCGAACGTCTGACTTATCTGCCAAAATAAGCGCCGCGGCAAACTCACTAACAGGCACTCCCGTGCCCTCATCGTGATTGCCAATAGCGGTTACAATATCGGCTATTTCTTCTGAATTAAAGCCTAATTTATCTAATATTCTAAACGCCATAACCGCGCCGCTTTGACTGTGGTCTATGCGGTTTACAAGGTTGCCTATATCGTGTAGGTAACCTGCAATTTTTACAAGCTCTACAGTGCGCTCGTCAAACCCCAATGTCTTCAAAATATACCCTGCCTTTTCGGCAACGGCGCTCACATGGGCAAAGCTGTGCTCGGTAAAGCCAAGCGCGGCAAGCGATGCATCGGCGGCGGCAATATAATTGTGAATAGCTTTATTTTTCTTGATTTCGTTATAGGTCATATATTTCTCCATTTTAAAATTTAAACTTATCGGCTACTTGTGGAAAAAGCGGTACTGTTTCAAAAAAGCGGTCATAAACTTTAGAAAAAAATCCTATAAGCACACCGTTTATCAAGGTTATTATAACCGTGCCCCACTTAATACCTACAAAGCCTTTAAATAATATAAGCGTGAGCGCCAGCGACAACAACAAACAGCACAAATCAAAAATGCGTTTGCATTTGGTCTGGTCAAAACCGTATTTTGCCACAATGCCTTTTACAAATAAATCGCACACCTGTGGGTAGATATACGTTTTAAAAAACAGCATAACCGTAAATGCGGTAAGCAACTCACCCACAATAAACATAACCACCCGAATCCACAAATCCATACTGCCCGGAGGGGTTATGTCGGGGTTTAAAAGCGGTATAAAAGCGCGCCACATATCAAGTATTGTGCCATATATAACACAGGTTATAAAAGACACAAAATATGTGATTTTAAATTTTTTCATAGCAAGGCAAAAGGCTATAAACAAAACGCCCTGTATTATGTAGTCCCACTGGCCAAAGGTAAAAAATGTAAATTTTTGGCTTACTATGTAGGCAGGCGCCACAATCATTGAAACACCAAAATCGGCAGCTGCCATTATTGCCACAGCAAGTGTCAGACCTAACTGCGCCAACACATACACAAGTTCGCTGTAAATCTTTATCTTTTTCAAATCATTAACCTCTAAAAATATTCGTTATACCATACCAAAAAGGTGTAAACCGTCCATATCTTTCGGCTAAGGTCGGTTTTACCCTGCTTGTGCATATCAAGCAGTTTTACTATTTTTTTAGTATTAAAATACTTTTCTGCCACTTCACTTGTAAACTGCGCTTTAACCATATTGTAATACTCGTCCTCGCGCAACCATTCGCGAATAGGCACCGGAAAACCTAACTTATCTTTTTGCGCGGTAACGCGTGGCAACGTCTTTTGTGCCGCGCGGCGAAGTGCTACCTTTGTGGTAGTGTTATTTACCCTGCAATCAAGTGGCAAAGTAACAGCTAGTTCCATTACGTTTTTATCAAGAAAAGGTACGCGAAGTTCAAGTGAATTTGCCATACTGGTCTTATCGGCTTTGAGCAAAATATCACCCATAAGCCACATATTTATGTCAAGATACTGCATCTTGGTAACGTCATCTTTATTGGCAATTTCGTCATAAAATTTGTCGCACAAAACCTTAGGTTCGGGCGCAGTTTTTGCAATATCGCTTTTAAGCAGAGCATCACGCTCTTTTTTAGAAAATATGTTGGCATTGCCTATATAACGCTCTTCGATTGTTTTGCCGCGACGTATAAGATAGTTTATGCCGTGAATTTTTGGCAAATATTCACACACCTTAGACACAATGCGCCTTAGCGCAAAGGGCAAACGGTCGTAAAAAGTGAGGGTTATGGGTTCTTGATATATGCGATACCCACCAAAAAGTTCGTCTGCACCCTCGCCCGACATTACAACCTTTACGTGTTTTGAGGCAAGTTCACTTACAAAATAAAGCGCAATTGCCGCAGGGTCTGCAAGCGGTTCATCCATATGGTACTGTATTTTTGGAAAGGTTTCCCAATATTCTTTAGGTGTTATAACCTTTGATATGTTTTCTACCCCGATTGTATCGGCAAATGTTTTGGCAAAGGCAATCTCGTTATAACGGTCACCCTCATCGCTTTCAAAACCTACGGTAAAGGTTTTGTCAACTTTTGCCGCCTCAGCAATATAACTTGAATCTATGCCGCTTGACAAAAACGATCCTACCTCTACGTCGGCAATTTTGTGCGCCTCGACCGATTCACGCAAAGTTTTGTCGATTTCGTCGGCATAAAAATCAACTACACCGGGGGATGATTTAAACTCGGGTTTAAAATATCTTTTTTTAGTCAGTTCGCCGTTTTTAAAACAAAAACTGTGTGCGGGAGGCAATTTATATACACCCTCAAAAAAGGTTTCTTCTGTAGGTGAATACTGAAAAGAAAGGTAGTGCGCCAAAGCCTGTTCATTAAGGCTTTTTTTAAACTCGGGATGGTGCAAAAATGCCTTTATTTCTGAACCGAATATAAAACTGTTTTCACTCGTTGTGTAATAAAGAGGCTTTATGCCAAACATATCGCGAGCGCCAAAAATAGCGCCGTCATCTTTATTATATATAACAAAAGCAAACATACCGCGAAGACGGCTTACCACCTCTTCGCCCCATTGTTCAAAACCGTGAAGCACAACCTCGCTATCGGCATGACTGTTAAAGGTGTGACCCAGTTCTAAAAGCTCGTCGCGAAGTTGTTTGTAGTTATAAATTTCACCGTTAAAAGTCAGCACAAGTGAACCGTTTTCATTAAACATTGGTTGGTTGCCGCCGTCAATGTCGATAATGCTAAGACGTCTGAACCCGAGCGCAATATCTTTATCTAAGTAAATGCCTGCGGAATCAGGGCCGCGATGAACAATTGCGTTCATCATATGCCCCAGAACTCTGCCGTCGTCAGCAATATAATTTGTAAAGCCTACAAAACCGCACATTTTTTGTGCCTCCTTTTTTAAAAAAATTAAAATCTGAACATATTTTTGCTTTTGGTTCTGTTTAAAACTATTTGCGAAAAAAGTCCGCAAACACCACCGCAAACCGCGCCAAAAACAATTAACACGGGTACGTAATAGGCAATGCTTACACCCATAAAAACGGTTGCCGCCAACAACTGAAAAACATTATGTGTAACGGCGCTTGCCATACTGGCGCCGATAACACTTACCGATTTTAGTCGGCTTAAAATATGCGCCACCGCAAGAGACGCTAACCCGCCCGAAAGCGAAAACAAAAAAGATATTGGCGAGCCAAACAACAGCGCGCTTAAGACTATGCGCGCAATATTTACGCCCCAAGCGCCTTTTTTATCGTCGGCATAAACGAGCATTAACACCATCGCATTTGAAAGACCTAATTTTGCGCCCGGTACACCTGAAAGCACCGTGATTGACAAAAGGTTTTCAAGATAGCCTATGATAAGGCAAATGGCTACAAACATCGCATAAACGGTGAGTCGTTTTATGTTTACTTTATTTCTACTATCACCTTGTTTGGCAAACATATAATACTTTCACCCTTTTTTGAAATTTTATCGCTTTTTACACAAATCTGATTTTTACAGTTTGACTGCTTCATATAAACCGCTTTGTTTTCTATAACCACAACATTACTTCCTGTATCAACAGTATTGTTCTTGGTTATACTTTGGTCATAAACCACCTTGTTGTCCTGCTTTACTATTACCCGACTGCCATTTTTTGAAAAGGACGTAAGCATCACTATTGATAAAATAAATACTGCCGCTATTACCCCAAGTACGACAATATCTCCTTTTTTCAAGACAGTCACCCTCTTTCTATCATTTAATTATTCTAACACATCTTTACAAAAAAGTGAATATATTGTATAATATTTTTATGAAAAAATTTACTTGTTTTAACTTAAGCTTGGTCCTGTTATTGCTTTGCGGTTGCACAGCGCAGGAAAATAAAGATACACGTTTTTTACTCGACACCGTAGTGACTCTTACTGCCGCTTGCGACAGCGAGACGTTGAGCGGTGCTTTCTTAGTTTGTGAAGAATATGAAAGGCTGCTTAGCCGCACGATAGAGGGAAGCGACGTGCACACACTTAACAACAGCCGTGGCTTTGTAGAGGTAAGTGAGCACACAACAAAAATTATTAAAGACGCTATTTATTACGGGGATTTATCAAATGGAAAGTTTGATATCACAATATACCCCGTGAGCTCTCTTTGGGACTTTAATTCGCAGACAGTACCTAATCGCGACGAAATTTCCGAAGCGCTTAAAAACGTTGACTATCAGGCTATTAAAATTGATGGCAATCGGGTTAATTTGCAGCACAAAAAGATAGATCTTGGCGGCATTGCAAAAGGTTATATTGCCGATAAACTGCTTGAATATTTCAAACAAAAAAACACACCCGAGGGCATTATAGATTTGGGTGGAAATATAGTTGTTTTTGGTGAGCGTGATTATACTATAGGTATTAAACAGCCCTTTTCCGAAAATGAAATTGCCGCAAAAATCAAACTGCGCAACAAGACGGTTGTAACCTCCGGCAATTATCAACGCTATATAAAAAAGGATGGAAAAATCTATCATCACATTTTAGACCCCGAAACCGGCTACGCGTGTGAGACCGATTTATATTCGGCAACTATAATAGCCGACTCTTCTATGCAGGCGGATGCCTACTCTACCATTTGTGTTCTTTTAGGACTCAATAAGGCTAAAGATTTTATTGAAAATTCTCCTGGCGTGGAAGCCGTTTTTATAGATAGCGACAACAATTTACATTATACTTCAGGATTATCTTATAAAAATGATACTTTCACACTCAAATAGTACTTTATTTATTCACAAATTTATTATATAATATATATAAATTTTAATTACGAGGTTAATTATGGGATTACTTACAGCCATTTTTGGCAATTACAGTGAAAAAGAAATAAAACGTATTCGTCCCCTTTTGGACAAAGTTTTGTCATATGAAGACGAGTACCGCGCGCTAACCGATGAACAGTTGCGCGATAAAACCGATGAGTTTAAAACCCGTCTTTCGACAGGTGAAACACTTGATGATATTTTACCCGAAGCCTTTGCCGTTTGCCGCGAAGCCGGTGACCGTGTGCTTGGTATGCGCCACTTCCCGGTTCAGATTTTAGGTGGTATTATACTTCACCAAGGTCGTATCAGCGAAATGAAAACAGGTGAAGGTAAAACGCTTGTTGCAACCCTTCCCGCTTATTTGAACGGTCTTACAGGCAAAGGCGTTCACATTGTAACCGTTAACGACTACCTTGCAAAGCGTGACTCGGAATGGATGGGCAAACTCTATAGATTTTTAGGTTTGTCGGTAGGTCTTATTGTTCACGGTATGGACAAGGACGAAAAACGCGCATCATATGACGCTGATATCACCTACTGCACCAACAACGAATTAGGCTTTGATTATCTGCGTGATAATATGGTTACCTATAAAGAACAAAAGGTTCAGCGCGAACACAACTTTGCCATTGTCGATGAAGTAGACTCCATTCTCATAGATGAAGCGCGTACCCCACTTATTATTTCAGGTCAGGGTAGCAAATCGACCGACCTTTATACACGAGCAAACGCATTTGCAAAGATGCTTAAAATGGTAAAGGTTAAAGAGATGGATGATAAGGCAAGCGATGAGGATGCCGCATATAATGGTGACTACGTTGTAGATGAAAAGGCAAACACCGCCATTCTTACCCCTGACGGTGTAAAAAAAGCCGAGCAGTATTTTCAGATTGAAAATCTTAACGACAGCGAAAACATTGAAATCGCGCACCACATAAATCAAGCTATTCGCGCTCACGGTATTATGAAACGTGACGTTGATTACGTTGTAAAGAACGGCGAAGTTATCATTGTAGACGAGTTCACAGGTCGTCTTATGTACGGCAGACGCTATAACGAGGGTCTGCACCAGGCAATCGAGGCAAAAGAAGGCGTTAAGGTAGAACGCGAATCTAAAACACTTGCTACCATAACCTTCCAGAACTTCTTCCGTCTTTATAGCAAACTGTCAGGTATGACCGGTACTGCTATGACCGAAGAAACCGAATTTCAGGAAATTTACCGTCTTGACGTTGTTGAAATTCCTACCAACAAGCCAATTGCGCGTGTTGATGAAAACGATGTTGTCTACAAGACTGAAAAGGCTAAATTTAACGCGGTAATCGACCACATTGTCGCTTGTCACAAAAAAAATCAACCCGTGCTCGTTGGTACTGTAACCATTGAAAAATCAGAACTTTTATCTTCTATGCTTAAAAGACGTGGCATAAAACACAACGTGCTTAATGCAAAACACCACGAAAAAGAGGCAGAGATTATCGCTCAGGCAGGTATTCCCGGCGCTGTTACAATCGCTACTAATATGGCTGGTCGTGGTACCGATATTATGCTTGGCGGTAACGCCGAATATTTAGCAAAGTCTGCCCTTCGCCACGATGGTCTTAGTGAAGAAATGATTCTCGAAGCTACCGGCTTTGGTGAAACTGAAAACCCTGATATTATTAACGCGAGAGAAAAATACAAAGAATACTACGCTAAGTTCAAAGCCGATATTGCTCCTCACGCCGATGCTGTAAGGGAAAGCGGCGGTCTATGCATAATCGGTACCGAAAGACACGATTCTCGTCGAATAGATAATCAGTTGCGCGGTCGTGCAGGTCGTCAGGGCGACCCCGGTAACACCAAGTTTTATATCTCGCTTGAGGATGACCTTATGCGACTTTACGGCGGCGAACGCATTGCCGGTCTTATGGGCACAATGAACATTGATGAAAATCAACCGCTTGAAAGCGGAATGCTTTCAAAAACGATTGAAAGCGCCCAAAAGCGTAAAGAGGGCATTAACTTTGCTTCTCGTAAAAACGTGCTTGAATATGATGACGTTATGAACAAGCAACGTGAACTTATCTATGAGCAACGCAATCGCGTTCTTAACGGCGAAAACATTAAAGATATGATTATCAAAATGATTGATGATACTATTGATGTTTACGCAGGAATTTATCTTACTCCCGATAATACCGACGGAAGCCGTGACATTAACGGACTTCGTGAATATTTTGGCGGTTGGATTATTGACGCCGATGATACGCAATTTACAAGCGAGAAAATACAGGGCCTTGAAACCTATGAGGTTGCCGAAAAACTAAAGGAAATCGCCCATCAGAAATACGATGCGCGTGAAGCCGACTTTGGTGACGCTGTTATGCGTGAGATTGAACGCGTAGTATTGTTGCGCTCGGTTGACACCAACTGGATGGATCACATAGACGCTATGGATCAACTGCGCCAGGGAATAGGTTTGCGTGGCTACGGTCAGCACGACCCTGTTGTTGAATACCGTAATGAAAGTTATGATATGTTCTCGGCAATGACATCTGCTATTCGCGAGCAAACTGCAAAGCTTTCATTGTCGGTGCAGGTTCGTAAAAACGAAGAGGTAAAACGCGAAAAAGTAGCTGAAGAAACTTCTACAGGTGACAAGCCTCTTACCGTGCGTGGAAAAGGTGTTGTAAGCAAAAATGCCCTTTGCCCCTGCGGTAGCGGTAAAAAGTATAAGCGTTGTTGCGGTAAGGATGAGCAATAAATGAATAAACTTAAAAAAGCATTAAAGCTTTTTATAACCTTTTTTAAAATAGGCGCCTTTACCTTTGGTGGCGGATATGCTATGATTCCGCTTGTTCAACACGAGGTGTGTGACAAAAACAAATGGATATCTGAAGAAGATATTTTAGACATTGTCGCAATTGCCGAATCTACCCCAGGTCCTATCGCTATAAATTCGGCAACCTTTGTCGGTTATAAGGTTTGCGGTGTGTTAGGCTCAACCGCGGCGACATTGGGTGTAGTTATCCCCTCTTTTTTAATAATGCTTTGCATATTTTTCCTTTTAGATAAATTTGAAGAAAAGCCGCCTGTGCAGTATGCATTTTTAGGCATACGCGCTTGTGTATTGGCGCTGGTTATCAAGGCGCTGATATCAATGTATAAAAAATGCAGTAAAACGTGGGTCTCATATACTGTTATAGCCTTTTCGGTTATAACATCGGTAGTAGTTACTAAATTCATTCCCATAAACACTTTTTATATAATTATTGCCTCTGCTGTATTTGGACTTATAAGCTATTCCATTTTGCGAAGGAGGGCTAAAAAATGACATTTTTACTCTCTTTGCTAAAACTTTTTTGGGAATTTTTTAAAATAGGCGCGTTTACCTTTGGCGGCGGACTTGCAATGTTAAGGCTCGCACAGGACGTCGTTTTAGAGCACGGTTGGTTAGAAGCGGACCAAATTATTGATTTTGTAGCTCTTAGCGAATCCACTCCCGGACCCTTTGCTATAAATATGGCAACCTACGTTGGCGCTTCACAACAAGAATTTTGGGGCGCGTTTTTTGCAACACTTGGTGTTGTGCTGCCATCTTTTACGGTTATTTTAATTGTGGCGCATTTTTATAAGCAATTTCAAGAAAGCCATATTGTAAAAGGTCTTATGACGGGTCTTAAACCCACCGCAATCGGTCTTATTGCCTCGGCGGTTATTTCTATGGCAATTACAGTATTTTTACCAAAGGGACTAACCCCGACAATTTTTAACTCGTCTGAATTTTATATTTCCGCTGTAATTTTTGCACTTAGTTTGTTTTTAGTGTTCTTTAAAAAAATAAAAATACCCCCTGTGTTGATTATTTGCATTTCGGCAATTTTGGGCATTGCGGCAGGTTATATATTTGATGTGCCACTAACTTAAATTTTAAAAGCCACTGCTGTTGCAGTGGCTTTTATTTTTATTCAAGCATTATTTTTTTGTAGGCGTCTATATGTTCTTTTTTAACTCCACGGTCAAGTAAAAAGTTTTCTATAGCGGTAGAGAGTTTACCATCGGTACAGTATTTGCTTTCCATAAATGCTTTGTTCATCATTCCCCAACGACCGTCAACGTTTGAGTTTGATATATTGTTTTGTATCAAATCATTAGGACCAAAGGTACCGCCTGTGCCGTTGCCGCGCCAACGGTTATCGTGAGAAAAGGCAAATGATGTAAGCTCATAGTCGCGTGTTAAATCTTCATAGGTTACGCCAACCAAACCGTTTAAAATAAACAACATACTACCCGTACGATCGTTGCCATAATTACAGTGCATATAAATCGGGTAGTTGCTCTCGTCAGCAAAAACCTCAAACATTTTAGGATAATTTTCTCTTATTTCTTCTTCTGCTTTGCCAAATCCCAATACATAGTCATAGTGCTGATTGGTATCAAAGAAGAAGTAGTTAAGCCCAGTCTTTGGAACTGCGCCATTTGAATCCCAAGAGGCAGTAGAGCGTATGTCCATATCGGTTTTTATACCCAATGCTTTTAGTTTTTCTATTCCCTTATCTTCGATTTTTTCAAGCATTCCTCCGCGGTAGATTTTTTCGTATTTTACGGTTTTTCCACTCTCGGTTTTCCAACCACCAATATCTCGCACGTTGTGTAAGCCTTCAATGTTCAACCAACGAACAGGCGCATCCTTGATGCGTATTTTACCGCCGCCTAAAATCTCGTCGCTGTAATTACCTAAGACCTTCCAATAATATGTTTTTCCCGGGACGCAGATACCGCCATTAAATTCACTGCCTGAGAAATTGCATATATACGAATCGGAAAAATCTGCATTTTCTGATATGTAAACTGTATATACCTCGCTACCGTTCAGCCGCCATTTTATTGGTAAAACCTGATGGTCCATTTCAATGTGTCCATATTCACTTAAAAAAGTATATTGACTTTTAGGATCGGTTGCATTAATATATGCGCGAATTATAGGGTCACAAATATCGACCTCGACAGTTGTTTTAAAATCAATCCAATCTTCATTACCTGTGTTTGTGTTGCTATTTACATTATTGGTATCATTGCTTGAATTATTGCTTTCATTATTATTTGAATTGATTGTTGTATTATTAGCATTACTATTAGCATTACTATTAGTATTGCTATTTGCGTTGTTAGAATTGTTAATTAGACCATTGCTTGTGGTGTTATTCGTATTATTGTTTATATTACCGTCAGATTCACTGCTTGTATTATCGATTGCTTCTTGCTGACCTTCATCACCTGATATTACATCACTCTGATTTTGAACTGTTTGTTGTGTCCCATCAGAATTTGTGATTACTTCTTCATATTCAACAACAACATTTTCTTCCGAAGATGTTAATCCGTTATCAGCATTACAAGCTGACAAAACAAGGCACATTACAATTGCTACGACTAAAGATATTGCTTTTTTCATAACTGTCTCCTATATTTTAAAAGCACCTGCTTTTTGGCAGGTGCTTTTAATTTAACTTTGTTTAATTATTCCTTATGATTTAAGAAACTTGCGAATAAATACAATTGCAACACCCAAAAGCACTACAATAGCTGCAATAATATAAACGAGGTTATCACCGGTTGAATCACTACCTTGATTGCCGGTAGAATTCTGCATATAATCATCATCATTATTATTCTGATTGTCGTTTACATTATTTTGATTGTCGTTTGTGTTGTTCTGATTGTCCTCTACATTTTCACCTTGATCTGTGCCACCGGGCTCTTGGTTGCCGTTTTCTCCATCAGAAACAACATCGTCATGACCTGGGTTAGGATCAACATTGTTGTCATAACCTTCGTCATTCAAGGTTCTTGGAATTATCAACGAAGACTTTGTTACAGCTGTTTTGCCCTGAGCATCTGCATAGATTTCTAAGCAAACATCACACTTGTAGTGCGCTTTTGTGCCTTCCAATGTTTCTGTTGGTTCAACCTTTTTAACAGATTTAATATTGTGACCTGCTTCTTTGGTTACTTCAGTCTTCTTCCAACCACACTTGGTGCACTTATACTCAGTCTCTTCGTCTTTAATGCAGTTACCTGCTATAACACGACCTGTGGGTTTGAAATTATGATTTTCACAAACAAAACCACACTCTTTGCACTTAGCGTTTTCAAAATCGTGTTTTTCAACTTCATCGTCGCCAATTAACTTGCCTTTTGAATTAAGTCTACCACCATCTAACTCACAAATGAAATAGTGACCTTCTTCATCAACCATTTCTACAACGAATGAGCCGTCGGCATTTTCTTTTTTAACGTGATTACCTAACACACCTGTTTTAAGGTCATCATCTTCTACAGCATCTTCAAATGGAGCATACTTAAGTTCAGCAGCTGTTATTTCCTTGCCGTTAGGACCTACTGCTTTGTATTTTCTACCGCAACCAGGGGTAGTACAAACCCAATATGCCTCTGTACCCTCGGTAGCGCAATCACCTGGGTCAGCCTCTACATAAGTAAGTTGATGTCCCGGAATAGTACCAAGATCGGTTGCTATAAATGAAGGACAGAACTTACATCTTGAATATGTACCGGGAGCTGTTAAGCAGTCACCTTCTTCATAGCCTGCAACCGTTTGCTCGTTATGCTGACATACATAACCGCAGTCTTTACAATAATAAGGATCTAATTCGTTCTCTTTAAGTGGCACATCACAAACAAATCTGTGGTTTGCAACGCCGCCGGGTGACTGAAGACCGCAATCAGCACATTCCCAAACGTGTGTTGTTTTTGTCTGAACAAGTGCGATGGTACCGTGGAATTTACGGAGTTCAGGACCATCTTCACTCATAAACCAGGTGGTTCCCCAGTCGAGTGTAGTAGCAGCGTGCTGGAAGTCAAAACCTGTAGCAGTTATCTGCTTAACCTGTTCTTCAGCAAATTCTGCATTGGTTGTTTCTGCTGTTACCTTACCTGCCGGTTGGTCGGTTATAACGTTATCAAAGAAAGTATATACGTCTTTGCCTTCAGGATCTTTTGTTTTCATGAAAACAAAACTGAAATAAGCATCTCTACTGAATGGGTCTGCGCCTAAAATAACCGAGTTTGAAAGCTTAGGTTTAACGATTGCTCCACCTTTTTGCATTATACCTTCGGTTTGAGTCGCAGCAAGAACACCTATTTTCTTGTTCTGCTCGGTATTAACAGCATAGTTGCCTCTTACAAGGATGTTGTTAAGCACAGAAACATCACCTGCGCCACCGTCGACAACAATACCCTGTTCTCTATAGTAGTTAATATTGCCTGTAGTTGTCATATAGCAGTTAACAACAGCTATGGTGTCATAATAAATGATACCGTTAACGTCTGCGCCGTAGCCCTTAGCGTAAGAAGCACCAGAGATAGCTCCTAAACGACGGCATGAAGCGTAGTATGAATTTTTAACAGCAATGTTTTTACAAACGTTTGGTACAATCTTGCCACTATCTTCATAACCGCCATCAAATCTTGGGAAAAGACCGCAGTCACGGTTAGCATCATTAGTAAGTGTGTTATCAGCATAAAGACCATAAATGGTAGCGCCGTTACCGTCAAAACTACCGTTAAAACTACCATAGCCAAGGTTCATCTTGTCTAACCAGTTAATTTTGCCGGTAAGACCCATGATGTAATTTTTGGTAGCCTCTGCACTGTCAAGACCAAGAAGTGTGTCAAGGTCTACAACGCTTTCAGGTTGCATTACAAAAATCTTAACACTGTCATCAACCTTATAGAACTTACCTTTAGATTCGGTTTTGTTCTGACCCAAACAGCAACGAGCCAACTGCTCTGCTGTTTTGATTATGTATGGGTCAGTCTCAGAACCGGTACCGCCAGCAAAGCTAGGTGCAATTGTACCGTCCCAATAATCAACCTTGCTAACATCACAAGCGTTAGCAGTAATGTTTGCGCCACCTGTAAACAAAGATACTGCAAGCACTGCAAAAGCAAATACAAGCGCTAATACCTGTTTACTGTTTTTAAACAATTTTGTCATTTAAAAACCAATCCTTTCCCTTGAGGGTAGACCTCTTTTTTATTAAGTTGCTGTAGGTTAACACTCAGCAATAGAGATACCAACCCACAATTACATTATGTACACATACATTGTAATATAAAATACACAAAATTTCAATAGTTTTTTTAATATTTTTATGATTTTTTGTTATAAATTTTTACAAAATTGCACATAGCACAATATAATGTGTTGTTTCTTTAAAAACATACTACCTATTACCTATTCACTATTACTTTTACCTGCAAAAAAAGAAAACACCTTTCTGTAGAAAGGTGTTTTCTTTTTTGCTTTAGTACCCACATCATCCCGAAGTATCAAGTCGCAAAGCGCGACAGGCTTTTCGGCAGGATTGATAGGTAAGAACATTGCTATCGTTTTTGCGAAAATGTGACTACTAAAATATAACGAGAATTAGATTAACTCGATAATTGCCATTTCAGCAGCGTCGCCACGGCGAGGACCTGTTTTTGTAATACGGCAGTAACCACCGTTTACTTCCATATACTTAGGAGCGATTTCGTTGTAAAGCTTTGCAACTACGTCTTCCTTAGTAATGAATGCCATTGCCTGACGTTTGCTGTGAAGTGTATTTGTCTTAGCGAGTGTAATATACTTCTCTGCTACTGATCTAACCTCTTTAGCGCGTGTAACGGTTGTTTCAATCTTTCCGTTTTCTAAAAGGAAAGTAACCATTGCGCGAAGCATAGCGGTTCTGTGATCACTAGCTCTTCCAAGTTTACGAGTACCCGGCATTGATATTCACTCCTTTATTCGTCGTCTTTCTTAAGCGCAAAGCCGAATGAAGCCAATTTTGCAATAACTTCTTCCAAAGACTTGCGGCCTAAGTTTCTAACCTTCATCATATCCATTTCAGACTTGTTGATGAGGTCTTCAACAGTGTTTATGCCAGCACGTTTAAGGCAGTTAAAGCTACGTACAGAAAGGTCAAGCTCATCAATTGTGAGGTCAAGAACCTTTTCTTTAGCGTTGTCTTTTGCTTCTGCCATAATGCTTTCGGTTTCGCTTACGCCTTCTGCAAGGTTAAGGAACAATTCAAAGTGCTCTATAAGGATTTTTGCAGACATAGAAACTGCTTCATCAGCCTTGATAGAACCATCGGTCCAAACCTCAAGTGTAAGCTTGTTTTTGTCAACAACGTTACCAACACGGGTGTTGTCAACATTAAAGTTTGCCTTCAAAACCGGAGTGTAGATAGAATCTATCGGAATAACACCGATTATATTCTGTGCCGGTTTATTCTGCTCTGCAGATACATAACCTCTACCCTTGTCTATGGTCATTTCCATATTGAGCTTTGCGCCCTCATCAAGAGTAGCAATATACATATCAGGATTAAGAATTTCTACCTCAAAATCAGACTTGATTGCTTCAGCAGTGAGTACACAGGGACCTTCTGCTTCGATATAAATCTTTTTAGCAGAGTCTGCGTGAAGTTTTGCGATAAGTCCTTTAAGGTTAAGAACTATCTCGGTAACGTCTTCTTTTACACCTGGAATAGTAGAAAATTCATGAACAACACCGTCGATTTTAACGTTGGTGATTGCAGCGCCTGGCAAAGTTGAAAGAAGAACTCTTCTAAGGCTGTTGCCAAGTGTAATAGCATAACCACGTTCGAGCGGTTCCATTACAAATTTTCCGTACTTTCCGTCTGCTGAAAGTTCGAGAGTTTCAATTCTGGGCTTTTCAATCTCTATCATTTAAAAGCTCCGTTTCTCCGCATCGCAAATATTAAAGAATAGGTGTCCCGATGCGGTGGACAAAACATAAGACAATAATACTGTTATTATCTTGAATAGAATTCAACGATAAGTTGCTCTTCAACAGGAGCTTCAATCTGCTCGCGGTTTGGAAGAGCGATAACTTTTGCTGTAAGCTTTTCGCGGTCAACGCTGATCCATTCCGGAACAGGACGAGCGCTGTTAGCCTCTACAACAGCCTTGATTTTATCGCTTGATTTAGCCTTTTCGCAGATAGCGATTTCATCGCCTGCTTTAAGAAGGTATGAAGCGATATCAACGCGGTTACCGTTAACTTCAAAATGACCGTGGCCTACAAGCTGACGTGCTTCTGCTCTTGAAGAAGCAAAGCCTACTCTGTAAACAACGTTGTCAAGACGGCTTTCAAGAATTCTTAAAAGGTTATCACCGGTAACGCCGGGTTTTCTTTCAGCAACCTCAAAATAATGACGGAACTGACCTTCTTGAACACCATAAAAACGTCTTGCGGTCTGCTTAGCGCGAAGCTGCAAACCATATTCGGATGACTTCTTTCTACCTTGTCCGTGCTGACCTGGAGCATATCCGCGGTTAGCGATAGAACACTTTTCAGAATAGCAGCGCTCACCCTTAAGGAACAATTTTTGTCCTTCACGGCGGCAAAGTCTGCAAACTGCACCGGTATATCTTGCCATCTGTTACACCTCCAAATTATTACGCAACATAAGTTGCAATAGGTTTTAAAATTATACGCGTCTTCTCTTGGGAGGACGACAGCCGTTGTGTGGAATTGGGGTTACGTCTTTAATCATAGAAACCTCAAGACCTACTGACTGTAATGCGCGGATAGCAGCTTCACGACCTGCACCCGGTCCTTTAACATAAACCTCAACAGTTTTAAGACCGTGCTCCATAGCAGCCTTAGCAGCCTTTTCAGCAGCGCTCTGTGCTGCGAAAGGAGTTGACTTTTTAGAACCACGGAAACCAAGTTCACCGGCAGATGCCCAAGAAAGAGCATTACCCTGTGTATCGGTAATTGTAACTATTGTGTTGTTGAAGGTTGACTGGATATGGGCTGCACCACGTTCAATGTTTTTCTTTTCGCGACGACGACGTGTAGTCGCTCTTTTAGCAGTAGCCATTAAAGTTTACCTCCTACTTATTTCTTCTTGTTTGCTACAGTTCTCTTCGGACCCTTACGAGTACGAGCGTTTGTCTTTGAACGCTGACCTCTTACGGGCAAACCTTTGCGGTGACGAAGACCACGATAGCTTCCAATTTCAATAAGTCTCTTAATATCCAATGCAACTGTACGACGACGGTCACCCTCTACCTGAAGGTTGTGGTCGATATACTCACGAAGCTTGGAAATATCTTCTTCTGTAAGATCCTTAACGCGTACATCAGGATTGATACCTGTGTCAGCAAGAATCTTTTTAGATGTTGTAAGACCAATACCGTAAATATAAGTAAGTCCGATTTCTACTCGCTTATTATTAGGAAGGTCAACACCAGCAATACGTGCCATTTATCAAAGCACCTCCATATTTGTTGTTGCGACGGTCGGGGTAATTAACCCTGACGCTGCTTGTGCTTAGGGTTCTCACAGATAACCATGATTCTACCCTTACGCTTAATGATTTTGCATTTTTCGCAAATCTTTTTTACAGAAGGTCTGACTTTCATTTGGATTTTACCTCCTTAAAATTTAGGGGTATGATTTTAAATCATACTATTTTTCTGTCTTATTTTGAACGCCAGGTTATGCGTCCTTTTGACAGGTCGTACGGTGACATTTCAACCGTTACCTTATCGCCAGGTAGTATGCGGATGAAGTTCATACGCAACTTGCCTGAGATGTGGGCAAGAATTTGATGTCCACCTTGAATTTCTACCTTGAACATTGCGTTAGGCATTGCTTCAACAACGGTGCCTTCAAGTTCAATCATATCTGATTTTGACATTACATTTCCTCCTCATAACCGCTATTATTTAAAGCTTTTCGCAAAGCGCGGTTGGTTTCAAGCTGATGTGCTTCAAGATAAGTTCCGGTAAGTTTCAGATGCTTCGGGTTCTTGCGCTTGGGGCGCTCGACCGGCCGCTCTTTTCCATCACACACTAACAGATAGTTTTCGGTCTCTTTAACTATTACCGCTACCTTGTTCTTGTCTCGGCCTGCTTTTGATATTACTACTCTACCTACCATAACGCACCTCAAGGTTTTGTTAAAATCTGTGGTCCGTTTGGGGTAATTACAATAGTATGCTCAAAGTGGGCAGATAAAGAACCGTCTTTTGTAAGCACTGTCCAGCCGTCAGGCATAACCTTTACGTCATAGTCGCCCATATTTACCATAGGCTCAATCGCAAGCGTCATGCCAGGCATCAGGCGAACTCCTCGCCCGTGAGTGCCAAAATTAGGTACTTCGGGGGCTTCGTGAAGCTGGGTGCCGATACCGTGACCGACAAACTGTCGCACCACTGAATAACCCCTTTTTTCGACATACTGCTGCACTGCAGCGCCGATATCACCTAATCTGCCGCCGGATACTGCCGCCGCTATACCTTCATAAAGGCTTTCGCGTGTTGTATCCATCAGCCGCTTCGCCTCGGGTGAAACATCCCCGCAAGCAAAAGTGGCGGCATTATCGCCGTGATATCCTTCAAACTTAGCGCCCAAATCAATTGAAACTATGTCCCCTGATTTTATAACGCGATTTTTTGAAGGTATGCCGTGAATTACCTCGTTGTTGATTGATATACATGCGGTTGCAGGATAGCCGTTATAGTTTTTAAAGTTAGGCGTTGCGCCTTGGCTTAAAATGTACTTTTCGGCTATTTTATCAAGCTCGGCTGTGGTAACACCCGGCTCTACCGCACTGCCTGCTAATTTTAATGCTTCGGCCGATATTCTGCAAGCTTCTCGCATTACCTTAAGCTCGCGGCCGGTTTTAAGGACTATCATAGCTTATATCTCCGACAACGCAGCGAGCACCAACTTGGTGGTGTCTTCAACCTTTTGTTGACCCTGCGCTGTAATCAATTTGCCCTGTGCGCTGTAATAATTTTTAAGCGGTTCGGTTTGTTTGTGATAGATATCGAGTCTATCAAGAACCGTGTCGGGCTCGTCATCTTTGCGAATAACAAGCGCGCCGCCACAAGCATCACATACGCCTTCTTTGGACGGTTTTTTAAACTCGATGTGATAACTTGCTCCACATTTTTCACAAACGCGTCTGCCTGACATACGCTTTACTATCTCGCGGTCACTAACCTCAATTGAGAGCGCCGCGTCAATAGCAATACCCATATCATCAAGTGCTTCTGCCTGCGGAATTGTACGTGGAAAACCATCAAGTATAAAACCGTTTTGGCAATCGTCGGCGGCTAAGCGTTCCTTGATGATGCCAATTACAACATCATCGGGAACTAACCTACCGCTATCGATATAAGCCTTAGCCTTTAACCCCATCTCTGTACCGTTTTTAAGCGCAGCACGAATTATGTTGCCGGTTGAGATGGTAGGAATATTGTATTTTTCAGAAATAATCTCTGCTTGGGTACCTTTTCCGGCACCCGGAGCACCTAAAAGAATGAGTTTCATTCTAATGTCTCCTTAATCTAAGAATCCCTTATAATGACGCATCATCATCTGAGATTCAAGATTGTTAACTGTGTCAAGCGCAACACCAACCATAATAAGTACCGAGGTACCACCGATTGAAATACCCTGCATGTTGCCGATATTTGCAATGATTATAGGAAGGATTGCGATAACGCTCAAGAAGAGAGCGCCCATCAAAGTTATTCTTGACAAAATCTTCGAAATGAAATCAGATGTGGGTTTGCCGGGACGAATACCTGGAACCGCACCGCCGTTTTTACGAAGATTATTAGCCATTTCTACGGGATTAAACTGGATTGTTGCATAGAAATAAGCAAATGCAATAATCATTATAAAGTAAATCACTGCGTAGAAAATTCCCTGTACGCTGAATAGCGCAAGTACATCTTTCCAGAAAGGAAGATTGCTGTTACCAAGAGCATCAACCTTAGTTGTGTCGGTAAAGCTCAAAATCATTGTAGGTAACATCAAAATTGATGAAGCAAAGATTACGGGCATTACACCAGACATATTAACCTTAATCGGAATATGAGTGTTCTGGCCACCGTACATCTTGTTACCAACAACGCGTTTTGCGTACTGAACGGGAATACGACGCTCTGCGTGTGTCATCCACACGATGAATGCAATAACTGCCAAGAAAGCAATTACGATGCCGATTACTGCAAAATAATGTTTTTCTTTCCATTGCATCGTCAAATTAGCAAATGCCAATGGACCGCGTGACAAGATACCAGCAAAAAGAAGTACTGAAATACCGTTGCCGATACCCTTAACGTCAATCTGCTCACCAAGCCACATTACAATAGCAGAACCAGCTGTAAATGTTAATATTATAACAATCGCTGCAAACCATACCGCGTTGCTTTTAACGTTAAGGTATCCACTTTCATTTAAGTAAACAAAGAATGCAATACCCTGTATAAGCGCTAAAATAACTGTGGTATAACGTGTGATTGTAGCAAGTTTTTTCTGGCCTTCTTCGCCTTCTTTTGAAAGACGCTCAAGGTAAGGAATTGCTACGCAAAGCAACTGAATGATAATTGAAGCGTTGATATATGGTGTGATTGACAATGCAAAAATAGCACCATATTCAAGACCACCGCCCGTAAGTATTGACAAGTAGTTGAAGAAGTTTTGTGTGGCATCCTGACTGGTTGCAGTCATAGATGCGTTAAAAGCCTCTTTCATTACATTAAAATCAACATACGGAACAGGAATAACTGAGCCAATGCGGAAAATTACAATTATAAGAAGTGTGAAGAGAATCTTGTTACGAAGTTCTTTTACCTTCCAAGCATTTTTTAAAGTTTCCAACATTCTCAGATCACCTCTGCCTTTCCGCCTGCAGCGTTAATTTTTTCTGCAGCAGATGCAGAGAATGCGTTAAGGTTAACTGTAAGCTTCTTTGTGAGCTTGCCGTTGCCCAAAACTTTTACAGGCTTGTCAGCCTTTTTAATGATGTTCTTTTCTGCCAAAGCAGCTGCGTCAACTGTAGCACCATCCTCAAATACTTCGAGGGCTGCTACGTTGATTGCAATCCATTCTTCAGCAAAAATGTTGTTAAAGCCACGCTTTGGTACACGTCTTTGAAGTGGCATCTGACCGCCTTCAAAGCCAATTCTCATACCGTGACCGGCACGAGCCTTTTGACCCTTGTGACCTTTACCGGCTGTTTTACCATTGCCGGAACCATGACCTCTGCCTATACGCTTTGATTCTTTTGTAGAACCAACTGCGGGAGATAATTCATGCAATTTCATTGTTCGCACCTCCTTGCTTAATTGCGGTTAAGCTAACCGCGTGTAAAACCTATTAGCCTTCAATAATCTTAACGAGGTGAGATACTTTGTTTACCTTACCTCTGGTCTGTGCGTTGTCAGGCTGAACCTTAACATCGCCAACCTTACGAAGACCCAAAGATTCTACGGTTGCGATCTGGTCCTTTTTAGAACCAATTGTGCTCTTTACGAGTTTTACAGTAAGGCCGGCAGCCTTTTTCTTTGTTGCCATAGTGCTGCTCCTCCTTAACCTATAATTTCTTTTACGTCTTTGCCACGAACTGCAGCAACCTGGCTAGCGTCACGAAGAGCTGCAAGGCCTGCAACTGTTGCACGAACTACATTGCACGGATTATTTGAGCGAAGTGCCTTTGTACGAATGTCTTTAATACCAACCATTTCAACAACTGCACGAACAGCGCCGCCGGCGATAACACCGGTACCAGGGCCAGCGGGTTTTAAAAGCACGCGACCTGCGCCAAATTCACCAATAATTTCGTGAGGGATAGTAGTACCCTTAAGTGAAACTTTAATAAGATTCTTCTTTGCATCTTCGATACCCTTGCGGATAGCGTCCGGAACTTCACCTGCTTTACCAAGGCCGTAGCCTACGATGCCGTTGCCGTCACCGACAACAACAAGTGCAGAGAATTTCATAATGCGGCCGCCCTTAACGGTCTTAGATACACGATTTATAGCAACTACACGTTCCTGTAAATCTAATGTTGATGCGTCAATATTTGTAGCCAAAAGTATTTCCTCCTTCTTCTTACTTAGAACTTGAGGCCGCCCTCACGGGCACCTTCGGCAAGCTCCTTGACACGGCCGTGATAAATGTAACCACCGCGGTCGAAAACAACCTCTGTGATACCTTTAGCAGCAGCGCGTTCAGCGATTAACTGTCCAACCTTGCGTGCACCTTCGCAGTTGCCACCATTCAAATCGAAATCTTTTTCGTT
This sequence comes from Clostridia bacterium, assembly GCA_017516965.1. Taxonomy (GTDB): domain Bacteria; phylum Bacillota; class Clostridia; order Oscillospirales; family Acutalibacteraceae; genus UBA737. The sequence goes on from JAFXAP010000016.1 coordinate 38,625, forward strand.
TGAAGATGCTGCTGCGAGTGTAACGCCATTTACGTCATCGATAAGCTGGGCATATATATTGCTGTTGGAGCGGAATACATCGAGGCGAGGACAAGCTGCTGTACCGCTGATCTTTGAACGAACGCGAGCATGGCGCTTAAGTCTTGCCTGATTACTATTAGGTTTGCTAACCATTTTTCATACACTCCTTTATTACTTCTTAGAGCCCTTAGCGGCCTTACCTTCTTTGCGACGGATGTGCTCGTCAGAGTACTTGATACCCTTGCCCTTGTATGGTTCGGGTGGTCTCTTCTTGCGAACATCGGCTGCAAACTGGCCAACCAACTGCTTATCTGCACCGCTGATAACTATCTGGTTAGCAGACGGTACTTCAATGTGAATACCTTCAACTTCAGGCATAATTACCTGATGTGAATAACCCAAGTTCATAACAAGGTTGTTACCCTGTTTCTGCGCACGGTAACCTACGCCGTTGATTTCAAGTGTTTTTGAGTAACCCTCAGATACACCTGTAATCATATTAGCGATAAGTGTACGTGTAAGACCGTGTAAAGAACGGTGTTCTTTTACATCGCTTGGGCGGGTAACGATAATTTCGTTGCCCTCAACTGCAACGGTGATGTCTGCGTTATGAGTGTAGCTGAGCACACCCTTTGCGCCCTTAACGGTAACTGTGTTGCCGTCAAGTTTAACCTCAACACCTGCAGGTATTGTAATAGGCTTCTTACCTATACGTGACATAACCCTGCACCTCCTTACCAAACAAATGCGAGCACTTCGCCGCCAACGTTGGCTTTGCGTGCCTCTTTGTCTGTCATAATTCCTTTAGAGGTGGAAAGGATTGCTATACCAAGGCCTTTCATAACCTTTGGCATATCCTCTACGTTTGTGTAGATGCGCAGACCAGGTTTTGATACACGGCGGATGCCTGTGATAGTCTGTGCTTTATTTTGGCCATACTTCAACACAATGTGAATTATGCCCTGCTTACCGTCGTCAACGACGGTGAAGCTGCTGATGTAACCCTCGTCAAGCAAAATCTGGGCAATTGCCTTTTTTACTTTGGACGCCGGTACATCTACCGAATCGTGTTTTGCTGCAGATGCGTTACGAATTCTCGTAAGCATATCAGCTATTGTATCGGTGATTTGCATACCGTAAACCTCCTTAAGCTATTTTCGCCTTACCAGCTTGCCTTCTTAACTCCGGGGATCTCGCCTTTGTAAGCAAGTTCTCTGAAGCATATACGGCAGATGCCGTACTTGCGAAGATAAGCATGTGGGCGGCCACAGATTTTGCATCTGTTGTATTCTCTTGTAGAAAACTTAGCTGGACGAGCCTGCTTAACTTTCATAGATGTTTTAGCCATAATTCCTTACTCCTTACTTCGCAAACGGAGCGCCCATAAGTGTTAAAAGCTCACGAGCCTCTTCATCTGTCTTGGCGGTAGTTACGAACATAATGTCCATACCACGTACCTTGTCGATTTTGTCATACTCAATTTCAGGGAAAATCAACTGTTCTTTAACGCCCATAGCATAGTTGCCGCGGCCGTCGAAAGAGTTGGGGTTGATACCTCTGAAGTCACGCACACGTGGAAGTGCAGCGTTGAAGAGTCTGTCAACAAATTCATACATTCTTTCACCACGAAGTGTTACCTTTGCGCCGATAACCATACCTGCACGAAGCTTAAAGTTCGCAACAGATTTCTTAGCACGGCAAGGAATAGCCTTCTGACCGGTGATAAGTCCTAAATCTGCGATTATTGCATCAATAACTTTTGAGTTAGTGATAGCCTCACCACAGCCTACATTGATTACAACCTTATCGAGCTTCGGAATCTGCATGACGCTCTTATAGCCAAATTTGGTCATCAATGCAGGAGCAACTGAATTTTTATATTCGTTTCCAAGCGTTGACATAAGTCATGTCCTCCTTATCTCTTAAAAAGTTGCGCCGCATTTTTTACAAACGCGATCTTTTGAGCCGTCTTCGTTGATTTTTGCACCAACGCGAGTAGGCTTATTACATTTAGGGCAAACTACCTGCACTTTGCAAGCGTAGATAGCGCTCTCTGTCTCAATAATACCTGAAGGGTCGCCAGCCTTACGAGGCTTAACGTGTTTCTTAACCTTGTTAAGACCTTCAACGATTACTTTACCCTCTTTGGGGCTAACCTCAAGAACCTTACCGGTTTTCTTGCGGTCCTTAGCATCTCCTGTAAGGAGAACTACGGTGTCACCGGTTTTAATGTGAAGATTACTCATATTCAATTTACCTCCCATTAAAGTACTTCCGGAGCAAGAGAAAGAATCTTTGTGTAATCCTTCTCACGAAGCTCACGGGCTACCGGTCCAAAAATACGGGTACCACGAGGGTTCTTATCCTCACGGATAATTACAGCCGCATTTTCGTCAAATCTAATGTATGTGCCATCATTACGGCGAAGACCTTTTGCAGAACGAACTACAACAGCCTTTACAACGTCACCCTTTTTAACTGTGCCGCCTGGCGCAGCCTTTTTAACAGAAGCAACGATAACATCACCGATGTTGGCATACCTCCTTTTGGAGCCTCCAAGAACACGAATGCACATAATTTCTTTTGCGCCTGTGTTGTCGGCTACCTTGAGGTAACTCTGTTGTTGTATCACAGTGGTTTCCTCCCTTTTGACTACTTAGCCTTTTCGATTATTTCGGCTACGCGCCATCTCTTATCCTTAGAGAGAGGACGGGTTTCCATAACGAGTACTCTGTCGCCAACGCCACAAGAGTTGTTCTCATCATGAGCCTTTAATCTGATTGTGTTTTTGATAATCTTCTTGTAAAGTGGGTGCTTAACGTTGTCTTCAATAGCAACTACAACGGTTTTGTCCATCTTGTCGCTAACAACACGACCTACTCTTGTTTTACGAAGGTTTCTTTCGCTCATTCCAGTTTACCTCCCTTAAGCGTTAGCGCTGTCTTTAAGCTCAGCTTCGCGAATAATTGTCTGTACGCGAGCGATGTCTTTCTTGACAGCTGTTATGCGCATGGGGTTGTCGAGCTGGTTAATGGCGTGCTGGAAACGGAGCTTGTAAAGTTCGTCCTTTAAATCAGCAAGCTTTTCGTTAAGCTCTGCAACTGATAATTCTCTGATTTCCTTTGCATTCATTACTGCTCACCACCCATCTCTTTGGTTACAAACTTACATTTAATAGGAAGTTTGTTTGCTGCAAGACGCATAGCCTCGCGAGCGAGTTCCTCAGATACGCCGCCGATTTCGAACATTACGCGACCTGGCTTAACTACTGCTACCCAGTATTCAGGTGAACCTTTACCGGAACCCATTCGAGTTTCTGCAGGTTTTTCAGTAATTGGCTTATCAGGGAAAATTTTAATCCAAACCTTACCGCCACGCTTGATATAACGTGTCATAGCAATACGGGCAGCTTCTATCTGGTTTGAGGTGATCCACGCAGGCTCTGTTGCCTGAAGACCGAAATCACCATGTGTTACGGTTGTACCGCGAGATGCAGCACCGGTCAAACGGCCGCGCTGAACACGACGGTATTTAACACGCTTAGGCATTAACATTAGCGTGAACCTCCTTGTCTTTTATTTGTGCGACGATTTTCATTAAGAACTTCGCCTCTGTAGATCCAAACCTTAACACCGATTATACCGTAGGTTGTGTTAGCCTCAGCAAAACCGTAGTCAATGTCTGCTCTGAGTGTCTGAAGCGGAATGGTACCTTCGTGATACTGTTCGCTTCTTGCAATTTCAGCGCCGCCAAGACGACCTGAAACCTGTGTTTTGATACCTTTAACGCCAAGGCGCATTGCTCTGCCGATTGAGAGTTTCATTGCGCGACGGAAAGATACACGTTTTTCAAGCTGTGCAGCGATGTTTTCTGCAACCAACTGTGCGTTTGCGTCGGGACTTTTGATCTCAACGATGTTAACGATAACGGGTTTACCGAGCATCTTTTCGCATTTAGCCTTAAGTTTCTCGATTTCTGCGCCGTTACGACCGATAACCATACCTGGTTTTGCGCAGTGGATGTGTAATCTTACACGCTTGTCATCACGTTCGATTTCGATTTTTGCAATACCTGCTGTGAAAAGTGCTTTCTTGAGGTATTTACGGAGGTTGTAGTCCTCAACCAATGTATCACCGAAAGTGCTGTCATTGGCAAACCAACGTGAGTCCCAGTTTTTAATGATACCTACACGGTAACCGTGTGGATTAACTTTCTGACCCATAACTTTAACCTCCCTTTCTTAATTCTCACGTTCTTTAAGAACGATTGTCATATGGCTTGTTCTCTTTAAGATGCGGTGTGCGCGACCGTGATCCTTTGGACGTATTCTCTTCAAGATCGGACCGGGGCATACGAGACACTCTGCAACGTAAAGACGTGACATATCCATGTTTTTCATTTCGGCATTTGCCATTGCTGAATGGAGCAGCTTCTCTAAATATTCACAAGCGGATTTAGGAGTGAATTTGAGTATAGCCATAGCTTTTTCAGCATCTTGATTGCGGATTAAATCCAAAACAATCTTCACCTTACGAGGTGAAATACGGGCGTATTTAAGGGTTGCCCTTGCTTCCATAGTTAACTCTCCTTTCGGCCGCTTACTTACCGGTAGTTTTTGAACCGGCGTGACCTCTGTATGTTCTTGTAGGTGCAAACTCACCGAGCTTGTGACCAACCATATCCTCAGTTACATATACGGGCACATGTTTGCGACCGTCATGCACTGCAAAAGTATGACCGACGAAATCGGGGAATATGGTGGATGAACGGCTCCAAGTTTTAAGCACGCGCTTTTCACCGGCTTCATTCATTTCTTGAACTCTTTTGAGCAACACAGGTTGCACATAAGGTCCTTTTTTAACGCTTCTTCCCATTATGAATTCTCCTTTCGTCGCATTACTTACGGCGTTTTACGATATATTTATCGCTAGCCTTGTTCTTCTTACGGGTCTTATAGCCCAATGTGGGTTTACCCCAAGGTGTAACAGGACCTGGACGACCGATTGGTGATTTACCTTCACCACCACCGTGGGGGTGATCGCAGGGGTTCATTACAGAACCGCGAACGGTAGGTCTCCAACCCATGTGACGCTTACGGCCTGCTTTACCGTAGTTGATGTTGGCATGTTCAGGGTTTGAAACAGTACCAACTGTAGCCATACATTTTTCAGGTACGTTGCGAAGTTCGCCTGAAGGCAAACGAAGGAGCGCCATACCATTTTCCTTAGCCATAAGCTGAGCCATATTACCGGCTGAACGAGCAAGCTGTGCGCCCTTGCCTGGGTAAAGCTCAATGTTATGAAGGAATGTACCTACTGGAATGTTTACAAGCGGAAGTGCGTTGCCGGGTTTGATGTCGGCATCGGGACCGCTTACTACTACATCGCCAACCTTAAGGTCTTGTGGAGCGATGATGTATCTCTTTTCGCCGTCCTCATACTGAACGAGGGCGATAAATGCAGAACGGTTAGGATCGTATTCAAGTGTAAGAACTGTTGCTGGAATACCGAAACGCTCTCTCTTGAAGTCGATAATTCTATACTTTCTGCGGTTGCCGCCGCCTCTGTGGCGTACGGTGATGCGGCCATAGCTGTTACGGCCGGCATTCTTCTTTATAGGTGCCAACAAGCTTCTTTCGGGCGCTACCTTTGACAACTCTGAATAATCCATTGTTGTCATGTTACGCAAACCGTTAGTGGTTGGCTTATAATGCTTTATTGCCATTTGTTTCACTCTCCTATTTTGGCTTAGCGAAGCACTGCCCGTGCTTCATACATCACCGGAAATATCTGTGATTTCCTGTACTTATGCGCTTATTACATTAAACCGTCAAAGAATTCAATTGTCTTTGAATCAGCCTTAAGGGTAACCACTGCCTTCTTCCAAGAAGCTGTGTAGCCCTCGTAGCGACCCATTCTTCTCTTCTGGCCGCGCACATTAATGGTGTTTACCTTGGCAACGTCAACTTTGAACAACTTTTCAACTGCGTCAGCAATTTCAAGTTTATTAGCGTCCTTAGCGACCTTGAAGGTGTATTTCTTGTCGGCAATGCCTGACATGCTCTTTTCGGTAATTACCGGAGCAATAATGATGTCCTGTGGAGCTTTCATTATGCGTACACCTCCTCAATTTTTGCTACTGCACCCTTAACGATAACGAGTGTGTCAGCGTTAATGATGTCGTAGGTGTTGATGGTGTTAACCTGAGCAGCCTTAGCACCCTTGATATTTGCAATGCTCTTTACTGCAAATGGGTTATTGCTGTCAAGTACAACCAATGCTTTTTTACCTGCGCCGATAGCACTAAGGCAAGCAGCTGCAGTCTTTGTTTTGTATTCGTCCATCTTAAATTCATCAAGAACAATAAGATTGCCGCCGAGAGCCTTGTCAGAAAGAGCAGACTTGAGAGCAAGCTTGCGAACCTTCTTGTTAAGAGAATATGAATAATCTCTTGGCTTCGGAGCGTGTACGATACCACCATGTCTCCACTGTGGAGCTCTTGTTGAGCCCTGACGAGCATGGCCAGTGCCTTTTTGTCTCCAAGGCTTTTTACCGCCGCCGGAAACTTCTGTACGAGTCAGAGTGGACTGTGTGCCCTGACGCTGATTTGCGAGGTAGTTAACAACTGCTGCGTGCATAACTACTGCATTTGGTGCGATACCGAAGATTGCATCGCTAAGGTCGATTGTACCAACCTTTTTACCTGTCATATCAACAACTGCGATATTTGGCATAACTGAACACTCCTTCCTTAAGCTTTCACGCTATCGAAAAGAACTACGATACCGCCCTTAGGACCAGGAACTGCGCCCTTAACTGCGATGATATTCTTTTCTGCGTCAACCTTAACTACGCTAAGGTTTTGAACTGTAACTCTTTCATTACCGAGGTGACCAGCCATCTTCTTGCCCTTGAAAACTCTTGCTGGGTCAATAACGCCCAAAGAGCCACCGTGACGGTGAACAGGACCTGTACCATGGCTTTCTTTAAGGCGGCTGAAGTTCCAACGCTTGATTACGCCGGCATAGCCCTTACCTTTAGAAGTACCTCTTACATCAACTGCATCGCCTTCTGCGAAAACGTCTGCTTTAATGATGTCGCCTACATTGATTGCGCTTGTGTCTTCAAATCTGAATTCACGAAGAACTTTCTTAGGAGCAACGTCGCCTTTTGCGAAGTGGCCCTTCATAGGCTTGTTTACCTTTGAAGCCTTCAAATCGCCGTAGCCAATTTGCACTGCTTCATAACCGTCGTTCTCGGTTGTCTTTTTCTGTGCTACTACACAGGGACCTGCTTCAATAACAGTAACCGGAACAACATTACCATTGTTATCAAAAAGCTGAGTCATACCAAGCTTTTTACCAATGATTGCCTTTTTCATTGTTTTTTCCTCCATTTTGGTTATTGGTCAACTTTCGCTGACATGACCGTGGGTGTAATAAAATGAAATCTTATTACCAATACATATATAATATATATTAGAGTTTGATTTCGATTTCAACACCGGCGGGGAGCTCAAGAGAAGTAAGAGCTTCAACAGTTTTGTTTGAAGGTCTGATTACATCGATGAGCCTTTTGTGTGTCCTCATTTCGAACTGCTCACGGCTGTCTTTATACTTATGAACAGCACGGAGAATTGTTACGATTTCTTTTTCGGTGGGTAGCGGTACTGGACCTGAAACCCTAGCGCCTGTACGTTTAGCGGTTTCCACTATTTTTTCAGCGGACTGGTCTACAAGTGCGTGGTCGTAACCTTTAATACGAATTCGGATTTTTTCTTTCACTGCCATGTGAAAATTCGCCTCCTTGTTTAGTTGGCGGGCAAAACTTACACCGTGCCGTGCGTTTCATCACAACACAACATAAAACCGGCATTTGCTGGGGTTAACGCAAATCCGGAGCAGCGACTCGCATCGCCGCGACACCTTCGGTTTCGCAAGTAACCGTTAGTGCCTCCAAGTTCTTTCGCCCGGTTTAAAATCGGACATACTCCGCGGAAATTTCCCCATTCTGGATGGGCCACCTCCCGCATCAACGCATGTTTTACGCCGCATTTTCGCAGCGTGCCATATGATAATAACACAGGTGTTTCAAAAAATCAAGCATTTTTTACTCAAAAATTCTTATATTTTTAACGAACTTTAAAAAATATTTTTGTGCAAAATAACGAAGATTTTTAAGTCAATATTTTATTTAGAGGTTAACATAAAATAGGGGCACAAGATATTGTGGGTAATTATTGCTCACCGACATTAAAATCATCTTTAAATAGTAATTCTTTCAATCTTAATATCGCTTCGGTCTGTCTATCTAATAGATAAAGCGTTCCTTCCCTCTTTAAAAATTCAAAACCTTCTATGTAAAAATTATTCTCGCTGTTTTCATCTCGTATAACGTTTTGCAAATATGTTATTGAGGCAAGCTCAAAAAATATATTGTGTAGTTCGTTGATATTTTCTAGACTTATTTTTAGCATATAAACACATCCTCTATAATTTAAGAATAATTATACATCACATATCGCGTAAAGTCAATACATAATATATGATGTATGATATATTAACTATTAAAGGATGTGTCGAATATGAATTATTATGAAAGACTAAAACAATTAAGAGAAGACAGAGAACCTAAAACAAATCAGAAAGAAATTGCGGAATTATTAAACACAACTCAGCAATATTATAGCGAATACGAAAGAGGAATACGACCTCTGCCAATAGAACATCTTATAACCCTGTGCAACTATTATAAGGTTTCAGCCGATTATATTCTTGGAATTTCATACAATTACGATAGACCTGTGAGATAAAATTTTATTAAGATGCAATTTACGATTGCATCTTAAATCCTTCGCCAATTATCTCGCCTGCATCGCTTACCACTATAAAAGCGTGGCGGTCGTATGTCTTTACCGCCGTCTGCACAGCGGCTACCTCGTGGACGCGTACAGTACACATAAGCATAGTAAAGTTTTTTCCCGTATAACCGCCAACTGCAGGCAATCTTGTAACACCGCGTCCTACTGTGTTGTTTATCTCACGGCAAATTTCATTTGCGTTATCGGTTATTATATAAATAATCTTTCCTTTGTCAGCGCCGTATAGTAAAACGTCCATCAGACGAGTTCCCATATACATCGCGATTATTGAATAAAGCGCGCTTTCGGCATTGCGGTACACAATAGCGTTTAATGCAATAACAACCCCGTCTGCCATAAGAATTATTTTGCCGACGCTCAAGTGTCTGTATTTTCGGTTTATAAATTTTGCTATAATATCTATTCCGCCGGTGGTTGCCCCTCTAAGCAGTATGAGAGATAACCCAACGCCCATAAAAATACCGCCAAACATCGACGCTAATATACCGTCGGTTTTAAGCGGCGGCAAAATGCGAGCCGATATATCAAGGCACAAAGATACAAGCGCTGTAACAAAAGCCGTTTTTATAATAAACCTGCCGCCCATCTTTATATACCCTAATATAAGAATAGGAATATTAAACAAAAACAGCATTGTACCGGTTGGTATTTTAGTAACGTAATTGATTACCGCCGCAACACCGGTGAAGCCACCGGGCGAAATTCCATTGGGTGACAAAAACACATTTACCGACACCGAATAGGTGACTGCGCCGACTAAAAAATATACCGAATCAACCAAATATCTAAAATAAGATTTTTTCATAACAAAACCTCCGCACAAATATTTTGTGCGGAGGTTTTAATTTATATTCTTACCATATAATATTAAACAATTCTTGAATTCTTTCGTTTTGATTTGTTAAATGCAAAAAACCAAACAAGCACTCAAGACCTGTTGCCGTATGATATTCGCCACTTGTTGCGCTTTTAGGGGTGTTTGCGGTGCGAAAATTTCTACCGCGTTTAAAAACCGACATTTCTTTTTCGGTAAGCGTATCTTCTATTTTTTTAAAAGCTTCTGCCTGCGCTACAGCGCTTACATATTTTACCGAAAGGCTGTGCAGGTCGCCCGAAGGACGATTAACCTCGGCAAGACGAGTGCGCACCATAAGCCCATAAACCGCATCACCAACAAATGCCAGTACCGACGGGCTTAACAAATTTACGTTTTCCATTTTTACCCCTTTATTATGCATTGTGCAAAATCTAATTGTTTTCGATATTCAGATTTGAAAGAAATTTGGTCATAATGCCGATTTGAAGCAAGAGCGCTATATTATTTATACCGCCGTTTGCGAAAATCAAGTTATGGACAAAATTACTCAAACATTAATCTACGAAGTCAAATTCGACGTCATATACGCTAACGGTATCGCCCTCTTTAACTCCTGCTTTGCGAAGCGCATCTATAATGCCTGTTTGACGCATCACGCGTTCAAAATACTGCAAAGACTCATAGTCATCAGGGTCAACGCTGTTCATAACGTCCATAATCCAAGGCGCATCTTCTACAAAATATACATCGTCGCAAACACGAATGTTAAAGCTGCGCTTTTTGGTCGTTGTCAAATCAATTTGTGGCTTAGGCTCTGGCTCATAAACCTTTATTGCCGGCAGTTTTGCAAGCTCTGCCGCTACATAATTTATAACATCCTGAGTTCCTTCGGCAATTGCCGCCATAGCAGGAAAGAATTTATAACCGCGAGTTTCAAAATATTCGGCAAATTTTGCTATTTCTTCCTCTTCACAAAGGTCGCACTTATTGCCCACGACTACCTGTGGTCGAGTTGTAAGTTCGTCGCTGAAAGCGGCAAGTTCGGCATTGATTTTTTCAAAATCATCAATCGGGTCACGACCCTCGCTACCCGAAATGTCAATAACGTGAACGAGCATTCGACAACGCTCTACGTGGCGCAAAAACTCATGCCCTAAACCAACGCCTTCGCTAGCGCCCTCTATAAGACCGGGTATATCCGCCATAACAAAGGAACTGCCCTCGCCCATACGAATAACACCAAGCACTGGCGTAAGGGTTGTAAAATGGTAGTTAGCAATGTTTGGTTTTGCTTCGCTTACAACCGATAAAAAGGTAGATTTACCAACGTTTGGAAATCCGATAAGTCCAACATCAGCAAGCAGTTTAAGCTCGAGTGTAACGTCTATTTCTTCACCCGGATTTCCGTTTTTTGCAAAACGCGGTATCTGACGGGTTGAGGTTGCAAAGTGGCTGTTACCCCAACCGCCGTTGCCGCCCTTGGCTATAACTACCGGCTCTTTGTCCGAAAGATCGGCAATAATTCTGCCGGTTTCCGCTTCTTTAACAACCGTGCCAAGAGGCACTTTAATTAAAAGCGCAGGCGCCTTTTTACCGCTACCGCGACCGGCTTTTCCGTCCTCGCCGTTTTGCGCGCAATATTTACGCTTGTAACGAAAATCGGCAAGAGTAGAAAGATTATCATCTACCTGAAAAACAATGTCTCCGCCGCGTCCACCGTCACCACCGTCAGGTCCACCTGCGGAAATGTATTTTTCACGGTGAAAAGATACCGCACCGTTGCCACCGTTACCCGCTTTTAAATGTATATTTGCTATATCTACAAACATTTAATTATTCTTCCTCAAATTCTTCAAAATCATCAAAACCGTCGAAATCGTCTTCAAAATCCATTTGAGCATTTACAACATTTTCATAAAGTTGCTGAGCGATTTCAAGGTCGCTTTCATTTACATAAATTTTTTGCGCATTAAAGCCGCCGCCAAAAACAATTTGCATTGCATCTTCATTTTCGTCACAGGTAAAGTTGATGTTGCTGTCACGAAGAACATCTTTATAAATTTCGGCAGCCACCACATTGTCAACCGTTGCCGCCAATACGGGATTTTTGATAATAAGCGCCTCTTGAGCCGCTTTTTTCGCCTGCTGCTCTTCCCTTTCTCTAAGTTCTTGTTCATAAGCTTCAAAGGTTTTAAGCTCTGCTCCGCACACGGTGCAGTTTTCAGCGTCGTTTTCACAATCAAATCCGCATACATGACAAGTTTTCATAATATCACCTTTTACCAAAAGATTAAAAAAAGCCGAGCGACTGCACTAAAAAGTTCGCCGCTCGGTTTAAAATTTTAAATAATTACTGCTCCACAGCGTAGATGCTAACCTGCTTACGGTCTCTGCCTACGCGCTCAAACTTAACCTTACCGTCGATAAGTGCGAATAAAGTGTCATCAGAGCCACGGCCAACATTGTTGCCTGCGTGGATGTGTGTTCCTCTCTGGCGAACGAGTATGTTGCCTGCAAGTACGAACTGGCCGTCTGCACGCTTAACACCAAGACGTTTTGACTCGCTGTCACGACCGTTCTTGGTTGAACCCATACCTTTTTTATGAGCGAACAACTGAATGTTTAACTTTAACATTATCTACACCTCCGTAGTGATTTTAATTCGTTTGCTGTACTGTTTTGAAAGCTCGGTTAAATGAAGTTTAAGTCCCGTTAGTACTGCGATTGTTTTTTGTGAAGGATTGACTACCTCAACGCGCATCAGCGCGTCATCAACATCAATTTGACAACCGTCACCGATTATTTCGGTAATAGTGTTAGCAGTCATATACGCCGCGCTTGAAACCGCCGCGCACACCAGTTTGCCGTCTTGGTCATCACAATCAACCGAACTGTGACCCTTAATTTCAAAACCGTAAAGGCTTTCTTTGTTTGACAGAAATTTTACACGTGTCATACTTTAATTAGCCGATTTCGGTAATCTGTACTTTTGTGTAAGGCTGTCTGTGGCCCATCTTACGTGAGCTGCCCTTTTTAGGCTTGTAGGTAAATACTGTTACCTTTTTGCCCTTGCCGTTTTTAAGAACGGTGCCTTTTACGAAAGCATCTTTAACATAGGGCTTGCCAACCTTTAAAGTTCTGTTGCTTACAGCAACGACCTTGTCGAAGGTTACTTCTGAGTCAACCTCTGCGTCAAGCTTTTCAATGTAGATAACGTCACCGTTTTCTACACGATACTGCTTACCGCCTGTTTCGATAATAGCGTACATTTTTTACACCTGCCTGATATTTTACAGTCTCGCTAAAGTTAGGCGTGCAACCTGAAATCAGGGCGCAACTTACAAAGCCCACAATATGCGGCTTGAGTATTTTATCATAGGGCGTACCATTTGTCAAGAAAATTTTTCGCAATTTTTACAAGTCGCATTTTATATGTTGTATTTTTTTAAGTTTTATGTTAATATAAATATAATTATATTTACAAGAAAGAAGTTTCACCTATGGCAGAAATTATTACAAATGAAAAGAAAAAAGTTTTAAGTTGCATTCAGCCCAGCGGTATGCTTACCCTTGGTAATTATTTGGGCGCACTTAAAAACTGGAAAAATATGCAGGAAGAATTTGACTGCACCTATGCGGTAGCCGACCTTCACGCGATAACGGTTCGACAAGAACCCGCCAAACTTCGCGCGCAAATTTATTCTACCTACGCTATAATGTTGGCATTGGGGTTAGACCCTGAAAAGAGTACGCTCTTTATACAGTCACACGTTGCAGAGCACACCGCTCTTTCGTGGTTGCTTTCTTGCAATACCCAATTTGGCGAGATGTCACGTATGACACAGTTTAAAGATAAGTCACTCAAACACGCCAATAATGTAAACGTGGGTCTTTTTTCATACCCTGTGCTTATGGCGGCAGATATTTTACTTTATCAGCCTGATTTTGTACCTGTGGGCGCCGACCAGAAACAGCATCTTGAAATTGCACGTGATATTGCAATCCGTTTTAATAATCTTTATGGTGACGTGTTTAAGGTTCCTGAACCATACATTGCAAAAACAGGCGCTCGAGTAATGTCACTCCATGACCCCGCTAAAAAGATGTCTAAATCTGATGAAAACGCAAACGCGTGGGTTGCAATTCTTGATGATCGCGACACCATCATTCGCAAATTTAAACGCGCTGTAACCGATAGCGAGGCTTGCGTTCGTATGAGTGATACACAACCGGGTATTTCTAACCTTATTACAATTTACAGTTGTGTTACAGGCAAAACACCCGACGAAATAGAAAAAGAATTTGAGGGCAAGGGCTATGGCGACTTTAAACTTGCCGTAGGCGAAGCGGTTGCTGACGAGCTTGCACCAATCAAGGCAGAGTATGACCGCATTATCTCTGATAAAGCAGAGCTTGAGCGCATTTTCCGCGACGGCGATATGAGAGCCGAGCGCGTTGCCCGCAAAACGTATTTTAAAGCCATGAAAAAGGTTGGCTTTGTGCTATGATTTCTTGGGACAAAAATGAAAAGGTGCGCTCCTCGGTTTTGGGATTTATAAAATCAGGTCGCATACCGCACGCTATAATGATTGAGGGCGAATCCGACGACTGCAAACTACAGCTTGCGCTTTATATTGCAGCAGCTGCTGTGTGCGACAGCCAGGGTTCACCTTGCGGCCAATGCAAAAACTGTCACCTTGCAAGCGTTGGCACTCACCCCGACATTACACGTGTGAGCGCGATAGACGGCAAAAAGTTTTTGTCGGTAGCTCAGATACGAGAACTACGCGCAGACGCTTTTGTAAAAGCGCACTCGGCATCGCACCGCGTTTTTATTATTGAAGATGCGCACCGAATGAACGAGCAAGCGCAAAACGCATTGCTTAAAGTGCTTGAGGAACCACCAAAAAACGTTATTTTTATATTGCTTGTTCCTTCAAAAACTATATTGCTTGACACAATTATCTCACGTTGTGTTTTGCTTTCGCTTTTAGAAAGTGTCGCGCTTGACAATACTAACAGCGAAACTGCCGACAAGTTTATCGATTTGTTGCTGTCAGGCAGTGAATATGAAATGTTAAAACTTTTAACCCCACTCGAAAAAAGTCGCGCCGATGCCGAAGATTTTTTTAAGGCGCTGTCAGTTTGTGCGGCAAAACGCATAAAAGCAAGTGGCGGTCACGCAAGGGTGCTTGACGCGCTCTTTGACGATACAAAATATTATTTAGACCTGTTGGCTACGAATATAAATATGCCGCTTCTTATAAGTTTGGCGGTAAGTCGCTCAAAAGGTCTTTTAGATAAATGAGGTAAATTATGACACAGGTTATTTCAGTAAAATTTAAAGATAGCGGAAAAAACTATTATTTTTCTCCCGACGGTAAAAATTATAAATCGGGTGAAAACGTTATAGTTGAAACCGCAAACGGACTTGCGTTTGGCACTGTAGCCGAAGGCAATCACGAGGTCGAAGATGACCGCGTTGTGCCACCGCTAAAAAAGGCTTTGCGCGTTGCCAACGAAAAGGATGTTCAGCGCCTTGCCGAAAATAAAGCGAAAGAGGCTGATGCTCTTAAAATTTGTGAAAAAAAGGTGGCTGAGCACAAGCTTGATATGAAACTTGTGCGCGTTGAATATTCATTTGACGGCGGCAAAATCACATTCTTTTTCACAGCCGACGGCAGAGTGGATTTCCGCGAACTTGTAAAAGACCTTGCAAATCATTTTCACTCTCGTATTGAGCTTCGTCAGATTGGTGTTCGCGACGAGGCAAGAATGCTTGGCGGTGTTGGTATTTGCGGTCAGGAATATTGTTGCAAACGTTTTCTTGACGACTTTTTACCGGTATCAATTAAAATGGCAAAAGAGCAAAACCTTTCGCTTAATCCTACCAAAATTTCGGGCAGTTGCGGCAGACTTATGTGCTGCCTTAATTACGAGCAGGAATCTTATGAGTACCTTAACTCAATCACCCCATCGGTTGGCGCAACCGTAAAAACCGAGCAGGGTGTTGGAACTGTAACCGACGTCAACTTTATTACGGGCAATCTTACCGTAAAACCCAAAGAGGGCGAAGGCGCCCCCTATAAAACCAACCGCAAACACGTAAAAGTATTGGGCGGTCACAAACCAAAAAAGCAAGATAACGATAAAGAATAAATTGCCTCTTGCATTTTTTGTCAAATGTTGTTACAATACATTTAACAAGTTTTTAAACTTTATTCCAATTTGGGAGGCAGGTGTAACCAATGGCTTACAAAATTACTGATGAATGCATCAGCTGTGGCGCATGCGCAGGCGGTTGTCCTGTAGACGCTATTGCTGAAGGCGACGGCAAATACGAAATCGATGCAGATGCATGCATGGATTGCGGTGCTTGCGCAGCAGGTTGCCCCGTAGAGGCTATCGTTGAAGGCTAATTAGTCTTTAGTACTTAAAAGTAAGGTTCAACTTTTTAGGTTGAACCTTTTCTTTTTTTGTGATAAAATGTTTTTGTAAAAACTTTTTGGAGGTATTTTATATGAAAGACCAAAACTGCGCATATTGTATGGGCGGAGAACTGCTCGACAAATTTGGTATTTTTATTTGTGATTTGTCGGTAAGCCAACTTATTCTTTTTAAAGAACAGTCAAAACCCGGTAGAGTAATTGTAGCTTATAAAGATCACGTAAGTGAAATTGTAAACATAAGCGAAGCTGAGCGCAACGCTTTTATGGCGGACGTTTGCCGCGCGGCAAATGCAGTGCATAAAGCCTTTAACCCCGATAAAGTAAACTACGGCGCTTACGGTGATACAGGTTGCCACCTGCATATGCATATTGTACCAAAATACAATGGCGGTGATGAGTGGGGCGGCGTGTTCCAGATGAATCCCAATAAAACCTACCTTACCGAGCAGCAGTATGCTGAAATGATTGAAAAGATTAAGACTGCTTTATAAAACAAAACCTCTGCTTTGAGCAGAGGTTTTCTTTTTAAATAAACAATTCAACAGCAAAAACTACCACACAAGCGACTGACGCCACTATTGGCAGTCCGCCTCCTGCATAGGCTACAATCATAGCGACCACAAAAGCGGCCAGCGCCGACCACACGCTGTCGGTAGCGCTAAGTATTGCAGGAAAAGTCATAACCGCAAGTGTTACAAACGGCACGTAATAAAGAAAAGACTTAAAAAACTTATTGGTTATTTTGCGTTTTATAAGAGCTAATGGCAACATACGTATCAAATAGGTCACCGCCGCCATTATAAACATATAAAGGTAAATGTTATTCATCGTGCACGTCCTCCTTTATCGGGAAGAAATATGCCGCCGCAGATGCAATAACAAGGGTAAGTATTATAACTTTAAAGCCCGACGATATTTCTTTTAGTATAGGTGTTAGTGCAAACCCGAGGCTTAGCAGCATAGATATTACCACAATACCCAATAACACCTTGTTTTTCTTGGTGGGTGGTACAATTATCGCAATAAACATACCGTAAAGGGCAACGCCCAATGCGCTGAGTATGCTTGTTGGTAAAATGTCGCCCGACACCGCCCCCAAAATTGTACCAAGCACCCAACCCGGCCAAGATGCCGCTATAAGACCATAGCAGTATGCGGGGGGAACGTTTTCTTTCTCATATGCGCTTGACACACCAAAAATTTCATCGGTTACACCAAAGGCTATAAGATAACGGTGAATGGATTTCATTTTGGTATCAAAACGTTGGGAAAGGGACGACGACATAAGGCAATAACGCAAGTTTATTACAAGTTGAGTGAGCGCCATTTCAATATAACTTGATGCCGATGCTATAACACCGAGCGCCGCAAACTGACCTGCAGAGGTAAGGTTGGTTGCGGAAATAAGCGCCGCCTGCCAAGTCTCTATACCCATACTCTTAGCCTGTATGCCAAAAGTAAAGGACACCGCAAGATACCCTAAAAATATTGGTGTGCCATTTTTTAAACCTTTTTTAAATGCTTTAAAATTGCTCATTAGTTTCAGAATCCTTAAATTGATTGACTTTGATTTTATTAAATATTATAATATTTATTGTTAGCGAGGAACAAAAATACAGCCATATTGCTCACTTTGAGCCATAGATACAAAATCGGTGTCCGCAACAATTATGTGGTCTATAAGTTGAACGCCTATGTTTGAAAGCATTTCGGCAACCTGCTTTGTTAAAGCAACGTCACTCTCGCTCGGTAGCGCTATACCACCCGGGTGATTGTGACATATTACTGCCGCTGTGGCATTACTGTCTAACACACACTTTGCAAGTGTTCTGCTTGAAAGACCAACGCTGTCGATGCTACCTTCGCTTAAAAACTCAAAGGAGAGCATTCTGCCCTTTGTATCAAGGCACATAACCCCAACCAATTCTTTTGTTTCGCCAAGATAGCGACCAAGAACATATTTGCCAATGCTGTCAAGGTTACAAAAAGTGGGTTTTTGTTCACGCTTATCATATATGTATCTTTGAGCTACGGGCATTATAAGTTTAAGCAATACAGCCGAGCGTTCACTTAACCCTTTAAATGCGGCAAGTTCTTCTAAAGGCGCATCAAGCACACCTGCCACCGACCCATATTTTTTTATAAGCTCGTGAGCTATGGGGTTTGTGTCGGCTCGTTGCACACAGTAAAACAATAATAGTTCTAAAATTTTATGGGGCGGAGTGTTGTGGTCAAACCCGTGTTGCAAAAACTCTTGTCTTGCGCGCTCACGGTGACCTTCGTGTAAATTATTATCCATATCGTTGCCCCTTTCTATTAATCTTTATAAGGAATGTTTTATGAAAAGTTTTACCATTACCAAAAACGACGCAAATCAGCGTCTTGACAAGTTCATAACCAAGGTTTGCCCTACCCTGCCTCAAGGTCTTATGTATAAATACATTCGAACCAAGCGCATTAAAATCAACGGCAAACGCGGTGAGATTTCTACCAGACTTAACGTTGGTGACGTGGTAGATGCCTACATAAACGATGAATTTTTTGTAGAAGTAGCGCCTAAATATGATTTTTTAAGTTCACCCGTGCGCCTTAACATTGTTTATGAAGATGAAAACATTTTACTTGTCGACAAAGAACAGGGACTTATTGTTCACCCCGATAAAAATGAATACCGTGACACCCTTATAGGTAGAATTCAGCACTATTTATATGACAAGGGCGAATATAAACCCGACTGTGAAAACAGCTTTAAACCTGCGCTGGCAAATCGAATCGACCGCAACACAGGTGGTATTGTTATTGCCGCTAAAAATGCTGAAGCGCTTCGCATTCTTTGTGACAAGATAAAGGACCGCGAAATAGACAAACGGTATCTTGCTGTAATTCACGGTGTGCCAAAACAAAAAAGCCGCACACTTGAAGGGTATCTTGAAAAAAACGAAGATAAAAACAAGGTTTATTTAAGCGGTAAAAAGACCGATAACAACCTTACTATAAAAACCCGTTATAACACACTTGCCTCAAAGAACGGTTTGTCGCTTATTGAGGTAGAACTGATTACCGGGCGAACTCACCAAATTCGCGCGCATATGGCGTCCATTGGTCACGCGCTTTTGGGCGACGGAAAATATGGCAAACTGTTGCCCGACAAAAAGTTGGGTTTTGACAAACAAGCCCTTTACTCATATAAATTGACATTTGATTTTACCACAGACGGCGGTATTTTGCAATACCTAAACGGCAAAACCTTTACTGTAAAAAAGGTGTGGTTTGTCGAGCAGTTGTTTGGCGACGCACACAAAAAATTATTTTAAACAAAACTTTTATATCATAATAAAACGGCAGGAGAAATTTCTCCTGCCGTTTTTTTACACTTTAAATTTTATTTCTTTTCGTTTGCTCTGCGTGTCATCATCATTTCCACAATTTTGATATCATCCGGATAGGTAACCTTATAGTTATCGGTATAATCAAAATAGCGGCATTCTTTTGCCGAAAGGGGCAACTGATGCGCAGGGTGGCAAAGCTCTGATTTTTCATCAAAATGCTTATACAACAATGGGAAACGATAAGCATCGGGAGCCTGAATAAGATAAAAATCTTCTCGGTCTGCTATGCGATCCTTGTAAGAGCCGAGAGCATCGGTAATTTTATAGGCAGTATTAACATAATCATACTCATCCAAAAGACCTATAAATTCATCAATCAACTCGGGTGTTATCATAGGACAAGCTGCATTGTTTTCAATAATATTCTGACAATCAGGAAAATGCTCGTGAATATAATCAAGAGCGTTCTTGAAAGATTCGTTACGACTGCTTCCGCCCTGTACCAAGGTAACACCGTAGTCACGGGCAAGTCTACCGCTTGCCATTTCGTTTGCATCAACTACAACGATAAAATCATCAATAGTTTTTGCGCGACGAAAAGCGTCGATAGTGTACCAAATCATTTCTTTGTCAAAAATGGTGCAATATTGCTTAGGTTTATCTGCGCCAAAGCGTGAACCAATACCGCCTGCGAGTACAATTCCAATATTCACAGTATAATCTCCTTTATTTGTAAACTACATAGTTGCGAGGCTTAAGGTTGTTAATCCAGTCTTCGAGTGTCTGGCAAACCATTTCGGTTCCGCACACCTGAACATCATAAGCAGAGCCTGCGATATGTGGGGTGATTATAAGGTTTTCTGCGTCAAGCAGTGGGCTGTCAGAAGCAATAGGTTCGGTTATAGTAACGTCTATTGCGGCACCCGCTAACTGATGAGAGTTCAACGCTTCAATCAAGGCGTTTTCATCAACAATTTCACCACGCGCGGTGTTTATAAAATAAGAACCCTTTTTCATTTTTGCAAAGGTCTGTTTATTAAACATACGCTTGGTTTGCGGTGTAACTGTGCAATGAACGCTGATAACGTCCGAAAGTTTTAAAAAGTCATCAAAATTTACAAGCTTCACAAAATCGGGAACCCTGTTAATGTCGATGTAAGGGTCATAAGCGATAATATTCATGCCAAAAACTCTGGCTTTTTCAGCTACAAGACGACCCGCGTTTCCGCAACCTACAAGACCCAAAGTCATATGGTTGATACTGTCACCACGGAAGCGGATAAAAGGTGAATTTTTATCAAGTCCCCAAACGGTATCTGCATATTCATCAGGTTTGGATTTTACATCGGTTGTGATAACACGATTGTGAATAAGTGAGTTTGTAAGGGTGATATTTCTTGTTAGGTCAAGAATGTATCCCATTGTCATATCGGTTACTGCCGCTGCATTTCGACCGCTATTATTACAAACAATAACGCCCTTTTCCATTGCGGCTTCAAGGTCAATTACCGACTTAACATTTCCACGACAGCAGATGATAAGTTTTAGTTTATCTGCGTGCTCAAAAACCTCACGGTCAATAGTGTCATATTCGCAAATAAGAATATCGTAATCGCCGATTTTTTCAATCAATTCACGGTGTGGCATTACATCGTGGTCAATTGCATATCCGTCATAAACAAAATCGATTTTATCATTAAAACGATCAAGCATAGGACCGATCATCTCTGCGGTAACTAATGCACGATATTTCATAACGTTTGTTCCTTTCTTTGTTTAGCAATCCTTCTCAAACAACTCGCCGCGAACATCAACATCGCGATAGTTCTTGCCTTCCTCGGTGTCAAAGATATAGCCACCAAGGTCGATACGGGCAAAGTTGTGAGGAGCAGCACGTTTTGAAAGCACAGGCTCAGGGAGATAGTTAGGACCGTAGTCAAAGGTCAGGTAGTTGGTGTAATCCATAGGAATCGGAGCTTTAAAGCCACCGTCAAAGTCAACACGCTGAATTTCTTCAAGACCATAGATGCTGAACGGACCCTTCTTCTGAAGCTTACCGGTACTATCAATAACATATTTTGCATTTTTCTTGTTTTTATAACGTACCAACAGCCATTCGTAAATTTTGTGGTAGAAATCGGTTGGGAATATGCGCAAGAAAGGAAGTATAAGCATTTCCTTGCGGAAATTTTTACCTCTGCGTGGACGCTCATACCAACGAACTTCAATCATCTTAGAAAGGGTGTGAAGTATGCGGCTGTGGAGTTTACCTATCCAACGGATATTGCTTGTCTGGTCATAAACAAGAACGTCAATAAACAAGCCATCCTGATATTCGTGAATAGAAGAATATTTTGTTGAGAAGTAGGTACCGTTAAGACGAACCTTGTCCACGATATAGTGAGCGCCGCTCTTGCACCAATGGCTTGAGTAGTTGTAAATTCCCTTTTGCTCTTTCATTGAAACTTCACGGAATTTATCAAAGTCTTTACGAAGCATACCAATATCAAGGTCATCATCCCAAGGAATACTATGTCCGTAACGAACAGCGCCAAGCATTGTACCGCCACAAAGGAAATAGTTGATTCCGTGCTTTTTACAAAGTTCATCAATGTCTTTAAGCATCATAAGCTCAAGATCTTTTATTCTGGTAAGCTTACCTGCATAAACTGCAATGTTTTTATTGTTGTCGTGTTCACCGTTGGTTATATTAAGCACGGTGTGATATAAAGCAGCTTGCAGTGGAACAATCTTGCCAGCCTTCCAGCCGGATTGGAACAACTTGAGCGTATTAAGACAACTGCTGGTTTCGTTTTCAACCTTATCACAATTAATCTTAAGCGCCAACTCTTTTTTAAAGCATTCGTGAATTGTGGTTTTAATAAGCGCTTTAGAGACAACGTGAGATATAAAATTATAAACGTGTCCCTGTCTGCCACAATAGAGAGCCTGTACTGCAAAATTAAAAGCATCTCGCAAATAGGTGCAGGTGAAATTATGAGCGTAATCCTGTGAATCAACAGTAACCTCGCCCTTTTCAAAAGCATCTTTAACAAAAGCTTCTATATCGAACTCACGCATGTCGTTACAACCGGGACCAAAAAGGTTGTCCACACGAGAGATATTGATGTTTTCAATGCCTTCATTAACAAGTGTACGGCAAAGAGCCTCAACATCAAGGAAGAATTTTTGAGCCTTTGTATGATTTTTAACTCTTTTTTCCATAAAGAAACTAAATTCACGCTCAGAAAGCGAGGTGATTTCAGCATCGGGAATAGCAGGATGCTCGGGAAGCATCAAAGAAATGATGCACATATTTTTGCGACCCTTAGATGAAAATTCTGCTACTCTACGAATGGTTTTAAGCCATTCTTCGTGAGAATCTACCTTTTCGCAATCTATACAAAGCATAAATGCTGTTTTCTTGGATTTTGGTAACTCAAAAAGATTTTCAAGTGATTCCGGTTCATACTCGGTATAATCGAAATCGTCATAAAGCGCAAATCCGTCAGCAACAGAAAAAGCTCTAACCGTAGGAAGTTTTTTCTTGCGCTTGATAGAAACAAAAGCGGGAAGCATAAAACGACCAAGAGAGTTTGAGTCACTTATAACATATGCCTTTTCATATAAAAATCTACCTTTTTTAGAGATACCATGAAGCTTCGGCGGATGCATATATCTGCTGGTAAACTTCGCATAGCTGTCAACGACTGCAGCCAACTCGTCTTCTAAAAAAACTTTTTGCATAAAAAAATCTCCTCTTTTATATATCGGTGTTAAACGATTTAAAAAAATCTAAAATTTCTTTTTTAATAGAACAACCGTATTTTCACCATAGGTATGTAACACATACCAATTCATTATACAACAATGATATGACTTTTGTCAACATAATTAGACTTGTTTCACCTTTGGTCAAGAATACACAAGGCAAAAATTAAAAAACCAAAAAATAAAGGTATGAACTGGTTGGGTGTATTATAGCATGTCGTCGGCGAAGCCGCAACACTTCTTCACTATTCACTATTACTTTTTACTTTCCAAAAATCCCGAATGCGAGTTTAGTGAAGAGTGAAAAGTGAATAGTGAAAAAGTAAAATCCCGAACGCTTTCGCATTCGGGATTTTTGGTGCGGATAACAGGACTTGAACCTGCACCGAGTTGCCCCGACTAGAACCTGAATCTAGCGCGTCTGCCAATTCCGCCATATCCGCAAATATTAAATTTGCAAGAGTAATTATACATAAACATTTACTAAAAGTCAAGTTTATTAACTTGTATGTTTTTTTAAAAACAACAAACTTTTATTTGCGTTTTCCGTTGACAAAAAGAGGGGTATATATTATAATAATTAATGTAAATTAAAACTTTTACACAACTGACGGATTTTGCGATATGACGCAGGGGAATGTAAAAGATGTTTTATGCCGACCGTCTGGGCAAGTCAGTTTAAAAGCTGATTTGCTCTTTTTTTGCGAAACAGTAAACTCTGGAGGAATGATATATGACACACGAAAATTGGAATGGTTTTAAGGGTGGCGTATGGCAAGATGAGATTAACGTGCGCGACTTTATTCAGCAAAACTATACCGAATATACAGGCGACGATTCTTTCTTAGCGGACGCTACAGAACGAACCACCGCGCTTATGAAAAAGGTTCAGGCACTCTTTGCGCTTGAGCGTCAGTTTGGCGGTGTGCTTGATATCGATACTGCGACAGTATCTTCTCTTACAACCTTTTCACCCGGTTACATCGATAAAGACAATGAAATTATCGTTGGTATGCAGACCAACCGACCACTAAAACGTGGCGTAAGCCCATTTGGCGGTATTCGTATGGCACGCCAGGCGTGTGAGGCTTACGGCTATAAGTTATCTGAAACAATCGAAGACGAATTCAAGTTCAGAACCACCCATAACGAAGGTGTTTTCCGTGCTTATACCGACGAGATGCGTCTTGCGCGTCGTTGTCACGTAATTACCGGTTTGCCCGACGCCTACGGCCGCGGTCGTATTATTGGTGACTACCGCCGCGTAGCGCTTTACGGTGTGGACAAACTTATCGAAGAAAAGAAAAAAGACAAAGCCGCTATGGCCGAGAAGCCTTTTGTTGCCGAAAACATTAAAATAAACGGCGAGCTGTTTAAGCAGATAAGCTTTCTTGGCAAGCTTAAAGAAATGGCAAATATGTATGGCTTTGATATAAGCGGTCCTGCGCGTGACTCTCGCGAGGCGGTTCAATGGACTTACTTTGCATATCTTGCCGCTATAAAAGAACAAAACGGCGCGGCTATGTCACTTGGACGTGTGGCTACCTTCTTTGACATTTATATGGAGCGCGATATTAAAAACGGAACCCTTACCGAACAAGGTGCGCAAGAACTTTTTGATGATTTTGTTATCAAGCTTCGTATTGCGCGTCATCTTCGCACACCCGAATACAACGAACTTTTTGGCGGCGACCCAATGTGGATTACCGAAGCTGTTGGCGGTATGGGTGAAGACGGCAGAACACTTGTAAGCAAGAGCAGTTTCCGTGTGCTTAACACACTTTATACCTTGGGTTCTTCTCCCGAACCTAACCTTACTGTTCTTTGGTCAAAAGATTTGCCCGAAGGCTTTAAAAAGTTTTGCGCAAAGGTTTCAAAAGATACCGACTCTATTCAGTACGAAAACGACGATATTATGCGTCCTATTTACGGCGACGACTACGCAATTGCCTGCTGTGTATCGGCAATGAAGCTTGGCAAACAAATGCAGTTCTTTGGCGCAAGATGTAACCTTGCAAAACTGCTAAACATTGCGCTTAACGGTGGTTATGACGCAATGAGCAACATACACATTGGTCCTCAAATGGAGCCAATTTCGGGTGATAAGCTTGACTTTGATACCGTTATGGAGCGTTATGACATTTACATTCAGTGGCTTTCACAGTTGTATGTAAAGACGATGAACGTTATTCACTATATGCACGACGAATACTGCTACGAAAAGGTGCAGATGGCGCTTCACGATACCGAGGTTGAGCGTCTTATGGCATTTGGTATTGCAGGTCTTTCGGTTGTTGCCGACTCACTCAGCGCAATTAAGTTTGGCTGCGTTAAACCAATCAGAAATGATGAAGGCTTTATCGTTGATTATGAAACAACAGGCGAATTCCCCAAATTTGGTAATGATGATGACCGCGTTGACTCACTCGCACAAGATATGACCCATCGCTTTATTGAAGCGCTCAGAAAGACCGAGACCTATCGTAACGCTGTGCACACACTTTCAGTTCTTACCATTACTTCAAACGTTATGTACGGTAAAAACACAGGCGCTACCCCCGACGGCAGAAAATCGGGCGAACCGTTTGCTCCGGGTGCAAACCCAATGCACAACCGTGAAGAAAACGGCGCGTTGGCTTCTCTTAACTCGGTTGCAAAAATTAGTTATGACGACTGTCGCGACGGTGTGTCTAACACATTCTCTATCACACCTGAGGCTCTTGGCAAAACCGATGATGAACGCGTAAACAATCTGGTAGGTATTCTTGACGGCTATTTTGCTAAAAAGGCTCACCACATAAACGTAAACGTGCTTAATCGCGAAACCTTGCTCGACGCATACGAAAATCCCGAAAAATACCCCAACCTTACCATTCGCGTATCGGGTTATGCGGTAAACTTTAACAAGCTTTCACGCGAGCATCAGCGCGAGGTTATAAGCCGTACCTTCCACACTGTATTATGATAAAGGGCAATATTCACTCTATTCAAAGTCTTGGCACGGTAGATGGTCCGGGTATTCGCTTTGTGGTATTTTTGCAGGGCTGTAATCTGCGTTGCGGTTGCTGTCACAATCCGGACACTTGGAGATTTGACGGTGGCACACAGTACACACCGCAAGAAATTGTTGATAAAGCAGTGCGATACAAAGAGTATTTTGGCGAAACGGGCGGTATAACCCTTTCGGGTGGCGAACCGCTCTTGCAGGCTGAGTTTGCATATGAAGTCTTTAATCTTTGCCATCAAAACGGTATCAACACCTGTCTTGATACTTCGGGCAGCATTTTAAACGACACGGTCAAAAAACTGCTCACCGTTACCGACCGCGTACTGTTAGACATTAAATATACAAACGACGAGCAATATCGTAAGTATGTCGGTTGTGAAATGAATGAGCCGATTGAGTTTTTGGATTATTTACAGTCTCAAAAAATTCCAACTACCATAAGACAGGTTATTATTCCCACGCTTACCGATAGCAAAGATAATGTAAAAGAACTTAAAAAAATTGCCGACAACGCAACCGTTGTTGACAAGATTGAACTTTTACCTTTTAGAAAAATTTGTCAGACAAAGTATGACAATATGGGTATAAACTTTAAGTTTGGTCACCTGCCCGAGCCCGATGCCGATACAATGAAACAACTTAATAAACTAATTTAAAAAGCAAGGACTTTCGTCCTTGCTTTTTGTTATTCTTCCGTATCTTCGGTGTCTATGTAAATTTCTTCACACGCGGTTTCGACATTTTTTAAGATTTCTATTGCTTTTTCGACACCGTCAAGCAATGTTAGGCTGACGAAGCAATCGCACATAAAACACAAGCTCCGCCAGTCGACAAAACATTTCAAAATATTACAAATTTTAACTGCAAAACACGTGTCTGCCTATAGTGGTGATAATAGGACGTGATGTAATCCACTTGTTTGTGGCGGTTTTTGGGTTGTAATAATATATCGCGCCACCCGTGGGGTCAAGTCCGTTAAGCGCGTCGCGCGCCGCCTGATAGGCGCTGTCGGCTATGGGTTTATAAAACTGACCGTCATAAAGGCAGGAAAACGCCCCGTTTTGATAAACAACGCCCGATAACGTATCGGGAAAGGATGGGTGCTCCATTCGGTTAAGCACTACAGCGCCCACCGCAACCTGACCTAGATACACCTCGCCTCGCGCTTCGGCAGATATTATGCGAGCCAGCAGTTGATAATCGGCAGAGTTATATGAAGCGCCGCCGCTTATTCCAATTGCCGCCAAGGTTTTGCTACCAACTATGCCGTCTGCCACAAGGCCGTTTGCCTTTTGAAATTTTATTACGGCATTTCGGGTTTTATTGCCAAAAATTCCGTCTACCGCGCCGTCATAATACCCCCATGCTTTCAGTCGAGTTTGAATTTGCGTTACCTCGCTACCGCTTGACCCTATGGCTGATAGCGAACTTACCGTAATAGTTACGGTACACATAAGCGCTACGGCTACTATTAAACTTTTTATTGCTTTTTTGTTCATATAAAAACACCTCTTGTTAAAGTTTTCCCCCTTTTTTTAAAAAACATCACCTTTAAAGGCAAATATCAAATATAATATTTTGTATTTTTTTATTTAAAAGACAAAAAGTTATATTTTATTCATATTTACTTTGACAAAAAGTTTGTGTTTTTGCCGCTACAATAAAATAGACAGTTTATAAGGAGTGGCGAAAATGAAGGATTTGGTAAAAAAAACTGAAGAAGGTATCACCCCTACCGGAAAAGATGTGGCGCAAGCAATTGCTTTACATATAATAACGGCAGTTATGGGGTTTGTTACATCGCGTGGGGTGATTTTAAACTCGTTAATGCCGTTTGGACTGGTGTTTGTAGGAGGTTGCAGTATAACCTTTTTGCCCAGCATTGCTTTGGGCGCCTTTGTTGGCTATTTTATTCCCGCGGTGGGAAGTGGCGGTTTCAGGTATATTGCCGCGTTACTTGCCGTTGTGGCAATAAGACTTGTGCTTTCAAATTATAAAAAGATTTGTGAAAATTTTATTTTTTTAGGAATAATTACAACCGTTTCTGATGCGGTTACAGGTATTGTAAGCTACAGCGGTGTACCGCTTGACGCTATAAAACTTGTTGCTGAATGTGTGATAGTTTTTGGCGGAGTTTTTCTTGTAAGCAAAAGTTTTTACTGCATAGCTTTTGAAAAAAGCGGATTTTCGGTAGATAGCCTTGTGTGTGTTTTGGGTTGCGCCGCCATCTTAATAACGGGTTTGGCCGACTTTTCTGTTTTTGGTTTATCTGTTGCTCATATTATAGGTGTGTTTTTAATTCTCGTGTCAGCAAAATACGGCGGAGTTGCCGCAGGATGCGCCGCGGGTATTGCGCTTTCTTTTGTTGCCGCATTGACCGATTCTTTTGAATCGGGTTTTGGCATATACACTTTTTCAGGACTTGCCGCAGGTATTTTTATAAGTCTTGGAAAATACGCCCAAAGCATATCGGTTATAGCAACGGGTATAATAGGGCTTTCTTTTATGCAGTTTAAAGAAGGTTCTGCGGCATTTTTAACCGAAATAATAATATCGGCGGTAGCCTTTGTTTTAATTCCTCGCGCTGCAAGTGTGAGTTTGGGTAAACTTTTTTACCGTCAACCGCAGTTTCACACGCAAGAATCGGCAAATCAGGCACTCAGTTTAAAACTTGGTCTTGCTTCCGAAGCGCTGCTTGATGTTTCTGATACGGTGTCGCAGGTATCGCAAGAATTGGCAAAAATAAACGCCCCTGATTTTAACACGGTTTTATCATACATAGAGCAAGACGCCTGCACGGGTTGCAAACTGCGACTTCACTGCTGGGAAAATAAAAGCACACAAACCGTTGACGCTGTTTTAAAGTTGATAAACATTGCCAAAGGGCACTCAGATGCATCTGACGACACCGCCTTAAATGAATTCAGGGGGCGATGTATCAGAATAAAGAAAATGGAAGACAGCGTAAAAACTCGGTACTTTGAATATGCATCTAATATTGCGGCTGAAAACCGAATTGATGAGGTGCGTCAGGTTGTGTCCGAACAATTTGAGGGCATATCAATTATGCTTGATGAGTTGTCAACCGCCTTTTCAAAAGAACAGCAATTTGACCTGCTTGCCGCCGAAGCCGCTGTATCAGCATTGAAAAACATAGGTATATACGCTACCGAATGTGTCGCAAAGATTGATAAATTTGGACGTATGTCACTTGAAATGAAAATCAATTTATGCGACGATACTATTTTAAACCGATTACAAATGATGAAAATTTTATCGCTCGCTTGTGAACGTGATTTTGACATACCAAATATAACAAAATCAGGAGATTACGCGCTTGTTACGGTAAACGAACACGCAAAACTGAGAATTGACATTGGCGTAGAACAACACTGCGCAACACCTGGTTCAATTTGTGGTGATGCCTGCAAATATTTTAACGACGGCAAAGGGCATTTTATAATGATTTTAAGCGACGGAATGGGAACAGGCGGTCGCGCCGCTGTTGACAGCGCAATGGCATCGGGGCTTATGACACGACTGCTTAAAGCGGGTTTTGGTTATGATTGTTCGCTTAAAATTCTTAATTCTTCTATGCTTTTTAAATCAAGCGATGAGTCACTTGCCACTATGGATATTGCAAGCATTGATCTTTTCACAGGTAGTACCGAGCTTTATAAGTCGGGTGCGGCGCCCACTCTTGTTCGCCGAAACGGTCACTCAGGTCGCGCCGAAAGCCATAGTTTGCCAATAGGGATTTTAAAGGACGTTTCTTTTGACCGTGCAGGAATAAGACTTAAATCGGGCGATATTTTACTATTGGTATCAGACGGCGCCACCTTTGACGGTACCGAATGGGTACGTAAAGAGTTGGAAAACTGGGGCGACGGCGGGGCGCAAGACCTTGCCGAGCATATTTGCGATTGCGCACGTCGCCGATGCGCAACCACACGAACCGATGATATCACCGTTATGGCGGCTATAGTTGAAAAGGCAATATAAAAAAAGAAGTCCTATTTTTTAGGACTTCTTTTCTTTTAATCTTTGCTTTTATCTGCAGAGATAACCTTGCCTGTTTCAGCATCTATGTCGTAATCGTACTCGGTGTTTCCCGAATTAAAATCGACCTCATATATAAGTTTACCGTTGTCACGGTCAAGGTCAACATCAACATTACTTACCTGAGCTTCGTCAAGTCCCGCGTGTTTAAGCGCAGCGTCTCGCGCCTGTTTTGCAGTGATACCTGCCATTAAATTCATAGATTTTTTATCATCGCCAACAGCCGATTCCACCTTGTCAGTTACCTTGTCGGTTGCGCTTTGTGTGCCGCTTATTACCGCATCACCAATAGATTCAGCGCCGCTGGTCACATCATTCATTACGCGTCCACATGCAGTTAGTGACAAAGCAAAGATTAAAACAATGCTTAAAATAATTATTTTTTTCATAACAAATTCCTCCCGTAATATTATTAACGGGAGGAACTTAAAAAATACAAATTTTTAAAAAATTATTATAACACAAGACTTGGCGCGGAATAAACACGACCGGCAAGTTCCTGATCTAAAAGGTACAGGCTTTTTGGGTCGTCACCAAACAATTTGTATTTGTTTACAAGCTTGTCGGCGTTTTCCTCTTCTTCAAGCTGTTCTTTTACAAACCAGTCTAAAAACTGCATTGTGCGAAAATCTTTAACGCTATATGCCGCATCATAAATAGTGTGTATAAGATTTGTTACATAACGCTCGTGTTCGGCGCCTGTAAGCAGTGGGTCTAAATGATTTTTAAACTCTTTATCAGGTTGGTCGATTGCTTTAAGTGTTACCTTTACACCGTTGCTCTGCAAATATTTTAAGAAAAGCAGCGCGTGGTCGCGCTCTTCCTGAGCTTGAATGGTGTACCAATTGCCAAAGCCGTCAAGGTCATTATCAATATAGTAATTTGCCATATCTAAATAAAGATATGCGCTGTAAAATTCTTTGTTTATTTGGTCATTAAGCAACTCTATAACCTTTTTATCTAACATAATACCACCTAATTCCTCTCTTTTTCGCTTGTGATGATTTCTTCGTTAACAGCATTTATATTATATGAATACTCGTGTTCTTTTGTTTCAAAATCTACTTCCCAAAAAATTCCGTTTCTTTCTTTATCGAGTTCAGCGTCTATGTCGAATGCCTCGGTGCGCTTAAGCCCTGCGTGTGATAAAGCAATTTCTATCGCGCGGTCACGTGTTATTGCGGGTGTGGTAGATGGGGTGGCTTCATCCTTGTCTTGCGGTTCTTTTTTGTCTTTTATTATGTTGCCCGTTTTAACATCTATCTCAAAAGAATATTCGTATTCTTTTGTTTCAAAATCCACTTCCCATACTGTAGCATTTTTCTCACGGTCAATTTCGGCATCTATGTCATATACATTTGCTTCTTTCAAATTTACGTGCTCAAGAGCAATTTTAACCGCCTTTTCGCGTGTGATATTTTCATCATTTGATGTGGTATCTTGAGCAGTATTATCTTTTGTTTCGGGGTTTTTGCCCGGTTTGTTTTGTTCGGTTTCGGTTACATCTACCTTAACCTCATCTTGAATTGTTGTAGGTTTTGCGTCTGCATCTTTTTGAGTTTCGGTTTGATGCGACGTTTCGGGTTGCGATTTTTCAGGTTGTGGGTTTTCAAGTTTTGTATTTTCCGGTTCCGCATTTTCTACCGGTGAACTGTCAACGATTTTTTCGCTACTGTTGTTATTTACAACAGCGTCCTTATTGTTGCAGGCAGAAAGCGCAAATGCAAAAACCAATGTAAGTATTAAAGCTAATATTTTTTTCATTGTGTTTTCCTCCTGTAGCAATTTTTGATAAAAAAACAAAGGGAGCCTGTTTTAGACTCCCTTAATTACTAAATTATTTAAAGTAACGAGCGAGGAGTCCCTCGAATGCCTTGCCGTGTCGAGCCTCGTCTTGAAACTACGCCCGAAAACTGCTTGAATAAAGGGCTTTTTTATTGAATTTCCAAAAATCCCACTTTTGTCACACCAAAACCGAATCATATTATGCTCTTTTTATTCATCATCAGCATTTTTCTTTTTGCGAACTTTATTGATGATTGTAACAACAATCACAAAGCAGATTGTATTTACGAATCCTTCAATTAAAATTTCAATATATGTTTTTTGGAACAATAATCCAATCAGTGCAACAACAATTGTAAAAATCACATATACTAATAAAAATTTCAAAATATTCTTGCCGAAGTTTTTCATCAAATCACCCCAAAACAAAAGATGTGCTACCGTTATGATAGCACATCTTGGGTGATTTTTCAATCAGATATTACTTAAAATAACGGTTCAGAAGACCTTCAAATGCCTTGCCGTGTCGGGCCTCGTCGCGAGCCATTTCGTGTACTGTGTCGTGAATAGCATCAAGACCGAGTTCTTTTGCAAGTTTTGCAAGTTCAAACTTACCCTTGGTTGCGCCGTTTTCGGCATCAACGCGCATTTCTAAATTTTTCTTTGTTGAATCGGTAAGCACTTCGCCCAAAAGCTCTGCAAATTTTGCAGCGTGTTCAGCCTCTTCCAAAGCTGCCTTTTCCCAGTAAAGACCGATTTCAGGATAACCTTCACGGTGCGCTACTCGTGACATTGCAAGATACATACCAACCTCTGAGCATTCACCATTAAAGTTTTCACGAAGACCATCAATTATTCTCTGGTCAACACCCTGTGCAATACCTACAACGTGCTCAGCAGCCCAGGTCTTTTCACCTGACTGTTCTTCAAATTTTGATGCAGGCGCCTTACAAATTGGGCAAGCATCGGGAGCAGAATCGCCTTCGTGAACATAACCACAGATTAAACATACATACTTTTTCATTTTTAAAATCCTCCAAAAAATTATAATTAGTTTTATTTTTTATTGCAATTTGCAATTTTTACATAAACCGTACACCACGCATACGCTGTTTTCGGGTGTGAAGCCGTCAAAATCGACGATGTTTTTTATCTTTTCATCCTGAACTTTTGTATCTATTATCGCGCCGCAACATTTACAGTGCAAATGCAGATGAAAAGATTTATCGCCGTCATAATGCTCGTAGCCGTCACCTACCGTGACGCTGAGTATTTCACCGCTTTCAACCAAAGACGCTAAGTTACGGTAAACCGTACCTAAACTGATATTTGGTATCACCTGTCGCACGCTTTCATAAACCTGAGCGGCGGTTGGGTGGTCACACCGTGAATGAAGCTCATTTAAAATAGCCTCGCGTTGCTTTGAATAGTTTGCCATAACTCACCTCTTTTCTAAAAGTAGTAATCATTACTACTTTTTACATTTTTAATTATACACACTATTTTTTATTTGTCAAGCATTTTTTCTTGACTTTTTAAAAAAATTTTTTTAAAATAGACTTGTTTAAGTTTTTAACAATCTTTTTATATGATTTGAGGTTTAATTTTAAATGAATCCAACAGGAATTTCAAACTCGGTAATAAACCGTTTGCCCCGATACTATCGTTTTTTGGGCGAACTAAAAAAAGAAGGACTTACCCGCATATCTTCACGCGAGTTGTCTGAGCGTATGAATTTGACTGCAAGTCAAATAAGACAAGACCTTAACTGCTTTGGTGAGTTTGGTCAACAGGGCTATGGCTATAACATAGAGCTTTTACAAAGCGAGATAGCAAAAATACTTGGTCTTGACAAACCGCAAAATGCTATTCTTATAGGTGTGGGTAACCTTGGCAAAGCCATTGCCCACTATATAAACTTTGAGGCTAAGGGTTTTCATCTTATAGGTATGTTTGATACAAAAGAATCGCTTGTGGGTCAGATGGTGCGCAACGTACCAATAAGACACATATCTACATTAGATGAATTTTGCCGTGAAAATATGCCGCGCGCCGCAATTCTTTGCATACCAAAGGAAGCATCTAAAGAGATTTGCGACCAGCTTATAAAATTGGGGGTTAAAGGTTTTTTAAACTTTAGTCACTACGATATTGCCCTTGATCACCCCAACGTAGAGGTTGAAAACATTCACTTTGGCGACAGTCTTATGACGCTGTCATATAAACTTAGCAACTAAACGCATAACAAAATAAAAAAGTTTCCTTACGAAATTACTCGTAAGGAAACTTTTTTATTTGTCAAGATAATCGCATGCGGCAAGCGCTGCTATTGCGCCGTCGGCGGCGGCTGTTGCCACCTGACGTATTTTTTTTGTGCGGCAATCTCCCGCTACAAAAATACCGTTGGCATTGGTAAGGCAGTTTTCGTCTGAACTTACGTAACCTCTATCGTCAAGATTAACTATGCCGCTGAATATTTCGTTTTGTGGAATAAGGCCAATTGCCACGAACATACCATCGATGTTAAGTATTTTTTCGTTTCCATCGGTGTCAGCAATTGTGATACCGCTTAGCGTTGTGTCGCCCAAAACACCCTTTACGGTATGACCTAAAATAAGTTCTATGTTTTGCTTTTCGGCTATCTTCTCTTGCAATTTTTGTTCGCCTGTTAAAAAGTCAAGATTTTGAACAAGATAAACCTTTTTAGCTAAGTCAGCAAGTAAAATAGCCTCTTGCAAAGCGGAGTTTCCGCCGCCTATAACGGCTACGTCCTGACCTGCATAAAATGCGCCGTCACAAACCGCGCAAAAAGAAATACCCTCGCCAACGAAATCCTCTTCGCGAGGCAGTCCCAACATACGATGCTTGGCGCCCGTTGCAATAATAACGGTTTTGCCCTCAAATTCGCCGCTGTCGGTAACAACTGTTTTAACGTCGCCCTGCTTTATCTCTAAAACCTCGGCGCACTCAACCTCCGCATCAAGACCCAATGCCTGCTCAACCAGTTTTTCGGCAAATTCGTTACCCGTAACCTCGCTAAAGCCCGGTATATTTTCTACCTTGGGTGAATATGTAATTTGTCCGCCAAAAGAGCCCTTTTCTATTACAAGAACGCTTTTGTTGGCGCGACGGGCATACACTGCCGCAGTAAGACCTGCAGGGCCGCCGCCTATAACTATAATATCATACATTTTTATAATTTCCTTTCACTATATGTAACGAATAGTTACGTTGTGAGTAATTTTATTCAAACGCTCTAAAATAATATGGCAGGATGTTATTCCTGCCATATTGTTTTATTATGCGTTAAGATATTTCTTGATATCAGATACGCCTGTATATTTGTTTACAACGCCGTTTTCTACAACAACGAGGGTTGGAGCCTGCTTAATGCCAAGCGCATTTACAGCCTCAACATTTTCATTAGCAAGAAGCTTGTTGAAAATTACGCCTGCTTTATCAAGAAGTGATACTGCAATTTTGCAGTTAGGACAGGTTGCTGTTGTGAAAAGATACACGCCGTCAGAAAGAACTGCATCGTTTGCAGCGCAGTCACAAGACTCCTCTTTTACACCGTTGTGTGTAAGTTTAGAATTTGCAATGTCATAAACCTTACGGTCTTTAAACTCTTGTGACTTACCGTCATTCCAGTTTTGAACAGGACGATAGTAACCTGTAATACGGCTGTAAACCTCGGTGTTGCATCCGCAATCAGGACAGGTGTATTCCTCGCCTGCGATATAGCCGTGATTCTTACATACAGAATATGTTGGAGACATTGTGTAGTAAGGCAAACGATAGTTTTCAGCAATCTTTCTTACAAGGGTTGCTGCAGCCTTCCAATCAGGAAGTTTTTCACCCAAGAATGCGTGGAATACTGTACCTGAGGTGTAGAGTGTCTGCAATTCATCCTGAACGTCGAGCGCTGAGAAGATGTCTTCTGTATAGCCAACAGGCAGGTGTGAAGAGTTGGTGTAGTAAGGTGTCTCGTCAGGACCGCGACCTGCTGTGATAATGTTTGGATAGTGCTTAAGGTCGTGCTTAGCAAGACGGAAAGCGGTTGACTCTGCAGGAGTAGCTTCCAAGTTGTAAAGGTCGCCGTACTGTTCCTGATAGTCAGAAAGACGCTCACGCATATGGTTAAGAACATCTTTTGTAAAGTTTTGGGTCTTTTCGTGGGTAAGGTCTTCGCCTAACCACTTAGCGTTAAGACCAACTTCGTTCATACCAACAAGACCGATGGTTGAGAAGTGGTTGTTAAATGTGCCAAGATATCTCTTGGTGTATGGGTAAAGACCTGCTTCCAAAAGCTTGGTAATAACTGTACGTTTAACGTGGAGTGAACGCGCAGAAATGTCCATCATCTTGTCAAGACGAGCATAGAAATCAGCCTCATCCTTTGCAAGATATGCGATACGAGGCATATTGATGGTAACAACGCCTACTGAACCGGTTGACTCACCGCTACCAAAGAAACCGCCTGACTTTTTGCGAAGTTCACGAAGGTCGAGACGAAGTCTGCAGCACATTGAACGAACGTCGCTGGGTTCCATATCAGAGTTGATGTAGTTTGAGAAGTAAGGAGTTCCGTATTTTGCAGTCATTTCAAAGAGAAGCTTGTTGTTCTCGGTTTCAGACCAGTCAAAATCACGTGTGATTGAATAGGTAGGAATAGGATACTGGAAGCCACGACCGTTAGCATCACCTTCGATCATAATTTCGATAAACGCTTTGTTTATCATATCCATTTCTGCTTTACAATCTTTATATTTGAAGTCCATTTCCTTGCCGCCAACAATACAGTTAAGCTCTGCAAGGTCGTTAGGAACTGTCCAGTCAAGAGTGATATTTGTAAACGGTGATTGTGTACCCCAACGTGAAGGAGTGTTTACACCGTAGATAAAGCTCTGAATGCACTGTTTAACCTCTTTGTATGTGAGGTTATCTACCTTTACAAATGGAGCAAGGTATGTGTCAAATGATGAGAACGCCTGTGCGCCTGCCCATTCATTTTGCATAATACCCAAGAAGTTAACCATCTGGTTGCAAAGGGTTGACAAGTGACTTGCAGGTGAAGATGTAATCTTACCGGGTACGCCGCCAAGACCTTCTTGAATGAGCTGTTTGAGTGACCAACCTGCGCAGTAACCTGTAAGCATAGAAAGGTCGTGAATGTGAATGTCTGCGTTGCGGTGCGCATTGCCGATTTCATCATCATATATTTCAGAAAGCCAATAGTTAGCTGTAACTGCGCCTGAGTTTGAAAGAATAAGACCGCCTACAGAATATGTAACGGTAGAGTTTTCTTTAACGCGCCAGTCGTTGATGTTAAGATAGTTGTCTATAATCTCTTTATAGTCAACCATTGTAGCATTGATGTTACGAATCTTTTCGCGCTGACGACGATAAATGATGTATGCCTTTGATACGTCGTCATAGCCTGCTTTAATAAGCACAGACTCAACGCTGTCCTGAATATTTTCAACAGTGATTTTGTCATCCTCAATCTTTTCGGCAAAATCAGCTGTAACCTTGAGTGCTAAAAAGTCAATAATGTCTTGATTGTAAGCCTTTTGACAAGCTTCAAACGCCTGCTTTATAGCGTCGCTAATCTTTTGAATGTCAAAACTTACGAGTTTTCCGTCACGTTTTACTACGTTATACATTCATAAATCCCCTTTTCATTTTCTTTTCTCTTTTACTTTCGAGCAAGATACATTATATAGGGTATTTTGTGTTTTGTCAATACCAAAATCACAATATCTTGTGTTAAATTCCTCTAATTTCTACATTCGGTATCATATCTTGTGCCGCAGACCGCATAAACTCTAGGGTTTCGCGAGAGTGGGCAGATAAATTATTTTTTATTAAATCGCCGGAGTCGGTAAAGTTTTGTAAAAAATACTTGTTTACAGGAGCAATCCACTCACAAATTTGCTTTATATCATCTACTGTGTGATACTCTTTAACCACCGTGGTTCTGAATTCATAATCTATTTTCCCCTGTTTTAAAAGCGCTATGCTTTTTTCGACATTTTGCAAGTCCTTTTCACCGCAAACCGCCGTTTCAAAATATTTTGCTTTACAGTTTTTAATATCCATAGCGACATAATCTATAAGTCCGCTGTCTATAAGCTTGCCGAGTCGCTCAGGGTATGAACCGTTTGTATCAAGCTTTACCAAAAGCCCAATCTCTTTCACCTTTTTTATAAACTCAGTAAGTTCGGGTTGCATAAGCGGTTCGCCACCCGTAATACAAACGCCGTCTATTATACCCTTGCGCTTTTTTAAATAATCCAAAACGTATTCCTCGGTGAAAAAGTGCGAGTTGTCGATATGGGTTACAAGCGCCGCATTATGACAAAATGGGCAGCGAAAATTACACCCTGCAGTAAACAGGGTGCATGCAGTTTTTTCGGGGTAATCAAGTAATGTTAATTTTTGAAATCCACTAAATTGCATTTTTATATTCCTTTATATATTAGTTATCGCCCGCAAACTGTTCTTCGATAGCGGATTTTGCATCGGGTCGTGAATCGCCGTGACGCACAAAACTCATTGTAATAAATGACGCTACCGAGAAAATTACTGCATATGGGAATAAAACCTTATAGCCCATAGGCAAGTGTTTGATAAGCCAACCCGAAAGCACGGGCGTTACAATTTGCGCAGCCATAGAAAAAGTATAGTAATAACCTGTGTACTTTCCTACATCGGAACCTGTGCACATTTCGACTACCATTGGGAATGAATTTACGTTTATAGATGCCCAGCCTATGCCGATAACACCAAACAGCACATACATAATCCAAGAAGCTTTTTCCACAATATCTGTGCTAATAAATATTGCAGCTGTATAACAAACGGTCATTAAAACAATGCCAAAAAGCACTGCTTTTTTTCGACCAATCTTGCTTGATAAAAATCCAAGAGGAACAAATGCCGCTATAGCCGCAATGGTTGCTACCGTTAAAAACATTGAGGATGCGCCAAGGTCTATTCCCCATATGTTAAAACAATACATTGAAAATGATGTTGTTACGCCGTTATAAGCCGTGTACCACAAAAGCACAGATAAAAGTATTAAGACAAGACTTACTTTAACCGGTTTTGAAAGCTTTTTGTTTTCGCTACCACCGATTTCTTCCTCGTCTTTAATATTTGTCTCGGCTAAAACTTTGTTTTCTTTAACAGTAATTACCATAATAAGAACAGCCACCAACATAAATGCAGCTATTATTAAAAACACCGGTGTAAAAGACAGGCTTTCGGGATATTTGATTTTAATTTCATCATTTACCACATATTTTTCGCCGCCCTTTAGCATAAACATCATTAAAATAGTAGCAAAAATTCCGCCGATATAACCAACAAGGTTAATGATTGCGTTACCCTTACTGCGAAGCGGTTTTTCGGTAACGTCAGGCATATATGCAACTGCAGGTGAGCGATAGGTAGCCATAGCAATAAGCAATGCCATAAGCACAATGATAAATCCCCAGAAATTGCTTATGCGCTCAAAATAAGCCAACACGCACAACAAGATTACCGAAGCTATTGTTCCATAAAGTATATATGGCGTACGTTTGCCCAATTTGGAATGTGTTTTGTCAGACAATTTACCAAACAATGGCAACAAAAATACTGCAAGCACATTGTCCATTGCCATAAAAATCTTTGATTCTAAAACATCTCGTCCAAATTTTACTTCAAGCAAATATGGTATTACCTGATCGTAAAACTGCCAGAAAGCAAGTATTGCCATAAATGCAAAACCTATGAGCACAGTGCGTTTGTAATTAAGCTTCATAAAATCTTCCCCTTTTTATATAAGTTCTATTATGGCGGCAAGATTACCGCGTTTGCCACCGGTTGCTCTATGAGAGTGAAGTTCACTCGCGTTGCAACAGGTACAAATATCGCTTATATCTATATTATCTTCTTTGATTCCTGCTGATATTAAAATATTTTTATTGGCTCTTACCAAATTTAACATAAAATGATTTTCATCGCGTCCTTCGCGGAACACGCCTGTAATATCTATACCGCTGTTTGCAAAGGCGTCAAGCACGGGTGTGTCAACCTCGTAACAGTTTTCACAAATGCAGGGACCTATTGCCGCTATGATATCGTTTGGGTCACAACCAAATTCTTTTACCATTGTGTCAACCGTAACTTTGCCTATGCCACTCACCGTTCCGCGCCAACCTGCGTGAGAGGTAGCGCATACGCGCTTTACCGGGTCGCAAAACAAAAGCGGAGTGCAATCGGCGTATTGTGTAACAAGCGCTACACCCGGTTCGTTTGTAATAAGACCATCAACATCGGTAAAACTCGGCTTTGTATAGCCTGTGCCGCAATCCGATTTTGTAACAATGCGAACATTGTTTGTGTGGGTTTGGCGGCTTAATACAAGATTTGATATGTCGATTCCTACAGCGCCGCACAAACGACGATAGTTTTCTTCGACGCGGGTAAAATCATCTCCCGAAGAAAAACTTGTGTTCATAGTGCTGTATTGGCCCTCACTTACCCCACCCAAACGGGTTGAAAAAACGTGCCTTACGGCTCCACACTCCAAAAGTCGCGGAAAGGTTATATAAACCAAGTCTCCCTTTCGGTTAACCGTTAAATTGGTACTCTTCATAAGTGCCCTCTATTTCCTCTAACAATCTGTTCGATTTTATTGTCAAACGTGTTGCCGCAGAGCGACCAAGCTTGTTTGAAATTGTGTCAAGCGCCTGCTTTATATAAGGCGGTCGGTTTACTACCGAGTGGGTATCACTTGCAAGGTATGATACATATCCGCCTTTAATAAGTTTTTCACAAAGCCTTGCGTCTTCTTTAGAAATTACTGCGCCTGCATTTATGTGAGCCTGCGCTACGTTGTCAGACACAAGTTTTAACAGCTTTTTAAATCCCGGCACCTTGCTATATCTTTCAATGTGCGCAAGTATTGGCGTCAGCCCTAAAACCTCTTTTATATCAATTATATCATTTATAACCGTTTTTGTAATAGGTGCGCCATAAGGCAATTCCAACAACAGATAATCGGTGTTTTGCACAGCAAACTGTTTTATAGCGCGGCTTTTGCCCATGCCACTGAAATACCTGAGTTCACAGCCAAGAAAAATCTTTGGCAGTTGTTTTTTTTGTGCTAATTCTTCAAGTTCGCAAAAAGCGTTCTTTACTGTTTCGCTAAATTCTTCTATACTATCGCTATCGGGATAGAAATGCGGTGTAGCAACAACGTGAGTTACACCTTGTTCCTTTAACATTTCAAGAAGCGCTATAGACGTTTCCATATCTTTTGCGCCGTCATCTACTGAGGGGAGTATGTGCGCGTGTATATCGAGATAGTTCACAATTTTTCCTTCTTTTTAAAAAATCGGGAAAACGCCAAGGTTCTCCCGATTTGTAATTTATTGTTCTGGTTGAGCCGCCTCTACCGGTTTTTCTTCAGGCTTTTGCAGCGTTGGTTTATTACCATAGCCATAACCATAGCCATAGCCGTATTTTGAATAACCATATTTACGATAGTAGCCATATTTGCGGTATCCGTATTTGCGATATCCACCACCAGATTTGGGATTAGCGGCATTCATAATTGCGCCGAGAATATTGATGTTTGCAAATTTTGCAGCATCTATCGCACGGCTGATTGAATCGGTAGGTGTTACCTGATCCTTAACAACCAACACTAGTCCTGCAGTCTGAGGCGCAATAACCAACGCATCGGTTACAACGTCAACCGGTGGGGTATCAATGATTACATAACTATATTCTTTGCCCACAGTATCAACCAACTCTTTAAATCTTGCAGAACCCAAAAGTTCTGAAGGGTTGGGTGGCACCTGACCTGCTGTGATAACATCAAGCGTATCATTTATATGTGTTATGGCTTCGGTATATTTGTTAAATCCTGCCAAAACATTTGATAAGCCGATATTGTTTTCTATTTTAAGTTTTTTGTGAACAGAGCTTTTACGCATATCGGCATCGATAAGCAAAACCTTATCTCCGAGCTGTGAAAAAGCAATAGCCATATTTATAGAGGTTGTTGACTTACCTTCGCCCGCTTCAGGACTGGTTATACCAAAAACTTTCACATCGCTTGATGCCAACAAATATGTAAGATTGGTACGAATGGTTTTATAAGCCTCGACAACAGCGAAAGGAACGTGTCGAGTTTCGTTAATATTTATAACCGCGCTTTTAGCGTCGGCCGCCTTTTTCTTTTTAATAACCATTGCTGTAACCTCCCTTGCCGCGAGATTTACGATATCCGCCCGATTCGGCATTTTCAAAATCAGGTACCGAGCCTAACAGAGGAACATCAAAATTGTTTGTAAAATCTTCTTCGCCCTTAATTGAACGATTAAGAGAATCTATAATAAATACTACAATGTATGCCAAAACAGCGCCAATTACACCTGCAACGCCTGTTGCCATCATTGTTCTTGGGTATGTTTGAGAAGCAGATGTAGCCGTTGATGCAACGTTTGCGCGTGAAGACGGAATAAATTCAGGTATGTATTCACAAGCCACGTCTACAAACTTGTTTGCAATTCGCATTGCTTCTTTTGGATCAGCGCTTGTGAAGGAAACATCGATAAACAAAGTATCTTCGTTTCTTCTTGCAACTGATGTTCCTCTTTTAAGAGTTCTATAATCATAACCCGCGCCGAGATTTAATTCGAGTTTTTTATAAACGTTGTCGGTGTGCAAAATATCAACAATAGTATTTGAAAGTATCAAGGATGCCTGAATATCACTACCCGATACCTTGTCGGTAGTTTCTTCATAAGATGTAATAACTGCGCCGTTAGTAACAAGGATTGCCGCTTTTGCGCTATAAGTAGGTGTAATTAGAAACTTGCAATAACTAAATGTTGCTCCTGCAAAAATTACAGCCACCAAAATAATTGCCCAGATATGGCGAAGACCAAGCATTACAAGGTCCATAATATTTATAGTTTTTTCTTCCATTTTATTCCTCTTCTCAGATAAAAATTAAAGATAATCATATGCACAAATTATGATAACATTTTTTTGCTCATTTTTCAAGGGGTTATTTTGCATATCTCGAATACAAATCGATTTGGTCATAAATTGTAGGCCATAGGCTGACACCTTTAAGCGTTATGCACACATATTCTGCTCCACTGTCAGACTTGCCGAAACTTGCTATGCAGTAACCCGATTCGCTGACAAAACCCGTCTTGCCGCCCAAAATTGTAGCACCGTCGGGTTCTGTTCCGTACATATAACTAAACAACGTGCTTGTAAGTTCTATTCCATCGGGGTTTTGCGCTGTTTTTTTAGTGGTGTATTGATAGGTTGAAAGTATTTTTTTGCACAAATCATTTTCCATAGCCGCGCGAATAATTACCGCCATATCTTCGGCTGTGGTATAATGATTTTTGTCAAAAAGTCCGCTTGAGTTTGTAAAGTGAGTGTTTTTTAACCCAAGTTGTTGCGCTTTTTGGTTCATAAGCTTTACGAATTCTTTTTCACCACCCGCAATTGATAAGGCAAGACCTACCGTGGCATCGGCTCCTGAAGGCAAAATTGCGCCATAAAGCATATCGGTCATGTTAACCGCTTCTTTGTCCTTAAAACCTGCCATAGTTGCTTCTTGCACATAAAGCGGGTCGGTAATTTCGTAGCTAAAAGTAAATGTTTTATTATAATCGGTTATATGCTCTACCGCTGTAAGAATGGTCATTATCTTTGTGGTTGATGCAGGGTAGCAACGCGCCGTAGCATTGCGAGATGCCACAACCTTGTTTGTGTCACAGTTAATAACCAGTATATTCTCACTTTCAATGTCCGAATCAATCTCTGTCGTTTTATCGCTAAATTCGGCAAATAAACCTATGCTGTTTTCTTCTTTTACTTCACTTGTGGTGTTTTGAGCGCTTTCCGCAACAGAGGGAATTTCTATATCGTCGTACTCTCGATTATCGGTATTGATATTACAAACCGACACAACAACAATTAAAGCCGCCAAAGAAATTGCCGCAGCATATACCCAAGGGCGAAGCCTTAGTCTTTTTTTGCTTGGTTTTCGCGCCGAATAAATTTCTTTTTCTTCAGCTTTGGGTTGCGCTCTTTTTTCAAAACTTTTTTCAATAGCGGAAAAATAATCGCCATAATCTTTATTATTAAATTGTTCTGACATATTTTTCCACCCGCTTTTTCCACATACCAAGACTCCCTTGTGCAAGGGAGTCTTTTTTATAATTTAAAATTTACGACCTGCGCCGCCGCCACCAAACGAGCCTCCACCGAAGCCACCGCCGCCTTTAAAACCGCCAAATGAGCCTCCGCTAAAGTCTCCGTGATAACCGCCGGTAAAAAATCTTGGCGAACCAAAAATGAAA
Organism: Clostridia bacterium; assembly: GCA_017516965.1. Taxonomy (GTDB): domain Bacteria; phylum Bacillota; class Clostridia; order Oscillospirales; family Acutalibacteraceae; genus UBA737. Next base: position 83,129 of record JAFXAP010000016.1, read on the forward strand.
AGTCCCCCACGTCTGCCAAAGACTAACATATAGAGTGATACTATTATTATAAGTATTACCCACGAAATTATTATTTCCCCGATTTCACTATCCTCTTTTTTAGAAGACAGTTGCATAACCGGTATATAATTTTCTTCGGGTGTTTCACCATATTCTACATAAATTTCGTTAACGATTGCGCCGTAAATACTTTCTAATCCTGCCGAAAAATTATCGCTTTGGAAATATGTCATACCGTAATGGTCAATAATTCTTCCGGTTTTGCTGTCAGGCAACGCGCCCTCGAGTCCGTAACCTACTGCAATATATATTTCGCGGTCGTTTTTTGACAGCAAAACAATTATACCGTTGTTTTTTTCCTTGTCGCCAACACCCCAGGTTCTACCCAGATTCAACGCATATTCCTCAATGGGTTCACCATCAAGGCTTTCAACCGTTACAACAACCGCCTGCGCAGAGGTTTTTTGCTCAAGCTGTTTTGCTTTGTTGGTTATTGTTATTTCGTCCTGTTCGGTTATTACGTCGGCATAATCGTTGACAAATGTTTTTTCCTTAATTTCGGGATATTGCTTTTCTTTGCCGCAGGCAGTAAGGCTTGTCGCCATTAAGACCAGCATTACCGCAACCGCCGCTACCCTTAAAATTTTGTTTTTCATATTAGTTAAAATCCACCTGTGGAACGTTATTAGCCGAAGCATCTGCTTCAAAATACTCTACCTGTCCGAAACCAAAAATTCCTGCAAAAATGCTGCCGGGGAAGGTGCGAACCGATTTATTGTAGGTCTGAGCGGCAGTGTTGTAATCTTTACGGGCAATAGCAATACGGTTTTCAGTGCCTGCAAGTTCGTCCTGAAGCGCAATGTACTGCTTGTCGGCCTTAAGTTCAGGATACGCCTCGGTCACAGCATTTACCCAGATGTCAATCGCGCTGTCGAGTTGCGCATTGGCAGTTGCCTGTTCTTCGGCGCCTGTTGCCGCGGCAACCTTTGAACGCGCTTCAATAACAGCAGTTAAGGTTTCCTGTTCATAATCTGAATAGCCCTTTACAGTTTCTACAAAGTTTGGTATAAGGTCAGCTCGACGCTGAAGTTGAACCGAGATTTCGGATTGCGCTGTTTTTAAAGCTTCTTCTTTTTGAACAAATCCATTATAAGAAGATATGCCTGCTGAACAAAGAATTACTGCAATAACAGCAACTATTGCTAAAACTATTACTACTGATTTTTTCATTTTTTAAGCTCCTTTACAAATTCATCTATACGTTTTAACGCTTCAACGATATGTTCTGTGCTGTAACAGTACGAGGCACGGACAAATCCTTCGCCACCCTTACCGAATGCAGTACCGGGAACTACCGCTACGTGTTTTGCTTCAAGCAATTTTTCGCAAAACTCTTCGCTGGTAAGACCTGTGCTTTTTATGCACGGAAAGGCATAAAAAGCTCCCTTTGGTTCGCGACAGGTAAGACCTGCTTTGTTAAAACCGTCAACAATAAGTCTGCGGCGGCGGTTATATTCCGCCTTCATATCAGCCACCGTTTCAGAGCAGTTTTTAAGCGCTTCTATAGCCGCATATTGCGCTGTTGTTGGCGCGCACATTATTGCAAACTGATGAATTTTTGTGATTTGTGAAATAATTTCCTTTGGTCCGCAGGCATAACCTAATCGCCAACCCGTCATAGAAAAGGCTTTTGAAAAGCCGTTTATAAGGATTGTGCGTTCACGCATACCCTCAATAGATGCTATTGAGGTGTGCGCATTCTCGCCAAAGGTAAGTTCTGAATAAATTTCATCCGAGATTACCAAAATATTAGTGTCACGCAAAATTTTTGCCAAAGCTTCCAAATCAGCCTTTTCCATAATTGCGCCCGTAGGGTTGCAAGGGTATGGCAAAATAAGAGCCTTTGTTTTATTGCTTATAGCATTTTTTAACTGTTCGGGTGTTACCTTAAAATCATTTTCAGCCAATGTTTCTATGATTACGGGAACACCGCCACAAAGTTCGGTTATTGGCTCGTAGCACACGTATGACGGTTGAGGAATAATAACCTCATCACCCGGTGTAATGATTGCGCGAAGCGTTGCGTCAATTGCTTCACTGCCTCCAACCGAGATTAAAATCTCGCTTAAAGGGTCATATTCTACACCGCATTTTAAAGCTGTATATTTTGAAATTTCTTGTCTGAGTTCATTAAGACCTGAATTAGAGGTATATTTAGTTTTTCCCTTTTCAAGTGAGGTTATACCAGCTTTTCGTACCGACCAAGGTGTCTGAAAATCCGGTTCACCCACACCCAAGGATATAACATCATCCATTGTGGCGGCTATATCAAAAAACTTTCTTATACCAGACGGTTTAATGTTTTGCACGGTATCAGACAGTATTTTTGAATAGTCTATCATAACAAAAATGTCCCCCTGTCATCCTTTTCAGTTTCAATGAGTTTAACATCCATTTCTTTATAGCGTCTCATTACAAAATGGGTAGCTGTAGATGTAACCGAATCGATTGTTGCAAGTTCACGGGCTACAAAGCGCGAAACATCCTGTAAATTTTTGCCCTTTACAACAACATTAAGGTCATATCCGCCCGACATAAGATATACTGCTTCTACCTCAGGGTAGGAAGCAACCTTTTCGGCTACCTCTTCAAAACCAAGGTCAGCTTTAGGTACAACATTAAGTTCAATTATTGCTGAAACGCTGGTTGAATCAACCTTTTCCCAGTCGATTACGGTTTTATATCCGCAAATTACTCCTTCTTTTTCGAGCGCGTCAATCTCGGCCGCAACCGCTTCAGGTGTTGCCGCCATCATAACCGCTAATTGCTCTACGGTGTAGCGCGCGTTAGTGCTCAGTAATTTTAAAAGTTCTTTTTTCATATATAAAACCTCCCGAAAGATATTCGTGTTATAATCTATATTATTATAATAAAAATATACCAATTCGTCAACAAAAAATAAAGTATATTGAAAAGATATGAAATATATGTTAAAATGATTTGATTAAACTTTTTGGCGGTGATTTAATGAGTGAGCGCACAATAGCGGCTATTGCCACACCATTGGGTGAAGGCGGCATAAGTGTTATAAGAATATCGGGCGCAGATGCCATAGCTGTTGCAGATAAATGCTTTTTTGCCTTTTCAGGCGAAAGCCTTTCAAACCTTTGCGGTTATCAGGCGGCATATGGCAAAGTGACCGACAGCGTGGGCAATACACTTGACGATGCAGTAGCGCTTATTTTTCGCGCGCCGAAAAGCTATACAGGTGAAGACGTGGTTGAAGTATCTGTTCACGGCGGCACAATTGTTGCAAGACAGGTATTGCGCCGTGTGTTAGAATGCGGCGCTACACTTGCCACAGGCGGCGAATTTACCAAACGCGCATTTTTAAACGGCAAACTTGACCTTACCAAAGCCGAAAGCGTTATGGGGCTGATTTCTGCCCGTAATGATGCGGCGGCAAAAATCGCGCGTGGGGCTCGCGAAGGTCGCATCAGCCGTGACACCGAAGATATTTTAAACAAACTGCTTGAAACAGCGGCATCACTTGCGGCATTTGCCGATTACCCCGACGAAGACATACCCAATTTAAGCGAAGAAAATTTTGCACTGCTTCTTGACGAGTGCTATACAAAATGCCAAAAACTTATTTCTACCTATGATACAGGGCGTATAATTCGCGAGGGCATAAATTGTGCGATTGTGGGCAAACCAAACGTTGGTAAATCAACCCTTATGAATATGCTGTGCGGATTGGACCGCTCAATTGTTACTGACATTGCAGGCACTACACGCGACGTTGTTGAAACCACGGTAAACATAGGCGACGTTACCCTTAATCTTGCTGACACAGCCGGTATTCACTCCACCGAAGACACGGTGGAAAAGTTTGGTGTAGACAAAGCAATTCAAAAAATCGAAAACTCAGAACTGCTTTTAGCTGTGTTTGATAATTCCCTGCCTCTTGATAGCGATGACAAGCAGTTGCTCGAGAGCATACGCGATAAAAAATGCATTGTAATACTTAATAAATCAGACCTTCAAAACGTTTTTGATAAAAAGGATTTATCCGGTTTCCAAGTTGTTGAGATTTCAGCTCGCGAGGGCACAGGTTATGATGAACTTTGCTCTGCTATTGCCCGTGTATGTAAAACCGAGATGCTATCGGCTGACGACACCGTGCTTATAAATGAGCGACAACGCGACTGTGTAAACCGCGCGCTTAGCGCCGTGTGTGCTGCTCGCGACGCTTTGACAATGGGTATGACGCTTGACGCAGTTGGCGTTTGTGTCGACGATGCAATAGCCGCGCTTTTAGAGCTTACGGGCAAACGAGTTACAAACGAGGTTTGTGACGAAATATTTAAAAGATTTTGCGTAGGCAAATAAAATCAAAGAGGATTTTTATGATTAAAGAATATTTGGCAGAAAACTATGACATTGCCGTTATAGGCGGTGGTCACGCCGGCATTGAGGCCGCATTGGCCCCGGCAAGACTCGGTCTTAAAACGGTTATGTTTACAATAAATCTCGACTGGGTCGGCAATATGCCCTGCAATCCCTCTATTGGCGGTACAGCAAAGGGTCACCTTGTGCGTGAGCTTGATGCTCTGGGTGGTGAAATGGGTAAAGCCGCCGACGCTACCACCCTTCAAAGCAGAATGTTAAACCGAGGCAAAGGCCCCGCCGTTTACTCTTTGCGCGCGCAGATTGACCGCCGCGAATACTGCAGTTATATGAAGCACGCGGTAGAAATGCAAGAAAACCTTGACGTAAAACAGGCCGAAATCGTACATATCGAAAAACGAGACGACGGACTTTGGCATTGCATTACCCGTCTTGGCGCCGACTATGCTTGTAAGTGTGTTATTCTTGCAACAGGTACTTTTTTGGGCGGACGGATTTACATTGGTGAAGTCAATTATGAAAGCGGTCCCGACGGCAACTTCCCTGCAACCGAGCTTTCAAAGTCACTTAAAAAGCTAAACATACCGCTTCGTCGTTTTAAGACGGGCACCCCTGCGCGTGTAGACCGCGCAAGTATAGATTTTTCAAAACTTGAAGTTCAAGACGGTGACGAGGACACCGTTCCCTTTAGCTTTTCGACCACAAGCAAACCTCAAAACCGTGTGGTTTGCCACATTGGTTATACCAACGACGAAACAAAAAAGGTGATACTTGAAAATCTTCACCGTTCACCGCTTTATGCCGGTGATATTGAGGGTGTCGGTCCAAGATATTGCCCCAGCATTGAAGATAAAATTGTTCGTTTTGCTGACAAACAGCGCCATCAAATGTTTGTTGAACCTTGCGGTGAAAATACCGAAGAAATGTATCTGCAAGGTATGTCTTCTTCGCTTCCGGAAGAAGTGCAACTTAAATTTTACCGCACTATACCGGGACTTGAAAACGTTCAGATTATGCGCACCGCCTATGCTATTGAATATGATTGCATAGACCCGTTGGCGCTTTACGCCACACTCGAAATAAAAGAGCAACCCGGTCTTTATGGCGCGGGTCAGTTTAACGGCTCGTCAGGTTATGAAGAGGCCGCGGCTCAAGGTTTTGTTGCAGGGGTAAATGCCGCTCACAAAATACTTGGGCGCGAACCGCTTGTTCTTTCGCGTTCCTCATCATACATAGGCACTCTTATCGATGACCTTGTAACGAAGGGTTGTTCTGACCCATATCGTATGATGACCTCACGCAGTGAATACCGATTGCTTCTTCGTCAAGACAATGCCGATGAGCGACTTATGCCAACAGGTCATAGTCTTGGTCTTATAGACGAAAAAGAATACGAGCGTTTTCTTGAGCGTCGCAGACTTAAAGAACAGGAGATTGAACGTGTAAACAGCACGTTTCTTGCTCCAAAGCCCCAACTTAACGAAATGCTTACAGCCCGTGGCACAGCGCCGCTTACCACAGGAACACGTCTTGCCGACCTTATAAAGCGCCCTCAGCTCGATTATAAGTGTTTAGCGCCTTTTGACAAAGAGCGCCCTGCACTCCCCGATGACGTTTGCGAAAAAATCGAGGTCGAAATAAAATACGAAGGTTATATAAGCCGTCAGCAAGCGCAGGTTGATGAAATGTTGCGTCTTGAAAACAAAACAATTCCTAAAGATTTTGACTACGCATCAATAAAGGGATTGCGACTTGAAGCGGCCGAAAAATTAAACAAGGTGCGCCCTGAAAATATAGGTCAAGCTTCTCGCATTTCGGGCGTGAGCCCTGCCGACATATCGGTGCTTTTAATTTATCTTTCAAAATAGAGGTTTTTATGATTGATTTTAACATAGAAAAAATTGTTCCCGTTTGCGAGTCTTTTGGTTTAAAACTTGACCAGACTGCAGCAAATCGCCTTAACACATATGGCAATATGCTTGTAGAGTGGAACGAAAAAATGAATCTTACCGCCATAACCGAACCCGAAGAGGTGCTTTACAAGCATTTTTTAGACTGCCTTTTGTTTTTTAAAAACGTTGACGTTCCACGGGGCGCTAGCGTTATCGACGTTGGCACAGGCGCCGGCTTTCCGGGTATGGTGCTTAAAATCGCGCGTCCCGACATAGAGCTTACGCTTATGGATGGGCTTAATAAACGTCTTACCTTTTTAAATGCCGTGCTAACAGAACTTGGATTAGAGGCAAAAACCGTTCATATGCGCGCCGAAGACGGCGGTAAAAACCCCCTTTACCGCGAGCGCTATGATATCGCATGCGCGCGCGCGGTTGCTAACCTGCCTGTGCTTTGTGAATACTGCATTCCGTTTGTGAAAGTTGGAGGGCAATTCGTTGCTATGAAGGGGGCGGCCGCATCGGCAGAACTTGAAGCAGCAAAAAATGCATACAAGATACTTGGCTGTGAAAAACCAACTATTATATGTGAAAATTTACGAGAAAATGAAGCACGAGCCTTTATAATTTCAAAAAAGAAATCGCAAACTCCACCAAAATATCCACGAATGGGTGGTAAAATAGCAAAAAGCGCCTTATAAAAAGGCGCTTTTTTATTTTTTGTGTCGTTTTTGCACGACCGCTTTTGCTTTACATTGTGTAACTTTTAAGTTAATATTTGTTTGCAAACTAAAACAGCAAGAAGGTGTTAAAAAGTTGCATACATTTGCGGACAAAAAGTTACTTTTGCTAAAACCTGACGATATTATTCCCTGCGCTAATCAGCCCAGAAAATATTTTGATACATACGAATTGCAGTCGCTTGCCGATTCGATTGCGGCAAACGGAATTATTCAACCGCTGAGTGTACGAAAAGGTGACAACGGAAAATATCTTCTCATAGCGGGTGAGCGACGTCTTCGCGCCGCTAAAATGGCAGGACTCAGGCGTGTCCCTTGCGTACTGCACCGCACAAATAATTTAGGCGCGTCACTTTATGCCATAACCGAAAACCTGCAACGCCGAGACCTAAACTGTTTTGAAGAGGCAAGCGCTATTCAATCGCTCATAAATGATTTTCGCCTGACGCAATCAGAGGTAGCCATACATTTAGGAATGGCAAACTCTACCGTTAGCAATAAACTGCGACTATTGAAACTTTCTTCTGAAATTCAAAACAGCATAATCAACGCCAACCTTTCCGAAAGACACGCAAGGGCATTACTGCGTTTACCGACCGAACTCAGAGAAACGGCGCTTCACAAAATAATTGCTGACGAACTAAGCCTTTCGCAAACAGAAAAATTGGTTGAGGGAATTATAAACTCGTCGCCACAGGAAACGGCGCCACAAGCCGAAGCGCCTGTGCAAAAGCCAATCAGAAAATCTGCTATTGGCAATATAAAACTTTTTTCAAACAGTCTTACGCAACTGCTTTGCACAATGCAAAATGCAGGCATTACCGCTGACTCTAAAAAGAGTGAGACCGACACATACATTGAATATAAGGTGCGAATTTTTAAAACTGCGCCACAAGAAAAGCAACTCAAAATCTGTTAAAATTCGCTAAGGACTCCTTCGTCCCCTTGGGGTCCTGGCGGTTTTAAATAGCTCTTTGACAGTCCTGCACTGCTGTCAAAGAAGCCCACCATATTCATCCCCATACACAAACAACCCCTCGAAAGAGGGGTTGTTTGTGTTATTCATTAATTTCTTTTGTTTCGTTATCAATTGCATATTTTTGCGCAAGTCTGGTCATTTTTTCTTCTGCTTTAGCGATGCGAACATCAAGCAAAAATATTTTAATAAGCAGCAAGAAAATAATTATTACAAAAACAAAGTTTGATGGTGATTCAAACCCAAAGAATTTTGACACCAAAAAAAACGGCTTGTGGAAAATAGCCATTGCCAATAAAAACAGGCAAAAGAAAAGCCAGTAAAGTGTATCTCCGATTTTAAATTGCGAATTTTTTATTTTGACCAAAACAAAAACAATGGTCAAAATACAACCGATTATTAATGCTATAAGCAGTCCTTGATTCATTTTATGTTACCCCTTTCTGAACCACTGCAAAATAAGAATAGACACAAACATTCTTGCCATATAGTTCACCGAACCGCCAAAATTAAGATAACTCTCCCCCGCTGTTCGTTCGTGCATTTCTACCTGTATTTCGCTAAAAGTGGCGCCTGTGCGCACAAGCAATGCAACCGTATCGGGTTCGGGACCCAAGTCGGCGGCAAAGGCTAATTTTTTTATCATTTTTTTATCAAACATTCTCATACCTGACGTAGGGTCTTTTAAGGTCTTGCCTGTTGTAAGCTTAATTGCCATTTGTATAAGATTACTACCAAGCATTCTAAGAGACATAGGTTTCTTTTGATTTACAAACCTTGAGCCTATAACAATGTTATAGCCCTTTTCCATTTCGCTTGCCATTTTTGAAATATAGTCAGGGTCGTGTTGACCGTCGCCGTCAAACTGTATTGCCGCATCATACCCGTTTTTATAAGCATAAAACATACCCGTTTGTATTGCCGCCGCAAGACCCAAATTTATAGGGTGACTTACAAAATGAAAGCCTTTTGTTTTGCAAATATATTCGGTTTTATCGCTTGAACCGTCATTGATTATCAGATAATCATACTGCGGACAATCTCTTTTGAGTGTTGCAATTACCCGCTCAATATTGTCTTGCTCATTATAAGCCGGAATAATAAGAAGAACCTTCATTCTAATCCCCTTTAATTTATTAAACTCTCTATTTTTTCGGCAGTTCTTTGCCAAGTGAAACCGTCAAGCAGCTCGACATACGCTTTTTTTACAGCGCTGTCACGATACTCTTTATCAAGCGCTCGCTCTAGCGCCTGTTTTGTTTGGTCTGCGGTGTTAGCCTTGGTTATAATGCCGTAATCCTCGCTTTTTATCAATTCTCGTGCGCCGCCGTTATAGGTTGTAATTACAAATGTATTTGTTGCAACCGCCTCTAAAACCGAGGTTGACATTCCCTCTGATACCGACGGCATACAGTATATGTCTGACGCATCAAGTAAAGAAACTATATGCTCAAAATCAATTTGCCCCAAGAAAACAACCCTATCATCTGCATTTGATTTAAGTTGTTCCATTTCGGGTCCGTCACCCGCATAAAACAGATACGCATTCTGACAGTTTAGCCGTTTGAAAGCGTCAAGCAGTTCATAAACGCCCTTGATTTTTAACAGTCGACCGGTAAATGTGATTACGATGTCCGTATCTTTTATGCCGTATTCCTTGCGATAATCAAACACCTTTTTTTCACGCGCAGCTTCGATGGCGTTTATGTCGACAGCGTTATATAGCGCACCCTTTGATTTTATACCAAAATGCTCCGACCACTTGCCTGCCGCTTTTGACACGGCATAATACTCGTCGCACTTTCTTTTTAACAGCATTGTTACAAAATGTTCTACCTGCGCTACAAAAAAGTCAAGCACCTTATTGTCTACAGAAAGGTGGGTTGAACCGTGTTCAATTGTTATGCACCTGATTTTATTTTTTTGCGCAAAAATGGCCGCATAAAGACTGTGAATATAAAACCGCGCATTTATAACAACCAAATCAAAATGTTTTTGAGATAAAAGCTTGTCAAGCTTTTCAAACTCGGCATCCCTTTTTAAAATGGGATATCTTCCCTTCATAAAATTGTGACAGGGTAAGCGAAAAATTTCTATACCGTTTTCGTCAATCTCATGCGGAAGCAATCCAAAAACATTTGACGTTACAACCGTTACATCGTGTCCGCGTAATATTAATTGTTTAGCGAGATTATGGACATATCTTTCTACTCCGCCAATATTGGGAAGATAGTTAGCGCAAAAAAGACAAAAAGATTTTTTCATCATATCATCTCTAAATCATTGTTTTTATAATCATTGAGTAGCTTTCAAGCATTACCGTCGCGGCGGCAATACCCAATATAGCGCCATTATATAACTTTTTGTTTTTTACTATATTCCAACGAGAACCTGTAACCAATAAAAGCAGAGGCGCCAACAGCGGTGTTATATAGCGGGGTTGACAACCCAGTATTTCCGCACTGCCAAACGGTGTGTAATCTATATAAAGCGCGGTTGCTATAAGCGCGTTTACACCTATGAACAAAACAACCGAACAAATTCTTATAATAGTTGGTATTTTAAACTTGATTTTTGGATTTGTATCGGTTAGCGCGGTAATGGCTATGAGCGCAATAAACACAAATGCCAATCTGCCGTTACCATAGTATGAAAAGGTTGAAATGTACCCATACATATTTTTATATGATAGATATTTAAACAAAAACTTGCCTAAGATTTTTGAATAGGCTATTGGGTTTTTGAGTATAAAATCCAACTGTAGTTGTGGATTTACATCTCCGCCACGGGCATCTCCCGGACCGCCTAATTTTGAAAAAGACACAAATAAGAAGTAGGCAAAAACCACGGCAAACACCATTGACAAAATGGTGTAATATTCCCGTTTTTCTCTTTTGCCGCTCCATTCCTTTAACATAAATAAGGGAACCGCCATCATAACTATATAAACCAGTTTTGGTAATGATGCCACGGCAAAAGCGCCCGTCATAATTATAATATCCCAGGTTTTAATTATTCTTTTTGGGTGCTGGAGTATATTAACGTAATAGGCTATGCCCAACATTGAAAAGGCTATTACCCAAGGGTCATATGCATAATTGGTTGCCATAAACAAGTTTGTTGGAAAAAGAGAAATTGTAACAAGTATCATCTTGCCGCTTTTTATTTTCTTTATTGCAAAATAGCAAACAAATACGTAAACCAGTAAATTAGCAAGTCTACCTAAGTTATATCTTGTTGCAAAGCCTGCGTCAAAGGTTCTGGCGACTGCCATAAATATTCCCGAAGGCAGATGCGATATAGAAAATATAGCATCACGTTCACCAACAACCGTTTGGTCTAACTCTTCAAGACGCGCAAGTCTTGCTTGATAAACCTCACGAGGCAGCGTAACCTTTCCCTCTGCGTTTTTTTCCAGTCGTATAAGCTCACTGCCGCCGCTTACGTCAAGTTCTTGCTCGGCGCCTGTTGCATAAACTGTGCCCATATAAGACATACCAACTGCGCGTGGGTGATGCGAGTCAAGGTCCCACGAAGCGTGTACTATTGGCGAAGCAAAAAGCATAACAAGGCCTACCACCAGCGCTACCGGTAAAAAAACATTTTCTACCTTTTGGGCAAGATTTTTTTTGCTGAAAATAAATACGTATATAAGTTCGGCTATGCCCGACAAGAATATGCATCTGTATTTATTAAATCCACCGCGTGTCAAAATAAGCCCGACAATCATTTCAAGCATAATTGCCGCAAGGACAGCCACTATGGAAAACACAATAAACTGAGCAATTTTAAATCTATTTTTTTTGACTGTTCTAAGCGCCAATTCAAACGAATGGGTGTATTTTTCTATCTTCCAAACCAGCCACGCAATAACCGACGGAATAAGCAACGCCTTTAGGTAATCGCTGAATTTTCTTTCAGGAATAAATGGAACTGCCTGAGGCTGCTGATCAAATACCTCTATGCTTTTGAAATACACACCCTCTGTGTCTATATCAATTCTTATAAAGCTATATTCACCCGCAGGCAAATCAACTACCGCGCTGCTTTCCTTTTTAAAGACAGAAACGTTATACTGCCTCTGCGGAGAAAAAACGCCATCCTCATAAGCTGTAAACACCTCGATGTTTACATTTTCTGTGGCTTGCTTTTCAATATTTATTCTTATGCACTCTATTTGTCGTTTTGTGCAGGAAAAAATAATCTGAGGATCCTCACCTGTTATGACATATTTGCCCGATTTTTCCAAAACGCAGGAATGTTGTGATTCGATTTGAGATATGGTAAGTTGTTCAACAGGTGGAAAAGGTATTGTTAAAACGCTTCCAATGTTTTTAGGCAAAAAGATTGAAACGCAAACAAGCAACGACAACAAAAAAGCTATTGTCGATGCTGTTACCAAATATTTTTTACCCTTAAGTTTTTCAAACATCGGTTTTCTCTCCCCGCTTTTTATTTCTTAAGACGCTGTTAATTATTACTATAACAAACAGTATAGCCATAACCGCAAAAAGCAATACCATTTCACATAGATATGCCTCCGCAGCCCCAATCAAGCCTCGATTTTTTACAAATATGCGAGGCATTATGAGTGCAAAAACAATGGTTACAGCATATGCAATCAAACAAAGATATTGTTTTCGCATAGTGGTAAACAAGGTAAGGGTTAGCGTGCTTGCCGCGCTAAATCCACCTGACAGCAATAATATCATAAATACGTTTGTTTTGTCAGAAAGTTCTGCATTATAAAGAAGTTCCAAAACAGGAATTCCCAACAAACGTCCTGCTATAAGCGCCGCTATTGTAACAATGATAACCCATACATATAATTTTATGGTTGTTCTGATAAATGATGTCAATTTATTTTCTGCCCAGTTTTTTGAAAGTGAAATAAGCTGTGGACGAAAAACAAATATGCTGAGAAGATTTATTGCAAATACCGGCATTACAAGATAACCGTAATGCGCCTGATCGGCTTTAGTAAGCACATCTTCAATTGCGTATTTAGGTGAATTAAAAATGTATTGATGCATAAATGACGACAAAAACAACGGCGCCGCGCACAAAAGCATCCTAATTTGTGATTGCAAATTAAACTTTGGTTTTATAACATCAAAATTATTATTGAGTGGTAGGTCGTGCAAAATCACCCAAATAACAATTACAATTGGCATCGTAATTACTGCAAAAATAAGTTTCTTGCTTATTATCAATGTTATTGTAAACACAATCGCCATCAAAGATACTTGACACGCGAGTGAGCGACCGGCAAGACTCAGATATCCGTTTCGGTGCAAATTTCCTTGGAAGAGGTCAGAGAAAGAAAACGCCGTCATATATGCCGTAATAATTGCCATAACAATTACAGTTTCTTTATCAAAGTTCTTAAAAAAAGCAAAGGCAATAAAAAACAACCACATTACTGCTGTTGTTATTATTCTGAATGTGACAATACCGCCGAAAGAAAACTCTCCTTTAGCGTCGGTAACCTGAATGTTCCTCATTTCAAACACGCTTATGGTGTACATCATCTGCGCAGTAGAAAAAGCAAGGGAAAAAACACCTGCCAATGTGTCGTCGCAAACGTGACTTACAACCACCATTAAAACCAACGAAACGGCGGCATTTGCAAGACTGCCAAGCATATTAAAAACAAAGTTTTTCTTTTCGGATTTTTGAGGTAATTTATAAACAAATTTTTGCATACGCACCTCGTAAATATTTACATAATTAGGTTAATTATACCATACATTTTTATCTTTTTCAACTCACAATCGCGCGACGCGTATTTATTGACAAAACTATTTATTACAAGTATAATATTTTTGTGTATACATTGTTTGTGGAGGTGATTATATGTCCGGTCAATATGATCCTGAAGTGTTAAAAAAACTTCAACGCTGTGAACTTGAAATTTTAAATGATTTTACAAAGGTTTGTGAAGAAAACAACCTGTCATATTTTGGCTTTGCCGGCACCGGAATCGGAGCTTTGCGCCACGGGGGATTTATACCCTGGGATGACGATATAGACCTTGCCATACCCCGTGATCAGTACGAAAAGGCGGTAGAGATTTTTGAACGCGATTATAGTGATAAGTACACCATTGTCAGCGCCGCAAAGTATAATGACTTTCCTGTTATGAACACACACATAATCATAAACGATTCTCAGTTTATAACCACCGAAGACAAATACGGAAGTTACCCTAAGGGTATTTTTTTAGATATATTCCCCCTCGACTACACCCCTACCGATGAAAAACTACGCAAAAAACACCTGCGAAGCACCTGGTTTCTTAGCAAAATTCTTATTATGAAGCACATTCCCTTTCCACATCTGCCGTTTGGCGGTTTAAAGGCAAAGCTTGCCCACTGTGTCACAGCGGCAATATGGTTGTTTTTAAACGTGTTCTTTATTTCGCACAAGTTTTTATATAAACTTTGCATTAAAGAGTGCACCAAATACAACCACACCGACACGGGACTTTATGCCTATTGCTGTGGGCAACAATTGGACGGTTCAATTTTTGACAAGAAAAAAACCTTTCCGTTAAGAAAAGAAAAGTTTGAAGACACCGTTATGTATTTTCCAAATAATCTTGAAGAAATCCTTACTGCGTTTTATGGCGATTATATGCAACTACCGCCACCCGAAAAGCAAAAAAATCACTGTCCCGATGTATTGGTTTTTCCAAATGAGTTTAACGGTTAATGCTGATTATTAAAAGCCCTACTTGTAAAAACAAGTAGGGCTTTTTTTATTTGCGTTTTTGTAAAGATTCTGCCATTAAGGTGTGGATTTGTTCGCCAAGCTCTGCTGTATGAGCATTGTCGGTAGTATCAATAACCTCTAAAACATCAAAATAAATGTCGGTTTTTCGTCTTAGCAAATTTTTTGGTATTTGCTTAGTGCCCCAAAGGGTGCAAACCACAATTTTGCTTTGTGATTTGGTAGCAATTTTAAGAGCGCCGTTACGTATGGGCAACAATTCACCGCTAAGGCTTACGTATCCTTCGGGAAAAACCGCAACGGAATTTGTTTTTTCCTTAATAAGTCTTGTAGCGTTTATGATTGTTTTTGCCGCTTCGCGATTGTTTTCACGGTCTATTGGCAAACCGCTTAGTTTATGTAACGCTTTATAAACAAAGGGGAACAGTTCGCGAACCTCTTTTTTTGCTATGAATGCAAGTCGCGAATCGGGCACTGCATAATAAATTACTGCAGGGTCAAGGTCGTGTATATGGTTACACACAAGCAAAAACGGTTCGTCCTGCGGTATTTTTTCGCTACCTGTAATATGCACCTTTACACCCAAAACAGGAAGCGCTATTCTTAAAAAGCCGTTTACAAGCCACCTGAAAAAGTTCGTGTCGCGTGGCGGACGCTCAAGTTTTACAAGCGCAATATTTATTGCTAATACTGCCACGTGCAAAAGCACAAGCAGCACTATCAAACCCACAAACACAAGTGGTACTACCCACCAGGAATATGGTTGTCTGAAAATATCAAACGGAATATTTAAAACAAGGGTAAGAGCCGCCGCTATTATAGCATAAAACTTAAACATTTTTATCCCCTTTCAGTTTTGTTTTCTAACTATTTTATATTCATCATAAAAATCGTAATACGGACAGTTGTATGTTTGCGAGGTTAAAAACCGCGCCATCTCATCTTCGTCAAGATTACAATCGCAAAAATACTCATCACACTGTTCATCATATATATAATTAGCGCACGTTTCACAGTTGGTTGCCTTCCTTTTCACGATTACATCTCCTTTTTTGCATCTATGGTCATTTTTTACTGTTTATTTTCTATACCAATCTTTTTTTGTGACCGGGTGTTTTGCAATATAACTTTCAAAACTTTCGTCTTCATAAATAATCGCATTTACTAATTTTGCCATATAATCAAGGTCATAATATATTATAGAGCCAAAGCCTGAAGGACCTTTCATTAAAATTTGGGTTTGATATTCACTGGGCGGTAATCTGAACTGCTCAAAGCTGGGCGACCCAAACAGCACGCTTGTTGAAAGCCCCATTATATCACCATAAGAAAGTGAGGTTTCGGTACAAGGAATAAGCGCTTTAACAAGCGAAACGTATCTTGTTTTTCTCATAGAAATAGCCTTATTAAAAAGAGATTGCATAACGTGGCGTTGGCGGTCGGTACGACCAAAGTCGTCGCGTGTGTCCCAAGTGCTTGTGCAGTGACGCACGCGCGCATAAGCCACCGCCTGAACACCGTTAAGCGTTTGTTCGCCCGATTCCTTTATATAGTATTCTTTAGGGTCGAGCCCTTTTTCTTTGCATATTTCGTCCATACAGTTATTAAGGTTAGGACGATTTTTGCCCTTCCATCTAAGTTCATCATCGGTTATGGTTGCCGTTATACCACCTACGGCGTCAATTATATCTACCATACCAAAAAAATTTACCGTTGCGTATTCTGATATATCTAAATCATATACCTGATTTAAAGTCTTTATCGCGTGTTCGGGGCCTTTTAAATATGCGGAATTTATCTTTCCGCAATATTTTTTGCCGTCATATTGCATTGGAACAAGTGTGTCGCGCATTACTGAAAAAATCTTCACCTTTTTGCTTTTGGTATTAAGGCTTAAAATCATAATGCTGTCGGTGTTACCGCTAAAAATATTTTCATCACGCGAATCAACGCCAAAAAGAGCAACGTTTATAACACTTTTATCTTTAACACCTGAAAAACCCAATTCTTCCTTATCGCTTGTTATGTGGTTATAGTTATAGGGAAAAAGCTTTGAAAAAGCGCCTGGAAAAAAGGTCGGAAGTATTAAACAGAAAACCAAAAAAATGCTTATTGCCGAAATCAAGCTCGACAGAATGATTGTTGTCATTTTTTTGCGTGTGTTTACTTTGCGGCGTTCGTTTTCACGTTTGCCTCCCGATGTGGAACTGATGTCCTCGTAATCAAACCTGCCGATAAGACTTGTGTCAGAGACTATGTCTTCGTATTCCTCGTGTTTTTTATCAGGGTTAAATTTTTCGTTGCTCATATGCGTTCGCCTCTTTAATCAAGCATTTGTTTGTAAATTTCGCTTTTTTTTATGCCTGTTGTTGCTGCCGCTTCTTTTGCCGCTAAAGACGTCGACATACCGTTATTCATTAGTTTTTTTGCAAGAACTACTGCATCACTTAACGTATAACTAACAGTTTCTTCCTTTGCCCCCTCAATTATTAAAACGTACTCGCCTCTTGGTTCGTTTTGTTTGTAAAACTCTATTGCTTCGCTAAAGCTTGTCCGCATTACCGTTTCGTGAATTTTAGTAATTTCCCGAACAATTGCTATGTTGCGCTCACCGAATGTCGCATACATATCGTTGAGTGTTTTTATAAGTTTGTGCGGAGCTTCATAAAAAATCATTGTCCGCTTTTCATTTTTTATTTCATCTAAATGCTGTTTTCTGGACGGTTTATTAACCGATAAAAATCCTTCAAAACAAAATCTTCCGCTATTCATTCCCGATAGCGCCAACGCCGTAGCAAACGCCGTGGGTCCGGGTACCGATTCAACCTCAATTCCTCTTTCGTGACATTCACGAATCAAATCTTCACCCGGATCTGATATTGCAGGCATACCTGCATCGGTAACTATTGCACAACTTTCGCCCGATAAAATCTTTTCTATAACAGTGTTGCCACGTTCTTTTTTATTATGCTCAAAATAGGCAACCATTGGCTTTGAAATTCCTAAATGGTTAAGCAATTTTATTGTAACGCGAGTGTCCTCTGCCGCAATAAAATCGACTTCACTTAAAATTCTTCTTCCGCGTGGCGAAAAATCCTCTAAGTTGCCTATAGGAGTGCCCACTATATAAAGTTTTCCAGCCATTATAAATACGCTTCCTTATAACTTCCGTAAATATTTATCATTTCCTCAGAAAAGTTACCCTGTCCATCCTCGACATAAAGTGTCGGCTCAATTGTAAGCGCCGCATTGCCGCAACGTCTGCCCTCTAAAAGCACAAGCCAGGGAGACTGCCCCACGCATTTGCACACAAGTCGCAGTCTTTTGGGCTCTACCTTATATTTTCGCATAAGGTACATCATCTCTGCAAGACGCTCGGGACGCTGACACATACAAAGTCGGCCGCCTGTTTGCAAAAGTTTTGCGCCGGTGGCAATTATATCTTCGAGTGTGCATTCAACCTCGTGCCGCGCAACACTTTTTACGCTGTCGGGGTTTTTAATTCCAGCGCCCGGTGCTTTATAGGGAGGGTTGCAGGTAACAAGCGTGTTTGAGCCAAAGGGCACCTTGCCCTTTAAGTCCTTTAAATCCGATAAAACGGGTATAAATTTATCAAAGTCATATTCCTGCCCCGTTTTTTGCGCAAGACTTATAGCTTCGGCTGATATATCTACGCCGTATGCCGAGTTACAATTATTGTCGCGCAACATTAAAAACGCAATTATTCCGCAACCTGTTCCAAGGTCAACAAGTTTATCGTTTTGTTTTGGTTTTGCAAAATTTGCAAGTAATACCGCATCGGTACCAAAGGTGTGATGCGGTGAAACATATATAAACTTGCCGTCGCCTATTGGTTCGCGTTTTATGCTCTGGTCCATTTTACGCCCTGTGGTGTATCTTCAAGAATGATACCCATTTCCTTTAATTTGTCACGAATTTCATCTGCAGTTTTAAAGTCACGAGCCTTACGCGCTTCGGTACGCTTTGCTATAAGTTCTTCTATCTCGCTGTCAAGCGCTTCGGTTTTTCTGTTGTAAACAAGACCCAACACGCCTGTAAGCTCATCAAAAATGTCTGCGCATGCTTTAAGCGTATCTTTGTTAGCACCGTTTGCAATAACTGTGTTTATGTCACGAACTAGTGTAAATACTGCGGCGAGTGCGTCGGCAGTATTAAGGTCATCATCCATAGCAGTGATAAACTCCTGCTTTCTTTCTTCAACAAATGCGGGAATCTCGCCGCCGTCCGCCGCATTTTGCAAAGCAAAATCAATGTTATTGCGGCAGGTGTAAAGACGCTCAAGCGCATTTTTGCCCTGTTCGATTATATCAACAGAATAGTTGATAGGTCCGCGGTACTGTGAAGAAATCATCAAATAGCGGATTGGCTCATAACCATATTTTTCGGCAACGTCACGAACAGTAAAGAAGTTGCCAAGTGATTTTGACATTTTGTGATTGTCAACGTTGATAAATCCGTTGTGCATCCAATAATGAGCAAAATCACAGCCGTTTGCGCATTCGCTTTGCGCTATTTCGTTTTCGTGATGTGGGAATATAAGGTCTAAACCGCCGCAATGAATGTCAATGGTTTTGCCAAGATATTTTTCAGCCATTGCCGAACATTCAATATGCCAACCTGGTCTACCGTCTCCCCAAGGTGACTCCCAGTAAGGTTCGCCCGGTTTTGCGCCTTTCCAGAGGCAGAAGTCCATTGGATCTTCTTTAATGTCATCGGTTGCGATACGTGCGCCTGCCTCAAGGTCTTCGAGTGGCTGGTGAGAGAGTTTGCCGTATTCATTAAACTTTTTAGAGCGGAAATAAACGTCACCGCCCGCAGTATATGCAAAACCCTTTTCTACAAGTTCGCTGATAATTCTTTGAATTTCATCAATGTTCTCAGTAGCTCTTGGATGGGTGGTAGCCTCACGCACGTTAAGACCCTTTGCATCTACCCAAAATTCTTTTATAAAGCGCTCGGCAACCTCGGGCACAGTTATACCTTCTTCGTTTGCCTTTTTAATAAGCTTGTCATCAATATCTGTAAAATTCTGAACAAAATTTACCTTATAACCGCGCCACTCAAGATAACGGCGCAACACGTCAAAAACACAAAGCGGACGTGCGTTACCAATGTGAATATAGTTATAAACCGTAGGTCCGCAGGCGTATATTTTAACTTCGCCTGGTGTGATTGGTACAAGTTCGTCTTTGTTTCTTGTTAATGTATTAAATATTTTCATAATGAGGTTACTCCTTTATCTTTGCTTCAAGTTCTTTAAGTTTTTTGTTCAAAGCGTCAAGTTCAATTTGAACAGGGTCGGGTATATGAATCTGGTCAAGAGGTTTAATGTCAACCTTTTTACCGTTTTGACGCACAACCTTTGCAGGCACACCCACAACAGTAGAATTGGGCGGAACGTCTTTAAGCACTACCGCACCCGCCGCCACACGCGAATCATCACCAATGGTTATGGGTCCTAACACCTTTGAACCTGCGCTTATCATAACGCGGTTGCCTATGGTTGGGTGACGCTTTCCGACGTCTTTACCCGTACCGCCAAGTGTTACACCCTGATAGATAAGAACGTCATCACCTATTTCGGTAGTTTCACCGATAACTATTCCTGTGCCGTGGTCAATAACCAGTCTTCGACCGATTGTAGCGCCGGGGTGAATTTCGATACCCGTTTTTCGCGCCGCTTTTTGTGAAATGTATCTTGCCCTAAAAGAGTGTCCTTTTAAATAATGCTTGTGCGCGCGACGATACATTCTGATAGCTTTAAGTCCGGGATAAAGCAGAAAAATTTCTAACGAAGATTTTGCCGCTGGGTCTCGGTCTTTTATTGCCTTTATATCTTCTCTTAATAGATCAAACAATTATACCAACTCCGTGGATTATTTTGAAGGGTTTATGTAATCTTTACACTCATAAAGATATATAATGCCGGAAATCAGGCAAAGAATTGCCGAAATCCAGAACAATACCATTATTATTATATCGCAAATACCCTGTATTTGTGTAAATCCAAAATCCGAAATTAAAGTGTAAAACGCAAGCGCTGTTATAATACCCAGCATCTGAGATACTGTTTTAAGTTTTCCCCAGATATTTGCCGCTACAACAAGACCTGATTTTGCGGTAACCAGTCGCAATGACGATACCATAAACTCGCGAAACAATATAATGAAAACAATTGCGGTCATTTGCCAACCGTAATTTCCACCTGCAGATGAATACAAAAACATAAAACCTAAACATGCCGCTGTAGTAAGCATTTTATCAGCCAGTGGGTCTAAAAACTTGCCGAAATCTGTAACAAGATTGTTTTTTCGCGCCAATTTTCCGTCAAGCATATCGGTAAGTGAAGCCAGAGCAAAAAGTATGAGCGACACTAAATAATGATAGGGAAAATTTATGAGCATTGTTGCCATAAAGATAGGCGTTGCAATCATTCTGACAAGTGTTAATTTGTTTGGTGTGTTCATATTTGTTCTCCTAACAGGTCATACTCTAAAACGTCATTAATCTGAACATCGACAAAATCGCCGATTACAAGTTGATTTTTTGCCATAAAGAAAACTTTGCCGTCTATCTCGGGAGCGTCGGCCTCACTTCTTCCGTAATAACACTTAATGTAATCATCCCAGCCTTCAATTAGCACTTTTTGAACTGTACCGATTTTTGCCTCATTTTTAGCCGATGCTATATCAAGCTGAGTTTCCATTATGTGTTCGGCGCGGTCTTGTTTAGTTTGGCTATCTACTTGGTCAGGAAGTTCAGACGCTATAGTGCCCTCTTCTGCAGAATAGGTAAAGCAACCAAGTCTGTCAAACTTAGCCTCGCGAACAAAGCTGTGAAGCTGTTCATAATGTTCTTCGCTTTCCCCGGGAAACCCTGTTATAAGCGTAGTGCGAAGGGTGACGCCGGGAACAGTAGCCCTTATTTTTTTAACAAGCGCCAAAAGCGACTCTTTATCTCCGCGGCGATTCATACGCTTAAGTATTTCACCACATGAGTGTTGAATAGGAATATCTAAGTATTTTACCAATTTTTTCTCTTTTGCAATAAGATTTAACAAATCGTCGCTGATGCGTTCAGGGTATGTATAGAGTGTGCGTATCCATTCAATACCGTCAATCTTACAAAGCTCGCTAAGCAGTTCGCAAAGTCGGCTCTCGCCATAAAGGTCGGCGCCATATGCGGTTGTGTCCTGCGCCACAACAATAAGTTCGCGCACACCGCCCTCTGCCAACTGCTTTGCTTCGGCTACGCAACTTTCTATTGTGCGGCTTCGCATTCTGCCGCGAATTTGAGGAATAGCGCAATAGGTGCAACAATTGTCACAACCATCAGCAATTTTAAGATATGCGGTAAATGGCCAACCACCCAAAATTCGTTTTGCGTTCAGGTCTAAGTCTTCTTTTTTACCATAACTGTTTTGAGCCTTGCCCTCAATTGCATTTTTAACAATCTCGGCAATGTTGCCGTTAGAGCCTATTCCCACGCAAACGTCAGCTTCGGGAATTTCGGTTGTGACGTCGTCGCGATAACGCTCAGCAAGGCAGCCAGTAACAACGACCGCTTTACAATTGCCGTCGGTTTTGTACTGTGCTGCCTCGATTATATTTTCTATTGCTTCGCTTTTTGCATCCTCAATAAAGCCACAGGTGTTAATAATTATTGCGTCGGCCTCTGCCTCGGGCACGCCAATTTCAAATCCCGCCTGCCTTAAAGAATATAGCATTTGTTCGGCATCAACCTGATTTTTAGGGCAACCAAGCGACACCATACTGATTTTATACATTAATATTCCTCGTTATATTCTAGTTCTTTTGTGTATCTTTTAATTGCTTCGCTTACCGCAGAATAAGAAAAACCTTTTCTGATAAGCGCCGCATATACCTTTTGTATATTTTCTTTAGTGTTCATTTTTGCGCGATATTTTTTATCGATTATCGCGGCTATTTGCTCGGTTTCATCAAAGGGTGTTTCTTCTAAAACCGATTTTATAATTTCTTTTGGTAGCCCTTTGTTATAAAGTTTAGCGTAGGCTTCACGTTTTGATATGTTGGATTCGCTCATCAAGTTAGCGAGTCTTTCGGCGAATTTGCGGTCGTTTATAAGACCTAATTCTTTTATACGGGCTACCGCTCTTGCGGCGGCGGCAGATGATATGCCGCCGGCAACAATTTTTTCATAAAGCGTTTTTTCGCTGTAATCGGCGCGGTCTAAAAACCATATTCCACGCGCTTTTGCGCGTATGTATTCCGATTCTTGCAAATGGTGATTTAACTGTTCCTCGGTTATTGTGTCATTTTCGTGAAAGCAAATGCTGTTCCAATAATCAATGTCAAAGTTAAATGCCTTTTCATTATCAAGCGTTACCTTTACGGTATGTTTTTTATCTCTTTTTATTTCGACAATTTTCATCAGTCGTCAACCGCTATATCAATGTTAACCTTTTTGTGCTTGATTTCGGTTTTAACTTCAGCTTCAACCGGCATAATAACCGCTTCGTCTGAAGGCTCTTCCTTTTTGCCCTTGTTACTCATTCTTTCGGCATAACGTTCGCGAACCTTTGCCTCAATTTCTGCGGCAAATTCGGGATTGTCTTCAAAGAGCTGCTTAACGTTATCTCTGCCCTGACCTATACGGGTTTCACCGTAATAGAACCAAGCGCCTGAACGCTTGAGCACTTCAAGCTCAAGACCCATATCAACAATTTCGCCAACCTTTGAAATACCTTTGCCGTAGATTACGTCAAATTCTGCTTCACGGAAAGGAGGCGCTACCTTGTTTTTAACAACCTTGGCGCGTGTGCGTGAACCGATTATTTCACTACCGTTTTTAAGTGTTTCTATCTTGCGTACGTCAATTCGCACACTTGAATAGAATTTGAGCGCGCGACCACCTGTTGTTGTTTCGGGGTTGCCGTACATAACGCCAATCTTTTCGCGCAACTGGTTAATAAAGATTGCGCTACAGTTTGACTTTGAAAGCGCACCGGTAAGTTTGCGCATTGCCTGTGACATAAGACGCGCGAGTTGACCCACGTGGTTGTCGCCCATTTCGCCCTCTATTTCGGCGCGTGTTGTAAGCGCTGCAACCGAGTCAACAACGATTATATCGATTGCGCCCGAACGAACAAGTGCCTCGGCAATTTCGAGCGCCTGTTCGCCGCTGTCAGGCTGTGATACCAAAAGGCTATCGATATCTACGCCAAGCGCTGATGCATAAACAGGGTCAAGAGCGTGTTCAACGTCGATAAATGCCGCGGTACCCCCACTCTTTTGAGCCTCGGCAACGCAGTGAAGCGCAAGGGTGGTTTTACCTGATGATTCGGGACCATAGATTTCTATAATTCGACCTCTTGGAATACCGCCGATACCCAGCGCCATATCAAGCGCCATTGAACCCGTTTTGATGTGTTCAACGTTCATTGCAGCATTTTCGCCAAGGAGCATAATCGCGCCTTTGCCATATTGTTTTTCTATTTGAGCCATTGCGGTCTGCAATGCTTTTTCTCTGCCCTCGGCAGATTTATCGGTTCCTACTGCTTTTGTTTGTTTTTCTTTTGCCATTGTTATTTCCTCCAAATCTTAGGTTTGGTTATATTATACTTAATTCGCTGTACCAAAAACTACCCTGTCAATTTCGCCGTAGTCTTTACGCACTCCCACATTTTCAAAGCCATTTTCTTTCATTATTTGCGACACTGCTTCGGCTTGATTTATGCCTACCTCAAATGCCATAATGCCGCCGGGTGCAAGATACTTTTTGTATTCTTTTGCAATGTGGCGGTAAAACAAAAGTCCGTCTTCGCCGCCCTCAAGTGCGGTGCTGGGCTCAAACTTAACCTCGGGTTGAAGCGTTTTCATATCGCTGTCATTAATGTAGGGCGGGTTGCTTACTATCAAGTCATATTGCCCTTCGGCGCCCTCGGTTTTTAACACGTCAGCCTTTATTATTTTAACGTCTATTTTGTTATGTTCAGCATTTTTGTTTGTAAAGCTTAATGCCTCGTCATACTTTTCTACCAGACTTACCTGCGAATCGGGGCGCTCACCCTTGATTGTAATACCGATACATCCCGTTCCGGTACAGAGGTCCAAAACGCGTGGGGTTTGTTTTTGCGTTAGCGATTCAAGACAAACGTCAATAAGCGTTTCGGTGTCGGAACGAGGTATTAACACACCGGGACCAACAAAAAACTCGCGACCAAAAAAGTTCCAACGGCCTATTATGTACTGCAATGGGTAGCGGATTAATCTTTGCTTTATTATTGCAGTTAAATTGTTTTGTTGAAATTCGGTAAGTTGTTGTGTGTATTTTGTAAGTATCTGAGTATTGGTGTAGCCCGTTATGTGTTTGATTATCTGCTTTGACTCAAATACATAATCTTCTATTCCCGCTGTTTGCAGTTGTCTTTTGCAATCGTTGTATGCCTCAAATATTGTCATTGTTTTCAGTTTCTTCCTCTAAAGTTTCGTCTTCAATTTCGTCACACGCCTTAAGCGCTGCAATAGCAATCTCAATCATATCGTCGTCGGGCTCTTTGGTGGTTATTTTTTGTAGCCACATACCAGGCGCTGATATTATGCGGGTAAGGACATTATCATACCTACCACAAATTTTAAGAACTTCGTAACCCACTCCGCAAATAAGGGGTAGCAAAATTAACCCTGCGCCAAATCTATAGAAATTGTTGTCACGAATAACAGGTATAGCGCTGTATAAGACGGTAGATATAATAACGTTTACAAGTATCATTAAAATGAGAAATGACGTGCCGCAACGGGGGTGCAAACGCTTTTGTTTTTTAACATTTTCTACCGTAAGCGGAAGCCCTGCTTCATAGCAAAAAATTGTTTTATGCTCGGCGCCGTGATATGCAAAAACACGATATATGTCTTTCATAAAAGATATTGCAAACATATATGCTACCAATATGCAAATTTTTATTGTTTGCGTTATCAGCGCTGTCATTAGTGATGAAAACTCAAAATTTTCAAACCTTAAATTTATTAACCACTCAATTCCGTCAACGGCGGTGGTTGGTAAAAACCAAAACAAAACCACCGCTAAAAGTATGCCTAAAACCGTGCCGAGCGTGGTAATTATTCCTATAAGGGCAGAGTCTTTTTTTGTACTTTCCTTTTCTTGCTCTATATCGGTAAAACCTGATATGTCGGCCGATTTCATCATAACCTTATAGCCCTGGATCATAGTCTCAATATAGGTTATAACGCCGCGTATTACAGGAAGGCGAAAAAATGCATATTTGTCCTTTAAGCTCTTTTCGTTTATATAACTTATATCAATGGTTTTATCGGGTTTGCGCACGGCAAGCGCCGTCTTTTTTTGAGGGTTTTTCATCATAATTCCCTCTATAAGCGCCTGACCGCCAATGCTTGTATATTTTGCCAAGTTAAATATCTCCTTGTTGTGTTTCTTGCGATTGTTCGATTATTTCGATTATATTGTCTTCAATCGGAAGCGATTGTTGCTCGTTTTCAAGCGGCTCAATTATCTCTTCTGGACTCTGAACCTCTTCCGGTTCTTCGTAAAGCGGCAACACAATTGTAACTGTGGTGCCAACGCCCTCGGTTGACTCGACAAACAATAGTCCTTGATGCTGTTTGATAATTTCATCAGCAACAGCAAGACCAATGCCGCTACCGCGTATTGTTTTGTTTGATTTAAAGAATTTTTCTTTTACGTGGTCAAGGTCTTCGGCAGGAATACCCACACCCGTGTCTTTAACAACTATTCGCACACAAGCCTCTTCTCTGGTTTGCGCCACCAATACAAGACCGCCTTTTTCGGTATATTTTACCGCGTTGTCTATAACGTTTATAAAAACCTGCTTTAATCGGTCGGCGTCAGCCATTACAATCGAACTTTGAACGGGCGGAGTATAAGAAAGCTCTATACCCTGCTTGACAGCAAGTTCGGTATACATATCGGCCACCATACACAGCAGATGTGATACGTCTATCGGTTGAACGTTGTTTACTATCATTCTGCCCGATTGCATACGTGAAAAATCGAGCAAATCTTCAACAAGACCTGAGAGTCGGTCAGCCTCGCTAAGCACAACATCAAGTCCGCGTGAAACCAAATCTTCATCAGTACCCAGTGACATTTTTGCCGTCTCGCCCCATCCGCGAATGGCAGTAAGAGGGGTTCTTAACTCATGCGATACCGATGATATAAAGTCATTTTTCATAGTTTCGGCATTTTGAAGTTCACTTGCCATATAGTTTATGGTTTCGCAAAGCTCACCAATTTCGTCATTGCTTTCAACGTCTATTCTGGCTTTAAAGTCACCGCCTGCAATCTTTCGGGTGGTGTTACCCACGTCACGCAGTTTTGTAACCATTTCTTTTAAGAAAAACAGTCCCGATAAAGCGCACAACCCCAAAACTAAAACGGTCAGCACAAATATTAACGATATTGTTATATTTATTCTTTTATTTGTTGCTTTGAGTGATGTTACCCAACGGTATGCGCCCATCACTTCGCCGTTTGACGCGCGTATAATTTTTGTGCCGGCCATAACTTCTTCACCGCCGGAATTTTCACCGCGAAAAACCCAAAAACCATTTGAGGAATCCAATGCGTGCAAATATTCTTCTTTAACCATATCGGGTGGCTGAAAACCGGTTGTTGATACAATAATTCTTCCTGTGGTATCAATGACCTGAACCTCTATTTTGGTTTTGTTTTCAAACTCATCTGAAAGCAGTATAGAGAGGTCGTAAAAATTTTCTTTGTTAGCGGAGGTAAGGCCATCAAACACCTGCGCATAATCGATTGCCTGAGACTGCACACTGTTATAGTCAAGGTTTATAAAAATTGTCGAAAGTATTACCGCAATAGCAATTACTGCAAACGCAATAATAAGATAAACCTTAAAAAGCCAACGCATTGCTATACTTTTAAAATGAAATGGTTTTTCCACTGTGCAATCCCACCTTTCTGCTTGAAAATTTTTAATAACTTAATCTTCGGTTGTACTCCATTTATAGCCTCTGCCCCAAACGGTAACAATAAATTTAGGGTCAGATGCATCTTCTTCTATTTTGATTCTCAGTCTTCGAATGTTTACGTCTACAATTTTTTCTTCGCCAAAATAGTCACTGCCCCATACCTTATGCAAAATGGTTGTTCTGCTTATGGGTTCGTCAGGGTTTGCAAAGAAATATTCCATAATTTGAAATTCTACCTGAGTAAGTTCAATATTTTTACCGTCTTTAAGTAGCGCGTGACTGCGTAAATCGAGCACAAATCTACCTGATTTAAGTTCGGTAGACGGAGCCTTGGCTACGCTGGGCTTACTAACCCTGCGATAGAGCGAATCAACGCGCGCTAAAAGCTCGGTTGGACTAAAGGGCTTAGTAACATAGTCATCGGCGCCTATCATAAGACCGCTTATTTTGTCCATTTCCTGTGACTTTGCAGTAAGCATTATTATTCCTATGCTATCACTTCTTTGACGCAACTCTTTGCAAAGAGCAAATCCGTCCATTCCGGGCATCATAACGTCTAAAAGCGCTATGTCAAATCCTTCGGTATCGCTGTCATATATTTCGAGCGCCTCTTCGCCGCTTCCGGCTTCAACCGTTTCATACCCTACTCTTTTAAGGTTAATTGCCTCAAACTCGCGTATAGCCGCCTCATCTTCTACAATAAGTATTCTTTTCAAAATCGTACCCCCGTTATGATACTAAATAAAACGTATCTTTAATTGTATCTGTTGTTATTGCAAAGGCCTTGGCGCCAACACCCAATGAGGCGACAAAAACCGTCTCGTCTTTTCTTGCGATTTCAACCATATCGCCACGGTCAAAATCTTCTTTGTCCCACTTTGATGATTTTATCAAAGTTATTGTAAACAATTCTTTGCCCAAAACAGAGTTCTCGGAATCATAGTGATAAAACCTTCGCAGATGATTTTCGGTATCTTTATACACCGCAACATGCCCTATCATTGTGCTGGGCACAGTAAGATAATAACCGTCAACCGTGTTTACAATTGTTATCATTTTTACCGACAATAGTTCGCCGTTAAATGAACACCAATTTGTATAATAAAGTTTTTCGCCGTCGCGTATAGCGTTTGGCAAATCAGACGCTATTGGAATTTCTAACACATTGTCTGCGTTTATGTCCTGAGTTTGAAGCGATGCCGCACGGAATGTTGATATATTTTCAAGTGATTCCTCATCAAGCAATGGGTTCACAAGTTCACCGCCCAAAAAATACAACACCTCGGTCACCGAACCTACGCCCTTGATTTCATCAATATAAATTGCTCTTTGACCGTTTGACAGCGCCGCCAGAATGGGTTTTTCTGCGCTTTTGACACTTGAATCCAAAATGCAGGTAGTCGTCTGCTCAATTTGCTCCTTGTTATAGTTAAAGAGCATTGCCTTGTTTGTTTTTTCGCTTGTATTAAGCAAATGAACAAAAAGCTCATATTTTTTATCTTTGTTAAGGTCGCAACATAAAAAGCCTGTATAAGACTGCACCAACTGTTGCGTAAGAACACGGTCTTCAAAGGTGAAAAGGCTAAGTTGTTTTTCACTTGTGCCGTTAACATCCCAACCGACGACTATTTCTTTGTTTCCGTCATCATCAAGGTCACAAAACTCAATTTTTTCAACACCCGTAGCAACGGTGGTTTTATCGGCAACCGAAGTCCACTTTCCTTCTATCTGACAAATTGCATTTATGTGCATTGTTGTCATTTCGTCATCGCTTGTGCTGTAAAAGGCAAAGGCTTCATAAATTGCGTCACCGTTTATATCTTCTAAAACTATGGCAGAGCGATAATCACCTTCGGCAGGATATTTAAGGTCGCAATCAGGACCTGCGCTCTTTTCAAGCGCCCTGGCTATAGGAGCCATTTCACCCGTAAGTTCAGGCGGAGACAACAGTTCATTAGCGTTATTAAAAAGGTCACAGCCGCACAAAACAACCGACAAGCTAAGCGCCATTATTATTGCGAGTGCTTTTCTAATTTTCATACCGTTTGCCTCCCTTTTTGATTTACATAATACATATAATTATACATAATGCATTATAACACAATGCGCAATAAAAATAAAGATATTTTTACTAAATTTTAATAAAATCGTTGCAAGTGCGCAGGATTTATTGTAATATTTATTTAATACACTAAGGTTTGGTGAAATTATGGATGAAAAAAGATTAGAACAACTGCTGCTTACAGTTCAAAAACCCGGTCGTTATTCAGGCGGCGAAGTAAATCAGGTGGTAAAAGACAAGTCAAAAATTGACGTAAGATTTGCCTTTTGTTTTCCCGATACATATGAAATAGGTATGAGCCACCTAGGTATGAAAATACTCTATTCGCTCTTTAACTCGCGCGATGACATTTGGTGCGAACGCGTTTTTGCGCCTTGGATTGACGCGCAAAAGGTTATGAAAGATAACGGCATTCCGCTTTATGCGCTTGAAAGCCGCGATCCTATCCGTGATTTTGATTTTGTAGGGTTTACACTTCAATACGAACTGTCATATACCAATATTTTAAGTATGCTCGACCTGGGCGGTATTCCGCTTAAAGCCTGTGACCGCGACGACACTTACCCTATAATTGTTGCAGGTGGTCCTTGTACTTGCAACCCTGAACCTCTTAGTGATTTTGTAGATATTTTCTTTTTAGGTGAGGGCGAAAAGGTTGACCTTGAAGTTATTGACCTTTATAAAGAAATAAAGAAAAACGGTGGCACAAAGCAAGAATTTTTATGCGCCGCCGCAAAAATCAAGGGTGTGTATGTTCCCTCGCTTTATGATTTTTCATACAACAACGACGGCACTATTGCCGCTATAACACCAAAGGGAGACGCGCCTCAGGTTATAGAAAAGCGCATAGAAGAAAACCTTGATGAAACCTTTTACCCCGACCGTTTTGTCGTGCCGTTTATCGAGGCTGTGCACGACCGCGCGGTTCAAGAGGTTTTCAGAGGCTGTATACGTGGTTGCCGCTTTTGTCAGGCGGGTTATATCTATCGTCCCGTTCGCGAAAAAAGCGCCTCGGTTGTAAACCGTCAGGCGCGTGCGCTTTGTAAAAACACCGGTTATGACGAAATGTCGCTTTCGAGCCTTTCGACCAGCGATTATACCCAGCTTGAACCCATGCTTGACGAAATGCTTAGCTGGACCGAATGCGATAAAATAAGCCTTTCTCTTCCATCGCTTCGTATTGACAATTTCTCGGAAGAACTTATGCAAAAAATTAACCGCCTTAAAAAAAGCGGTCTTACCTTTGCGCCCGAAGCAGGCACACAACGGCTTCGTGACGTTATAAATAAAAACATAACTGAGAATGATATTTTAACCACCTGCGCCACCGCCTTTCGCGGCGGATATACCGCAGTTAAGCTTTACTTTATGATGGGGCTTCCCACCGAGCGTGATGAGGACATTGTCGGAATTGCAGAACTCGCCCAAAAAATTGTTGACCTTTACTACTCACTACCCGAAAAACCAAAGGGTAAGGCGGTGAACGTTTCGATAAGCGTGGCAAACTTTGTGCCAAAGCCACACACACCGTTCCAGTTTGAACCGCAGATTACCCGTGAAGAAATGATGCGCCGTCAAGCACTGCTTAAAGACAGTATAAAGAGCAAAAAAATCACCTTTAATTACCACGAAAACAAAACAAGCTTTCTCGAAGGCGTCTTTGCGCGTGGTGACCGCCGTCTTGGCGCAGTTATCGAAGCGGCATACAAAAAAGGTTGTTGCTTTGACGGTTGGGACGAATGTTTTGAACTCGAAAAATGGCTTGAAGCCTTTGACGAATGTGGTATCAGCCCCGAATTTTATGCCAACCGTTTGCGCAGTTTTGATGAAATTACCCCTTGGGAGCATCTTGATTACCGAATTACAAAACAATTTTTAATTCGTGAAAATATGGCGGCTCACAACGAAGTTACCACTCCTAACTGTCGCGAGTCCTGCGCAGGTTGTGGCGCAAATTCTTACGGAAAGGGTGTTTGCTTTGAAAAACGTTAGACTTTTTTATAAAAAAGGCGGCCGAATGCGTTTTATATCTCATCTTGATATGACGCGCTTTATGGCAAGAGCAATTCGCAGAGCGGGCTTGCCCGTGTGGTACACCGAGGGATTTAATCCACATCTTTATATGACCTTTGCGCTACCATTATCTTTGGGGTTTGAAAGTGACTATGATGCGCTTGATATTCGCATTTTAGATGATGATTATGACATTTCTATCATACCCGAAAAACTAAATGCAGTTTGCCCTGAGTATATACACTTTTTTGGCGCATCACAACCCCAAAAAAAAGCAGGTGACGTTGCGGCGGCAAGTTTTGAAATTTTGTTTGATGACTGTGGCGAGCTTAAAGACAACCTAAACGACTTTTTAAGTCGTGACAGCATAACCGTTTTAAAGAAAACCAAAAAGGGTGGCATAAAGGAATTAGAGGTTGCCGATAAAATTGTATCTTTTTCATTAGATATCAAAGACGGCAATACTCTTTTAAAAATCACACTTCCTGCAGGAAGCACCGAAAACCTTAACCCCGAACTGTTTTTAAACAAGTTTTTTGAAGAAAGCGGCAAATATTATTGTTATGTTGTAACACGTACTGCAATACTTGACACAAACGGATTGCCGTTTGTGTGATGCGCAATTCACAATTTGATATTAACAAAACCAAGACTCTGCTAAAAAATTAGGCAGAGTCTTGGTTTTTAGTACAGTAAATTTTACATTATTTGGCTTAATAAAACAAAATGTTATAAAATATTTCAATTTTCCATTTTCAACTTTCAATTAAAAAAGCACTCGCTATATCTCTATAGTGAGTGCTTTTAATTTAGTTAATTATGCATTGTGCATTGTGAATTATGCATTAGTTTGAGAGGTCCTCTACAATAAGTTCGCGAACCGCATTTTCATCTACGGGTTCTGCGTCACGTACTGCAAAGAATTTTTCTGCAACCTGTGGGAAGAGAGCATAGCTTAGCACGTCTTCATAAGACTTGCCAATGCCCTTATCTTTCATCTCACGCGCGTATTTTTCAAGCTCTGGCTCTAACAAGTCGGCAGGACGGCAGGTGATAACCTCATCATTACCGATAGCCTTTTTGCGAACCTCTTCGTTAACGGGAGCGGGCAACTTGCCATATTCACCGCGAAGGAGCGCTTTTGATTCCTTTGGAACCATCTTGTAACGCTCGCCTGAAATAACGTTCATAACAGCCTGTGTACCAACAATCTGACTGGTAGGTGTTACAAGTGGTGGGTAACCAAAGTCTTCTTTAACTCTTGGCACTTCAGCCAAAACTTCATACAACTTGTCCTCTTTACCAGCCTGTTTAAGCTGAGAAATTGTGTTAGAAAGCATACCGCCGGGAACCTGGTAGATAAGTGTTTTTGCATCTACGTTAAGCACCTTGGGGTCGAGTGTGCCTTCGGCCTTCATCTTGTTGGCAACGCCACGGAAATGGGTTGCAACGTCAGAAAGTTTTTCAAGGTCAAGACCTGTATCGCGCTCGGTACCCTGTAAGGTAGCAACAAGCGCTTCGGTTGCAGGGTTTGCAGTACCGTTACCAAATGGGGAGAGCGCACAGTCAACAATGTCAACGCCTGCCTGTGTTGCCATAAGGTAGGTCATATCGCCTGTACCTGTTGTATTATGAGTGTGCAAATGAATCGGCACCTTAACGCTCTCTTTGAGCTTTTTAACAAGTGAATATGCATCATAAGGAAGCAACAAGTTTGCCATATCCTTAATACAAATTACATCAGCGCCCATATTTTCGAGGGTTTTTGCAAGTTTTACAAAATATTCCTCATTATGAACGGGGCTTATGGTATAGCTGATAGCAGGTTCACAAATGCCGCCGTATTCTTTACAAGACTTGATTGCTTGTTCAAGGTTACGTGGGTCGTTAAGCGCGTCAAAAATACGAATAACGTCAATACCGTTTTCGATTGACTTTTTAACAAACATATCAACAACGTCATCAGCATAATGCTTATAACCCAAAATGTTCTGACCGCGGAAAAGCATCTGCAACTTGGTGTTTGGCATATGCTTCTTTATGGTGCGAAGTCTTTCCCAAGGGTCTTCGTTAAGGAAACGCATACAAGAGTCAAATGTTGCGCCGCCCCAGCACTCTACTGACCAATAACCTATTTTGTCAAGACGCTCAAGGGCAGGAATCATATCCTCAATACGCATACGGGTAGCCGCCTGCGACTGATGAGCGTCACGCAAAATGGTATCTGTAATATATAATGGTTTATTAGCCATAGTTTTTAGTCCTTTCTGTATTATAAAAATACATAAATAACAAATTATAAATAGTCAGTCTATATGGTTTGGAGAAAATCGTTCACAGTGCCGTTTTGCAGTGAGTGGTGCTGTATTATTTATACCGCCCCGAACAAAAAACGGTGCTGTGGGCGATTTAATTCAAACTTAAACTTAACCTAAAAGAGAGATGAGTACGCCGGCTGCGATGGCTGAGCCTATAACCCCTGCAACGTTTGGTCCCATAGCGTGCATAAGAAGGAAGTTAGATGGGTTAGCCTTCTGACCAACCATTTGTGATACACGCGCAGCCATAGGAACAGCAGAAACGCCTGCCGAGCCAATAAGTGGGTTCATTTTGTTCTTGGTGAAAAGGTTCATAAACTTAGCAAACAATACGCCTGTAGCAGTAGCCACACCAAATGCAACTATACCCATTGCTATAATTTCGAGTGTGGGCAAACGCAAAAGTGTAATAGCCTTGCCGCCAACGTTAATAACTGTATCTGTATTTGAATTAAGGAAGGTTTCAGCTGTAGCTGTTGCGCCAACCGAAATACCAAGGAATATTGTTACAATATTCATAAGCTCATTCTGAGCGGTCTTACAAAGACGCTCTGCGACGCCTGATTCTTTCCAGAGGTTACCAAGCATTAAGCAACCAACAAGCGCTGTTGCATCAGGAACCAAGAGCGCTACAAAGATAGTAACAACAATCGGGAAGATGATTTTTTCGGTCTTGGTAGGGGTACGCAGCGGTTTCATAACTATTTCGCGTTCTTTTTTGGTGGTAAGAAGCTTCATAATAGGCGGCTGTATTACAGGAACGAGCGCCATATATGAATAAGCCGCAACGGCAATCGCACCTAAAAGATGTGGCGCGAGTATCGAGGTTGTAAATATAGCGGTTGGGCCGTCAGCGCCACCAATGATACCTACAGAACCTGCTTCTGCCGAGGTAAAACCAAGCAATATACAACCGATAAATGTTGCAAAAATACCTACCTGTGCCGCCGCGCCCAAAAGCAAACTCTTTGGGTTAGAGATAAGTGGACCAAAGTCGGTCATAGCACCAATGCCTACAAAGATAAGGCAGGGATAAATACAAGTTTTAACACCTATATAAAGATAGTCTAAAAATCCACCGTTTGCCATTATATGACCGTAGCTATGATAGTAAGGCGAACCCTCGGTCATAAACTCGGACCACAACTCGCCGTGGTAAAGACCTGCGCCGGGAAGGTTGGTAAGCAACATACCAAACGCAATACCGATGAGTAGTAACGGCTCAAACTGCTTTTTAATAGCAAGATATAAAAGCAATAATGATACCGCAATCATTATAAAATTTTTCCATCCGCCATCAAGGAAATTACCAAACAACTGATAAAAACCGGTGGTCTGGAAAAAATTACCTAAACCAGTTAAAAATTCACTCATTTTTTTACTCCTTAAAGAGCGTTCTTATGCAATTGTGCAAAGAACAGCGCCGGTTTCAACTGCTGCGCCCTTGGTTACAACAACGTTTACTGTGCCGTCGCAAGGAGCAACGATTTCATTTTCCATCTTCATTGCTTCAAGAATAACTAACACGTCACCTTTTTTAACTGCTGCGCCGTTTGCAACCTTAATGTCAAGAATGTTGCCTGGCATTGGCGCGTTAACGGTTTCGCCGCCTGCGGGAGCTGCTACGGGAGCCGGAGCTGCTACGGGAGCCGGAGCTGCTGCGGGTGCTGCAGGTGCTGCTGCAGGAGCTGCCGGAGCGGGAGCTGCTTTAACGTCAGCCGCGTCAATTGCTTCAAGTGTGATTTCATAAGCTGTTCCGTTTACTGTTACTTTATAAGCTTTCATTTTATTTACCTCTTTGTTTATAATTTTTAGTTAATTAAAGTTTTTTGAAAGAAATTACGCGAAGGGCAGATACGTCTTTACCCATCTCTTCTGCGCATACTGCGGTTACCGCTGCAATAATTTCCTGGCGGTTTTGAATCACCGCATTATTTGCGGGTGCCGCTGCAGTCGCGGGCTTGTTATCGGCTTTTGTTGTTTTTACAAAGAAAAGACCCATAATTTTGCAAATAAAAATTATAAGCACAAGTCCTAAAAATACAACGCCTACGCCCGTTACCACGACCATCCAACTGGCAGGTTCGGTTTTTGCTGCCACTTCTACGGCCAATGCCAAATTTTTAACCATTTCCACTTGTTTTGCACCTCCCAAAATGCAATGAAAATCCTTTTAAAAATTGAGAAAATCCAATTCTCTCCCAATTGTAATCATTATATATTATTTTTCCAAGAAAAACAATACATATTTTGACATTTTTTAATATTTTTTAATATTTTTTCATATTTTATTTTGTTTTTTGTTAAAACTTATTTTATCTCTGTTATCACTTGAAAAAAAACACACTTTATGATACTATACCCCTGTAAACAATTTCCTTTTTGGAGGTATTTTTATGGCAAACATTATTCCACGTCCTGCGTTTTTTAAAAATGTTGACGGAAAGGTCTGGTTTTCTAAAAAAACAGCAATTTACGGTGAGTTTTGCGAAGTAGCAGAGCTTTTTGACCACCTTATACCCGAGGCGGTTGATGCAGAGGAAAACTCACTCACCTTTATTGTTGACAAAGACATAGCCTGTGAGGGTTATAAAATTGTTTGTAACAACGGTGATATTAACGTTTTTTGCGCCGATAAAGCAGGCGCGCTTTACGGTTTTATGACACTTGTTCAATTGGCAGCAGAAGGCGAAAGCTTTGACGCTGTTGTTATAAATGATGCTCCAAAATACACTTGGCGCGGTTTTATGCTTGACTGTAGCCGTCATTTCTGGTCTATGGACAAATTAAAGCAAATACTCGATTATATGGCAAGTATTAAAATGAATGTTTTTCATTGGCATCTGGCCGATGACCAGGGTTGGAGAATCGAAATAAAAAAATACCCGCTTCTTACCGAAAAGGGCGCTATAAGAAAGGGTACTCCATACTCGGTTGCTCATATGCGTGATAAGGAATCTACATACAACGAAGGTGAATACGGTCGAGGTCTTTTTTATTCTCAAGAAGATGCTCGCGAAATTGTAGCCTATGCCGCTAAGCGCAACATTATGGTGGTGCCCGAAATTGACGTGCCCGGTCACGCAACCGCCGCGATTGCCTGCTACCCCGAAATTTCTTGTGACAATAGAATTATAGACGTTGAACCGCACTTTGGTATTTTTAAAAATAACCTTTGCTGTTCTAAACCCCAGTCTTACGAGTTTATAAAAACAGTTATTGACGAGCTTTGTGAAATCTTCCCCGCGCCCTATTTTCACATTGGCGGCGACGAGGTTGAATCAGAGCAGTGGGACAACTGCCCCTCTTGTCAGGCGCTTATGAAAAAAGAAGGGCTTCGTGACCACGTAGAACTCCACGGATATTTTAACAATATTCTTGTTGAGCATCTCAAATCCAAGGGTCGCCAGACTATCGGTTGGAACGAAATTATCAGCGACAAAATGGACCAAACTGCTATTCCTCAGGTGTGGACTACCCGCGGCGCTGAAAAGGCTGTTGAATGGTCAAAAACTAAAGGTCCTGTAATTCTTACGCAGTACAATTATTTTTATTCCGATATGGCTTTTTCGCTTATTCCGCTTTCAAAAACATATAACTACAGCCCCTATTTTGAAGGCTTTGAAGACGCGAACATTTTGGGTGTTGAAATGCCACAGTGGTGTGAATATATACCACATGATAAAAAGTTTGATTTTCAGACCTTTGTTCGTTTGCTTGCGGTGAGCGAGGTTGGTTGGACCGACGTCAAAAACAAACATTACGAGGATTTTGAAACCCGAGTTGAAAAAATGCGTCCTTACTTTAAAAGCATTGGCATCAACCTGGCTCCCAAACGCATTTATTGCGGCAATACCTTTATGGGCGCCGACAATATGACCGAAGAAAAGCGCAAGGAAAAGGGCAGATTTTTGTGGTCGAGAAACCCATATTACGAGCTTGAACTTTTAGATTATTAAAATTCGAGCGGGTGTGGGCATCCGCCCCTGCGACATTAAATTTGTTTTTTATACAACAAAACGGTTACCGAAAAATCGGTAACCGTTTTAATTTTATATTTTTAACATTTTTTGTATTGCTTTTGTCTTAACAAGAAAGGCTGTGCCTACACAGGTAAGTATGATTTCGGGCAACATATATCCACCGTTATAGCAAAGCGAATAGAGCCATATGTTATTCCAATCATCAGGCATCCATATATCAAAAATATAAACGCCCGTAGCGAAATGACACAAAAATCTTAAAACAGTAGCGATCGCAACACCCAAAACAATACCCCAAATGCCTTTTTTAGCAAAAATGCCACTTATTCCAAGCACGGTATAGGCAATTATGTAGTCAAGTAAAAATGTTGCTGCTACAGCGCCTGCAGAAAGCCCCCAGCTCATAACCTCGCCCATACTGATAAAAAGCTGTATCAGTGAGTAGGCAAATGCCGCGCCAAAGCCCCATTTTAACCCCAACATACAAGACAAAAATGCCACCGGCACCATAGAAAGCACGGTAACTCCGCCGCCAAGAGGTGGCTCGTATGGCTTGATAAAGCTTAGCACTGTGCCTAACGCTATCATTACGCCGCAAAGCGCAATTTTTTTGATGTTTAATTTTTTTTGATTTTCCATAAAATTTTTCCTTTCGTTCACTGACGAAAATAAAAAGCAAAAAACCGCATTACCCTCAGGTAATGCGGCTATAGGTGTTTTTTATTCTCCTACGGCGGCATTATCCGCATCAGGTTATAGGTCGGAACCATAGCGACTGCGTCGCGGGTCCCCTCTCAGCCGAAGTTTCATTCAGCTCCCTTTTTGTTAAATTTTTACTTTGTAACGTTACGAGTATGTTATACAACAAAAAGTTTATTTTGTCAAGTTTTTTTATAAAAACCGAACGAGACACAGGTCGTTCCTTACGAATTTTCAAATTTTACGGACCGCCAAGGATGTCGGTCCCTACGGTTTATAATTTATTTTGGCTGTCGAATTTTCCGTTTTTTATTTTCAACTTTCAATTAAAAAAACACTCCCCTTTCGGAGAGTGTTTTTTTGCAAGTTACTTACGTAACATTATTTTGTTTTTACATATTTGTAAGTTGACCAACCTGAGTAGTATTTCTTACCACTTACAGTCTTATAGGTTCTTACTCTTACATAGTATGTCTTCTTAGCGCTGAGGCTCTTGAGTGTATACTTAGTTGTCTTGTAGCTTGAAATTGTCTTTGTCTTAGCGCTTGTAAACTTCTTGCTTGTAGAGTACTGAATCTGGTAACCTGTTACCTGTGTTGATTTCTTTGTAATGTTTACTG